>NZ_PVTQ01000007.1 GCF_003003355.1 Donghicola tyrosinivorans
GAACCAAACAGCCTTGCGACCGTCCCGTCCGCCCCAACCGCGCCTCAGCGCCGCCGGTGAGGGGTCTTCTACGGATAGGCGAGAAGAGTCGCAAGACCTAAATCAAAGAAAATACACCGCAAACGCAGAAAAATCGTAAGTAACTGATTTTAAATATAAATATCCCATCCAAGCCGAGAATGCGCAAAAAACTGATCCACATTCACGGGTTCTTAAGGGGTCTTCCGCCATCTTTAGAGCATCACGTGCAAACACCGTAGTGACTTGCCTACAGAAAGGATTGCGGCCACCTTACGACCAACCAAAGCGACATATTATGAAGATCATCCATACAGCCGATATTCACCTGGATTCTCCTCTGCGGTCTCTGGCTTTCAAAGACCCGCGCCTGAGCGATCTTGTACAGAATGCAACCCGACAAGCTTTAAAGCAGATCGTGGATGTAGCGATTGAGCTAGAAGTAATCGCTCTGCTCATCGCCGGTGACCTCTACGACGGCGCCGAGCGAAGCGCCAAGACCGCAGCATTCCTGCTAAGCCAACTGGGCCGGCTGCAAGAAGCGAATATCCATGTCTTCTATATTAAAGGAAACCATGACGCTGAGAACCCGATCACCGGTGAACTGACGCTCCCGTCAAACGTTCATGTGTTTGATGGGCGGGGTGACAAGGTCCAGATACCCGACACCGATATTTGGATTCACGGCGTTAGCTTTTCCGGCAAACATGCGCCAGACAGTCTTTTGCCCCGTTTCAATCCACCAGTTCCAGGCGCGATCAATATAGGGATGCTGCACACCTCACTTGCAGGGGCCGCAGGGCATGATCCTTATGCGCCCTGCACTGTGGCGGATCTCAGCAATCATGGCTTTGACTATTGGGCACTGGGGCATGTTCACAAGCGGCAGGTGCACAGTTCCCAGCCTTGGATCGTGATGCCCGGAATGCCTCAGGGGCGCGATATCGGCGAGGCCGGAGCAAAAACAGCCAGCTTGCTGACGATCAGCGACGGTGCCATCTCGGTGTCAGAGATCGCGACTTCGCAGGTCATGTTTCAGGATTGCGCACTTCAGGTCGACGATCTTCGGTCAACAGATGAACTACGGATCAAAATGCGCAATGCTCTGAGCGAGACTGCATCTACGATAACGTCAGACCAAGCGATCCTGCGAATGACGATCACGGGCCAGACCGAATTACGGTGGGAATTGTTGCGCGACGCAGATGCATGGCAGGAAACCGCTGTGGCGCTTGCAGAAGACGCGGGCAACCTCTGGATCGAAAAGCTCATCTTTGACCTCAGCCCCCCTTCAGCCAAAACCGATCATTCAGGTGCCTTGGACACCCTTGAAGAAATGATGGGCCAGATCACTTTCGAAGACAGCTTCGCCGCCGAGGCGACCCGCGAGGTTGAGGCCATGATTGCCGATCTTCCCCCCGCCGTGCGTAAAACGTTGGCGCCCGACGAAGACCGCATGAAGAATCTTCTGCAGGACAGTGCGGAAGAAGGCACTGATACAATCCTCGCCATGATGCGGGGGGCAAGCGTATGATGCGGCTGCGCCAGTTGAAACTGGATGTATTCGGTCACTTCAGCGGTCATCAATATGACTTCGGCAACCGATCGGAGTGCGACTTCCACATTCTCTATGGCCCGAATGAGGCTGGCAAAACCACCACGATGGAGGGGTACCTCCGATTGCTCTACGGCTTTCCCCTGCGGGAACGCTACGCATTCCAGCATCAACGCAAGAACCTACAGGTTTCTGGACTTCTAGAGATCGACGGCGAAGTCCGTCAGATCACCCGCCTGCCCTCATCGAACGGCGCCTTGGTTGACGCACATGGCAACCCGCTACCCGAGGCGACATTTTCGGGGCACCTTGGCGGCATGTCGGAACGGGACTACCGCGCCTTGCTATGCCTTGATGACCACACGATCGAACAAGGCGGCGAAGAGATCGCCAGTAGCAAGGGCGACATCGGGCATCTACTATTTTCGGCCGCTGCCGGTGTGGCTGACCTGTCCCAAGTGTTGGACGCCGCGCGATCCAAAGCGGATGAACTCTACAAGAAACGGTCAAGCAAAACCCAGATGGCAGCGCTGAAAAAAGAACTGGGGGACCTGAAGAAAGAAATCGACGCGCTGGATGTGCCTGCCGCTGCATATAAGAAATTGAAACAGGATCGGGACACGGCCACCGCATCCGAACAAGAGGCACGTACAGCGCGACAGGTGATTGCAGCAAGACTTGCGCAAGCCACCGCCCAGGCAGAAGCCTTGCCGATGCTTGCTCAGTTGGATCGGTTGACCACAGACTTTGCACCGATTGCCCACTACCCCAATGATCTTCCGGTCGAGCCCGAGGCGCTACTCGAGCGGATGAGCGCACATGACCGCGCCAGCGCAACCGCAGAGCGCCTAGGCCAAGAGATCACCGCATTAGAGGCGCGACTGGAAGAGTTGAAACGGTCTCCCGAAGATCTGTCACTGGCCGACGTTCTGGAAGCGCTGGATATGAAGCGCACCCGCTTTAGAGGGGCCGAAGCCGATCTGGAACGCAGGCAGACGTCTTTAAGCCATGTGCTTCAAGACATGAAGGGCTTGGCCGCCGATCTGGCAGCATCGACACTTCCGCTTGAGCAATTGGTTCTGTCTGACGGGCAGTTGGGTCAGCTTGAAGCTGCCTTGGATCAGTTGAGCAAAGCGCAGGCTTTGACGACCGAGCGCAAAGCAGCGTTAAGCGAACAAGCCCTACGCTTGACCGAGGCGCAGGCCGCACTGGACGCCGTGCCACTGTTTAACCCGCAACAATCGGCTGTACAAAACATCATCGAACGCGCTGAGGTGGAAACGCTGGGGCCCACATATGCCCGCGCGACTGAAGCGATCCGTCAGGCCGAATTTGCGGCCAATACGGCGATGGATGCGCTAACACATCTCGGGCAAAGCTTTGATACGCTGCCGGCATTGCCAATTACCAGCACCGACGCAGAGCACCTCGCTGAACGCCACGCAGACCTGATGCGCCAGCATGATGAGTTGGAGGCAACACGTGAAGGTTTGGAAACGGACCGGCGCCAGCGGCTGCAAGAAGCTGAAGCCCTTCGGAAAAGCAGCGGCTTGATGGGGGATGAGGCAGCCCAATCCCTGCTAAATGCGCGCAATTCGGCATGGGATGCCCACCGCGCAGCGCTTTCCGGCGAAAGTGCTGACGGCTTTTGGTCCACGCAGCAAACCCTTGACCAAGCCAGCGCCAAACGGCTGCAGCAGGCCCGCGATCTGGCACGCCTGCGCGAAGCCGAAGCGGCCGCTGATGCATTGGCGATCCGTCTTGAAGCTGCACAGCGGACGGATGAAAAATGCCAAGGCAAGTTGCGCGAAGTCGGCGTACAGATCGCAGGACACTGCGATCACGCCGGACTGACCGCGCCCATGGGACCGCGCGCCTTTGCAGGCTGGATTGCCAAACTAGAGGCGGCCCACAGCGCCTCGCACCATTTGCGACGGGTTCGAGAGCAACACGCAGACATTCTGACCAAGGCAAAGATGATCGCTGCAGACCTCGGGGCGGCGATGAAAATCGCGGAAAATGACTTTGAAACGGTCATAACCAAGGCGCGCGCCGTCGCGACCGAGGCGACGCGCATCAAAGCCGCCCATGAAAAAGCTGCGCAAGCCGCGATGATCGCAAAGCAGACCCATCAACAAGCAAAGCTACGGCTGTCAGATGCCGAAGAAGCCGCCCATGGCAGCCAAGAGCGGTGGAATGCGCTGATCGCCGAAATCGCAGGCGGGGCACTTTCGGCTGAAACGCTGATGCACTCGCTCAAGCCCCTGCGCGATTTGCGTGTACATGACAGCAAACGCAAAGACCTGAGCCGTCAAATCGACGCCATGACGGCGGATAAATCCGCCTTTCTGGATGCGATGCAGAAATTGGCACAACAATACGATCTGCCCGAAACATCCCCGCTAGAAATTTTCGCCGGATTGCAGCAGCGGTTGGCACAGGCTGAGAAAACCGAAGAGAACTTCGCCGCAATGACGCAGACTTTGGCCCATGCCAGAGAGGGGCTTGATACGGCGCAAAAAACCCTTGTCCGTCTGAATGAAGAAACCCAGCGCGAAGCCCGCCTATTCAACCTGCAAGAGCCGCCAAATGATCTTGCCAGCCTGCGACAGGCCGCCCTTGCCTGCCAGCAAGCTATCGCCTTGCGCCGCGCAATTACCGACCTTGAGGCAGGCATTCTGAAGCGGCTTGGCTGCGCGGACATCGCGGCGGCACGTCGGGACCTAGCAAGCGCCACCCTGCCCGAACTTGAGGCGCAGGCCGGAACCTTACAACAAGACCTGAACGCAGCAGAGGAACGTTGGCAGGCCGCGCTTTCAGCCCGCACGCTTGCACAAAACGCCCTGAGCTGCGTGTCGGCCGATGGGGACGTGGCCGCCCTGACCGCCCGCCGCGCGGTGATCGAGCTAGAGATCGAGGACTGCGCCCGCCGTTATCTAAAACTGCACATCGGTCACAAACTGGCCGAAGAGGCCCTGCGCCGCTATCGCGATACCCATCGCAGTGGCATGTTGCAGGCGACCGAAACCGCCTTTGCCGCTCTGACCGACGGGGCGTATAGCCAGTTGCGCACTCAGGTCGACGGCGGCACTGAGGTGCTGCTTGCCATCGATGCAAGCGGACGCGCCAAGCGCACCGAAGACATGTCAAAAGGCACGCGATTCCAACTGTATCTGGCTTTGCGCGCTGCGGCCTATGAACAGCTTGCCGCGCAGGGCACTTGCCTGCCCTTCTTCTGCGACGACATCTTTGAGACCTTTGATGAGGCGCGGACCCGCGCCGCCTGCCGGTTGATGCAGCGGATCGGCAAGACGGGTCAGGCAATCTACCTGACCCATCACCGCCATGTCTTGGATATCGCACAGCAAGCCTGCGGCGACGCTGTGCGCATCCATTATATTCAGGGGGCGCCGGACACCGCGTGAGCCGCGATGTCCGAGCCCGCCCGCGCGGCCACTTCGGGACGGACCTGAAGATTGCCCGCCCCGTTAGGGAAAGGAATGGCCGCGGTTAGCTCCAGCATCTGAGGAAGGGCCGATTGATGCTGAAGGCTTTCGCATTTGGCAGGGTTGCCGCTCCAGACGGTCTGCGCCTCAAGGGTCTCGCCCTTCAGGACAAAGGCGTCACTCTGAACCGTCGAGCGGTCTTCAAGGGTGGTGCTGTAATGAACAAAGCTGTTCACACCCAGCGTCACCTCATCCCCGACCTGAATTGGGCCAGACTTGAAACAACCGTCTTCCAGCGAATGCCCCTGCAACGCAGACCCTGCGTTCAGGGTGCAGTAATCCCCGATCCGGACCAGCGGCTTTTCAGAGATCGACACCCCGTCATCGTAAAGGCAGCGCCCGACCGACACCCCTGCGATCCGCCACACCAAGGATTTCAACGGTGTGCCGTTAAATGCTGTCAGCGATGTCGTCACGCTAAGTTTCCAGTACCGTTCATGGCACCAGAAATAGTCTTCATAGATCGAACAGACCCGCTCTTTCATCTCCGGACCATAGCGCACGTAAAGGCGTTCCATCGCCACGCCCCAGAGGGCACCGGCAACGAAAACAACCATCGTGGTCAGCGCCAGTCCACCAGCGGACCATAGCCCGAGATGGAACATCAAATAGTGCGCAATCAGACCCGCAATCGCCAGACGGCTCCAACCGAGGGCCAGATAGTAGGCCATGGACACCAGATTGTAGCGGGTCTTAGCGCGCAGACGCTCGGCCCGAACCTCCGGATCATCGTACTGCGCAAACGCCATGTCCCGTTGCACAGAGCGGGGAATTTCGAACTCGGGCGAGCCGAGCAGCCCCACGCCGGTCCGCTTACGACCGTGGAGCGGGATATGCACCTTGGTCCCCAGCAGCACATCGTCACCAAGGGCCATCTCGGGCGTGGCGAACAGGGCATTCCCCAGAAAACTGTTCTTGCCGAAACGTACAGTGCCCAGTCGGAATTGCCCCGAAGAGTATTCCGCATTCGCCGCCATCAATCCGTCAGAGACCATCGTGCCGCTGCCAAACTCACACAGGAACGGCACGTCGTGCTTTTGCTCCATGCCGAAATTGGTTCCCGTGTTCACCGCATCGGGAAACCGATAGCCGACCGCACGCAGCCACGGCACCGCAAAGTAACTGTCCCCGAACAAACCGCACAGAAATTTTGAGTTCGACCAGACGCGCGTCATGTTCAGCATGTAGTGGCGCAAACCGTAGAGGGGATAGCTGCGCCCCTCTTGCAGAAAGGCAAACGACAGACGCGGGACAACCAGCATCATCACCGCCAACAAGAGAACACCGGCGACGAACAGGACGGCAGAGCCCAACAGGATCTCTTCGATGATGATCAGCGTATTGACGGGAACCACGCTGACCGGCGCCCCTTCAGAGGGCAAACGCGCCTGATCCGGCATGATGTAGTGGTAAAGCAGAACAGGGATCGGACCAAAGATACAGGCCATCGCGACAATACCGCTCAGCGCATGCAAGATACGTCTGGTGGCGCTGATGGGATGATTGGACAGCGTCCGGAAAAAACCCTTGGCCGGTTGCGCGGGAATTCCGTAGTAACTGCGCCCTGCCTCTAGGGACTGGCCCTCGGCCAGACAGGAAGCATGGCCCAGTTCCGCATCGTTGGGCAGGCAGGTGTTGATCTCCAGTACCGAGCCGTCACCGACGAACGCGCGATCCCCCACATGGACCGAACCGATGTGAATATAGCCGTCCCGCGCCACATAGCCCGAGGCCAGCACGTCACGACCGACCACCGCGTCCTTACCCGCATGGAACAGATCGGTCGCAACAGGTGCTGCCGACTGGACCATTGCGGTCCACGCCACATCGGCCCCCAAAAGGCGCAGGTGCAAATTATACAATGGCGTGCCCGGCATCAGCCCGATGGGCGAAGTGCGGATCAGGGATTTCACCAGCCAGAAGCGGCAGTAAGCCCACGACCAAAGCGGAAAGCTTTGCGGTGTCCAGCGCCCGACCAGCAGCCATTTGACCGCAATCGGCAACAGGGAAAACAACAAAAAGCCGCCCAAAGCCACGGTGCAGGCGTGCAGATAGGTGGTCAACACGGTCTCGGCGTTGAAGGTCCAACTGATCCCGTGGATCGTGACCCAACTGCCAAGCCAAAGGTAGGAAAAGACCGCCAATAGCTGGAAAACCCCTGTTCCCCAATATTGCAGCAACGTGGGTTTATGGACCTGTACATCGCGTTTGAGCGGCATCGTCTGGTTGTCCGAATGCGCCAGATGGGCGCACAAATCGCGCAGGTTTGAATGTTGATAGAGATCCTTGATCGCAATGCCCTTTGCCAGCCCCAACTTTCGCAATTGGGCCGCGAAACGGGCCATCAGCAGGGAATTCGCTCCAAGCTCCAAAAAGAAATCCGCCGTGGCCGAGACCCGTTCGACCTTCAAAAGGCCGCCCAGGATTTCAGCCATGTCGGCCTCTTTTCCGGCCAGGGGGGCCTCATATTCCGTGGCCTCCTGCACCAAACGACGGCCCGACGGGGCGGGCAACGCCTTGCGGTCGGCTTTATCGCTGGGAAGCATCGGGATCGCGTCCAGTTTTTCAAAGAATGCCGGCACCATAAAGGGGGGCAACTTGCGGCGCAATTCGCCCGCAAGTTTCTCGGCTGTGATCGTTCCTGTGAAATAGGCTGCCAGTTCGGTTTCTTGTCCTTCGGGAGTGTATGTTGCCACCACCGCTTGGCGGACACCGGCGACCTGCAGCATAACCGTTTCGATCTCGTCCAGTTCGATCCGATAACCACGGATTTTCACCTGCGTGTCGATGCGGCCCATGTAGACGATGCGGCCCTGATCATCGATCCGCCCCAGATCCCCTGACCGGTATACCCGACCCGAGGCGTTCTCTGGCATCCCGAAGATATCCTTGATGAACACTGCCGCCGTCAAATCATCGCGGCCGACATACCCGCGCGAAACGCCAATGCCCGCAATCGCGATCTCTCCGACCTCGCCTTGGGGCAGAACCTCGGCTGTATCCGGTTTCAGGATTGCGACACTATAGGTGGGCAGCGGTGCACCGATGGTGATCGGGGTATCCGGCATCAAACGCGCAATCGTGGCCGTCACCGTAGTTTCGGTAGGACCGTAGGCATTCAGGATCACCCGACCACGCTGATGCCAGCGGGCCGCCAGATCGGCGGGGCAAGCCTCGCCCGAGACGATGATCAGGCGCAAATCCGGCAAGGTCGGCTCGACCGTGGCCAAAAGTGTAGGCACGCAACACAGGGCCGAAATCCGCTTTTCCTGAAGGAAATCATACAGATCCTCGCCCACAAGGCTGGCACCTGACTGGTTCGGCACCAAGGTTGCCCCCGCCAAAAGCGGCACCCAGATTTCCTCGACCGAGAAATCGAAGGCCAGTGTCAGTCCCTGATAGACCCGATCTCCAGGTTGATAGCCGTAGCATTCTTCTGCAACACGGACAAAGTTCACGATCATCGCGTGGTCGATTGCGACCCCTTTCGGCCGACCTGTCGAGCCGGATGTGTAGATGATATAGGCCAGTTCTGACGAGAACGGCACGCCGGACAGCCGCGTCTGCGGCATCTCGGCGATCTCGGCAGCGTCGCGATCCAATGCAATCAGCATTTCTGCCGCCGAGGCACCCAAACAGGCAAACTCGCCCATCGTCAGCACTGCCCGCACGCCCGCATCCTCGCCGATATAGGCGATGCGATCCGCAGGAAAGCCGGGATCCAAGGGAACATAGGCCGCGCCAACCTTCAGCACCGCAAGCATGGCGATATAACTCTCGGCCGAGCGGTCAAATAGCAGCGCCACCACATCACCGGGGATCAACCCGCGGGTCAGCAGATACCGCGCCAACTGGTTCGCACGGGCCTCGATCTGGGCGAATGAGAGCCCACCGCTCAGGGTTTCGACCGCGATGCCATCGGGATTGGCATCACAGGTTGTCTCAAACACATGGTGCAACCGTTCGCCTTCGCGCCAACGGGGGCGGTCATCTGCGTTGGACGTAAGGATATAGGGGCGCGCGCCCGCAAGCGGGGGCGCGGCCAGAACTTGACCGTTCATGAAAGTCCTCTTGAAACAGGATACTTGTTAAAAAATCAGGCTGCGACGTGTCGCGATGGCGTGCTCACGTCCCGAAATGCGTCTTCAAGGCGGGTAAAACCTTCTTCCAGCAAGCGCCGCGAGATCGTCAGAGGCGCGAAGATCTTCATTACCTCGTCAAAGGGTCCGCAGCGTTCGATGATCAAACCCCGCTTGAACGCCGCAGCGCCGACGGCAGCAGCCACATTGGGATCGTGGCAAACCACCCCCTGCATCAGGCCACGCCCCTTCAGCCCCGTCACCATGTCCGGAAACTTGGCGGCCAGACGCTGCAACCGGTTGGTTTGCCAAATGGCATCACGGGCTAAAGCCTTCTGGAACCGGTCGTCGGCCCAGTAGGTCTCGATCATCACGCGGGCGGTGACAAAGGCCAGACAGTTTCCTCGGAAGGTGCCGTTGTGCTGACCCGGCTTCCAAATATCCAGCGCACGAGAGTGCAGAACAATCGAGAGCGGCTGACCGAACCCCGACAGGGACTTCGAAAGAACCACGATATCAGGTACAATGCCCGCCTCTTCAAAGCTGAAAAACCGGCCAGAGCGTCCGCATCCCGCCTGAATATCGTCAATGATCAGCAAAACGCCCCGCGCATGGCAAAGCCGCGCCAAGCCTTGCAGCCATTCGGTACTGGCCACGTTCAAACCGCCTTCACCTTGAATGGTCTCCAGCAGCACCGCGGCAGGCAGATCAACACCCGACGATGGATCGTCAAACAGCCGCTCAATGATGGCCAGCGTATCGATCTCTTCACCGAAATACCCCTCAAAGGGCAGGACCTGCGTGTCGGACAGACCAACACCTGCCCCGCTGCGATGAAAGCTGTTGCCTGTCGCCGCCAGCGCGCCAAGGGTCATCCCGTGGAACCCGTTGGTAAAGCGCCCGATAGTGCTGCGCCCCGTCGCCAGCCGCGCCAGCTTTAGCGCGGCCTCAACCGCATTGGTACCGGTGGGGCCAGTGAACTGAACGGCGTAATCCAGCCCGCGCGGCTCTAGAATGTTCTGGGTAAAAGCATTCAAAAATTGCGCCTTGGCAACGGTCCACAGATCAAGGCTCATGCCGATCCGGTCATCAGAGATATATTCCAGAAGCGCTTGCTTCATCTGCTCTGGATTGTGTCCGTAATTCAACGCACCAGCGCCGGACAGAAAGTCAATCCAGCGGTTTCCTTCCGCGTCCCAAATCTCGGCGCCCTTCGCGTGATCGAACACGCGTGGAAATGAGCGGCAATAGCTCGCAACCGAGGACTCTGCCCCGGTGATCACACTCTCAAACATAGCGAAACCTACAAAAAATGATCCTCAAAACGCGAAAGCCACACCCCAATCTGCGACCCTCGGCTTTCTTAATGTATGATAAAACGAGAAAAATTTGCACAATTTTATTCTAACCGGCGGATCGGTGACGAAGTCTTTACGACGCCGATCAATTTCATCTATGCTATACATAAGCCAAAATGACAGTTTCACTAGCGCATAAAATATCAACTTTAACGAGTAAAATTTGCGTATAAAGAAAGCAAAAAGTTAATGTTTAACAATCTTATCTTCCGCACTGGCGGAATTTTGGCCCTGTGTACGCCGGGGCTGACCATGCTTCCGATTTCCGCAAAAGCTGAAACCGAAATTAGCATCGCTCCCTATACCGTCGTTGTTAACTACGAGCGTCAGAATGACGAAGAAACGGTAAAGACTGTTTCCAAAGAAACGAACGCGGAAATCCGCCATGAGATCGAATTGTCCGACTCGCAGACCCTCAGCGGCTATGCAGGACTGGATATTTACCACGCTGAAAGTGACCCCAGCGGAATCAGTGCTGGCCTATATCTGGGGACCGCCTACGACATCACCACCGGCGGGTTTGATCTAAGCGCGACCTTCGAAATGGGGGGCGATCTTGATCAGGACACCGGCGAGATGCTGGACCCCTACATGGAGGTCTCGGCGGGTGTGGGCTATGATTTTGACGTGGATGAGGCCACGGTCATGACACCTTATATGCAGCTGACGCGGACACTTTATGTGGACGATGATCTGACTGAGACCAGCGCAACCTTCGGCGCATCCATTAGCCATGCGCTGTCAGACAGCACCGACTTCGGGATCGACGTGTCGTTTGGGTTCGATCTGCCCACCCCGATCCAGAACCTGACGACCGAAGTAACCTTTTCGCTGGATCACCGGCTGTCCGAGAACATGGTGCTGTCCGCCACGCTGACCGGAACCCGCTATCAGGAACGGGGCGGCTACGAGAGTGAAAGCATCGACTATTCGCCGGGCCTGACCTTCAGCTACGTCTTTTAACCCTTCGGCTCAAAAATGCCTTTGGCGCGGTCCAGATGTTCTGCCATTTCCTTGACCGCGCCGTCCGCATCGCGGGCCTCAATCAGGTTCACGATACGCTCATGCTCGGCCAAGGTGACGGTCTCTTTGCCGGACCAATGCAGCAGCCCTTTGTGGTATTCGAAAAGCCATCCAAGCATCGCACGCGACACCGCCTCAATAATCGGATTGCCCGAGATTTTCGCGATGCGGCTGTGAAAGACCATATCCTCGGCCACAAAGAGGGCTGGATCGTCCAGATGGCCGCGCTGGCGCTCGACGATGGCACGCAGGTCCGCCACATCTTCCGCTGTCGCTTTTTCCGCTGCCACACGCACCAAGCCCAATTCAAACATCTGACGGGCGGATTTCAGATGCTCCAGATTGCCAGGGGCCGCGCTTAGGACCAGTCGGGCGATCTCGTCCGATTTGGCAAAGACCACATCCGCATCGATCTGGTTCACACGCGAGCGTTCACCGTGGTTAATCGTGATCAAACCGCTGTTGTGCAGATTTTGCAGGGCCTCTCGCACGGCAGGGCGCCCCACACCGAAACGCTCCATCAAGGCCCGTTCAGAGGGCATGTGATCCCCCGGCCGCAACTCGCCCGCGCTGATCATCTCGCGCAGTTTGTCCAGCACCTGATCGGAAAGCTTGCGGCGAACGATTTTGTCACCCTCAGCGCTTTTCTGTACCATGGAGATGTCCTTTGTGGCGGGGATAATCGAAATCGTCCGCGGATTATGATCGTCAGCGGACAGAACCGCAACAGCCCGAATGTGTCCATCATGTTAGCGCATGACATGACGCCGTTGTCTTCGGCGCACAGCTGCTCTAGCCTTTCGGCGATCCGCGTTCCATGAGGCACAAATGCACACCGCCCCTATTTCCGTATCCGGCCCCGAAGATACCAACAGCTTCTGGATCGATGCCCCTGCGCATCGTGATTGGCTGGCCGCGCAGGCGCTGCGCCAGTTCGATTTCTTTCGGGCCAGCGTCAATCCCGATGGCGGCTTTTATGTGCTGGATTATTCGGGCAATCCCCTGCCCTCGCGCCTGCAAGAGCTGCACAGCACAACGCGGATGATCCACTCCTTTGCCCTTGGCCATCTGGCGGGCGTGCCTGATTGCCTTGAGATAATCGACCACGGGATGCGATATCTGGCCTCGCACCATCTGGACCCCGTTCACGGCGGCTATGTCTGGGGCGTGACCGAGGACACTCCTACCGACACCCGCAAACTGGCCTATGGGCATGTGTTCGTGCTGTTGGCCGCATCAAGCGCAAAAATGGCAGGGCATCCTGCCGGCGACGCGTTGATCCGCAGCATTACGGACTTGCTGGAGCAGCACTATTGGGAAGAGGATCACAGCCTTTTTGCGGATGAATGGAACCAGGATTGGACGCCATTTTCCGACTATCGCGGCATGAACGCCAACATGCACGGAACCGAGGCGCTTCTGGCCGCCTATGAGGCCACAGGCGACGGGCGCTATTTGGACAAGGCGGGCCGCATTCTGGACTTTTTCATCCACCGCCAAGCGGCAGAGAACGACTGGCGCATCCCCGAACACTATCGCGCCGATTGGAGCGTCGATCGCGCCTATTCGGGCAATCCCATGTTCCGCCCTGCGGGCACCACCCCCGGCCATTCGCTAGAGTTCGCCCGACTGGCCTTGCAGCATTGGGATCTGGCCGGGCGTAAAGACCAAAGCCTACCCGAAAAGGCCCGTGCGATTGCGGAACGTGCGCTGATGGATGCTTGGGGCCCCAAGGATGGCGGCATCTTCTACACGCTGAATTTCGATGGCACCCCCGCGATCCGTGACCGCTATTGGTGGCCCGTGACCGAAGGGATCGGCGTGCTGGCCAGCCTGATCAAGCTGGACCGCCGCCCCAGCGATGAGGCGTGGTATCGCAAGCTCTGGCAATTTGCGGGCGCACATTTCATGGACGCGGCAAACGGCGGCTGGTTTCCCGAAATTGACGCGGACGGCAGACCCACCGCCCGCCAGTTCGACGGCAAGCCGGATATCTACCACGCGCTTCAGGCCACAGTTTTCCCGCTGGCTTCGGGCCTTAGCCATCAGGCCAAGACCCTGCCAAAGCTGGTCTAAGCGGCCACAGGCTCTAACTTCTGCAAGCGGCGCACGGCGATCCAGCTAAGCGCCGCCATCAGTCCCGCAGTGCCAAGGCACAAGGGCAACCCGCCGATCTGATAACTCAGCCCCGACAGCAGGGTGCCAAGCAGACGCCCCGCCGCATTCGCCATGTAGTAAAAGCCCACATCCATGGTCACCCGCCCTTCGCCCGCGAAGGCAAGGATCAGGTAGGAATGGACTGACGAGTTCACAGCAAAGACAAAGCCGAACAGCAAAAGGCCAAGCACCACCAGCGCCGTCAGCCAGACCGCTCCGGCGCCAGCCACATAGGCTGCGCCTGCCAGCACAAAGGGGATTGGCGTCAGATAAGCCGCCCACCGCATCGCTTGGGTTTCGATCTGCCGAACGGGCTGGTTTTTGCCGCCGACCAGCTTGGGCGCAAAGGCCTGAACCGCGCCATAGGCGATGATCCACAGGGCCATAAAGCCCCCGATCAGAAAGAAGGCCGCGCGGCGGCTATCGGGCGTGCCATCGGACAGCACCGACTGGAAATAGATCGGGATGCCGACCACAAACCACACATCCCGCGCCGCAAAAAGGAACACACGGGCAAGGCTCAGGCGGTTGACCCGCGCATCGCGGCTGATCACTGCCGAGAACTTGGTCCCCTTCTTACCAGCAGGCAGACCGGCGGGCAGAAACAGGACGATCGCCAGCAGGATCACCGCCAGAATAGCCGCCATGCCCCAAAGCGTGCCGGTAAATCCGGCCACCGCCAATAGCGCCGCCCCAAGGAAAAAGCCCGCGCCCTTGACCGCATTTTTCGACCCCGTCAGCAGCGCCACCCATTTGAACAGCGTGCCATCGCCCTTGGGGGCCAGCAGCTTGACCGCCGATTTTGAGGACATCTTAGCCAGATCCTTGGCGACTCCGCTCAGGCCCTGCACCGACATCACATAAATGACCGAGGCCACAACGCCCCAGCTTGGATCAAGCTGCGCCAACGCGATCAACGCTACGATCTGGATGCCAAGCCCCCCGTATAGGGTCGAGGCCAGCCCGAACCGCGCCGCGATCCAGCCCGCGCCCAGATTGGTCACGATCCCCGCGATCTCATACAGCAGGAACAGATACGCCAACTGGACTGGCGAGAAACCAAGCCCGTTGAAATGCAGCAGCACCAGCATCCGCAAGGCACCGTCTGACAGCATAAAGGCCCAATATGCCGCCGTTACAGCGGCATAGGCGCGGGCGCCGTTGGGCTGGCTCATAGGTTGCCTGCGACCAAGCGGGTGATATCAGCCAGACGGCAGGCGTAGCCCCATTCGTTGTCGTACCACGCGTAGACCTTCAACTGGGTGCCGTTGATCACCATGGTCGACTGCGCATCAATGATCGACGAGCGCGGATCATTCACATAATCGCAGGACACCAGCGGGCGGGTCTCATAGCCCAGAATGCCCTTTAACTCGCCCTCAGCTGCGCTTTGGAACAGGGCGTTGACCTCTTCAGCGGTGGTCTCGCGCTCCAGTTCGAACACGCAGTCGGTGATCGAGGCATTCAGCAGCGGCACCCGCACCGCATGGCCATTTAGACGCCCCTTAAGCTCGGGATAAATCAGCGTGATCGCCGTGGCCGAGCCGGTGGTGGTCGGGATCAGGTTCGTCAAAGCCGAGCGCGCGCGGCGCATGTCTTTTGCCGGACGGTCCACGATAGTCTGGGTGTTGGTCACGTCATGGATAGTGGTGATCGAGCCATGCTTGATCCCCAGATTTTCATGCACAACCTTCACCACAGGGGCCAGACAATTGGTGGTGCAACTGGCCGCTGTCACCAGATTGTGCTGCGCGGGATCGTAGTCTGTGTGGTTGATCCCGTAGACCAAATTCAGCGCGCCGCCGTCCTTCACAGGGGCCGAGACCACAACCTTTTTCACCCCAGCCGCATAGTAGGGCGCGATTTTTTCGGCAGTTTTGAAAACGCCTGTGCAGTCGATGACCACATCGATGCCCATCTCTTGCAGGGGCAGATCTTCGATCCGCTTTTCGCAGGTCACGCGGATTTTCTGGCCGTTCAGGGTCAGGCTCTCTGCGTCAAAGCTGGTCTCAACGGGCCAACGACCGTGGACGCTATCAAACTCCAGCAGCAAGGCATGCTGTTCAGGCGTGCCTGCCAGATCGTTGATCAAGACAATCTCGCCGCCAGCGCCATTGTCGATCAGATCGCGCAGAGCCAGTTTGCCCATCCGGCCAAGGCCGTTCAAAGCGATACGAGTCATGTTAAATCCTTTACACTATGTCCAAAGCGATCCGATCGACCGCTGACTGACGTTCAAGAGGGCTAAGATGTTCGAAAGGTAGCGCAGTGAGCGCTTCGATTTTGCGACGCAAGGCGTCGTAGGTCTGTCGGTAGGCGGACACATCGCCCCCAAGCTCGGAGGGCGACGGGATGCTCCAATGGGCGCAGACGGGCTGGCCGGACCATATGCCGATCTCACATCTGGCGGCATTGTCGCAAACGGTCAGCACCAGATCGAAGACCGACGCGGCAAATCCCGATATAGATTTTGGAGCGCGCGTTTGCGCCAAATGCCCCGCCCCTTCAAGAGTTTGCGCGGCAAGGGGATTGACCACATCCGCAGGCATCTGCCCGGCCGAGACCACGCGGAACCGTCCCTGCCCCAGATCATTCAGGATCGCCTCAGCCATGACCGAACGGGACGCGTTACTGGTGCAAACGAACAAGACATCCACAGGCCCGCCTTCCGAAGGCGCAGCGCATAAATCAGGGCGCCCGCGACAACAATCGGCCACCAGATAATCCGAAACCGCACCAAGCCGTTCAATAACAGGCGCGTAGTACAATGACCTGCCCCGTCGCTCTGACCGGATGGCACCGACAGCCTCTAGTTCAGACAGATAATGGGACAGGGTGTTCTGCTTTAGGGACAACTGCGCCGCGATCTCGGTCGGACGGGCACCAAAGGGCGCCATACGCACCAACAAACGCAGCACCCCAAGACGCACGGGGTGCCCGAGGGCGGAAAACAATCTGGCGGCATCATTTATATCCATAATTCCGGAAATATCGAATCCATGCCCCTTGAGCAAATGAAAGTTTTACAACATATCCGGAAAATCTAGGTTCCAGTCCTTGTTGTCGGCGCATCCAAGTCGTAGTTTTGCCTGACATTTTGCAGATCATTTGGCACGAAATTCTTGAGAGGTTCAGGCAGCATGGCGCTACTCGTGATCCATACGGGCGGAACAATCGGCATGATTGAAACAGCCGAAGGTTACGCCACCCAACAGGGTGTGGTGGAGAATGCCGTCAAACGCATGGGTGCGCGGACGTTGCACGACCGGATCGATGTGGTTTGCCTGTCGCCCTTAATTGATAGCGCCCAAGCGACCCCCGAAGACTGGGACAAGATCGCCCAAGCCATCAGTGCGGCCTATGACCTCTATGACAGTTTCGTGGTGACCCATGGGACCGACACGCTGGCCTATACGGCAGCGGCCCTGTGCCTGGCCCTGCCCGGATTGACCAAGCCGGTGATTGTGACCGGCGCGATGCTGCCCCTGACGGTCGAGGGCAACGATGGCGCCCGCAACCTGCAAGAAGCACTGACAACAGCACTGGACGCCCCCGCAGGCGTATGGGTGCAATTCGCTGGCAAACAGATGCACGGTGGCCGTATCCGCAAAGCGCATTCCCATGCCTTTGACGCCTTCACCGCCGAAGCCACCAAGGTACCGCCAACCATCAAAGCCGACACGATCGGGCACGTACCAGTCTCCGCCCATGATGTGGCCGTGATTTCCATCACACCGGGCCTTAGCACCAAGCTTGTGGACTATGCTGCCAACAATAGCAAAGGGATCATCCTGCGCTGCTATGGGTCTGGCACCGCGCCCGACAGCCCTGAATTCCGCGCCGCGCTAGAGGCTGCCGCCGCGCGTCAGATCCCTGTCATCGCCATTTCCCAATGCCCCGAGGGCGGGATGCACATGGGCACCTATGCAACCGACAGCTTTCTTCGGGCGCGGGGCGTGCTGGACGGGCGCGATATGACTTTGGAAATGGCCTATGTGAAGCTGCACTACGCCCTGTCCAACTTCCCCACGCTGGCAGAACAGCAAGCGTATCTGACCACTGACCAATGCGGCGAATACAGCCTGAGCTAAGAAAAAACCCGCGCCAATCAGCGCGGGTTCTTTAGTTTAAGCCACCTTCTTGAGGCGCTGTTTCTGGCCTTCGATCAGGTCATGATGCAGCGCCTTAATGGCAGGCTTCAGGTCTTCGCGCTCAAGTATGAACTGCACGTCCACATTGCGCGGCCCCTGACTGGCCCCAAGACAGGCCATATCCGCCCCCGCCAAGGCCTGAAGGCCCCGCGTCAGCACCGAAAGCCCGCGCAGATCGCGCCCGATGATCGAAGCCATTGCCAAGGGACGTGCCGAAACCTCGGCACCTGAATAGGCTTTGGCCAGATCCTTCTCGACGCGGCGCATGATCTTCAACGAGGCATCAAGATAGTGCGTGATCGTGTTCGCATTCGAGGTTTTCGAGACAATGCGCACATCGTGGCGGGTCAGCACTTCAAGGATCGTCGCATCATAGCCTTTGACGCCAACCATATCCTGCTCGAACACTTCCAGAGCGATGATATCAAGGCCGGTGATCATTTCGACCGCCGCGTATTCAGCGGGACGATCGTCGATCAAAGTACCCGGATCATCGGGATCAAAGCAGTTCACAACGCGCAGCGGCACGTCGGCCTGACGCAAGGTCTTCGCCGCCTTGGGGTGGATCGCCTCCATGCCCATGTTCGACATCTGATCGGCCACATCATAGTTGGTGTGACCCAACTTGCGCGCAACGCCCACCCCCACAAGGTTCGGGTCCGCAGAAGACAGATGGAATTCCTTGTGAATGATCGCCTCGCGGGCACCGATCAGCGCCGCAAGCCGCGAGAATGTCACCTCGGAGTATCCACGGTCGTATTCACGCATCAAGCCTTCGGCGCATTGGGCATATCCGGTGACAATTGGCATTTCCTGCGCGGGATCAACGCCTTCCATCGCGCCCTTGATCCGCTCGGCCAGCGACACTTCCCCTTGATCGCGCCAGCCGGACAGGTCAACGAACCGCGCACTAACGCCCGCACGTTGCAACATCAGCGTGGTCACAAAGGCGGAATGCGCCTCGCCCAGACCGGACAGCAACTCGCGAATTTGCAGCATGTGCTCGGCCAGACGGAAATGGCCATAGCTGCACAGGCGCTGCAAATCGATTAGACAGTTGCGCGCGCCCTCGATCCTTTCAGAGACAAAGGCATCGGCCTGCGCAATATCAGCTGGATGATCCAGCACGACCGCATGGGCCGCCTGCATTTCCGTGGTGACAGTGTTCAGCGCCTCATGCCAGCCGTGATCATTGTCGGCATTGGCAAAGCGGGCATAGACACCGGACTCGCCGGTTTTCTTATGCTCTAGCAGCAAATTGGTGATCCCGCCAAAAGCCGAGACCACAAAGATGCGACCATAAATGTCGCCCGATACTCCGTGCGGAAGAAACAGCGTATCGCGCAGTTCATGGACGCGGGACATGGATGTCCCGCCAATTTTTTCAACAGTAAAAGACATGGGACTGATTAGTCGACCAGCTCTTCTGCGGGGGCGTAGGAACCGTCTTCACGGTGCACCTCTTTGCCCGTCACCGGCGGGTTGAAGCAGCACGCCATGTGCAGTTCTTCCTCGGCACGCAGGATGTGCTTGTCGTGCAGGTTCAAGGCGTACATCACGCCGGGCTTGATCTCATGAGTCTCGCCCGTGGCCAGATCGGTGATCGAGCCCTTACCCTTCATGCAGTACACACTTTCAAAGTGGTGCTTGTAGTGGAACGTATGCTCGGACCCCGTTTCAAGCACGGTGATATGGAACGAAAAGCCCATACTATCATCGGCCAGCAACATACGGGTCGAGGTCCACTGCGCATCGGCAACATGGCGGTCGGTGCCCTGTAGGGCGTTGAAATCACGTACAATCATTCGTCTTACTCCGCTGCCATCTTCTTGCTGTTCAATACAGTGCGGGTCGCTTGTTCCAAGATCGCAAACCCTTCATCGAAGAGTGCTGTCGAGGTGGTCAGAGGCGCAAGGATTTTCACGACCTCATCGCGCGGACCCGAAGTCTCGATAATCAAACCGTTCTGATAAGCCTCCGCACAAATCTCGGCTGCCAACTCACCCGAACCGACATCGACACCGCGCATCAGGCCACGACCTTTCAGGGTCGCACCGGGCACCAAGCGGGCAATTTGCGCCAGCTTGTCTTTGATCAGTGCATCTTTTTCCTGCAACTCGGTCTGAAACGCCTTGTCAGACCAGAACTTTTCAATCGCAACGCGGGCAGTGACGAATGCGTGGGTGTTGCCACGGAAAGTACCGTTGTGCTCGGCGGGACCAAACACGTCATGCTTGGGACGCACCAGCATCAGCGCCATCGGCAGGCCAAAGCCCGAGACCGATTTCGCCATGGTCACGATATCCGGCTTCACGCCCATCTCTTCGAACGAGAAGAATGTGCCAGTACGTCCACAGCCTGCCTGAATGTCATCAATGATCAGAAGCGCGCCATGCTTGTGGGCAACTTCTTGCATCTTGCGAACCCATGCGGCGCTGGCGGGGTTCAGCCCACCTTCGCCCTGCACGGTTTCAAACATGATCGCCGCAGGTGCATCAATGCCGCCCGACGGATCGCTTAGCATCTGGTCCAACAGCGCGGCGCTATCCAGACCCTTCGCATAACCATCAAACGGCACACGGGTCACGCCTGCCTTATCCATACCTGCGCCGCCACGGTGATAGCCGTTCCCCGTCGC
Source organism: Donghicola tyrosinivorans (assembly GCF_003003355.1). Lineage (GTDB taxonomy): Bacteria > Pseudomonadota > Alphaproteobacteria > Rhodobacterales > Rhodobacteraceae > Donghicola > Donghicola tyrosinivorans. The sequence goes on from NZ_PVTQ01000007.1 coordinate 20,486, forward strand.
CGCCAGTGCACCCATGGTCACCCCATGAAAGCCATTGGTAAAGGCGATGATGTTGGTGCGGCCCGTCACTTTACGCGCCACCTTCATCGCCGCTTCCACAGCGTTGGCGCCTGTGGGGCCAGTGAACATCACGCGGTGATCCATACCGCGCGGGGCAAGGATGTGCTGTGTCAGCGCGGTCAGGAATTGCTCTTTCGCGTTGGTATGCAGGTCCAGACCATGGGCCAAACCGTCGCTTGAGATATGCTCGATCAGCGCGGCCTTCATGTCGGCATCGTTGTGGCCGTAGTTCAGCGACGAACAACCCGCGAGGAAATCGATATAGCGGGTGCCATCCGCCGTGAACAGCTCGGACCCCCGCGCTTCGGTGAAAGAAGCAGGGAATGCGCGGCAGTAGGAACGCGCCCCGCTCTCGCGGCGTTCATAAATGTCATGCTCTTTGGCCATGTCTTTGGGCATGGGAAATTCCTTTATTAATCGAGAGAGGGGGTAGGTTACGCGGCGCGGGCCAGCGAGATTTCCTCGGCAGGCAACGTGATCGACACCATATGTTCGGTGTCATGAGCGCCGTCAAAATGCGCATCTTTCTCATAGTGAGGTTCATCGGTCAGATCGCCACCGATGGTGCAGGCAAAGCTGCGGAACAGCGCCCAGGATGCGTCATTGTCTTTGGTGATGGTCGTCTTCAAAACCGTCGCGTCCGACACATCATCACGCGACAGCAACTCCAGCAACATGCGCTTGCCCAGACCCATGCCACGGGCCTTGGGGCCAACCGCTACCTGCCAGACGAAGAAGGCGTCCTGCTTCGGGATCACATGCCCCGAAATCCAGCCGACGACTTCGCCGTCCAGCTCTGCCAGAACGCAAGTGTCACGGAAGTGATCCGCCTGGATCAAGTTGGCATACATCGAGTTTTCGTCCAGCGGCCGACATGCACGCACCAGCTCCCAGATTGCGGCCCCGTCGGTGGGTGCCGGCTTGCGAAGGGTCACCTTCGCGGTGGTTTGCTTTTGCGGCATCATATCTTTCGGCATTGATCACTCTCAGGTAGTTGCTTCGATGGTCAAACTAATCAAAGGCACGAGAAGTTTCAACCTTCAAAGTATTTTTCCTCACAAGCCCATCAAATCACGTAAAATCATTAATAAATTACTAAGTTAGCCTGAAGTTCTTCTGAGTTTTTCGGTTCGATAGGTGAATGATTTTGGTCACGAGACACAATATTACTTCACGAATTGAAGGAATGTCGCGACTGTGCAATAATGATCAAATTATGACCCAGCTTGACCTTCATCGCCTCGACGACAGCCTGATCGCCCTGCGCCGCATCCTGCGCGCAACCGAGTTGTATTCCCGCGACCTCGCCCAATCAGCAGGACTGACACCGGCACAGCTACGCGTTTTGCAGATCGCAAAAACGAAAGACGGCAGCGTCACCCCGAAAGAACTTGCAACCCAGATGGGCGTCTCCCAAGCCACAGTCACGGCGCTGGTGGATAAGATCGTCTCGCGCGGGTTGGCGGTTCGGGTCCGCTCGGAAACCGACCGCCGCCAGACCAATGTCACACTAACGCAGACAGGCACCGACGCGGTGGCCCAAGCCCCCGACGCCCTGCAACAGCGCTACGTCAAAGCTTTTATGAAGCTTCAGGATTGGGAACAGGCCCAACTGCTGGCATCGCTTGAACGGGTCGCGGCCATGTTGAACGCCGACGACATTGATGCAGCCCCGGTCCTGACCACGGGCGAGCTGAAGGGCACCCCAGAAAGCGCTGCTGAGTAGTCGAAAAAGGGCCGCCTGAAAACAGACAGCCCCGCTTGACTTACTGATCCAGTTCCGGTGCCACCGGCACCACGATACGCCCACGCACTTTTCCCTCCAGAAAATCAGGCGCCGCAGCGATCACATCCTCAAACGCCACTTCACGGGCGATGGCCTCGAACACCTCGGGCTTGACCTCCTCGGCCAGCAAACGCCATGCCTCACGGCGGCGGGCTAGCGGGCACATGACGCTATCAACCCCGCGCAGGCTGACACCACGCAAAATGAACGGCGCCACACTGGTCGGCAGCCCCATCGAGCCTGCCAACCCGCAGGCCGCAACCGACCCACCATAGCTGATCATCGACAGAACATTGGCCAGCACCTCTCCGCCGACAACGTCAACGGCCCCCGCCCAACGCTCTTTGCTCAGGGGCCGCGCCTTTCCTTCCAACTCTGACCGCTCAACGATCGAGGACGCCCCAAGCTGCGTCAGATACTCGGCCTCATTGCTGCGACCAGTGACAGCAGCCACCTGATAGCCGCGCCCTGCCAGCAATGAGACGGCAACACTGCCCACACCGCCCGAGGCACCGGTCACCACAATCTCACCGCTCTCAGGCGTGATCCCGTCATCGGCCAAAGCCATCACACATAACATCGCCGTGTAACCAGCGGTCCCGATCACCATCGCTTGCCGCAAAGAAAGAGCCTCGGGCAGCGGTACCAGCCAGTCGCCTTTGACCTTGGCCTGCCCCGCCAGCCCCCCCCAGTATTTCTCGCCGACGCTCCAGCCATTCAGGACCACCCGATCCCCGACCGCATAGGCCGGATCACGGCTTTCCGCGACGATGCCTGAAAAGTCGATGCCGGGCACCATGGGAAAACTGCGCACCACCGGCGAGGCCCCCGTCAAGGCAAGCGCATCCTTATAGTTCAGGGTTGAATAGGCCACATCCACCAGCACCTCCCCCTCTTCCAGCGCCGGTAAGCTCACCTCCTGAACAAAGACCTCCTGCCCCGCATCCCCTTTATCAATCACGATCGCCTTGGTCATATTCTCTCCCCTTCGATCAAAGCAAAAAAAACGTCTGCAAACAGCTGCAACGGCGCTGCGCTCCGATCCAGCTTGGCACGCAAAACCGCACCCTCCCAACCGGTCCAGAAAAACGCCGCCGCCTGCGCAGGCACCACGCCAACACGCAATTGTCCGGCGTTGACCGCCTCTTCCAGCAAGTCCGCCAAAAGCGCCTGCCAACCCTCCAGCACCCCGCGCAACATATCGCGAAAGGTTTCAGGCAAGGCCCCCATCTCCTGTCCGAGGTTGCCGATCAGGCACCCGCGCGCAAATCCATGACGGGCCATCCCCTCTTCGGCATCGGTCACAAAAGCCCGCAACCGATCCAGAGGCGTCACATCAGACCACCGGAAATGCACCGTCAACTTCGCACGAAAATAGTCATCATAGGCCGCTATAAGTGCCGCCCCGAAGGCCTCCTTGGACCCGAAGTGGTAATAGAAACTCCCCTTCGTCACCCCAGCCGCAACAAGCACATCCTCCAGCCCGACCGAGGAGTAGCCCTTCTCTGTCAAATACCGCAGCCCCACCCGCAGCAGTGCCTGCCGCGTGCCCTGCGCCTCAGGCGCTTTGCGCGGCCGCCCGCGGCGCGCTCTGGAATCAGCACTGTTCTCCATGGATGGATTTTTAGACCGATCAGTCTACAAAAACCAACGCCTGATTTCATCTTGGCAAAAATACCTTGGGGGACGACGCGCGAAAGCGCGTCGGGGGGCAAAGCCCCCATGCGCCCAGCAGCCAAATTCCTACCGGTAAAACCCGATGCGCCGAACAGAGACATCAGCCTCAAAGGCACGCCCGTAGGCCACCACGCCCAAACGCCGCAACCGTGCCGGAGTAAACGGCACCTCGGTCTTGTTCGGCGCAAAGACAGTGAAAGGCAGCTCGATCATGGTCCAAACCGGTCCCGCCCAGAAGGCCGCGCGATAGGACTGCCAGGGCCGCACCAAATCCAAGGTCCGCAATCGAATCTCATAATTCTCGCAATTTCCCTGCACTTCGATTGCCACACCAGCATAGGCCGAAGCATCGAAGACCGCGCCTTCGGCAATATCCGTAGCCATTTGCACAAAGCCCCCGTTGTTCGCCAGCGAGACCCGCCCTTTCAAGCGCGTGCTCCCCTGCCCACCATCTTCGGCGGACAAGACTGTGCCTGCGGAAACGCCTCCCATGACAGTATCAGTGACGCACTCCCAAGTCGGCTGGAATTCGAAATCCATCATAAAACCCCTTTTCAACCTCAAGTTAGGGGGCAAAGGACAAATTCAAATCAAATATCGTGATCGGGCGGGATCAGAACAAATCAATCAACGGATGGGGGGAACAGTCCGCGATCAAGGTCATGCTCCGGCGCGCCGGGTAAGCAACGGACAAGAACTCGATATCCTTATACCGAGGTGCCAGTTCCAGCCGCAGCCGGTTGCGCTCTTTCGTGTCCAGCGTCGCAAAGCCACGGGAGAAACCGGCATAGGCACCGGTCGCCGTATCCCGCACGATCAAAGTGGAATCCCGCAACTCGCATCGGTTATCCAGATAGACCGTCGCCGTGATCTCCTGCCGATGGAACGCCAGCAGGTCGCCCACCTCAAACCGGTAGACATACAGCGTCAAGGCCAAGAGCCCTACCAAGACTGCAAATCCCAGATACCGGCCCACTGCCATGTCTCCACTTTCTTGACTGACTTACATGTCAGCAAACCGCCTCATGACCAAAAGGTAAACGATCCCGAATGGTCATGGGGACCCTACGAACGACTGGGGTGGTCCCAAGCCCCCCTACGCCCCCAACCATCTTGAGAAAAATGTAATGCTTGCGGGAGATATTGATCCGGACGGGCACCTGAAACGTAAGTCCACTAAAAAATAACTCGCAGAATGACAAAAATCACATGTAAGGATCATGTGTTCTAATGCCGATTGCTTTTTAGATAGCTCTTTCACCAATTGTCACCAGCTCCAATTCTACGCACTCCCTTCGCGGTACTTTTTTCAAATGAAGCCAATTCTCGCACTGCTCTTCACCCTTACGGCCACGACAGCCAGCGCCGACTATGTTCTGGAAACCCGAAATACGGATAACGGAGCTGCGCAATACGCCGAACATTGCGCCAGTTGCCACGGCGCAAATCTTGAAGGTCAGGAAAACTGGGAATACCCGTTCGAAGATGGCAGCATGCCCGCCCCGCCCCATGATGAAACCGGTCACACATGGCACCATGCCACCGGCTTTTTGCTAGAGTATGTCCGCGATGGCGGCGCAGCCACGATGGAGGCCACAGGCATCTCGAAGTACAACAGTAAGATGCCCGCGTTCGGCCACACCCTGACCGAAGACGACATTCTGGATATTCTGGGGTTCATCTACCAAAGCTGGCCCGAAGAGGCCCGCCGCGTCCAGCGCGAGCGAAGCCCTTCCCAATAAGCAGGCGTGCGATCAGCCGAACGCACGACCCTGTTCCGCCAGACTGATGCTAGCCGCGTTTACAACCTGCCCTGCCAGCAGACATTTCGCACACCGCACCTGATACAACCATTCAGCCATCCAAAGCCCCGCGCAGCCATCTCGTGCGGACAAGTCTGCCATCTCTTGCGGGGCTATTTTGACCAGCCAGTCAATTTAATCAAACTGACACGGACACGACACCAGACCGTTACATCCCCCACTTACGCAATCGGACGTTCGACGTTGCGCACTCAGGACATGTCCTGCGCCGACGGGAACTCTTGCGGGACAATGACTTGCCCGCAGTCGCCGTCTGGCGCCGCACAACAGCGGCGCAGGCCATGACCGCCCGATGGGCACCAATGAGTGGAGCTTATGATGACCCGCCTCTCTTTTGTATCGACCGCAGCCCTCGTGCTGGCCGCCAACACCGCTTTCGCCGAGACCGAGATCACTTGGTGGCACGCAATGGGCGGCGCCCTTGGCGAGACCGTCAACCAGATCGCAACCGATTTTAACGCCAGCCAGTCTGACTACAAAATCACCCCCGTCTTCAAAGGCACCTACGAAGAGACCCTGACCGCTGGCATCGCCGCCTTCCGCGCGGGCGAGCAGCCCAACATCATGCAGGTCTACGACGCGGGCGCTGCCACCGTGATCGGCGCGAAAGGCGCAACCATTCCCGTTCAGGATCTGCTGACCGAGAACGATGTTGCCTTCGACATCAACAACTACATCTCGGGCGTGCGTTACTTCTACGCGGACGCAGACGGCAAGATGATCGGCATGCCCTTCAACTCGTCCTCGCCCATCATGTATTTCAACACCGACGCGATGGCGAAAGCCGGTGTCGAAGCGCCCAAGACCTGGGAAGAGTTCGAAACCGTAACCGCCCCTGCTCTGATCGACGCAGGCTACATCCCGCTGGCGCAGTCGCACTCGCCCTGGATCTTCGTTGAAAACTTCATGTCGCGCCACAACCTGCCGTTTGCCACCAATGACAACGGCTACACCGGCACTGACACCCAGATTCTGGTCAACAACGACGCGCTGAAAATGCACTGGACCAACGTCAAAGAGTGGCTGGATGACGGCAAATACGCTTGGTACGGCGCAAGCTGGGACGACAACCAGACCCCCTTCGAAGAAGGCAAGGTTGCGATCTGGCTTGGCTCGTCGGGCTCGTTCGGCGGTCTGATGAAGAAAGACCTGCCGTTCGAATTCTCGGCCACCTACCTTCCCTACTGGGAAGAAGTGACTACCGAGCCGACCCAGACCTTCATCGGCGGCGCATCGCTGTTCGCAATGGCCGGTCAGCCCGCAGAAGAGAACAAAGCCACCGCAGCCTTCTTTGAATACCTGACCTCGCCTGAGGTGCAGTACATGTGGCACCGCGAAACCGGCTATGTTCCGATCACCACCGCGGCTTATGAACTGGCGAAAGAAGACGGCCACTATGACCGCTTCCCCGCTGCAGAAGTTGGCATCCAGCAGCTGTCGCTGGCCGCAGGTGAGAACACCAAAGGCTATCGCATGGGCTTTTACCCCCAGATCCGCGACGTGATGAACCGTGAATTCGGCCGCATCCTGTCGAATGAGACCGACGTTGAAGCCGCTTTCACCACCATCGAAGCGGAATCGAACGAGCTGCTCTCGCGCTTTGCGATGACCCAGAACTAATCCGATCCATCGGATATTCCGGCGGCTGTATCCCTCACGGCCGCCGGTTTCCTTTACCCCGACGGAGCATGCATGAAGCGCGCTGGTTTCTCGAACCGTTGGCTGCCGATCCTGTTTCTGATCCCGCAGCTTGCGATCATTTTTATCTTTTTCTACTGGCCCGCAGCCCATGCCATCCGGTCTTCGTTTTACCTGCAAGACCCCTTCGGCTTTGGCGAGACCTTCGTCGGCCTGAAGAACTACACCGCCATGTTCAACTCCGCCGCCTATCTGCGGTCGGCGTGGTTCACGGTGATCTTTACCGTGATCGTCACCTTCCTATCCCTCTCGATTGCGCTGCTGCTGGCGGTCAAAGCGGACAAGGTCATTCGCGGCGCCAAGACCTATCGCACCTTGCTGATGTGGGTCTACGCTGTCGCGCCCCCCGTGGCGGGCGTTATCGGCCTGATACTCTTTGATCAGTCGTGGGGACCGATCAAGGATTTCGTCGCCCTCTTCGGCTGGGATTTCCGCCTTGGGGTCGACTATTTTGACACCGCCTTTGCCATGGTGACCATCTCGGTCTGGAAGCAACTGCCGGTGAACTTCATCTTCTTTCTCTCGGGCCTGCAAGCGATCCCCAAATCCGTGCGCGAGGCTGCGCTGATCGACAATCGCTCCGCCTCGGGGCGGTTCTGGGATGTGACCTTTCCACTGCTGGCGCCCACGGGGTTCTTTCTGCTGATCATCAACATCACCTATTCGCTGTTCGACACCTTCGGCGTTATCGACACCGTGGTGAAGGGCGAACCCGGAAACAACCCGATGACCCTTGTCTACAAGGTCTATGTGGACGGGTTCCGTGGGAATGACCTTGGCGGGTCATCTGCCCAGTCGGTCATCCTGATGATCCTTGTTCTGGCCCTGACCATCTTCCAGTTCCGCATGGTCGAGCGGCGCATCCACTACACCTAAGAGGACCCGCGATGTCTGTTTCCAAACGCTTCCGCTGGTCCGCCGTTCTGGACCATTCGATCCTGATTATCGGGTCGCTGATCATGATCCTGCCTGTGGTGATGCTGCTTCAAATGGCCTCGACCACGGACATCCACACGATGAAGAACGGCCCCGGCCTGATCTTTGGCGACCAACTGCCCGTGAACTTTGAAAAGGCCATGTTCAAGGCTGACGGCTTTACGGGCGCGAATACCGGCGTCCGGATGCTGTACAATTCGATGATCCTTGGCTTTGGCTTTGCCATTGGCAAAATCGTCATCGGGATGATGGCCGCCTATGCCATCGTCTATTTCCGCCTGCGGTTCGCCACGCTGGCCTTCTGGGTCATTTTCACCACGCTCTTGTTGCCGCTTGAGGTACGCATCCTACCCTCATACGAGATCGTCCAGCGCCTCGGGATGCTGAACACCTATCAGGGCCTGATCATCCCTCTGATCGCCTCGGCCACGGCAACGTTCTTCTTCCGGCAGTTCTTCCGATCAATCCCCGAAGAACTGGTCGAGGCCGCACGCATCGACGGTGCCGGTCCCATCAAGTTCTTCGTCGATATTCTGGTGCCCCTGTCGCGCACCATGATCGCGGCGATGTTCATCATCATGTTTGTCTACGGCTGGAACCAGTACCTCTGGCCCACGATGATCACCACAGAAGAGGGCATGTTTACCCTAGTGCGCGGGATCAAGCAGATCACCCAGACGCTAGAGGGCACCAACCTGCCTGAATACGGCCGATCCAACCTGCTGGCGATCATCGCAATCCTGCCCCCCGTTCTAATCGTCATCTTTTTCCAGAGCTGGTTCGTCAAAGGCCTGACGGAATCCGACAAGTAAGGAAGTTTCTCATGGCTCAGGTTTCTCTGAACAACGTCCGCAAAGTCTATCCCAACGGGTTCGAGGCCGTAAAACCCGCCAGCTTCCGTATTGAGGATGGCGAGTTTGTGGTGCTGGTCGGCCCCTCGGGCTGCGGCAAGTCCACCATGCTGCGGATGATCGCGGGGCTCGAAGATATCTCGGACGGAGCGCTGACCATCGGGGATCGTGTTGTGAATGACGTGGACCCCGCCGATCGGGACATCGCGATGGTGTTCCAGAACTACGCTTTGTACCCGCACATGACGGTGGCCAAGAACATCGGCTACGGGTTGAAGAACCGCAAAATCCCTGCCGCTGACATTGCCGCCAAGGTGCAAGAAGCGGCCACCATGCTGAACCTCACCGACTATCTGGACCGCAAGCCCAGCCAGTTGTCGGGGGGGCAGCGCCAGCGCGTGGCTATGGGCCGCGCCATCGTGCGGGACCCTTCGCTGTTCCTATTCGATGAACCCCTGTCGAACCTTGATGCAAAGCTGCGCAACCAGATGCGGATCGAGATCAAGGCCCTTCAGCGACGCCTTGGCGTGACCTCGGTCTATGTGACCCATGATCAGGTTGAGGCGATGACAATGGCGGATCGTATCATCGTCATGAACGCAGGCCGGATCGAACAGATCGGCACCCCTGCCGAGGTCTACCACAGCCCCGCCTCGACATTTGTCGCCAGCTTTATGGGTGCGCCGCCGATGAACCTGCTGACGGGCCGCGCCGAAGCGGGCCGCGTGCGCGTCGGGAACGTGATGCTGCATCAGCACCACGAAGATCGTGATCTGACCGTCGGCATCCGCCCCGAAGATATCATCCCCGACTCCCACGGCCATCTGGAGGTCGAGGTTACCCTGATCGAAGAACTTGGCGCGCACCGTCTGCTGCACGGCCAGATGCAGGGACATCCTCTGACCATTCATGTGGGCAAGGATCATCCCGTTGAGACCGGCCACATCCGCGCTGCGATCAAGCCGAACGCTGTGTCTCTCTTCGATCCCGCCAGCGGGGTCCGCCTGTGACCATCGCCCTGCCAACCTACGGCCCTGTCACCCAGTCCGTTCCCGAACTGACGCCTGTGACCGAAGTGCAAAAAGCCGCGATCCTCAAAGCCCCGCGCACCAGTACCGCCCATCAGGACTTACTGGCTGCGATGCCCTGCATGCATCAGATCCAAATGGGCGGCACGGGCGCTGCTGCGCTGCCTGCCGCCCCACGCATTCTGGCATGGAACCTTGAACGCTGCCTTTTCCCGCAGGCATCCGCCGATCTGGCGCAGGCCCACGGGGCGGATGTGCTGCTGCTGTCCGAGATGGACCTAGGCATGGCTCGTACCGGCCAGCGCAACACCACCGCAGAAATGGCGCAAGCCCTTGGCATGAGCTACGCCTACGGGATCGAGTTCTTTGAGATGGGCCTTGGCAGCCCGACCGAGCTGGAATTTTGCACCGACAAAACCAACAGCCTCGGTTGGCACGGTAACGCGATCCTGTCGAAATCACCCCTGACGCTCGTGGCGATGCTACGACTGGACGATCACGGCCATTGGTTCGCCAGCGATTTCGGGGCAGACCCGATGCAGCCCCGCATCGGCGGACGTATGGCGCTGCTGGCCGAGGTTCCGACCGAAGCTGGTCCGATCTGCGTGGTCTCGACCCATCTGGAAAGCAATTCCGGCCCCGCGCACCGCGCGGCCCAGATGGCGCGCCTTCGCGCGGCGATCGACAGCTTTGCGCCGAACATGCCTGTTGTGATTGGCGGCGATCTGAACACTGGCAACCATTGCCCGCCCGATTTCGACTGGCAGCAAGAAAGCCTGTTCCATGAGACGGAAAATCTTGGCTACAGCTGGCAGGCCACACCTGCGGGGATGACCACGCGCCCTAGCCTGATCACCCGTTTTCCCGATCGCACAATGAAGCTGGACTGGTTCGCCCATCGCGGCCTGAGCCACGCAAACAGCGCCCTGATCCCCGCGCTGGACCCGAAAGGGCAGCCCCTTTCGGATCACGACGCGATTATTGCGCAGTTCTGCCGCGCTTAGCGGCGTTTGGGGGCTACGGGCTGATAACCCTCGCCCACCACGCGGATCATACCGCCGGCCACGTCGATAACCTCGTGGTCGGTCAGTTCTGCCACCATCCGGCTGGCCATTGAGGTCCGGTTGCCCGAGCGGCAGATCAAAGCCAACTTTTGCCCCTCTGCTAGGTGCGGTGTCACCATCGACATGAATGCGTCAGGATGCGCGAAAGGCACAAGCAATGCGCCCTCAACGACACCGGTCGCGGCCCATTCTTCGGGCTGGCGGATATCCACCAGCAGGATATTCGGGTCCGACGCCAGTTCCGCGCCACTTAACGCCTGTGAAGACAGGTTCGCGGGGGCACCAGCCGCCCGCATTCTAAGATTTCCATATAGCCCGGCCATAAGTGCCACAGCAGCCCCCGCAATCCAGTAACGACGTTGCATTCAATTTTTCCTATATGTTTCTCAACATCTAGAATGCAAGTGCCGCCAGCGCAAGAGTGATATGCAAAAAACGATATGTGTCTAGGCGTCGCCCGTATAGCCGATCCGTGCCCTAAAGCGGGCCATCTCAATCTCGGGGGGGCGTTGACCGGTGTAAATCTCGACGTAGTTGGGAAAGCGTTTCAGACGCACGTCCAGCGGCTCTTCCACCCCCATTGAGATATAGCCGATCTGCACCAGATAAATCGTCCGCGCCCGCACATCCGCATCATCAGGCGCATGGCCCCAACGCTCTAACATGGTGCGCAGTGCCTCAAGGCGGGCGGCATCGGCAGCCTGTAGCCGTGCCATCGCTGTGGCGTCCTGCTGAGACCACGCCCGCACGGCAACTTCGAACCCTGCATCAAACTGGCTGTCAGACAGGAACAGACTGATCACGTTCAACATCGCCTCGGTCTCGGTCGCGGCGAATTCCGTTGTGGCGGCAACCAAGTGGCGGGTGGTGGCCTGCTCCCAACGATCCAGCAGACCGGACAGTAGCTCCTGCCGATCCTTGAAAAACCAGTAAAAGCTGGTGCGCGACAGCTTCAGGCGATTGGCCAGCGGCATGATCTTGACCGCATCCACGCCCTTTTCCACTAGCAGCGCTTGCGCCGCATCCAGCCACACCTCGGGCGAGCCGCGCCAGCCGCGCTCTGGAAGATCATCCTGTGTCATAGGGACATTGATACGGCACGCGAGACAAAGACCTCAAGCAGAATCAGCAAACATCGCCGACTTCTGTACAGTCATGTCCAATTACCGAACACCACCAAAACCCTAAATAACTAGGCGCAATCCATTCAACTCACCGAAATATTTACCGCGTTTGGCAGGCCCTTCAGATTCAATCTTGACACAAGTGAACATTTTGAAAATCGTGGACAACAACACAGCCATTCCAAGCACAGGTCCGCCATGTCCAACGATCCCCTTTTGCAGCCCTACCAGTTAAAGCACCTGACCCTGCGCAACAGGATCATGATCACCAGCCATGAGCCTGCCTACCCCGAGGATGGCATGCCCAAAGAACGCTACCGCGCCTATCATGTGGAGCGGGCCAAGGCCGGTGTGGCGCTGACGATGACGGCGGGATCAGCCTCGATCTCGCGGGACAGCCCGCCGGTCTTCAACAACATTCTGGCGTGGAAGGATGAGGTTGTCGGCTGGATGAAGCAGATGGTGGACGAATGCCACGATCACGGCGCTGCTGTCATGATCCAGCTTAGCCACCTTGGCCGACGCACCCGCTGGGACAAGGGCGACTGGCTGCCGGTGATCGCCCCCGGCTATGACCGCGAACCCGCGCACCGCGCCTTCCCCAAACTAATGGAAGAATGGGACCGGACCCGCGTCATTCGCGACTTTGCCGATGCAGCCGAGCGCATGAAGGCTGCAGGTGTTGATGGCATCGAACTTGAGGCCTACGGCCACCTGCTGGAGCAGTTCTGGTCGCCCCTCACCAACGATCTTGAGGACGGCTACAACGGCTCGATCGAGAACCGCCTGCGTTTCACCCTTGAGGTACTGCAAGCCATCCGCGACCGCTGTGGCGAAGATTTCATTGTCGGCCTGCGCTATACGGGCGATCAGGTGATGGAAGGCGGCATGGGCAAGGACGAAGGCCTGAAGGTCAGCCAGATGCTGAAAGCCAGCGGGCTTGTAGACTTTCTGAACGTGGTGCGCGGCCAGATCGCCACCGATCCGGGCCTGACCGACCTGATCCCGATCCAAGGAATGCGCAACGCGCCCCATCTGGATTTCGCGGGTGAAATCCGTGCGGCGACCAACTTCCCCACCTTCCATGCGGCGAAAATCCCAGATGTCGCCACCGCCCGTCACGCCATCGCCAGCGGCAAGCTGGATATGGTGGGTATGACCCGCGCCCATATGGCCGACCCCCATTTGGTGCGCAAAGTGATTGAGGGGCGCGAAGATGACATTCGTCCTTGCGTCGGCGCCAACTACTGTCTGGATCGCATTTATCAGGGCGGCATGGCCCTGTGTCTGCACAACCCATCCACAGGACGGGAGATCGAGCAACCACACGCCATCGCCAAAGCCCCCGCGAAAAAGCAGATCACCATTGTCGGCGCAGGTCCCGCAGGCATGGAGGCCGCCCGCGTTGCCGCCGAACGCGGCCATAACGTCACCGTCTTTGAGGCCGCCGACCAGCCCGGTGGCCAAATCCGCCTGACCGCCCTGCAAGAGCGGCGGCGCGAGATGTCTTCGATCATCGCGTGGCGTTTTGATCAGGCGACCAAGCTGGGGGTCACTTTCAACTTCAACACCTTTGCCGAGGCACAGGACGTGCTGGCCACCAACCCCGATGAGGTGATCATCGCCACCGGCGGCCTGCCCTATACGGACATCCTGCGGGAAGGAAACGATCTGGTGGTCTCCAGCTGGGACATCCTATCGGGCGATGTGAAACCGGGCAGCAATGTGCTGATCTTTGATGATGCGGGCGATCATGCGGGTCTGATGGCGGCGGATGTGATCTCGGCCACGGGCGCGAAGGTAGAAATCGTGACGCCCGACCGCAGCTTTGCCCCCGAAGTGATGGCCATGAACCTTGTGCCCTACATGCGGGCTTTGCAGGGGCGTGACACGACCTTCACCGTCACGTGGCGTCTGATGGATGTGCGCAAAGACGGCAACCAACTGACAGCGGTTCTGGGTTCGGACTATGGCGCCGTGTCCCGCGAACGGCAGGTGGACCAAGTGGTGGTCAACTACGGCACGCGTCCGTTGGATGATCTATATTTTGACCTCAAATCCCAGTCCAGCAACTTGGGCGAGGTGGACTATGACGCCCTCTCGACCGGCACGGGGCAAGAGGTTGTGCGCAACCCCGATGGGGCCTTCCGCCTGTTCCGGATCGGGGATGCTATCTCGGCGCGCAACACCCACGCGGCGATCTATGACGCCCTGCGGATCGTCCGCGATCTATAACGCTACGTCACCCGCTTTGGCCTTGGTGCCTTGGCGGGTGACTTCTCCCCTCTTCCCCGCGCAGACTGAGAACAAGGATGTAGGGGGAAATCATGACCGACGCTCTGTTCGCACGGGTTCAGGACAGTTTCGACAAACAAGGCCTAATGCACCATCTGGGGGCCACCTTGCATGAGGTGCGCGAAGGCTATGTGGCGATCCGCATGGCCTACCGCCCGGAACTGACCCAGCAGCACGGATATTTTCATGCGGGCGGGTTGTCCTCGATCGCGGATAGCGCAGGTGGCTATGCGGGCCTGACCTGCTTTGTGGACGGCATGAATGTGCTGACGGTCGAGTTCAAGATCAACCTCATCAACCCAGCCAAAGGCGACTATCTTGAAGCGACCGGCCAAGTGGTCAAATCCGGGCGCACCCTGACCGTCTGCCAACTCGAGGTCTTTGCCGTCACCGAAGGCACCCGCACCCTAGTCGCAATCGGCCAGCAGACCCTGATTGCAGTTCCCGACCGGACATGAGACAGGACGCCCAAAAGGCGCCCTTACATGACCATTCCCTTCGACAATCTGGCAACCTTTGCCGTTGCGGAATGCTGCTTGGACTTGCGCCAGGGCCAGACAACATCTTTGTCATCACCCTTTCGGCCCTCAATGGACGTCGGGCCGGATTGCAGGTGGTTCTAGGGCTGTGCTCGGGGCTTGTCCTGCATACTCTGGCGGTCGCCTTTGGGGTCGCGGCGCTGATCAAGGCCAGCGCCCTTGCTTTTCTGGCGCTGAAGATATGCGGCGTCGGCTATCTGCTGTATCTGGCGCTCGGAGCCTTTCGCGCAGGGCCGCAGCAGGCAAGCACTGCGCCGCAATCCTCGGGCAAGCGGCTTTACCTGCGCGGCTTGGTGATGAATGTGACCAACCCCAAGGTGCTGATCTTTTTCCTCGCGTTTCTGCCCCAATTCGCCACCCCAGCGAATGGTCCCGTCTTCTGGCAAATCCTGAGCCTTGGCGGGGTATTCATCCTGATCACATTGATCGAGTTCAGCCTGTTCGCCCTTCTGGCAGGCAGCCTTCGAAACGTTCTAACCGGATCACCCCGCGTACAGATCATCATGAACCGCGTTGCGGGACTGGTCTTTGTGGGGCTGGCGGCGAAACTGGCCCTCAGCCAGCGTTTGTGACCCGATATCCCCTGCGGCGCGGCACAAAGCTGTACCGCGTCCCGAAATAGGCGTAGGCAGAAAGCAAACACCCTTCTGACAAGAGTAAGCCCTTGCTGCTACTGACCATCTGGCCCCTTTTCGCGCTGATTTGCCTTGGCTTTGTGCTGTATCGCAAAGGCTTTCCCGATATGGGCTTTTGGTCCGCAGCCGAGCGTTTGAACTATTTCCTGCTGTTTCCGGCTCTTTTGGTCGCCAGCCTTGCCCGAGCGCCTGTCCGCGATCCCGAAGTGCTGCGCCTTGGCCTTGCGGCAGTGGTCACGATCCTGTTGGCCTTCACCGGCTTTGTCATCGCGCGGCGTCTGCGCCCCACGCCTGCCGCACGGTTTGGCCCTGCGGTGCAAGGGGCGGTGCGGTTCAACACCTATCTGGGCCTTGCCATCACCGGCAGTCTTGCCGGCCCCGAGGGGCTTCAGCGCGCCGCTGTCTATCTGGCTGTCTGTGTGCCGGTGGTCAACGTCCTGTCGATCCTTGCCCTGACCGAAAAAGGGCAAGGTCGCGGCGTCCTCAGCCTACTGCGCGCGATCCTGACCAACCCTCTGATTTTAGGATGTCTGGCGGGGCTGGCGCTATCAATCAGTGGCATCGGCCTGCCCTTCGGCACGGACCGGTTTCTGGACCTTCTGGCCAAAAGCAGCCTTCCTCTGGGCCTTTTGTGCGTGGGGGCCGCCCTACGCCCTGCAAGCATGACCAAAGACCTGCCCGTCATCATCGGCAACAGCGCCATCCGTCTGGGTATCATGCCCTTACTGGCGGCCACCGTCGGCTGGTTCTTCGGCCTTCAGGGGCCGGAGGCACTGACTTTGGTGGTTTTCTCGGCAATTCCGACGGCAGCTGCCTCTTACGTACTGACCCAGCAAATGAAAGGCGACGGCACGCTTATGGCAGGCCTTGTAACGGGTCAGACCCTGATTGCCATTGTGACAATTCCTCTAATGCTGCAACTGCTGGGACTGGCCTGAAACCTGCGCTAACGCATCCTTCACGAAACTGGCTACACCCAAAGAAATAAGGCCTTTGACCCAAGACCTCACTGTGTTTGACTGGCCGCGTATTCCGCCGGACAGTGGTGTGTTTTTGTCCGGCCCTTCGTATTTAGCATTATTCATTTCAGGTAATTGCGATGGCCAAGAATATCGTCCTTTTGATGGACGGCACCTCAAACGAAATCCGTTCGAACCGGTCAAACATCCTGCGCCTATACGGGACGCTGACCAAAAGCGCCGACCAACTGGTCTTTTATGACCCCGGCGTCGGCACCTTCGGTTCTGGCAACACATGGTCCCGCCTGCGCAGCAAAACCAGCGAGGTCTGGGGCATGGCGACCGGTTGGGGCATCGATACCAACGTGAAAGAGGCCTACCGCTTTCTGGTCGAGAACTACAGCGTCGACGAAAACGGCGAGCGGGACCGCATCTATTTATTCGGCTTTTCACGGGGGGCCTACACCGCCCGCGTTCTGGCGGGGTTTCTGCATGCTTTCGGCCTGATGGAAGTGCGCAACCTCAATCTGCTGGACTACGCCTACCGCGCTTACAAGCAGATTGATGATGCGGAAAACGATGGCGCAATCGAAGAGTTGCGCCTGCATGAACGGATCATCCAGCCCGACACCCCCACAATCCGGATGCTGGGGCTGTTCGACACGGTGGCCTCGGTGATTGAAAGCGGGCGCTGGGGGCCGCGGCTGCGGCATCACGCGTTCACACGGCAAAATGCCTCGGTCCAGAGCATCCGGCACGCGGTCGCCATCCATGAACGCCGCACGATGTTCCGCCCCCAGCTTTGGCAGCAAGACCAGCAGTTCCAGCCGAACAAGAAAGATGACACAGTCTTGCTCCCGCAGGACCTGAAAGAGGTATGGTTCAACGGCGTTCATGGCGACGTTGGCGGCGGGTATCCCGAAGCCAAATCGGCGCTGGCCAAGCTACCGCTTTACTGGCTGATCGAAGAGGCCGAAGGTCTGGGTCTGTCCTTCGAGACAGACAAGATCAACGACATTGTTCTAGGGCAAGACAGTAACCGCAAATATACCGCACCTGACTGCTTGGCACCGCCGCAGGATTCCATGTCCAGCACGTGGCGCATGCTGGAATATCTGCCCCAACACATGCCGCAACCCACCACGAGCGGCTACAAGCGGCGCTGGATCATTCCGCGCGGGGCAAACCGCACTATCCCCGACGGGGCCAACGTACACTGGTCGGTGTTCCGACAAGGCATCCTGCCCCAGAACTTGCCCAAGACCTATGAGATTGACGAAGGCGGCCAATGCTAGGACCACTTTGAATGTGACCAAAACATAAGGTGTGACGAAACGGGTTGGTATGTTCCATCGGGGCCAATATAATTGGTCACAGCGGGTTCGGATGTCATGATCCCAACCCGACACAACAACGCTTAAGGGACCGCTGCCGTGAAACGAGTGAACCTGATCGGGGCAGGAAAGGTTGGCCAAACGCTGGCGCGGTTGATCGCAGCCTCAACGGGCTACCAACTTGGGGATGTCTTCAGCCGCTCGGTTTCTAGTGCGGAAGATGCGGTTAAAGCCGCAGGGCAAGGCGCCGCTCAAGCCACACTCAGTGACATGGCCCCAGCGGATCTGTGGTTGATCTGCGTGCCGGATGACCAGATCGCCGCGACGGCCCAAACCTTGGCGAAGGCGCATCTACTGCCCTCTGTGGCCTTACATTGCAGCGGCTTTCTGGATGCCAGCGCCCTTGCACCTTTGGCCGACTTTGGCTGGCAAACGGCCAGCTGCCATCCGGTCCTTAGCTTTGCTGATCCCGCGATTGCGGCCAGCCAATTTGCGGGCACTTACTGCGCTGTCGAGGGCTCGGCCGCCCAATGCGCAACCGCGTTGATAACAGCGCTGCACGGCCACCCCTTTCCGGTGAACGCCGCGCAAAAGGCACTGTATCACGCAGCAGCGGTCTTCTCGAACAACTTCGCCACGGTGCTGCAAGCCATCGCGCAAGAGGCTTGGGCGGCGGCGGATGTTCCCCCTGATGTGGCGAAAGCGTTGGGACAAAAGCTGCTGGATGGGACGGCGGCCTCGGTCGCGCGGTTGGGTCCGGCGGCTGCTTTGACTGGCCCCGCTGCCAGAGGCGACGATACCGTCCTAACCCGCCAAGGGGCCGCCGTCGCGGATTGGCACCCCGAAGCGGGCAGCCTTTATCAGACCTTCAGCACCTTGGCGCGACGGCTGAAGGAGACAGGCAGCACCCTGCCCTAAAACCCCAGATCATCTGGGGCCGGTTGCGCCCGCAAGGCACGGACCCGCACCCGCTGCGCACCCTCAACATGTTGGCGCATGGCCGCTTCGGCGGCGACGCCGTCCCGCGCCTTGATCGCCTCTAGCACTGCTTGGTGTTCGGCAACGGCGTTTTCGGCGCGTTCCGGCTGCAACAATGTCGTCGGCCCAAGGATCATCAGCGCCTTTTGCAACCCTTGGGTCGAGCGGCGCAGAAACCTGTTCTTGGCTGCATCCAAAAGGGCCGCGTGGAATTGCCGGTTCAGCACCCATGCCTCTCGGGTCGGCCCCGCCTGCGCCAGCGCCTCATTGATGGCGAACAACTCTTCGATCTCAATGTCCGAGGCGCCACGGGCCGCCAACCGCGCGGCAGTTCCTTCCAGCACGGCGCGCATTTCGTACAGCTCCATCAACTCGGCGTAATCCAAAGTGCGGATTGCCGCGCCCTGACGGGGGACATGGGTGACCAGCCCATCGGCCTCAAGCTGGCGGATCGCCTCGCGCACGGGGGTGCGCGACACACCCAAACGCTCGGCCAGTTCGGTTTCCAACAGGCGCATACCAGGCTGCAAGCGCCCCTCGTGCAGGTCTGTCAGCAAACGGTCATAGACGCTGCCGCCGGGGCGGCCTTCGCTTGGCGCATCAGGTTGGCTCATCGGAACACTCCAGTCTTGTATACATATGGATACAAGAGTATCCAATATCAGGTCAACTCTTGTTCCCGAGTCGCTTCCCGATGACCTTTTTCAACTCGCCCCATGCCCGTCGCGCCTTGACCTTTGGTATCGCTGCCATCGGCACCACCCTGTTCTGGTACCTTGATCTACCGCTGCCATTCCTGTTCGGCCCGATGGGGTTTTGCCTGATCGCCGCGCTGCTACATCTGCCCCTGAAAGGGTTCGGAGAGGTCTCGGTCGGTGCGCGCACCATTTTGGGAGTCGCGGTCGGAGCGGCGATCACGCCAGAGATGGTGTCTCATCTGCCGCGCATGGCCTTGTCAGTCGCTCTGGTCCCTTTTTTCATCGGGCTTATTGCCCTGATCGGGGTGCCGTTCTTCCGGCGGGTCTGGGGTTTTGACGGGCCAACCGCCTATTACGCCGCCATGCCCGGCGGCTTGCAGGACATGGTGATTTTCGGGATTGAGGCGGGCGGCGATCCTCGCGCCCTGTCGCTGATCCACTCAACGCGGGTGCTGATCATCGTGACGCTGGCCCCGTTCCTTCTGACCCATTTCTACGGTGTTGGCCTCACCAATCCAATCGGCGCACCTGCCGCAGACATTCCACTGACAGAGCTTGTCTTGATGGTTGCCGCCGCCCTAATTGGCTGGAAAGGTGGCGAGCGGATCGGCCTGTTCGGAGCGGCCATTCTGGGCCCGCTTATCGTCACGGCAGCCCTGTCTTTGGCGGGTCTGATCCACATCCGCCCGCCGGCCGAGGCCATTCTGGCCGCGCAATTCCTGATCGGCTGCGGGATCGGCGTGCAATTTCTGGGTGTGACCGCATCAGAACTGACCCGCGTTGTCGCCGCTGGTGTCGCCTATGTGGCACTGCTGGCGGCTCTCGCCGCAGGTTTCGCGGGGTTGGTCACCGCCCTAGAACTTGGCCATCCGGTCGAGGCCTTTCTGGCCTTTGCCCCCGGCGGGCAGGCCGAGATGACCGTTTTGTCCATCGTGACCGGCGCGGACCTTGGCTATGTGGTCACTCACCACCTGATGCGCATCATATTGGTTATCATCGGCGCACCGGTGCTGGCGCGGGTGCTACGGCCGCGCTGAACGAAAAAGGCGGGCCCTTTGAAAGGCCCGCCCCGATTTCCAGCTATCAATCCTCTTAAGAAGTCGCAGCCGCCAGACCCTGATCCAGATCGGCGATGATATCCGCCACATCCTCGATCCCGATCGAGATGCGCACCACGTTCGGCGCGGCACCGGCTTTGATCTGCTGTTCCTCTTCCAACTGGCGGTGCGTGGTCGAGGCCGGATGGATGATCAGGCTCCGCGCATCGCCAAGGTTGGCCACATGGCTGAACAGCTTCAGGCTGTTCACCAGTTTGACGCAAGAGCCATAGCCGCCCTTCACCGCCACGGTGAACAGCGCGCCCGCGCCCTTGGGCACAATACGCTGACCCCGATCATAGGACGGTGAGCTTGGCAGGCCCGCATAGGTCACCCCTTCGACACGGGGGTCTTTTTCCAGCCACTCGGCCACGGCCTTGGCGTTCTGAACGTGACGCTCCATCCGCAGGCCAAGGGTCTCGATCCCCATCAGGGTGTAGTGGGCGCCCTGCGGGTTCATGGTCATCCCTAGATCACGCAGTCCAATAGCAATCGAATGGAAGGTAAAGGCCATCGGCCCCAGCGCCCCATGGAAATTCAGCCCGTGATAGGCAGGCTCGGGCTGGGACAGCGACGGGAACTTGTCTGATGCGGACCAGTCGAACTTGCCCGAATCCACCACAACGCCGCCCGTCACAGTGCCATTGCCGGTCATGTATTTGGTGGCCGAATGCACAACCAGCGTCGCGCCATGTTCAATCGGGCGGCACAAGAAGGGCGTTGCGGTCGTGTTATCCACGATCAGCGGAATGCCTGCCTTGTCAGCGATCTTGGCCATGGCATCCAGATCGGTCACATAGCCGCCAGGGTTCGCGATGGTTTCGCAGAACAACGCGCGGGTATTTTCGTCGATGGCAGCCTCGACCGCTGCCAGATCGTCGGTATCCACGAATTTGGCCGACCAGCCAAAGCGGCGGATGGTCTGGCTGAACTGGGTAATCGTGCCACCGTAAAGACGTGACGACGACACAACGTTGCACCCCGGCCCCATCAGCGGGAACAGCGCCATGATCTGCGCCGCATGTCCCGAAGAACAGCAGACTGCCCCTGCGCCGCCTTCCAGCGCCGCCACACGGTTGGCCAGCGCCATGACCGTCGGGTTGGTCAGGCGGGAATAGATAAAGCCCACTTCTTCCAGATTGAACAACCGCGCCGCGTGATCCGCGTCCTTAAAGACGTAGGACGTGGTTTGATAAATCGGCACCTGACGCGCGCCAGTGGCCGGATCCGGCTCGGTTCCTGCGTGTACGGCCAGCGTGCCAAGCCCTAGTTTCTGTTCGGACATAAGCCCCTCCTCTCCCTATTTCACCAGCACCCTAGCGGAGCGCAAACCGCGTTTGCAATCGTCACGCTTCATTTGAGGCAACTTGGTTGGGGCGCTGCCAGCGCAGACGACATTTCGGCATTAGAAAACGGGAAAATCCGGCCTATCGGACGCAGCGCCCTTGCTCCGAAGTTCGATACCGCCCTAGCCTAATGACTAGCTCATAGGACACATGACGGATGAAACTGACCCGCTATTCTGATTACGCCCTGCGCGTCAGCATCTATCTGGCGATGTTTCCGGACCGGCTGGTCTCGATCCCAGAGATTGTGAAAGCCTATGAGATGCCGCACAGCAACATGCTGAAACTGGCAACCGATCTGGTGGGCGCGGGCTTTGTGGTCTCGGTCCGTGGGCGCAGCGGCGGGTTGCGGCTGGCCATGCCGCCCGAGCAGATCACCTTGGGCCAGATCGTGCGTCATACCGAAGGTGTCCAGCCGCTGGTCGATTGTACCGGATGCGTGTTGCTGCCCGACTGCGCATTGATCGGCATCCTGCAAGAGGCCCGCGATGCGATGTTCGCAGTGCTGGACCGACACACGCTGGCGCAGTTCGCGGGCACCGGCCCCAAGGCCCTCCAGCATTTGTTCACGGTCACCGACACCTGATCCGCTGACCTCATTTCTGCATCGCAGAATCGAAACGAAGGCCTTCGGCGCCCACTTTTGCCTCACACGAATGCGTGAGATTTAATCATTCACCCCGCATGAAGGTTAAACTTTGACCGCCTCTTTGCCTGAAGCAGGCATTTGATGCAGTTTTCGCCCGCATTGCCCAAGTTTTCCCTTCGCAGTTGCAACATAGGCGTTAGCGTAAAGGGGTGCTGACAACGGCGTCAGCGCTTTTGTGGCGACAACGACGTTCCCATAACCTGTTGACTTCCCATGCATTCTGCGCGGCGCGCGACTATGCGCGACCCGAATGCAGCAACATTTTATGAGTTTCATGACCGCACAGCCCGCCCTGAGCCAGCTACAAATCACACCCGCCTCTGACACCGACAACCTAAGGGTTGTGGTGATTGGCGGTGGTCCTGTTGGTGCCCGCGCGGCGGGTGCGCTGGCCGATAAAGGCCTGTCGGTCACTCTGCTCTCGACCGAGACCTTCGCCCCCTACAATCGCGTCAAGCTTACGCCACTACTGGCAGGCGACGTACAGTTCGGCCAGATCCTCGCACCCGAAGTCTCGGCCCCACGCGCCAATCTGGACCTGCGCACCGGCCTAAGGGTCACACAAATCCTGCGGGACCAGCATCTGGCGCGCACAGCGGACGGACAACTTTGGCCCTATGACAAGCTGGTAATCGCCACCGGATCGCGCGCGTTTATTCCCGGCATTCAGGGCCGCGATCTGCCCGGCGTCTTTACCTTCCGCTCGGCCGAGGATGCACAGGCTTTGCTGGCCCGATCCATCAGTGCGCGGCGGATCGTGGTGATCGGCGGCGGCCTTCTGGGTCTGGAAGCGGCCCGCGGCATGCAACGCCGCCAAGCCCATGTGACAGTGGTCGAGCATGAAGGCCGCGTCATGCCCCGCCAGCTCGACACCACAGCGGGCGCACTGCTGGGACAGAAAATCACTGATCTGGGCGTCGATCTGCGCACCGGCGTGGCTGTTCGAGCCATCGCAGGCGAAACGCGGGTCGAGGAAGTACATCTGGCCGATGGCACCGTCCTGCCCTGTGACACGGTGATTGTCTGCACCGGCGTGCGGGCAAACACCGGCCTTGCGCGGGATGCCAAACTGCCCTTCAGCCGTGGGATTTTCGTCGACGACACCATGTGCACCGGCGACCCCGACATCTATGCCATCGGCGAATGTGCCGAACACAACGGCGTTGTTCATGGCCTTGTCGGACCGGGTTTTGAGCAAGCCGATATTGCCGTCGACAATATTCTGGGCGGCAACAGCAGCTATCGCGGTTCGCTTCCTGCCACGAAACTGAAGGTGATCGGGGCCGAAGTCTTCTCTATCGGGCCCATCGAGCAGCTGGATGATGATCCCAGCGTTCGTAGTCACGTTTGGGAAAAGAATGGCGTCTATCGCCGCATCTTCCTGCGCACCGGAAAACTGGTTGGCGCGATTGCCGTCGGCGGTTGGAGCCAAAGCAGCCGCGTTCAAAGCGCCATCGCCCAAGGCGCACCCGCCCTGCCTTGGATGGTCTTCCGGTTCCGCCGCGACGGAATGCTCTGGGGCGATGACGCCGAAGACATCAGCGCCATGCCCGATGCGGCCACGGTCTGTAACTGCACGGGCGTATCCTGCGGCCGTCTGCGCGATGCGATGAAAGCGGGCGCGAACAGCGTTGAAACCCTTGGACAAGCCACCGGCGCAGGCAATGTCTGCGGCAGCTGCCTGCCTCTGTTGGAAGAGTTGGTCAGCGCAGGCGGCCCACCCAAACCCGTGCGCCTCTACCGCGCCATTCTGGCCCTCTCGGGGATTGCAGCAATGGCCGCGATGGTGCTGGCGCTGGCCCCGCGCATCCCCTTTCCCCAAAGCTATGATGCCGAAAGCCTACGGGTCTGGCTGTGGCAGGACAATATCACGCGCCAGTGGACCGGCTTTACCTTGCTTGGCCTGACGTTGGCTGCGATGATCATCGGCCTGCGCAAGCGGCTGCGGATCACTGACCGGCTGGGATCTTACGATGGCTGGCGACTGGCCCACATCGCGATTGGCGCCGCAACGGCGGCAGCGCTGATCATCCACACCGGCCTGCGGGCGGGTAGCAACCTGAACCTGATGCTGTTCATGTTCTTTGCCCTCACCCTTGTCATGGGCGCTGTCGCCGGTCTGGCAACGGGCGGCGATCATGCTTTGCGTGCACGTCGCATCGGCTCGGCCCGCAAACCCGCACGGCGGCTGCCCACGTGGCTGCATATACTGGCCGTCTGGCCCCTACCCGTTCTGATCCTTGCCCATGTGCTGGCAAGCTACGCGTTTTGAGGGGGGGCTGGCATGACACGTACACCGCTTCTCTGGGTTGTT
This sequence comes from Donghicola tyrosinivorans, assembly GCF_003003355.1. GTDB lineage: Bacteria > Pseudomonadota > Alphaproteobacteria > Rhodobacterales > Rhodobacteraceae > Donghicola > Donghicola tyrosinivorans. The sequence continues at coordinate 45,377 of NZ_PVTQ01000007.1, forward strand.
TGGGGTCTGATCACGCTGTTTGGCGTGGGCGCTGTGATGGCAAAGCTTTATGTGGGTGGTGACCGCACGGTTCTGCTGCCCGATCAGACCGCAGGCGCACACCACCAGTTGGAAATCTCATGCGAGACCTGCCACACCTCCGATGCCTTTGAGTCTCAGGCGACCGTGCGCAAAGACATCAACAAGACCTGCACCACCTGCCACAAGGACGAGCTTAAAGCCGCAGACGACAGCCATCCCAAGAAGAAATTCACCAACCCGCGCATGGCCCCCTATTGGGAAAAGATCGATGGCCGGTTCTGCACCTCTTGTCATGTCGAGCACCAGCCTGAAATTACCGGCCCCATGATGGTCACCCTACCCGGTGATTTCTGTGTGGCTTGCCATTCGGAAGGCGAGCAAGACATCCGCGTGGACCGCGAAAGCCACGCCGGTTTGACCTTTGACACCTGCGCCTCATCGGGGTGTCACAACTACCACGACAACCGTTCGATCTATGAGGATTTTCTGGTCAAACACGCGGACCAGCCTTGGCTGAACGCGAGCCCCGTGATTGCCGCGGCTGCCCTACCCACAGCGCCGCAGCCCGAAAATACCCAAGCGATCGAAGCCTATCTGGCCAGCGTCACCGTCAAGGACGCCGACCCCGAAATCCTGCATGACTGGGCCAGCACAGCACACGCGGCAGCCGACGTGACCTGCGCCACCTGCCATGCACCGGAAGAGCAGGCATGGACCGATCACCCGACCCAAGAGGTCTGCGCCGATTGCCACAAGCCCGCCGCCAAAACCATGGCCCTTGGTAAACACGGCATGCGCCAGCACCCTGAAATCGCCAAGCCGCGTGATGCGAAGAAGACGCTGAAATCGCTTGGCTGGAAAGATGCGCCCGAGGCTTTGATCACGGCCATGAACACCTATCTGAACGACCCCACGCCACCTGCGCAGATGTCCACAAACGACGCCCTCGTGCCCGTGAAAGAGGACGCTCATGGGCTGGATGTGACCTGCTCCAGCTGTCACAGCCCCCATAAGGAAGAGCCTCAGCACACCGCCGTCACCGCATGCCTCAGCTGTCATGACGATCAGCACAGCACCAGCTATCCGGACAGCCCGCACTTTGCCCTGTGGCAGGCGGAAATGCTTGGGGATGGCGTGCCCGGCAGCGGCGTGACCTGTGCCACCTGCCACATGCCCCAGACCGAAAAGAAGGGTCTGGCGGTCACCAACCACAACCAGAATGACACTCTTCGCCCGAACGAAAAGATGATCCGCGCCGTCTGTCTGGACTGCCACGGATTGGGCTTCGCCATCGATGCGCTGGCCGATCCTGAGCTGATCGCGAACAACTTTTCGGGCCAACCCATTGCCCACATCGAAAGCATCGATTGGGCGATACGCCGCGTGGAGCCCTCCGGACAAGGCGCCAACCAATGAGCGGACAGCCCCACGCATCCAGCCACCTAAAACAAAGCAACAGGATGAGTACGTTATGACCAGCTATGGAACAAAAATCAAAGCCGCACTGCTGTGCGGAGCCATGACCCTTGGTGGCACCTCTGTCGCCCACGCAGATATGGAGTACCAACAGGTCTCGGATCTGCTGCATCTGGTGATGTCGTCGGACCGCACCGTCTACACCCGCATGATTGTGAACCGTCTGGCCAACCAGGAGGGCGTCATCAAAGCCTCTGAACATTTCGAAGACGAAAAAGCGCTGGTTCTGCCCGCTCAGATGTTCCGCTTTGGCGCGGAAATGGTGGCCGAGGAAACCGACGCTTTCTCGTATTCGCTGCTGTCCCTGTGGCCCATCAACAAGCAGAACGCTCCGACCACCGATCTGGAAAAGGAAGGCCTGCAATATCTGGTCGATAACCCGGGCGAAAACTTTTACGGCGAAGAAGAACTTGGCGGCGTGAACTACTACACCGCCTTCTACGCGGACGTCGCCGTCGCCGAGGCCTGCACATCGTGCCACAACGATCACAAGGACTCGCCCAAAACCGACTTTGAAGGCGGCGACGTGATGGGCGGTGTGGTCATTCGCATTCCGATGGAATGATGCCCCGCGCGGTGATGACATGGGTGGTGCTGGCCCTTGTGGCCGCGCCCGCTGCTCAGGCCGAGGTGACCCTTGGGGACGTTCTGTCCCCGACGGGCCTGAAGGGCTTTGTGACCGTAGACCGCCTGCCTGTTCCCGCAGACCCTGTTTTGCAGCAAGGGCGAACGGTCTGGCAGGGCACCTGCATGGGCTGCCACGGAGGGAATAAAGCGACCGGCGCACCCAAAATTACCGCCACCAAGAAATGGCAGCCCCGCATCGAACAGGGACTGCCCGTTTTAATCGATCACGCCACGAATGGATTTCTCGGGAAAACCTACGCCGAGATGCCCGCGCGCGGCGCAAACCCCAATCTCAGCGACGCAGAGGTCGCCGCGGCTGTTGCCTTTATGGTCTGGGCCAGCGGTGGCGAGGATGCGGCTCTGGCCTTCATTCGACAAAAGTAAGGACCTTACATCATGACACCCGAAAAAATCGCTCTGGTACAAGATAGTTTCAAGAAAGTGGTTCCTATCGCCGGCCCCGCCGCCGACATCTTTTACGACCGCCTGTTCGAAATCGCACCCGAAGTGCGTGGCCTTTTCCCGGAGGACATGACCGAGCAGAAGAAAAAGCTGATGCAAATGCTGGCCATCGCCGTGAACGGCCTGACCAAACTGGACGAGATCCTGCCCGCCGTTCAGGATCTGGGCCGTCGCCACAATGGCTATGACGTTACCCCCGCCCACTACGACAAGGTTGGCGAAGCGCTGATTTTCACCCTAGACAAGGGCTTGGGCGAGGCGTTCACCCCCGAAGTCAAAGACGCTTGGGTGGAAACCTATGGCGCATTGGCTGGTGTCATGATCGACGCGCAGGCTAAGGCGGCCTGATCACCGATGACCAGCAGCGGCGCGGGATGGCGCCGCTGCTGGAATTTTCAGGGTCAGCAAACGTGCGGGATCACTGATCCTGCACCACATAGGGGTGGTCGAACCAGTATTCTTGCAGGTTCGGCCCTTCTCCGATCCGGTCCACGACTGCAAACAGCCCCGGTGATTGCAAGGGCGTCAGCACACCGTGCCAAACATTGCGATGATAATTCACCCCTTGGCCCGGCGCGGTGCGAAAGGCCAAAGGCAAGCCCGGCTTGCCGCCTGCATCCGGCGCGACGATAACCAGAAACGGATGTTCGGTCATTGGCAAAAAGGCCTGACTGCCATCGGGATGCCGCTCCATCATATCCAGCGTCAACGGTAGGCTTCGGGTTTCCGCGTTGAAGAGGCTAATCCCAGCCCGCCCTTCATGAAAATCCAAACGCGCGCGATCATGGAACCGGCCACAGAGCCCCTGATTGATGATCTTGTCCGGCGTGCCCGAGACCTCAAGCAGATCACCGAAAGGCGCAAAGGCAGTCGCCGTCATGGGCTGGATCTGGATAGTTTGGCGCATTGATGAGGTCTCCGGACGACGGTGGTGCGGCTAGGGTTACGCATTCCATAGATCTACGCCAGAACCTGCGACGGCAATTATCAAATAATTCCGAAAACTGCCTCAGGCACCGCCCATAGGATTGGCGGCTTTGACGGTACCCGCAATGCGTTCGATGATGTATTCCATGAACAGACGCGTCTTGGGGTCCTGCCGTTTGCGATGGGTGAAAAGACAGGCCATCTGCACCTGCTCGGGCGGAGTTTTGATCGCAACAGGCACCAAACGGCCCGCTTTCAAATGCTCGGCCACCTCAAAGACCGGCTTCAGGATGATGCCGTTGCCCTGAAGCGCCCAATCGGTCAGCACATCGCCATCGTCGCACTCATACCGGCCCGACACGCGGAACCGCTTTGGTCCATCGTCGGTCATCAGGCGCCATTGAAATTCGGTCGCCCCCGGATAGCGCAGGCTGAGGCAATCGTGGCGGTCATTGACCAAGGCCTCTCCATCCGCAGGCATGCCGCGTTTCGCCACATAAGAGGGCGCGGCGCACAGCACCCGCTGCACATCGGCGATCTTGCGAATGCGCAGGTTGCTATCCTCGGGCTGGCCTAGAAAGAACGCCAGATCAAGGCCTTCGCTGGTCAGGTCCACCTTGCGATCGGTCAGGCGCAGGCGCACACTGATATCAGGGTATTGTTCCAGAAACCCCCGCACTTGTGGCGCGATTAGCCGACGACCCAACCCCAAAGGCGCCGCCACAAAAAGAGAGCCGCGCAGGTTCTCGGTCAGGTCCGCAATCTTGGCCTCGGCCTCATCCACGGCTGACAGGATTTGCAAGGCGCTGCGGTAAAAGGATTGCCCCTGCTCGGTCGGATGCAGGTTGCGGGTGGTACGCTGGAACAGGCGCACGCCAAGATGCTCTTCCAGTTGCGCAATCCGCGCCGAGGTCACCGCAGGCGAAATCCGCAAATCACGCCCCGCACCAGACATACTGCCTAGTTCGTAGACACGGACGAAGGTGCGGATGTTGTCGAAGTAGGACATTGTTCGTATTTTTTTGAAACTGCTTGGCGTTGTGACCTAATAGCAGAAGCGCCCCCCCTCGCATAGGGTCGGACAAAACCAAGGAGAGCCTTGCCTATGTATGATCTTGCCATTCTTTGGGATTGGATCGCCTTTTCGGTGCGTTGGCTGCATGTCATCACCGCGATGGCGTGGATCGGGGCATCGTTCTACTTCATCGCGCTGGACTTGATGCTAAAGCCCAACGCGACCCTCCCCAAAGGGGCCTACGGCGAGGAATGGGAGGTCCACGGTGGCGGCTTTTACCACACCGTCAAATACCTTGTGGCCCCTGCCGAACTGCCCGAGCATCTAACCTGGCACAAATGGCAAAGCTACACGACCTGGTTGTCGGGTGCGGCCCTACTGATGATCGTCTACTGGGTGGGGGGAGAGCTGTTCCTGCTGGACCCCACCAAAGCCGAACTGACCCTGTGGCAGGGCATCCTGATCTCGGGCGGGTCGCTGACCATCGGCTGGCTGGCCTATGATCAACTGTGCAAGTCCAAGTTGGGGGAAAGCCCCACGGTTCTGATGCTGATCCTCTTCGCAATCCTTGTGGTGATGTCGTGGGGGTACAACCAGATTTTCACTGGCCGCGCGGCGCTGCTGCATCTGGGGGCCTTCACCGCCAGCATTATGACCGGCAACGTGTTTTTCCAGATCATGCCGAACCAGCGGATCGTGGTGGCCGATCTCAAGGCAGGCCGAACGCCGGACGCGAAATACGGCAAGATCGCCAAGCTGCGCTCGACCCACAACAACTACCTGACCTTGCCCGTGGTCTTCTTGATGCTGTCGAACCACTACCCGCTGTCCTTTGCGACCGATTACGCATGGATCATCGCTTGCCTTGTGTTTCTGACCGGCGTCACCATCCGCCATTACTTCAACACCATGCACAAGACCGGCAAGGGACCGCACTGGACTTGGGCCGTCACAGTTCTGCTGATGCTGATTATCGCGTGGCTATCCACCATTCAAAGCGGCCCGACGCTGGAAGAGGAAGAGGCCCGCGATCTGACCGCATATGAACAGCAATATGCCTCGGCCGCCGGATTTGAGGATGCCTATGACGTAGTGGTCGGCAACTGCTCAATGTGCCACGCGCGTGAGCCTGTCTGGTACAACATGCAATGGGCACCGAAAGGCGTTTACCTTGAGACCCCCGCAGATGTGGCCCGCCACGCCAGCCAGATTTACCTGCACGCGGGCCTTAGCCGCGCGATGCCACCGCCGAATGCGATCCAGATGGATGATGAAGACCGTGCGGTGCTTGTGGCATGGGTGCGCGAAGTTCGCGCAAACTAGGCCTTAGCGGCCCTTCATACGCGCCGAGATACGCGAGATGACAGCGCGGGAAATCTCATCCCTCAGGTCTGCGCGGGCAAGCAACTGGCATTTTTCTTGCGCCCGTTCGGCCATATCGCGGCAGGTCTCATCGTTGGCCTGACACCATGCAAGACGGTCTTCCAGATCGCTGAGATCGGCCTTGAACGGAACGTAATGTTCCCACGGCTTGAAATGGGCCGAGGCGAAACTGTCAAAGTACCCTTCCATCACCAGACCAAGACTGCCGCTGTTCATTGTCCAATAGAAGGACGACGCCACATCAGAGCCGCGCAGGACCAGAAGGTATTTGTAGTTCAACATGTCCTGTTGCGGCAAACGCGGACGCATCAAGCGGGCAAGAAACGGGTATTGTGCGATGTCCATATTCTGGATCGCTCCGGTGAAGCCAAGATCGAAACGGGGATCTTCCTGATAGTCCGAAATCATCTTGTGACGGGGAAAATAAGCAAGCTCGGACAGAACGTCCTGCTCAGACATCTTTCCGGCCTTCAGGCGCTTTAGCAGCGGGCGCAGGCGCAGCCCTTCGCGGCGCACATCCCCGTGCTTGTCGGCGCGGCCCCCGTGAATGCCCCGCCAGACCACGCGGTCCTGTTTTTTCCGCCACGGTACGCGCACCCAATCGTCAGGCCCCAAAAATCCCGGAGAGCCAAGATCGTGATAGGTCGGCAACGGCCATAGCACGCGCGCCGATGCGCCGATCTCTCGGTTGAACGTGAACACCGGCATTGCGGTCCCGTCAGGGGTGACCACATTGCGCAAACGGCGGTCCTGCATATCCACGACAAAATCCCACGAGGCGCCCGCCCCAAGGATTTCGCGCAATGCGCCCTGCCCTTTGTCACGATTGACGAAATGGTTTTCGTTCACCACCCGCGCACGGCGGCCCGCGCCGCCTTTCAAGCTCCAGCCATTTTCGGGATAAGGCTGTTTACCCTGCGCATCCCACACCAGAGCCGAGCCGCTTGACCCCGCAATCGCCTGCGCACGCGCATCATCGCTCTGACTGAGACGGACCCGATCCACATCACCCAATTGCATTACCACAGAGGCCTGAACAAAGTCGGCCTCTGTCTCAATCTGGTTTCGAATGAAGCGATCGTCCTTCACAGGAGTCTCCGTAGCAACCAATCTGGTGCCCGAAGGAACGCCCGCGTGCCGCTATCGGCGGCCCCCAGAACGCTGCAGAAAGACCCATCTGACGATGGCTCCCCCCCTGACACTCAGCTTACATATTAAATCATATCGATGCGATATAAACTGAGTTTTGCAGCTATATTGGGGCTATATTGTGAACTTTCGATATTTAAATGTAACCAGTTGTTTCAATCCCACACAAGCCCTGGCTGCACGCTATCAACCTCGGTGACGCCTTCCAGCACCACATAGCTGGCCCCAAGGTGCAGGCAGACGTGGCCCTCAGGCCCGATATCAATCTGAGGTTTTTTGGGCCATGAAGACAGATCCAGTTGCACCCCGTTGTGCCAGTCGGTGATCCGCGTCACACCACCATAAGCGATCTTGTATCGGGTTCGCCCCGGCCCGCCCGTGATGATATTCTCACCGGTGCCCACAAGGATCAGGTCGTCCCCCTCGGACGAGATTATCCGGTTGCGACCCGGCCCAGTGTCGATCTGCGAATTACCTTCGCCGTCAGAAATCACATCGTTTCCGTGACCCGCATTGATGGTGTTGTTGCCGCCGTTCCCTTCGATGCTGTCATCGCCCGTGCCACCGTCCAGCAGATCGTGCCCCGCACCGCCGATCAGGGTATCATTGCCCGCGCCGCCATAGAACTGGTTCCCGTCCTTGCGCCGCTTGGTCCGAGCGATCAGCAGGTCATCCCCCGCGCCGCCGTGAAACTCGGCCCCACCATATTTCGGGCCGATCATCACGTCGTTGCCAAGCGAGCCCTGAACCTCGATCATCACCCGCTCTGAGGTCTCAAAATCGATGGGGCTGTCGGGGTGGGCAACGATGCGCAGGCGCTTGCCTTCCCGATCACCTTCCTCGACGCCGTTTTCATTGCGTGCAACGACGGTGGCGATACGGACTTTCTCGATGTTGGCGGGGGCGTGCAGGACATAATCATCGGGACCAGCCATGTACCACAGCGTATCAGTGCCGCCGTCCTTCTCTTCAACGATCTTTTCGGCATCTGCGCCATAGGCCCAGTAATCATTGTCACCGCGCCCACCCGCCATGACGACGGTGCCATCCACGGCCATCATCGCATTGACCCCGTCCGCCGGATTTTCAAAGCCGCGCAGGTCCAGCCCCAGATCAAGCGCACCGCGAACCAATTCGTCCCGCAACCTGCCCAGAGGCGCGGTTGCGACCAGATTTTCCGTCTCGCCCGGATCGTTGACCACGTCGTAGACATGCTCTTCGCCGTTGGGATACCGGAAATAGCGGTACTGGCTCAGCTCAGGCACCGAGGGGCGCACGCTGAGGGTGCCAAAGACGCAGGTGATCGGCGATTTACTGGCATCAAAAGCACCAAAGCTGTCATCCACCAACGGCAACAGACTTTGGCCAGAGACCCAATCGGGCCGATAGGGCAGCCCCGCCAGATCCATGATCGTCTTGGGTACGTTGTGCAGCGACACCGGCAACGCCACGTCCTGCCCCTGCTCCATCCGCGCGGACCACATCCCCAAGGGCACGTGGGCAGCGCTGTCCCATTGGCTCATTTTATGGAAGGAATCGTGGTTCCCCAGATTGAAGCCGTTGTCCGACAGCAGGATCACCGTCGTCTTATCGCCGATCCCGGACGCCTCAAGCGCGTCAAGGAAACGGCCAATCTCATGGTCCACATGGCTACAGGCCGCGAAATAGGCGCGGACCACTTGGCGCCAGCCCTCATCCCCTGCCTTTTCCGGCGTCCACTGCCCGTTGACGATATAGGCCAGCTCATAGACTGCCATGCCCGGTTGCGGGCCGTGGTAATCCTCTTCCGAGGCGATCTCGGGCCAGAGAATGCCTTTGACGTCATACATCTGGTAAAAGCGATCCGGCGTCGTGAGATTAAAATGCGGATGCTTGAAGCCTAACTGGATAAGGTGTCGCCGGTTCGGATCGATGGTCTTCAGATGATCAATCGCATTCTGGGCGACCCAATAGTCATAAAAGCGATCATCCTGTGAGCCGTCGTCATTGGGGTGATTCACCCCCGAAACGCCCGGACCTTTGCCGTTCAGATAGTCATGAACCCTCTTGCGACCGCCCTTATCGTTCGCCTCAACGTCGTGATGGAACAGCAGGCGCTTATAGTCCTCGGGCATTGGCTTGTAGTTGCCGTCGGTCTTGCCGGTGGTAAAGGTCTCAAACCCCGCACGGCGCAGATCATATTGCCACGCCGCCGTGGGCGGCAGCACATCGCGCCACAAGCGGTTGAGGTCCACAAGACCAGTGCGAAACGGCGACAGGCCCGTGGCAAGTTCGGCCCGACAGGGCGCACAAAGCGGCACGGTCGCGTAGGCATTGGCAAAACGCACCCCGCGCGACATCAGCCGATCAATGTTGGGTGTCTTGATCTGAATCCCGAAGGCATCGCGCCACGTGAAGATGTCGATCATGTCATCAATCCAGATGACACAGATATTGTCGCCCTGAATGCTATCGCGATCAAATGCCATCGGGGCTGTCCTTCTGCCACATGTGGACCAGTCGGGCGTAGGTTTCGCCCGCAAATACATCTTCATCGGGCCACAGCCAGATGCGCGAAATCAGCGCCGCGCCAAGGGTCTTTTTGATCCCCGCCCGATCACTGCGGCAGCCGATGTAAAGATCATGCACCCCTGCCTGCAATTGCGAGGGCGCAGACCGCCGCTGGGGCAGCCCCCCGTTCACACCAAGCGACAATTGTCCCCCACGGACCGAGGCACAGAGCAGCACCTGCCCCCGTTCCTCACAAGGCACCGCCAAGGGCGCCTCATCATCGCGGAATTTCAGCTCGGCGCTGCCGTTTTCTTCGGTCAGGAACAGATAATCGCGGCCCTCCTTCGGGTTCAGCGTCAGCACAGTCCCCGCCCGCCCCAAAGGGGCAAAGGCAATCGCCATGCTGAACACCGGCACCGATAGGTTCAGCCCCTCAACCACATAGCCACAGTTCACCCCGTCCCGCGTGTGCAAGGAGGTGCGACCATCAAAAACCTCAACCTGCGCGTTGCCCGTGTTCGGCTCAGCGGGGCGGGTATGGTACTGGCCGCTTTGGTCACTCCAGCCAATGATCACGCTGTCCTGAACCGCGATATCGGCCGCATCAAACAGGATACCACCTGGACCGGGCTCCACATGCGCCTCGGGCAGCAGCGCCCCTAAAGGCAGGTCCATATCCAGAAAAATCGTCACCCGTGCACCTCAAGCTCTGCCGGTAGCGCCCAACGGCGCACATCTGGGCTGGCAGCACTGTGCCAACTGTCGCGGATCGCGCCCGCACTGTCCCACGCATAGCGGATGCGCGTGCCATCAGGGATCCGCTGATCCAGTTCCACCAGCAGATCACGCGGCTCTTGCGGATCAACCAACACGCGGGCAACAGGCAACGAGCCATCCGGCCCCATAACCTCAACCCCATACCGCGCCCCAGCGCCGAAGGGATCATCCTGATCCGCCACCAAGGGCAGCACTGCATTAGACGACAGCCGGATCGCCTTTTTGCCCGCCCGCTCTGCCAGCAAAAAGACGGGCGCGTGCCAGCCACGGCCTGCCTCAATCTCAAAGACGGCGGCGGCCTCGGTTCGGGCGCGTTGGCGCATGCCATCATCGGTCAGGCGCTGGCAACTATCATAGGGCAGCGCATAGCTTGGCATCGTGAAAACCGGCCCAAGGTTCGCCCCGTAAACCGCCAGTTGCCACTGGGCCTGCCGCAGTTGATCGGCATTGGTGTCAAACACCATCAGCACCGGCACAGGACGCAAATCCAGCGCCCAGAAATCCTGAGACAGCTTTTCGATCAGCGCGCGCATTTCATGGGTGAAGTCTTGCGGCGGGGTCAGCACGTCTTCTAGCGTGAAATCCACCGCAACCGCCAGAAGCGAGGCCTTTTTGTCCAAACTGGCCGCAAACCCTTGTAGGTTCTGCGCGGCCTGCATCAGGTTCTGATAGGCCAAGCCATCCGCCAATTGCCGCAGCGATGCCGCGCGATCCGTTTCTGTCCGCGCAAGGATCAAAGGCAATCCACGACCGGCCTTCTGGCGCAGATGCAGCACCTCGGCAGCCAACAGCGCATCTTGGGATTGTTCGCGCAGGCCCTCTGCCCGATCGGTCGCAATTGCCGCCTCAAGTCCCGAAACACCAACCGCACCGATATCATCCTCAGGCGCGACGACATGATAAGGGAAATCGCCGCGGCCCGAGATCGCCAAAGCCCGCCGAGCGCCCCCAAGGCTGAGGACACCCAACACCGGCCCTGCGGCCTCTGCCAAGAACGCACCGCCCGATACAGCGCGGCGATAGCCGCGGGCGGAACCGCCACCGGGCAAGTTGCCCTCAAACATCAGCCAATCGCCCTGCTGACGCAGGTTCCACGCATCCACATCCCCCAGCGCATCAAGTTCCACGGCAGGGAACAGGCGCTGGCGCAGATCGGCCACCACGGCATCAGACAGACGCAGGGTCAGGCCCGTTTCGTCGGCGCGGATCACGTCGCCGTTGCGCGCTCGCAGAACCACATGCTCGGCCTCACCGGAACCGGCTAGAATATCACGTTTTTCAGCCATCAATGGCTCCTGTCAGGGGCGAGGATATGCCTTCATGAAAAAGCAAAAACGTCCTCATTGCATGGCCTTTTTCCGAACCTCACGCGCCAGTTCCTGCAGCCGCTCAAGCTCGGCCTTGAAGTCGGCCTTCTCAACAACCAGAGGCGGGTTCTGCTGGAAAGAAACGTCTTGCCAGTCAAAACGCGAGACAAGTTCACTTAGCCTTGCCAGCCGTTTCGGGCGCAACACAGTGTCGGGGTCTTGCGCCAACTCGATCAGCATCTTGATCGTCCGCCCCGGGGCAGTGCCCATGCCGTTGGCCTGCCGCAGAATCTCGCCCTGCGTGTCGGTGATTGAGGGGTTCGCAGCCAGCGGCGCCTCGCCCTTGAAATGGGGCCAACCCATAGCTTTGCAGAACTCTTTCACCACATCCGATCCGGACTGGAACGGAAAATCCGTGACTTTATCGGCTTGAAACACGTCCTTCAACGCAGTGTGCATCTGATCGAAATCCAGCAACGTCTTGCAATAGGGCTGTTGGTAAAAATCGTCAAAAGGCAGCGTTGCCTGCCAGAGGTTGCGTGCGCTATCGCGCTTTGTCACGGGGCCGCCGCGCCGGTTTTGCACCGCTTGCAGATAAAAGCTGCGCATCCATGCAGCCTTGTCGCGCTGGCACAGAACAAGCTCTACCTGATACCCTTTCAGCGCCTTGGCCAAAGTGTCTTTGGCCCCGTCCGTCCAGCCCGGTAGTTCGACAAAAAGGCTTTCATCCGACAAGAACACTGTGTGGCAATCGGGCGGGCAGCCAGCCAAGGTGCGCTGCAACTCTTGCACAGAGCCATCGCGTAATTCTTGCGAGAACCAAGCATGGTTAAGTTCAGACTTGTCGGCGTTTTTTGTCGGATAATAGACGCCATCAGCCCGATACCGTGCCGCATTTTCAAAGAAATATGCCTGAAGCGAGCTTGTCCCCGTTTTCGGCAGGCCGCAATGGACAACAACCCGAGGCAACTGCTTTTGGCCAGCAGGCCGCGCTGGCATCAACTGCCCGTGCATCTCGATTGCGTGGTCGTAATCGTACTTGCCGCTGTGGCCGCGCTCCGCGGCTTTCAGGCGCATCTTTTGCAGATACCGAAGGCTGAGATGTCGCCAATTCCGAATACGCTTGCGCAAATCACGCGCAGGACGCTGCCCTGTCAGAACATCCGCCAGTACATCACCCGCATTGGCGGCCTTCACATAGCGCAAAACACCATGCCCGCACCGATAGACGGGCAGCAATTCCATCGAATAGCTTTGCGACAGCAATGTCACATGACGCTGGTCTTTACCGTGACTGGGGTCATAGGGAACAACGTAGTGACAATCGCGGCTGACCTCTTGCAGAATGCGGTGCCGGAACGGCCCGATCTCTTTCGCAAAATCAAGGTAGCGCTTCTCAAACGGAACGACCTCTGGCCCGATGTCGAACTGAGGCATCATCGCAAAGCACAGATCAGCCCCCAGCGTCTTTGCGCCAAGCATAGCGCCATATCCGCCCATAGACCCGCCATAAGCAGTCACCGGACGCGATCCCAAAAAGGCGCGACAGGCGCGCATGGCATCGAAGAAATCGGGACACTGGAACCAGTCCACCTTTCCCTGAACGATGTAGATCGCCGAGATGCCACGCTTTGACAAGAACCGTTCGGCCCAACCTTCCTGCTCCGCACCCAATGGATGGATGCGGTCGGGGAAACTGACCACGACCCGCTCGGTCTTGCCCTCTACAAAACGGGCGGACATATGCGGGCTTTGGTAGATCACCCTTCCTTTAGGCATCGGCTCAGTTCTCGGTTAGTGCTGAATTTCGGTCAAAGACCAGCATACCACGGTCTTGCCAATCTTCATTGACGCCAAAGCCTACCTTGGCCAGCACATCTGTATAGGCCTCGGCGGGGGTATCTTCGGTAAGCAATTCAAGCGGCAGAATGATCCGGCGTAGGGTCCGCTGGTTCAGTTGCGCCAGAACACCAGGCGTGATGTCCCGATCACAGACCCGCAGCACTGTGGGGCGGAAGTCATCCACGTAGGCAAAGAACCCTGTCGCCTCATCCGCGCCATCGCTTTTGAACACCAAAGGCCCGTCCGTCACCTTAAGCCGAGAGCTATCCATTAACCCGTTCCGCGCAGCCAGCCCTTCGGTAACCCGCGCAAGGTCCGAGCGGCTGTGCTGTGCCATCGCCACCAGATCAGGGATATGAAACAGCGCCTCCAGCACCACAACGCCCGCCTCACCGCCGACATTCAACAACCGATCGCCAGCCCGAAGCTGCCCACTGATATAGCGCATATGGCGACGGGCATATTTGCCTTCGCTGATCTGATCCAGCGCGTCGGGGCCAAACACAGCAGCATCGGCGGGAATTTTGATGTTGTGGTTCTCGATCACATCCACATGGGGATTGTCCTGCAACGCAACCTTTGGCGGCAGGAAATCATCGTGCCAGCCGTCCGCCACAGGGTTACGACGCTCTTCCTTGGGCTTGTCGCTGGCGGCTTTTTCAACCTCGCTCATCAAGGCGGCAATTTTGGCCGGATCGCGTGCCTGCGGCGGCTTGGCGACGACCTTGTTGATCGGCACTTTACCCGCTTCAAGCAACCCGCGCTTAAGCTCGGCATAGGCTTCGGTCTGTTTGTATTCGTTCAGACGACCCTCAACACGATCAAGGGCGGCGAAATGTAAGCGGTTGAGAACCGGATCTTTTAGCAGTTCTTCCATGATCTCGGCGCGTTTGGCCGCGTGGCGCAAAATCGAATCGTCGCGCACCTCATTGCGGTCCTGTAGCGCCCAGTAATCCGCGTTGTATTTGTCTTTCTTGTTGTTCACGTTTCCGCGGAATTTGCGGATCGCATAGGCATCGACCCCCTTCACCGCATAGTGATTCATCTGAGCCCAGTCATAGCCCAAGGTCCGCCGGATCGAGCGCCAGCCGCGGAACTTGAAGTAATCCTCCATCGGCTCGCCCGAGCCGTTCAGCCACAGCACCGTGTCAGGATACCCGTCCTTAAGGTGCTTGTTCTTCATCTTGGGGCGATGGATGCCAAGCTTCCAGTATTCGGGATCGAACTTGAACAGAGTTTTGACGCCCCAACCCTTGTTCCAAAGGGGCGGCGCACAATAGAGATACTGTTCGGTCACCGGATCGCGGGACCAATCCTCGACAAAGCCGGACCCGAAAATCCGCCAAGTGATAACGATACCGTTCGCGCCCTTTTCCTCGGCCTCGCTGATCATACCGTCCAGCGTGCCATCCCCGTGCTTGATGCACAGGAATTCATCGGCGTCAAAAACCAGAACCCAGTCCGCATTGCCCACCACAGGCTCTTCCTGCGCGTAATTCAACGCAGAGGGCTGGGGCTTAATGCCTTCGGGAATGTCGTTGCGGCGGTGGTATCCAAGCCCCAACTCTTCCAGCCGCATCAACATCTCGTCGGTGCCGTCGCTGCAATCGTTGGTATAGACCAGAATATCGGTGAAACCGACCGCAAGATGATGGGCGAACCACTCTAGCAAGTAGGGCGCTTCGTCCTTCATCATCGACACGGCCAGAACCGTTCCATGCGGGCTGACGTGTTTTTTCAGGTTCATCAGGGCCGGTTACTCCAGCGCGAGCGAGGGGTCGATCCCCACCTCTTTACACATCCGGTCCGCGTAAGAGTTCTCAAGCGGTACGTTTTTCCGCCACCAGGGCTTGGTCCCGTTGGTGTAAAGATGAACGCTGACGGTATTTTCGGTGAACCAGCCTTCAACGCGACCATAGGGATCATAGAAGACGTCGTTCAACTGGAACGGAACCGGATACAGCACGTCGCTGGTCATCGCCTTACTGATATCGCCGGTCTGCTGCGCGAAATAGGTAAAGGCCTGCGGGCCAAATGCGGTCCGCTCGGTCTTATAGATGCGCACCGGCAGCGGGATTGAGCTGTCCAGCTTGTCCATCTTCTTGCGCTGGTGCTTGTTCCACCACGCCGGATAGTCGGGCAGGTTGTCGTAGTAATCCAGCAGCTGATCCATCAGCTCGCCTTTTTGGGGAATTCCGACCACGCCACAATTCAAGGCGCCCCGCAGACCGTGGCCCGCATAGATATGTTCCCACTCATCGGTAAACGGTTTGTGGCAAAATGCATCACAATCAATCCAAATTGCGCCTGTTTTTTGGATCATCTTGTAACGGAAAACATTAGATAGAAACGAAGCCGAGGTATTCTCCACGACTTTCATGTCAATATCCATGATCTCCGATGCCGGACGCAGCTCGACTCCCTCGGGGGCATTCGTTACCGTATCGGTACAATAAAGTGTCGTCGGATGCCCATGACGCAGATGGGACTTCAGGCACAACTGGTTGAGATACTGTAGTTTTTCGCCAATCCACAATGAGGCGACGGGACGTCGGTTCAGTTCCATAATTAACTTTTACCTGCCTGAATGATCTAAGGCGCGGATCCGTGAATCCGCTTCAAAAAACAGCCTAGCGCAAGGCCCCCGCCCTGTCCATTGTCGCAGATGGGCGGATTGTCCTCTCCGAAAAAGAAGATTATCATCAGAACGTAGAAAGCCGAAAAGGTTACAACGTGTTTGATCCGAAAAATAAACTTACAGGCGATATTAAGATTATCGAAAATGCCGTAATTGTGCCGTACGGTGAAGGCGACCGTCGCGGCATTATGCGGCGGGCAGGCGTTTACGATGCCGAAGGGGTCTATCAGCCCCTGAGCCAGTGCTTTCGCAACTCGGACTCCCCAACGACGCTAGAGCCCGAAGGCCCCTGCCCCGCACCGGAAGAGCGCCTGAAAGGCACGTGGTTGTTTGGCGGCTTGCTGTACCAGCACTTCGGCCATGCGCTACTGGAATCCACCGGCCGCTTGTGGGCCCGCAGTGCCATGCCCAAGGTCAACAACATCGTTTTTCTGACCAAGAAAGAGGTCACCTCGCCCAATCGATTTATCCGTCCGATGCGGCCGATGGTGCAGATGTTCTCGGGCGGTGCGAACAAGCTGGCAGGCATTAAGGTGCCCACGCGGGTTGACCGGTTGGTGCTGGCCCCGCAGGGCTTTGGTACGGGCGACATGGTGGCCGGCTGCCCCGAGATGCGCGATCACATCCATGCGGCGCTTGACCAAGAGGTTAAGCCGGAAGGCTCTGAAAAGCTTTATATTTCACGCACTGCGCTCTATTCGAAACGGGGCCGTTATCTGGGAGAGGACCGGATCGAAAAGCTGCTGGAGGCCGAAGGCTATTCGATTTTCCACCCGCAGGAACATGATCTGGAAACGCAAGCAGCACGCTATGCGGCGGCAAAAACCATTATCTCCAGCGATAACTCGGCCCTGCATTTGGCTGCGTTCTTTGCGCACAAGGACAGCCGCCTTGCGATCATCATGCGCCGTCCCGGCAATGTGATCGAGGACTACCTGGCCCAGTACAAGTGGTTCGCAGGGATGGAGCCGGACGTGATCGACGCCCTGAGCGGTCGCTACTACCAGTTCGAGGGCGCGAAGAAAAAGCAACTGTCAGAACTCTATTCTGAACTGAACTTCCCGACCCTTGGACGCTCCCTGCAAGAGCGCGGCTACATTGCCTCGGATGCAGGTTGGACCGATCCGACCGAGGAAGAGATCGAGGCCGAACGGCTGGATCTGAGCGAAAGGCTAGGATCGGCCATCGTCCTTGCAGAAGGCCTAAACTTCTAATTCCAACGCCCGCATACTCGCCCCATGAGGGTGTTAAAAAATAAGATTGCACCTCTTGCCGGATGCGAATCTGGCGGATAACGTGCCCGCAAATCCGTTGGGGTGCCCTGTTTGGGGCTGAGAGGCGAAAGCTAACCCATCGAACCTGATCCGGACAATACCGGCGTAGGGAACGGAGACTGCATCCATCAGGGCCACCTGTGCCCTTATGCCTGTGCCTGTCCTCTGTCGCCTTGCGCCCAAAGAGGAAGCACAACGATGAGGCAGCACCCAACCGCCTTGACCATTGCAGGCTCTGACAGCGGCGGCGGCGCTGGCATTCAGGCCGACCTGAAGACTTTCTCGGCCCTTGGCGTCTTCGGCACCAGCGCGATCACCGCGATCACCGCCCAGAACACCAAAGGCGTTTTCGCGGTCGAAGGCATCAGCCCTGCCAATGTGGCTGCCCAGATTCGCGCGGTTCTGGACGATATCCCGCCTCAAGCTGTGAAGATCGGCATGCTGGCAACGCCCGAGATTATTCAGGCCGTCGCCGATGCGCTGTCGGGCTACACCGGCCCCATCGTTCTGGACCCTGTGATGGTGGCAAAATCGGGCGATGCGCTGTTGGCTGATGAGGCGCAAGCCGCTCTGCGCGAAATCCTGATCCCTCGCGCCAGCGTCCTGACCCCAAACCTGCCCGAAGCCGCCCGTCTTCTGGACAGGCCCGAGGCCACTTGCCCCGAAGACGCCATCGCCCAAGGCCATGCCTTGCGGGCGATGGGGGCCAAATCCGTACTGATGAAAGGCGGTCACGCGCAGGGCGATACCTGCATTGATCATCTGGTGACAGAAACTAGCGTCACTGCGCTGTCACAACCGCGCATTCATACCCGCAACACCCACGGAACCGGCTGCACTTTGTCGTCAGCCATCGCGGCGGAGCTTGCGAAGGGCGCGGACATGCTTACCGCCGCTACCAAAGCCCAAATCTGGCTGCACAAGGCTATAGCGCACGCAGACAGCCTACACATCGGCGCTGGCCACGGCCCTGTGCATCATTTCCACGAGGTCTGGACATGACCCGCGCAACCGTCATCGGCGCAGGCGTTGTCGGGCTTTGTGTTGCCACCGAACTGGTCGCAAGCGGTTTCGACGTGACCGTCTATGATCCGGGCCACCGCCCCGGCCCCCATGCCTGTTCGTGGTGGGCTGGCGGTATGTTGGCCCCTTACTGCGAAGGCGAAACCGCCGAAGAACCCGTTGTCCGTCTGGGCAAAGAGGCCGCCGACTGGTGGCAGGCACAAGGGGTCCCCGTCACCTGCAATGGCACGCTGGTCGTCACATTGCAACGGGACCGCAAAGAGCTGGACCGTTTTGCCCGCCGGACCGAAGGCCATGTTGCGCTAGATGCGGACACACTGGCCACTTTTGAACCTTCGCTGGAAGGGCGCTTTGACCGAGGTCTGATGTTCCCCGAAGAGGCGCATGTAGACCCCCGCGCGGCCCTGAACCACCTGCGTGACCGGCTAGAGGCAAATGGCGTCCGCTTTGTCGCGGAGAAAGGGCGCCAAGAAGGGCTGACCTTTGATTGTCGCGGTCTCGCGGCGCGGGACGCCTTGCAAGACTTGCGCGGAGTGAAGGGCGAAATGGTGGTTCTGCGCAGCCACGATATCCAGCTATCACGCCCCATTCGCCTGCTGCATCCGCGCTATCCCCTCTACGTGGTGCCCCGACCCGGCGGGATCTTCATGCTGGGGGCAACCCAGCTGGAAAGCGATGACAAGACCCGCACCGTCCGCTCGACCCTAGAGCTGCTGTCCGCCGCTTACGCCCTGCACCCCGCCTTTGGCGAGGCAGAACTGCTGGAGATCGGCGTCGATGCCCGCCCCGCCTTTCCTGACAACCTGCCCCGCGTCCGCAAGCATGGGCAGACGATATATGTCAACGGCCTGTTCCGACACGGCTTTTTGCTATCGCCCGCTGTGGCCCGCATGGCGGTCAAGGCCGCTATGGGCGCAACCGATCTGGAGTTTATGGATGAAAATCATAGTTAACGGCACCGCGCATGAGGTGCAGTCCAGCACCCTTGCCGCCCTTCTGGCAGAGCTTGGCTACGGCGACGCCAAAGTCGCCACAGCTTTGAACGAGGGCTTTGTCTCCACCGGCGCCCGCGCCAGCACCCCCATCACCGACGGCGACCGGATCGAGATCGTCTCGCCCCGCCAAGGAGGCTGACATGGAGTTTTACGGCACTGAAGTATCGTCCCGCCTGATGCTGGGGACGGCGCAATACCCCTCGCCCGCCATTCTGGACGATGCCTTCCGCCGCTCCGGCGCGGGGATCGCCACGGTCTCGGTTAGGCGTGAGGCAGGCGGTGCGCAGGCAGGGGCGGCCTTTTGGGATTTGATCAAGGAATTGGGCGTCAAAGTGCTACCCAATACCGCCGGTTGCCACAGCGTGCGCGAGGCCGTCACCACCGCCCATATGGCCCGCGAATTGTTCGACACCCCTTGGATCAAACTTGAGGTGATCGGTCACACCGACACGTTGCAACCCGACCCCTTCGCCTTGGTCGAGGCCGCGAAAATCCTGACCGAAGACGGCTTTCAGGTCTTTCCCTACACCACCGAGGATCTGATCCTTGCCGATCGCCTGCTGAACGCGGGATGTGAGGTTCTGATGCCGTGGGGAGCGCCCATCGGCAGCGGCCTTGGCCTAACCAATATCTACGGGCTGCGCACCTTGCGGGCGCAATTTCCCGATATTCCAATGGTGGTGGACGCAGGGCTTGGCCTGCCCAGTCAGGCCGCGGTGGCGCTGGAAATGGGCTATGATGCGGTGCTCTTGAACACCGCTGTCGCCAAGGCAGGTGATCCCGCCGCAATGGCCGAAGGCTTTGCCTTGGCGATCAAAGCGGGGCGTCTGGCCTATGAGGCCGACCCGATGGAGCCGCGCGACATGGCCGCGCCATCAACCCCCTTGATCGGAAAGGCGTTTTTGTCATGACGCTGGACCGCTTTTACCCGATCTTCGACAGCCTGCCTTGGCTGCAGCGCACCCTGCCCCTCGGCGTCAAACTTGTGCAACTGCGCATCAAGGACATGCCCGAAGCCAAGGTGCTGCCCATCGCCCAAGCCGCGCAGACCCTCTGCCGCCAGCATGGCGCGACACTGGTGCTAAACGACTACTGGCAGGTGGCGATTGAGGCTGGCTGTGACTGGCTGCATCTGGGGCAAGAGGATCTGGACACCGCCGATCTACCCGCCATTCGCCGTGCAGGTATCAAGCTTGGCGTTAGCACCCATGACCACGCCGAGCTGGATCGCGCTCTGTCCCTGTCGCCCGACTATGTGGCCCTTGGCCCCGTCTATCCGACCATCCTGAAAAAGATGAAATGGACCCAGCAAGGGTTGGAACGGGTCACGGAATGGAAGGGCCTGATCGGCGACATTCCCCTGATCGCCATCGGCGGGATGAGTGTTGAGCGCGCCGCAGGGGCTTTTGCCGCAGGGGCGGATGTGGTCTCGGCCGTGACTGACATCACCCTGAACGCAGATCCCGAAGGGCGCACTCGCGCTTGGCTTGAGGCCACAAGATGAGCCGCTATCTACGCCAGATCGCGGTGCCTGAATTGGGCGCGGAAGGGCATGAGTTGCTGCGCAAATCCCATGTGCTGGTTGTGGGCGCAGGAGGCCTTGGTGCGCCAGTCCTGCAATATCTGGCGGGCGCGGGCGTGGGCCGCATCCGGCTGGTTGATCCGGATCGGGCGGACCTGTCGAACCTGCACCGCCAGATCCTGTTTCGCGAAGACGATCTGGGCCAGCCCAAAGCCTTGGCCGCAGCCGCAACCCTGCACGCCCTGAACCCCGATTGCCGGATCGAGGCACTGCACATCGCCCTGCGCCCCGCCAATGTGGCGGCGCTTTGTGATGGTGTTGATCTGGTTCTGGATTGCGCCGACAGCTTTGCCGTCAGCTATATCCTGTCGGACCACTGCTTTGATGCGGACCTGCCGCTGATCAGCGCCTCGGTCACAGGTCTTAGCGGCCATGTGGGGGCATTCTGCGCAGGCGCACCCAGCCTACGGGCAGTTTTTCCAGACCTGCCGCAACGGGCGGGGTCCTGTGCCGAGGACGGCGTTCTTGGCCCCGTCGTTGGCACCATTGGCACGCTTCAGGCGCAGATGGCGCTGCACATCCTCGGGCGGATCACACCTTCACCCTTGGGACGGTTCATCACCTATGACGCGCAAGATTTCCGCTTTGGCGGCTTTCACTTCATGGGCGCGCCCGAACCGGAACACGCCCCTCGCTTCATCGATCCCTGCACCATCTGTGACACCGATTTCATCGTCGATCTGCGCAGCGCGGATGAGGCGCCCTTGGCCCATCAGGCCGCCCTGCGCCTGAGTGCCGACGATCTGACCCCGACCGGCCCCAAACCCGCAAATGACCAACGCGCCGTGCTGTGCTGCCGCAGTGGCCTGCGTGCGTGGACCGCTGCCGAAACACTGGCCACCCATTGGCGCGGCCCCATTTCCCTTGTCGCCTTTGGCGATCCAACCGGAGACCCCGAATGAAGCCCCTTTTTACCGCTCTGGCTTTGCTGGCCGCCCCCCCTGCCGTGGCGCAGGACAAGATGACCGTGATCCTAGACTGGTTCGTCAACCCCGACCACGGCCCCATCATAATCGCGCAGGAGAACGGCTATTTCGCCGAGCAAAACCTTGAGGTAGAAGTCATCGCCCCCGCTGATCCCGCCGATCCGCCCAAGATGGCAGCCGCTGGCCGCGCCGATCTGGCGATCTCTTACCAGCCGCAATTGCACCTTCAGGTGGCCGAAGGCATGCCGCTGGTGCGCGTTGGCACGCTGGTCGCGACGCCTCTGAACTGCCTTCTGGTGTTGGAAGATGGCCCCGTTCAGACCATCGCGGACCTCAAAGACCGCAAGATCGGCTTTTCCGTCGCTGGCGTCGAAGAGGCGCTGCTGTCTTCGATCCTTTCAAACAACGGCGTCGCGATGGATGAGGTGGAACTGGTCAACGTGAACTGGTCCCTCTCGCCCGCGCTGATGTCAGGTCAGGTGGATGCGGTCATCGGGGCTTTCCGCAATTTCGAACTGAACCAGATGGATATCGAAGGGGTCGCGGGCAAGTGCTTCTACCTCGAAGAGGAAGGTCTGCCCGCCTATGACGAGCTGATCTATGTAGCCAACCCCGAAACGCTGGACGCAGACAAAACCGCCCGCTTTCTTGCCGCGACCGAAAAGGCCACCCAGTACATCATCAACCACCCAACCGAGAGCTGGGAGATTTTCGCCGCCACCTCCGCAGAGCTGCAGGATGAGCTGAACAAGCGTGCTTGGGCCGATACCCTGCCCCGCTTTGCCCTACGCCCCGCCGCGCTAGATGCGGGCCGCTATGCGCGGTTTGAGACCTTCCTGTCGGACGCGGGCCTGATCGAAGGCACCCGCAGCGTGAGGGAACTGGCGATCGATCTGGGGGCAGAATGACATACGGGGCTACTTTTCCCCTATGGCGCAAGGCGGCGGGCGATCATTGGCCCGCCTACACCCGCCATCCCTTCGTTGAGGGGATGAAGGATGGCAGCCTGCCCCGCACCTCCTTCCTGCACTATTTGGTGCAGGACTATGTGTTCTTGCGCCATTTCTCCCGCGCATGGGCGCTGGCTGTGACCAAAGCCGACACGCTAGAGGAAATGCGCAGCTGCGCCGCAACCGTCCATGCCTTGCTGAACGAAGAAATCCAGCTGCATGTGAAGGTCTGCGCAAGCGAAGGCATCTCTGAAGAGGCCCTCTTCGCCGCAGAGGAAGCCCCCGCCAACATCGCCTACACCCGCTATGTGCTGGACGCAGGGCACTCGGGGGACTTTCTGGACCTCTTGGCCGCGCTGGCCCCTTGTGTTCTGGGCTATGGCGAGATCGGCGCACGTCTGGCGCGTGAGGCCAGCAGAGACACCTACAAGGACTGGATCGGAACCTATGCATCGGCTGACTACCAAGAGGCCTGCGCCTCTGTCGGTGCATTGATCGACAGCGCCATCCAGCGCCGGATCGGCAGCCAACCAGAGGCCAGCCCCCGCTGGCCCGCCCTGTGCGAAAGGTTCCGAACGGCGACACGGCTAGAGGTCGGGTTCTGGGACATGGGCTTGCACCCGTGACCTCGCCTGCTCTCTCTCTGTCGGGCAGCGCAAGTATCGGAGGGGAGCAGGTCTTTGCGCCCCTCGTGTTCACAGTACCTGCGGGCCAATGGACCTGCCTTCTGGGGCCATCGGGTGTGGGCAAATCGACCATACTGCGCCTCTTTGCGGGCCTTGATGACGGGATCACCTTTGACGGGCAGATAACCACCAGCAATGACCTCCCCTTTAAGGGGCGCGTCAGCTTGATGGCACAGAGCGATCTACTGATGCCATGGCTGGACCTGCCCGAGAATGTCTGTCTAGGCGCACGTCTGCGCGGCGAGTCCGCTGATCTGACCCGTGCCTGCCATCTACTAACGCAGGTCGGGCTGTCAGATCATCTGGACAAACGCCCTACAGCACTGTCTGGTGGCCAGCGCCAGCGGGTCGCGCTGGCGCGGACGTTAATGGAAGATCGCCCCATCGTCCTTCTGGACGAGCCATTCTCGGCCCTTGATGCGAAATCACGGGCACAAATGCAGAATCTGGCGGCGGACCTGCTAACAGGGCGCACAGTCCTGCATGTCACCCATGACACAGCCGAGGCCGCCCGCCTCGCCGATCAGGTTCTGCTGATGGGCGCGAACGGCATCACCTGCCCCACGCCCCCTCAAACGCATCCCCCCCGCGCCTTTGATGCCCCCGAGACCCAAGGTTTTGACGGCTACCTTCTGCGCCTGATGCTGGAGGCCACATGACCCGCGTCCTTCGCATCACTGGCGTAACCCTTTTTGCAGTGATCCTGTGGCAGGCACTTGTCAGCGCCACCGGCCTGCCACGCTTTATCCTGCCTGCCCCTACGTTGGTTTTTGACACCCTTTGGAAAAGCCGCGCCCTGATCGCGCAGCACGCGTTGGTGACAGGGACCGAAGTGTTGCTTGGCCTGCTGATTGGGGCGGCTCTGGGCTTTGGCACGGCCTTGCTGCTGGCGGCCTCTCATCTGGCGCGGGCTGTGCTGCGGCCCATGCTGGTGTTCAGCCAAGCGGTGCCAGTCTTTGCGTTGGCCCCAATCTTGACGCTGTGGCTTGGCTACGGGCTGTGGTCCAAGATCGCTATGGCCCTGCTGATCATCTATTTCCCTGTCACATCCGCGTTTTTTGACGCGCTCATGCGCACACCGACCGGCTGGTTGGAGCTGGCAAAGGTCATGGGCTCCACGCCCCTGCGGATGCTATGGCGGATACAGGTGCCTGCGGCAATGCCGGGCTTTGCCTCGGGCCTTCGGTTGGCGGCGGTCTATGCGCCGATCGGCGCGATCATTGGCGAATGGGTGGGGGCGTCACAGGGCCTTGGGTACCTAATGCTGCTGGCAAACGGACGCGCCAAAACCGATCTGATGTTTGCAGCATTAATCGCGCTGGCTGTACTGACTCTGGTCCTGCACGCCGCTGTGGACCGGCTCTGCCGCCGTTGGGACCGCTAGCCTCTTCACACCGGCGGACGTAATGCCCGTGCGAAAACGGCGATCAACAGGGCAAAGCCTGCCACAACGACAAACGAGATCCGCAAGGACGACACATGGGCCAAAAACCCGATGGCAGGCGGCCCCAGCAGCATCGCCCCATAGCCCAAGGTCGCGACTGATGCAATGGCTTGTCCTGCTGGAACCACCGGATCATTCGCGGCTCGCGAAAAGGCCATTGGCACAATCGCCGCATAGCCCATGCCCATCAGGACAAATCCGACCAAAGCGACCGGCACCACATCAGTCACCACGCACAGCGTATACCCCACTGCCGCCAGCAATCCGCTGACCCGCGCCACACGCACACGCCCAAAGCGGGTAATGATCGGATCGACGGACAGGCGCATGATCACCATCGTGACCGAGAACACGCCGTATCCAAGCGTGGCCCGCGCCTCTGGTGCGCCAAGGACATCACGCAGGTAGACCGCGCTCCAATCCGCAGCAGCGCCTTCGCCAAGCCCTGCGCCCAAGGCGATCACGCCCACAAGGATCAAAGCCCCTTTGGGAAAGGCGAACATAGGCCCGTCATCCTCCGCCGCACGCCTGTTTGAGGTCCACTCGACCCGAAGAAGCGGCCCGAAGATCACAGCCACCACCACAGAGGCCACCGCAAAATGCACGCCGGTCGAGGCGCCCAGAGTTGCCGCCACATATCCCCCTGCAGCCCCCAGACCCGCCCCGAGACTCCACATGGCATGGAATGACGACATGACCGAGCGGCCCAAGGCACGCTCTACCTCGCTGGCCCAACTGTTCATCGTCACATCCATCGCCCCGTGGGACATGCCGAAGATGAACAGCGCGACGCCAAGCACCGGAACCGACCACGCAAATCCCAGAAATATCACCGACAGCAGATACACTGCCGCGATCCAGCGGGTCAGCCGCACCGCCCCGAAGCTGTCCGACAGCCGCCCTGCCAACGGGAAGGACACCAAAGCGCCCACACCCATCACCAGCAACAGCACGCCCAAGCTCTTCTCGTCCAACTCTAGCCGGTCCACAAAGGCCGGAATCCGCGAGGCCCAACAGCCAAGCAGAACGCCGTTCAAAGCGAATGCGGCGCTAACGCTGTTACGCGGTGTCATGAGTGCGGGCATGGACGTCAACTTATGTAATCGTTTTCAATTTCCGATAGAACGACGACATTCCGACCTAGCGGTCAAGCGAAATACGAAATTTGCCAGCAGAAACTCCGATCAGACCTTCCGGAACAGATTTTCAATCGCTGCGCCACGGGCCATGGCCTGACACCCCGGCTTTTGCCAGAAATCCAGTAACTGCTTACGGATTTCCTCGTGGGCTGGCAAATCCAGCTGACTATTCTCTAACATCTTGAAAATCCGGCTTTTCCGGACTCCCTGATTGGCGATGAAAACCACTTCTTTGTTGTTGTGCAGATCATCCATGGACTCGACTTCAGAGGCGCGCATCCTGATCACTTCGCCTGCTGCATCGACCAACTCGCCGCGCTCATTGGTCTTGGGGACGGCGCGATGGTGCAAAGCCAGCAGGTTCCACTGAGGATCGAACACCGGTGCACCGGAACTGCCCGGTTCGGTATCGCCCGTATACCAGCAGTAGCGGTCATCCTCAGCCTCGGCGCCGCATTGAATGAACCGGCTGTTATGCACCACCAGCTTTTTCAACTGCCCACGCGGATGCTGGATGATGCTGATTGGCGCGGGCGGCGAGATCTTCTCTTCCCAGCCGTCCAGAACGAACCAACCGTAGCTTTCCAACGGCGCAAGCTGACGCGAGAAATCCTCGGCGGCGACAATCGCCACGTCATAGTCGTGATCGACAAAATAGAATTTCTGTGGATGCAGATGATAGACCGACTGCGCCCGCACCCCGCCGATCTGCTGCTCTTCGGCGTCCATCTCGAACACGGCGGCGGCAGCATCAGCGTCCGTGGGCAGAACATGGGCTGCCGTCATCACAAGGCCCTGCCCCACCAGAAAGCCGGTCCCGAAAGACCCGCCCCGATGCCGAATGCGCCCGACGGGGCGCTTGGCGATCAGTCCCTCCTCTAGAAACTCGATAGAGAGAATATCGTTTGTCGGCCCCAAGACCCGTTCGGCCAGAAACAGATCAGTGATCTCTTTCGGCTCGGGGATGATGGCCTTGGGGGTCATACTCTCGGAAAAACGACCCATCTCCATGGCGTGAATGCGCTGTCGAATGCGGTCTTCGGTCGATTGAATGCGGTCAACAACGCGCGAAAATCTATCAATAACTTTTGCAGATTGACGGTCTTTCAATTCAGAAATCTTCATTGGAAAGCCTGTGAGGTGGACAATAAATTACAAAATGATACCATATACTTTATAAGAAATTTTTATTCATTCAATTCCATCATTCAGGCGATCCGAAAATGTCGGAAAGAATTACATATTCTCAACTATTCGATCTATTGCGCGATCCGGAAACCACGGATGACGCATTAAAAGAGTATTTCACCGTTGTGCCCGGCACCGGCGGGCTGGATTTCCAGCTGGAGATCAATCCCGACAAGGTCATCATGACCGAGGCCGATCTTGAGATGGAAAGCGCCATGGGGATCGGCAACGGTGCGTTTCGCTTGATGCGCGTGCGCCGCTACAATCGCGGCCGGAAAAAGCACCCCGAACGGCCAGTTCTGTTGTCGGAAGGGGACAGTTGGTTCCAGTTTCCCCTGCTGATCAAAGAGACCATCGACCACCTGTCGAACCACTATAACATCTGGTCCCTTGGGGCGGCGGGCGACACGCTGGCCAATATGATCGGCCATGAAAATGGCGGCAGCGGGTTCGAGTTCATTCAGGAATTGCGCCGCATCGGGCCGGACGTCAGCGCCTTTCTGTTCTCGGCAGCGGGCAACGACATTCTGGGCGAGGACCCCAAGGACGGCTTGCCGATGCTGCAATCCTTACTGCGGCCTTTCAACGGAAACCCTGCGGACATTGAAGGGCACATGGATGCCCACGCGCTAGACGCCCGCATGGCATCCCTTGAGGCCGGCTACTTGAAGATGATCGCGTTGATCCGCGCCGAGCCCGGCTGCGAGGCGCTGCCGATCGTGATCCACGGCTATGACTACGCCTTCCCCTATCCCGCCAGCGACAAGGACCCGCGCAAGCCGATCCACGCGAAAAAGGACCAATGGTTGGGACGCGCCTTTGCCGCCCAAGGGATCAACGATCCACATTTGCGGCACGAGATCATCAAACGGCTGGTGGATCGCCTGTACAGCATGATGGACGGACTTGAGACAAAGGCGAAGACCAAAGGCATTTGGGTTGTGAATTGCCGCGGCGCCCTGCCGAAAGTGACCGATTGGGCGGATGAAATCCACGGCACCTCGGACGGTTTCGCGAAAGTCGCTGGCCGGTTCCACAAAGTCATCGAAAGCGCGCTGGCCCAGCGTGCAGCACTGTCTTGATGGAGGCGTGAATGGCTCAGAACCCGGATGAACACACCCAGCGCGAACGCACGGGTCTGGCGCTGAAAATCGGCGGCCTTCTGACTCTGGCAGGGATCGTCATCATCCTCGGGCCGCTGGTCTACAGCATTCTGGCGCCATTTCCGCCGCCGCCCGAGATCGACAGCGCCATGAAAGCCGCAGATTACCTGAATGGCACCACCCACCCTTTAACGCGCCTGAATTCCAATTTCGGGTTCTTTCTGTTCACAGGCTGCATCCTGTTGGCCTTCGGACTGACATTCCTGTTTTCCCATGCTGTGGATTACTCCGCAGTTGGCGCAGGAAAGATGAAAATCTTCGGGCTGGAAATGCCCGTCGAATTTCAAGGCGGCGCTGCGGTGCTGATTATTCTTCTGGCTGGCATGGGCTTCAGTGTCGATAAGTTCGATCTGACAAAACTGGATGACACATGGGGGGAATGGAGCGAACTTCATGGCAAGCTCGGAAAAGCCTCTGAGGAAAACAAAGCGCTCAGCAACAAGAATACTGCTTTATCCATAGCAAACGATCAACTTGTTGCACGCAATAAAACCGTCGAAGAAATTCTCAGAACCGGCGGTCAGAATTTGGAACTGCAATTCAATTGCAATGACATAAATTCGCGCCCGATGGTCGTGCGCTGGGAGCGTCGCAATGGTGGGATCGAAGGGAACTTACTGGCCTCTAGCGACACTGACACCCCGATCCGGCAAAACGATGGGATCAATCCGTTCAAACTGCTGGGGCAGTCGCCCTCATTGCCCTACACGATCGTCGCGAACGCAGGGGATTTCCCCGATTATGACGCTGGCGAGCGCAACTTTGTCGAGGTCATCTCGGCCAGCTTTGAATTTCGGGGCGGCAATCTGGTGGCTTCGATCTGGCCGGGGGATGTGTCCCTGCGCGATCTCTGCGACAGCCAGAAAAGACAGGCCTTCAGCACAGAAGAGGTCGTCACCCAAGTCGCACCGTCAAGCCCTGAGATCACACCAGCGGATAACGCGGTCAATCGGGCCGCACAGGCAAAGGCAGGTTTTTAATGCGCGCTCTTGGTATTCTCGTGCTGGTGTCCAGCGCCACCCTTGCCCATGGGCAAAACATGCCCGACAGCATCCAAAAGCTGCTGAAAAATAGCGATGATCCACTGGCGGCAATCGATGCGATGGACAATCGGCAACGCCCGGCCGCGATCCGCGATCTGGCCAGAGCTGTCATCGACAATCCGGGCAATCTGGAACTGGCCCAATTGATGTGCGCGATCCAGCCTTGGACCACAAAGACAGACACCGACGCAGGCAAAGATGACGCTATTCAGGCGGCACTATGGAAACGCATGCGCGGCCTGAATGCCCAAAGCGAAGAATTCCGCTGGCTGGATTGTGCCAGCGTAAACCGCACGGGTGGCTATATGGAGGTGTCCGTAAACCCGCTTTACAATCTGCGCCAGTCCGCCTGCACGGCAATCCCCGTCACCGATGATTGGGATGGGTTTTATGCAAACCTGATCGGCTCGATCACCGGCTATAACGACGCGATCACGCGCGGTCTGGCCGGTGATGCCACTGACGCGCCCCACAGCTATTACCCGACTCGGAATATCCTGCGAACAGCGTTGCTAGGAGCGGGCCGAGGCGTCACCGCAGCCAAGTCGGGCCGTTCCGATCTGGCGCGCACCTACTTTGCTGATACCGCGAAAGAACTGAAGGCACATCTAGAGGCGATCGACTATGCAAACACGCGAAACTCTTGGGTTTTCCATAGTGACCTGACGCTCTATGCAACGTTCTACGGCTGGCTTGGGACTGGCGGAACACTGGATATGTCTGCGCTGATCAATTGGCCCTCTGCCTTGGACGACGCTGATATCTCAGATGCAATCCCAGCAGCCACACGGGCGCAAATCGAACAGGACGGGGCCACAGACTACGTAGACCCTGTCTATCTAGAGCGGCTGTTGCCCCGCGCCGCGCCGAAAGATCAGGAATGCTCTCAGTGGCGTCGCAGGTCCTATGACACGCGGGCTTTGGCGAAAGTCATGCAGGACTGCGCCGCCCCTTACGCGAATATAGAAGTCTCCTACGCGATGCTGACCGAGCTGGACCAATGCATCGGCGCCTTTGAGGCCGCCGACTGGCGGGTACAGTTCTCGAGCGTACCAAAGGGCGGCGGGGCATCAGAACTGTCGCGGATCAAAAGCAGTCTCAGCGCTATTGTGGGGTCAAGCCAGTTTGCAGCATTGCCCAAAGCCGAACAGGATAGCATCCGCGCAAATTTGGAAACGCTGCATCTAGAGGCTGCGGGCAGCTATGCGCGGATCGTCACCGATCACGGGCTGACCACCTCGGACAGGACGGCGCTAGAGCGGATCTTTGACGCCATCGGACTGGCCCCGCGCCCGATGATGGCACGGCAGAAGATTTACTGACGAAGAAGGCCCCGCATGCCATCATGCGGGGCCTTAGCCTTTGGCCTGAGTATCGACCATAGCTTAGTTTGAACCCAAATTGAGCCGGAAGTACATACACACTTCGGTCGGGTCCGATGGTGCAAGCGCCTGCGTTGGTGCCAGACACATATAATCTGGAACGTTGGGATTACGCCGCCAGACGCCAAGGTTTTTCCAGTTAATTCCAATGTGTGCCTCAACCTCAAACAACGCTGGGTCGGATAGCCCTTTCAGCAGGAAGTCTGGCACATCGCGCTGCGATATATTGCCGAACGCCATCATCGACATGTAATTGCCCGTTGTGGGCAAGGGCGTCACAACGCAAGCATATGCCTCCGTTCCGTTCACTCGGCACGACTCTACCGTTGCGGCATTCGCCATAATGGGAGTGGCCAGAAAAGCAGCCAAGCCGACAACGGTGCAGATTGATCTCAGCATTCATTTATTCCCTTTTGAAAACGGGCAGCGGATCGACCCCGCCGCCCGAAACCATCCTCAGAAGCCTGCGGCCACATAGCCGCCCTGCCCGTCCGGCGTCAGCACAGTCAGCGACGGGGTATAGATATCTTCGTAGATCTCGTGCGAGGGCATGATGTACCAAACCTGATCATTGATGACGGTCCAGAAATTGCCGCTGTCCTGATCCAGACCACGCGGGCCACAAGCCGCACGGGGGCCATTCGCAGCCATCGCCTGCGACTGAGCATGCGGCACGTTATCCACCTGATATTTCAGGGGATCGGTGCTTTCCATCACCACCGAGCAGCCTGCCATCTCGGCTGGATTGTTCGCGCGTTCTTTGGCGCGTTGCAGGATATTCCGCGCGCCTTCGCCGTGGCTTTGGTAGAACTCGGCGACCACCCGCGGCGGGATGCCATAGGCGCTGCTGATCGTGGTCAGCTCGGCGTAGTGGTTGTTGGCACCGTAGTCCAACCCGGCAGTCTGACCGCCACATTGCGCTGCGAAGTACAGCAAATAGCTGCGCTCATCAGGCATGCTTGGCAGTTCGGATTCCCGCAGGACCCACTGGCAGTTCTGCCCTTGATACGTGGCAGCGGGCGGCGCTTCGGGGTAGCGGGACATGTAGTTGACCGCACGCCCCTGACATATCCCCGAGCCCGGCAGACGCGGGCCATCATCGGGGCAATCCGAAACAGGCGCAGCGGCGCTTCCGCTTTGTGTGAATTCGGGATCAGAATAGACAACGCCCATACGCTGCTGGCATTCCTCGATTTTGGTCACCACAGCCGCAGTTCCGTGCAACTGCCGATCGACCGAGGCGTGACCGATGTCCATAATCATGTAGTTGCCTTGTGCGACCCTGTCCCGCTCGGGCGCACCAAGCCAAGCGATCGTCCAGCCATCAACCGCAACGCCCGAGATCGGGCGGGTGTCGCCATCCAATGTCCAGTCACTGGACCAATCGGACTGCGGACCATTTGGCGCATAGGGGATCGCCATCTGCCACTGACCGCCATCAAAACCCAACCGCCAGCGATCATTGCCAACGCCCGTCTCGGCGGCGCAATAGGCGGGACGGCTGCCATCAAAGCCGACAAAGACATTCCAGCCACGCACCTGCGCGTAAGGACGCTCAACAATTCCCGCGCCACCGGCGATATCATAACCACCGTATTCATTGACCGCTGCGCCTGCCGCGCACGAAATCAGAAGGCCGGATGCTACGCACCCTGCCAACATCTTCAAATAATCCATTATTCCCTCGGGGGTTTGAAATAAAAACCTAAATTCAGATATTCACACGATGAATACCTTACAGTTACCTATGTCAAGCACCCCAAAATATGAGAAATTTATTAATCAATTCAAAAAAACAGAGCCATTCTTTTACAAATTACTAATTTCTCAAATAGATCATTTAAGAGTTTCTCAAACACATCAACCAAACCGCCCAAGAAACAGGCACTCCGCCCCGCAATCGGGACGGAGCATTCTATTTAAACCCGTAGAAGCGTTTTGATTGCCCGACGCTCGTCCATCGCGTTATAGCCTTCGGCGACCTCGGCCAGCGGCAATTCCAGATCAAAGACCTTGCCGGGCGCAATCTCGGACTTCAAAACACGCTCCATCAGATCGGGCAGATAGCGGCGCACGGGGGCGGGCCCGCCGAACAGCCGTTTTTGCTGAAAGAACAAACCCTCACCGGTGAACGTCACCTCATGTGGCACGCCGACGAAACCGACCGAACCACCGGGACGACAGACCCCGAGTGCCTGATCCATCGACTGCTGAAGACCAACGCATTCAAGCACCGCATCGGCCCCGACGCCGCCGGTCAGTTCCAGGACTTCACCGATGCCTTCTTCGCCACGAGCCGCAACGATATGTGTCGCGCCATATTCACGGGCCAACGCCTGACGCGAGGGGTGGCGCGACATGGCGATGATCTTTTCCGCACCGCGCAATTTCGCAGACAGAACCCCCATCAAGCCAACAGCCCCATCACCAACAACGACAGCGGTCGAGCCTTCTTTGACGCCAGCCGCCTCGGCCGCGTAATAGCCGGTGCCCAGAACGTCAGAGACCGCCAGCATGTGGGGGATTTGCTCATCTGTCGGAATCTCTAGCGTGGGAACCAATGTGCCATCAGCCAAAGGCACCCGCGCATATGGAGCCTGCGCGCCGGTCATGAATTCCCGCTGTTCACAGGAGGACGGGTAACCGAATTGGCAGTGAGGGCAGGTGTTGTCCGACAGCACGAACGAGCCGACAACAAATTGACCCGGCCGCACGTTGCGGACCTCAGAGCCGACCTCGATCACCACGCCGCAATATTCATGTCCCATGTGCATTGGTGCGTCGAACGGCCCCTTGGCGCGATAGGGCCACAAGTCCGATCCACAGATACAGGTGGCCGACAGTTGGATGATCGCATCGGTGGGCTTCAGGATTTTCGGGTCCTCGACCGTTTCAAACCGGACATCGCCGGGACCATGCATGACTGTCGCTTTCATAGGGAATTTCCTTTCAGCAAAGAGGGGATACCATCGCCAACCACAGCAGTCGTGCTGCCAACGGGTTCGCGCTTTCGGCTATGAGATAGGCCCGCAATTACCCCTAGATTAGTCATGAAATTGGACTTAGGTTTATATCGATTATTCATGAGTAAGATCAGCTATGCCCCTTCGCCGCGATGACATGTCCGACCTGATCGCCTTTCTGGCGGTCGCTGAAGAGCGCAGCTTTACCCGCGCAGCGGCGCGGCTTGGGACATCGCAAAGCGCGCTTAGCCATTTGGTGCGGCGACTGGAAGAGCGGCTGGACCTGCGCCTGTTGGCCCGCACCACCCGCCACGTCGCCCCGACCGAGGCCGGCGTCCAGTTGATGGCCACTCTGCGCCCTGCCCTTGACGGGATCGAGGAGCGTCTGTCGGATCTGGCGTCCTTGCGCTCTGACCCCAGTGGCACCTTGCGGATCAACGCGCCCCAATGGGCCGCGCAGCACATCCTTATGCCAACGGTAACGCGCCTGATGGCCACACACCCCAACCTGAACATCGAGATTGAGGTCGATCACCGCATGGTCGACATCGTCAGGGACGGCTTTGACGCAGGGGTGCGCCTTGGGGAAGAGGTCGAAAACGACATGATCGCCCTGCGCATCGGTCCCGATATCCAGATGATGGTCGTGGGCAGTCCTGCATATTTTGCCGCCCACGGCGTACCTAAAACGCCGCACGATCTGACAGACCATCAGTGCAATAACCTACGAATGCCCACGATGGGCGGGCTATATGCGTGGGAATTTGAAAAGGGCGGACACGCGCTGAATGTGAGGGTTAAGGGGCAGTTTACCTCGAACGATCCACAAGCTCTGATCAAGGCCGCGGTGGACGGGGTTGGCCTGACCTGTCTACCCTCTGACCATCTGGATCACTTGATTAAGGGCGGCGAGCTGGTGCGATGCCTTGCGGATTGGTGCCCACCCTTTCCGGGCTACCACCTGTATTATCCCAGCCGCAGACAAGCCCTTCCGGCCTTCCGCGCCCTGACCGAAGCCCTGCGTTACCGCCCATAAAAAAGGCGGGACAAGCCCGCCTTTTCATTGGTTCGCTTACACGATACCGCCGCCTGCGCCGCTGACCTTGGGGCGGACCTCAGCCACTTGGGCGCGGTAGCCGCTGGCGCGATAGGTTGCTACGGGGTCGATCGCGCCGCCCTGTTCCAGACGGGCCATGGCAAGGATCGGCTCGACGTCCGTGCGGAAGGCGCGGCGCAAGGTGGCGCTGGCCATCAGCGCATCGTTGCAATCCTGATAGCCTGCCAAAGCAGTACGATCCACTAGGGACGCCTGCACAAACGCCCGCTGAATTTCACAGGCCGAGATCATCAGGCTTTCGATCGGGTCGGTCACGTTATGGCTCTGGTCGATCATATGCGACAGGTTCAGCCCGTCGGTGCCTTCGGCATCCACCAATTCGTTGAACACAAGGAACAAACGGTAAGGATCAATCGTGCCGCTATCCAGATCATCGTCCCCGTATTTGGAGTCGTTAAAGTGGAACCCCCCCAGCTTGCCTTGACGGATCAGGCGGCTGACGATCATCTCTATGTTCACGTTCGGCGCATGGTGGCCAAGGTCCACCAGACATTGCGCCTTGTCCCCCAGTTCCGAGGCGATGATATAGCTGGTGCCCCAATCCTGCACGACGGTGGAATAGAATGCGGGCTCGTAGATTTTATGCTCTGAGAAGATGCGCCAGTCGTCGGGTAGATGACCGTAGATGGCCTTCATCGACTCCATATAGCGGTCAAACTGGCGGCCCATGTGGGTCTGACCCGGAAAGTTCGACCCGTCGCCGATCCAGACCGTCAGGGCCTTGGACCCCAGCTTATCGCCGATCTCGATGCATTCGATATTGTGCTCGACCGCTTGGCTGCGGGTGGCGGCATCGGTGTGGCTCAGCGAGCCGTATTTATAGCTGTGCGCCTGCTCGTCCTGATCCTGAAAGGTGTTCGAGTTCATGGCATCGAACCCCAGCCCATGCTCTTCGGCCTTTGCCAGCATCTCGGCGGGGTCAGCCTTGTCCCAAGGGATGTGCAAAGACACGGTGGGGGTAGCTTGGGCCAACCCATGGATCACGCCGCAATCGTCCAGCTTGTCAAAGATGTGGCGCGGCTCTCCAAGTCCGGGGAAACGGGCAAAGCGGGTGCCGCCTGTGCCGGTGCCCCAGCTAGGAACGGCGACACCGAAAGACTTGGCGCGGTCCTTGATGGCGGCGATGTCGATGCCACGGCGGGCCAGATGATCGCCAAGCGCATCGTAATCGCTGCGCAGGTCCGCTTCGCGTTTCGCGTTTTCGGCCGCGACCACAGATGAATTAATCATGAAAATTCCTCCCATTGGTGGCCGCGCGCCCCCGATGGGGCCGCGCGGCGGGCGCGCTTAGCGGGTGAAGGCCTGCACGTTACCGGCGTCCACGTTGATGATATTGCCGGTCGATTTTGCCGATTGTTCCGAGGCAAAGAAATAGGCCGCTTCGGCGATATCCTCGGGCAGCACATTGCGTTTCAGCATACTGCGGTTGCGGTACATCTCTTCCAGACCTTCTTTGTCGGTGCCATAGGTGCTGGCCCGCTGGTTCAGCCACTCGCCTTCCCAGATTTTCGAGCCGCGCAGAACAGCATCAGGGTTCACGACGTTCACGCGAATACCCGCCTCGGCCCCTTCCAGCGCCAGACAGCGGGCCAGATGGATTTCGGATGCTTTCGCGGTACAATAGGCGCTGGCATTGGGCGACGCTGCCAACCCGTTTTTCGAGGCCACAAAGACAACCGAGCCGCCAATCCCTTGGGTACGCATGACCTTGAACGCCTCTCGGCTGACAAGGAAATAGCCTGTGGAGAGGATCGACATGTTCTTGTTCCAGAGCTCCAATGTGGTCTCTTCCACCGGCGCGGAGGATGCAATCCCCGCATTCGACACCAGAATATCCACGCCGCCAAATTCCACCGCCGTGTAGGCATAGGCGGCCTGCACGGCGGCCTCATCGGTGACGTTCATCTGCACGGTGCGCACCACGTCTTTGCCAAAGGTTCCCGCAAGGCTGTCATATGTGCTGGCCAGTGCGGCCTCATCTATGTCGGCCAGCATGACGCACGCGCCTTCGGACAGGTACCGCGCCGCTGTGGCCGCACCAATGCCGCCTGCCCCGCCCGTCACCAGTGCCACGCGACCCGCTAGCGATTTCGGCTTGGGCATCCGCTGCAGTTTGGCCTCTTCCAGAAGCCAGTATTCAATGTCGAAAGCCTCTTGCTCAGGCAGACCGCAGTATTCCGACACTGCCGAGGCACCGCGCATCACGTTGATCGCATTCACATAAAACTCGCCCGAAATACGGGCCGTGGCGCGGTCCTTGGCAAAGGTGATCATGCC
Organism: Donghicola tyrosinivorans; assembly: GCF_003003355.1. Lineage (GTDB taxonomy): Bacteria > Pseudomonadota > Alphaproteobacteria > Rhodobacterales > Rhodobacteraceae > Donghicola > Donghicola tyrosinivorans. Next base: position 82,643 of record NZ_PVTQ01000007.1, read on the forward strand.
GACGCCGGGCACCAGATAGACCACCGCGTTCGGATCACGCAGAGCGGGCGAGTTGTCATGCTTGCAGCGTGCATAATATGCCGCATAGCCGTCGCGATAGGCGGCCACTTGCGCGGGCAGACCTTCCAGAACCGCATCGATGTTTTTCTGTGCGGGGTCGAAATCCACCACCAGCGGGCAGATCTTGGTGCGCAAGAAATGGTCGGGGCAAGACGTCCCCAGCGCCGCAAGGGGGCGCATATCGGCGGCATTCACAAACTCCAACACCGCGGCGCTGTCATCAAAATGGCCAACCATATGCTGCTGACCCGAGACCATGCCACGGATCGCAGGCATCAGACGGGCAGCGACCGCGCGGCGGGCATCGGCATCAAGGCTTTCATGGACAGCACCACCAAAGGCAGGCACATCGGCAGTCTTTTCCTCAAAGAAAGCAATGGCTTTGTTGATGATTTCCAGCGTCAACTCATAGCAGGCTTTCGCATCGTCATCCCACGTGAACAGCCCGTGGCTTTCCAGAACAACGCCCTTCGCATCAGGGTTCTCCAGACAGAATTTCTCTAGCCACAGCCCCAGCTCGTAGCCCGGTTTCTTCCACGGCAGCCAGCCGATCTCATCCCCGAAAATCTCGGCGGTCAACTCGCGGGAATTCTTCGAGGCCGCAATGGCGATGATCGCATCAGGGTGCATGTGATCGACGTGCTTGCGCGGCACATAGGCGTGCAGCGGCGTATCAATCGAGGCCGCACGCGGGTTCAGATTAAAGGTGCAATGGGGCAGATAGCCGACCATCTCATCTTCAAACTCAACGCCCCGATACTTGCCCTTCAGCGCCCGCAGCTTGTCCATGTAAAGGGTCGCAAACCCGTCCATCTTGATCGAGCCCACATCCCCGCCAGAGCCCTTGACCCACAGGACCTCGGCCTCCTCGCCGGTCAGAGGATCGGCCTGCATGACCTTCGCGCTGGTATTGCCGCCCCCGTAGTTGGTGATCCGCTTGTCAGAACCAAGCAGATTCGAGCGATACAACAGCTTTTCCGGTTCCGACATGCCTGCCGCCTTGGAATCGTCCCACAGCGATTGAAGCCGCGAAGAGGGCGTATTCATTGGTTTTTCCTCCCGAAGAATAGGGTAGTCTGATGCGAATTTTCGACATGAAGCTGCACAGGGTGCATCGGATTGTCAATCATATTCGATCACTAATGATCATTATGCAGGTGCAGAATGATTGAAATGAAAGAATCTGATTGACTTTGACGGGAATCTCTTCCAGCTTTCTGGCCAACGGGAGGGCTTAAATGCACGAGAAAGAGCGCCATAGGATCATTTTGTCGGCCGTACAGGACCGCCCCGTCGTGACGGTGGTAGACCTGTGTGCGTTGACTGGCGCGTCAGAGGCGACCATTCGGCGGGACATCGCAGCCTTGCATGTCCAGAAAAAACTGCGCCGCGTGCGGGGTGGTGCCGAGAGCCTGAACCCGAACCAACTGCCTGGTCTGGCGGGGCGTCCGTTTTCGCTCAACCAATCGATCAATACCGCTCAAAAGCAAGCAATCGCGCGGGCAGCGGTCGATATGTGCGAGGATGGCGAGCCGATCATCATCAACGGCGGCACAACGACCTTTCAAATGGTGCACCCGCTGGCAAGTCGCCGCCTGCAGGTGTTCACCAACAGCTTTCCGATTGCCGAGCATCTGCTGAAGAACAGCAAATGCACGATCATGCTCTCGGGCGGCACGATCTACCGCGAACAGAACATCATCCTGTCGCCCTTCGACAATGATGTGACCCGCAACTTTTACGCCCGCCGCATGTTCATGGGCGCCCAAGGGGTTGGACCTTTGGGCCTGATGGAGGCGGACCCGCTGTTGATTCAGGCCGAGCAAAAGCTGATCGGTCAGGCCGACGAACTGGTCGTGCTGGTGGACAGCAGCAAATTCGAAAACCGCTCCAGTCTGGTCCTGTGCGGGCTGAACCGGATCGACACGCTGATCACCGATGACGGGATCAGCGACAAGGCCGCTGCCATGTTGGAGGCAGCGGATGTGAAACTGATCGTGGCAAGTGTTTCCGCCACGAAACAGGAGAGTACGGGTACCTGAGGCCGCGAATTAGCCGCCAGTGCCCGCAGATTTCATTCAAGGGAGGATAGAATGAAAAAACTGACCGGACTTATGACCACCGTCGCTATGGCGACCGGACTGTTCGCCAATGCTGCAGCCGCCGAAGACGTGCGCATCGCGTTGGTGGTCAAGGCACTGGGCATCGGCTTTTTTGAGGCCGCGGCCAAAGGCGCAGAAGAAGCCGCCGCTGAACTGGGTGATGTAGAGATCATCTACACCGGCCCCACCGACACCACTGCCGAGGGCCAGATCGAGGTCATCAACTCGCTCATCGCGCAGAACGTGGACGCGATTGCGGTATCGGCCAACGACACCGACGCACTGGTCCCTACCCTGAAGAAAGCCATGCAGCGCGGCATCACCGTGATCAGCTGGGACTCGGGCGTGGCAGAGGATGGCCGTCAGGCGCACCTGAACCCCAGCTCGAACGCGCTGATCGGCAACATGATCGTCAAGCTGGCCGCCGATCACCTGCCCGACGGCGGTGACGTAGCGGTTCTGTCGGCGACCACCACCTCGACCAACCAGAACATCTGGATCGAAGAGATGACCAAGGTGCTGCCGAACTACCCCGGCATCAACGTTGTCGGCACGGTCTATGGCGATGACCTGGCGGATAAATCCTACCGCGAAGCACAGGGCCTGATGCAGTCCTACCCCGATCTGGACGCGATCATTGCCCCAACCAGCGTAGGCATCGTGGCGGCTGCTCAGGCCGTGGCTGACGCAGGCAAAATCGGTCAGGTGAACGTGACCGGTCTGGGTCTTCCCTCGGAAATGGCGGGCGCGATTGAAAGCGGCGCATCCAAGTCCTTTGCGATCTGGAACCCGATCGATCTGGGCTATTCGGCTGCAATGATCGCCTACAACTTGGCCACCGACAAAGCGACCGCCGAGCCCGGCGCGACCATTCCCATGGGCCGTATGGGCGATCTGACACTGGACGAAACCAACTCGGGCGCGATGGCGGATCCGTTTGTCTACGACAGCAGCAACATCGAACAGTTCAAGTCGATTTTCTGATAGACTTGTGACATCGGGCGGCGTGGGGCAACCCCGCGCCGCCTTCTTTATTCAAACCACATAGTTATGGGGCGGACCATGGCCCGAACCGGCTTGGCCGATCCGATGCAGCCCGTGCTGCGGCTGGATGGCATCGTAAAACAGTTTCCCGGCGTGCGCGCTTTGGACGGGGTGCAACTGGCGCTTTATCCCGGTCAGGTGACCGCGTTGATCGGTGAGAACGGCGCTGGCAAATCCACCATCGTCAAAACCCTGACCGGCATTTACCAGCCGGACGAAGGGCAAATCCTGCTGGACGGGCAGCCCGTCCGCTTTCCCACCGCGCAGGCAGCGGGAGATGCGGGGATCACTGCGATCCATCAGGAAACTGTGCTGTTTGACGAATTGTCCGTGGCCGAGAACATCTTTATCGGACACGCCCCCCGCACCCGCTTTGGTCTGATCGACAAGGCCGAAATGCGCCGCCGTGCACGCGAAATTCTGGATAGCATCGGCGCAACGATTGATCCCGATGTGCGCCTGCGCGATCTGGGGATCGCGTCAAAGCACTTGGTTGCCATTTCCCGCGCTCTCTCGATCGACGCCCGCGTTGTGATCATGGACGAGCCCACGGCCGCCCTCTCGCACAAGGAAATCGAAGAACTGTATGAGCTGGTCGAGACCTTAAAGGCGCAGGGCAAGGCGATCCTCTTTATCAGCCACAAGTTTGACGAGATTTTCCGCATCGCTGATCGCTACACCGTCTTCCGTGACGGTCAGTTCGTGGGCGAGGGCCTGATGGCCGACGTGACCGAAGGCGAGCTGGTGCAAATGATGGTGGGCCGCTCGGTCGATCAGATTTTCCCGAAACGCAAGGCGGTGCTTGGCAATCCGGTCCTGCAAGTGGTGGGCTATTCGCACCCGACCGAATTCGACAGTATCGGGTTCACCCTGCGACGGGGCGAGATCTTAGGCTTTTACGGTCTGGTCGGCGCTGGCCGGTCCGAATTCATGCAGTCCCTGATCGGCATCACCAAGCCCTCAAAAGGGGTCTGCAAAATGGGCGATGACATCGTCATCATCCGCTCGCCCGCCGAGGCGATTGAGGCCGGCATCGTCTATGTCCCTGAAGATCGCGGCAAACAGGGTGCTATTACTGCCATGCCGATCTTCCAGAATGTGACCCTACCCTCTTTGGGTAAGACCTCCAGAAACGGTTTCCTGCAAATGGCCGAGGAATTCAAACTGGCCCGCGAATACACCCAGCGGCTGGACCTGCGGGCGGCATCCTTGGATGTACCAGTAGGATCGCTATCGGGCGGGAACCAGCAGAAGGTCGTGATCGCCAAATGGCTGGCCACCCAACCCAAGGTCATCATTCTGGACGAGCCTACCAAAGGCATCGACATCGGGTCAAAAGCCGCCGTGCATGATTTCATGTCGGAACTGGCCGCACAGGGCCTGTCGGTGATCATGGTCAGCTCGGAAATCCCCGAGATCATGGGCATGTCCGACCGCGCGATCGTCATGCGCGAAGGCCGCATCGCCGCCGAGCTTGAGGGCGATGATCTGTCCCCCGAAACCCTTGTCCGTCACGCCGCAGGCATCACATCGGAGGCCGCAGCATGAACGCCCTTCTGAAATCGCGCGAAAGCATTCTGGTGGGCGCAATCCTCGCTCTCTTGGTGCTGATCGCGACCCGTTTCGCGGGCTTTGTTGCGCCCGCCAATCTGGCCGCGGTGTTCAATGACACCAGCCCGCTGATCATTCTGGCGCTGGGGCAGATGGTGGTCATTCTGACCCGCTGTATCGATCTGTCAGTTGCAGCGAACCTTGCGCTGACCGGCATGGTCTGCGCCATGCTGAACGTGGCCTATCCCGATCTACCGATCATCGTCATTCTGATGCTGGCTCTGGCGCTTGGGGCGATCATGGGCACCGTGAACGGGCTGTTGGTGTGGAAACTGGATATCCCGCCCATCGTGGTGACCCTTGGCACCATGACCATCTATCGCGGCATCATCTTCCTGATCTCGGATGGGAAATGGGTCAACGCCCATGAGATGAGCCCCGCCTTCACCGCCTTCCCCCGCGCTGCACTGCTAGGTCTGCCGGTTCTGTCGTGGGTCGCAATTGCTGTGATCATCGTTATGGCGGTCGTCATGGCCCGAACCACCCTTGGCCGCAGCTTTTACGCGGTGGGCGGCAACCCCCATGCGGCGGTCTACACGGGCATCAACGTTGGCAAAGCGCAGTTCCGCGCCTTTGTCATCAGCGGCACGCTTGCCGGTCTGGCCGGATACCTGTGGGTCGCGCGATACGCAGTGGCCTATGTAGACATCGCGGGCGGGTTTGAACTGGACGTGGTCGCCGCCTGCGTCATCGGCGGGATCAGCATCGCAGGGGGTATCGGCACCGTGGGCGGCGCTGTCCTTGGGGCCCTCTTCCTTGGGGTGATCAAGAACGCCCTGCCGGTCGTCGATATCTCGCCCTTCTGGCAGCTGGCGATTAGCGGCGCAGCTATCATCATCGCCGTCGTCTTTAACGCCCGCGCGGACCACTCCAAGGGCCGCGTTATCCTGAAATCCGCAGAGCACGCACAATGACCATGGTTGATCACATCAAAACACGGGTCATCCCCGACCGCCTGACCACCCCGACCGAGCGTATTCTCAAAAGCTGGGAGGCGCTGCTGCTGCTGGTCGCTGTGGGGATTTTCATCCTGAACAGCTTCGCCTCGCCCTATTTCCTGAACGCATGGAACCTGAGCGACGCGACCTTCAACTTTACCGAAAAGGCGATGATCGCCTTTGCAATGGCACTCTTGATCATCGCCGGAGAGATTGATCTGTCTGTCGCCTCGATCATCGCGTTGGCCTCAACGGTGATGGGTCTGGTGATGCAAGCGGGCTTTGGAACGCCGGTGATCGTGCTGGCCGGGCTGGTCACGGGCCTGTTGTGCGGGGTCTTCAACGGCGTCTTGGTCACGCGGTTCAACCTGCCCTCTATCGTGGTCACAATCGGCACCATGAGCCTCTTCCGAGGCATCAGCTACATTGTCCTTGGGGATGGCGCATTCCGGGGCTACCCCAGCGAGTTTGCTTGGTTCGGGCAAGGCTACGCGTTCTGGGTGATCTCGGTCGAGATGGTGATCTTTGCCCTGCTGGCCGTCATCTATGGCGTGGTGCTGCACAAAACCAACTTTGGCCGCGCGGTCTATGCGGTAGGTAACAATGCCACGGCGGCCATGTTCTCGGGCATCCGCGTCGGACGTGTGAAACTAACCCTCTTTATGCTAACCGGCCTCATGAGCGGTCTGGCGGCTGTCTGCCTGACCTCGCGCCTTGGGTCCACCCGTCCTTCGATCGCCTCGGGGATGGAGCTGGAGGTGGTCACGATGGTGGTCCTTGGCGGCGTCAACATCCTTGGTGGGTCAGGTACTATTCCCGGTGTAGTGATCGCGGCCTTCGTCATGGGGCTGGTGACCTTTGGCCTTGGTCTTCTGAACGTGCCGGGGATCGTGATGTCGATCTTCATCGGGGCTTTGCTGATCGGCGTCATCGCCTTGCCGCGCCTCTTCGCCAGACTGAAAGGGCGTAAGTGATGCAGAAATATGCTTTCCGCATGACCCTGAATGAGGGCCAACTGGACGAATACCGCCGCCGCCATGATGAAATCTGGCCAGAACTGGTGACGCTGTTGAAAGACGCGGGCGTCGAGGATTACTCGATCCACTATGACGCCGACACGCGGGCGCTGTTCGGGGTTCTGTGGCGTCGCGATGATCACGGCATGGCCGATCTGCCCGCGCACCCCGTGATGCAGAAATGGTGGGCGCATATGGCCGATATCATGGAAACCTACCCTGATAACGAGCCCGTCGCCGTCCCCTTGGAAACGGTCTTTCACCTGCCATGAGCCATATTGCCGTCATCGACGTAGGCAAGACCAACGCCAAGCTGGCGCTGGTGGATAGTGCAAGCTTGACCGAAGTCGCCGTCGTCACCCGCCCCAACACAGTCCTGCAAGGCCCGCCCTACCCCCATTTCGATCTGGACGGTCACTGGGCGTTCTTTGTAAAGGCGCTGCGGGATTTTCACGCCAGCCACGGTGTCGACGCGATCTCGGTCACGACCCACGGCGCGTCCGCGGTGTTGCTGGATGCCGACGGAAACTTGGCGTGTCCAATGCTGGACTATGAACACACCGGCCCCGATGATTTCAGCGCCGCCTATGACGCCTTGCGCCCCGATTTCACCCTGACCGGATCGCCGCGCCTGCCCATGGGCTTGAACCTTGGGGCGCAGCTACATTGGCTGCTGGAGACCCAAGAGGGCCTGCGCGACAGACTGGCCCACGTGGTGACCTACCCCCAATATTGGGGCTATCGGCTAACGGGGCAGCTTGCCAGCGATGTGACCTCGCTGGGGTGCCATACGGACCTGTGGAACCCGTTCACGCAGACGTTCTCTGATCTGGTCGGTGCTTTAGGACTGACGGGCAAGATGGCCCCAGCCCTGCGATCCGATGCAACATTGGGAATGGTGTCTGAGGCGCTGGCCGGAGAGCTAGGCTTTGACCGGCCCGTGCCAGTGACCTGCGGCATCCATGACAGCAACGCCTCGCTCTACCCCTATCTGGGGCAAGACGCGCCTTTCGCCGTGGTCTCGACGGGGACTTGGGTGGTGGCGATGGCCATAGGAGCGAAAGAGCAGTCCCTTGATCCGGCCCGCGATGTACTGGTGAACACCAACGCCTTGGGTCAGCCAGTCCCTTCGGCCCGCTTTATGGGCGGTCGGGAGTATGAGTTGATCAAGCCCCACGTCACATCTGTGACCGAACAAGACCGCCAATCGGCCTTTAGCGGCGCGATGCTGCTGCCTTCGGTCGAGCCCTCCTCCGGCCCCTACCAACACCGTCAGATGCGTTGGACCGCAGCCGAGCCAGATGACGGCCCGCGCATGGTCTCCCTGTCTTGGTATCTGGCGCTGATGACCCGCACCTGTCTGGACCTTGCCGGTGCAGATGGACCAGTGATCGTCGAAGGCCCCTTTGCCCGCAACAGTGAATATTTGGATATGCTTTCGGCGCTCTGTGATGGCGGCGTGATGGTGGCAACCAGCCTGACTGGCACGTCGGTGGGCGCTGCCATGCTGACCTGTGACACGCCTGCGCCGAACCTGCGCCCGCACGCCGCACCTGCGATAACTGCTGATCTGCGTGCCTACGCGGCCAAATGGCGATCCCTGACAGGGTCATAACGATTTCCAGCCCAGAGCGATTTTACCGGTAATCCTACGATTTACACCCGCAAGCGGTTTACAGCCCGCTCGCGGGCCGATTCAGGGTCTATTTGTCCCCTTCGCGGGGGCCAGAAACCCGCGAAATCGCCTTTAGAGCCAGAACTTTACGCAACGTTACCGTCTTCCCATCACCACAACCACAGCAGTTGGAAACCCGATACATACCTAAGACACGCGAACCCCTGCCTTTGAAAGATTGTTGCCGGCGGTGGTTACGATATGAAAGAGACACAGATGAAATGAACCGTAGCTCGAGCAGGTGTGTGGCTCGTACTGCGGTTTTTTTTTGGCCTAATGCCAGGGCCGCATCTCACGAACAACTCGACCCGGTGGCGAAGCTGCCGACCAACACTTTGATTCTCAAAGGAGAATAGCTGTGTCCTATGAAATGACGAATGTAACCTACCGTTCGCCCTTCGCTGTCCTGTCGCTGAAGAACCGTCTGTCGACCAAGGAAGCAGGGATCACTTCTATGGACATCCTTTTGACTGGTATGCTGGTTCTGATCCTGTCGCCTCTGCTGCTGGCACTGGCGGTGAGCATCAAACTGACCTCAAAAGGCCCGGTTATCTTCAAGCAGAACCGCGTGGGTCTGGATGGTCGCGTCTTCACCATGTACAAGTTCCGCTCGATGCGTCAGGACGCCGAAGAACTGCTGGCGCAAGTTGCGGCAACCAGCCAGCGCGAAGGCATCTGCTTTAAATCGAAAGATGACCCCCGCGTGACCCGTATCGGCCGCATCATGCGCCGCTACTCGCTGGACGAGCTGCCCCAACTGTTCAACGTCATCGCCGGTGACATGTCGCTGGTTGGCCCCCGCCCCGCCCTGATCCGTGAAGTCGAGGCCTACAACCACAAAGCCATGCGTCGTCTTGAGGTAAAACCCGGCCTCACCGGCTTCTGGCAGGTTTCGGGCCGCGCGGATGTCGGCTTTGACCGGATGATCGACATGGACCTGCGCTACGTCCGTGCCCGTAGCATCCGCACCAACTTCCGTTGCTTGCTGCAGACCTTCCAGGCAGTTTTCGGTGGCCGCGGCGCTTACTGAGCCTGCGTCAAACTACGAACCAGAGTGATCGGCGTGACAATCCCGTCGATCATTTGCAATGTCGGAAGAATAGCCGTGAGGGCAGCGTTCCAGTTGTCCATTGGATGTTCAGGAACATAGACGACATCGCCGGGCTCCAGCGGAAAGTCCAGCATCTCGCCCGCCAGAATTTCACGACCATTAATCAGGATCAATTCGCCCTCAGTCGGAGACTCGGTGCGGATGATCCTGATTTCTTTTGTATTTACGCGATCGCGGGCAAATCCACCTGCCACGGTGATCGCCTCCATTGCGGTCAGGCCATTGACGCCGAAAGGTACAGCACGGCCCCCGGCCACATTGCCCAACACATAGACAGACATATCATCACGGCTTGGCGCATAGATCACGTCCTGCCCGCGCAACTGGATGTTCTGATCGAACTTGCCCGCCTTCAGCAGACCGTAGATATCTACCGTGCAGATCTGGTTGTTCCTCAACAAACGAGCGCCAGGCAGATAGGCATCCGCCTCCAAACCGCCCACCAGCGCCAATCCTTCGACCAGATCGGTATCGCGGGACAGGTAAACCGGCCCCGGCGTGCGGAATTCACCAAGGAAATACACCGGCTCGCGTCTCCCGGAATTGCTCCCGTGGCACTGGAAGACAAAACAGGATGCCGTCAACGCTGCCTGACCGTGGCCTACGCCGGATGTTTACCCTTAACCTGTGCATATTGCCTTTAATTCAAAGACTTTCGCGCCAATGCGAACTGCGTCGCAGATTTGACACCTTGGGCGCGACTGATTCTTGCATCAGGAAAACGGGATGTTTGGCGTTCCTGGCTTTTCTAGAGCAGTTGCCGCAACAGCGCATCCGTGTCAGGCATCAACGCAAGACTTGCGCTGATCCGTTCGCGCCAGCGCTTACCCCGCGACAGGGCGTCAACATAGGCGTCCGCCAGATCATCGGGCCGATCTTGCGCCAGCACCTTGATCAGGAACGCGGCCTGCGCGCGGTCCTTGCGGGACTTTGTGCGGTCCACCAGATCTCTGCGACGGTCCGCAACGATCAGCTTGTGGATGGCGTATCGTTCGGGTCGCGGCACCTGCACCAAGACGCCGCTGCGGTACAGGACCACCGCCTGCAAAGGCTCGGCGATAAGGTAGTTCAGATAGTTCAGCCCCTGCGCACTGACCCCAAGGGCGGGTAAAGGCTTGACCGTTTCCTCGCCGAAGGCAGGGGTCAGGAATTCGACCATCGCCTCACCGCTGCTTTGCCGCCATTTCCAGACCTGCCGGTCATAGACCCCCGGCACCGGATCGAATTTGAGCGCCGACAAGATCTGGTCCGGCGTTTCCGTCACCTGATCCTCCAGCGCGACGGACAGCTTTTGAAAGCTGGCAAAGTCGATATCCCCCGTCTGCGCCAGATCATCCAGCCCCAGTTGAACCCCAAGCTCGCCCTGATAGAGCGCAAAGGCCCCGGTCCCGATCATGGTTCCCCCAAGGCGGAACACCCCTGCCCGCGCAAAGGCCAGCAACATCGATCCGGTTTCCCGATCCGCCGCGACAAAGCCTTCGGCCCGCAAGACCCGCGCCAACCGTCCCATAGCAGCTTTACGCTCCGCGCTTTGATCGCGCAGGTCCTTTGCCTGCGCCAGACGGGCACGCAGTTCATCGGTCGCCTCACCCAGATAGACCGCCCGCATTTCGGTGCCGATCCGGAACTTGTCGTAAAGGTACACACGCCCGTTGCGCCGCCGCTCTTCGACCGAGCCCACCAGCATCGAGGCCGCCTCGTCCCGATGCAGGCGCAGCAGTTCCTGATAGGCGACTTGCGCAGTGCGGGAATGGGAACGAATGGTCATTGGCTCTCAACAATATTTGTATGCAGCAAATTATTCTTTGATGCATACAGGATTTTCGCCACATGTGCAGCAATAATTACTTTGCTGCACATTCAGGTCACTCCCGCGCCGCGCGGCGTTCCTTGATCCGGATCACCAGATTGGCCCCGATATCGCGGAACGGCTGTGGCGGTAGGCGTTTCGGGGCCACCTCGGCGGCGAAAGCCTCTGTGATCTGGCTATGCTGGCCCGAGGCCAACTCGGCTGCGCCAATCCCGCTTAGCGTCCCACGCGCGGTGCCTAAACCGTTCTGAACGCAAGCCGAATACAGCCCTTCATCCAAAGCCCCCACGACCGAGACGCTGTTCAGCGACAGGCATAGGTGACCCGCCCATTCATAGGCGGGCTTGGTGCCTGCCAGTTGCGGAAACCGCTCATCAAACTTTTGCCGTTGTAGGGCGGTGGCGCGGGCCAAATCGCGGGCACTGGCCTGCATCCCCGACCGCAGCGTGGCGTAGGTGCGGGTCACGATCCGATCGCCCCCCTGATCCGGCCCGATCCGGCGCACAGTTGTCCCCATCGGGTCCGAGGGCGTTACCCCCCACCGCGCCTGCCCCTTGATCACACCCTTGGGTAAATCATGGGTCATCGAGGCAAAGAGGAACAAATGCATCAGCCGCCCCTTGGCAAAGCCGAAGCTCTCTAGATGACCATTGTTCGCCAGAATAACGCGCCCTGCTGTGACCGCGCCAGCTTGGGTCGCAACCCGCCAATCGCCGCCCATCCGGCGGATTTCGGTAACAGGGCTTTGCTCATAGACCGATGCCTGTTGCGACAGTCCCGCCGCCAGCCCCAGCACATAGCCCGCAGGCTGCAACATCACCGTTCCCGGCGTGTAAAGGCCGCCCTCATAGTAACTGCTGCCTGTGACCTCGCGCATTTGCGCGGCGTCCAGCATCTCATAGGGCTCTGACAGGCTGTCCAGATGACGGGCATAGCTGACGTTATGGGCCACCGCGCCCGCACTGGCTGCGCCGTTGATCTTCCCCGCAGGGTCGAAATAGGCCGAAGCGATGCCATAGTCCTGAACCGCCTCACGGGCAAAGGCGATGGCCTGCCGGTTCAGCCCGATCAGCGCGCGATCATCACCGCTGCCCGCATAGTCCGAGGACGTCAACTCATGCGGCAGATCGATCATAAAGCCCGAGTTGCGGCCCGCGGCCCCCTCGGCCACACGGCCTGCCTCTAGCACGACAACCCGCAATGATGCGTCCAGTTGCAACAGCCGCCGCGCCGCAGACAGGCCCGCAAAGCCTGCGCCAATCACCACCACATCGGCGGTTCTCTCCCCTTCCAGTGCGGGGAACGCGGGCGGAGTTGACAGGATCGCCCGCCACGCCGCCACACCCCGATGCACAGGAAGACGTCGCGCCCGATAGACCGTCATGGCCTTAGCTCACGGCTTCGTCGGCGTCATCCGCCAGATCGATCCAGATGGTCTTCAGCTGGGTGTACTGGTCGTGGGCGTGAACGCCGTTATCGCGGCCACCAAAGCCCGACTGTTTCCACCCGCCAAAGGGGGTCGAAATATCGCCCTCGCCAAAGCTGTTCACCGTCACCGTACCCGCCCGCAGCATCCGCGCACCGCGAATGGCCCGCTTGGTGTTGGCGGTGAAGATCGATGCACACAGCCCATAATCGGTGTCATTGGCAATCTGGATCGCCTGATCAAAGCTGCTGACCGTGATCACCGACAAAACGGGGCCAAAGATCTCTTCCCGCGCCTGCTTGGCGTCATTGCCCGCGACCGCGATCACTGTGGGTTCAACAAACCCATCCTTGGCGGTGCCGCCAACCAGCACATCAGCGCCGTCCAGATAGCTGGAGACTTTGGCAAAATGCGCCTCGGACACCAGCGCGCCCACACGGGTTTCGGGGTCCAGCGGATCGCCCACATTCCATTCCTGCATGTGGTGCTTGATACGGGCCAAGAGTTCATCGCGAACCGCCTCATGGACGATCAAACGGGACGAGGCCGAGCAGTTCTCGCCCATATTCCAGAAAGCGCCGTTCACCACATGGGCTGCCACGCGATCAAGGTTCTCGGCATCGTCCAGCACGACGGCGGGGTTTTTTCCGCCCATCTCCAGCACCACCTCTTTGGCGTTGCTTTCTGCCGAATAGCCAAGGAACCGCTTGCCGGTCACGGTCGAGCCGGTGAAGGACACCATGTCGATATCCATGTGCCGCCCGATGGGCTCGCCCACCTCGGGTCCACTGCCGGTGACCACGTTCAGCACGCCCTTGGGAATACCCGCCTCAATCGCCAGTTCTGCGATGCGCAGGGCAGTCAGGCTGGTTTCTTCCGCTGGCTTCACGATGACCGAGCAGCCCGCCGCCAGCGCAGGACCGATCTTCCACGCCAGCATCAGCAGCGGGAAGTTCCAAGGCAGAACCAGACCCACCACACCGATGGGCTCACGCACAACCATTGCAATGTGGTTGTCCGAGGCAGGCGCGACCTGATCATAGATCTTGTCAATCGCCTCGGCGTGCCATTTCAGACAGTGGATGGTCTCGGGAATATCCACGGTTTCGCAGTCATAGATGGTCTTACCGCTATCAAGGCTTTCCATCACCGCCAGTTCACGTGCATTTCTGGTGATCAGCTTGCACAGGCGGATCAGGGCATCCTTGCGGTCAGACGGGTGCAGGCGTGACCAGCGACCATCCTCGAACGCCTCGCGGGCCTTTTCGACGGCAAAGTCCACATCCTCAGGCCCGCAGGCGGCCACATCGGCCAGCTTTTCACCCGTCGCGGGGTTCACCGTGGCAAATGTCTTGCCCGATGCGGCAGGCCGCGACGCCCCGTCGATAAAGGCATTCACGGGAAAATCGAGACCAGCAGCAATCGCGCGGTATTCGTCTTGGGTCAGCAAAGTCATCGGTTATTTCCCCGCCTGAATGTCAGCAATGGTCCGGCGCAGCACGCGCACGACCTGTTCCAGTTCCCGCTTGTCATCCTTGTTCAAAGGGGTCAGCGGTTCGCGCACGCGGCTGGCTTCGATCCCGTTCAGGGTCACGCCATGTTTGATGGTCTGGATGAACTTGCCACCCTGTTCCAGCACGCGCATCAGGGGCATCATCGCGCTCATGATGCGGCGGCCTTTGGTAAAGTCACCCTCGACCACGCAAGCATTGTACAGCGCCACATGTTCCTCGGGCAGGAAGTTAGAGCCCCCGCAAACCCAGAACGGCGCGCCCCAGGCAAAGAACTCGAGCGCCTGATCATCCATCCCGCACCCCAACTGGATGTGCGGATAATCCCGCGCCAGCAGGTGGACGCGGTTGATATCGCCCGAGCTTTCCTTGATCCCGCAGAAGTTCCGGCTGCGGCATACGCGGTCAAGGAATTCCTCGCCCATCATGGTGCCGGTGCGGTGCGGATAGTTGTAGAGCATGATCGGCAGACCAGCCGCCTTGTCGATAGCCAGCGCGTTCAGGGCGTTTTCACGGTCGGTCGGTACTGAATAGGGCGGGCTGGCCAGCAGGATACAGTCCGCGCCCATGTCCCGCGCAGCACTCGCCAAGGTGATGCTGTCAGAGGTCAGCATTGCGCCGGTTCCCAGAACAAGTGGCAAACGGCCCTTGATGCGGTCCTTGGTGAATTGCGCAATCTCGATCCGTTCAGCCACGGTCTGCGCATAGTTTTCACCGGTCGAGCCGCCAGTGATCAGGCCATGCACGCCTTTGGCAATCAGATCCTCAATCACGTCGGCCAGACCGTCCCAACGGACCGAGCCATCGGCGTTCAATGGGGTCACAAGCGGGGTGTAGATCCCCTTGAATTCAAAAATCGGTGTCATCACTGGTCCTTCAAGAGGCTTTGGTGGTGTATGTCCCCAGCGGCACATCCAGCGCCGGAGGCATCACAAAGCGTTCGATTTCTTCTCGGGACAGCGCCCAATGGGCATCTGCCAATTCTGCGGCCTTCTGTTCATCGCGGGCCTCAATGGCGGCGATCATCTGGTCATGCTGATCCGCCGAGGCCGACACGTTCGACGCCATCTGATTGCTGACCGGCTGGTAGAACGTCATCCCGATCCGCGCGTGATCAATCAGCAGCCGGTGGAACGACGGTAGTAGATAGGTGTTCGCCGCCATCTCTCCGGTGATCAGGTGAAAGCGGTTGTTCGCCAGCGTCCGATCCGCGGCCGAGCCATTGCGCAGAGCGTTCCGGTAGTCCTCCTGCGCAGTTTTCAGGCGGGCGATCTGATGGGGCAGCCCATTGCGCGCCGCCAGCCGCAGCACTGCGCCATAGACCATCGGGGCCGCGATGAAGAAATCGCGCAGCGTAGTATGTGACATCTCGGCCACCCGCACGCCGCGCCCTTCGCGCAGGTCCAGATACCCTTCGCCGTCCAACTCTCGGAACACTTCACGGACGGGGGTGCGGGACAGGCCAAAGGCATCACACAGGGCAACCTCATCCATGTCCTGACCGGGTGCCAGTTCACAAGTCAGCACCGCCTGCCGCAGATGATCCGCCAAAGCGGCCTTTCGATCTTTCGCTGACATAGGGCCCTCCTTCGTCACGCGCTCCAGCGCGAATTCGATTCGTATACAATTTGTATTTTTATAGAATTTCGAAGCCCGAGTCGTAAAGCCCTTTGTTCGCACCGCAGGAAAATGCCCCCATCGACACAACGAAAAAGGCAGCGCCCAACGGGGCACTGCCTTTGTAATTTAAGGATGTTAGAGAACTTATCGCAAACGGTTCAGCAGTGCCTCACCACGGGCCAGCCGGTTGATATTCTCGGCCACTGTATCCCGCCGACGGGCAATCGTACCTTCAGTCCAGCCGGACATATGGGGTGTGATCAACACATTGGGCAGCTCATGGAACGGCAGGTTCGCGGGCATGGTGTGGGGCGCTGCGGCAGAGGGGTAGACGTACCACGTGTCCAGAATAGCTCCACCAATCCGCCCTTCTTTCAACGCTTCATACATGGGCGGCTCAGCGATAACAGGACCGCGCCCGACGTTCATGATGATGGCGTGGGACGGCATGGCTGCGAACACCTCTGCCCCGATCAACCCTGCGGTCTCATCGGTCAAAGGCAGGGTGTTGATCAGGATATCCACCTGCGCCGCCATTGCCGCCACATCCCCAAGAGGATGCGCCACCACATCCGCCTGCGTCACAGCCGAGCGGTTGGCCACGTGGACCGTCATCCCGAAGGCCCGCGCCCGCGCAGCCACCGCCTTGCCAATATGGCCGAACCCCACGATCCCGATGCTTTGTGCGCCCAATTCGGTCCGCAGCCCATCCGGCCCGCCAGCCCAATAGTGCCAGTCCCCCTGCCGCAGTCGCGCATCCGCATCGACCAAAGGCACATGGCGGGACAGCAACGCGCACATCACATATTCTGCGATGGCGTTCTCATGACCAAAGGCGTTGCACGCAGCGCAGCCTTCAGGCAGCGCCGCCATATCCACTTTATCATAGCCCGCCGCAGGCAACTGGTAGAGCCGCGCCGAAAGCGGGCCGTCGCTGGCCGCATAATGGACACCAACCACCACATCAGCGCTGGCCAACGCCTCAGCTTCGCCATCGCCATTGGCAGCATCTGAGATCACGCGGATTTCATGGGGCATCTCTAGCAACTCGGACAGGCCGGGCTCGAAGGTCGAGGCATTGTCGCCGTGAAACACAATCTTCATCGTTAAGTCTCCTTCAGAGCACGGAAATCATGCCGCCATCGGCATAGATAATCTGACCGGACACATAGTTCGAGGCATCCGAGGCCAGATAGATACAAGTCCCCGCCAGTTCTTGCGGCAGTCCCCAGCGGCGCATCGGCGTGCGTCCTTTCACCCAAGCGTCAAAGTCGGGGTTGTTGATCAGGGCCTCATTCATATCGGTGACCATGTAGCCCGGCCCAATGGCGTTGGCCTGAATGCCTTTATCGCCCCACTCGGCGGCCATGGCCTTGGTCAGCATCTTGATCCCGCCTTTGGCGACTGTGTAGGGCGCAACCGTTGCGCGGGCCAGTTCCGAAGTCAGTGAGCCGATATTGATCACCTTGCCTCGCCCCCGTGCGGCCATGCGCTTGGCGGCCTCTCGGCCCACCACAAAGGCAGAGGTCAGGTTGATATCCAGCACCCGCTGCCAATCCGCCGTGGCCAGTTCCAGCATGGGTTTGCGGAACTGGATACCGGCGTTGTTGACCAGAATATCCACCTCGACGCCCTGCTCATCCAACTCGGCGAAAGCCGCCAGAATTTGATCCTCATCGGTCACGTCAAAGCAGCTGGTCAGCACGTCGAACCCCTGCCCCTGCATTTCCGCAGCAGCTGCGTCCAGACGCGCAGGATCAACGCCATTCAGAATAACCCGAGCCCCCGCGCCCGCCAGCCCTTCGGCAAAGGCGCGGCCCAGCCCCCGACTTGATCCGGTGATCAGGGCAGTTTTTCCGGTCAAATCAAACAATGCCAAAGACATCAGCTTTCCTCCGAAATGCGTGTGCTCAGATCCGAGCGGTCAAAGAACTGCGGTACCAGTTCGGTGCCAAGGCCCGGCCCTTCCATGGGATAGACATAGCCCCCTTCGATGCGCGGCACCTCTGTCACCAACTCTCGGTACCAGCCGTTGTAGAAGGCGCGAACGCTTTCCTGAATCAGGGTATTGGGCTGGCTGAACGACATATGGATCGCCGCCGCAAAGCCCACAGGCCCGATGCAATCATGGGGCGCAAAGGGACGGTGATAAGTGTCCGCCATCGCCGCGATCTTGCGCCCTTCGGTCAGGCCGCCAGTCCAGCAAAGATCGGCCATCACCACATGAGCCGCATCACGATCCAAGTAATCCTTATAGGCAAAGCGCGAGCCCAATGTCTCGGACGCGCAGGTCCAGACAGGGGTGCTACGGGCAAATTCTGCCAAGGCCTGCGGGCTGTTCATACGGATCGGGTCTTCGAACCAGCGGGGCGCGTAGGGTTCCAACGCGCGGGCGATTTCCATTGCGACCGGCAGGTTCCAGAGCGAATGCAGCTCGACCATAATCTCCATCCGGTCGCCCACGGCTTTACGGATTTTCTCAAAGGGGCACAGGGCCTCTTTCATCTGGGCGGCACTGATGAACTGCCCTTTGTTTTCAATCGCTGCCGGATCGAAGGGCCAGATTTTCATGGCGCTGATGCCGTTGTCCAGCAGGTCTTCGGCCAAGGCCCCCGCATCGGTCATGAAGGCATCCAAATCCTCATAGGGACCATCGCCGCGGTTCCACGTATCCACCGGCTTGATCTTGTTGGTGCGCACATAGCGGGTGCCTGCACAGGTGTTATATACCCGCACCCGATCCCAGCTTTGCCCCCCAAGCATCACATGCACCGGCTGTCCCGCCACTTTGCCAAAGATATCCCATAGCGCGATGTCGATGGCTGAAGCCGCACGATACTCCACCCCGGTCGAGGCTTGCGCGTTCGGAAGATTAACCATCTCTTTGTGCAGCGCCTCAATGTTCAGGGGGTTCTGCCCTAACAGGCGCACAGCCAAAGTGTTGTGGATGTGGGCTTCGCAGGCCTCAGCCCCGTAAAAGGTCTCACCCAGACCAGTGATACCCGCGTCGGTTTCCACATGGACCCAAAGCACATTGGCGAATTCTTCTGCCCGATAGGTGCGGATGGCCGTGATCTTCATCTGATGTCTCCTCCCGATGCATCAGCGCCTTGCTAGCCAGTCCGACGAAGCAGCCGCAACAAAACTGGACAATTAGAATTGAATTGTCAGACAATTTGGCGCAAATTTTCCGAAAACATGCAGAAAGTCGCTATGCCTGCTGATCGCCCCGCCCCGAACCTGCCCGAGCGCACCATGGCCGGTATCCGCGCCCTGATCCGTGATCAAGGACTGGTCCCCGGTGATGCGCTTCCCTCCGAGACCGCCCTTGCCCAGCACCTGGGCGTGTCGCGGTCTGTCACTCGTGAAGCGATGCGCGGCCTTGCGACCTTGCGGATCCTTGAGATCGGCAAGTCCCGCCGCGCCCGCGTGGCGATGCCAGATGCCTCATCCCTCAGCGTCGTTCTGGATCACGCCACCCACGCCAAAGGCCTGAGCATCCAGCAAATGCTAGACGTGCGCCGCACGCTCGAGTTGCGCACCGTCAGTCTGGCCGCCCTACGCCGCACCGATGCCGAAGCGGCAGAATTGCTGGACCTGACCTCACGCATGTTCAAAGCATTAGAGGGGGACTATTCCGCTCTGATGGAGCTGGATTTGCGTTTCCATTCGGTGATCGCCAAGGCCTCGGGCAACGACCTTTATGCGATGCTGATCGACAGTTTTCAGGTGATCACCCGCAAGACATGGGCCATCGGCTGGCGTTCGCGCGGCACCCATGCGAACCGGCTTGAGAACCTGAAATGCCATGAGCGGATCGCAACCGCGATCATGGCCCAAGACGCAACCCGCGCTGAAGCCGCCATGTCCGAGCATTTCGACAGCGCGGTCAACGTGCTGCTGCGGGCGGGCGTCACCTGATCCGCCTAAAGCGCTAGCCCTTAATCGCCTGCACCACCTGCCCGCGCACCCATTTGTGCATTTCTGATCCTTGTGTTCGCGCTGTCCAGACCATCTGGATCGCCACCGGCGCATCGACCGGACAGCGGGTGACGTGCAGCCCCTCGCCCAGTTCTTGCGACAGACGTTCGGGGATGGTTGCTACCAGTTGCGTGCCAGCGATCAGGTTGTGAATGCCCGCAGGACTTGGGGTCTTGATCGCGATGGACAGGGCGTGCCCGCGCTGTTCAAGATACTGCATGTAGCGCGATTTCCAGCGCCCCCCGTAGGTGATGTAGATATGCTCCAACGCCAGATAGTCGTTTAACGCTAAAGCCTTGCCCGCCATTGGATGGGACGGATCCATCAGGCAGACATAGGGGTCTTCGTAAAGGGTCCGGCTGTAGAATGCCGCGCCCAGTTGGACAAATGGGCCGATCAACATATCCGCCTCGGTCCGAAGCAGCTTGTCGTGGCCCAGATAACCTGCATCCACGATCTCGACCTTGATGCGCGGGGCAGCGGCACGGATCCGGCGCACCAGACGCGGGATGATCAGCGCCCGCTCATAGAAGTTGCAGGCGATAGTGATCGTCTCAGCGCTGCTGGCGGGATCGAACTGTTGTGGCGCCGCCAAACGAGTGAAGCGGGCCAACAAATCGCCACCCTCTGTCACGACCTCTTCACAGCGGGGCGTAGGCAACAACTGCCGCCCTTCACGCACGAACAGCGGATCGCCAAAGACCCCGCGCAGCTTTTCAATGGTGTAGCTGACGACCGATTGCGTCACATCTAGCTCTTCCGCCGCGCGGGTGAAGGACCCCAGCCGGTAGACCCGCGCCAGCATATCCAGCGACCGGAAATCCACAGAAAGCGGATCGATTTTATGCGCCGCCATGGCCATACCCCAGTTGCATCGAAAAATTCGATGCTAATTATCGGATCAATCGCATTGATAGATGCCGCGCCTCAGGGTTACCTGTCAACGCTACAGCTTTGGGAGGAGACCTGTAGATGCGCGATTTACCCGTGGATGAGGCCGTCACACTGGCCGATCTAAGCCGTGATCCCTATCCGATCTACAAACGAATGCGTGCCGAGACACCCGTGGTGCGCATGGCGCAGACCAAGCGTATTCTGGTCACCAAGGCCGATCTGACCAAGTGGATCAAGGAAAACCCCGAGATTTTCAGCTCGGACGATCCGACCACGCCGATGAAACCCGCCTTTCAGGCCCATACCCTGATGCGCAAGGACGGGGACGAACATCGGGCCGAACGGATGGCCATGCAGCCTGCGTTCTCGCCCAAGGTGATCCGAACCGATTGGGGCGATCTTTACCGCAAGATCGCCGAGGACTACGTGGGCCGCTTGCCCCGCGGGGAAACCGTTGATCTGTTCACCGACCTTTGCGGGCCGGTCGCCGCGCGCATTCTAGCCCACATGCTAGGTCTGGAAGAGGCCACCGACGCACAGATGCAGGACTGGTCCCAGCGCCTGATCGACGGGGCGGGCAACTTTGGCTATGACCCCGCGCTGTTCGAGGCCTCGGACGCAGCGAACGCCCAGATGAACGCGCTGTTTGATCGGTTGATCCCGCGCCACCAGTCAGAGCCGAACAACTCGGCCTTTTCGGTGATGCTCAACGCCAAGAACCCGATCCCGCTCAGCCAGATGTACGCCAACATCAAGATCGCCATCGGCGGCGGCATCAATGAGCCGCGCGACGCGCTAGCCACCATCGTCTATGGCCTGCTGACCAATCCGCATCAGTTCGAAGAGGTCAAACGCCGCGATCTGTGGATGGATGCATTTGAAGAAGGCGTGCGCTGGGTCGCGCCCATTCAGGTCTCGGGGCGGCGGACCACCCAAGAGGTGCAGATCGGCGATTATCTGATCGGTCCTGAAGAACGTGTGATGACCATCCAAGCCTCGGCCAACCGCGATGAGGCGATCTTTGGTGACGACGGCGAGGAATATAACGTCTTCCGCGACAAGCACCCTCACCAGTCCTTTGGCAGCGGCCCACATCACTGCGCAGGGGCCCATGTGGCACGCCGCACTTTGGGGGAAATCATGCTGCCACTGCTGTTTGACCGTTTTCCCAACATGACCCTTGAACGCCCGCAGGATGTGGCCTGGAGCGGCTTTGGCTTTCGCGGCCCGCTCAACCTGCCTGTGACGCTGAACTAACGAATGGAGACCTCAATGACCTCGATCACCTTCGTGCAGCCTGATGGCAGCAGCAAAACCGTGAATGCCGCCGACGGCGACAACATCATGCAGACTGCGGTTGCCAACAACATTACGGGCATTTTGGGCGAATGCGGCGGTGCGATGATGTGCGCCACATGTCATTGCTATATCGAGGATGCGCGTACAGGAAACGCCAGCGACGGCGAAGAGGTCATGCTAGAATGCGCCGAGGATGAAATCCGCCCGACCTCGCGCCTCAGCTGCCAGATCAAGGTCACTTCGGAACTGGACGGGCTGGTCGTACATCTGCCGCAACCGATCGACTAAACCCTAAGCACCGACTTCGCGATAGGGCCTTGATCCGGATTGAGGCCCTATCCCGCGCCTTCGGTCGCTGGACAAGACCCGCAGCATCCGGCTAGGTGCAGGCAAGCGCAAATAATTGCTTGCGCCCCATACCGGCTTTGGCCGGTCGATCTACAGACAGCGACACCGGACGACACGATGGGAACGGACCTGCGCGATACGCGTCTGGCAAGGGCGTCTTGCGCTTTGGCCATCTTTTCAGCCCTGCTTGGCAGCACCGCTCCCAGCCCGCTTTACCCCCTTTACTTGGAAGAACTGCATCTGAGCAAAGGCATGGGAACGGCAATCTTTTCCACCTATGCGGCTGGCACGATGCTGGCGCTGCTGATCTTTGGCAAGATTGGCGGTCGGGTCAGTGATCTGCGCCGGATCATCGTCCCTGGCCTTCTGATGACCGCCCTTGGCGCTGTGATCTTTGCTGTCGCCCACAGCCTGCCGGTTCTGCTGGTCGGACGGTTCCTGAATGGCTTTGGCACTGGCGCGATCACCGGCATGGCCTCGGCGGCACTGTTTGCGATCTACCCGCCGGACATGCGGCGCGTGGCGGCGGTGACAGCCACTGTGGCCTTCACGGGGGGCGCTGCGGGCGGACCTTTGCTAAGCTCCCTTGCGATCTGGCTTGATCTGGCTCCAACCGTGACGCCCTTTGTGGTCATCGTCATTTTGGCAGTGCTGGCCGCAATCGGTCTGATCGTGTCCCACTGGCCCCGCAAGGACATCTCCGCGCCATTGCCTGCATCCCCTCAAGGCCCTGAGAAAGTGGATATGCCGCTGTTCCTTCTGGCCTGTCTGGTGGTCTGCGTAGCGTGGATGCTGGGGTCGGTGCTGATGGCGCTTGGGACAGATCTAGGGCTGACCGTCTATCATCTTCATTCACCTGCCCTAGCCGGACTGGTCCCCGCGATTTTCCAGCTGTTCGGCGGTCTGGGCCAATATTTGTCCGGCCGCTATCCGGCGCAACGGGCAATCCTAGCAGGCCTTGTCGGCATGGCGGTGGCGCAAATCGTGCTAATTGCCGCCATTCCGGGCGCCATTGGCGCGGTCCTGATCGCGCTAATGCCCGTGTGCGGGTTCTTCTATGGCGCAGCCTTTGTCGGATCACTCGGAGCGGCCAACCGCGCCTCCACCCCCGCCACGCGCGAAGCCTACATCTCGCGCTTTTATATGGCCGGATATCTGGCAAATTCCGTGCCGACGGTAATCGTTGGCTACCTGAGCGACATCTTCAGCCTGAAAACTGCGTTTCTGGGGTATTCGATTGTCATCATCGGACTGGCCATCGGCGGAATACTGTTCTTACGCCGCCTTGAGGCAAACCCGTGGCGGCAGGGGCAAAGATAATCCGTCGATTAAATTGACAATTTCTTAACCCAGCCCCAGAAATCTGAAGTTCTCGAAAAATATTTATTACAATATAATCAATACTTTACATCAATACGCGCGCAACCCTACGCTGTTACCAGATCGGCTTGTCGCGCGTTGAGTGAAAGTATTATGAACGATTTTTTTCCCCCTTCCCCGTTCTGGGACTTTGCTGAAGTCCCACCCCAGCGGACCGCCCTGCGCCTACCCGATGGCACAACGCTCAGTTACGGGGCGATAGATCGGGCCGCAAACACATGGGCCGCGCGGCTATCTGAGGCAGCCTTCGGCAAACGGGTTGTTCTGGGGCTAGAGATTGACCTCTCCCCAGAAGCGATCAGCGCATACCTAGGCGCGTTGCGCTGCGGCTTTCCCGTATTGCTGGCCGAACCCGGCCAACTGGCCAAGGGCAAGCCCTTATTCGATCAATGGCGCCCGCCTTTGACAATCCGCGCAGCCCATCCGGGCACCTGCGCCCCGATCACGATCGAGGTCGATCAAGACGCACCGACACCGCCACTTCACCCCGATTTGCGACTACTGCTGTCCACCTCGGGCAGCACGGGTGATCCAAAGCTGGTCCGATTATCGGCGGAAAACATTGCCTCGAACGCCAAAGCAATTGCCGAATACTTACGGATCACCCCTGTTGATTGCGCCGCCACCACCTTGCCTTTGCATTATTCCTACGGCCTTTCTGTCCTGAATTCCTACCTTGCTGCGGGGGCCAGCCTGCTGCTGACCGATCTGTCGGTGGTGGACAAAAATTTCCTGCCGCAGGCCGCGCAGGCGGGTGTTTCCAGTCTGGCGCTGGTACCCCATCAGTTCGACCTGCTGCGCCACAGCTCTTTTACCGGAGCTGAGTTGCCGAACCTGCGCTACATCACTCAGGCAGGCGGGCGGCTGGCGCTTAAGACATTGGAGTATTTCCACCAACTGGGAGACAAGAACCTGTGGGATCTGGTGGTCATGTATGGCCAAACCGAAGCCGCTCCGCGCATCTCTTATGTCCCGCAACATGCGCTGCCAGAGGCAGGAGACACCATCGGCCAAGCCATCCCTGGCGGCACCCTTTGGCTAAGGGATGAAAATGGCCAGCGCATCACCACCCCCCTCACACAAGGCGAGTTGGTCTATGAGGGACCGAATGTCATGATGGGCTACGCGGTGCGCCCCACGGACCTAGCTGCGCCGTCCCAGCCACCGCAGTTGTTCACCGGAGATCTGGCCGAGCAAACGCCAGATGGGTTCTTTCGCATCACCGGTCGCCTCAAGCGCTTTGTCAAACTCTTCGGCCTGCGCCTTAGCCTTGACCAGATCGAGGCGCAGTTGAAGGCAAAAGGTGCGCCTGCGCAGGCCGTCGCGATCAATGATCGGCTCGTATTGCTATGCGAGAAGCAAAAAGATGCGCAAAAAGCGGTGCAGATTGTGTGCAATTCCTATGGTCTACCGCCAGAGGCTATACATTCCGAGCATCTCGCAAAGCTGCCGTTACTGTCTTCAGGCAAACCCGACCACACCGCCCTGCGCATGTTGGCCCAAAATGCGCTATGTGCCGCGAAAGCAGCCCCCAGCAAAGCACAGATGCCTTTGCGCGAAGTTTTTCGTCGAACGACCCGCAAAAAAGACGTGAAACCCCAAGATAGCTTTGTCCAGATGGGCGGCGACTCTCTCAGCTACCTGACATTGCAACTGGCGCTAGAAGAACGACTTGGCCACGCACCGCAAAACTGGGAGACCATGCCTCTGCGCGATCTGGAGGCCATGGTCGCCATGCGGGCACATACGCCCCATACCCCTGCCACATCGAACAAGATGCAAGTGGGCATAGACGTAGTGCTGCGCGTATTGGCAATCTCGATGGTCGTCGCCCAGCACGCCACCGATTACGCGGTCTTTGGCGGCACCATGATCCTGATCCTGCTTATGGGCTTTTCAACTGCCCGCTTCCAGAAACAACAAATCAAGGCGGGGATGCCGTGGACGTTCGTGGGCCGGATGCTTTACCCGATTGTGCCGCTCTATTTCCTGCTGCTGATCGCTTATGGCAGCTTCCGAGATGCAGTACCAACGAGCTATCTGCTGCTTTTGGGCAATTATCACATCTGGTCCGAAGGCTCGCTCTTAGAGGTCTATTGGTTCGTTAGCCTCTACGCCCAGATCATTGCGGTGCTTGCACTGATGATCGGCCTGCCCTTCTTGCGGAACCGTTTGCTCTCACACCCGTGGCAGACCATAGCCTGCCTTGCAACAGTGCTACTCAGCGGCATCGCCATAGCCCAATCCGTGCAAACCTTAAGCGGCACGACGCTGCCCTATCACCCCTCACGCGGGCTGGCCGAGGGACTTGCAGTGTTCTGTGTCGGATGGCTCCTGCATGAGATGTCGGGACGTGCGCAGCACTTTGCCACGGCGTCACTGATCTTGGGGCTTTTGGCGGTGCTGACCCGCGCAGATATGGACCTTCAAATCCTTGCGGTCGTGCTGGCCACGCTGGGATTGCTGGTATGGCATCCAGCGATCCCCCTGCCGCGCAGGATGGGGCGCGGGATCGGGCAGATGGCCTCGGCCAGTCTGTTTGTCTATCTAGTCCATGAAATTCTGGTCTTCGGTTTGAAGAGCGCCGCGCCGACCCTGCCCCAGCCCCTGATGGCCGCCACAGCACTTGGTCTGTCATTTCTGACAGCTCTGGCGTTGCGGAAGGCTTTCACGCGATGCGACGACTGGCTTTTAACCCAAATCCGCAAGGGAAGGCCCGAAACTCAGATGGCGCGCACCGCAACAAGGCAAAGCGCGATCCGTCGCCCGTCCTGAGCCGACATAATCAAAGAAACGTTCCATTCAGGCCCGCGATTGGCGCGCAAAGGTAGACGGCAGTACGGGCACCGGATTAGACAACGCACAGGACATCCACCCGTGTTCCACGTCCGGCGACCCGGAGCACGGCCAAAACCAAAAAGGCCCTGATGTGAGTATTTTTGAACGGTTCCTGACCCTCTGGGTCGCTCTTGCGATGATCGGCGGCATCGCGATAGGTGCTTTCGCCCCCACATTGGTCCAAGCCATCGCCGCCGCCGAGGTTGCCAACATCAACCTTGTCGTGGCCCTGCTGATCTGGGCCATGGTCTATCCGATGATGGTGAACGTGGACTTTTCCGCCGTGGCAGGGGTCGCCCGTCAGCCTAAAGGGCTGCTGGTCACGCTGGTGGTGAACTGGCTGATCAAACCCTTTTCGATGGCGCTACTGGCAGTGCTGTTCTTCAACCATGTTTTTGCCCCCCTCATCACGCCCGAAGACGCCAACCAATATATTGCCGGCCTCATCCTGCTGGGGGCCGCCCCTTGCACGGCAATGGTCTTTGTCTGGTCACACCTGACGCGTGGCGATGCGACCTACACGCTGGTGCAGGTCTCGGTGAATGATCTAATCATGGTCATCGCTTTCGCGCCGATCGTGGCCTTTCTTTTGGGGGTCACGGACATCGTCGTGCCGTGGCAGACGCTGGTGCTGGCAACGATCCTTTACGTGGTCCTACCCTTAACGGCGGGCTTGTTTACACGTCGCATCCTGCGCACCGACACCGCAATTGATGCGTTTTCGGCACGGATCAAACCCGTCTCGATGGTCGGGCTGATTGCTACCGTTGCGATCCTGTTTGGCCTGCAAGGACATGTGATCCTTGCCAAGCCGCTGGTGATCGCCCTGATTGCCGTGCCGATCCTGATCCAGAGCTACGGCATCTTCGCCATTGCTTACGGGGCCGCCTATGCCCTGAAAGTACCGCACAAGATCGCCGCCCCTTGCGCATTGATCGGCACTTCGAACTTTTTCGAACTGGCGGTTGCTGTGGCCATCAGTCTCTTCGGCCTGAATTCGGGCGCGGCTTTAGCAACGGTGGTCGGCGTGCTGGTCGAAGTACCGGTCATGCTGTCCCTTGTGGCCTTTGCCAACCGCACGGCGCGAAATTTCCGCGCGGGTTGACAGGCGGGGTCATGCAACTGTCACATCGGAGTGTTTAAAGGCAAATTTACAGAGCAATACGGTGGTTTACCCATGACCGAGAACCCATTTGACGACGGTGCCCGCGACTGGCTCGAGGCCGAACTGGCCGACACGCTGGACGAAGATTTCGAGATCGAATTCGAAGATGCCCTCCTCAGTCAGGAAATCCGCAAGATCTACAATCGCGCGCATCCCGAACAGATTGATCGCAAGGTCTATTTCCAAAGCCTCCTGCGCCTTCAGGCAGAGCTGATCAAGCTGCAGGACTGGGTGCAGCACACCGGCGAAAAGGTTGTTGTGGTCTTTGAGGGACGGGACTCGGCCGGCAAAGGCGGCGTGATCAAGCGGATCACCCAGCGCCTGAATCCCCGTGTGGTCCGTGTGGTTGCCCTGCCCGCCCCGACTGAACGTGAGAAATCACAGTGGTACTTTCAGCGTTACGTGCCGCACCTACCCGCAGGCGGAGAGATCGTGCTGTTTGACCGCTCTTGGTACAATCGCGCGGGCGTTGAGCGGGTCATGGGCTTTGCCACCGAAGATCAGGTCGAGGATTTCTTCAACGACGTGCCGGAATTCGAACGGATGCTAGTCAGATCGGGAATCCGGTTGGTGAAATACTGGTTCTCGATCACCGATGAAGAGCAGCAGATGCGGTTCCTCATGCGCATCCACGATCCGATGAAGCAGTGGAAGCTTAGCCCGATGGACCTGCAAAGCCGCGTCCGCTGGGAGCAATACACCAAAGCCAAGGAAGAGATGCTGCAACGCTCGAACATCCCCGAAGCGCCTTGGTACATCGTTGAAGGCAATGACAAAAAGCGGGCGCGGCTGAATTGCATCGACCACCTGCTTGGCCAGTTCCCTTACGGCCCGATCCCGCACGATGACATCACTCTGCCCGAGCGGGTCTTTAAACCGGATTATGAACGGGCGATCCTGCCCCCAGACCTCTACGTGCCGTCAAAATACTGAAACCACGTAGCAAAAACGAAAAAAGGCCGGAGGCGCCCCTCCGGCCTTTTGCCTGTCTTGGGTTCAGATCAGACGACCTGAGCCCGCGCGGCATCCGCTTCGGCGTCCAGATGATCCCGCAGCCCCTGCGGCAGATTCAGGAAACGGGCGAGATTGGCCATATAGGACTGCTCTTCCGGCGTATCAGGATCGATCGACAGGGCTGAGGCCAGATACACCTCGGCCCGCTGCGCATCGGTTGTCGCCAGTTCCGCGATTGCGGCGGGGTCAGCGGGCTGCGCAAAATATTCGTAAAGCGCGGCCTTCTCTTCCGCCCCGAGGCCCAGATTTTCCACCTGCTGGCGGATACGGGCGTGTTCGTCGCGGTCAATGTGATTGTCGGCTTGCGCCGCGGCGATCATCGCCTGCATCACCACAAGGCGGAAATCCTGCCCCTTGGCATCGGTGTCATGCTCAATATCAAAGGGGCTGCCGGTTTCAGGCTTGGGAAGGCTTGCAGGGCCTGACGGCGCACCGGGCGTCTTGTTCGCCTGCCAGTCCTTATAGGCTTTATAGGCCAGCCCCGCTACAGCAGCCATGCCACCGTATTTGATTGCTTTGCCGCCCAGTTTACGGGCCTTTTTCGATCCCAGCAGAACCGCGATCAGACCACCCGCCGCCGCACCGCCGACCAGACCGGATGGTAGCCCAGACTGCTGGCTTTTGATCTGTTTGGCGACATCGCCAAGCCCCCCTTGTGAGCCCAGAAAGCCTTCGAGCAGTTTGTTCACATCCATCTTGGTCTCCTTGTTTGCTTCTACTCTGAGATGTGCATGCAGGTCTGTTGATACAAGACCATCACACGTCATCGGCGCTTTGCCGCCACCTCGATACATGAACGCAGGAAGGTGACTTTTCCGTCGAACTATCCCCAAAACGAACGAAAGGCCCGCTGGAAACCAGCGAGCCTGTCGAACCTACAGAGCTGTCAGGCGACCCGAAGGTCGCCGTAACATCAAAGGGTTATTCCGAACGGATGTCTGCAAAGATCGCAGCAGCCTGCGCGTTTACGGGTGCCGCGCTGTAGACGGTCACGGTTCCCGAGCTGTAGTCTTCGCCTTTCTGGGCGGCGATCAGTTCGAACTGGGCTTCGGCAACGGGGTTAACCGATGATTTGCTCGAAACAGTCGCGGTGCTTTCACCTGCCAGATAGGGCGCGGGAGCGTCTGCATCAGCGGCCAGATAGATCTGGGCAACCTGCGAGGTGCTGTATTCACCAGCCGAAACGCCGGCCAGATTTTCCAGTTGGCTCTGCGCAAAAGCGGGGGCCGAGATAGCAGCAACAAGAGCGGTAGCAGCAATAAGAGTTTTCATAATTAAGGTCCTTTCAGTGCGTGTGTCCGACGCATCATTGCGTTCGTCATGAGGAACAAATGGACCTTCACCATCCTCACTTCAACGCACGTAAGCGTGATAATTGCTTTTAGCCTGCGCATTTATGCACACAAAATTGTGCAGCGTTTCGGGGCAATTGTGATGGAACTTTTTCGACGGAAATCGGAGGCCGCTTAATTCAAAGGCGAAAAGTGGTGTGATGCGTTCACAATCCGGCCCCCAGCCCCCATATAAGGGGCAAACAGCCGGAAACACGGACGCAAGCGTGCAGAAAATTGACCTTCCCGAGCGCCCGAACTGGCGCGAAAAAGCCGAAGAACTAGGCTTTACCTTCGCAACCATGCATGACCAGCCTTATTGGGATGAGACATCGTGCTACGCATTCTCTCTGGATGAGGTTGAAAACCGGATCGAGGACCCCTCGACTGCGCTACATGGCATGTGCCTAGAGGCGGTGGACTATATCCTTGGGCGTGAGGACCTGCTGGACCAGCTCTGCATCCCGGAGGCGCACCGCGACTATATCGCGGACAGCTGGCAGCGGCGGGACCCGTCGCTCTACGGGCGGTTCGATCTGGTCTATGACGGCGAAGGCCCCGCGAAACTGCTGGAATACAATGCCGACACGCCGACCTCTTTATACGAATCCGCCGCCTTCCAGTGGCAGTGGTTCGAAGACCAACAAGCTGCAGGCATCCTGAACGCCGAAGACGACCAGTTCAACGGCATCCATGAGGCCATCGTGGATCACCTGCACGCCACTTTTGCAGAAGGCACCGACCTGCACTTCACCGCCATGAGCGGTAACCCCGAGGATTACGCCACAGTTGAAAGCCTTGGTTGGGCCGCGCGTGAGGCGGGACTTGGGGCGCATTATACCGACCTTGAACAGATCGCCCTAAGTGATGAGGGACAGTTTCTGGACGATCAGGACCGTGTGATCGGCATCCTTTTCAAGCTGTATCCTTGGGAAGACCTGCTGCGCGATGACTACGCCAACCATTTGGCCTCATCGGGCTGTCAGGTAATCGAACCAGCTTGGAAGGCGCTTTTGTCCAACAAGGGCCTGTTGCCTGTCTTGTGGGAGATGTTCGAGGGCCATGAAAATCTGTTACCGGCCTTCTTCGCCAGTGACGTTGACGCTGCCCTGAGTGGTTCGGGCAGTGCGGCGCGCGCGGTTCAGGCCCGATTTGAACGGGCCGAGGCAGCGCTGAAGACCGGATATGTCAGTAAACCGGTGTTTTCCCGCGAAGGCGCGTCCATTGCGATTGTTGAGGGCGGGCAGCAGACCGAAGTTGCCACGCACTCGGATTACGACGCCCACCCGCGCATCATTCAGGCCTATCAGCCGCTGCCCGTGATGGGCGGGTTCCGCCCCGTGATCGGGTCATGGATCGTCGGGGATACCTGCGCAGGCATGGGCATCCGCGAAGACCAAAGCCGCATCACGCAGGACCTGTCCCGCTTTAAACCCCATTTCATCCGCGCTTGACGCAGACCTTGACGCAAACGAGGACCAGATGACCAAACGTTCGAAAACCGTAGCCCTTGCCATCGTCGGCGCCGCCTCATTCTCGCTCGCGGCGTGCCGCGAAGAGGCCGTGGACGCGCAGGCATTTCCTGACCTGCAAAGCTGCGTCGCCGCAGTGGGGCCGACCAGCCTGTTCTCGGAACAGGACTGCCAGACCGCCTTTAACGATGCCCAAGCCCTGAACGCCGAAACCGCCCCGCGCTATGACAGCCTTGAGGTTTGCGAAGAGCAATATGGCGAAGGCAACTGCGGATCAGAGGCGCAGGCCGTGACGGGCGGGTCGGGCAGCATCTTTATGCCCCTCTTGGCCGGTTACCTGATGGGCAACCTGCTAGGGGGCGGTCGCGGGATCGGGGCGCAGCCGCTTTATCGCACCTCGGACGGGCGGTTCACCACGCCGAACGGCGGCGCGACCTATTCCAACAACACTGGCAAGGCAAAGCTGAACGCGTCGACCTTCAACAAGGCCCCAACGACCTTTGGCAAAGCGCCGATGACCAAGGCAACCGCCACGTCACGCGGTGGATTTGGCACCAGCAGCACCAGCACCCGTTCCTTCGGCTTCGGCGGCTAAATTCCGGCCTGCGCCAAAGAAAAACCCCGCCCGACACAGCGCCAGGCGGGGCCTTCGACGTTTGGGAAGGAGGTCAAACGTCCAGACTGACTTTGCCAATCGGGTTCGAGCAGCAGGCCAGTACATAGCCGTCAGCAATATCCTCTTCAGTGATGCCACCATTGTGGACCATATGAACCTGACCGCTAAGCTTTTTGGTCTTGCAGGTCCCACACACCCCGAAGGTACATCCCGAGGGGATCACGATCCCCGCACTACGTGCCGCGGCCAGCAGGGTCTCGGTCTCGGCGCATTCGATGGTCACGCCAGAGGTCGCGAATTCCACCGTCGCTTTGGTTTCCTCATCCAACTGGACGCCTTCCGGCACTTCGCCGGTCTCGCCCACGGGGGCGGTGAAGCTTTCCTGATGGTAGCGGTCCATGTCAAAGCCCATGGACTCCAGCGCCTCGCGCACGGCGGTCATGAAAGGCTCTGGCCCGCAGCAGAAAACTTCGCGCTCTAGATAATCGGGGGCGGCCAGACCCAGCAGCAACTGGTTGAAGCCGCCGCGATAGCCGGTCCAAGGCTTGTAGGGGTCGGTGCCATCCACCACCCACGCCAGTTCAATCCCCTGAATTCGGCTGGCCATATGCTCCAGCCGTTCGCGGAAGATGATCTCGGACGGGCGGCGGGCGCAGTTGATGAAGACGATATCGGGATCGCGGCCCGCATCATACATATAGGTAGTCATCGACATCATCGGCGTGATGCCCGAACCTGCCGAGATGAACAGATACTTGCTGGCCGGATGCTCCAGATGCGAAAAAGTGCCCCCCGGCCCGATCGCCTTAACCCGCATCCCGGGGCGCAGGTGATCCAGCATCCAGCGCGTCCCCAATGAGCTTTCTTGCGCTTTCACCGTGATGGTCAGCGAGGTAGGCCGCGAAGGCGACGACGATATCGTATAAGTCCGGTGCAGAACCCCGTCAGGGACAGGCAGTTCCAACGTCAGGAACTGGCCTGGCTTGTGCCCGAACAGCGCCCCTGAAGGCGCTGCAAAGGTAAAGGTCGCCACATTTGGCGCCTCTGGCAGGTAAGAGACACATTCCAGCGGTTCGGCGTCGGTCCAATAGGTCAGAGCTACCATCGCCTTATTCCGCAGCCATATGTTGCGGACCTTTTGCACGCAGCATCGTCTTCACGTACCAATCCACGAACTGATCCACGCCATCTTCCATGATCGGGCTGTAGGGACCGGGGACATAGGCAGGCGAGTTGATGCCGGTCTGGTTATCCTCAACGATCTGGCGATCTTCGTCGTTGGTGGCGATCCAGACCTCGGTCAGACGCTTCAGGTCATAATCCACGCCTTCCACCGCATCCTTGTTCACCAGCCAATAGGTGGTGACTTCGGTCTCTTGCGGACCGATGGGCGTGACGCGGAAGGTCATCGAGATATCGGGCAAGAAGTGGTTCCATGTGGACGGATAGTGAAACTTCAGCAGCGTTCCCGCATCCGGCACCGTGACGCGGCCCAGATTGCGGCGCGTCGCGGCCTTGCCATCCATCGTGTAGCTAACCGCATTCTCTTGCAGGGGCATGCGCGCCAGACGGTATTGCCCCGCGAACCCGCCCATGTAGAATTTGGACGGGGCGCCCGCAGCCTCGCATTTGTCAAAGTGGGCTTGCAGCCGCTCTGGCACGCTGCCATCAGCCGACACACCCGCCACCGCAGGATCCAGCGGGAACGACCGGCAAAGGGCCGGATGGGTGCCGGCACAATGGTAGCATTCGCGGTTGTTTTCCCAGACCAGCTTCCAGTTGCCCTTCTCGATGATCGAGGACGAATAGGCGACCTTGGCATTTTGCAACTCGTGCACCTCAAGATAGGGGCGCGCCGCATCGGCAAAGCTATCGAAATCGGGGGGCGTCTCGGCAAGGCAGATGTAGATCAGTCCGGCCAGTTCGCGCATATGAACAGGGTGCAGGTTGTGCTTGGAGGGGTTGAAATCCGGCCCCATATCACGCGCCCACAGCAGCTTGCCATCCAGATCATAGGTCCACTGGTGGTAGGGGCAGACCAGCTTGGCCACATGGCCTTCGCGCCCCTTGCAGATGATCGAGCCACGATGTCGGCACGAGTTGTGGAACGCGCGGATTTCACCGTCGCTGCCCTTCACCAGAATAACGTTAAACGCGCCGATTTGCAGCTGCGCATAAGATCCCGCCTTGGTCAGCTGGCAGGCAGGGATCGCGAACAGCCATTCGCGGTAAAAGATGTTCTCAAGGTCTTGGGCGTAGATTTCGGGGTCGGTGTAAAATGCCCGCTCAAGCGAATGGCCCGCTTCGCGGCGCATCAGCATATCGGAAAGCGCGTCAGACATCGGCCTGCCTCCGGTTAAAAGTGAACTCACCTCACCCAAAAGCAAAGAAAAGGGCTTAATCAATGGCAAAAAATCTCATCATAGATTAGATTAATTCATCTATGCACCATTCCGACACCAAATAGGCAGAAAGCGACCAGATGGCCCGTCCCTACGATCTTCCGTCAATGACGGCGCTGGTTTGTTTCGAAGCAGCTGCCCGAAACGTAAGCTTTCGCGATGCCGCAGCAGAGCTGAACGTGACCCCTGCTGCCGTCAGCCACCAGATCAAAGGGCTTGAAGATGATCTGGGCACGGCTCTGTTCCGTCGGCAGCATCGGGGGGTCGATCTGACTGAAACCGGTGCCTATCTATTCGTCGCCTTGCAACGGGGGCTGGAAGAAATCTCGGACGCCGTGCGTGAGGTCCGCCCGCGCGGCGATGCACTAGACGTGGTGGTGCAGGCCACCACCGCCATGAGCGCCTTTTGGTTGACCCCTCAGATCACCGCCTTCTGGAAGGTCCGGCCCGAGATTGTCGTCTCGCAAATGGTCAGCGACACCCCGTCGCGCAATGCCCACGCTGATCTGTCGATCCACTACGGACCGATCCCCGAGGGGGCCGAGGGATATGACGAATTGTTCCACGACCAGATCATTGCCGTAAGCGCACCCGGGTTCGCGCAAGCGCATAAAATCACCTGCGCCAAAGACCTGCTGAACGCGCCGCTGATCCACGTGCTGAACGAGGAAACCGACTGGACGGATTGGGCGGAATGGCTGGGGCACTTTGGCCTTGGCGCGCCAACGGGGCGCAGGATCGTAGTGAATAATCATATGATCGCCTTGCAGATGGCCAAAGACGGCGCAGGCGCGGTGCTGGCTTGGACCGGATTAACCGGCCCGCTGCTGGATAGCGGCGATCTGATGGCCGTAGTGCCTGACCGGATGCCATCGCCCCACGCCTTCCATCTGCGCACTCATGCCCGCGCGACGACGCAGGCAAAAGCCTTTCGCGACTGGCTGGTCGGCAAACGCCAGCAATCACCCAGCACGCGAACTACTGCATCGCGGAAAAATCCATAGCAAGAAAAAACAATCCTTTGGGATATATATAACGCCCAAAGATTAAGCAAACCGCCAAACGGGCATATCGACCTAAGCACAACATACATTCATCTTTCCGAAGGTATCTCCGGAGGATGAGTCTCGTGTCCTATATTTCAAACATATCGCTCGAACCTGATGCGCAAGCACAGGTGATCGACGCCGACAGCTTCGGTGCGCGCTATGTTTCGCTGCGCGGGTTCGACCGGTTTCTGGACCAGATCGGCCAGACCGATGTGGGCATGATCGTCTGGCCCGGTGGCGCGCTGGCAGAGAACAATGACGAACGCTACGGCATCCAGTACGAGGACCTCTACAGCGGCGACTACGACCGCCCCGGCCTGAGCGATTTGATGGCGCTGGCCCGCGACGAGCATCTGTCGCTATCCATCATCCTGCCCACCGCCCGTTATGAGGATGATCTGGAAGGTCTGCGCGTGGATGCCGCCGACTTCTTCACTGACCTCTTCAGCGGTACTTTCGGGGAACTGCCCGACAAACTGGTCATGGAGATGGGCAACGAATTCTACGCCAACTTCCACGGCATCGACGAAGCGGAAAAGGCTGAACACTATGCGGCTGTGGTCAACACCTACGCCGAGGTTCTTCACACACTGGAGGGCGAATTCGACGTTCACCCCGAAAACGTCGAATACAGCATCCAGCTTGGCCGCACCGAAGATGGCAATGCAGCCCTGATCGAGGCCATGAGCGAAGACGCTCTGACCCTGCCCGACATGCTGTCCACACATCGCTTCACCCATAGCGCCGAAGGGGCCGACCGCGCCGTCGACGTGATCGAGGCCGCCCATGAGATGTGGTCCGACACCGCCGAGGAACTGGGCGGCGAAGGGCCGGGTCTTTATCTGTCGGCCTACAACGCCGCATCGCTTTCGCGGGTTGAGGCGGCAGAGGATTTTCTGTCCACCCATGACCACGACGGTCTAACCGTGGATGATCTGGATCTGGACGGACGCAGCAATCTGGAATTCGAACAGCACTATCAGGATATGCTGGCCACCCGCGCGATGGGCATGGAACACGCTGAAACCCTTCTGCAGACCTTCTCTGACTATCACGCCATCGGCGCCGAGGCCGCAGGGGTCTATGGCTGGGATCTGACGCACAGCGGCGCCTCCAGCTACACCGATGTGAATGGCGAGGCGCACATTTTTGTAGGAGGCCAAATTCAGGACATGATGGCCGAAAGCCTGAACGGCACACGCATCCTGAACTGGCACGATGCCAACGATCACACAAACGACGACGCGGCCACCGCTTACGCCTTTGACAGCGCCGACAAGCTGGTGCTGTTTCTGGGCGCTCCCAAAACGCTGGACGGGCCGCAAACGGTACAAATCGATCTGCGGGGGTTGGGGGACACCGCAGGAGTTTGGGGCCAGAGCCTACACGCCGAGGTTCCCGAGGACTGGCACACTCTGTTCAATGTGCCGGTCGTTGAGGGTGTCGATCAGACCCCCGAAAGCCTGAAGTACGCCGAAGGTATCCGCGAACAGATCGATCTGACGCAAGACGGCAACGTCATGAGCTTTGACTTCACCCGCCCCGATGAGATGGTGCGCCTTGTCTTTGCCCGCTCGGACGCAGGCATCGCCGAGATTGCGGAATGGGCTGATGGCGCGATGCTGTCGGTTGATCCGGACGCCTTCGACGACACTGAACTGGCTGCAGATGACGCTCTGATAGACACAAGCGGCCTGATGACCCATGAAACCCTGCCGGACGATGACTTGTTCTCGGACGACGCGCATTTTGCGGAAGATGAGGACGAAGAAGAAGACGCCATGTCTGCTGATGACGGCGGCGGCGATGATGGTGGCGACATGGGCGGATTGCTGGCCGCGCTGGTGATGGGCCTCTTGGCTGCTGCGTTGTAATACAGCCCAAAGCGCTTTGCCGCCTTCTCATTAGATGAATGCTGCTTGACGAATGCTTCCCTACGGGCAAATCTTTAACATTCGTTAAATTCGAGCATTCGGGCTGCGGGTCGATCATCGCCCCTGCGCAGCCACCTGACCGGGTAGGAGAGACATTTTGGCCGAACCCCAGCATTTCCTGTTTGTCTTTGTCGGAGAGTTCACGCAGCTGGCCTTTGCCAATGCGATCGAGCCCCTGCGCATCGCAAACCGGATGTCGGGCGAAACCCTATATACATGGTCCTTCATGTCGGAAGACGGCGGCGCTGTGACCGCTTCAAACGGGGTGCGGATGCTGATGGATCACAGCTTCAACGACTGCGTGACCTTTGATCAACTGTTCATCATCACCGGCAATGACGTGCAGGAGCATATTTCCAAGCGGCTGCTGGCTCTGGTTCGGCGCACCCGTTATCAGGGCATTCCGGTTGCTGCCTTCTGTTCAGGCGCTTTTGTCTTGGCCGAGGCAGGCTTGCTGGACGGGCGCAGCGTCGCCCTGCACTGGGAATTCCACGCCGCCTTTGCCGAAACCTACCCCGACATTGACCTGTCACCAGGCGTTTATGTCAAAGACAGCGCGATCATGACCGCCGCAGGGGGCCAAGCCGCCGCCGACATGGTGCTGGACCTCATCGCGGCCCGTCATGGCGAAGGGCTGGCCGTAACGGTTTCGGACCAGATGGTCTACAACTCGGTCCGGACTGCCAGCGCCACCCAGCGGGTCTCGTTTCAGGCGCGTTTCGGCATCCGTTGCGACGTGCTGTCGAAAGCCATGCAAGTGATGGAGCGCGATCTGGACGCCATCACCACCATGACCGAAGTGGCTGCCCACACTGGCGTTTCCATCCGCCAGCTTGAGCGGCTATTCAAAAAACACCTGAACACGACCCCCAAAAAGCACCTGCAAACCCTGCGTTTGGCCCGTGGCCGCCAACTGCTGCAACAGACCGAGATGTCCGTGACCGAAGTAACCTTGGCCTGCGGCTTCGAAAATCCCAGCCATTTCTCGCGGGTCTACCGGCAGGCCTATGGGGTAGGTCCGCGCCAACAGAGGGCAATTTGACGGCAAACATCCCCTTTGTCGCCCTTGTTTCGTTGCTTTTCTGCGACGTCTCCTAAAGTTTTCTAACAGTGATCTCGCTCTGGAAAAGCACCTGTGCTAGGGCCTGACAAACTAAAACAACTTTTCAACACTTTCGAATTAAATCGCCCGCACACGGGAACGTTATTGTCCCATCCGGCTTTCCCGTGCGTTGCCTTTTCACAGACAGCCGCCCTTCAAGGTGGCGCGACGACATTCGAGACAGGAGAGCACACTTTGCTGACCAGACGCCATTTCATCCAGACCTCAGCCGCTCTGTTTTCCGCGCCGCTCGTCTCGGCGCCCTTCGCCGCTCCGGCTTTGGCAGAACGCACCTCGGATAGCTCCATGTGGGACAGCTGGGACCGTCAGGTGACCCCGATGGACTATGACATGCACACGTCGAACCCGTGGGGCCTGCAAAGCCGCTTTCTTCCCGTTCAGGTCGAAGCCAAAAGCGGCGTGCGCCCCGGCTCGATCCACGTGGATGCAGTAGCCCGTTACCTTTACCATGTGAA
This sequence comes from Donghicola tyrosinivorans, assembly GCF_003003355.1. GTDB lineage: Bacteria > Pseudomonadota > Alphaproteobacteria > Rhodobacterales > Rhodobacteraceae > Donghicola > Donghicola tyrosinivorans. The sequence continues at coordinate 121,868 of NZ_PVTQ01000007.1, forward strand.
AAGCGACGGCACCGCGATGCGCTACGGCGTCGCGATCGCAAAGGGCAACCTCTATGAGCCCGGCGTCTACAATGTCCGCCGCAAGTCGAAATGGCCCAGCTGGACCCCGACCCCCGCAATGATCGAGCGGGAACCGGACACCTATTCCCAATTCGAAGACGGCATGCCCGGTGGACCCAAGAACCCCTTGGGATCGCGCGCGCTCTATCTTTATCAGGGAAACCGCGACACCTACCTGCGCATCCACGGCACGCCCCATCCGGGGTCGGTCGGCGGCCGCGCCAGCTCGGGCTGCGTACGGATGGTGATGGCCCACATCATCGGCCTCTACGAAGAGGTTGATCCCGGCGTCACCGCATATCTCTACCCGCCAGAAGACCGCATCACTGCGGCCAGCTGACAGGCAACGAAAAAGGATCGCGCTTACGTCGTTGGCGTAGGCGCGGTTGTCTCTACCGTTGCGGGTGCTTCGACCACCGTGCAGATCGGATTGCCAGCGTTGGTGCGCAGGGGCAGCATGGTCACTTCGACCGCATTTTCATGACGATACCAGTAGCACCCGTCATTCGGGTTCAGCTGCACCGCGGTCAGATCCTGATAGGGGGCCGCCATAGCAACCACTTGCTCGGGCACCACAATCAGATAGCCCTCTTCGGTCACAGTCGGCTCTGCCGCACAAGCCGCAAGCCCCAAAACCAGAAGCAACGGCGCAACAGGCCGGAAAACAGTCTTCATCGAATTTCTTACCTTCATTCTATCCGGACAAGCGCACGCTGGACGCAAACCCGCAAACCTTTTTAGAAAATATGGCAACGCCCGCGCGAAGCAAGCCAAACCACCCACGCCCTATCTGCCAGCCCGCGAATAAAAACGCACGCCGCTTATTTCATCTTGGCAAAAATACCTTCGCCGAAGGCATTGCGGGCCCTAAGGCCCGCAACTTCTCACCAAAGCGCTTCAGGCTTAGTTGGCTCTAATCTTCACATACGTCCCTGGTGCTGCGCCTAGATCGGTCTCGACAGGTGTGCGCGCCGGAACAGCCTCGCCCGAGCGGGGGCGGAGCCATTCGCTCCACAAGGGCCACCATGACCCCTGGTTGAACTTCGCAGCCTCTAGCCAGTCATCCGCAGCGCCGCTCAGCTGCTTGTTGGTGTAATGGCCGTATTTGCCCTTGGAAGGCGGATTCACGATCCCAGCGATATGGCCCGACTGAGATAGGATGAAGGTCTTGTCGTCCGAGCCCATCTTCCCGACACCGCGATAGCAATCCTTCCAAGCCGCGATGTGATCAGTCTGCGCTGTGATCGCCATGAGGGGCACTTTGACATCCGCAACGGACAGGGTGTGGCCCATCAGCTGGAATGTACCTTCGGAAAAGGCGTTAGCCTGACAGAGTCCCCGCAGGTACTGCATCGTCATCTTGCCGGGCAGGTTCGTACTGTCGCCGTTCCAATAGAGCAGATCGAACGCAGGCGGCGTTTCACCCAGCATATAGCTACGGATTGCAGGCGCGTAGACCAGATCGTTAGACCGCAGGAAGGACATGGTGCGCGACATCACGCGGGCGGGCAGATAGCCGCAACGTTCCACCTCGACCTCAATCCCGTCAACGAAGTCATTCTGCAGGAAGGGCGTGAATTCCCCTTGCTCCGCGAAATCCGTCAGTGTGGTAAAGAATGTCGCCGAGTTCACAGACGTGTCGCCGATCTGATCCAGAAGCGACAGGGTCAGCGACAGAGTGGTGCCTGCGATGCAATAGCCCACTGCATTGACCGAAGGTTGGCCGGTGATCACCTTGGCGGCCTCGATCGCGGCCAGATAGCCGTCGGTAATATAGTCCTCAAGGCCCGCGTCCGCCAAATCCGCACCGGGATTGATCCATGAGACCACGAACACCGTGTAGCCTTCGTCCACCAGCCAGCGGATCATCGAGTTCTGGGGTTTGAGGTCCAGCACGTAGAATTTGTTGATCCAAGGGGGGAAGATCACAATCGGGACTTCCTGCACCGTTTCGGTGGAGGGGGCGTATTGGATCAGCTCCATCATCTTGGTGCGCAGGACGACCTGACCTGGCGCTGTGGCGATGTTGTCACCGACCGAAAAGGCGCTTTCATCCACCAGTTTGACCAGCAGTGCCCCGTCGTTGGCCTCAAGATCGCTGACAAGGTTCTCAAGCCCCTTCAGCAGGCTTTCCCCTTCGGTCTCCATCGCACGGCGCAGGGCCGCAGGGTTCGAGCCCAGAAAGTTGTTCGGCGCCATCAAATTCACGATCTGATCCGTGAAGAACTGCAACCGGCGGCGGTCGGTTTCGGGCAGTGAACTGATGCCCGCCACAGCCTGCTGCATTGCATTGGCACTGACCATATATTGGCGCTTGAGATAGTCGAACCACGGGTTGTCCTGCCAGTCGGCGTCAGCGAAACGCTTGTCCAGCACCTCTCCGTCATCACTGGCCTTATGCATTGCCCCTTTCCACGCGTTGACCGATGCCTGCCAAAAGTTTGTGGCCTGCTCGACCGCTTGCACAGGATTGCCAAGGGTCTGCTGCCACCATGCGGCGGCGGTTGTTGCGTAAAGATCCAATCCCGGTCCTTCGATGCCAGGGTTCGGTGTGGGCTGCTTTGCCAGCGCTTGTGTCATCCGCACCGTCAGGTTCTGAAGGCGCTGCGTCATCTCTGCAGCACGCATCAATCCTACATCTTCACTCATAGTCCCCTCCCCAAGCGCCTTTCGGCGTATCGCCACCAGTACTGAACACCGGCAGCTTTAAAATCCACGCCCTGATTTGCGGCCAAGCCACCCAGCCTCGGCGATTGCCTCAAGGCAGGGACAGGGGCGGTACGTTCAATGCCCTACCAGCCATCATGCATGATCTTCATGACAGCACAGCACGCTTCGGGACCGATCAGCTCTCCCAACTTGATCCGCCCGTAAGATGATTAGTCCTCAGGCGACGCGCCGCGTCAATGGACCCCCGCCCCAGAACGGAAATATTCCGCACCGTTAGCCGTGATGATAGGGCGCGGCAGAGTGCAACGGCGGTTTTTGCCGCAAAGGGATAGGACCTGTGACATGCACCGCCACACGCTTGGTGGCACACGAATAAGTTGCCGATCCCGCGCCGCTTCCGATAGGCTAGCGCTAACACGCAGACATGCGGAAAGATGGGGAAGCGGACATGGAACTGATCGCGAAAGCTACAGCGTTGGTAGGCGGCACGATTGCCTTTGTGCGGCGCATGAATTCACCGCAGCAGCAGGCCTTTGGCACCGCGCCAGAGATTCCCGAGGCCCGCAAACAAGGCATTATGACCCTAAAGATGCCCGCGGCCGAGGGGTGGAAAGACGGGCACCTGCCCACATGTGCACCGGGCCTGAAGGTCAACGCCTTTGCATCAGGTCTGGATCACCCGCGCTGGATCAAGGTGCTGCCCAATGGCGATGTACTGGTAGCCGAATCCAAAGAACAGGCCGGACCGCCCAAAACCCTGATGGACCACGCCGCCCAAGCCACCATGCGCCGCGTCAAAGCCATCGGCAAAAGCGCGAACCGCGTGACCTTGTGGCGGGATACGGACGGGGACGGCACCGCCGAAATCCGCGAGGTCTTCGTTGAAAACCAGAACCAGCCCTTCGGGATGGAACTGGTCGGCAACCGCTTTTATCTGGGCAATACGGACGGCATTCGGGTCTTTGACTTCACCGTCGGGGATACGGCGTTACAGGGCAGCGGCGAAAAGCTGGTGGACTTTAAACCCCACGGCCATTGGACGCGCAGCCTGTTGGCATCGCCTGATGGCAGCAAGATTTACGCAGGCGTGGGGTCTTTGTCGAACATCGGCGATCAGGGGATGGAGGTCGAAGAAGGCCGCGCCACGATCTGGGAATTGGACGTGGCCAGTAGTGACGCACGCATCTTTGCCTCGGGCCTGCGTAACGCGGTCGGCATGGCGTGGGAGCCGGTAACGGGCAAGCTGTGGACCGTGGTGAACGAACGGGACGGTCTGGGGGATGAAACCCCGCCGGATTACCTGACCTCGGTGGTGGATGGGGGCTTTTACGGCTGGCCCTACTGCTATTGGGGCCAGACGGTGGATGACCGCGTGCCTCAGGATGCGGAACTGGTCGCCAAGGCGATCCAGCCCGATTACGCGCTTGGGGGTCACACGGCCTCGCTCGGGCTGTGCTGGATGCCCGAAGGCACCCTGCCGGGCTTTGGCGATGGCATGGTGATCGGGCAGCATGGATCGTGGAACCGGTCGAAGCTGAGCGGTTACAAGCTGATCTTTGTGCCGTTCAAGGACGGCAAGCCCAGTGGCCCGTCGCGGGATATCCTGTCGGGCTTTCTGTCCGAGGATGAAAAGCTGGCATATGGCCGCCCTGTGGGCGTTGTCATCGGGCCGGACGGGAAGTCCCTGCTGATGGCAGATGATGTGGGTGACATCATCTGGCGCGTCACAGGAGCCTGAGCGTGAAATGAAAAAGCCCCGCGATTGCGGGGCTTTGTTCTTATTCCTCGCGGAAGTCGAAGAAACCGGGACCGGCTTTTTCCAGCAAGTCCTTTGCCATCGCAATCCCCAGCGCCGCGGCCTCGGCCACGGGTGCGGTGCGATCGTCTTGCAAACGCTCGGACCCGTCGGGGCGCAGGATTTCACCGCGCAGACGGATCTGGTCGCCATCGATCTGGGCCAGCGCCGCAATCGGCGTCTCGCACGAGCCATCCAGCGCCGCAAGGAACGAGCGTTCTGCGTTCATCAGAACCTGCGTGGTCGCGTCATGGATTGCGGCCAGCATCTCACCGGCCATCGCGTCATCGGCGCGGCGTTCGATGCAGATCGCGCCTTGGGCCACGGCGGGCAGCATCTCATCGGGCGAGATGGCGGATTTCGCCACATCGCTCATGCCCAGACGGTTCAGGCCGGCCATTGCAAGGAAGGTGCAATCAGCGACGCCATCTTGAAGTTTCTTCAATCGGGTCTGCACGTTGCCACGGAACTCAACCACTTTCAGATCGGGACGGACCTGCAACAGCTGCGCTTTGCGGCGCAGGCTAGAGGTGCCGACCACCGCGCCAGCGGGCAGTTCGGCGATCGAGCCAACAGTCGCCGACACAAACGCATCGCGCACATCTTCACGGGGCAGGAAGCAATCGATCACCAGACCTTCAGGCTGCGCAACCGGCATGTCCTTGGTCGAATGCACCGCAATGTCGATCTCTTTGGCCAGCATGGCCTCTTCGATCTCTTTGGTGAACAGGCCCTTGTTGCCGATCTCTTTCAGGGGACGGTCCGCATCGATCATGGCGCGGTTGTCCCCTGTGGTCTTGATCACCACGATCTCGAACGCCTCTTCGGGCAGATCGAAAGCGGCCATCAGACGGGCGCGGGTCTCATAGGCCTGAGCCAGCGCCAGCGGGCTGCCGCGGGTGCCGATACGCAGGGGCTGGTCGGGGGTGGGTCGCATCTGTGTCATGTGGCAATCGATAGACCGCCAAAGCCCCCCTGCGCAAGCGCGATACCACGGGTCGCAGGCGGTTGGCCTTGACAGATTGTCCCAGACGCGGGACCACACTGGCAAAGAGAACTGAGGACATCATGGCCGAGACCAAACCGCTGCTGCGCGCCCTGTCGGGCGAAACCCTGCCCACCCCGCCCATCTGGATGATGCGTCAGGCAGGCCGCTATCTGCCCGAATACCGCGAAACCCGTGCGCAGGCGGGGGATTTCCTGTCCCTTTGCTACAACAGCGATCTGGCCACCGAAGTCACCTTGCAGCCGATCCGCCGCTATGGGTTCGATGCCTCGATCCTGTTTGCCGACATTCTGCTGATCCCCGACGCCCTTGGTGCCGATCTGTGGTTTGTGACCGGCGAAGGCCCGCGTCTGTCCACGATCACCACCGAAAGCGACTTTGCCAAACTAAAAGGCGCGGATGACATTCACGACCATCTGGCCCCCGTTTACCAGACCGTCCGCAATCTGGCCGAGGCCCTGCCCGATGAGGTTGCGCTGATCGGTTTTGCCGGTGCCCCTTGGACTGTTGCGACCTATATGATCGCTGGTCGCGGCACCCCTGATCAGGGCCCTGCCCATCAGTTGATGGCGGAAAACGTCACGCTGTTTGAGGCGCTGATCGACCGTCTGACCGCCTCTACCATTGAATATCTGTCGATGCAGATCCGCGCAGGTGCGGAATGCGTCAAGCTGTTCGACAGTTGGGCAGGTTCGCTAAAGGGCGAGGCTTTCCTGAAGTACGCGCAGGCCCCCGCCAAGCGCATCATCGAAGAGATCAAGGACCGTCACCCCGGCGTGCCGATCATCGCCTTCCCCCGTGAAGTGGGCGAGAACTATGTGGGCTTTGCCAATGCCACCGGCGCTGATTGCGTTGCGCTGGACAACTCGGTCAGCCCTGAATGGGCGGCGGCGAATGTGCAGGTGGATGGCTGCGTGCAGGGGAACCTGAAGTCCTCGCATATGGTGACCGGCGGTCAGGCCCTGATCGACGAGACCCGCCATATCGTCGAGGCCTTCAAAAACGGGCCCCATATCTTCAACCTTGGTCACGGCATTACGCCCGACGCGGACCCCGCGAATGTGCAGCTGATGATCGACACGGTTCGCGGGGCATAACCCATGACAGACCCGATCCGCATAGCAGTTGATGGTGGCGGTTCGGGCTGCCGGATGGTTCTGAGACATGGCGACCAGCGGGTCGAGGTCTCGGGCGGTCCGGCCAATGTGACCAGCGCCCCTGAGCGGTCGATTGAAAACCTGCAGGCGGGGCTGGCATCGCTGGCCGCTGCCGCAGGGCTGGACTGGGCCGATCTGCTTGAGGCCCGCGTGTGCATGGGCTTGGCCGGTGTGCTGGACGATACCGACCGGATGCGGGTCGCGGCCTCGTTCCCCGATTTCCTGCATTTGCGGGTTGAGGATGACCGCGCCATCGCCCTGCGCGGGGCGTTTCTGAACAGCGGCACTGGCGCTGTGGCAGGCATTGGCACAGGCTCATACGTAGGGGTGATGACCGGCGGTCAGGCGCGATTTGCGGGCGGCTGGGGCTTTGCCCTTGGGGATGAGGCCAGCGGCGCATGGCTGGGGCGCGAGGCCTATCGCGCCGCACTGTCCGCCTATGACGGATCAGGACAAGCCTCTGATTTCACGGAAAACTTGCTGCAACACGGGCCAGCGGACCTGATGCGCCGCGCCGCGCAAATGAGCGCGCCCGAGTTTGCCGAACTGGCCCCCGATGTGGCGGGCGCGGCCCGTGCTGGTGATGTGGTTGCCGCCGATCTGATGAGCCGCGGTGCCGACTATCTGCACCGGACTTTGTTGCAGCTTGGCTGGACCGAAGACGTACCGCTGGCGCTGATGGGCGGGCTTGGCGCGACCTATGTGGAATTCCTGCCCCGTCCCATGCAGATCGCCCTAGCCGAGCGCGATGGCAGCCCGCTGGACGGCGCATTTGCCTACACGGCAGAGATGCCATGATCCTTGAAGGGGCACGGCTGTTTGACGGGGTAAAGCTGCACGCGGGCGGCTCGGTCCACATCAAGGACGGGCGCATCAGCGGACTGGATTTTGCCAAAGGGATCGACCTTGGCGGCGGCTATCTGTGCCCAGGCTATGTGGATTTGCAGGTGAATGGCGGCGGCGGCGTGATGCTGAACGAGGCCCCTACCGCCCAGACCCTTGCCAACATGTCCGAAGCCCACGCGCGGCTTGGGGCAACGACCCTGCTGCCAACCCTGATCACCGCCCCTCTGGAGGTCTTTCAAGACACGGTGAACGCCTTTGAAGAGGCCAGAAAACAAGGGGTTCGCGGGCTGGCGGGGCTGCATATCGAAGGCCCGCACATCACCCGTGCCGGTGCCCATGACCCCAGCTTGCTGCGCCCTTTAACGGAGGTCGAGATCAGCCTCTACGCCCATGCGGCGCGGATCGTCGGGCATCTGAAACTGACCGTTGCTCCAGAGCTTGTGCGCCCTGATCAGATCGCCGAACTTCAAGCGGGCGGCGTGCAGGTTTTCCTGGGCCACACGGACGCCGATTATGATACCTGCTGCGCGGCCAGCGCAGCGGGAGCCGAAGGATTTACCCATCTTTTCAATGCCATGAGTGGTCTGTCGCACCGAGCGCCGGGCTGTGTGGGTGCGGCTCTGAATGACCCCACCATGAGCGCCGGATTGATTGCCGATGGCGTCCATGTCCACCCTGACCTGCTGGCAATGGTCTGGCGGGCCAAGGCGGGTGAGGACCGGCTGTTTCTGGTCAGTGACGCGATGGCTGTCGCCGGAACCTTGGACCAGAGCTTCACCCTGAATGGCCGCACGGTGATGCGCCGCAATGGTTGCCTGACGCTAGAAGACGGCACACTAGCCGGAGCCGATCTGGACCTGAGCACCGCCGTTCGCAACATGGTGCTTTCAGGTGTGCCGTTGCGCGACGCATTCGCCATGGCAACCCGCGTGCCTGCCGATCTGATCGGTCGCACCGACATCGGCCGGATCGAGGTTGGCGCGCGCGCCGATCTGATACACCTGAGCGATGATCTGGAATTACTCGGGGTTTGGCGCGAAGGGGTAAAACTTTAGTTGGAAGCTTGCGCCCAATACAGCTAAGTCATTGCAATAATTTTGTTTTGAGTGACGCACCAGCAACATCCAGAATCTTTGCGCCTGCAGCAATTCAAGTCACCCAAAGAGATGGCAGAGTGAGATCTTTATAGATTTAAGGATTTCATCATGAACGCGAAAGCTTTTGTGTATTCGCTGCTTTTTGCCGCGGCAGGAACGTCTGCGATGGCGCAGGATATTTCCAGCAGCTGGACCGGATTTTACGCCGGTCTTCATGTGGGCGAGGGTCAAGGCACAGTTACCTATCGGGAAAAGTCCCGCGACGTCACCCTATCGGACACCACCGGAATTCACTTGGGCTTCATGCACGACCTGAATGACTGGGTCGTCGGAGGCAAATTGTCTTATGACAAACTGGATGTAACTGGCACTTCAGATCAGGCCTTGCTTCTGCGGGGCAGCGCGCGGGTTGGATTTAATGCGGGCCGTTTCCTGCCTTTTGTGACTGTCGGCTCAGCGACCATGAACAGTGACAGTGCCAAGAAAAATGTGACCGGCGTGGCCTATGGTCTTGGGCTGGTCATGAAGGCGACTGAAAACGTGCTGGTCGAACTGGAATACAACCGCTTCGAATTCGTAGACCAATTGAAAAAAGAAACTGGTCTGAAAGACGTGGACGTAGAAGGCGGCGTCGGCGAGCTGTCGATCAGCTACCGGTTCTGATCTCAGCGCAAGCCCTTGATTTTACGTAAAATCAAGGGGTGGTTCTGCGTATGGATAACGTATGGCAAACGTACATACGTTTGCGGGGAATGGGGCGGGTTGCGCCCCATTCGGGATCAGACCCACTTGGCCAGCGGAGGCAGGCTCATGAGGACGGCGTTGGCGTCGTGGCCGGTCTCCAGGCCAAATTTGGTCCCGCGGTCGTAGACAAGGTTGTATTCCGCATAAAGACCACGGTGCACCAGTTGGGTGTCCTTGTCCGCATCGCTCCAATCCGTATCGCGGCGCTTTTCTACCAGCGGCAGATAGGCGGGCAGGAAGGCGCGGCCAATGTCTTGGGTCAGCTTGAAGTCCGCTTCCCAGTCACCGCTGCACTGATCGTCCATGAAGATGCCGCCGACGCCGCGGGCGCGGTTGCGGTGGGGGACGTAGAAATACTCGTCCGCCCATGCCTTCAGCTTGAGGTACCAATCGGCCCCGTGGGGGTCGAGGTGCGCCTTTTGCGTGTCGTGGAAGTGGGCGGTGTCTTCGTCATATTCGATGCAAGGGTTCAGGTCCGAGCCGCCACCGAACCACCACGCATGGGGCGTCCAGAACATACGGGTATTCATGTGGACGGCAGGGGCATGGGGGTTCTGCATATGGGCCACAAGGCTGATGCCGCTGGCCCAGAACCGCGGGTCCTCTTTCATGCCCGGAATGCCTTTGCGGGCGGCCATGGCGTGCTGCGCCCGTTCACCCAAGGTGCCGTAGACGGTCGAGATATTCACGCCGACCTTTTCAAAGACGCGACCACCGCGCATTACCGACATCAGGCCGCCGCCTGCGTCGCTGCCGTCTTCAGCGGTGCGCTTGGTGGGGGTGACTTCGAACCGGCCTGCGGGCAAGCGATCCGCGAGGGGGCCGGTGTGACTGTCCTCGAGCCCTTCAAAGGCGGCGACGATCTGGTCGCGCAGTTCCTTGAACCATGCGCTGGCGCGTTCGCGTTCGGTGACGAGTTCTTCGGTCATGGGCCCTCTCATGTGCCTTGGCGTTGTTGGGCACTTGGCTAGCAGGTAGCAGCGGGCCTGACCAGAGGCAGGGCTGACGCAGTTGTGAGGAAAGGTCATGAACCAAGGGGGCGTTGATGTCGTATCAGACCGTATGAGACATCTGATGCCCCTTCTGGCCTGCGTGCTACTGCCCTCTACCCTGCTTGCCCTGCCCTTTGATGGCAGTTGGCGAGAGCAGCGGTTTTCGCTGTTCTCCTCGAACGATTACACCCAGCGCGGGGCCGCGCTGGAGATTGTGTCGGATGGGGCGGTGTCCCTGCTGTGGCGGGCGGTGCCTGCGGAGGTGCGCGGGGCGCGGCAGGCCATGTGGCGCTGGCAGGTGGATCAATCGGTGCCTGCCACCGATCTGGCCCGCAAGGGTGGCGATGACCGGAATATGTCTTTGTATTTCGTGTTCCTGCCGAATGATCTGGTGGCCGAGGCCGAGGGCCGCCCGATCCGCTGGCTTTTGAAGCGCCCCGAGGTGCGGGTGCTGCTGTATGTCTGGGGCGGCAAGGGCGCGCGCGGGCGGCTGGTGCCTTCGCCCTATTTGCTGGGGCAAGGTACGTCTGTAGTCCTGCGGGATGCGGGAACTGGCGCGTTTGCTGAGACGGTGGATCTGGCCACGGACTATCGCCGCGCTTTTGGCCATGAAGCGGGGGCGCTGGTGGGCTTGGCCGTCTCAAGCGATGGTGACGATACAGGCAGCGTGGTTCGGGCAACGCTGTCAGAGCTGGAATTGCGCTGAAGGACCGTTGACTTGCGGCCTTTGCACCCCTAGCTGACGTTTAGCCGAAAAACGCAGGACCGGTACGGTTATCCCGGTCATCGCAGTTGCGAGAGTTAGTCGGGGGCATCCCCTCCGAACCCACGGCATCCGACCCGTTTTATCGGGGGATGCTGTCTGCGTATGCGTCGGGCCATCCTCCACCATGAAAGGACAGCCGATGCAGGCCAAGAAGATGATCATCACCGCCCAACTTTTCATTTCCGCCATGATGGCCCTGTTTATGACCGGACTTTTTAGTGCGCTTCAGGATGGGTTAACGGTTCTGTGGCTAGAACACTGGGGCCAGCGTTTTGTGGTGGCGTGGCCGATTGCCTTTGTGGCCTCGATGGTGATCGGGCCACTGGGGTTTGCCATGGCGCGGCGCGTGCTGCGTATTCCCGCCGAACAGTAAGGCACTGGCGCAGGCGTGAGTTGGCCTTTGGGGCGCGGGCGCTTATGATTGGGGCCGAAGTCTATGAGGTGACGAATGGTCCGTTATGTGATGCCTTTGGCGCTGGCCCTGTTGCTGGCGGCCTGCGCCAGTCCGCAAGAGAAATGCCTGCGCGACAGTGCGCGGGAATTGCAGGTGATCGACGCTTTGATCGCCGAGCAGCAACTTGTGGTCGCTCGGGGCTACCGCGTGGTTGAGAAGCTGGAGCCGCGGAACGAGTTGGTCTTTTGCATGGGAGACCGTCGGCGGAACGTGGGTGTCAGCTTTTGCAATGAAACCCGCATGACGTCCCGTGAAGAGGCTGTGGCCGTGGATATGGAGCTTGAGCAGCGCAAGCTGACGCAACTGATCGCCAAGCGCGATGCGCTGGTCAGCAGCACATCGCGGACGCAAGCGGCCTGTATGGCGCTGCCCGGACCGCGCCAGTAACGCGGCCAGTAAAGTGCCAGTTCTGGAAATGAAAGAACGCGCCTCTTTCGGGGCGCGTTTGTGTTTGCTGTGGTGCGGATCGCCTTAGTGGGCGGGGGCGCTGACCGGATCCAAAAGGGTGCGGCCACCGTCCACGGTCACCACCTGCCCCGTCATGAAGCTGGCCCCGTCCGAGGCCAGAAACTGCGCCGCTTCGGCCAGTTCGGTGGCCGAGGCAATACGCGCCATGGGGGTGTGACCTTCGATTTCGTCACGGAAGTCCGTATGTTCTTTCAGGATGTCCTTGAGCGAGCAGCTCATGACCGACCCGAAGGCCAGCGCGTTCACGCGGATGCGCTCGGGCGCGAGGGCGACGGCCATCGATCGGGTCATCTGCTCTAGCGCGGCAGAGCTGACCGAGAAGGCCAGCATGTCGGGGTTGGTCCGACGGGCCGCGATGGACGAGAGGTTGATGATGGTGCCCGCTTGCAGGATGTCCTCTTGCCCTTTGGCCTGTTTGATCATGCGCTTGGCCACCAGCTGGGTCATACGCAGGCTGATCAGCAGGTTCTGCTGCAAGAGCGCCTCGACGTTGTCGGCCTCTTGGTCGAGCGGGTCCGAGGTCACCACCTGACGGGAGGCGTTCACCAGAATATCCACGTTTTCAAAGGCGTCGATGGTGGCGGACAGCAGGTTCGCTTGCGCCAGACGTTCACGCAGATCACCGGCGAAATAGGCGACGTTGCTGGGGCGAGAGGCGTCATCACCCACTTCGCGCAGCAGCTGCTCTTCGTCCATGTCCGCGAACATCACATTCGCGCCCTCTTTGGCAAAGTGGCGTCCGATGGCCAGACCGATGCCATTTGCGGCACCGGTGACGATCGCTGTCTTACCGGAAATTGAAAAACTCATTGCTCAGAGACTCCTGCCAGCAATTCGCGTCAGACCCGCCGCTTGGGGCGCACGGCTTCGAGTACCTTGAAGGACGCATCCCCGCCGATCTCGGACACCTGGGCAAAGAGCCCGGTCAATGTATTCTCATAAGGCAAGTGGCGGTTTGCGACTACCCAAAGACGACCTCCGGGAGCCAAAACACTGTGTCCCGCCTGTAGAAACGCCTGCCCAAGCGCCGGATCGGCGGCCCGAGAGGTGTGGAAGGGCGGGTTCATGATCACACCATCCAGAAGCTGCGGTGTCTGCCAGCGGCTGACATCGGCCCAATGGAACTTGGCGCGGGGATCGGTGACGTTCTGGCGGGCACAATCAAGGGCGACGGCCTCGGCCTCGACCAGATGCAGGGTTTCGATCTCGGGGTGCTTGGGCAGCACTTGGGCCGAGAGGTAACCCCAGCCAGCGCCGAAATCGCCAATGGCGCGGCCAAGCTTGGCAGGCAGTGCCGCGACCAGCGCCGCGCTGGCCTTGTCCACGCCATTCGCCGAGAAGACGCCCGGTGCGGTGACATAGCCGTCTTTGTTCGCAGTCGGGCCGATGTTCCAACCGGCAAAGGCGTCGGTGCTGTCGCACCAGAAGATCTTGCCGTGAGCCTTGGAGATCGCGGGGGCAAGGTCCGCACGCTTGCGCATGTCTTTAAGGACGGACTCGATGCCGTCGGTCTTGCTGCCATCAATGATCACCGGACCGGTGGTCACGGCCATCGCGCGGGCGATCAGGGCGCGGCATTCATCCTTGGCGCGCGGCAGGAAGACCACCGAGGCGGCAAAGCTGCCCTCTTCACGAGGGGCGACCTTGATCCCGCGGGCCTTGAGTTGCGCAGCATCAGGAGCAAAGCTTTGAATGGCGGTGATACGGTCCACGGGCAGAGGTGCCAGCATGGTGTCGCCGCGGGGACGGAAAACGGCGATAGGGCCCTGTTCCGGCAGGGAGAGTCCCGCCTCGAGGGCCAGTGTCAAACGAATGTTCTGCATGAACGGCAGGGCGTGCGCCCTACTCCTTTTCCATTGTGCATTGAAGCGGGTGTTCGTGACGGCGGGCGAAATCCATCACCTGTGTCACCTTGGTTTCGGCAATCTCATGGCTAAAGACGCCGACGACCGCCAAACCCTTTTTGTGGACGGTCAGCATGATTTCAAAGGCCTGTGCGTGATTCAAGCCGAAGAAGCGTTCGAGGATATGCACCACGAACTCCATCGGCGTGTAGTCGTCGTTCAGCAGCAGCACCTTATACATGGGCGGGCGCTGCGTCTTGCGACGGGTCTTCAGAATGACATCGCTGTCGGAACTGTCATCGTTTTGATCCGACATTTTCACAGGAAAGCGGGTCATGAGGTCGGGCGTTCCCTTCCGTGGCCGTTGAAAGGCTGTATATAGCGGGAAACGCAGCAGTTTAAAGCCCTTTTGCCATAGGCGGAACGCGCGGCTGCTTTGTGCGGCACAAAGCGCCCGATCACGGATTTTTTGCATTTTTTCCAGCACTTCCACTATTTTGCTCCTTTGAGGAGACGCCAGACGGGATATCCTGTGACAAAAGGTGTACGGGAACGCTGCCTTACGAAAGGCCGTAAAAGGGACAATTATATGTCAATTACCACAGTTGGCTTTGATGCGGACGACACACTTTGGCATAATGAGCGCCACTTCCGGATGACCGAAGAGCGGTTTGCCGACCTTCTGGCTGATTATGCCGAGAAAGAACATCTGGCCGAGCGGCTGCTGGCGGCCGAGAAGAAAAACGTCGGACATTATGGATTCGGGGTTAAGGGCTTTGTCCTGTCGATGATCGAGACCGCGATTGAGGTCACGGACGAGCGCGTCCCCGCCCGCGTGATCCGCGAATTGATCGACACAGGCCGCGATTTGCTAACCTATCCGATCGAGCTGATGCCAGGTGCGGCTGAGGTGATCGCGGCCTGCGCGGGCCGGTATGAGTTAGTTCTGATTACGAAGGGCGACCTCTTGGACCAAGAACGCAAGCTGGCCCAGTCGGGGCTGGGTGAGTCCTTTGACGGAATTGAAATCGTGAGTGACAAGACATCGAAGATTTACGCAGACATCTTCGCCCGCCACGGCGGCGCGCAGCGTTCGATGATGGTCGGGAACAGTTTGAAGTCCGATGTGATTCCGGCAATTCAGGCCGGAGCGTGGGGAATCCATGTTCCAAGTGATATTACTTGGGCCTTGGAACACGCGGATGCGCCTGAATCCGAGGCAAGATTCCGCACAATCCCGACTTTGCATGAGCTGCCATCGTTGCTGGAATCCCTTACCTGATCTGTTAACACTTTTAGGTTGATACCGCATGTGGTTGATTCCACACACTTTTGGCTAGATATGGTACTCCGATGGCGGCCTGTGGATAAACCAATGCCCGAAAGACTTTGAAAACACAGACTTTCTTTCCAAGTGTCGCTATGATAGCCTGTCCTCAATAAACAAATGACTGATCGGAAGAAATCCGGCGGTTTGAGGCAGAAAATGGCTAGAGCAGTGAAGGCACTTCCCAGTGCCCAGTGGGCCCGATTCGGGATTCTGCTGGTGGCACTTGTATGGATGATCCTTATCCTTCCTCTATCAGCAATCGCGGCACCCAGTGCCTCTGTTGTGATGGATGCAAGGACAGGGAACGTCATTTATACCGAAAACGCCGATGCGCGCCTGCATCCGGCATCTTTGACCAAGATGATGACCCTCTACATCGCGTTCGAAGCCGTCGAACATGGTGAAATCGGGTTGGACGATCTGGTCACCATCTCCAAGAACGCGGCCAGCGAGCCCCCTTCCAAATTGGGCGCGCGGGCAGGATCGAAGGTAAAGCTGCGCTATCTGATCCGCGCGGCGGCCGTGAAATCCGCAAACGATGCCGCCACCGCCATCGGCGAGGCGATCAGTGGTTCCGAAGCAGCCTTTGCCCGCCGGATGAACCGCACCGCCAAGGCGATCGGGATGACGCACACCACCTTCAAGAACGCGCACGGCCTGACGGAATCCGGTCACCTGAGCACCGCGCGGGATATGTCGGTTCTGGGTCGTCACCTGCTGTTTGATTACCCGCAGTATTACAACATCTTCTCGCGTAAGACCGCGGATGTGGGCGGCAAGACCGTTTATCACACCAACCGCCGGTTCCTGAGCGATTACGCTGGCGCTGACGGCATCAAGACCGGTTTCACCAATGCTGCAGGCTTTAACCTGACCGCCTCGGCGGTTCGTGGCAGCGAGCGGATCATTGTGACGGTCTTCGGCGGCACCTCGACCGCGAACCGTAATGCCAAAGTGGCCAAGCTGATGGATATGGGCTTTCAAAAGGCCCCCAGCCGCGTGGCACTGGCGAAACCCCGTGCGCCGCAATATGTGGGCAACGCGGCTGGCGGCGTAGACAAGCCCGCCGCGGGGAAAACGATCCGCGTTTCTATGGTCATGCAGAAAAGCCTGCGCCCGACCGCGCGTCCCCTGCCCGATCCGGCCCCGCTTGATCCGGTACAGGTCGCAGCACTGAACCAGAATATCGCCCAAGCCGTCGCCCTTGCCGCCCTGAGCGAGCCTGTAGGCGAAGGGGATGCGGAAGAAGTGGTGAACATCGATCCGGTCGCACCGCGGGCCAGACCCAAAAACGCAAGTGCCAAGGCCGCTCCTATGACCGCGCAGCCTGATCCCGAACCGGTGGCCGAGGCCGTTCGTGTCGTGGCGCGGAACCTGAACGGGAACGATCGCAGCTGGGGCGTCAATGTGGGCCGCTTCGGCAACCGCTATATGGCCGAACGGGCGCTGGTGACCACCAGCCTGCAAGAGATGGAGACTTTGCAGGGCTCGCAGCGGTCCATTCAGGCACGCTCGACCGGCTATGATGCAAACTTCATCGGAATGACGCGGGATGCAGCAGAACTGGCCTGCAAGCGTTTGCAGGCACGCAACGTGACCTGCTTTATGGTGGGGCCAAGCTAGGCCCTCTCCCCTTTTCCGCCACACCTGTTCGCCAGACAGAAAAAAGCGCGCCTCGGTCATACCGCTGCGCGCTTTTTCACGGGAGGAAGACGGGTGTTAGAGTGCGGGCTGGAAGGCGCGGGCGTCATGTCCGGCGCATGCGACCGTCAGGGATGCAGATTTCGCCGTGGCCTGGAATTCATCCAGAAGATCCACAGCCGCATGCATATTGGCCGCCAGATCCAGCGCGGTGACCCCCCTGCCGTCCAGATCTCCTGCGTGGGCATCAGGATTGGCGCCAGCGAGCAGCAGCGCACGGGCGGCGGGGAGGTTCCATTCACTGATGGCCACCATCAAGGGCGTCCATTTCAGTGTGGCCGTGTGTTGTTCGATGTCAGCACCCAGCGCGATACAGCGGCGAATGACACGCGAAAGTTCAGGCACGTCACTGTCTTCGATGCTGGCGAAAGCCAGACCATGCAGAACGTTCAGCCCCTCTGCCCCCAGTGCAGGCTTTGCGCCGTTATCCAGCAGGGTTTGAAGGATCGGAACGGATAGACCGTCCATATTGGACATTGCGTGATAGAGCGGCGTGGTCCCCGAAGTCGCACTGTAGTGGTTCACATCCACATCATGCAGAATGTCCAGCACAGCGTCCTGATCCGCGTCATCGATGGCAATGAACAGCGGGTCGGTGTTGCGTGCGGTCACGGGGCCTTCGAAATTGATGCACAGATCTTGCGAGAGGATATGGGCAAGCGCCGCCTTGATCTCGGACCGGCCATCGGGGCCCAGGGTGGTCACTGCGTTGAAGATGTTGTTGACCTGACGGCTCATGCATTTCGCATCTTCCGCCTTCAGCGCCTTTTCCGCGACCATCTGCGCGAAGATCTGGTCAAGCGCCTGAACCAGACCGATGGTATCGAATGTCTCGCCCTCGGAAACCGAAAGCGCCCCAAAGACTGCCGTCTTAATCTGTCCTACAAAGCCGCTCACCGTTATCTCCTGAACCTGTGCGTCAACGTTTCTTGGGTTATTTATAGAAACGAAGATGGGCGAAATTGTGCACGAGGTCTGTCACTTTGCGGGCTATGATGTTTTCCGATTGTCGCGATATCGGAAACCGTAGGCCAATTTAAAGGCATCAACTCAGAAGATCGGCTGACACCTATATTCTGTATTTGTAACAAATTTTGTCACATTTAGAGGTACACACCCGACACATCATTGGGTTGAGCGTTCGCTTTTTGCAAAGATGTGAAAGTGCGCCGAAAGGAGGCTACCCCTCTGAACAACCGGAAAAATCTGATACCTGACGCGCACGGAAATCGGGGCATTCAATTCAGGGCTGCACCCCCATCAATGAAAGATGCGAACCGCGTTTACCTTTGGTTAACTGAGCTTGATCTGAAAGTTGCTGCAGCGCAGCATTCTTTAGTTTCATGCAAAAGCGGTTTAAACCTTGCCCTCACGGCTTGGAAACGCCTGCCTTATTGCTGCCGCA
Source organism: Donghicola tyrosinivorans (assembly GCF_003003355.1). Taxonomy (GTDB): domain Bacteria; phylum Pseudomonadota; class Alphaproteobacteria; order Rhodobacterales; family Rhodobacteraceae; genus Donghicola; species Donghicola tyrosinivorans. Next base: position 140,203 of record NZ_PVTQ01000007.1, read on the forward strand.
ATTAAGCCGGAACTGCCTTAATGTGCAAAAGATCAGACACCCTCTTGCCCACTTGTCGCAACCATTAAAATTGCCACACAGCGCGAATCCGCCAGAGGCGATTCCCGCTAAAAGCAAAAGCCCGCCGATTTGGTGCGCGGCGGGCCTTAAAAACTTAGGGTTTGGGGTGATCGTCCCACTCATCGGTGAGAATCCGCTGACTGTCGCCGTCAGGGTCCTCATACTGGCTAGAGCGCAGGGTGTAGACAAATCCCACCAGACCAAGAGCGCCCATGACAAGCGAGATAGGGATCAAAAGGGTCAGGATCTGCATGGATTACCTCAGACGCAGCGCATTCAGCGACACGATAATGGAACTGGAGGACATCGCCAACGCAGCGATCAGCGGCGTGGCAAGGCCCGCAATCGCCAACGGAACGGCGATCACGTTATAAAGAGTGGCGATCTGGAAATTCTCACGGATGCGGGCGGTGGCGCGTTTGGCGGTCACCAGCGCCTCTGCCACGGGCGAGAGGTCCTTGCCAAGTAATACGATGTCCGAGGCAACGCGGGCGGCATCCAGCGCCGTTGCGGGCGAGATCGACACATGGGCCGCCGAGAGAGCGGCGGTGTCGTTCAGACCGTCACCGACCATCAGAGTCTTGGCCCCTTGCTGGGTCAGATCGGTGATAAAGGCCAGCTTGTCCTGCGGCAGACATTTTGCCTGCCATTCGCTAATGCCAAGACGCTGCGCAAGGGCCTGCACGGGGGCCTGCGCGTCGCCCGACAGCAGCACAACGCGGCGGCCCTGCTGAATGAGGGCGGCGATGGTGTCTTCGGCCCCTGCCCGCAGGCTGTCTTCAAACCGGAAGCAGACGGGATCCGCATCGCCCACCTTCAGCCACGCCGATGTGGCATCGGTTTCCGGTGCGCCAAGCCAGTCGGGACGACCCAAGCGCACGATTTGCGCGCCCATGCGTCCTTCGGTGCCGTGACCGGGGATTTCCTTGATCTCGGTGATCTGGGCGGGATGGATGCCAGCTTCGCGCGCGGCGAAGGTCAGAGCCTTTGACAGCGGATGGGACGAGCCCTGCGCCAGCGCCAGCGCGATGGTCAGATCGCGGCGGCTGTGATCGCCAAGGTTCGACAGCTGCGGCGCGCCCTCGGTCAGGGTGCCGGTTTTGTCAAAGATAACGGTGTCCACTTCGGACAGACGCTCCAAAGCGGTGGCGTCCTTGATCAGCATGCCCTTTTTGAACAGACGCCCCGAGGCGGCAGTGGTCACGGCAGGCACTGCAAGACCCAGCGCACAGGGGCAGGTGATAATAAGGACAGCGGCGGCGATGTTGAGGGACACCCGCACATCCTGCGAGTAGATGAACCAGCCGATGAAACTAAGCGCCGACAGGATATGCACGCCGGGGGCGTAAAGCTTCGCGGCCTTGTCGGCCAGCGGCGTGTAGCGCGAGCGGCCAGATTCCGCGATGGCCACCAGATCGGCCATGCGGTGCAGGGATGTATCGCGGCCAACGGCGGCGGCGCGAATGGTCAGGGGGCCGGTCAGGTTGACCTCGCCCGCGCTGATCCCCTGCCCTGCGTGGACGGAGACGGGCAAGGTCTCGCCGGTCAGCAGGGAACGGTCCAGCTCGCTAGAGCCTTCGTGGACGGTGCCGTCCACGGGGCAGCGGGCACCGGGGCGGACCAGAATCAGATCGCCCACCCGCAATTCGGCGGCAGGGGTAACATGTTCGACCCCATCGCGCAGGACGATGGCGCGGGGCACTTCCAGCGCGGCCAGCTCCTCGGCGGCGGAACGGGCGACGGCGCGGGTGCGGTGATCCAGATAGCGGCCCGCCAGAAGAAAGAAGGTCAGGGTCAGCGCGGCGTCGAAATAGGCGTGATGGCCCGACAGGGCGGTTTCCCAGACCGACATGACCACCGCCAGTAGAATCGCCAGCGTGATCGGCACGTCCATATTCAGGCTACGGGCCGACAGCCCGCGCCATGCGTTGCGAAAGAACGGCTGCGCCGAAAACCCGATGGCAGGCAGAGAGATCGCCGCTGAAATCCAGTGGAACAGATCGCGCGTGGCGTCCGCCGCGCCGGCCCAGACCGATACGGACAACAGCATCACGTTCATCGAGGCAAAGCCCGCCACGCCAAGCCGCATCAGCAGATCGCGGCCCGCTTTGTCTGTGGCCGTGCTGCGGATGGTGGCAAGATCCAGCTCGTGCGCCTCATAGCCAACGCTGGCCAACGTCGCGACCAGCTCGTCGGCATCCAGATCGGGATCGCCTTCAATCATCGCCCGCTTGAGGGTCAGGTTGACCCGCGCCTCTTTCACCTTGGGGTGGGCCTTGAGGGCATGTTCGACCGTGCTGATACAGGCCGCGCAATGCACCGCCGGAACCGAGAGCGCGATTTGCGCCTCGGTCGGGGCGTTGGCATTGGCAAGCGCCTCGGCGGAAGGGGCCGCAAGGCAGGCCGGACAGGCCGAAGGGGCAGACGATTGGAGAGCGGCGCTCATGGTTGGGATCAATCCAGAATGTGGAGAACGATACGTTGCTGGAACAGGGTGCCGTCAGCCGCGCGGGCCTTCAGGCGCAGGTTCCAGTTGCCTTTGCCCAGATCGACGGGGGCCGAATAGGCGCTGCCGGTCCATGCAAATTGCGGAGTTTGGTCGTCGGCAACGTTGGTGGCGCGGCCCAGATCGGCCGCCTCGATCGTGGCATGTACGGGCTGGCCCGCATCATCCAGAATGGTCAGCACCAGATTGCCGCGATCCATACGCGCAGAGACATCCCATTTCAGGGCCTCTTGCGCCTTCTTATCCTCGTTAAAGGTCTGGCTGGCCACATAGGAGTTCTTCACCTCAAGGCCGGGGAAGGTGTGGATGGCCTGATAGGCCATCACAACGTTGACTGTAATGATCACTCCGAAAGCGCCGACAAATCCAAGTAGGACATGCCAGCCTTTCAGGGTGAAGGGTTCCTTTGCGGTCGTGCTCATCAGTTGGCCTTTCCGTTAAAGATGCTGCTTTTCGAGACGCGCTCGGTGGCGACAGGGTCTTCGACCCAGATGTCGATGTCTACACGTTCGGCTTTCGCCTCTTCCGAGCCTGCGGGCGCGATCACATAAACACGCTGCAATTTGGTGGCATCGGCGGGCACGTCAGTGATGTTACCGTCATAGCCTTCGAGTTTGAGTTCAAACTTGTCTTCGGGCGAAACATGGACAACGAAGCCGCGATCCTCGCCATGCTTGTTACGCAGGCGCACGTCATAGGTGTTGCGAACCGCGCCGTCAGACAGAACCACGAAGGTCGGGTTGCGCACGGGCGCGACGGTCATGTCGATGTCCTGACGGATGAACAGAGCAAACAGCAGACCAAAACCGACCAGCGACCACAGGGTGGTGTAGAGAATGACGCGCGGGCGGAAGACGTGTTTCCAGATGGCTTTGGGCGGCTGACCAGCGCGTTCGTTTGGCTCGTCACTAAGGGCGAGATAGTCGATCAGACCGCGGGGCTTGCCGATCTTGGCCATCATGTCATCGCAGGCATCGATGCAGAGGGCGCAGGTGATACACTCCATCTGCTGGCCGTTGCGGATGTCGATCCCTTGGGGGCAGACGTTCACGCAGGCCATACAGTCAATGCAATCGCCAAGCTGCTCGGCGCCTTCGGCTTTGCGATGCTTGCCGCGCGGCTCGCCGCGCCAGTCTCGATAGGCGACAGTCAAGGTGTCTTCGTCCATCATCGCAGCCTGAATACGGGGCCACGGGCAGGCGTAGATACAGATCTGTTCGCGCATAAAGCCGCCAAAGACAAAGGTCGTCGCGGTCAGCACGCCGATGGTGGTGTAGGCCACCGGATGGGCGCGGAAGAAGAACAGATCGACCATCAAGGTCGGTGCATCGGTAAAGTAGAACACCCAAGCGCCGCCGGTCGCCACGGCGATCAGCAGCCACGCGAGCCATTTGGTCAGACGCAAGCGGGCCTTGCGCAGGTCCATTTTCTTTTGACGGTGCAGACGCAGGCGGGCGTTGCGGTCGCCTTCAATCCAGCGCTCGACCAGAATAAAGAGGTCGGTCCAGACGGTTTGGGGACAGGTATAGCCACACCAGACGCGGCCAAGGGCCGATGTAAACAAAAACAGGCCGAGACCGGCCATGATCAAAAGACCCGCAATGAAATAGAATTCATGGGGCCAGATCTCGATAAAGAAGAAAAAGAAGCGTCGGTTGGCTAGGTCCACCAGTACCGCCTGATCAGGCAGGTTCGGGCCGCGGTCCCAGCGAATCCAAGGGGTCAGATAATAGATCCCCAAGGTGACGATCATGATGATCCATTTGAGATTTCGGAACTTGCCATTCACCCTGCGGGGAAAGACGGGTTCGCGTGCGGCGTAGAGCTGTTCGCCTTGCTGCGGCTCGGTACTGCTCACGGAATCACTCCAAATAAAAAAAAGAGGCATTGGGTTTGCCTCTTTTTGCAGGAGTGGGGTCGTCAGGCTTTGACCTGTGTCAAACCGAATTCTTTAATATAGATTTTACTGACCGGCCTGCTTCTTCAGCCAATCCGCGAACAGGGTCAGCGCTTTGCGCTGCACGCCGGGACGGTTCACGATGTAGTAGCCCAGTGCCTGATTGCTTTCGTCGAACAGCACTTTCAGGGTGCCTGCTTCCAGATCCTTGCGGATGAGCGAGCGGCTGAGTACGGCCACACCTTCACCACGACGCAGGGATTCCAGCAGGTAAACGCCGGGCAGTTCGGTCAGCATCGGCAGCTTGGAGGCGTTGAGGCCGTGCGCTTCGAACCACGAGGCAACCTCGGTTGCGCCAGCATCTTGCAGCCAGGGCATATCCAGAAGGTCATCGGGACCGTTCACGCTGCGGTTGGCCACCAGATCAGGGGCGCCGACGACGACCAGATCGGAAGGCAGTAGCAAAGTGCTATCCAGTGCGGGCCATTCGCCCAGACCATAGCGCACTGCCAGATCGATACCGGCGGGACGCAGGTCAACCATTTCAGCAGTGGGGTTCAGAAGGATTTCAACATCGGGATGCTGGGTGCGGAACTCTTTGAGGCGCGGCATCAGCCAGTTGATGGTGAACAGAGGACCAGCGGCAACCTGCAAAGGACGGGTTTCGTCCCCGTCGGTCATTTCCTCGATCTTCTGGTAGATGGTTTCCAGCGCGGGAAGCAGCACCTGAGCAAGCTGCGTGCCTTCCGGCGTCAACATCACACCGCGACCCTGACGGGCCACCAGCGGAGTCCCAAGATGACCTTCCAGCTGACGGATCTGCTGGCTGATAGCGGCGTGAGTCACATTTAACAACGTCCCGGCGCGGGACACACTACCTGACTGAGCCAAAGCGGCGAAAGCCCTTAATGCGGGCAAAGAGGGCATGCGAAGCCAATCCATACGTAATCTCGACTAACAAAATTTCAATGAACATGCGCAGAAGAAAAGCGCTTTGAGAGACACTATGCACTTTATGCGCAAGTCGATGCAACTTTTATTAATAAACTCATCAAACGAATGACCTTTTGGTTATAATTACTCGAAATAGCTTTGCAAAAATATAAGCGTAATGCCAGCAGAACGCCCTCTTCTTACACGTTATACGCGAATTTTCGCCATTAACAAAACCTAGAAGAGATAAATCATGAGTTTTTTGTGACAAAAACAGCAACAAACCGCCTACGGAGAGGCGGTTTGCTGCTGCAATATATTCTTTTGAGACTAAGCGCGCCGGTGTTCCAGGAAACGCGCGAACAGGACGGAACACCGGCGCTGACCTCGAACCTTGGTGCTCGAGGTATTCAGTTTTGTCAGGGGCGATTACTCACCGCCACCCAGACCGTGTACGTAGGTTGCAACTGCAGCAACTTCGGCATCGCTCAGGCGAGCGTTCCAGTTAGGCATGACGCCATAGCGGGCCTGACTGACAGTGGTGACCAGCGTGTCGTAGTCACCGCCATAGAGCCAGATCGCATCTGTAAGATTGGGCGCACCCTGAGTGCGATCGCCGGTTCCGTCGTCAGCGTGACATGCCGCACAGTTCTCCTCATAGACGACCGCGCCTTCTGCGATCATTTCGGGATTTTGTGCTTCGCCCGAAAGCGACATGACGTAGTTGACAACCTGAGCGATCTGTTCCTTCTCCAGCAGTTCGTCCGTCCCGAAGGCAGGCATCTGGCTGAAGCGGGCGTCGGCGTCGGTCTCATTGCGGATACCGTGGGCGATCGTGGCGTGGATATCCTCGATCGAGCCACCCCAGAGCCAGTCATCGTCCAGAAGGTTCGGATAGCCCTTGGCACCTGCCGCACCGGAACCGTGACACTGTGCGCACCAAGTACGGAACACAGCGGCACCGGCATTGGTTGCATAGCTTTGCAGTTCGGGGTTGGCGCTGATCTGGGTCAGATCGGCACTGGCCAGCTGTTCGTTGATGCCAGCATTCGCTTCGTCAACGGCAGCAATCTCGGCCGCCACCTGCCCACGGGTCGAGTACCCGAGGACACCCGGCGTTGCACCGCTAAGCAGCGGCCACGCAGGATAGGCGATGGTGTAAAGAACACCCCAGAAGATACAGGCGTAGAAGGTCCACAGCCACCAGCGCGGCAGGGGGTTGTTGAACTCTTCGATCCCGTCCCAGCTGTGGCCGGTCGTTTCGACCTCTTTCTTTTCGGGTTTATTGCTCATGTCCGAGCCTCCTCGGTGTCATCGTGTGCCGGAGCGTCTTCATTCCGGAAGATGCTGCTGGCCGTATCGCGGTACTCTTTGGTCGAGCCGGGGCGGAACACCCACAGAATGGTCGAGACAAAGAACGCGAAGAGGAACAGAAGCATCCAGCTGTCCGCGAACTGGCGGGTAATGGTGTACATATCCATCACACACCCCTTAGCGGCTGGCGTCCGGGGTGAAGGTCGAGAAATCAACCAGCGTTCCCAGCATTTGCAGGTAGGCGATCAGGGCATCCATTTCCGAGATACCGGGCTGACCGTCAAAGTTACGGGCCTGAGCACCGGGGTAGCGTTCCAGCAGACCATCGGTGTCACCCCAAGGATCGATCTGGACCTCGAAGTCAGCGACTGCGTTTTCCAGCATTTCCTCAGTGTAGGGAACGCCAACGATTGCGTTGGTTTCCATCAACTCACGTACGTGGGTGCTTTCCAGCAGACGGTTCTCAAGGAAGCCGTATTTGGGCATCACCGACTCAGGCACAACCGACTGGGGATGACGCAGGTGGTCCAGATGCCATTCGTCCGAGTAGCGGCCACCGACACGGGCCAGGTCGGGACCTGTCCGCTTGGAGCCCCACTGGAACGGGTGGTCATACATGGACTCTGCGGCCAGCGAGTAGTGACCGTAACGTTCGACCTCATCGCGCATCGGGCGGATCATCTGGCTGTGGCAGACGTAGCAGCCTTCGCGGATGTAGACTTCGCGGCCCTGCAGCTCCAGCGGAGAGTAGGGGCGGACGCCCTCTACTTCTTCGATGGTGTTTTCAAGCCAGAACAGAGGCGCGATTTCCACGATACCGCCGATGGTCACAACCAAGAAGGCAAAGACAAACAGCAGCGAGGCGTTGGTTTCGAGGATCTTATGCTTATCAAGAATTCCCATTGGTCCGGCCCTCCTTATTCAGCCGGGACAGCGGCAGAGGCTTCGGCTTTCGCCGGCGCTTTTGCCACGGTCATCCAGAGGTTGTAGCACATGATGATCGCACCGGTGAGGAACATCACACCGCCCAGGCCACGGGCCACGTACATCGGGAATTTAGCAGCCACAGTGTCGGCAAAGCTGTTCACGAGGAAACCGTTTGCGTCCACTTCACGCCACATCAGGCCTTCCATGATACCGGTCACCCACATGGATGCCGCGTAGAGGATGATGCCGATGGTGGCGAGCCAGAAGTGCCAGCTGACCAGGGTCAGGCTGTACAGACGCTCTTTGTTCCACAGCTTGGGCACCAGGAAGTACAGAGCACCGAAGGTGATCATGCCGTTCCAGCCAAGTGCGCCAGAGTGAACGTGACCGATGGTCCAGTCAGTGTAGTGCGACAGCGAGTTCACAGCGCGGATCGACATCATCGGGCCTTCGAAGGTCGACATGCCGTAGAAGCCAACCGAGATCACCATCATACGGATCACAGGGTCAGTGCGCAGCTTGTCCCATGCACCCGACAGGGTCATCAGACCGTTGATCATACCGCCCCACGAAGGCATCCACAGCACAACCGAGAACACCATACCAAGGGTCGAGGCCCAGTCAGGCAGCGCGGTGTAGTGCAGGTGGTGGGGACCAGCCCAGATGTAGATGAAGATCAGCGCCCAGAAGTGGATGATCGACAGTTTGTAGCTGTAGACGGGACGCTCGGCCTGCTTGGGGATGAAGTAGTACATCATGCCCAGGAAGCCCGAAGTCAGGAAGAAGCCCACAGCGTTGTGGCCGTACCACCACTGGGTCATCGCGTCCTGTACACCGGCAAAGACCTGTACCGACTTGGAGCCCCAGATGCTTACGGGGATCGACAGGTTGTTGACGATGTGCAGCATCGCAACGGTGACGATGAAGCTCAGGAAGAACCAGTTCGCCACGTAGATGTGCTTTTCTTTACGCTTGAAGATGGTGCCCATGAAGACGACCAGATAGACGACCCAAACGATGGTCAGCCACCAGTCCACGTACCACTCGGGCTCGGCGTATTCTTTCGACTGGGTTGCGCCAAGCAGATAGCCGGTCGCTGCCAGAATGATGAACAGGTTATAGCCCCAGAAGACGAACCATGCTGCGTTACCGCCGAACAGGCGTGTCGCGCTGGTGCGCTGCACGATGTAGAACGATGTCGCGATCAGCGCGTTGCCGCCAAAGGCAAAAATCACCGCGCTGGTGTGCAGCGGGCGAAGACGACCAAAGTTCGCCATACCCTGCGCCCACTCAAAGTTCAGCGCGGGGAAAGCAAGCTGGAAGGCGATGAACGTACCAACGAGGAACCCGACAACGCCCCAGAAGGCGGTGGCGACCACACCGTAGCGTACAACATCGTCCATATAGCCGGTCGGTGCGGCGACAGCGGCTACGGGCTCGTCAGTTTTGCGAAGAGTGTAAAGGAAAAGCCCACCGGCGACGATCATGATGATGATCGCATGAACCATGTAGGCCAGATCGCGTGCATAGTTGGCGGCGACTGCTGCGAACAGCGTAAGCACCCCCAGCACGGCTAGCTTTAAATAGTTTGACATACCACGTCCCTTTGTCTGTCCCGCGCATGAATCAAGACACACGGGTTCCATTGACTGGAGACATATGGCGTGAGGCTGCCCATCCCTGCTTTGATCTGAGTCAAGCAAACGAAACTGGGCCACTTATCTTTATTGATGCACCTCAAAGACGCCCTTGGATTGAGTCGCTTATGTTGCCTCTAGGGTCCGGTTCAGGAGGACAAAATGGCCTATAAGACACTGTTTACTATCATGAGCGATCCAACCGCCGCCGCCGCGCCCATCGCGCAGGCCGCAGCTCTTGCCAATCTGTGGGACGCCCATCTTGATGTACTTGCCCTAGGCATCGACCGCACGCAGACCGGTTATTATTACGCCGGCGCGAATGCGATGGTATTGCAGCAAACGCTGCAACGGGCTCAGGAAGAAGCGAACGAGCTTGAGGTCGAAGCCCGCAAGGTTATGGGCGAATACGACGTGCGCTGGGGCGTGGATAGCGCTGTGGTCTCGATCGCGGATATGGGTCGCCATGTGGCCGCCCGTGCCCGCTTTTCCGATCTGGCCGTCATGGCACAGCCCTACGGCGATGGCCGCGGGATCGAGCTGGAGCCCGCCCTTGAAGCGGCTTTGTTCGAAGGCAATACGCCGGTTCTGATGGTGCCCCCGACCGCACCCGTGAAAGAGCGGTTCGAACGTATTGTCGTTGCATGGAACGAAAGCGATGAGGCGCTGAACGCCGTCCGCCGCGCCCTGCCCCTGCTGCAAGCTGCAGACCGCGTGACCGTCACGATCATTGATCCGCCCACCCACGGCCCCGAGCGGTCTGATCCGGGTGGTGCCCTGTCCCAATGGCTGTCGCGTCATGAGGTGCATGCGGATGTGGCCGTTCTGGCCAAGACCATGCCGCGAGTCTCTGACGTGATCGCCCGTCAGGCGTCCGATCTGGATGCGGATTTGGTGGTCATGGGTGCCTACGGTCATTCGCGCTTCCGCGAGGCCATTTTGGGCGGCGCAACCCGAGGCATTCTGGAAAACGCCGCACTGCCGGTGTTTCTGGCACACTGATTTCACGAGGGAGAGTGAAACGACTGGGGGCGCTTCGGCGCCCCATTTTTTTCGCCTTCGCCTCTTATGGCTTTTCCGGCGACAGCGCGGGATCGGATTCGCAGCGGGAAAGCGGCAAGGCTGTCACCTTGTCTACGCGGTTCACTGCGGTCTCGGCCCCTTTCAGTTGCGCGAAATCGCCGTCCAGACAGGCACAACCGTAACCATAATAGCCGTTTACCCGAACCCAGTAGCCCGGTTCATCAAAGCTGCCGACCTGCTCGGCATCCCAGAACCCTGGGGCCGGTTCGCGCCCCTGAATTGAGATGATCCATTCGCCGTCCGCATCATTCAGCCAGATGTTCGCAGGTGTGGGATTCGCATACCAACCACAGCGCGTCTGCTGCACCGCCCCTGCGTCCGTGCCTGCCACACAAAAGAAAAGGGCCGCGACTTGCGCGACCCTTGAAACCTTAAACCAGCATCCCGCCATCGGCATCGTCTCCGGCCTCTTCCAGAAGGCGCCCCAGATCGGGCACCGTTACATGACGTTTGCCCTCCAGAACGATCACACCGTCACGTTTCAGGGCGCTGATCTGGCGGCTGACCGTTTCCAGCGTCAGGCCCAGATAATCGGCCATCGCTTCGCGTGTCAGGGGCAGATCAAAGACCAAAGGACCGTTCAGTTTGTTCTGGCGCAAGGTCGCATCGCGGCGCGCAATGATCGCCAGCAAGGACGCGATCTTTTCACGCGCGGTCTTGCGCCCCAGAACCAGCATCCATTCACGGGCCGCGTCCAGTTCGTCCAGCGTCATTTCCAACAAACGCTCGGCGATATGGGGCGTCTTGGACATCATTTCTTCGAAGGGTTTGCGGCGGAAGCAGCACATCACCAGATCGGTGGTCGCAACCACATCATAGGCCGCCTGATCACGACCGGGGCGGCCCACAAAGTCACTGGGCAGCAAGAGACCGACCATCTGGGTGCGGCCATCTTCCATCGCCTGACTAAGCGTCGCAATGCCCGACACAACCGAGGCCACGAAATCCATCCGGTCACCGGACCAAACGATCGTCTGACCCGCCTCATAGCTGCGATAGTACTTGATCTGCTCCAGCACCTCGAGCTCATCCGCCTCACAGCGCGCGCATACTGCGCGGTGCCGGATCGGACAGCTATCACATTCATGACTGCTAATTTGCAAAGTATCGCTGATCATCTGTACCGCGCTTGATCTGGGTCAATGTTACATTTCCCACTGACGTTTAAGCCTATTCGCATGGATACGAAAACGCAACTCGCCAAACTGGGCCTCTTTGACGCAAAAGTACCGCGTTACACGAGCTACCCGACCGCACCACACTTCTCGTCGGCAACCACCGATGGGGAATTTACCCAATGGGTTCAAGCGATTCCGGCGGGTCAGAGCATCTCGCTTTACCTGCACGTGCCGTTTTGCCGCAGGCTCTGCTGGTTCTGCGCATGCCGGACGCAAGGCACCCAATCGGATGAACCTGTGCGGGCGTATCTGGAGACATTGCAAACCGAAGTCCGCGCCTTGGGCCGAATCCTTCCCGAAGGCGTGACCCTGTCGCGCCTGCATTGGGGCGGCGGCACGCCCACCCTGCTTGGCGCGGGCATGATGCGGGATCTGGCCGGGACCGTGGCCGAAATCGCCCCCTTCGCGCGGGACTACGAATTCTCGGTCGAGATCGACCCGAACGAGATCGACGAGGCCCGCCTTGACGCCCTGCGCGATGCGGGCATGAACCGTGCCTCTATCGGGGTGCAGGATTTCGACGACGAAATCCAGAAAGTCATCGGCCGTATCCAGAGCTTTGACACCACCCGCGATGCGGTGGAAATGATCCGCGCCCGCGGCATCCACAGCCTGAACGCGGACATCCTTTACGGCCTGCCGCACCAGTCGAAGGCCCGGATCACGGAATCCGTCCAGAAACTGCTGTCGATGTCGCCGGACCGCGTAGCCCTATATGGCTATGCCCACGTGCCATGGATGGCCAAGCGCCAGCAGATGCTGCCATCGGACGCCCTGCCGACCCCCGAAGAACGGCTGGAACTGTTTGAGACCGCCCGCCGCCTTTTCACATGGGACGGCTACACGGAAATCGGCATCGACCATTTCGCCGTTAAAGGCGACGGGCTGGACGTAGCCCTGCGCACAGGCAAACTGCGCCGGAACTTCCAAGGCTACACTGACGATCCGGCAGAGGTGCTGATCGGTCTTGGTGCCTCATCGATCTCGCGCTTCCCGCAGGGCTATGCGCAAAACGCCTCGGGCACCTCGGCCTACACCGCCGCCGTGCGTGAAGGCCGCTTCGCCACTGCACGGGGCCACAGCTTCACAGGCGAAGACCTGCTGCGCGCCCGCATCATCGAGATGCTGATGTGTACCTTTGCCATCGACGGCGAAGAACTGATCACCACAGGCCTGACCACTGGCGCGGCCCTCTCGAAGCTTTTGCGCGACGCCAGCACCACCTTCCCCGGCATGGTCGAGGTCTCGGGCCACAGCCTCAAGATCCTGCCCCATGCCAATGCCCTGACCCGCATCATCGCGCGCCATTTCGACGCCTATGATCTTAGCAAGGCCGGCCATAGCTCGGCGATCTAGCAGCTTCTTTATCGCCCAAATACTCATTGCTCTGCACCGCCCGTTCCACCTGCGAACGGGCGGTGCTATTCTTTCTGGCAGACACCATCCGCCGGAACATCCCATGAAAATCATCGACGCCGAAGACGCGCATCTGAACACGATCACCCGCATCTATAATGACGCTGTGGCGCACACGACCGCCATCTGGAACGAGATCACCATTGACGTGGAAAACCGCCGCGCATGGCTGGCAGACCGCAAGCGCCAGGGCTATCCGGTGCTGGTCGCCGTAGACGATGATGACAGCGTTCTGGGCTATGCATCTTTCGGCGACTGGCGCGCCTTTGATGGCTATCGCCATACGGTGGAACACTCGGTCTACGTCACCGCAGAGGCCCGCGGGCGCGGCATCGGCAAGGCGCTGATGCAGGCGCTGATCCAGCGCGCCACAGAGATTGGCAAACACGTGATGGTCGCCGCGATCGAGGCTGGCAACACAGGCTCGATCCATCTGCACGAAAAGCTAGGCTTCACGCACACGGGCCTCATGCCCCATGTGGGCACAAAATTCGGCCGCTGGCTGGATCTGGCGTTCCTGCAATTGCAGTTGGATGACCGCACAGACCCTGATGGCATCGCGGGCCGCTAAGGCCCGCCGCACAGCTTATCGGGTCGGAACCGGCGTTTCGCCGCGGTAATCATAGAAACCGCGCTGGGTTTTGCGACCCAACCAGCCAGCTTCAACGTATTTGGTCAACAACGGGCACGGGCGGTATTTGGTATCCGCCAGACCGTCATGCAGCACGTTCATGATCGCCAGACAGGTGTCCAGACCGATGAAATCCGCCAGCTCCAGCGGGCCCATAGGATGGTTCGCCCCCAGCTTCATCGAGCCGTCGATGGACTGCACATTCCCCACACCTTCATAGAGGGTGTAGACCGCCTCGTTGATCATCGGCATCAGGATGCGGTTCACGATGAAGGCAGGGAAGTCTTCGGCGCTGGCAGCGGTCTTACCCAGCTTTTCCACCACGGCCAGACAGGCCTTATAGGTCTCTTCGTCGGTGGCGATACCGCGGATCAGCTCGACCAGCTGCATCAGCGGTACGGGGTTCATAAAGTGAAAGCCCATGAACTTTTCAGGGCGGTCCGTACGGCTGGCCAGACGGGTGATCGAAATCGACGAGGTATTCGAGGTCAGAATGGTGTGCGGCTGCAAATGGGGCAGCAGGTCTTCAAAGATCGCGTTCTTGACGGTCTCACGCTCGGTCGCGGCCTCGATGATCAGATCGGTCTGGCCCAGTTCCTTCAGGTCCAGCGTCGGAATGATCCGCGCCATAGCTGCATCGCGTTCTTCGGCAGTGATCTTTTCGCGGCTGACCTGACGGTCCAAATTCTTGCGCACGACCGACAGACCGCGATCCAGCGCTTCTTGAGACAGGTCGTTCAACAGCACATCATAATCCGCCAGTGCCAGAACGTGGGCGATACCGTTGCCCATCTGACCTGCGCCAATAACACCGACTCGTTTGATATCCATGTACGATCTCCTGCGTTTCGCGCAGAGGATGGACTGCCCCCGACTCGCTTTCAAGCCCGCCTGTTGCCTCACCAGATGCAATAGACGCATCGTTATCCAAAAGGCTTTGAACGCGACCGAATCTTTCGCTGCCGATTGTTTCTGCGCCTGCAACAAGGCGTAAAAACGCAAAAAAGCCCGCCGGTTCGGGCGGGCTTTCGAAGCTTAAAGTAGAAAAGCTTACAGCTTCTCGGTCAGCTCGGGGATGGCGTCGAAGAGGTCTGCGACCAGACCGTAGTCCGCGACCTGGAAGATCGGGGCTTCTTCGTCTTTGTTGATCGCGACGATGACCTTGCTGTCCTTCATGCCAGCCAAGTGCTGGATCGCGCCCGAGATACCGACGGCCACATACAGCTGCGGCGCCACGACCTTGCCGGTCTGACCAACCTGCCAGTCGTTCGGGGCAAAGCCGCTGTCCACGGCTGCGCGCGATGCGCCAACGGCGGCACCCAGTTTGTCGGCCAGCTTCTCGATCAGGGCAAAGTTCTCTTCCGAGCCGACGCCGCGACCGCCAGATACAACGATGCCAGCCGAGGTCAGCTCGGGGCGATCGCTTTCGGCAACCTTGTCTTCCACCCACGACGACAGCCCGGTGGTGGCTGCGGTGCCGATGGCCTCAACAGGGGCCGAGTTGCCATCCGCTGCCGCCTCGAACGAGGTGGTGCGCAGGGTCAGAACCTTAACGCTATCGCCCGACTTCACGGTCTGGATCGCGTTGCCCGCGTAGATCGGACGGTCAAAGGTGTCCGCGTCGATAACGGCGGTCACGTCCGAGATGATCATCACGTCCAGCAGCGCCGCCACGCGGGGCAGCACGTTTTTCGCATCCGAGGTCGACGCCGCCGCGATGTGGCTGTAGCCACCCGCCAGCGAGACAATCAGATCGGCAACAGGCTCGGCCAGGGTGTGGCAGAAGCCGTGATCACCGGCGAACAAGACCTTGGCCACACCGGCCAGCGTGGCCGCTTCGGCCGCAGCGGCATCGCCGCCTTCGCCAGCAACCAGCACATGCACGTCACCCAGACCTGCAACAGCCGTCACGGCCTTGGAAACCGCGTCTTTCGCCAGCGCGCCGCCAGCCACATCCGCAAGGAGAAGAACAGCCATTACACAGCCCCCGCTTCTTTAAGTTTCGCGACCAGCTCGTCGACCGAGCCCACTTTGATGCCTGCCGAACGGACCGGCGGCTCGGAGGTTTTGACGATGCTCAGACGGGGCGCGGTATCGACGCCGTAATCCGCAGCAGTCTTTTCATCCAGCGGCTTTTTCTTTGCTTTCATGATGTTAGGCAGCGAGGCATAGCGCGGCTCATTGAGGCGCAGGTCCGCGGTGACGACTGCGGGCAGCTTGACGCTGATGGTCTGCAGACCGCCGTCCACTTCGCGGGTGACCTTGGCGGCATCGCCATCAATCTCGACTTCCGAGGCAAAGGTCGCCTGACCCCACCCCAGCAGCGCCGACAGCATCTGGCCGGTGGCGTTCATGTCATTGTCGATGGCCTGCTTGCCGCAGATCACCAGACCGGGAGCCTCTTCGGCAACGATCTTGGCAAGGATTTTCGCAACGGCCAGCGGTTCGATATCGGTGTGCACATCATCGGCAGCGGTCACCAGGATCGCACGATCCGCGCCCATCGCCAGCGCGGTGCGCAGGGTTTCCTGACATTGCTTGACCCCGACCGAGACCACAACGATCTCATCAGCCTTGCCCGCTTCTTTCAGACGGATCGCCTCTTCGACGGCAATCTCGTCGAAGGGGTTCATCGACATCTTTACGTTGGCGAGATCAACACCGGAACCGTCCGACTTAACACGGACTTTCACGTTGTAGTCGATCACGCGTTTTACAGGCACTAGAACCTTCATTGGCGCGTCTCTCCCTTATGACCGGGGCGCTTTAACACACCCCGCAAAAATACATTCCCAGCTTAGATAGCGGCTGCGCAGCCAGCTAAACAGAGCAAAAACGTCACGTTAGCGCCAACAGACGCCGCGTCTTTCGCTTTATGCTGCACCGCAACAGTAAAGACCATGCCTCATTGGTCCCATGTTACGAATCGGCGCAGCCCGATCGCACGAAAAACAGGCAGCCCCCAGCAAGCCCTCAAACAGCGATTGCCAGCCATACCGCCCACTGTTATCGCGACACCATGATCGACGTTCTTTCCATCACCGGTGTTATTTTCATCCTGATCACTGTGGGCTACGGAATCGTCCGAAAAAGGGTCTTTTCCAGCGCCGAGATGCGCACTTTGGGCAAATTCGTGGTTAATCTGGCGCTGCCCGCGCTGGTGTTTCAGGCGGTCTCCTCGCGCGACCTGACCGAGATTGCGAATACCGCGTATATCGGCGCACTGATCATCGGCTCACTTGCTGTTTACGGGCTAGGGTATTTTAGCGCGCGCCGGATCGGCAAAACCTCACCTCAGGCGGCTGTCTTCCAAGGCATGGGCATGTCCTGCGCCAACAGCGGCTTTGTCGGCTATCCGGTCCTGCTGATGGCCCTGCCGGATGTCGCCACCACGGCTCTTGCCTTGAATATGGTAGTCGAGAACGTCCTGATGCTGCCCCTGATCCTGATCATGGCAGAGAAAGCCCACAGCGCAGGCAGCGCCTCTGGCACGCGTCTCGCAAAACAAATCGGCAAGCGCCTGATGGCCAACCCCATCCTCATCGCGCTGGTCCTTGGCATTGTGGTCTCGCTTTCGGGCTTGAACCTGCCCTTCCTTGCCAAACGCCCGATCGAGCTCTTCGCCTCCTCTAGCGCCGCCCTTTCACTGGTGGCCATCGGCGGCACCCTTGCCAGCCTTAGCCTCAGCCGGATCAATCTTTCAGTGCTGTTCGTCGTGATCGGCAAACTGGTCCTGCACCCGATCTTCGTAGCCGCGGGCCTTGGGATCATGGCCGCATTCGGCTTTTCCGTCGGAGACCCCCGCCTTGGCGCAGCCGTGATCATCATGTCCACAATGCCAGTCATGTCGATCTACCCGATCCTTGCCCAGCGCTTCGGAGAAGAAGAAAACGCCGCCATCGCCCTCTTCGGCATGACAATGCTGTCCTTCATTACTATCACCGCCGCACTGGCGATCATTCTGCCGCAAATCTAACCGGCTCAGCAAAAAGGCCGCCCTGACGATCAGAGCGGCCGCACATGCTTCTTTATTGCAAAAATACTCAAATCCCGTGCGCCCCACAGCGCACAGCGATTTAGCGGTTCGCGCCCGGCACCCACAGAACATCTGCAGCGCCATTGTCATTCGCCACGCGCGAGGCGACAAAGAACCAGTCGCTCAGACGGTTCAGATAGCGGATCGCCGATACGTTGACCTCTTCCACGCCAGATAGTTCGACCGCCAGACGCTCGGCGCGGCGGGCGACGGTGCGGCAGACGTGCAAATGGGCCGCCAAGGCGCTGCCGCCGGGCAGGACAAAGCTGCGCAGGGGGGCAAGATTGGCGTTCATCGCGTCGATCTCTACTTCAAGGCGATCCACTTGCGCGTCGATCATGCGCAGGGGTGGATATTCAGCCTCGGCGTCCTTGGTCATATCGGGGCGGCACAGGTCTGCACCCAGATCGAACAGATCGTTCTGGATGCGCATCAAGGCTGCGTCCATATCTCCTTCGGAATGCAGACGAGCCACGCCGATGACGCTGTTCAGCTCATCCGAGGTGCCGTAGGCCGCAACCCGCAGCGAGTATTTCGCCACGCGGTCCCCGTTGCCCAAGGCAGTCTCGCCCTTGTCGCCGCCGCGGGTGTAGATCTTGTTCAGAACGACCATGGATCACTGTCCTCCCATCTTCTGGCGGATGAAGACAAAGCCGACGATCAGGATGACGGCCACAAACTGGGCCCCCACACGCCAGCGCATGATCTTGTTCGCGTTCTTACGGTTGAACTCGCCGCCCTTGGCAAAGCTGCCGATCCCCAGCAGCAAAATACCCAGCACCGCCAGACAGGCGATCGCGACAATGATGAACAGTGGATCGTTGGCCATAATCTTTTCCCTAAGGTGTCTGAGCGCCACTTAGCGCGGGTAAACACAAATGCCACCCCCGCAATTTGCCTCAGCCTGCGGTCAGCAGCTTATCTGCCAGACGGGTCGGCAGGAAACGACGGATGAGGTTGGCGATATAGGTGGGCGTGGTCACAAAGTAACGCGGATGGGGGTTGCGGCTTTCCAACGCGTGAATCAGCTTTTTCGTCACCGCCGAGGGCGGCAGTTCGAACTTATCCGGTCCACGGTTTTCGTAAAGACGCTTGCGCAACTGGGTGCGATATTGCTCGGCCCGCGGCGAAGCCTCCCAGTTGATCCATTTCTCAAAGTTCGGGATCGCGTTCTGCCGGATTTTCGAGGTGATGGGACCCGGCTCGATCAGGATGATGTGGATCGGGGTGTCGCGCATCTCTAGGCGCAGCACGTCCGTCAGGCCCTCCATCGCGAATTTGCTGCTGACGTAGGCCCCGCGCCACGGCATGCCCGTGAACCCCAGAACGGACGAGCAGTTGATCACCCGCCCATGCCCCTGACGGCGCATCACAGGCAGAACTTTCTGGGTCAGATCGTGGGGACCGAAAAGGTTGGTCTCGAACAGTTCCGCAAGTCCGCCACGGGGCAGATCCTCGACCGCGCCGGGCAGTGCGAAAGCGCCGTTATTGAAGACCGCATCCAGCTTTCCGCCGGTGGCCTCTAGCACATCAGCCAAAGCGGCATCGATGCTGGCGCTGTCGGCATAATCCAGTCGGGGGGCCTCAAAGCCTTCGGCAATCAGGCGCTCACAGTCTTCCTGTTTGCGGCAACTGGCGAAAACACGCCAGCCACGGGCCCGTAAATCATGGGCTGCCGCGTAGCCGATTCCACTAGAACACCCGGTAATTAAAATAGATCGCGCCGCCATGAGGCCCCCTTTTTACTCTTGAGGGCACCATGACGGCGCGATCGGAGGGAATCAATCAATGAGTGATTACTCAGCGTCACTTACGAGCCAATCGGCCATCCACCCTACGTGTCCTGTTTCCAGAACTTTCAATTTCAGCCAGCCATTGCCGGGCTCTTGCAGCACCTGCACCTGATCACCCGCGAGCAGACGATCTGTAACGCTGTAGCCGGTTCCGGGGCCGTTGCGCATGTTCACGCTTTTTCCGGTAATAAACCGCATGTCCGGAACTGTTTCCATTTCAGGTGCGTAGGCCGCATCGACAACAAGGCTTGGAATGACTGCCTCGGATGCGGGTTGCTGCGTCGCGGAAACGGCGATTTCGGCGGGTGCAGCATCGGAAACAGCCGTCGTAAGCGTCGCCAACTGGATGTTAGCCGTCCCATCCTTTGCCGAGAGTTTGGCCGTCTGAATGCCTATTTGGGGAATCTGGGGCAAAACCGTTTGCGGCATCTGCGCAACCATAGGTGTCAATTTCGGCGCGACTTGAACAGTTTCCACAGGCTCGAAATCGGCACCCCCGCTCAGCTCATAAAAAGCCAGAAATAAGAAAGCGAAAGAAACAACGATCAAGCGCCACATTTTGCAATCCTCAGTAAAATAAGATCAATCAATCAACTCGATAATACGCTGATAGTTTCCGTGGTTCGTAAATATTTTTGAAAACTTTTCACCGGAGGAAAACCTTACCCCCCTGAAGCGCAAGCCGCTTTACCGTGCGCAGAAGGCGGGCTAGTACACTGTCTATGAGTGATACTGATGACACCCCACAGGAGACCCCGTCCAACCCGACCGAGCCTTTGCGCCGGGCGCTTGGATCGCGTTACCTACAGTATGCCTTGTCGACGATCATGCACCGGGCGCTGCCCGATGCCCGTGACGGGCTGAAGCCGGTCCATCGCCGCATCCTATTTGCGATGCGCGAACTGCGGCTGGCCTCGAACGGACGCTTCCGCAAGTCGTCGAAGATCTCGGGCGACGTGATGGGTAACTATCACCCACACGGGGACGCTGCGATTTATGATGCGATGGCCCGACTGGCACAGGATTTCAACGTCCGCTACCCGCTGGTTGATGGTCAGGGTAACTTTGGCAACATCGACGGGGATAACCCTGCGGCCAGCCGATATACCGAAGCGCGCATGACAATGGCGGCCGAAGTGCTGCTGGAAGGTCTGAACGAAGACGCGGTCGACTATCGGGACAACTATGACGGGACTTTGCAAGAGCCCATCGTTCTGCCAGCGGCGTTTCCCAACCTGCTGGCCAACGGCTCTAGCGGGATCGCGGTGGGGATGGCAACAAACATTCCGCCCCACAATATTGACGAACTGGTCGCTGCCAGCCTGCATCTGATCAAGACGCCCGATGCGCGCGATGAAACGCTGCTGAAATACGTGCCCGGTCCGGACTTTCCGACCGGCGGCATCATCGTCGAGCCGAAAGAGAATATCGCCAAGGCCTATGAAACGGGCCGTGGTTCCTTCCGCCTGCGCGCCAAGTGGGAGGTCGAGGAACTAGGTCGCGGCCAGTGGCAGATCGTGGTGACCGAGATCCCTTATCAGGTGGCCAAATCGAAGCTGATCGAAAAGATCGCAGAGCTGATCCAGACCAAGAAGGTTCCGCTGCTTGCCGACATTCGCGATGAGTCTGCGGACGATATCAGAGTGATCCTTGAGCCGCGCTCAAAGAACGTCGATCCCGAGGTTCTGATGGGCATGATGTTCCGCAACAGCGATCTGGAAATTCGCTTCAGCCTGAACATGAACGTGCTGATTGACGGCGTAACGCCGAAGGTTTGCTCGCTCAAAGAGGTGCTGCGGGCGTTCCTGGATCACCGTCGCGACGTGCTGATTCGCCGCTCGAACCACCGTTTGGCGCAGATCGACAAGCGCTTGGAAGTGCTGGAAGGCTACATCATCGCATTCCTGAATCTGGACCGTGTAATCCAGATCATCCGGACCGAGGATGACCCCAAGGCGGTCATGCTGGCCGAGGATTGGGGCGGCGATGTCTTCCTGACGGAAAACCAGTGCGAAGCCATCCTGAACATGCGCCTGCGCAGCTTGCGCAAGCTGGAAGAGATGGAGCTGCGCAACGAGCGTGACGCCCTGCGCGAAGAGCGCGCTGGTCTGGTTGAGCTGCTTGGTAGCGACGAATTGCAGTGGGGCCAGATCGCCGATCAGCTGCGCGACGTACGCAAGCAGTTCGGCAAAGGCACCGCAGCAGGCAAGCGCCGCACCGATTTCGCCGAAGCGACCGAGATCGAAGAAGTGCCGCTGGAAATGATGATCGACAAAGAGCCGATCACCGTTGTCTGTTCGAAAATGGGCTGGGTCCGCGCCATGAAGGGCCATATCGCGCTGGATTCCGCGCTGAAGTTCAAGGACGGCGACGAAGGCCGCTTTGTCTTCCACGCAGAGACCACCGACCGCCTGTTGCTGCTGGGGTCGAACGGCCGTTTCTACACCATCACGGCAGCGAACCTGCCCGGTGGCCGCG
Source organism: Donghicola tyrosinivorans (assembly GCF_003003355.1). Lineage (GTDB taxonomy): Bacteria > Pseudomonadota > Alphaproteobacteria > Rhodobacterales > Rhodobacteraceae > Donghicola > Donghicola tyrosinivorans. The sequence continues at coordinate 162,092 of NZ_PVTQ01000007.1, forward strand.
GCATGGGCGAGCCTGTGCGCCTGATGGTCGATCTGCCGAACGAAGCCGAGATTGTGGATTTGTTCATCCACCGTCCGAGCGGCAAGCTGCTGTTGGCTTCCAGCGCCGGTGACGGTTTCATCGCCCCCGAGGACGAGATCATCGCGCAGACCCGTACCGGCAAGCAGGTGCTCAACGTCAAAGGCGATGTTCGGGCGCTGGTCTGCAAAGCGGTGAACGGGGACCACGTGGCCGTCGTCGGCGAGAACCGCAAAGTGCTGGTCTTCTCAATCGAGGAACTGCCCGAGATGGCCCGCGGCAAAGGCGTGCGCCTGCAAAAGTACAAGGACGGCGGTCTATCCGATGCGACGACCTTCACGCTGGCCGATGGTCTGTCGTGGAAAGATCCCGCAGGCCGGACCCGCACCGAAGGCGATCTGTCCGAATGGATCGGCAAACGGGCGACCGCAGGGCGCATGGCCCCGCGCGGCTTCCCCCGCGACAATACTTTCACCTGATCCAAAGCGGCGCCCCAGCGGGCGCCGTTTTCTTTTGTCAGGCGCCCATCTCTTGCAGCAGTTGGGTCAGGGTTTGGCTGGCACGGCGCAGCACCTCTTCGTCAAAGCCTGCGAACCCCAGCAGCAGCCCCTGCGGTGCAGCGTTGGATTGGCTGTAGGTGGACAGGGCCTTTAGCCCAAGACCCCGCGTTTTGGCCGCATTCGCGATTTCCTGATCGCTCCACCCCGCCATGCGTGGCCCAAGCTGGCAACACAGATGCATTCCCGCATCCGCATGTTGCGGAATGATCCAGTCCTCATACCCTTTCAGCGCCTGCTGCAAGAACACCTGCCGCGCCGCATAGGTCCGCCGCATCCGTCGCAGATGGGTCGAGAACGCCCCGCTTTCCATATAAGCGGCCACCGCCGGTTGCGGCACGACCGAGGCACGCGCGCCGGTGCGCTGCATCTCTTCGGTCAGGGCGGGCAACGCCGCCTCTGGGCAGACCACATAGCCTAAGCGCAATGACGGGCTGAGCAGCTTTGAGAAGCTGCCCATATAGAACACCCGTCCATGCCGATCCAGACTGGCCAGCGCGGGCAAAGGCTTGCCCCGATAGCGGAATTCGCCGTCGTAATCATCCTCGACGATCCAGCCGCCCACCTCTTGCGCCCATTCCAGCAGCGCCAGACGCCGAGGCAAGGGCAACGTGGCCCCCGTGGGATACTGGCGCGATGGCGTCACGATACAGACAGACGCCCCGTCTAGGGGCGCAGTCATTGGGTCCAGCCCTTCGGCATCCACGGGATGGGCAAGGGCTGTGAGACCCGCCGACCTGAAGGCCTCTAGCATGGGCTGGAACACCGGATCTTCGACAACGCCGATGCCGCCCGCAGGAAGAATGCTGCGCAGGATCAGTTCAAACCCCTCTACCGCACCAGAGGTGATGATGACCTGCTCGGGCCGCGCCTCAATCCCGCGCCAAGCCCGCAAGTGGGCCGCGATCTGCGCCCGCAACGGCATCCACCCCAGCGGATCGGGCATTCCCGTCAGCGCGGGTGAGGCATGACGCCAAACCCTCTCTAAAAGACGCGCCATATCACCGTGGGGAAAGCTGTCCAGATCGGGCAGACCGGGCCGCAGGGGCAGCACCACGGCCCGTGGCGGCGGGGTCAGCGCCGGGCTTTGCGCCGCCTCAACGGGCGGCATGTCAGGTAGATCAGCGGCCACGTATGTCCCTGCCCCGCGCCGCGTCTCCAGATAACCCTCCGCGATCAACTGGTCGACGGCAGTCAATACAGTGATCCGGCTGACCGACAGTTCCGCCGCCATTACGCGGCTGGCGGGCAAGCGCGCGCCGGGCGTGGCCTGTCCACTGAGGATCAGATCGCGCAATGCCTCTTCCAACTGCTCGTGCAGCGGAGTCGGCGCGTGGCGATCAAGGGAAAGGGCAAACAGGGCGGCTTCGAAATTGGACATATTTTGCTGCGCAGCATTGGTTATTTCAATAGAACCAATATGCGCCTAGCCTGATCATAGCAAGACAGGAGATTCCCATGAAGCTAGAGCGGACAGAGCGTTCCCGCCTGCGGCGCAGTCATGAGCGCGGCAGTTTCGACCGAGACACCATTAACCAGATTCTAGACGCCACACCCCAGTGTAGCGTTGCTTATGCGATTGATGGCAAGCCCTATTTGACGCCCACGTTCCATTGGCGCGAGGGCAATCACCTGTATTGGCACGGCAGTTCGGCCAGCCGGATGATCCGCCAGTCCACCGGCGCCGAGGTCTGCATCAACGTGCATATTCTGGACGGCTTCGTCATGGCGCGGTCAGCCTTTCACCACTCGGCCAATTTCCGGTCGGTGACCCTGTTCGGACAAGCTTTCAAGGTGCCCGACGAAGACAAGGCCGCCCGTCTGGATGCCTTTGTCGAAGGTCTCTGGCCTGGCCGCACGGGCATTCTGCGCCCGATGACCGCGCAAGAGGTCAAAGGCACCACGATCCTTGGACTTGAGATCAAGGAAGGCAGTGCAAAGGTCCGCACCGGCCCGCCGATCGATGATGATGAGGACATGTCTCTGCCCATCTGGGCCGGAGTGATTCCCGTCCGACATGTGCTGGATGCGCCGATAACCGAGGAAAATGTCCCTGAAGATGTGCAAATCCCCCAGCACATTTTGGACTATTCCCTAGGGTAAGCCACGTCTTTCGGGCGACATTACCAGCGGAAACGCGCAATTTTCAGAAATTTTGGAAACAAATGGAACCAAACAGCTATGCGCTGCGCTAATCTGGAAACACTTACACTCAGACCGTTTTCAGAGAGGAATTGGTGAGATGTTAAAAGAATTCCGCGATTTTATCGCCCGCGGCAACGTGATGGATATGGCTGTCGGCATCATTATTGGTGCCGCCTTCACAGCGATTGTCAGCTCGCTCGTGGCGGACCTGATCAACCCGATCATCGCCCTCTTTACGGGCGGGATTGATTTCTCGGGATGGTTCTACCCGCTGGACGGCAACGACTATGTCTCGTTGGCGGCGGCGCTAGAGGCAGGCGCACCGGTCTTTGCTATCGGCAAATTCATCATGGCCGTGATCAATTTCCTGATCATCGCCTTCGTCGTTTTCATGCTGGTGAAAATGGTCAACACGATCAAAGACCGCGCCATGCGCGAAGAAGAAGTCGCGGCCGCTCCCGAGGCCCCCCCCGCCCCGACCGAGGTCGAGCTTCTTATGGAGATCCGCGACGCGCTGAAACAGCGCTGATGCAGCGGGCGGGCCAAATCATTGGCCCGCCCTTTTTCATTCAGAGACCTAGAATGGCCTCGGGGGTCACTGTCTCGATCCCTTGGGCAACACCGACAGCTGCATAGGTCGGCTGGCCTGCGTGCACGTTCAAGCCGGCGCGCAGATGCGCATCATCGATGCAGGCCTGACGCCAGCCTTTGTTCGCCAGCGCGATCACGAAGGGCATGGTCGCGTTCCCCAGCGCCAGCGTCGAGGTCCGCGCCACAGCGCCGGGCATGTTCGCCACGCAGTAGTGCACGATCCCGTCGACCTCATAGATCGGGTCTTGGTGCGTTGTCGCCTTCGAGGTCTCAAAACAGCCACCTTGGTCGATCGCCACATCCACCAGCACTGCGCCGGGGCGCATGTCGGCCAGATCTGCGCGGCTGACCAGCTTGGGTGCTGCCGCACCGGGGATCAGCACCGCGCCAACAACCATATCCGCCGCGACGATTGCCGCTTTGGTCTCGGCCGCGCTGGCGTAGGCGGTTTTGAACTGGCCACCGAAAACGTCATCCAGATAGCGCAGACGGGGCAACGAACGGTCCAGAACGGTCACATCCGCACCCATGCCTGCCGCAACTTTCGCCGCTTGCGTCCCCACAACGCCGCCACCGATCACAACGACCTTCGCGGGAAGAACGCCAGGAACACCGCCCATCAACACGCCGCGACCACCATTGGCCTTCTGCAGCGCCCAAGAGCCAACCTGTGGCGCCAAGCGGCCTGCCACTTCGGACATGGGTGCCAGCAACGGCAAACCACCACCAAGCGCGGTCACGGTCTCATAAGCGATGCAGGTCGCGCCACTTTTCAGCAGATCGTTGGTCTGGGGCGCATCGGGGGCAAGGTGTAGATAGGTGAACAGCAACTGGCCTTCGCGCAGCTGTGCGCGCTCGCCTGCCTGCGGCTCTTTAACCTTCACGACCATCTCGGCCTCGGCCCAAACGGTGGCCGCATCGGGCGCCAGACGCGCACCCGCCGCCGCATAGTCCTCATCAGAAAAACCAGCGCCGACGCCTGCACCGGCTTGCACAAGCACCTCATGGCCATGGGCGACAGCCTCGGCCACGGCGTGCGGTGTCAGACCAACACGGAATTCCTGCGGTTTGATTTCGGTAACGGTTCCAATCAGCATCTCTTCGCCCTCGGAGTAAACTTTCATCAAGTCTCTCTCGAACGGCCCGAAATTGTTTTGCGAAATCTTGTGCTGCTGCTCTACAAAATGCAGAATACTTCGAAAATACCAGAGCAATTTCGAAGGATCTTCGACATATGGACCTCGATCCGACAGACATCCGAATCTTGCAGGCCCTTCAGAAAAAGGGCCGCATCTCAAACGCCGACCTGTCCGAGGCCGTAAATCTCTCGCCCTCCGCCTGCCACCGCCGCGTACATCGGCTGGAACAAGAGGGCTTTATCAAAGACTATGTCGCCCTACTGGACGCCAGAAAAATCGGCATGCCCTCCACGGTCTTCGTCGAGATCACCCTGCAAACCCAAGCCGACGACGTGCTAGAAGCTTTCGAAGCCGCCGTCCGCCGCGTCCCTGCCGTCCTTGAATGCCACCTTATGGCGGGCAAAGCCGATTACATCCTGAAAGTCGTGGCTGAGGATACCGAAGATTTCGCCCGCATCCACCGCCAATATCTGACCCGCCTGCCGGGCGTCGCGCAAATGCAAAGTTCATTCGCCCTGAAGACGGTCTTCAAAACAACCGCCCTCCCGCTCTGAGTATCGGGCTTCTTTATTGTATAAATACTCAAATCCTACGGCCTGCCAAAAGCACGGGATCACCCGAACAGATCACTAGTTCCCGCAGGGCGCGGAGGCTCCAGCCCCAGATGGCGCCAACTGGCGTGGGTCAGCATCCGCCCGCGCGGCGTGCGCTGGATCAGACCTTGCTGCAGCAGGTACGGCTCGATCACCTCTTCCAATGCATCACGGCTTTCCGACAAAGCGGCGCTCATGGTTTCGATCCCTACGGGACCGCCTTGGTAGGCCTCGGCGATCAGGCGCAGATAGCGGCGGTCCGCTGAATCCAGCCCCAATTGGTCCACCCCAAGACGGGTCAACGCGCGGTCAGCCAAGGCGCGGGTGACGCGGCCATCGCCTTCGACCACCGCGAAATCCACCACACGCCGCAGCAAACGTCCCGCGATACGCGGTGTGCCGCGGGCGCGGCGCGCGATTTCCATCGCGCCTTCGGGATCGGCAGGCGCACCCAGTTTTGTAGCGTTCCGGGCGACGATCTCGGTCAACTCCGAGACTTCATAGAACTGTAGCCGCGTCGGGATACCAAAACGGTCGCGCAGCGGCGTGGTCAAAAGCCCCAGACGCGTGGTGGCCCCCACCAAGGTAAAGGGCTGCAATTCGATCCGCACCGTCCGCGCCGCAGGACCTTCGCCGATCACCAGATCCAGCTCAAAATCCTCCATCGCGGGGTAAAGAACCTCTTCGACCGCAGGATTCAGACGATGGATTTCATCGATGAAAAGGACATCCCGCGCCTCAAGATTGGTCAGGATCGCGGCAAGATCCCCCGCTTTGGCCAGAACCGGCCCCGAGGTCATGCGGAAATTCACCCCCAATTCCCGGGACATAATCTGCGCCAGAGTGGTCTTCCCCAGACCGGGCGGGCCGTGGAACAGAGTATGATCCATCGCCTCGCCCCGCCGCTTGGCGGATTCAATAAAGACGCGCAGGTTCGCGCGGGCCTCGGCCTGACCGATAAAATCCTCCAAAGCCTGCGGGCGCAGGGCGCGGTCATTGTCTTCGGCCAGCTTTTCGGGACGCAGCGCGGGATCGGGTTGGTCCATAGCTTATCCTTTCGGCGCCAAAAGGCGCAGCGCCGCGCGGATCAAGGCAGAGGTATCCGCCTCTGGATCGTCCTGAAGCGCCTGCGCCACAGCGCCCGCAGCCTCGCCCGGCGCATAGCCAAGGTTCGACAGGGCCGACAGCGCCTCGGCCTGTGCAGCCATCGACGGTTTCGGAGCAGGCGCGGATTTCGCCTTCGGAGCGGGGGCAGCGGGTGTTTCGACGACCTCGGCCACCTCTTCGCCCATCGCGGCGGTGATTGATCCGCCCATAGCCATGACCGTCGGCGCTTTGTCCTTTAGTTCGTTGACCACGCGCTGTGCGGTTTTCGGGCCGATGCCCTTTGCCGCTTTGATACTGTTCCAATCGCCCAATGCGATTGCGCGGCTGACCCCGTCCGGCCCCAAGGCCGACAGCATCGCCAGCGCCGCTTTGGCGCCAACCCCTTGAACTGTTTGCAAAAGGCGGAACCACTCTTTCTCTTGCAAAGTGGTAAAACCGTAAAGCTGCAACAGATCTTCGCGCACCAGAAGATCGGTGAACAAAGCCGCCGCCTCACCCACGCGGGGCAGTGCGCCAAGGGTCCGATCCGAGCAATAAACGATATAGCCCACGCCCCGCACATCAATCAGCACATGGTCTTCGGCGCGGTAATCAATACGTCCCGACAGTTTTCCGATCATGTTTTTGCCTTCGCCAAAGCCATTTCCAATCCGCGTCCGCCGCGGCTTTGATGGGCGTGACACATGGCGATCGCCAATGCATCCGTCGCATCCGGCCCGTTCAGCTTTACGCCGGGCAGTTGCAACCGCACCATATAATCCACTTGATCTTTGGCCGCGTGGCCAACGCCGACAACCGTTTTCTTCACGGCGTTCGGAGCGTATTCGCCAACCCGCAGACCCGCCTGCGCCAGCGTCATCAGGGCCACACCCCGTGCCTGACCCAGTTTCAAAGTGCCAACCGCGTCTTTGTTCACGAATGTCTGTTCGATAGCCGCCACATCCGGGGTCCAGATGCCGATTACCTCGACCAATTGCACATGCAGGGACAAAAGCCGTTCGGCCAGATCCTCGCCAGATGAATGACAGACCCCGTTCGCCACATGACTGATTCTACCGGGTGCCGTGTCGATCACCCCCCAGCCCATGTTGCGCAGGCCCGGATCGATCCCCAAGACGCGCATTTCTGTCCCCTGCTCTGTGTCTTTTCTGACGCACTAGCACGAAAGGGGAACAAACGCCAGCGCATTGAATTTGCACCAATGTTTGCACTTGCAGCATTTCTCGGGCTGAATCCGCCCCTCCAAGCGCCAAAAGCGACACCTGACCAGCCCAGTTTTTGCAATAATGACAAAAGGTTAATCCTTGCCGCACCCATGCAGTGAGCGCATGGGTTTTATGCAGAAATAGCGCGTTGTGACGTAAAAAGAGGCGGATTACGTACGGCTCAATTCGGGCCGCCAGCGGCCATCGTTGTCTTTAAAGGAATGAGACCATGGCAACACTTGATACCACACGCGACAGCTTCGCCGCCCGCGGAATGGGCGCACGCAGCCACAATGTATTTGCAGTGCTGCGCGCTGCGCTGATCGACTGGAACGACGCGCGTAAAACCCGCATTGCCCTCAGCGCTCTGAGCGATGAGATGCTGGACGATCTGGGTCTGTGCCGTGCTGACATCGCAGGCATCACCGGCAAGACCATCCGCGGCTAAACGTATAGGTCTTTTGCATTGAAAAGGGCGCGCAGAGGTTTCTGCGCGCCCTTTCTTTTTTCGTAATGCCCCCGAAAATCGCAGTAGACCCCCTTAAAATCGGCGCAAAGCTGCCGACAGGCTGCATATTCTTGGGGCAGATTTCGATCTTTATGTAATTAGGACTTACGAAGCGTCAGAGTCGACCAATCAACAATATTTTCTTGGTGAACCAGATTGATCCCGTTTTCGGCATAAACCTCGATAACTTCGGGGGCCTGATCGATCAGAATCCCCGAGAGAATCGCATAGCCCCCTGTCGCAAGATGTGCTGCCATATCGGGAGCCAGGTCGATCAGCGGAGCTTTCAGGATGTTGGCAAATACCAAGTCATAGGGGGCTTTTGCATGCAGTGTGTCATGCTCAAAGCCCATGGCTTCCAGACATTCCACGCGACCTTCCAGACCGTTTGCACGCACGTTTGCCTCGGCCACTTCGACGGCAACTTCATCAATATCGCTGGCCAATACAACGTCGGGCCAGATGCGGGCAGCGCCCATAGCAAGAACGGCAGTCCCGCAGCCGATATCGGCGACGCTGCGGCCAACAAAGCCATCATTCGCCAGACGGTCCAACGCCCGCAGACAGCCCTGCGTGGTGCCGTGGTGACCGGTGCCAAAGGCCATTGCGGCCTCGATCAGCAGGGGCTCGCAGCCTTCGGGAACCTTGTCCGCATCATGGCTACCGTAGACGAAGAAACGGCCTGCTTCGACGGGCGACAGATCGCGGCGCACTTTGGCGACCCAATCGGTTTCCGGCAGTTCACTGATAATGAAATCTTGCGCTTCATGAACCACGGCCAGCAGCGCCAGAGCCGCCTGATCGGGGGCTTCGGTAAAGTAGCTGGCCACTTCCCATAGGCCCGAGCCGTCTTCCATCTCGAACACACCAACGCCGGTGGGTTCGGGCTGCAACTCTTCCAGCGCAAGGCCCAGAGCCTCGGCGTTCTGTTTCTGGGTCAGCTTGGTATAGGCGGTATAGGTGGGCATATGGGCGCTCCTTCAAGGGGTCTGAAGGGGGCGATAGGCCCCCCTGCCCCTTGGGTCAAGCGCCCTATTCTGCGACCGCTGCCACAAACCGCGAAAGGCGCGTCTCGTTTCCTTTGCAGGGATGGCGCGGGATCAGCATGGACAGCAACAGTGAGGTCGCGGCCATGCCCGCCGCCAGAAAGAACACCGCCCCCGGCGAAACCAGCCACAGATAGCCCAGCAATGCAGGCAGGAAGACTGCCGCGATGTGGTTGATGGTAAAGGCCACCGCCGCTGTGGGCGCGATGTCACCGGGATCAGCGATCTTCTGGAAATAGGTTTTGATCGCAAGCGCCATGGCAAAGAACATGTGGTCGATCACATAGAGGATCGAAGCCAACAGGACGCCCCAGCCAAACCAGTAAATACCGCCATAGGCCAGAAACACGCAGACAAGGCCGGTGTATTCCACCATCAGGGCCCGTTGTTCACCAAAGCGTTGGACAAAGCGCCCGATCAGCGGCGCAAAGAAGATGTTGGCCACAAGGTTGATCAGGAACAGGCCCGTGACCTCATGCACGTCAAAGCCGAAGCGTTCGACCATCATAAAGCCCGCAAAAACCGTGAAGATCTGACGGCGGGCACCAGCCATGAATTGTAGCAGGTAATACAGCCAGTAACGGCGGCGCAGGATGAACTTTTTGACCTGCGGATTGGGGGCCTCGAACTGGGGATAGGCGAAAAGCGCAAACAAGGCGATGGCCGCCGTGATGCCACCCGCGACCATATAGACTGAGGTATAGGACAGCTCGAACGTGCGCCACGTCAGCATGATCAGACCATAGGCCACCAGCGTCGCCGCACTGCCCGCCGCCAGCAACTGGCCCAGAACCTTGGGCGCCCGCTCTTTGTCCAGCCATTGCAGCTGAAGCGATTGGTTCACCGTCTCATAGTAATGGAACCCGATCGAACTAAGCATGGTCAGCGTCAGGATGCCCCCCAACTGCGGGAAAAAGCCGGTCAGCGCCGTCGCCACCCCCAACAGGATCAATGAGGTCAGGCCCAGAATTTGTTCCCGCATGAACAGCAGGATCGCAATCACGCCGATGGCCAGAAAGCCCGGAATCTCGCGCACCGTATGCAGCCAGCCAATGTCGCTACCGTCGAAATTGGCGACCTCGATCACGAAGTTATTCAGCAATGCCGACCACGTGGCAAAGGCCACGGGCATGGCCATTGCGGTCAGGAACAACAAAGCGACGGGCCGGCGCCACAGCGGCAACTGATCGGCCTGGGCCAAAGGAAACGGGGCGAAGCGAGATGATTTCATAAGTGCCTCATACTCTTGCCCAAAAGGTTTGGCGAGAATTCTGTGCAGCTCAGGTTCACGAAATCGAAATCGCGCTTGTAAAAGGCGCATTGCGCAAACAAACCAAAGGGGAAACCGCCCCTTGATGTGCCTCTTCTTCGATCACTTAAACACATTCATATATTGATACACATCAAGGATAAGCGCCGCGAAATCCCTATGTTTGCTGCATTCTGACGCTAGGAGGCACGGGAATGGACGTTCTGGGGATTGTCGAAAGCTTGGGCGAGGCGCCAACCGCGGCCCTGTTTGGATTGATCACCGGCATGATCTTCGGGATTGCGGCGCAGCGGTCCAACTTTTGCCTGCGGGCCGCGACGGTGTCGTTCGCACGGGGCCAGATGGATGATCGCGTGGCTGTGTGGCTGCTGACGTTTTCAACCGCAGTGGCGTGGGTTCAGGCAGCTGAACTGATGGGGCTGATGCGATCGGCCGATGCCCGCATGATGGCCGTTCCAGGCAGCTGGTCCGGTGCCATCGTGGGTGGACTGTTGTTCGGGGTCGGCATGGTACTGGCGCGGGGCTGCTCGGGCCGCCTGCTGGTGCTGGCGGCGACAGGCAACCTGCGCTCGGTGGTGTCGGGTCTGATCTTCGCGGTCGTTGCCCAGATGAGCCTGTCCGGTGTCCTAGCCCCCCTACGCAACAGCATCGCCAGCGTCTGGATCACCAGCGGCGGCACCAATCTGGATTTGGAGAAAGCCGTCGGCTTGCCTGAATGGGGCGGCCTTGTGGTGGGCCTGATGATTGCCGCCGTCGCCCTAGAGGTGGCCCGCCGCAACCGCATCGGTTGGCCCCGTCTGGTCTTCGCCTCTGGCGTTGGGTTCTCGGTCGCGGTGGGGTGGGTGCTGACCTTCAGCCTCGCGCAGATTTCCTTCGATCCGGTGCAGATCGAAAGCGCCACCTTCACCGGCCCTTCGGCCAATACGCTGATGTTCTTCCTTGAGGAAAACCCCGTCCTGCAATTCGACATCGGCCTTGTGCCCGGCGTCTTTCTGGGCGCGTTCCTAAGCGCTTGGGTCGCGGGTTCGCTGCGCTTTCAAGGGTTTGAGAACGAGGCCAACATGCGCCGCGCTATGATCGGTGCGGCGCTGATGGGCTTTGGCGGAATGCTGGCTGGGGGATGTGCCATCGGTGCTGGCGTGACAGGCGGTTCGATCTTTGCGGGAACCGCCTGGCTTGCCTTGTTCTGCATGTGGATCGGCGCGATGGTCACCGACACCCTGCTGGACCAAAAAGGTCTGGTCGCCGTTTAACCTTCGGCGACCGAACCGGTTTGGGGGGTGTTGTCGCCAAGACGGCGCTGTGCCACGCTTTGCGCGATCCAGTCCACAACCGCGTTCACCAGCGGGTCGCGCTGACGCTTTTCCTGATACACCGCCCACAGACCACGGGTCGCGATGGTTTGCGCACCGGGGATCACCGCAAGCGAGGTATTTTCAGGAAGGTGCAGGCGAGGGACGATGGTCGCAAGACCCGTCGAGATCGCGGCATCAATGGCCAGACGATAGTTCTCGACGCGCATGACCGGTGGGCGGCCAAAGCGTTCGTAGCCTGCCTGCATTTCGGGGGTCCAGTCCAGATCACGCGACAGGGCAATCCAGTCACGGTTCTGGCTGTCGGGGCGCTGCACGGCGCAGAAGTGGACCTTGCCCACCTCATGGCCCATCAGAGCATCATCCAGAGGACGGTTCATCCGCAGGGCAACATCAACCTCATCGCGGTCAAAATCCGCGTCAACGTTGCTACAGTAGATTTCCAACTCGATCCCCGGATAGCGTTCCATGAACGCGCCCAGTTGTTCTGTGAGGTAATCCGTCGCCAGAAAGCTCATCGTGGTGACACGGGCTTTTTCAGCGCTGGATTGTAGATGGGGTAGATTATTGCTGAGGCGGGACAGGTTGGATTCGAATTGCTCGATCACATCCATCAGCGCGCGACCTTCAGGTGTCAGGCGCCAGCCGTCTCGGCCTTGCACAAACAGCTTAACCCCTACGTCTTCCGAAATCCGGTGAATCCGTCGGGATACTGTTGCAACATTAATGTCCAAGTGTTTTGCAGCAACGTTCATCGACCGATGACGTGCTAGAGCTGCGACGTAACGAAAGTCGTCCCAGTTGACCTTATTTGTAACCATTTTAAACCAGACTCGTTAGACAACATTTATGATATCAACACATAGCAAATATGAAAAGCATGGTCTTACATAAAGCTCTGGGGATCAATATCTACCGACAACCTTATATTGTTGTTAACTTTTACCCCTCCTAACCATTTGCGAAGAGCCGGCTGCAGAACTACTCCTTTTGCAGACTTGACAAGAAGTCTGACACGATGCCGCCCTCTGATTCGGGAAATGGGAGCCGGAGCGGGACCGTAAACGGTTGCTCCAGCTTCGATAAGCGGCCCTGCATGGCGCACCAACTGCCCTGCTAAGTCAAAGGCGTCCTGCGCCTCGGGGGCCGAGATGATGATACCCGCCATGCGCCCGAAAGGCGGGACACCTGCGGCCTCACGCTCGCGCGCTTCGGCGGCCCAGAACTGTTCTTCGTCACCGCATAGGATCGCGTGGATCACGGGATGTTCCGGCTGAAAGGTTTGCAGCATCGCCTGCCCCTTCTTGGTCGAGCGTCCTGCCCGCCCCGCAACCTGCCGCATCAACTGGAACGTGCGTTCTGCCGCACGCAGATCAGACCCTTGCAGACCCAGATCCGCATCAATCACCCCCACCAACGTCAACAGTGGGAAGTTGTGTCCTTTTGCGACCATCTGGGTTCCAATAATGATATCGGCGCCCCCTTCCGCAATCCGGACGATCTCTTCCTTCAAGGCCCGCGCGCTGCCAAAAAGGTCCGAGGATAGCACCGCAATCCGCGCATCAGGGAATGCCGCGACAGCCTCTTCAGCCAGACGCTCCACACCGGGGCCGACGGGGGCCAATTTGCCTTCGACCCCGCAAGAGGGGCACTGCTCGGGCATGGGCGCGGTCTCGCCGCATTGGTGGCACATCAGGCGCTTGAGGAACCGGTGCTCCACCATCCGCGCATCGCAGTGCTGGCAGGCGACCTGATGGCCGCACGCCCGACAGATCGTCACTGGCGCATAACCGCGCCGGTTCAGGAACAGCAGCGATTGCTCGCCCGCCGCCATCCGCAGTTTGACCGCCGCCCGCAAGGTCGGGGAAATCCAAGTCGAGGATGGCAAATCCTCGGCCCGCATGTCGATCGCCTTCATTTCGGGCAACACCGCATCGCCAAAGCGCGAAGTCAGGTCTACGCGGCTGTATTTGCCCGCCTGCGCATTGACCCAACTTTCAAGGCTAGGCGTGGCCGAGGCCAACACAACGCGCGCCGAACACAGGCTGGCCCGCAGCACGGCCATATCGCGGGCATTGTACAAAACGCCCTCTTCCTGCTTGTAGCTGGTGTCGTGTTCTTCATCGACGACGATCAGCCCCAGATCGCGGAACGGCAGGAACAGCGCGGACCGTGCGCCCACAACCACCTGTGCGCCGCCTTCCGCCACCATTTTCCATGCGCGGCGACGTTCGGTCATCGTAACGCCCGAGTGCCATTCAGCCGGACGCCCACCAAACCGCGCCTCAAGCCGCGTGAGGAACTCCGAGGTCAGCGCGATCTCTGGCAACAGCACCAGCGCCTGCCGTCCTTTGCGCAAACAGGCGGCAACTGCCTCAAGATACACCTCGGTCTTGCCAGAGCCGGTGATGCCCTTCAGCAAGGTGGTTCCGTAAGCTCCGGATGCTATCCCGTCGCACAGAACCGTTGCCGCAGCTTTCTGATCATCGGTCAGCGCCTTGCCCGGCGCATCTGGATCAAGACGAGGGTAGGGCAGGTCACGGGGTGCATCCTCTTCCCGCAGGGCACCTTGTTTGACCAATCCCTTGATCACCGACGCGGTCACGCCTGCCATATCGGCCAGCTCGCGCTGGGTGAAGGCAAGGCCCCCGTATTCGCGCATCACCTCTAGCACGCGGGTGCGGGCGTCGGTCATCCGGTCAGGCTCGGCATCGCCCAAACGGTAGATGCGGCGGGTCGCGGGGGCATCCCCAAGACCGGGCGCACGGGTGGCCAGACGCAGCATCGCAGACAAAGGCGTCAGGGTGTAATCTGCTGATTTTTCCAAGAAAATTCGCAGGTCATCCCCCAAGGGTGGCGCATCCAGAACCCTGAAAATCGGGCGCAGGCGATTGCGGGGAAAGTCCCCTGCCGCAGGCCCCCAGACCACCCCGATAATCTTGCGCGGCCCCAAGGGCACCTCAACAAAATCGCCAAGGGCACAGCCCCCTTCGGGCGCCAGATAATCCAGCGGCCGGTCTAGCGGTTGGGTGGTTAGAACAGCGCAGGGCTCGGCGGCGGGAAAATATGTCTGCACGGACCGCATCGCTCCTTGTTGACGGGCAAAAGTGGCTCTACCAGCTTGGGCGTAAAGCCTTGGTTAAGAAACGCCAAGACGTGAGGACGCCCACCGCCTGTGTTTTATTTACAATGCCTTCTTTGGCCGGTTCCCGAATTGAGGGAATTTTCTCTGCAAATTCGGGCCGGAGCCATGTTATACACTCTAAAAAAGAACGAGGCCAAGACATGAGCAGTCCCAAGATCGACGCGCAATTGCGCGCGCGCATCCTTGCCGATCCGGATCTTATTCTGGACGACCGTGATCTGATGCATGCACTGATCTCTGCGAATGAGCGGGCAATGGGTAGCAATATCGTCGATCTGCGCGGACTTGCGATGGAACGGCTGGAGACTCGTCTTGACCGGCTAGAGGACACCCACCGCACGGTCATCGCCGCCGCCTATGAAAATCTGGCAGGCACCAATCAGGTGCATCGCGCCCTGCTGAAAATGCTGGATCCGGTCAGTTTTGAGGACTTTCTGAAGGGCCTTGGCACCGATGTGGCGCAAATCCTGCGGGTGGATTGTCTGCGATTGGTGCTGGAAACCCAAACCGACGGCAGCGAGGACAACACCGTCCGCAAGATGGGCGCAGTTTTATCGTCCGCGCCTGAGGGCTTTATCCGCGAATACCTGACCGACGGACGTGGCGGGCAAATCCGCCAAGTCACCCTGCGCCAGATCCATAGCGGCGAGGCGACGGTGCACGGCTCTAAGGCCGATGACATCCGGTCCGAGGCTTGCCTGCTGCTGAACCTCGGCACCGGACGCTTGCCCGGCCTGTTGGTGATGGGCTCGGAAGACCCGCACCAGTTCAGCCCCCAGCAAGGCACCGATCTGCTGGCCTTCTTTGCCGGCGTATTTGAGCGGATCATGCGCCGCTGGCTGTCATGAGCCTGATCAGCCCCGCCCAAAGGGATGCCCTGCAAAGCTGGCTGGCCTATGAGCGGGGCATCAAGGATGCCTCGGACCATACGATCACCGCCTACAGCGGCGATGTGGCGGGATTTCTGTCATTTCTGGCCGATTATCACGGCGGCGCTTCGGGACTTGCGTCTTTGGCGACTGTCGGACCCTCTGACATGCGGGCTTGGATGGCCGCTGAGCGGCGCAGCGGCACCGGCGCGCGGTCCTTGGCGCGGCGGCTGTCGGCGGTCAAAAGTTTCTACCGCTGGCTGGCCCGCACGCAGAAGTTCGACCCGACTGCCGTGCTGGCCACCCGCTCGCCCAAGGTGAAAGCCCGTCTACCCCGCCCTTTGAGCGAGGATGGCGCCCGCGCGGTACTGGAAACTGTGGAACTGCAATCGCAGACCCCGTGGATCGGTGCCCGTGATGTGGCCGTGGTGACATTGCTTTATGGCTGCGGCCTCCGCATCTCCGAGGCGCTAGGCCTGACGGGCCGCGACATCCCCTTAGGCGACAGTCTGAGGATCGTCGGCAAGGGCAACAAAGAGCGGATCGTACCGGTTCTGGCCGCCGCCCGAAAAGCGGTGGATCGCTACCTGTCGCTATGCCCCTATCAGCTAGAGCCGGACGCCCCTCTGTTTCGCGGCGCAAAGGGCGGTGCTTTGAATGCCCGCGTCATCGCCAAGGTAATGGAGCAGACCCGCATGCAGCTTGGCTTGCCGGAAACCGCAACGCCCCACGCCCTGCGCCACAGCTTTGCGACGCATCTACTGAATGCAGGCGGCGATTTAAGGGCGATTCAGGAACTGCTGGGGCATGCGGCCCTGTCGACAACCCAGACTTATACCGCAGTGGACTCGGCCCGTTTGATGGATGTCTATCAGGCAGCGCACCCCCGCGCACGGCGCGGCTAACGGTTGCGCCGCAGCAGATAATCAGCGAAGACGACAGAATGAAAATCAGATCTGCAGCTTTTTCAGTTCATTTCCTGACCGCAACAGGCGCTTGTATCGCCATGCTGGCCATGTTGGCTGCCGTGGACCAGAATTGGTCCATGATGGTGCTTTGGCTGGTCGTCGCCTTTGCCGTGGACGGGATCGACGGCCCCTTGGCCCGCAAATACGATGTGGCTACCAACGCGCCCGAGATCGACGGCGTATTGATGGACCTGATCATCGACTATCTGACCTATGTGTTCATCCCTGCCTATGCGCTGTTCAAATCAGGCCTGCTGCCCGGCTGGACCGGATGGCTGGCCATTCTGGTGATCACCTTCACCAGTGCGCTTTATTTCGCGGACACGCGGATGAAGACCGAAGACAAAAGTTTTCGCGGCTTTCCAGGCTGTTGGAACATGGCGGTGCTGCCTTTGTTCGCGCTGAAACCAAGCCCCGAGTTCATTGTAGGGCTGGTGATCGTGCTGGCGGTGTCGATGTTCCTGCCGTTGCGGTTCATCCATCCTGTGCGCACCAAGCGCTGGCGGATGGTATCGCTGCCGATTGCGCTGATCTGGACGCTTTCGGCGGCTTGGGCCGCTTGGGTTGATTTCCATCCTGCGAGTTGGGCGGGCTGGGTTCTTGGGGCCAGCTCGATCTATCTGGTAATGGTGGGGATCGTGCAGCAGGTTATTCCGGCCCGCGCTGCGCGGTAAGCTGCGACAGGGGGCGCTGCCCCCTACGGGCCTGACGGCCCTACCCCCGAGGTATTTTTGCCAAGATGAAATGGCAGATGTGAGAAGGGGCGCCTATTCGGGCGCCCCTTTGACCGTTTAGCCGAGTGTCTCATCGCAGCGTTTGCAGGTTGCTGCGTGGCTGTGGGTGCCCACATCGGGCAGGATTTTCCAGCAGCGCTGGCATTTTTCCCCATCAGCCTTTTCGAAGACCACGCCGACGCCTGCCTGATCGGGGAGGCGGAAGGCCTCCGCCGGGGCGGGATCTGCGGTGAGCGAGATGCCGGAGGTGATGCAGATATCCTCAAACGCGACGGTTTTGAGCGCCGCGAGCATATCTGCGTCTTCGACATGGACCACGGGGGCCGCTTCGAGCGAGGCTCCGATGACCTTTTCGGTGCGCTGCACTTCAAGGGCGGCGGTGACCACGCGGCGCACTTTGCGGACGTTGGACCATTTGGCCGCCAGCGGCTCGTTCAGCCAGTCGGCGGGGGTTGCGGGGATGTCCTGCAGGTGGATCGAGCTGTCATCGCCCGGGAAGCGTTCGAGCCAGACTTCTTCCATGGTGAAGGTCAGGATCGGCGCAAGCCAGGTGGTCAGACGGTGGAACAGGATATCCATAACGGTGCGGGCCGCGCGGCGGCGGGTGCTGTCTGTGGCATCGCAGTAGAGCACGTCTTTGCGGATGTCGAAGTAGAAGGACGACAGTTCCACGGTGCAGAAGTTGAAGAGCTGCTGGAACACACCTTGGAAGTCATAGGCGGTGTAGCCAATGCGAACCTTGTGATCCAGTTCCGCAAGGCGGTGCAGCACCCAGCGTTCCAGTTCGGGCATTTCCGACGGATCAAGGCGCTCTGCCTCGGTGAAGCCGTCAAGGCTGCCCAAGAGGAATCGCATGGTGTTGCGCAGACGGCGGTAGCTGTCGGCGACGCCTTTCAGGATTTCCGGCCCGATGCGCAGGTCGGCGGTGTAGTCGGACTGTGCCACCCACAGACGCAGGATGTCCGCGCCGTACTGCTTGGTCACGTCTTCAGGGCTGACCGTGTTGCCGAGCGATTTGGACATCTTGTTGCCCTTCTCGTCCAGCGTGAAGCCGTGGGTCAGCACGCCGCGATAAGGCGCACGGCCCTTGGTGCCGCAAGCCTGCAACATCGAGCTGTGGAACCAGCCGCGGTGTTGGTCGGTGCCTTCCAGATAAAGGTCCGCGATGCCGTCTGCCGATCCGTCTGCGCGGTCACGCAGCACAAAGGCGTGGGTTGAGCCGGAGTCGAACCACACGTCCAGAATGTCGAAGACTTGCTCGTAGTCGTCAGGGTTCACGGTATCGCCAAGGAAACGCTCTTTGGCGCCCTCTTTGTACCATGCGTCCGCGCCTTCGGCCTCGAACGCCTCATTGATGCGGGCGTTCACTTCGGGGCTGCGCAGCAGGAAGTCCTCATCGGTGGGCTTTGCGCCAACCTTGATGAAGCAGGTCAGCGGAACGCCCCATGCACGCTGGCGGGACAGAACCCAGTCAGGGCGCGCTTCGATCATCGAGAACAGACGGTTGCGGCCGGTCTGCGGGGTCCACTTTACCAACTGGTCGATGCTGGTCAGGGCGCGTTCGCGGATGGTTTTGCCATAGGTGTCCTGACCGTCGCCAACCGCACGGTCGATCGCCGCGAACCACTGGGGCGTGTTGCGGTAGATCACCGGCGCTTTGGAGCGCCACGAGTGCGGGTAGCTGTGCTTGACGCGGCCACGGGCGATGATGCCGCCAGCCTCGACCAGTTTGGCGATGACGGTGGTGTTGGCCTTGCCCTCTTTGCCCTTGCGGTCGAACACTTGCAGACCCGCGAAGAACGGCACGTGATCAAGGAATTCCGATTCCTCGCCCACGTTATAGGTCATGCGGTCCATCCAGTTGCGGGCCACGAAGACTTCGTAGTCTTCCTGACCGTGGCTGGGGGCGGTGTGCACAAAGCCGGTACCTGCGTCGTCAGTCACGTGATCGCCATCAACCATCGGCACGTCGTAGTCCCAGAAGCCGTCGGCGCCATCCAGACCGTTGAACGGGTGGGCACAGATCAGGCCTTCGAATTCGCTGGGGGCGATGTCGCGGACCTTGGTGAATTCGGTCACGCGGGATTTCTCTAGCGCGTCAGCGGCCAGAGTGTTCGCGAAGACGTACAGTTCGCCGGGGTTGGTCCAGCTTTCTTCCTGCGTCGCGTCGACACGGTAGAGGCCGTATTCGATGCCATTGCCGTAGGCGACCGCCTTGTTCGACGGGATGGTCCACGGGGTGGTGGTCCAGATCACAACGCGGGCGGTTTCCAGATCGCCGCCAGCATTCTGGAAGCGGAAGGGCACCCAGATCGTGTGGCTTTGGTGATCGTGGTATTCCACCTCGGCCTCGGCCAGAGCGGTCTTTTCGACAGGCGACCACATCACAGGCTTGGAGCCCTGATAGAGCGTGCCGGTCATCAGGAATTTCTGGAATTCCTCGGCGATCACGCGCTCGGCGTGGAAGTTCATGGTCAGATAGGGATCATCCCACGTGCCGGTGATGCCCAGACGTTTGAACTCTTTGCGCTGAACGTCGATCCAGCCCTCGGCGAACTTGCGGCATTCCTGACGGAAGTCGATGACAGGAACTTCATCCTTGTTCTTGCCCTTCTGGCGGTACTGTTCCTCGATCTTCCATTCGATGGGCAGCCCGTGGCAGTCCCAACCGGGGATGTAGCGTGCCTCGCGGCCCAGCATTTGCTGGCTGCGCACGATGAAATCCTTGAGTATCTTGTTCAGGGCGTGGCCGATGTGCAGGTGGCCGTTCGCATAGGGAGGGCCATCGTGCAGGATGAACGGCTCGCGCCCCTCGGCTTTGTTGCGAAGCTGCTGATAGATATCCATCTTTTCCCAACGGGCCAGCCATTCGGGCTCGCGCTTGGGCAGGCCTGCACGCATCGGGAAGTCGGTCTTGGGCAGGAACAGGGTGTCTTTGTAGTCGGGCGTTTCGGCGCACATGGGTGGCGTCCTTCGGTCTTGTCTCAATATCGGAAAGAGGTCGGCGCGGGCATCCCATACGCCTTGTCCCGGCGGCTCGTCTGGATCAGAGCGCCGGGCATATAATTCGAATAATGATCGCCATCATGCGTGTCATAGGCCGCCTTATAAGCCTGTGATCAGGGGCCGTAAAGCGCTGCGATGTATCGCCCCGTTGCGGCGCCCTGCCCCACCCCCTAGCTATGTAGTATCGCCCTAGGAGAGCCCCCATGACACAGTCCATCACCGGAGAGCAGATCGACCATGTGGTCGCCCGTTTTTACGCGCGCGTGCGGGTCCATCCTGTGTTGGGGCCGGTGTTCAACGGACGCATCACGCCCGAGGCTTGGCCTGCCCACGAAGACAAGATCAGCCGCTTTTGGCGCAATGTGATCCTGCAAGAGCGGAACTATCACGGCTTTCCCATGCGCACGCACCTGCAAACCCCCGAACTGAAGGCCCCCATGTTCGCGGACTGGCTGGGGCTGTTTGATGAGGTTTTGCGCGAAGAACTGCCCCAAGATGTGGCCGAGGCATGGTCCGGCATCGCCCACCGGATCGGCAAGGGGATGCGGATCGGCGTGGCGGATCGGGACGCTGACAAAGACGCGGTGCCCTCGCTCTTCTGAAATTCCAATCGCCAACAAAAAAGCGCCCTCGGTTGGGGCGCTTTGGCTGTTTCTGGCTGGCGTGCGTGTCTTGCGGGCGGGCGTCGTGGCTGTCGTACAGATAGCTGCGGTGCGGGCTGGCGCGATACGTTGGGAGCAAGCTGGAAATCACTACGCGGGGCTGGCAAATGGCTGGCTGCGCGTCTTGAGCCCTTGATGCACCATGCCCCGCGAAGGGTCAAGAAAAATCTTTAGATTTCATATACTTGACAGATTTTATCGGACTTTACTCGCCTTCAGCTTTTGAAAAACCCTGTCAGAGCCCTTTGCACCACACCCCGCGCCGAGGGGCGCTTTTGGGCGGCAAATGGCAGGGGGCGGCAGACCTCGATCGCGGCAATACCGACGCGGGCGGTCAAAGCGCCGTTCACCAGACCTTCGCCAAAACGGCGGCTTAGCTTGCCCAAGATGCCGCCCCCAATCAGCGGCTCTAGCATATCGTCGCCCACGGCCACGGCACCGGTCGCCACAAGGTGGGTCATCACCGCACGGGCCAGTCGCCAGCTGCCAATAAAACCGCCACGGCCGCCATAAACCTCTGCCACGCGGCGCATCATGCGCAGGTTGGCCGTCAGCGCCCCAATCACATCGGCCAAGGCCAGCGGCACCATAGCGGTCACGGTTGCCACCTGACGGGCGGCAGCCTCAACCTCTTTCAAGGCGGCATTGTCCAGCGAGGCCAGAACTTCGCGCTCGGCCATCGCCAAGGCATCGCTTGCCTCAATGGCATCAGGCAGGCGTTCTTTCAGGCGGTCACGGCCCCAGCGGGTGTCGTCGCGCCCTGCATACAAAGTCTCAATCTGCCCGACCACTTTGCGGGCGGCGGCCAGATCGCCCGCCTCGGCAGCACGATGGGCAGCGTGCTGGATCTTATCTATCCGCGCCAAGCGGCTGATCGCGGCCAATTCGCGTCCGATGATCATCAAGCAGACCAGCGCGAAGGCGGCGAAAAGGGTCGTCACCGCATAGCCCAGAATCGGGTTCGCCGCGATGAGGCTGGTTACAAAGTTCCACGCCGCGACCGAGATCAGCGTCCCGATCAGCGACACCAGAAGGCCCCAGAACCACCGCGCCAAGGATGAAGGGCGCCGCGCGGTCAAGGCCGCAACGGTTTGCATCGCCTGCCCTTGGGGAGCCTCTGGCCCCATATCGGGGACCGGTGCCGCTTGGGCGGGGTTCGGCGCGTCCTGCGCCTCGTCCAGATCAAAGACAATGGGGCCTTTGCGGCTCATGCAGCGTTCCTTTCCCAAAGCAGATCAATCTCGGGCAAGCCATGATCGCTGTGTTTTCCGACAGACGTGCCCACCTCGGCAAAGCCTTCGCGGCGATAAAAGTTGCGAGCGGCCACGTTGCGTTTGAAGGTCCATAGTTCCAACCGGCTGTGGCGGGATTTGGCGGCATCCAGCAGCGCCTTGCCCACGCCTTGCCCACGTTCCGGCGGGGCCACAAACAGCGCGTGGACGAAATTGTCCTGCAACGCCAGAAACCCTTTGGGGCGGCCATCGCCCGCCACTGTCACCCAGCCGCGATCAATCATCATGGCGCAATTGGCGATATCCTCTGCGCCCGAACACAGGCGGGGCAGCCAGTCATTTTCAGCAAAATAGCTGGACATCATTGCCCCAAGGGCGCCGCAGTCCAAGTCACGCGCGGGGCGCAACGTAATAGTCATAATTTGTCTCCGATTAGAAATTCAGCGGCACGGTCCAGACGAATATGGGGCGGACCGTCACCGGGGCGCAACGTCAGCGCAGCGGGGGCAAAGCGCATGGCCTCAAAATCCCCTTCCAGCCAGCTTTGCTGGTCATTGCCAAGTAAAATACGGGGGTCGGCGGGCAATTCACCGGGGTAGAGGGCGGCCATGCGGCCATCCTCTAGAAGCCGTCCGCGCACCACATCCAGCGACTGGCCATCATAGGCGCGGGTCTCTTCGGTGGTGGCGCGCAAGGCCGCCAGCGACATGGCCGAGGTTTCAGCCCCCGCAAAGCGGGCGCGTTCGCGGGCATCGCGGGTCAATTCCTCGATGATCGCGGTCAGGCGCTGGTGCTGGCTGTGATGCAGGTGGTCGGCCTTAGTGGCGGCGAACAGGATCTTTTCAACCCGCTTACCCATCAAAAGCTGGGTCAGAAAGGCATTCCGGCCAGGCCGGAAGGTGGACAGAATGCCCTGCATCGCATCGCGCATGTCCTGCACAGCCTCTGGCCCCCGATGCAGCGCACCCAGCACATCCACCAGCACCACCTGCCGGTCGATGCGGGCAAAGTGATCGCGGAAGAAGGGGCGCACCACCTGGGCTTTATACGCCTCAAACCGGTGCTCCATCGTGGTATAAAGGCTGCGGCGACCCACTTTCCCGACCTCAGGCAGCGGCGCAAAGGTCAGCACGGGCGAGCCTGCCAAATCACCGGGAAGCAAAAAGCGCCCCGGTGTGCAGTCCGAAAAGCCTTCAAGCCGCGCGGCATTCAGATAGGCCGAAAAGCGGCGGGCCAGTTCCTGCGCGTCAGTCTCGTTCAGGTCAGCCGTGCTGTCGGTGCTATCGGCCAGCGCCAGATAGGGTTCGCCCAAAGGACGACGGCGCAGGCGGTGCAGCACATCGGCGGACCACTGGGCATAGGTCTGATCCAGCAACGCCAGATCCAGCAGCCATTCACCGGGGTAATCCACGATATCAACATGAATGGTGCGCGGCCCCGACAGCCCGCCCAAAAGCCCCGAAGGCTGCACCCGCAAAGACAGCCGCAATTCACTAACCGCCCGCGTGCTATCCGGCCAGCGCGGATGGGCCGAGGTCAGATCGGCCAGATGCGCCTCATAGTCAAAGCGCGGCACGGTCATATCGGGCTGAGGCCGCAGATAGGCCGCCAGAATGCGCCCCTCAGCGGCGGCAGTCAGATGGCCCATGCGCCCGCGATCCAGAAGGTTCGCCACCAGCGAGGTGATGAAAACCGTCTTGCCGGCCCGCGCCAGACCCGTCACACCCAGCCGGATCACCGGCTCGAACAGGGTCTCGCTGACCGTGTCGGTGAGGGTGTCGACGCTGCGCGCCAGCTCGTCTGCGATGCGACCGATGAACAAAAAAGGGCCTCCTGCGGGTGTTCGGCCTTTAGTTAAGCACTGCGGCGCGGCGAAACCAGAGGGGGAATACCATTCCGCCGCGCTTGCTCTGCACGGCGCAGAGGGCTACATGGCGGCCATGCCCAGATATGCTTTACTTGTCGAATATGATGGCGCGCCCTTTGCCGGATGGCAAAGGCAGGCCGACCAGCCCTCGGTTCAGGGGGCGATTGAGGCGGCTTTGGCCAAACTGGAACGGCGCGAACATACCATCGCCGCCGCTGGCCGCACAGACGCGGGCGTTCACGCCTACGGTCAGGTGGCCCATTGCGACATGGAAAAGGATTGGGACCCGTTCCGCCTGTCCGAGGCGCTGAACCACCACCTCAAGCCCCTGCCCGTGGCGATCCGCGATTGCCGCCGCGTAGGTGACGACTGGCACGCCCGCTTTTCGGCCTATGAACGGCAGTATATCTTTCGCCTGCTGAACCGCCGTGCGCCTGCAACGCATCTGAAAGGCTATGTCTGGCAAGTGGCCCACCCGCTGGAACTGGAACCCATGCAAGAGGCAGCGAATATGCTGCTGGGTCTGCATGATTTCACCACTTTTCGCGCGTCCATCTGCCAAGCGGCCTCGCCGGTTAAAACGCTGGACAAGTTCGACATCGAACAGATCGAAACCGAAAGCGGGACCGAGTTCCGCTTTCATCTGGCCGCCCGTAGTTTCCTGCACAATCAGGTGCGCAGCTTTGTCGGCACGCTTGAACGTGTGGGTGCAGGGTCGTGGCAGCCCGAGGATGTGCGCACCGCGCTAGAGGCTTGTGACCGCGCCGCATGCGGCCCCGTCAGCCCGCCCCAGGGACTGTATCTGTCCAAGGTCGGCTATCCTGACAACCCGTTTGATCTGTAAGAGAAAATGCAAAAGGGCGCCCGTTGCGGCGCCCCTTGTGTTTCAGATCGCGACCAGATGGTTGTCCCAACTGTAATCGCCATCCACCAGAACCACATGGCCGCCGTCCGCGCCCCCTTCCAGCACGCCACCTTTGACCGTGACGATGAACCGCTCGCCAAAGCGGGCAACTCCGCTGGCCTCTGGCAGGGCCTGCCCATTCAACGGCGCGCCGGTTGTCCCGTCGAAAAAGATCACATGGCCGCCCTTCGGCCCTGTCACCGCAATCTGACTGCCATCGGCGGATAGGGCAATGCTGCCCGCGTACTGCTTCAAAGCGCGGGTTTCGGGGTGATCGAAGAACTGCAACGCCTCGCCCCGCCGGTGACTGGCCATCAAGGGTACCTCTTGCAGGGGATTGCCCTGCCATTGCAGCGCGATCACCACCCGCCCCGAGGCATCCGCCGCGATGTGCCGGATCGAGTTCAGACGCATGTCGGCAGGCGGTTCAACCTGATCAATGATCGCCCCTTCGGCGTCCAGATAGGTCAGGTTGGGCTGCATAGTCGGAATGTTCAGCACCGCCCGCTCATAGTCGGGGTGGGTCTGCATCCCGCCATTGGCCACGGCAAAGCCGCCATCATCCATGCGGATCATCTCATGGGGGCCGATCCCGCCAGAGGGCAGCTCGCCAATGCGCTTGTAGCCGTCGGTAGCGTCCCAAACCCCCAGTCGCCCGTCCGGAATGTCATAGGCATTCTCGGTCGTAAGCAGCAGCTTACCATCGGCTGTGAAGGCTCCGTGGCCATAGAAATGCCGCCCCTCGGGACTGTCCAGCCGCACGATCTCTTGCCCCGTCACGCAATCCAACACCACGGCAAAGCGGCCCGGACGGCGGGCAAAGGCCACGGCCTCGGCCCGTTCGGGATGGGCCGCCGCTGCGTGCCCACGTGAGGGGATCTGGATTTCGAACGCGATCTTGGCGTCCTCGGTCAAACCCACCAACCAAGTGCTATTGCCCGGCTTGGCGGCGGCAGTCAGGTATTTGGGCGCACCGGCGGCGGCCCAGCCTTGGCTGGCCCAAGCGGCAGTGGCAGAGGCCAGCGAGACGGCCAGAAACTGTCTGCGTTGCATGGATCAATCTCCGTCCGCGGCGCTAAAGCCGGTTTCGACCCCAAGATTGGGGCCTACGTCCTGCGCCATCTGGTTTTGCAGGTACAGCACCTTGCTTTGCAGCCCCTCGACGCGAATGCGCTGCATCGGATCAGCGACGGCCTCATTGATCGGAGCATCAATCGCAGCCACGCGGTCTTCGGTCTGATCAAAGACAGTACGCATCCAAGAACGGGTGTTGTCACCCAGATCACCGGCAAAGC
The DNA here is from genome assembly GCF_003003355.1 of Donghicola tyrosinivorans. Taxonomy (GTDB): domain Bacteria; phylum Pseudomonadota; class Alphaproteobacteria; order Rhodobacterales; family Rhodobacteraceae; genus Donghicola; species Donghicola tyrosinivorans. The sequence continues at coordinate 188,266 of NZ_PVTQ01000007.1, forward strand.
CCGACATGACCACTTCTTCGATGCCCTCAAGCTGCGCCAGAATGATCTGCGCGGTCAGGCCCGACCGCCAAGCTTCGGCACGGGTCGGGAAGGGCCGTTCGAACGTGCCCAAAGGGCGGCCCAAACGCACATCGGCCACGCGGATCAGACCGAAATCAAGGGCAGTATAGACCACCTTGGTGAATTCCGACGGAGCCAGATAAACAGGGTTGTCGGGGCCAGCGGCACGCGCCAGATCGGCCCAACCGTTTTCAGCAAACCAGCCTTGGTAGATATCATCTGCCAGTCGCGCCAGATTGGCGCTAACGCCTTGCACGGCGGGACAGGCGGGAACGGCGTCGTCGTAAATCAGCATCTCAAGCGCGGGCAGACCCTGCGCCCCCGCCGAGAGGGTCGCAACCACAGCGCCATCGGCTTGCGCCTCTGGGCTTTGCTTTGTCAGATCAAGCAGAGCGCGGCCCACAAAGTTCTTTTTGTCCGGCCAGAAGTTCACGGTCAGCGCCGCGCCTTGCTGTTCGATCGGGCCGAACTGGTAGCTGTCCAGCGGCGCCCAAGCCATCCATGTATCCACGAACGCCGCCTCCAACGCCGCCTCATCGGCAGTGCCTGCGCAATGGGCGACGGCCACATCGTGCAACTTGGCGGACCGATCGCGGAAGGCGCCGAACTGCCCTTCAAAAACCTCTAGCACGCGGCGGGTGATTGCCTCGTGGCTGATGGTGCCAGAACCGGGCGGGAAGTAGGGCAACCCAGTCTCTGCGCTATGGGTCTCCAATGGAACGCCAGGGGCATCCACATTCGGGGCCGTCTGCGCCGTTGCCTCGCTGTTAAGCGTTGCGACGGAAAGAGCGGCGAAACCTAAGACACAGGCCAAGGAATGAAGCATCACAGGGACTCCAGAAATTTCAATAGTGCGGCGCGATCGGCAGCGGGCATCAGACGGACCGTTTCGCGGGAGGCCGTCGCCTCGCCCCCATGCCACAGAATTGCTTCAAGCAGATTACGGGCGCGCCCGTCGTGCAGAAAAAAAGTGTGGCCGCTGACAGCTTGGGTCATGCCGATCCCCCATAGTGGCGGCGTGCGCCATTCATTCCCTGTTGCCTGCCATTCAGGGCGTCCATCCGCCAGCCCAGAGCCCATATCGTGCAGTAACATGTCCGTGTAGGGCCAGATCAACTGGAACGATTGTTCGAGCTGGTTTTCAAGGCGATGGGTCACGAATTTCGGCGTATGACAAGCAGTGCAGCCCGCGTCATAGAACATCCGCTTGCCGCGCAGTACCTTTGGGTCATCCACATTGCGGCGGGCCGGCACGGCCAGATTGCGGGCGTAAAAGCTGGTCAGGTCCAGCACCGGATCTGACGCCTCCAAGTTTTGCTGCGCGGGGGTATTTCCGTCAGGCGCAGCAAGACAGGCCGTTTGCGCAGCCGTACATTCCCCTGCCCCCGCCGGATGCAGAGAGGTGGAAATCCCGATGTCCGAATGGAACGCATCGGCGCTTTGTCCGCGCACAGAACCCGCGCCTGCCTTAAGGCCAAAGCGCCCCAGCATCATCGTCTGCGCCTCTTGGTCCCAGACCTGATTGGCGCGGCCCGAAATCCCGTCGCCATCCGCATCATCAGGGTCTGCAAGCGCCAAGATATCCGCCTCGGGGATTGCCTCCAGCAACCCAAGACCAATCATCTGAGGGGCCACGCGGGGGCTGAGCATCGCATCAGGGTGCAGCGGCCCATAGCCCAAATCCGCCACCTCATAACTTGGCGCCCGCAATGACACCTGCGTGCCATCGCCCAAGGCCACGGGAACATCAGTGTAGGTCACGCGCATCTGCCCCTCGGCGGGAATGCCAGAGAGGGATTTGTCCTGTAGCTGATGGCCGTAAGTCGGCTCTGGCGCGTTAGCCAGATAGCGCAGGGTCTCGGCGTCCAGATCGCTGGCCTCATCGGGGATCGAGAGGCGCAGGAACATGGACACTCCATCATCCTCTGCACTTTCAGGCGGATGCCCGCGTCCGTCATTCACATGGCAGACCTGACAGGACCGCGCATTATACAGCGGCCCCAAACCGTCACTTGCCAAGGTCGAGGACGGCGCACTGGCCCAAAGCTTTTTGAACAGCCCATTGCCGATCTGGAAATCCAGTTCCCGCTCAAAGCTCATGTTGGCGGAGGGTATGGCAAAGGCATCGCGTCCCAGAACATCGAACTGGGTCGCGGCCCCTGCGGGGTGCGTCTCATAACGTTCAGGTTTGGTGAAATCGGTCGTCGGCGCCGTGACCTTGGCGATCCGTGCCGCCTCTTCCACAGTGCGTGGGACAATGACCTGCGCAGCGGCCCGAGGGTCGGCGTGAAGCTCGTCCGAGATGCTGTCTTGCGCACCCGCAGCCAAAGGCGCGATCAAGGCAAGGCTGGCTGGCACCGCAGCCAGTACCAGCCGCAACATACCATCAGTCTTCGGCAGCATCCGCCGCATCTGCATTGAGCATCTGGTACTTTTCGCCGCCGATCCGCTCGTATAGGTCCAGCTGGGTTTCCAGAAAATCAATGTGGCCTTCCTCGTCCGCGATCAGTTCCTCGAACAGGTTCTTGGAAACGTAATCGCCGACACTGTCGCAATAATTCCGAGCCTCAATATAGAGGGTACGGGCGTCATGCTCTCCGGCGAGATCACATTCAAGGGTTTCTTTGGCATTTTGCCCGATCCGCAGGGGATCCAGCTTTTGCAGGTTGGGATGACCTTCCAGAAAAATGATCCGGTCGATCAGTTTGTCTGCGTGGTTCATCTCTTCGATGCTTTCCGCGCGGGATTTGGCGGCCAGCTTGCCCAGACCCCAATCCTTTTGCAGACGGAAATGAACCCAATACTGGTTAATTGCCGTCAACTCACTGCGCAGTGCTGCGTTCAGGTACTCAATGACCTTTGCGTCGCCCTTCATGGTATTACCCTCTGTTATGTTTTCCGACGGTTTTAAGCTGTGGCACGGTTTGCACCTTGTCCAGCTTTGGCACGGCAAAATTGTCGCTACTGCGCATGGTCGACAGCAGCAGCGGCATACATCCGCCGCAGTCCGCCGACTTGCCCAAGGCGCGGTAAATCCGGCCGGGCGTGATCACGATATCGGCGTCCGAGGCGCGCATCCAGTCGATGGCCGCGTGGATATCCTTGTCCGAGATATTCTGGCAGTGACAGACGATCATAGGGCCGCTCCGTCAGGTTATGGAAGAAAGGGGCGCCGTTTCGGGCGCCCCAGTTGGGTGTTCTTACTGGAAGACCGCGCCTTCGTTATCGAGGCTGTCCGAACCTTCGACTGTCACGCCTTCCAGACCGACGACGGCCACGGCGCGTTCGATGTTGCGGGTCTGCGCGACCAGAGCGTCCACGGCAGACATGATCAGTGCCTCACCGGCAGCATTGCCTGCCCCCAAAAGCTGGTCATAGCTGGTACCAGCCTCGGCGGTCGATTTGATCGCGCCCAGTTGCAGCATGGTGTGGTTGATGTCAGCGGTCAGGTTCGCTGCCAGTTCTGCATCACGTTCTGCTACATAGTCGTTCAGCGACGGACCTTCGACGACCGAGCCATCCACACGCACATAACGGCCGGTGTAGACGTTCCGGATGCCAAGGCCATCGTAGTAGTGGCTGTTGTGGGTGTTATCCGAGAAGCAGTCATGCTCTTCCTCGGGATCGTGCAGCAGAACGCCAAGCTTCATCCGCTCGCCTGCCTGTTCACCGTAGGAGAGCGAGCCCAGACCCGTGAATGCCATGACCAGACCTTCGTTCGCATCGGCGGTCACGTCGGCACGGCCCTGACCATCAGCCCCCCAGTTTGCGACGGCATCTTCCAGATCGCTGATCAGCAGATCGGTTGCGGCCACCAGATACTGAACGCGGCGGTCACAGTTGTCGCCGGTGCAGTTGGCGGTATCGAAATCGGTTGCCGGACGGGCGCCCGCACCGTGGTCGGTGCCGTTCAGATCCTGACCCCAGAGAAGGAATTCGATGGCGTGATAGCCGGTGGCCACGTTCGCCTCGATCCCGTCAACTTCGTGCAACTGCTCAAGCACTGCGGGGGTGATGGTGCTGGCATCGATGGTTGCGCCCGACACCTCAAGCGCGGGGTTCGCGATCACATTCGCCAGCGCAAAGGGGTTCTCGTCGTTGCCACCCAGCATGGGGTCCACATAGTCGATCAGACCTTCGTCCAGCGGCCATGCGTTCACTTTGCCTTCCCAGTCATCAACGGTGGGGTTGCCGAAACGGAACGCCTCGGTCTGCTGGTAAGGCACGCGTGCCTTCAGCCACGCCTGCTTGGCTGCCGACAGCGTTTCTTCGCTGGGGTTGGCGACCAGTGCCTCGACAGCGACCTTCAGGTCTTTGGCGGTTGCCAGACTGTCTTCATAGCCCGCCAGCGCGATGTCTGCGTAGTTGTTCAGCACTGCCTCAGCCTCGACCGCCATGGCGCCTGTGGCTGCGAAAGTCATGGCCGAAGCCAGAAGCGTTGCGCGAAGTGTCATATGCGTTCCCTCGTGAATTACTATTCGCTGTTTGATGGGCTGGATACCCGATCAAAGAAGTCAGGTAAAGAGTTTCCGACTAAATAGGTCAGAAAATACAAAGGTGTTGTGCGACCCCACATAAAATGACCATTTTAAAGGAAATATGACCTTTCGCCCCGTTAAGGATGACCTTTCAGGCAGAACAGGGGAAAACCGTTGCAGTTCAGCGGACAAAGCTGCCAGTCACCGACAGCCTTCCAGCCAAACGTCACCATGGTCTAGCGGCGCACATTCACCTGCAAACATACGCTCGATTCGCGCTGTCCGAGCGACAAGCTTCTCGTCGCCATATCGCAAATCAAAGGACGCAGGCGCGATCAGCACAGCGACCAGTCGCAGATACTCTGTATCTGTTGTCTCGGACGGCGGCACGCCAAATACCTTAATGCTGGCCTCGAAGAACCCGGTCATCCAGCCATCAGGTCCACGCCCCATTTCAACGCTACCTAGCCAGAGGGCAAGGATCTGATCTTTTGTCAGGCTCTGCTCCAAACCTAGCGCATAGCCGGTCTGTCGTACTTTACCGATCCCGGGCTCGAAGTGCTTGAAGGCAAGTCGCTTCGAGACTGATTGGGAAATTGTCGTGGCACCGGCGCCGGCTGTACTGAAATCAACGCCGCTGTGGTCGCGGAAAGCGGGGTCCTGCACGCGCAAAAGCCAATTGAGACGTTCCGCTCCTAAGTAAGCGCCACTTCGGCCTTCTGCAATCAGCTGATTTGCCCTGATGCGAAGATCATCAGAGGCCAGCTTCGCATCAAAATATCCCTTTCCACCATAGGCTGCGAGAGCTGCGGTGAGCGCTGCAAGGACCAAGATGAGAAATTTGAAAACACGTGCCATGCGCGAACCATACGTCTGGGTCCGCCGCAACTGGAAGCGTAAAAGGGCTCGGGCTCTACATCCGGCGGCGCGGCAAGCTCTGCCCGACTTGATCGCCTTAAAGTGCGGCGAGCGCAGTATGATCGGCTATCGGCAATCTGCCGATGATGTGGCGGGCGGTGCCAATCTGACGGTTACCAACCAGATTACCCCATCATGAAGCAACGAACATAACTTAAAGGCAGGACAAGAGGGGAGCGCATAAAATGCCCTCCCCTCGAATTTTCGCTGCTTTGCTAGTTGCTTAGCTTACGACTGCTGACCTTTGGTCCAGATCCACAAAGCGTTATTCTCGTGGTTGCCGGTGTCTTCACCGATCACAACCTGACCGTTGGCGCGGACCAGAATGTTGTCAGGGTTCGAGATCGAGTCGACGGGGCAAGCGTTCGGCGCGTTGTCTTTGTTGTAGCCGTGACCAGCCACAACGGGGACCATCTTCGAGACGTTGAACGCCGCGTCCAGTTCCATCTCATAGACAACGCCGCACTTGTTTTCGGCAACGTTGATGTCGCCTTCACCGTCCGACATGGTTTTCGACACTTCGGACATCGCCACGTACATATAGGGAACCGAACCGTCCTTTGCGCCGTCATGGTTGATGTTCACACCTTCCATTTTGCGGAACTCGGCGGTGGCGCCTTTGACAGCCGCGGCTTTGTTCGATTCAAGGAAGGCGACGCGGTTGTCGGCGGCAGTACCAGCAGCCCATTCGGCAACCTGCGCGTCGGTGATGTAGTTGCTCTCACCGGCTTTGTGATCTTCCAGCGTGATGCCGTCGTATTCGGCGATCCAGCTTGCGATCTCGGCTTCCGATGCGTGACCCAGTTCGATCCACTCCATATCAAAGGCAGTGGTGGCCGCGTCCGCGCCTGCATCCCCAAGCTGGGTCAGCTTTGCCGCGTAAAGGGTGCCCGAGGACAGATCACCAGCGGTGTCGGCCACGAACTTGTAGAAGGGCTGACCGGTGCCGTCCGAGGTGGTGTAGGCGGTCTTTTGGTCAGGCATCACGACCGAGTTCTCGTGGCTCATGCGGCCCATTGCGAAACGCTTGACGGGGGCAGCTGCGCCTGCGGGATCGGTGATCTCGACGATGTAGCCGTAGTTATAGGGGTTGGGGTATTGGCCCAAGTATGCACCCAGCATCTGGGTATCTTCGATGTCTTTGTACTCGGGGTTGTTCCACTCGGCGGTCTCGTCAAAGTACAGCTCTTCCGACGACAACGGGGTGCCCCAAGGCGATACGGTGCCAAAGCAGTTCACCCAAGTGCCGCCAACCTTCGAGAAATCCACCATCGAGATGTCGCCAACGGTCCAGCTACCATCTTCCGCGCGGGTCAGAGCCGCACGCGACATGCCGCCGGGACGGTTTTCCCAGTTGGTGAACAGCAGGCCCGCATTGTCGCCAGTGGGGACAAAACCGTTGAAGTCGGGATCGTTCGAGATCAGCAGCTCTTCGCCTGCGATCGACTGGATGATGCCCGCAACGCCCTTGTCGCCTTCCTGCATCAGAACCTGATAGTCACCCAGCGAGGTCACAACAGTCGACTTGCCTTCGATTTCGGAAGGTACATCCGATGCGCTTGCCTCCCAGTTCACGTTCGAGACAACACCGACGGTCGCTTTGTTGAACTTGCCGTTCAGTTCATCCGAAGGATGCTGAACGTTGAAGAACAGGTCTGCGCCCTGCTCATAGAGGCCGGTGATTTCGCCATCCAGCGGCACGGTGGCAACGCGGGTCAGATTTTCCGCATAGGCGGCGGGGGTCATGGCGGTGGCTGCCAGAAGGACTGCAACAGTCTTTTTCATCGGGGGCTCCCTGAATACCTGAAAACATCGGCCCATCAGCGGGCAGATCGGACTGCTGGCTATCAGCCCTATGTGACAGATTTGTCGGGATAAAATGACGAAACGGTTAACGTTTCATGTCACCTCAATGAAAGTCCCTGCTGGGGAACAACCGCTTGGCCTGTTCGCGCGGGTGCCGCGCCCTTGGTGCAGGCGCACCCGATTGCCAGCCTTGGGGCGGCTGCGGTGCCTCAGGTTCCGAGAGGGTCGCAAGCCGCCATGACACATCCTCGACGTGCTGCGCGATCAGATGCACCACTTGGCCTTCACGCTGAAGATAACCGGTGATCTTGACCAGCCGCCCGCCGATAACCGCCCGCCGGAATTGCTCATAGATCTTGGGCCAGACCACCACGTTGCAGGTGCCAGTCTCATCCTCCAGCGTCATAAAGATCACCCCGCTGGCGGTGCCCGGCCGCTGCCGCGTGATCACCAAACCGCAAACCGCGTAATTGCCCAAGGGCGTGGTCATCAACCGCTCATGCGGGATCAGGCCCTGAATATCGGGGCGCAGCAACTCCATCGGGTGCGCCTTCAGCGACAACCGCAGGGACAGGTAATCATCCACCACCTCTTCGCCCAAGGTCATATGGGGCAAGTCAACCTGCGGCTCATGGATGCCCTCTTCCTGCGCCAAACCTTCGAACAAGGGTAAAGGCTTTGGCGCCCGCAGCGCCTTGACCTGCCACAAGGCATCCCGTCGCCGCAGCCCCAGATCGGCAAAGGCATCGGCCTGTGCCAGCTTGTCCAGCGCCGCAGGAGGCACCCCCGCCCGCCGCCACAGGCTTTCCACACTGTGATAGCCGTTGCCCCGCGCCGCCGCGATCCACTGGGCATCCTCTTCGCGCAGACCCTTGACCTGCCGGAACCCCAGCCGCAGGGCCAGCTGCCCGTCGGGCCGCCGCTCTAGGGTGTTGTCCCAATCGCTCATGTTGACGCAGACGGGGCGCACCTCGATCCCATGATCGCGCATGTCCCGCACGATCTGCGCAGGGGCGTAAAACCCCATCGGCTGCGAGTTCAGCAAAGCGCAGCCAAACGCCGCCGGATGATGCCGTTTCAACCAAGCCGAGGCATAGACCAGCAACGCAAAACTGGCCGCATGGCTTTCTGGGAACCCGTATTCGCCAAAGCCCTCAATCTGGCTGAAACACCGCTCGGCAAAGTCGGGGGCATAGCCCCGCGCCAGCATCCCGCCCACGAAACGGTCGCGAAATGTGCTGATCGTCCCCATCCGCTTAAAGGTCGCAAGGCTGCGCCGCAGCCGGTCCGCCTCGCCGGGGCTAAAGCCCGCCGCCACAATGGCGATCTGCATGGCTTGCTCTTGGAAAAGCGGCACCCCCAGCGTCTTGCCAAGCACATTGCGCAGGTCCTCAGAGGGCAGCATCACCGGCTCATGCCCCTGCCTGCGGCGGATATAAGGATGCACCATGCCACCCTGAATGGGGCCGGGGCGGACGATGGCCACCTCAATCACCAAGTCATAGAACTGGCGCGGCTGCATACGGGGCAGAAAGTTCAACTGCGCCCGACTTTCCACCTGAAACACCCCGATCGCATCGGCATTGCACAGCATCTGATAGGTCTGCGCATCCTCTCGTGGCAGGTTCTCCAGCGTATAACGCGCGCCCCCCTGCCCTGCGATCAGGTCAAAGCATTTACGGATGCAGGTCAGCATCCCAAGGCTGAGGATATCCACCTTCAAAATACCCAAAGCGTCGATATCGTCCTTATCCCACTCGATCACCGTGCGCCCTTCCATGGCAGCGTTTTCGATGGGACACAGTTCATCCAAACGCCCCCGCGTGATGATAAAGCCCCCCACATGCTGGGACAGATGCCGAGGGAAACCGGTGATCTCGCCGATCAAACGCAGGGTCTGCCGCAAACGCCGGTCCTCGGGGTCCAGCCCCAGTTCCCGCACGCGATCAGGCTCTAGCCCATTGCGCGACCAGCCACTGGCCTGCCCCGCCAAGGCGCCGATCAAATCCTCGCTGAGGCCCATGACCTTGCCCACCTCACGGATCGCCGCGCGAGAGCGAAAATGGATCACCGTCGCACAAAGCCCCGCACGGTGCCGCCCGTAACGCGCGTAGATGTGCTGGATCACCTCTTCGCGGCGCTCATGCTCGAAATCCACGTCGATATCGGGGGGCTCGCCCCGCTGTTCGCTGACAAAGCGCTCAAAGACCATGGTAATCACCTCTGGCCCGACCTCGGTCACCCCCAGCGCATAACAGAGGATCGAGTTCGCCGCCGACCCGCGCCCCTGACACAGAATATCCCGCGACCGCGCAAAGGCGACAATGTCATGGACGGTCAGGAAATAGGCGGCAAAGCCCAGCTTCTCGACCAATTGCAATTCCTTGGTCACCATCATGCGGGTGCGTTCGCTGATCCCGCCGGGATAACGGCGGCGCAATCCCTGTTCGACCAGCCGCGCAAGACGGGACTGAGGGCTTTCCCCATCTGCAACCTCATCAGGGTATTCATAGGACAGCTCGGACAGATCAAAGGCACAGCGCCCCGCCACCTCGACCGAGCGTCTCAAAGCCGCCGGATAGCCCGCGAAAATCCTTGCCATCTCGTCAGGGCCTTTCAAGCGCCGCTCGGCGTTGGGCAGGGCAAGCCTCCCGATCCGGTCAATCACAGTCCCTTCGCGCAGGCAGGTCAAAACATCCGCCAACTGCCGCCGACTGGCATGATGCATCAAGGCATCGCCCACAGCGACCATCGGCGCAGCGCAAGCCTTCGCGGCCCGTGCACAGGCCGCCAGATGCGCCTCATCCGCCCCGTCGTAACGCGGCGCGGCCCCGTAATACAGCTGACTAGGCGCCACCCGCCCCAACTCCCGCAATTGCGCCAGAACCTCCCGCGCCTCGGGATCGCCCTCACACACCGCGACAAACACCAAATCGGCTGCATTCTCCAAAACATCGGCAAAGGACAGATCACACTGCCCCTTCTCGGCCCTCCGCTTGCCCAAGGTCAGCAGACGCGAGAGCCGCCCATAGCCATCGCGGTTCATCGGATAGGCCAGCAAATGCGCCCCGCAATCGCGCAGCACCAACCGCGCCCCGACCAGAAGGCGCGGCAAGACCACCACCTTCGCATCCACCGCCACCGGCGCAGCCCACCGCTGACGACTGGACGGGTCCACTCCCACGGACGATCGGATCACCACCCGCGCACCTTCCTCCTCAGCCGCCCGCTTCAACTCCCGCAACGCCGACCAGGCCCGCACCACACCGGCCAGCGTATTCCGGTCCGCAATCCCGATCGCCTCCAACCCCAACTCGGCCGCGCGGGTCACCAACTCCTCCGGATGGGACGCCCCCCGCAGGAACGAGAAATTCGAGGTCACGCATAACTCTGCATAGCCCATCCAAACCGCTCCTGAAGCCGCCCCATCATGACGCCAAAAGCGCCCGCTCTTTCATCTTGGCAAAAATACCTCCGCCGGAGGCCGCCGCCCGTCAGGGCGGCCCCTCAGAATTCACCCTGCACATGCCATGCGGGATCCTGAGGCGTGTGAAACATCCACAAACGGCGCCCGCCCGTGGTCTCGACCCGCCAGTAATCCCGCAGGCCCGACCGCCACAAAGGGTCATCCAGCCACCACTCGGGCGCGATCCGCTCGGGGCCTTCGATACGGGCCACCTGCATCTCCATCCGCCGCCAGCGAAACCGGCGCGGCACGTTGCGCCCGCGCCCTGCGCTCACCGGCTCGGGCGGGAACATCAGCACCGGACGAGGCCGGACCGGCAGCGGCCAATCCCGCGCAGGGGCCGACCATGCCGCCGCCGCCACGCTGAAAGAGCGCTCTGGAATATGGCTCTCGGCTGGCAGCCAGCGATGGATACTCTCCAAGCCCATCCGCCCCCCGAGCCGCGTCATCAGATCGGCCAAAGCCCCTTCACGATCCTGCGCCGCAGGCGCGCCCGAAGCGCTGACCTGCTCGGGCGGCAAAGCCTCTAGCACCGTGGCCTCGATCCGCATCTGGTCAATACCGAAACCTGCATCTACCTCATCCACGCCCCGCGCGAACAAGGGCGCCATATCCTCAGGCGATCGCATGGGACGGGCCAGCCGCAACTCGACGCTCGCGTCCTGCTGATCCACACGCCGCAGGGTCAGGCATAGGGTCCGCGCCCCTTGACCCGCCTCGGCCAGTTGCGGACAGAGTTGCCCCAGCAGATGGCGCACCCCTTCCATCACATCCTCAGTCCGGCCAATGGGTTCTGCCAAGGTTAGCTGCGCCACAGGGCGTTCGCGCACAGCCACAGGCGTGATCGCCTCGGACTGCACCCCAAGCACCTGATCCAGCCGCACCAAAGGCCCCTGCCCAAAGCGCCGCCCCACGGTCGCCCGTGGTAGGGCAGCAAGATCGGCGATCTTGCGCACGCCCAAACGGGCCAACCCCTCGACCACATCGGTCTCAAGCCGCAGTGCCGCCACCGGCAAAGGCCACAGCCGTGCCCGCACTTGGCCCTCTGCCGCAATCCCCTCATCGTAGCGCGCCAAGGCCCAAGCGGCCCCACGGGTATCCGCCAGCCCCAACCGGACCGAGAACCCCGCCCGCATCAGGCGCGCGCGCATGTCCGCCATCAGCGCCTCTTCCCCGCCCATCAGGTGGGCCGAGCCGCTAATATCCAGAACCAGACCATCCGCGCCCTCAAGCCCGACCCAAGGACAATAGCGCCCCGCCCAACGGGCCAGCATCCGCAGAAACCGCCCATCAGCCTGCACATCGGCAGGGGCGGTTAACAGATCGGGGCACATGGCGCGGGCATCGGCCAGTCCCATGCCCGCCCGCAGCCCCTCTTGCTGCGCGGCGTGATTGACGCAACTCAGCTGTTCAGAGCCCTTCACTCGGGCCACAACCGCGAACGGTCCCGCCACCGAACGGCGGCGCAAAATACGCTGACTGGCCAGTCGCGGCAGCCAGACGGAGAGAATCCGACGCCCCATAGCGCACCTCAAATGTTCTATATTTGTTCTAATTTAGCCCGTCAGAATTCCAGAGTCGAGTCTCTACCCGCGCGGCACCCCTGCCACCATGACCTTCGCCAAATCCGTATGCCGGAAATCAGGAAGTAAATTCAGCAGCTTGTCGTGGTTCAAGCTATGGGGAACAGACCACAAATAACGCATCTCACGCAGTTCCCGCGCCAGTTCCCAGAACGGGGCCAAAAGGCGCATCTGCCACCAGCCGAACTGCTTGACCCGCACGGATCGCCCCAGATGTTTCGCCAACGCCGCAGCCAGATCATTCATGGTGAAATTCGCTCCACCAAGGTTCACATCTGTGAACGCAGCAAGGGTTTTCCGGCGCTCGGCCAACTGACAGGCCGCCTCGGCCCAGTCCGGCAGATAGGCATAGGCGTGCATGGCATCGGGATCTCCCAAAGCGGTCACCACGCCGCGTTTCAGCCCCTTCAGATGCACCACCCCCATCAGGTCCGAATCGCCCGCCTCGGCCGAGATGAAATCCCCCGCCCGCAGAATGATCGTCTGCACTCCAGAGGCACGATACATCCGCTCGATCTCTTCGCGGATACGGCCCTTGCGGCTGCATGGTTGATGCGGAGTGTCCTCGGTCCACAACCCCGGCGTATTCCCGTAGACATAGACATTGCCGGGCAGGATCACCGTCGCGCCGCTGGCCCGCGCCGCCGTAATCACATCGCGGGTGATCTGGGGCAGGATTCCAGCCCAATCATGGTAGTTCGGCGGGTTCAGACCGTTGACGATCACATCGACACCCTGCGCCTGCCGCACCATATCCCCCGCCGCGCGGTCATACATGCGCACACGCCAGCCACGATCCCAAAAGACCTGAGCCGCCGCCCGCCCGATCTTTCCCGAAGCACCAAGCAATAAGACCGTTCCCGTCATCATACCTCTCCGCAAATCACTGCCTGAGATGGCTCCAACCTCACCCATTCATATCGACAAAGAAATTGCCTGAAATCGACGGCCTGCTATTCATATTTGAATGGATAAGCGGCTGACAGATCTGGATTGGACCCTACTCAGGGTCTTTGTTGCAGTGGCCGAGAGCGGCTCGCTCTCGGCGGCAGCGCGGCGTCTGGGGTCATCGCAACCCACCATCGGACGGCATATCCACACGCTTGAGGGCGATCTGGGGCTGGAACTGTTCCACCGACATGCCAAGGGGCTGACGCTGACCCGCAGCGGCCTGCGCCTACTGCCCCACGCGCGCGACATGTCACAGGCCGCTGCCCGCCTGTCCCTTGCCGCCGCCGAAGAGGACGAAGGTCTTAGCGGCACCGTCCGCATCACCGCCTCGGTCGCTCTGTCCCACCTAGTGCTACCGAAAGTGGCCGCAAAGCTGCGGCAAGAGGCGCCAAGGCTGAAACTGGACATTGTCCCTTCGGACAACACCGAGAACCTTCTGTTTCGTGAGGCTGACATCGCCATCCGCATGTACCGCCCCGAGCAACTGGATATGACCACCCGTCACTTGGGTGACATCGCCATGGGAGCCTTTGCCACCCGCACCTATCTGGACCGCATGGGACGTCCCGAAACTCTGGCCGATCTGCTGACCCACGATCTGATCGGCTATGACAAAAGTGATCTGATCATCAGAGGCATGGAAATGTCCGGTATCCCCGTGACCCGAGACAGCTTTGCCCTGCGCACGGACAACCAATCGGTCTACTGGGAAATGGTCCGCGCAGGCTGCGGCATCGGCTTTGGTCAAGTGGCCCAAACCATCAACGATCATACGCTTGAACGCGTCCTGCCCGCACTGCCTGTTCCCGGCCTGCCGGTCTGGCTGACTGCGCCAACGGCGCTACGACACACACCGCGCCTGACCAAAGTCTGGGACGCGCTGGAACAGGCGTTGAACACCTATATCAAGACAACGCCTTAAGCTGGCATCAAACCATGCATCCGCCGGACCATATCCAGCATTCGCGCGGAAAATCCCCATTCGTTGTCGTACCAGCCAAAGAGGCGCACCTGTTTGTCCTGCAACACGCGGGTCTCTGGCAGGGCCAGCACCAAAGACTCAGGCCGCGCCCGCATATCGGTCGATACACAGGCATCTGTGGTCACACCCAGCCAAGGGGCCTCTTTCAGCAGGTCACGCAATGCCGCCTCCAGATCGCCTGCGGGAAAGTCCCGCAACTGGATCACCGCATCAATCGCCGAGACCGAGATCGACGGCACCCGCACCGCCGCCACCGTCAACCGTCCGTTCAGATCGGGCAGCACATGGGCAATCTGCCCCTCGGCGCTGGTCGAGGTCGGCACCATCGACACCGCCGCCGCGCGGCTACGCTCAAAACTGGCGCGGGGCATGTCTACCGTGGGCTGGCTGCCCGTGTAGCAATGGACGGTGCTCACGTGGGCCCGCTCAATCCCCCACGCGGCATCCACCAGCCGCAACAAGGGCGCAATCGCATTCGTGGTGCACGAGGCGTTCGAGACAATCGGCGCATCGGTCAGCTGATCATCGTTGGCCCCGATCACAATCGTCTGGTCCGCCGCCTTTGAGGGGCCAGAGACCAGAACCGCCTTGGCCCCTGCCCGCAGGCCAGCCTCGGCATGGGGACGGGCGCCGCCAAGGCCGGTACATTCCAGCAGAACGTCCACGCCGCTCAGGTCCAGTTCCGCCAGATCGCGCACATGGGTCAGGGGAATGCGCTGCTCTCCGATGATCAGCGCGCCATCACGATGGGCCACCTCACGGGGGAACGACCCGTAAACGCTGTCATATTTCAGCAGATAGGCACAGATATCCGCCGCCGCGATATCGTTGATATGCACCAAACAGATGTCACCATTCGCGCGCCCCAGCAAAAGCTGGCGCAGCAGCGTGCGTCCGATGCGGCCAAACCCGTTGATTGCGACCTTCACCATCTGTCCCTCACATCCTGTCCGGCCCAAGGGCCGAATCCGTCTTCCCCTCGCTTCTCGCATCATTTGAGGTCACGCGAAATTGGCGAGTGGTCCGATCAGGGACATACTCTGTGATAATTCCTATTCAATACAAATATGTTAGCGCCAACAAGGCGCGGGATCAACGCGGGCCGCCGCCGTCGCGGATCCAGCCGAAAAAGTCCATGCTGCCCATCTGACCACCCTTCAGAGCAATCTGCAAACCATCGTGCGGACCTTCTCCATAGCCCACACACAACGAGGCACCGGGGATCGTTGGTGCCAAGGCTTGCAGCGCCTTCAGCCCCAGAACGCGCATCCCGTGGCCCGAGGTATCCCCGCCCGAGATCACCGCCCGCCGGATCGCGCTGCCTTTCAGGATGCCGTCCAACACATGGCCCAAAGCGATGCCGATCTGCTTATTCGCGGCTTCCATCCCTACGCCCGACGCGGCAACCGCCGCCCGCACGTCCGCAACCGCAGGATCATCCGGCCCTGTGGCCGAACAAACCAGCGGACTGCGCCCTGCCGCAACTGCGGCCAAAGCCGCCTGAGTGGCCGCTTGGGTCGCCGCATCTGCACCGTCGCCGATCACCTGCACCGCGTCCAAACGGATCACCGCAAAGCCGTTCGCCTCGGCCCACGCAATCTGCTGCGCCGTACTGGGCGAGACCGAGCCGGAAACCACTGCGATCTGATCCACCTTGCCAGCTGAGCGGGGCGCGGGCGCGGAGGGGATCTCCCCTTCGGCTTGCCAATGGCGCACCAAGGCGAACTCTACCCCTTGTGAGCCAATGACAAAGGGCATCGCAGCGCGGTTTTCCCAAATCAAACGGCCTGCCGCCTGTTCGGACGTTGCCTCCATCGCATCAACGGAGATCAGTCGCGCGCCTGCCTGCAAATGGGCCTGCAAAGGGGCGTCGAATCCGCTCCACAACGCCTCAAGGTCAATCAGTGCCGAGGGCAGATCGGTCTGGCGAGCAATGTGGCGCAGCAGGTCGGATTCATCCATCGGCGTCACAGGATGGCGCGACATCACCGGATGACGATCCAGCCGATGCACCCCGTCAAAGCCCCCCGCGTAAAGATGGCCGAACGCCTGATAGCGGCGCATCTGCGGCGCAGCGGTCAGCATCGCGGCGGCCTGCGCCTGCGTGACCCGCAAACCGATCTCTGCGGCCTTGCCGATGTTGCCGACCTCTGGCGCGGAATCGAAGGTGGAACAGACTTTGTAATGCAGAAGCGGCGCACCCAGTTTCTGAAGGAAAGCAAAGGCTTGCGGCAGATGCGCCTCCATCCAGTCCGGCCCCTCGGTCCGCGCGGTCGAGGCAATGCCCACCGCCTGTGCCCCCTTAAACCGCGCCAGCAACGCTTCATCGGGCGTATCCGCAAAGAGGACAGTTTCCAGCCCTGCAAAAGCCAGAACCTCCATCACGGCAGCCGCGCCGGTAAAGTCGTCTCCGAACCACGAAATCAGAGGTGCCACAGAGGATATCCTTTCCAAAGAACCAGCGCCGATTGACATTTGACACCGGATATTATCTGATCATACCAGTTATGCAAGACGCCCCATCTCAGGGGTTCTGGAGGAGAGATCAGCAATGACAAACGTGGCAGTTTTTGGCGCGGGTGGCAAAATGGGTGTGCGGTGTTCGCTGAACCTGGCCAAAACAGATTTCAATGTCGCGCACGTTGAGGTCAGCGACGTGGGCCGCGCCCGCCTGAAAGAGGCAGTAGGCGTTGACTGCGTGGATGCCGATACCGCCATCGCGAACGCCGATGTGGTGCTGCTGGCAGTTCCTGACACGGCAATCGGCGTTGTTGCCAAGGGCATCGTCAACAAACTGAACCCAGGCACTATGGTTGTCATTCTGGATGCAGCCGCCCCCTTTGCGGGCCACCTGCCCGAGCGTGCGGACATCACCTATTTCGTGACGCACCCCTGCCACCCGATGATCTACCACAACGAGGAAACCGAGGCCGCTCGTCTGGACCGTTTCGGCGGCGTTGCCCATCCGCAGGGCGTAGTAAATGCGCTGATGCAAGGCCCCGAAGAGCATTATGATCTGGGCGACCAGATCGCAAAAGCCATCTACGCACCTGTCCGCAAAACCTACCGCGTGACCGTCGAGCAGATGGCCTATCTTGAGCCGGGCCTGTCGGAGACTGTCTGCGCCTCTTTGCTGGTGGTGATGAAACAGGCGATGGACGAAGTCGTCAAAACCGGGGTTTCCGAAGAATGCGCGCGTGACTTCCTGCTGGGTCACATGAACATCCTTGGCGCGGTGATCTTCAATGTGCAGGAAGGTGTCTTCTCGGACGCATGCAACAAGGCGATCGAGTTCGGCATCCCCGCCCTGATGCGCGACGACTGGAAAAGCGTGTTTGAACGGGACGAGATCATGGCTTCGATCCGTCGGATCACCTGATTTCTGCGCGGGGCGATTTCACCATCGCCCCGCCGCACAGGCTGTTCTAGGGTCCGTCTGACATGACAGGAGACAGCCTATGAAAATCGGCGTTATCGGCCTTGGCACCATCGCAACAGCTGTGGTCCGCGGGATTGCTCAGGACGGGCACCAGATCACCGTGTCCAAGCGCAGCGCACAGCATGCAACAGCTCTAACAGCGGCCTACGACTGCGTAACAGTCGCGGAGAACCAGCAGGTGCTGGACCAGAGCGATGTGATCTTTCTAGGCCTCATGGCAGGTGCCGCGCCAGATATCCTGAATAGCCTGAAATTTCGAAGCGGCCAGCGCGTGATCTCATTCATGGCTGATGTCAGCTTGGCCGAGGTCGCAGTCATGGTCGCCCCTGCAACCGCCAGTGCGATCATGATGCCCTTCCCCGGAATTGCGACCGGCGGCACGCCGATCATGATGCTGGGGGATGCGGCGCTGGTGGGCAGCATTTTCGGAGCCCGCAATACTCTGTACCCGCTGCGCGATGATGCTGAATTGCAGGCCTATATCTGCGCCCAAGCGGTCCTGTCCCCCGTCGCCCAAATGGTCAGTGGTGTGGCAAACTGGGCAGCAGAAAAAGGGGCAGATCGTGCGCAATCCGAGGCGTTCTTGCGCCAATTGATTGCCTCAAGCCTTGCAGCCTCCGACAGCGACAGCTTGGTCCAGGCCCTCAGCACACCGGGCGGCTATAACCTGCGCCTACGCGAACACATGCAGGTGTCAGGCCTAGAAGAGGCCCTGAAGCGCGGGCTGGATGATCTGGCCTGAAGGCTTATTCGCTTATGTCGGTTTTGGCCGCGTAACGGCAGGCCACGTCGCCCACTAGGCGCTGGCGAAAGGCGATCTCATCGGGTGCGCCAAGGTCCATATCCAGCGAAATTCCCGTCGAGATCCGGTTTGAAACCGCGTGAAAGGCAACCCCGATCACGGCGAAATACAGATCCAATATGCGGAAATCGTCGCGCATTGATCCTTCGGCTATGCCCGCCTTGCAGATCTCTTCCAGCCGCGACAGGTTCCCCGCCGAGCGCTGCCGCACCCCTTCGGAATTACGCATGGTCGCGCCCTTGTTCAGATTCTCGGCCATGATCAACCGGACGAAATCCTCATTCGCGTGGAACTTCTGAAAGGCGTCCTCCGCATAGGCCCGCAGCGCCCCCATCGCCGTGGGCGAGGTCTGCTTGGTCCCGATTTTCTGCGCCCCGACCCGTTCATAGGCAGCCTCAAGCACGGCGGTGTATAGCCCCTGCTTTGAGCCGAAATGATAGTAGATCATCCGCTTTGACGTGGCAGTCGCGGCGGCGATCTCGTTGATGCTGGAGCCTTCAAAGCCATGGGCAACAAAGGCTTTTGTCGCCTCTTCAAGAATATTGCCGCGCGTTTCTTCGGCCAATGCCGCGCCGTCCTGATCAGCAGCCCGCCGCCGGCGGCCCGAACGGGGTCGGGTTTTATCCTGTGTCGTCAAGCTACTGGTCCTCCTGCCCCTCTTTTCGCCCGCCCCTTTGCGCAAAGCAACGAGAAACCATCTTTACAGAAATGAACCACATGGTACATAAAAACCAGCGCGCTGGAATCTGTGCCCGACGTTGAGGAGCGTCACAGCATAAAGCGCATCGCTCAGATAAATTCTTGGGAGGAATTCATGACGATTAAGACCACTTTACTGGCGTGCGTTGCCGCCTGCGCCGTAGCCCTGCCCGCACTGGCCGCCGACAAGGTCGAACTGATCTATTCGGACACCGTTTCGGAAAACGACATCCGCACCACGACCCTGCGTGAGGCTTTTGGCGCCTGCCTCGGGGATGAGTTCGAATTCAAGTCCTACCACGGCGCGACCCTGTTCAAGCAGGGCACCGAGATGACCGCCATGCAGCGCGGCAACTTGGACATGGCGAACCTGGCGATCTTTGATTTTTACAACCAGATCCCCTCGACCGCGATCTTGGGCACGCCCTTCCTGTTCCGCGACTATGACCACATGCGTGCGGTCTATAACTCGGACGTGCTGGACGGCATGCTGGCCGAGATCGAAGAGAAGGCAAAGGTCAAGATCCTGTCCTTCCCCTACATCGGCGCCCGCCATCTGGGCTATGTGGGCGACAATCGCATCATGACCCCCGCCGATCTGGAAGGTGTCAAACTGCGCATGCCCCCCGGTGAAGGCTGGCAGTTCGTCGGCACCGCCATGGGCGCATCGCCAGTGCCCGTCCCCTTCACCGAGGTCTACACCGCCCTGCAAACCGGCGCGATTGACGGTCAGGACAACGGCTTTCCCGCAGTGCGCAGCATGAAGTTCGACGAGGTGATCAATCACATCGGCAAAACCGCCCACCTGATCGCCGCGAACGAATTCACCATCTCCATGTCCAAGTGGAATTCGATGACCGAGGCACAGCAGGCCAAGGTTCAGGAGTGCGCCGACAATTTTGAGGCCGCGCTGGACAAGGTAACGCTGGATCAGGAAGCCACGCTTGAGGCGGACATGGTTGCCAACGGTCTGGACGTCTATACCCCCGACAACGCCGCTTTCCAAAGCCACGTGATCGAGGTTTACCAGAACTCGGATTACTCGAAAGACTGGCCCGCAGGCATGATCGACGCGATCATCGCCATCGGCCAATAAGGCCCGCACACGCTGCAAACCGGCAGGGATAGTTTGCTATCCCTGCCGATCCTTCGCGCCTTTCAGGACCGGATAAGCTATGGAACCTGTCACTACGCTCTGGCAGCGGCTTGCCGCGTTGCCTCGTCACATCAGCGCGCTGCTTCTGGGCAGCATGTTCGCTGTTTTCATCCTGCAAATTGTCTTCCGCTATTTCCTGAACCTGCCCGTCGGCTGGACTGTGGAATGGGTGACCATCGCGTGGGTCTGGGGCATCCTGTTCAGTTTTGCCTTCGTGGTCCGCCAAGGGGACATGATCCGTCTGGACATCGTCTACAGCGCCGTGCCGCGCGCCGTGCGCCGCGCCTTTGACATATTCACCGGCCTGACCTGCGCCACGATCTTCATCTACACACTGCCCGCCGCATGGGGCTATGTGACCTTCATGGAGATCGAGCGCACCGCCTACCTGCGCTGGCCCTTCGATCTGGTGTTCGGCATCTACATCCCTTTCCACATCTCGGTCATCATCCGGATGCTGCTGACCGCATGGGGCGGCATCATGGGATCGCGCACCCGCGATGAGGTAGACCTGCATCCGGAGACCCATGATTATGACTGATCCGTTTCTGCTTTCCATGGCGCTGATCGTCTTTCTGTCGATCGCCGGTCTCTCGGTAGGCCTTGCCATGATGTGCGGCTCTTTCCTGTATCTGATCATGAAAGGCTATGACCCCTCCATTGCGTCCGAGCAGCTGCTGCAGGGCCTTTACAACGGCTATACCCTGCTTGCGATCCCGCTATTTATTCTGGCCGCCGACATCATGAACATCGGCAGTCTTGCGGATCGTCTGCTGCGGTTCTGCCAAGCGCTGGTGGGACGCTTTCGCGGCGGGCTTGGCCATGTAAACGTGGTCTCTTCGGTGATCTTTTCCGGCATGTCAGGCTCGGCTGTGGCCGACGCAGTGGGCATGGGCAAAATCATCATCGGCCTGATGACCCGTGACGGGAAATACACCGCCAGCTATGCCGCCGCGATCACCGCAGCCACGGCCACCATCGGCCCGATCATCCCGCCGTCTATTCCTATGGTGCTGTATGCGCTGGTATCTGACCAGTCAGTGGGCTTCCTCTTTGCGGCGGGCCTTGCCCCCGGCCTTTTGATGGCACTGGTGATGGCCGTGATGAACTACATCATCGCACGCAAACGCGGCTTTCCCACGGACGAGGCCGTCCCCATGTCCGAATTGCCGCGTATCACCATGCAGGCTTTTCCGGCACTGATGCTGCCGGTGATCCTTCTGGGCGGCATCTACAGCGGCATCGTCACCCCGACCGAGGCCGCAGCCGTCGCTGCCGCCTATGCGCTGACGATCTCGGTGATCCTCTACCGCTCGGTCAGCTTCCGCGCGTTCTGGGAGACACTGTCGTCCGGCGCCCGATCTGCTGGTTCCATCGGTGTGCTAATCGCAGGCTCGATCACCTTCAACTATGTGATCACCCGCGAGGATGTGCCGAACGCACTGGCCACATGGCTTGGCAGCATGGACCTTGGCCCGACCGGCTTTCTGGTCATGGTCAACATCCTGATCCTGTTGTTGGGCTGTGTGCTGGAAGGGGGCGCGATCCTGCTGATCGTGGTCCCGATCCTGATCCCCGCCGTGCAAGCGATGGGCATCGATCTAATCCATTTCGGCGTCATCGCCGTGGTGAACTCGATGCTGGGACTGATCACGCCGCCCTATGGCCTGCTGCTGTTCATCACCGCGAACATCACCAAACAGCCCCTTGGCGCCATTGTCCGTGACATCTGGCCCTTCATTCTGGCGCTGCTGTTTGCTCTGGGGATCATCACCTTTATCCCCGATTTCGTCCTCTTTCTACCGCGCCTGCTTGGCTACCAAGGCTGATCGCCAAGGAGACCCCAAATGATCAATCCCGAAATTAACACCTTCCTTGAGGTCTGGAACAGCGCGTGGAGCGCTCTGCCGAAAGGTGCGCCGATCACCGACCGCCGTTTGCTGTTCGAATACATCGCAGACCGGATGCGCCTGCCGCACCCCGACAGCGTTCAGGTCGCCACCCGCTTTGTCCACTCTGAAGGGCGCAACGTTCTGTGCCGGATCGACCGCCACAACAGCGGCGGTGTGCAGCCGTGCCTGATCTACATGCATGGCGGCGCGTGGATGCAGGGCAGCCCGATGACCCACGCGGACATCACCAGCCGCATCGCCGAGGCCAATGGCCAGACCGTGATCAGCGTGGACTATGCCCTAGCGCCCGAACATCCCTTTCCCAAGGCCGTGCATGAGGTGATCGACGTCGCCCGCTGGGTGCGCGAAAACGCGGCCGATCTTGGCATCGATCCGGCCCGCATCGCCATCGGCGGTGACAGCGCAGGGGCCAACCTTGCCGCCGCCGCCTGCCTTGAGTTGCGCGGCACTGATGCTGCCCCGATGGCGCAGTTGCTAGTCTATCCGTGCGTTCACTTCGAAATGTCCCTGCCCTCTTACCAAGAGAACGCAGACGGCCCGCTGATCCGCACCAAGGACATGCACGGCACCAACCTTATGTACTGCGGCAGCGAACAGAACCTGACCCATCCGCTGGCCGCGCCTTTGCACGCGGACAATCACGCGGACCTGCCCCAAGCCTTCATCGCCGCGGCGCAATATGACCCCCTGCGGGACGACAGTTACGCCTATGCGGACAAACTGCGGGCGGCGGGCGTTCCGGTGGAGCTGGACGCCGGCGAAGGCCTGATCCACGGCTACCTGCGCGCAATGGAATACTGCAGCGACTCCCGCGCCAAACTGGATGCCATGAGCGCTTGGCTGAAATCCTGCTACGCGGCCGTCGCATGAGCCTGCCAACCCTGCCCGCGCCGGAATATGTCTTTTCGATCGACGTGGATATCACCCCGCCTCTGACCAACGGCGCAGGCATCAACGGAGAGCGAAAGCATATCCCGATCACCGGCGGTACGGTCGCGGGTCCGCGCCTGAACGGAGTGGTTCTGGCGGGTGGTTACGACTGGCTTTGGCAGCGCCCCGACGGTGTGGCCGAGATCAACGCCCATTATTCGCTGAAAGCCGAAGATGGGGCGCTGATCTACATCCGCAATCTGGGCCTGAGGGTGGCCTCGGACACGGCGCGGGCGGCGTTGCAGGCTAGTCAGCCGGTGGATCCGGCGGACTATTATTTCCGCGCGGCACCGGTCTTTGATGCCCCCGATGGGGCCCATCAATGGCTGCGCGAAAGCCTGTTCGTCTCACGCGTGACGCCCAAGACCTTGGGCGTTGTGGTGGATGTCTTCCGCGTTCAGTAACGGGCAGCCATTTCCACCAAAACAACAACAGGGCAGAGAGGCCCTGTTTTGCGTTTCCCAGATATTAGTACCTTACGCCGTGCCTTCGCTTTCCTGCCGCAACCTGCCGGATGACCGCTGCAAGCGCGCGCGCAGACGCGGCTCGAACCTCTCGAAAAAGCGCTTGGCGGCGGCAGCTACAGCGAATGACAGGATGATCGAGACGATAACCCGTGGCACATCAGGCAGAGGGATTAGACCGTAATCGCTGACCACGAAAATCACGATGATATGCAGCAGATAGACGAACATGGTCAGCCCTGCCAATTGCTGTAGTCCCCGCGACAGACGGGCAGGCATCGGGATTTGCACCCGCATGGCCACCATCACCGCTGCGCTGCACATCAACACAATCACCATCGGTTTGGTGTCCAGCGCCACGAACAGCAGCGCCGTCACCGCTGTCAGCGCAAGCCCAGGCAGAATACCGCGCTTGGACGGATCACTTAGCAGCCAGCCCGCAAAGAACAGCGGCAGGTTTTCATAAAGACCACGAATACCCAGACGCGGGACCGGCCATTGACCGATCGAGCCTTGATAGGCCCCTGCCCCGATCCCCAGCGAAAACAGTCCTAGCATCAGCACTGAAAGCCCGATGGGCATCCCCAGCGGATACCGCGCCAAGGCCCCTCTAGCGGCGGGAACCACCGCGATCAGCACCAGCACCAAAACCACCTGCACGTAGAAACTGACAAACCAGTAGGCCGTCAGCAGGTTCGAGTGGTCCTGCAACATATAGTTGCTGACCAGCATGATATCTTCGGGCATGGGCGTGCCCCGTAGCACCGCATAGACCAGCACCAACGCCAGATAGAGCGGCAGAAAGGGATAGAGCATCGGCCAGCCCACCTTCAACGGTTGCCCGTCCAGAATGGCCTGTTTGCGGAACCGGCCCGCCGAATAACCCATGAGCAGGATCAGAACCCACGTGCCGCCAGACACATCAAATGACGATGTGTGCTGGATGATCACAAAGCAGATCGCCAAAAGGCGCAAAGGCACGTCAATCGTCAGTGCGCGCCAGCCTTGGCGCCCCCCTTCTTGCGGCTCTAGCGCCTCAAGTTGGGACAGCTTCATATGCTCCCACCCGTCGGGGACGATGCCCAACCGCTCTTCCAGCGCCAATTGCACTTGCAGGTAGCTCAGGGAATCCCCGCCAAGCGAAACAAAGCTGTCGTTGGGGCCAACAGAGGTCTGGCGTGTGGCCTGTCCCAGAACCGTGGCCAGATCGGCACCGGTCGGGGTGGCGTCGGCTTCTTCTTCCAGGGCCGCCTCAGCCAATTTGGTCAGGGCCTTTCGGTCCGGCTTGCCCGACGGCAGCAGGGGCAGTTTGTCCAGTGGATGCGTATGAATGACACTCAACGGCAAATCGTATTCATCCGCGATCAGGGTCTGCGCCGCCGCGCCCTGCGCTGGGTCGTGATGCAGGATCACAAGGCGGTCGTTCACCTCGACCGCCTCGGCGGGAATGGCGTGATGGCCAAGCATCGCCTCGATCTGGTCAAGGCTCAGGCGCTTGCCGAACAGCTTCACAAAGCGCTTGATCCGCCCGACAATACGGAACAGCCCGTCTGGCGTACGCTCGGCGATATCGCCGGTGCGCAAATCAGTCACCTCGCATCCAAGGGCCAGTTCCGCCCGTTGGGTCGCGTAGCCCATCATGACGTTCGGCCCTTCAAAGACCATCTCACCGCGGGTGTTCGCAGTCATGACTTCCTGTCCAAACGGGCCGGAAATCCAAAGGCGGCCGCCCGGGATCGCCTGACCGATGGTGTCCGCCGCCTCGGGCAGTGCCTCAGGCGGGACAAAGGCCACACGGCCTGCGGCCTCGGTCTGGCCGTACATCATGTACAGCTCCCAGCCCTGCCTCCGCGACGCATCGGTAAAGCGTTTGGCCGTCGCGGGCTCAAGCCGCGCACCGGATTGGGTGACATAGCGCAAGGTGGGGCATTGCTGGGGGACTTTGTCCAGAAAGCCAGAATGTTCCAAGAGATAGAACTGATGCGGCACCAGTGCCACGCTGGTGCAGTCGTGTGTGCGGAACATCTGCCAAAAGTCAGCATCCACAACCGACATCCCGTTCAGCACCAAGGTACCGCCCGCCGCCAGATAGGAGGTCAGCACCGAAAGCCCGTACACAAAGTGCAAGGGCAGCGCGATCATCGCCCGATCCTGCGGCGTGATATCCAGTATCTGAACGATGGCTTCGGCGTTGGTCGCGATATTCTCCGCAGAAAGACGCACCAGCTTGGGGTCGCCAGTACTGCCCGATGTGGAGAGCAACGCCTTCAGGTCCGGATGCGCCGCCGGAAACGCCTCGGTCGGCGCGCTCACGGTCATCGTGTATTCAGCGTCCGGATCGTCGCGGCGCATCACCAATTCGGGCTGGTAGGTCTGTACCAAGCGTGAGGTGGGCGCTGCCTTGCCGACCTCGACCACAACGACGGGAATATCGGCGCGCAAAGCACCCAGATAGGCCGCAATCGCATCAACCGAGACTTCGATCTCGACCATCGCAAGGCCGGACCGTCCGCCCAAAGCCGCCTGCATCCGCGCGCCCCACGCGTCCGCTAGTTCGGCAAGCTTTCCATAAGATATTACAGTGCCATGCTGATCGATCAGAGCCGGATGACTGTCACGCGCGTGCTGCCCCCCGAGACACGGCGGTTGCAAGGTCCAGAAATTGACCATGTGAACCTCGAAATCGGTCACCCTGAAAGTTACGGGTGTGCTTTAAAATACAACATCATCCTAAGGTTGTAGTTTCCGCCGATCAACCTCTTTCTATGTGGATAGGTTGATTTAAGCCGACAGCCGCAACTCGAAAGATTCAATAATTAATTTGACCTAAATTTCCGATCAATTTACCGAAGTAATATCAGTATCTATTTGAAAATTCACTGTTTCCAAAACTGCTAATTCAGCCCGCAAAAAGTCAGAAATTATAACATTTCTTCGAAGACGCGCCATTTAAAGCAGCCTTCAACCTGCGAGTTTTGCAAAGCTCCGGATATGTAAGTTTTTAATAATGTTCGCCACACATCGCCTCGTTTTGTGCGCTAACATCACAACGGCCATCCATACGCCACGCTCGGCGCGAGACAAAGGGCGTGTTTTCAACAGATCAGCTAACGTCTTGAGACTGGCAAACCACCGCGCGAATGAAACAAGACAAGCGACACGATATAAAGACGTGATCAGACAAGCGTGACAGGCACGGAAAAGCCAACCTTGACGCGATCCATCACCGCGCTGGTCCGGAATCGGACAACGTTATCTTCCTCAAAGAAATACCGGCGACTAAAGGCGTCATAATCGGCCATATCGCGGACCGACAGGATCAGCACGAAATCCGAATTGCCGGTGACGTAGTAGCACTGCATTACCTCTGGGGCCTCGGACATGCGCTGTTTGAACCGGTCCAGATCGACCTTACGTTCGTTCTGGAGCGATACCTCGACGATCAGCATCAAACCGCGCCCGACCTTTTCGGGACGCACAATGGCGATCTCCGCCTCGATCACGCCAGAGGCGCGCAGCTTTGCCAACCGCTTGCGGCAAGCATCAGCAGAAAGACCCACGGTTTCCGAAAGCGCCTCGGCGGTGAGGCGAGCGTTCTGCTGGACCGCCTCCAGAATCTTTGCGTCGAATGCATCCATATAGTGACGATGCGCCGAAAATCCGCCCTTGACCAGCATCGACATGCACCTTCAGCCGAAAATCCGCATCTGTTTGGCCCATTTCACGGATTTTCGGCCAAAACGGGTGGAAGAAATCCGAGAAACCATGATGCGCTTCCGCATAGGCTGAAGGCACACAGCAAGGAGGAGTATGGTATGTCGGACAGTCTGGAAAATCCCTTTCGCGGTACGGGCCTTGCGCCCGAAGCATTGATGCCTATCGCCGATGCCTCAGCCGTTAAGCAACTGCTGAGCATGTGTCCTGCCTATGCCCCTACCCCTCTGCGCAGCGCCGATGCTCTGGCCAAAGAGGCAGGGGTTGCACAGCTTTGGGTCAAGGATGAACGGGGACGGATGGGTCTTGGCAGCTTTAAGGCGTTGGGGGCCGCACATGCTATTGCCCGCGATGCGGCGGCGGCTGTGCAAGGGGATGATTGGCAAAACGCCTTGAAGGGAAAGACCTACGTGACCGCCAGCGCAGGCAACCACGGCCTTTCTGTCGCCGCTGGTGCGCAGGTCTTCGGGGCGACGGCGGTCATTTACCTGTCGCACACGGTTCCCGATGCCTTTGTCGGACGGCTTGAGGCGAAGGGCGCGACTGTTGTCCGCGAAGGCGACGACTATGAGGCCAGCATGGCCGCCGCCCTCAAGGCCGCCGATGACAACGATTGGCTCTTGCTCTCGGACAGCTCTTGGCCCGGATATACCGAACCGCCCCTGCGCGTGATGGAGGGGTATCTGCAAATGGCCGCCGAGGCCGCCGAACAAATCGACACACCTCCTTCACACATTTTGCTACAGGCCGGTGTCGGCGGCTTGGCCGCTGCCGTGGCCGCCCATTCACGTTTAGTCTGGGGCGATGCGCCCCGCATCATCGTGGTAGAGCCCGCCTACGCGCCCGCCCTGATCGAGAGCATCCGTTCGGGCTGTCTGACCGACACTACGGGGCCTGTGTCCTGCATGGGGCGGCTGGACTGCAAAACTCCGTCGATGATCGCTTTGAACGGCCTGTCGCGGGACGCAGACCAGTTTATCACCATCTCGGAAGAGGACGCACAGGCGGGGATCGCACGTTTGGCCGCCCATGATCTGGCCACAACGCCTTCGGGGGGCGCGGCGCTGGCGGCAATGTTGACGGGCCTTGATCTGCCAAAAGACGCCCGCGTTCTGACGTTCCTCAGCGAAGGCCCAGAAGATGCCTGAGACCTCATTGATCTTCCCGGCAAAGGAATATCGCGGCCGCGTGGCACGCGTCCAAGCCGCGATGGCCGCCACAGAGGCTGAGGCGCTGCTGCTGACCATGCCCGAGGATATCTTTTACATCACCGGCTTTCTCACCCGTTTTTGGGAAAGTCCGGCCCGCCCGTGGTTCGTCATTGTGCCAGCAACAGGCGATCCGGTGGCAGTTATTCCGGCGATCGGCGTAGATCTGATGTCCCGCACATGGATCACGCATATCCGCAGCTGGCCCGCCCCTGACCCCCGCGATGACGGGGTCTCGCTATTAGCTGGGACTTTGTGTGATCTGGTGCCGGAAAACGGAACGATTGCGACTCCGATGGGGGCCGAGACCCACCTGCACGCGCCTCTTGGCCACTATGACGCGGTCAAACGCCATCTGGGACAGCGGCGGATCATCGACGGCACGCATCTGATCCAGAGCGTGCGGGAAATCAAATCTGAGGCCGAGATCGCCAAAATCCGCGAGACCTGCGGGATCGCTGACCGCGCCTACGCCCGCGTGCCGGAATTCGCCCGCGAAGGCGCGCCGCTGGATCAGGTCTTTCGGAACTTCCAGATCGCTTTGCTGCAAGAGGGCGCCGATTGGGTCAGCTATGTGGCTGGCGGTGCAGGACAAGGGGGCTACACGGATGTGATCTCTCCTGCCGCGGCGCAGCCCTTACAGGCAGGCGACATCCTGATGCTGGACACCGGCGCGGTGAAAGACGGCTATTTCTGCGACTTTGACCGGAATTTTGCGATTGGCACACCGACCGATGCCGTGCGCCGCGCGCAAGAGGCGTTGTGGCAAGCGACCCAATCGGTGCTGCAGACCTTACGCCCAGGGCATGTGGCCTGCGATGTTCATCGGATGCTGGACGACGCGCTACGCGCGAGCGGCGCAACGACCGGTGGCGGACGCTTGGGACATGGACTGGGGATTGCCTTGACCGAATGGCCCTCGTTCACGCCGCTGGACACCACGCTGCTGCGGGCAGGTATGGTCCTGACGTTGGAGCCCGGCGTCGATCTGGGACAGGGCCGCATCCTTGTGCACGAAGAGAACATCGTCCTGCGCGAAGACGGCCCAGAGCTGCTATCCACCCGCGCACCGCAAGAAATGGTGATCCTATGAACCCCTATTTCCCCTATACGCTGGACACCGCACAGACGCCGACCTTTGGCCTGATCGTTCTGTCGGTGGATGAAACGCTTGAGGATGACTTTCGCCGCCTGATCCCCCAACATACCGCGCGACTGCATATCACGCGCATCCCGTCAGGGGCCGAACTGACACCCGAGACCATCGCCCAAATGGCCAATGATCTGCCCGCTGCCGCAGCACTTTTACCGAAAGAGGCGCGGTTTGACGCCATCGCCTATGCCTGCACCTCTGGCACGGCCCTGATCGGCGCGGACCGTGTTACCGAATTGATCAAGGCCAATGCGACAGCCGCCGCGGTCACCACACCTTTGACCGCCGCCCTTTCCGCGATCCATCATCTGGGGCTGAAACGGGTCGGGATCGTCTCGCCCTATATCACCTCGGTCGCCGCACCGATCCGCGCTGCGTTCGAGGCCACAGGTATCGAGGTTCCTGCAACTCTTTCCTTCGGTGAAGAGGTCGAGGCACGCGTCGCCCGCATCTCGGGCCAGTCGATCATCGAGGCAGCAACAGAACTGACACAGCGGGCGGAGGTGGACGGGATATTCCTATCCTGCACCAACCTGCGCACCCTAGGCGTGATCGACGCGCTAGAGGCGAAACTTGGGGTGCCGGTGCTAAGTTCGAACCAGTGCCTTGCTTGGCATATGGCGCGGCTATCAGGGCTAGAGGGCAAACTGACCACTGTCGGGCGCATACTGTCGCAGACCCGTTAATCAGCCCCTAGAACCCGTCATCAGGCGCAACTTGTGAGCCATCGGTAAAGCGCCCAAAGCGGTAAGGGTGCGGGTCAACGCAAGGTGTCTTGCCCAAGACGATCTGCGCCATCAATCTGCCCGCCGCCGGTCCGATCCCGAAGCCATGACCGGAAAAGCCTGTTGCGATGTGAAATCCGGGCAATGCGTCCACGGCCGAGATCACCGGAACCGCATCGGGCGTCACATCGATCATCCCAGCCCAGCTTTGCGCAATTTTGGCTTTGGCAAAGATCGGAAAGGCTTTGGCCGCAGCCGCAAGGGTCTTTTTCATCACCCGCTCTGACGGCTGCGGGTCCAGAACGCGGGTCTCTTCGAAGGGGGTTACATCCGCGCCGGTCCAGCGGCGGCGTGTGCTGGCTTCGGTCATGAAGCGCCCGCCAAGGCGAAAGCGCAGATCGCGCCAGTCGTGCATCAGGGCAGGCAGAAAGGCCATCGCAAGCCGGAAGCTATCCGGCACAATATCAACCACGTTGATCGAGCCATTGGCGACCGTATAGCCCCCATCCGCGCGCTTGCGGAACGCAAAGTCATCGCTCCAGTAGGCGGCCTCGGGGCCACCGTCCAAGGGATCGGTCCGCATGACGGTGTTCAGGACCTTAAGTTGCGGCAGAGCGATGCCTGCATTCCCGCTGAACAGACGCGACCACGCCCCGCCCGCCAGAACCACCGCATCACATGCAATCGCACCCTTTTCCGTCACCACGCCAGACACCTTACCCGCCGAGGTCTCGACCGTACGCACAGCGCATCGGGTCAGGATGGACGCGCCGCGATCCCGCGCGGCCTCAGCAATAGCTGGCGCGGCCCATTGGGGTTCGGCGCGGCCATCGGCGGATGTAAACAGCCCGCCCTTCACACCCTCATCACAACCGGGCATCACATCGGCAAAGGCACGGCCTGTCAGGACTTTGCTTTCAATCTGGAAAGGGCGCGCGTGTTCGGCCCATTTTTCATTGTTGCTCAGGTCTTTATCGCTGTGACAGGCGAACATGATACCGGCTTTGCGATAGCCGACTTCGCGGCCAGTGCGTTCATTGAGGTCCGGCCAGATACGCAGGGCCTCGGCCATCAGGGGAATTTCACGGGGATCACGGCGCGAAATCCGCACCCAGCCCCAATTGCGCGAACTTTGTTCATGGGCGATCTCGCCCTTCTCACACAAAGCCACCTTCAGGCCCGCCTCGGCAAGTTCAAGCGCGGTCGAGCAACCAATGATCCCGCCGCCGATCACCACCACGTCAACGCGGGTCGGCAGATCGGGATCGCTGTGAACGGGGATGACACGGGGACCAGGCATTAGCGGCTCCTGCAACTGCGCCGAAGATGGGCGGAGAAAACGGTACTTTGCCCAAAGCGTTGTCCCAAATAACAGGATGGCTCAACAAAAATATGCCTATACCCGAGTTCCGACGCCCTCCCATAAGCCCGGGCGCGTAAATTCTGACGCAGCTTGATGTTCATCGCACCCTTAGCCCTTAGGCCAACAAAGCGCCGCGCCCGACCGTGACCGGAACGGGAGCGTGCCGTTTCAATCCAGATGCCGTGAGGTTGGCAGGATCACCAGGCCAAGCCGGTCTTTCAGCCAGCCATAAAGCCCGCGCTTGTCGATCAGCATGACCGCTATCGCACTTGCCCCCATCAGCATCAGATACCACGCACCCCAATCAGAAGCGATTTCCCGCAGGGCGAAAAAGACGATCACTCCAAGGATTGGCCCCTCAATCGTACCGATCCCGCCGATAACGACGATAAAGATCACAAACGCTGTCCAGTCGTTCAGGCTAAAGGCCGCATCCGGCGTGATCCGCAGCTTTTGCAGAAAGAAAAAGCTGCCCGCCAAAGCGGTGAAGGCCGCAGTCACGATGTAGATCAGAACCTTGACCCGCTGGGTGTTGACGCCAAGGGTCTCGACCGCCAGTTCGCTATCGCGGATCGCTGCCAAGGCCAGACCCCAGCGCGACCGCAGCAACAGCCAGACAAACAGCACTGACGATATCCCGATGGCGAAGGACGTGTAATACATTGTCATTTCCATCACCTGACGGCGGCCCATTGCCCGAACGACCTGAGCGGGCAATGAGATACCCGAGCCACCGCCCAGCGCCGCGATCTGAGCCGCCAACAGGCGAAACACCTCGGCGATGACCCATGTGCCTATTGCGAAATAGGCTCCGTTCAGGCGAAAGGCGATCCCTGCCGTCGGCACGGCAATTAGCCCCGTCAGCAATGCTGCAAGACCCATGGCAGGAAGCACAGGAATGCCCGCAAAGACCGTCAGCGCAAAGAAGAGATAGCCCCCGAGGCCCACAAAAGCCTGCTGCCCGACCGAGACCAACCCCGTGTAGCCCGCCAGAAGGTTCCACATCTGGGCAAGGGCCAGATAAGCAAAAACCTCCATCAAAAGACGCAGGTCGGCGCGGCCTGCCCACCAAGGGGCAGCGGCCAGCACCAGCACGGCGACAGCCAGACAAGCGGTAGGCAGAAAGCGGATAACCAAGGGCGCGGATGTCACGATGTCCAGATCACGTGTTGCCATGTCACTTCACCACTTTCGGCATCAATCCGGTGGGCCGGATGATAAGGATCAGAAGAAAGGCCAGATGCCCCGCAAGGATCTGATAGCCCGCATCAATTTGGGCCCCGATGGATTGGGCCACCCCAAGTATGACGCCCTCCAGCAGCGTGCCCCAAAGGTTCCCCAGCCCGCCGATAATGACGGCCTCGAAGGCGAACAGCAGACGTGCAGGTCCGGCAGCGGGATCAAAGTTGGTCTTCATGGCCAACCAAATCCCAGCGACCCCCACCACGACCGAGGCCAGCGCAGTGGCGACCGCGAAAGTATGCGCACGATTGCCGCCCATCAGGGGCAGTATCTCTGGGTCATCAGAGGTTGCCCGCAGCATCCGCCCCATTGCCGTGTGGTAGAACACCCACTGCAGCGCCGCGATGACACCGACCGCCGTCAGGAACATCAGCAGAGGCAACAAGCCGATGGCCAGTTCTTGCCCCAGCGGGATCGAGGAGGTCTCGAACCAGCCGGTAGCCAGCTTCTGGCTGTCGGCAGAAAAACCCTCCAGCAGCGCGTTCTGGATAATGATCGACATGCCAAAGGTGACCAGCACCGGAGGCAGAATGTCTTTTCCCAAGACGCGGTTCAGCAGCAGGTTCTGGTTCAGATAGCCGCCAGCAGCCATCAGGACAATCACCAGAAAAACCCCCAACGCGGGCGGCAGGCCCAATCCCACGATGAAGAACAGGATTGCATACGCCCCGACCACGATGAAATCTCCGTGGGCGATATTGATAAAACGCATCACACCGAACATCAGGCTTAGACCCGCCGCGAACAGTGCATAGAGGCCGCCCAGCAGCACGCCTTGCACCAAAGCATTCACCCAAATCATCAAGCTACACCCCCATTCCGAAATAAGCATGCGCGATCTGTTCGCGCGTCAGGCTGTGCGGTGTTCCGGTCAGGGTCACGCGGCCTTCCATAAAACAGTAAATCCGGTCGGCCACGGCCATGGCCTGACCGACATCCTGTTCCACCACAATGATCGAGGTTCCACGGGCACGGATGTGCGGCACGGCCGGGTAGATGTCCTTGATGATCTTGGGCGCCAGCCCGAGGCTGATTTCGTCGCAGAGCAGCAGCTTGGGGTTGGACATCAACGCCCGCCCGATCGCCACCATCTGCTGTTGCCCCCCAGACAGGGCCGTACCCGGATTGTGCCGCTTTGCGACAAGATCAGGGAACAGCGTATAGACGGCCTCCAACGTCCACGGGCCGGACAGCTTGCCCGCGGCGCCGATCATCAGGTTCTCTTCCACCGTCAGCGAGCGGAACAGACGCCGTCCTTCGGGAACCATCGCCAGACCTGCCTTATGGATCGCGTCCCCCGCCAGACCTGCAATGGGCTGGCCGTCAAAGGTGATCGTCTGGCCTTTGGACGGGTGCAGACCCGTCAGGGTGCGCAAAAAGGTGGACTTGCCCGCCCCGTTGGCCCCGATGACGGCAACGGTCTCGCCCTCGTCCATCGTGAAATCGACACCGAACAAGGCCTGAAAGTCCCCGTAGTGCGCCGTGAGGTTTTGTGTCTCAAGCAACGTCATCGACAGAAATTCCCATGTAGATTTCCTGAACCAGCGGATCGGCCATCACCTGTTTCGGTGGGCCAGAGGCGACGATTTTGCCGAAATCGATCACCATGATCCTGTCCACCACCGCCAGCAGGGCGTGAATGATATGCTCAATCCAGATCAAAGTGACACCACTGGCGTGAATGTCCTTGATGGTGGCAACCAACTGGTGGCATTCGGCCTCGGTCAGGCCACCGGCGATTTCATCCAGCAACAGCAGTTCTGGCCCCGTGGCCAGCGCCCGCGCCAATTCAAGTCGCTTGCGTTCCAGCAGCGTCAGGGACGAGGCCAGCCGGTTCGCTTTCGGCAACAGACCCGTGCGCGCCAGAATATCCCGACAGGCCGCTTTGCTGTCCTTAAATCCCGCATTGCCAAAGGATGCCGCCGTCAGCAGGTTCTCATAAACGGTCATCCCAACGAAAGGGTGCGGGATCTGGAATGATCGCGCGATCCCAGCG
The DNA here is from genome assembly GCF_003003355.1 of Donghicola tyrosinivorans. Classification (GTDB taxonomy): domain Bacteria; phylum Pseudomonadota; class Alphaproteobacteria; order Rhodobacterales; family Rhodobacteraceae; genus Donghicola; species Donghicola tyrosinivorans. Next base: position 223,314 of record NZ_PVTQ01000007.1, read on the forward strand.
TGACAGCGGTGCGCCGCACGGGTTGCGGTGATGTCGTGCCCCTTGAAGGTGATCGTACCGGACGAGGGCGTCAGCGCCCCGCCGATTAGATTGAACAGCGTCGATTTGCCAGCACCGTTCGGTCCGATGATCCCCAAGGCCTGCCTGTAATGACCCAGCGTTTTCTGCTCAGTTAGGCCGTTAGTCTGAATGCCTCGGCAGGCGTGCGCATGGCAAGGGCCTGATGAGGACGACGGTTATTGTAAAAACTGATCCAGTCGCCGATGACGCGTG
>NZ_PVTQ01000008.1 GCF_003003355.1 Donghicola tyrosinivorans
TCTTTCATGTAAATCCAGTTCTGTGTGGGCCATGTCCGGTCTCCTTGCTTTTCAGCAAGATAGAGAGTGTGTCGCAACGCAGATTAGAATGTGCCCCACTACAAGTGTGGCCACCGATAACCAGAATTATGTAAAATACAGGACAGTCATCTAAGGCCAAGGGGCGCACCCGTCGATGCGCCCCGACTGTAGCTTATAGCGTATCCGGCTGCATCACTGTCATCACGCGCACGTCTACGTCAGGCAGCGCGTCGATCAAGGGCTGCGCCGATTGCTCAAGGATCGGGAAGGTACCGTAATGGCACGGGATCAGGGTCTTGAAGTCAAAGAACCGCTTCGCCGCATAGGCCGCGCCTGCCATATCCATCGTGTAATGACCGCCCGCGCAGAGAATGCCCACGTCCGGTTTGTAGCGGTCTGCGATGATGTCCATCTCCATCGTCACGTCCGTATCGCCCGAGAAATAGATCGTGTGACCCTCGGCCTTGATGACAAAACCGGCCTCGCCGCCCGCGTAGATCACATCCCCGTCGCCAAAATCGACCGAAGAAGAGTGCACCGCCGTCACCAAGCTCACCGCCACGTCGCCGATCTGCACGGTGCCGCCTTTGCCGAAACCGACCGCTTCGGCACCCTGTTTCGACAGCCATTTCGACAGTTCGTGAATGCAATAGATCGGCACGCCTGCCTCTTTTGCGATGGTGATCGCGTTTCCGGCGTGGTCGCCGTGTCCGTGGGACAGCAAAATCGCGGTGACGCCTTTTGTAGCGTCCGCCCATCGTTCTTCGGGAAAGCTGGGATTGCCCGTCAGCCACGGGTCAATCAGCAGAACCTCACCGCCGGTCTCTAACCGGAACCCCGAATGACCAAGCCAGGTAATTTCCATATCAAACTCCTTTGCAACCACTGGGGCAGAGCTTAGGGCAGTTCTGGGAATTTGCGCGGAAAATCTTGGGGGCAAAGCGCGGATTGCGCCCTGCCCCTGAACACGTGGCCCTTAGATTAGCCGGTACTGTGCCGCCTTGTTGCGCAAGAAGGGCAGACCCTTGGACATGACCTCTTCGTGGTCTTTGGCGACGGGGCGCCAGACCGCCAGACCAAAACCGATCTCGGGCGGCATATTGATAAAGCTTTCCATCGCTAGACCGCCGGTAAAGCCGATGGCCTTGAGGGTTGCAAAGATCTCGTCCCAGTCGCAGCAGCCTTCACCCGGCGTGCCGCGGTCGCTTTCCGAAAGGTGGATGTAACGCAGGTAATCACGGGCATCCAGAATGCCGTTTGCAGCGCCTTTTTCCTCGATGTTCATGTGGTAGGTATCAAGGTGGATGAAGATATTGTCCGAGCCCACACGCTCGATCATATCCCGCGCTTGCCAGCCGGTGTTTATCAGATGGTTTTCATAGCGGTTCACGGGTTCGATTCCAAACAACAGGCCCACCGATTTGGCATAGGCCGAGGCCTTGTCCAGCACATGAGCGATGTTGTCGTATTCCCCTTGGGTCGGGTAATCCCCCGTGCGCTGACCGATGCCGCCAAAGGTCACGCCCGACAGCGCCTCGGCCCCGCAGGCTTTGGTCTTGTCGATGGCCACCTTCAGGTAATCGATCGCCCCTTCAGGGTTGACCGAGGCCCAGACCTCTTCCGGTAGCCCAAGCGAGCAGACCGCCCGCAAGCCGGATTTGTCCAGCAGGCCCGCTGTGTGGGCGGTGTCGATCTGGGTGGGTTGCAGCATGGGGATTTCAATGAAATCCACCCCGTAATGCGATGCCCCCGCCACGGCCCGCTCGGCCCCTTCGCGGTCCCAGTTCATCGTCCACATACTGGTGTGTACGCCAAAGCCTTCCATTCAATTGTCCTTTCGAAAAAACAGTTTGCCGAGCAGACGCAGCTGATCTGAGCGCAGTACCATGACGGCGATCAGGAACAGGCCCCAGACAGCAGTTGCCAAATGTTGGTTCGCGCCGATCAGGTTCAGCCCCGAGGACAGCACCTGCAAAATCACCAGCGCAATGATGACGGGAAAGACGCGGCCATGACCGCCAAAGGGATCAATCCCCCCAAGGAAGCAGGCCAGCACGGTGATCAGCAGCATCGCCTCGCCGTGACCCACGCGGACCGAGTTAAAGCGCGCCGCCATCAGAATCCCCGCGATGGCACAGAGCAGACCCGAAAGCGCGTAGATCAGGACAAGCGTGCGTTTCGCGTTCAGCCCCGCGTATTCGGTCGCCTTCAAATTCGAGCCGGTCATATAGACCGAGAACCCGTGCGGTGTGCGCCGCAGCAGAACGTGCCAACCAAAGGCGATCACCGCGAAAAGGATCAGCGGCACCGGCACGCCCGCCACGGTTCCATGTCCCAGCACCCGCATATACTCGGGAAAGCCGGAGATATCGCCGCCGCGGGTCAGGAACTCGCCCAAGCCGCGCAGAAAGATCATCATCGCCAGCGAAACAAGGATCGGATGCGCGCCCACATAGGCGATCACCGCACCCATAATCGCCCCAGCGATCACGCCGACGATCACCGCCAGAGCGCCGCCCAGAAGGAACGCGCCTATCCCTGCCTCGGCGCCGCCGAATTGCATTAGCGTCCAGGCCAGCGTCAGCCCGCAGATGTTCGCCGTATAGACAATCGCCAGATTAAGCCCGCCCGAGATGATCGGTGCCAGCATCGCCAGCGTCAGTAGCCCCAAAAGCGGCATCTGAAACCCCATCGATCCCAGATTTGCGCCCGTTAGAAAACGGGGCGAGGCCAGTGAAAAGGCCATCACCAGTACGGCAAGCATCAGCAAAAGGCCAGTATTCTCGCCTGCGGGGCCGGATTTCAGCCGCGCCATATGTTTGGTCAAAGCGGTCATTGGCGGGTCTCCGTCTTGCGCAGGATCTGGCTGAGATCGATGTTCGAGGTCGAGATCGCGATCAGGATCGCCGCGCCGATGATCATCTGGAACGCAAAGGGCGAGACCCCCAGCAGATTCAGCCCGTTCTGGGTGATCGCCACAAACATCACCCCCAGCACGCAGCCCAAGATGGTGCCCTTGCCGCCGCCCAATCGCGCGCCGCCCAAGACCACAGCGGCCAGCACGTCCAGCTCGCGCCCGTAAAGGGCGTTGGGGACGACTTCCTTGACGATATTCACCTGACACAGGCCCGCGATGCCCGCCATCAGCCCCATCCAGCCAAAGGCGACCCCTTGCATGACAGCGATGTTCACCCCTGCCCTACGCGCCCCTTCGGGGTTGTCGCCAAAGGCGTACAGCTGACGGCCGATGTTGGTGCGCCGGATCAGCGCCCATGTCGCCACCACGCAAGCGATCATCACCGCGACTGACAGAGTCAGTTCGGACCAGACGCCTTGGGCGTTCTCATGTTCAAAGATGAAAATCCGCGCGGTCCACCAATCGGGCAGGCTGTAGATGTTGCGCCCACCGGAAAAGAACATCAGCAGGCCGAAGAACGCGTTGAACGTGGCAATCGTCACGACGATCGAGATGATGCGGAACCCGTGGATCAGCCAAGCATTCAGAAGACCCAGCAGAATGCCAAGGCAGCCGCAGAACAGGAACCCAAGCACCCAATTGCCGCCACCGATCCCCATCAGCATCTTGGCCGCCACATATTGCACAACCGAAGAGGCCACCGCGAACGAGATATCAATGCCTCCGGCGATCAGCACCACCAGCAGGCCCACGGCCCAGATGAGGTTCACGGCGCTGTTGTTCAGCAGGCTGGTGGCATTGGGCAAGGTGGCAAATTGGGGCGCGGCAATGCTGAGACCGACACAGATCAGCGCCAGCACCACGGCCAATCGGGCCTCAATTCGGTAAGAGGACAGAAGATCACGCATAAATCCGCTCCTCCAACTGGGGGACGGTGATGCGGCGCGGGTCGTATTCCTGCACGATCCGGCCATCGGCCATGTGCATGATGCGGTCGGCGTGATGCATGACCTCTGTCACCTCGTCCGAGATCAGCAGGATCGCCAAGCCATCCTCGGCCAGTTGGCGCACGATGCGAAAGATGCCCGCGCGGGCGCCAACATCGACCCCCACCGTGGGGCTGTCCAAGATCAGAAGGCGCGGCGCGGTCGCCAGCCATTTGGCCAGCACAACCTTTTGCTGGTTGCCCCCCGAAAGTGTCGAAATCGCATCCTGCGGCAGACCAATCTTGACGCCCATCTGCTTGATCCAATGGGCCACCAGATCGGCCTTGCGTGTTTCCGAGATCAGCCCCGCCGCCGTGGTCAGCTTGCGCAGGACCGAGATCACCGTGTTATCCGCAATCGACTGCTTTTGCAGCAGCCCCAGCGACAGCCGGTCTTCCGACACATAGGCCATCCCCTGTTCAATAGCCGCCCGCGCCGAGGTCGGGCGATAGGTGGCGCCGTTCAGGGTCATCTGGCCACTGTCGGCGCGGCGCATCCCCATCATCACATGGGCCAGTTCCGTGCGCCCTGCCCCGATCAAGCCGGTCAGGCCCACGACCTCGCCCGCTTTGATTGTCAGGTTGATGTCACTGAATTCCCCGTGGCGCGACAGGCCCTTCGCCTGAAACGCGACAGGCGCATCGGGCAGGTCACGGGCCGAGACCTGATTTTCGATCAGATGGCCAGTCATCAACTCGCCCAATCGGGCCTGCGTCATGCCTTGGGTCGGATAGACGCCCACCAGATTGCCATCGCGAACCACGGTCACACGTTCGGCGATCTCAAGAACTTCGGCCAGACGGTGGCTGACAAAGACAATCGCCACCCCTTCGGCGGAAAGTTTGCGGACGATGTCCAGCAGCCGGTCGGTCTCTGACTGGGTCAGCGAGGCCGTGGGTTCGTCCATGAAAATCAAGCGCGCATCGTTCATCAATGCGCGGGCAATCGCCACCACCTGCCGCTGCGCGATGGGCAGGCTGTGCAAGGGCGCGGCAAGGTCCATGCGGACACCCAGACGGTCCAGGACCTCGGCGGCGCGGGCTTTCATCTGCCCATAGCGGACCGAGCGGGGCCGGAGGCCAACCAGATCGTCAAAGGCGATATTCTCGGCAACGGACATATGGGGAAACAGGGCCAAGTCCTGCCAGATCACCGAAACGCCCATCTCGCGGGCCTGTACGGGGGTGATCCGGTCCACAGGTTGGCCGAATAATTCAATCAGATCGGCGCTTTCGGGACGATGCACGCCGGTGACCACCTTGATCAGGGTGGATTTGCCACAGCCGTTCTCGCCGGCCAGACAGTGAACCTCGCCCGCGCGGACCTCAAAGTCCACCGCATTCAGCGCTTGAACACCGCCGAACGCCTTTGACACCTTGTGAAGGCGCAACGCGAAACGCTCTGCCGGAGCAGTTGTCATAACATACCTCTGGGGAAACTAGGGTGGCGGGCGCGGCCACTCACACACACGCCCGCCGGGGAGCGGAGAACTTACAGGCCTTTTTCGGCCAGCTCGTCCACCGTGTCCTTGTTGATTTCAAGCAGGTTGTTGGTGATGATGTCGTGCCCCGCCGCATCGGGATGGACCACACCCAGACCCGGGATATCGGCGCCATCTTCCACCGTCTCACCATTGGCCAGCATGTTGCCAAGGGTCACGAAGACCTCGCCCGCTTGTGCAGGGTTCCACATGTAACCACCCGTCAGCACGCCCGAATGGATCATCTGGCGGCCCTGACCGGGCGAGAACGGACCCATCACGTGGATTTCGCCGGTCTTACGGCGCTCTTCCACGGCGCGACCAGCACCGATGGGGCCTTGGCTGCCGAAGGCCAGAAAGCCCTTAAGGTCAGGGTTCGCGGCGATCAGGTCCAGCGCGGTCGAGCGGCTGTCATCCACGTTTTCCGCCACACCGTAGCGGTCGCCGACGATCTCAAGATCAGGCCTGTTTGCGGCCATCCACGCAATTGCCGCATCAGCCCAAGCGTTGTGCAGCGGCACTGTGAGCGAGCCCACATAGACCGCGTATTTGCCGCCATCAGGCACCTTCTGCGACAGTAGTTCGGCATGGGCCTCGCCAAAGCCGTCAGCCGAGGCCAGCTCAAAGTTCCAGTCCACATTCTCAAGGCCCGGCCCTTCGTGGGAAATCACCACGATGCCCGCATCACGGGCCTTCTTCAGGACCGGCTCTAGCGCCGCCTCATCGTTGGGAACCACGCCGATCACGTCCACGCCCTTGGCGATCAGATCCTCGATCGCCTGAACCTGCAACGCAGGGTCGGCGGAAACGGGGCCGATCATCTCGGCGGTGACGCCCAGTTCATCAGCGCGGCGTTTGATGCCGTCTTCCATGGCGTTGAACCACGGAATGCCGCCGATTTTCACAACAATGCCCATGCTTGTCTCGGCCATAGCGGTCGATGCAAAACCCACAGTCAGTGCCAACGCGCTGACCAGCCCGGTGAATTTCTTCATTTTATCCTCCCTTCGCGCGGTTGCCCCGCACGATCGCAAAAGCTGCACATAAAATTGCACAACCGATTGTGCTACTGCGGCTAAAAAAACCACGACCTCTCCTCTGACGTCGCGGTAGCTAGCTGACTGCTTTTGCACAATCGATGTTGCAAAGCATCATGGCTTTCGTGCATCCTGTCAACCACATCTTGAAAAATGTCCCCGAGGGCCCGCTGTTCATGTCGAACAAACAAAAAGAAACGATCTACGACATCGCCCAAAAAGCAGGGGCATCGGCCTCGACCGTCAGCGCGGCCTTGAACGGCACATGGAAGAAACGCCGGATTTCCGAGAAAACTGCGCAAAGGATCATCCAGATCGCCCGCGAACAAGGCTATACCACCAACAATCAGGCCCGCGCCTTGCGTACGTCGCGCTCTGGTCTGGTGGCGCTCTTGGTGCCGGAATATAACCGCTTCTTCTCGAATATCGCGCAGACCTTTTCGCAGGAAGTGCGGGCGCGGAACCTGTGTCCGGTCATCATCTCGACCGAGCGCGACCCCAAAGAAGAGCGCCACATCGTCGAGGATCTGAGCAATTGGCAGATCGATTCGATTTTCTTCGTGGGGTCCGTCTCGCCCGAGGATCTCAGCCGCCAGTGCAAGGACGCGCAAATCCCCCATGTCTTCGTGGACCAACCGTGCGCACTGGCCCCTTCGGTGGTGACAGACAACCGTGCGGGCGCCCTGATGCTGACCCAGCAGATACTGGCCTCGATGCCTGCGGCCACCGGCGATCCGCTACGGGATCGGGTGTATTTTCTGGGAGGCGACCGCCGCCTGCCCTCGACCTACAACCGGATCGAAGGATTTTCCGAGGCGATACGCGCCGTTACGGGGTCCGTCGCGCCAGACCAGATCATCGCCAAGACCTATGCCAAAGACGCCGCCACGCAGGCTATTGCCGATCTTTACGGCCAGCTTGGGGGCTTGCCACGGGGCCTATTCATCAACTCGGATTCCGTCTTTGAAGGGGCGATGCACTTTATCGCGACCCTGCCAGAGGACGAATTGCAGACCTGCGCCTTTGGCTGTTTCGACTACGAGCCCTTTGGCCAGTTGTTGCGCTTTCCGGTCCATATGATCCGCCAACGCCATAAAAAACTGGTCCAGCGGGCGTTCTGGCATCTGGAACACACAACCACGCCGGTTCTGGAACAGATCGAGCCAGAGCTTTACCGCGCCAAGACCTGAAGCGATTAAGCGACCAAGCGACGCCATTCATAGGGTGCAAGTCCGGCCTGAGGCGTGCCGGTCAGGTTGGCCTGAAAGCGGCAGTCCCCCACGACCAGCGTGGCCAGCCCGTCGTGAAGGCGCGCCTCATGCACCGGCTGTCCTGCGCAAGCCGCCAAAGCCGCGATTGCCTGCGTGATCGGCCCTTCCAACCCGCGCGGACCATAGAGGGCAGCAGGTGTCCAGACAGTGATCCCTGCCCCCGCCAAGGCCGTCGCCAGCCCGATCACATAAGCCGCACCGAACAAGGCGCGATGACGGGGGTCATCGTCGCTCATACACATGCGCTGGCCATCAGGGTTCGGAATGGTCCGCGTCCCATAGGGGTTCTGCCGCATGGCAATCGTCGCAGGTCCGATCCGGTAGTCACGATCCTTGATAATCGCACGGGCCGAGCGGGTGATATGGAGGATCGTCTGCAGGGTCTCCATCACGCTTAGATCATCGGCAGCGTGGATGATCGGGCAAAGCCCGTGCGCGACAAAGGCAAGATGCTCTAGCGGCGGGCGCTTGCGGTTCAGTTCGGGGAAAAAGCTGACCATACCGCCGCCCCGTGTCACATCGGGAAAAGCCTTTGCCGCTGCGATGTGGATGTCTTCCAGCGGAGGGCACTCGGGCCAATCGGACCCCGGCGGTGTGGACTGCCGATCGACCGAGGGGCAGACCAGAACGCTATCGGGCCGGAACCCTGCCGCATCACATTCGTGCCGTAGGCGGGTCAGTTCCGCCTCTGGCGGATCATCAAAGGCGCAGATCAGTTCCGCATCATAAGTAGGGTCAGGCAGGGCCTGTTGTAGCGTTCCAAAGGCGTCAATCTGCGCTTGTGTCTCGCCCAAGGCCCCGTCGATGTGACAAAGCAATCGCTGGGGCGCGACCTTGGCAATATCTGTTGGCGTTTTTGCCAGTCGCCGCGCATCCTCTGGGGTCAGGACAATCGCGGTTTCGGGGAAGGTAAGACCTTCGGGCAGGTCGGCGGCCTGCGTGGCAGGCGCAGTTTCAACAGGTTGCCACGTCAGATGCACCGCCTGCGAAAACACCACCCCCGCGTCCAGATGGAACGGCCAAGGCAGCGCCAAAGGGCGGTTGTAGGTCTTGTAGGAGGCATCGCCCCACTGGCGCTGGTCCTCCATCTCAAACGTGTCGCCCTGCATGGCGCAACGCACCCTCAGCCCGCCATGATCATGGGTCAGAGAGGTGATGTTCATGAAAGGTTGCCACGGGTCGATTTCCACGGGGAAAATCGCGCTTTCATCGGCCTCATCCCCATGGCCGACCACCACCGGACTGCCCGCCAAATGGGCCGGATGCAGGATGGTAAAGCCGGTGCGGTTGGTCTCGAACCGCTGATCAGGTGCGCCAGAAGCGCTGACCCGCAGGCCCTGATCGTCGGCCATAATCTCTAGATCAATCGCCAGCGTGGCTCCGCCACTGGTGTAGACCGCCCTAGCCGATAGCCGGAAATCCCCGTCATGATGGCGCGAGATTTCGGTGAACTCTGGCACCAAGGTGCCCCAATCGCGGTCGCGCACCAGAAAGGAGATCGCCCGCAGCATCTCGGTCCCGCCTTTGCAGATGTGCCGCAGGGCACCGTCTTGCAGGGTGAAGCTCAGATCCCCTAAAGTGATCTGCTCCGCCTGCGGCGGGCGATGGGCGGTGCCGTAAAGGGTGACCGGATCGCTCATAGGCTGGCCAGTTCAACCGTGCGGTGTTCGCGGGCGGACAGATACGCTGCCTCGACCAAGGCGAAGGTTTGCAGGTTGTCCGCGCCGCTGGTTTCGGGCTGTTCGCCGCGGGCGATGCAATCCACGAAGTGCTGCTGGATGATCTGCACGCTTTCCTGAATGTTGTGCCAAGGCCGCTCGGCCCACGGCAGCACGGGGGGCGAGACATCGCGGACGCGCTCCTCTCCGTCCACCTGAACGGTCAGCCGATAGCCCGCGTCCAGCCGCAAGGTGCCTTTGTCCCCGTCGATTTCCAAAAGGCTTTCGGGGAAGGTCTCAGGCACGCGCCGCGTCGCATAAGAGCAATCCACGACCGAGGTCACTCCGCCCCCGTGTTCCAGCAACATGGTGGCCACATCCTCGCCCTTGATGGCGGGGTTGATGCGGCGGGTGGTGGCAGTGATACGGGTGGCATCGCCGAACAAGGCCCGCGCAATGTCCAGAATGTGGATGCCAAGGTCTTCGATAATGAACCGCTCGCCCTCGGCCAGATAGGGCTGGCCTGAGAATACATCATAGCCCGACCGGAACGAAATCCGCCCGAAGAACGGCGTGCCGATGGCCCCGCTGCGGACCTCATCAATCGCGGCGCGGATGGCCGATTGCCAGCGGAAATTCTCATGCACCATCAGGGTTTTGCCCGTGGCTGCGACAGCATTCACCATGGCGCGGGCATCACTGAGGTTCAGGGCAAAGGGCTTTTGGCAGATGACATGGACGTTGTGCTTTGCGGCCAGTTCCACCAAAGGCCGGTGCGACGACACCGTTGTCGCGATATCCACCACGTCGAAGCCCCCGTCAGCCATCATCGCTGCGGCATCGGTATAGGTGCGGGCACCGCTGCATAGCTTGCCGGCCACCGCCAGCCGCGCGGGATCGCGGTCACAGAGGGCAACAACCTCGGCCCCTTTGATCCCCTTCCAGCCATGCAGCTGGTTCATCGCGAAAAATCCGCACCCGATTACGGCGATTTTCATGGGCTGGCTCCTACTGTCCAAGGGCGGCTTGCTGCTGCAAGGCCACGCGGGCCTGCACCCGCTGCTGTGCCTGATCGATCACCACTGCGGCGATGATGACAAGCCCCTTGATCACGGTCTGCCAGAAGGACGACACGCCCATCATCACCAGACCATCGGACAGAACCCCGATCACAAAGGCGCCGATGATGGTGCCCCCGATCTTGCCGCGTCCGCCCGCCATTGAGGTCCCCCCCAGCACCGCCGCCGCGATGGCGTTCAGTTCAAACGTGTCGCCCGTTGCAGGATGGGCCGCCACCAACTGGGACGAGATGATGATCCCCACCAGCGCCCCGCAGAACCCTGAGAACATGTAGACAAAGTATTTGACCTGCGTGACCTTGACCCCCGACAGGCCCGCCGCACGCTCGTTCCCGCCGACGGCGTAGATGAACCGTCCCAAGGGGGTGCGCATGGCGATATACGCGGCCAGCACACCAACCGCGACCAGCATCCAGATCGAGACCGGAATCCCCAGAACATCCCCCGCGCCGATCCAGCGGAAACTGTCCGAGCCGTATTCGGGATTGCCGTTCAGGTTCGGAAAGGTGCGCCCGTCCGACGACAGCATCGCCGCGCCCCGCGCCACATAAAGCGTCCCCAGCGTTGCGATAAAGGGCGCGACGTTCAGCTTGGTGATCAGAAAAGCGTTGATTGCGCCGATAAAGATGCCGACGACAATCACCATCAGGCAAATCTCTAGGGTGTTGAACTGGATGGACCACCCCAGCCCCAGATCGATCCCGTGCAGCACCAGATAGCCCGCGACCATGCCGCAGAGCCCGACGATGGACCCGACAGACAGGTCAATCCCGCCTGAGATGATCACAAAGGTCATCCCGATTGCCAGAAAGGCGTTCAGCGCCACGTGTTTTGACATGATCACTAGGTTCGCCGCCGACAGAAAGTTCGGGGCGAAGATGGTGAAAAAGACCGTCACAAGGATCAATGCGATGAATGTCCGCGCCTTGAGCAGCAGCAAAAGCGCGTTCGAGTTGCCCGAAGGGACGGTCGATACTGTGTTGGCCGTCATAGAACCTGTTCCTTGTTTGCCTGAATGGCCTGTGCGTGTGAAACCGAATGCCCGACCGCCGAAGCAGCGATCAGTGCGGTTTCCGTGGCCGTGCCTTTAGTGAATTCGCCAGTGACCTTGCCATTCGACATGACGATGATCCGGTCCGAGAGGCCCATGACCTCTTCCAGATCCGAGGTCACAAAGATGATGCCTAGCCCCTCGGCGGCCAGTTGGCGCATGACGCGGAACACCTCGGCCTTGGCGCCGATGTCGATGCCGCGGCTTGGCTCATCCATCAGCAGCACTTTGGGTTTGGTCATCAGCGCCTTGCCGATCACCACCTTCTGCTGGTTGCCCCCCGACAGGGACGACACTGCATTCTCGGCCGAGGCGATCTTGATCATCAATTGGCGCACATAATCGCCAACGGTCTTCTTTTCCCGCACCACGTCCAGATGACCGGCGGTGGCCAGACGGTCCAAAGACGACAACGTCATATTCTCGCGGATCGACAGGATTTGGACCAAGCCGTCCTGCTTGCGGTCTTCGGGGATGATTGCCAGCCCCATGCGGATGCGGTCCGACACATGGGGCGATTTGGCGGGTTTTCCATCCACGTAGAAGGTGCCCCGTGCGTGGGGATAACGGCCCATGGCGGTTTCCACAAACTCGGTCCGGCCCGCGCCCATCAGACCGTAAATGCCCAGAATTTCACCGGCTTGCAGCGAAAGTGAGACCCCTTCTACGGAATAGCCGCCCGATGTGTTGGGCAGATAGACATCCTCGGCGCGGAAGACCTCGGCCCCGAAGGGATGATCAATCGTCTTGGGGAAATCCTTGCTGGCATCGCCGATCATGTTCAGCACGATCCACGGAATATCCACCCCCTGCATGGACCGCGCGCCAGTGATCACCCCGTCCCGCAGAACGGTGATGTAATCGCCCACGCGGATCAGCTCCTCTAGCCGGTGGCTGATGTAGACAATGCCCACACCATCGCGTTTCAACTCATCAATCACGCGGAAGAGGATCTCTACCTCAGCGGCAGACAGGGCCGAGGTCGGCTCGTCCAAAATCAGGATACGGGCGTTCTGGGCCAGCGATTTGGCAATCTCGACGATCTGCTGCTGTCCGACCTTCAGATCACCGACCAGCGTGTCGGGATCAATGTCATGCTCCAGCCGCCGCATCAGGGCGCGGGTTTCCTCGCGCTGCTTGACGCGGTCAATATCCACGCCGAAACGGGTCTTTTCGCGGTTGATAAAGATGTTGTCGGCCACCGACATATTGGGAAAGAGGTTCAATTCCTGAAACACGATCCCGATGCCGTGGCGCACCGCATCCTCGGTCGAGGTCAGCTGCACCTCTTGATCGTCGATGTAGATCGTACCCGAGGTCAGCTGCTCCACCCCCGCGATGACCTTCATCATGGTGGATTTGCCCGCACCGTTTTCGCCCACCAGCACGTTCACAGCCCCCATCCGCAGATCGAAATCCGCGTTCTTCAGGGCCACCGTGCCGGGGTACACCTTGGTGCCGCCACGGATTTTCAGACCGATGGGATGGGTCATTGCACCTGCACCACGGTTGGCACCAGTTCAATCTTGTCGCCCGCGTTTTTCAGGGCATAGACCCCTTCGAAGGTCACGCTGCGGCCCACCAGATCACTTTCGGGCAAGGCAACGCCAGCATTGGCCAGATCGTTCAACGCACGGGCCAGCTTGGCAAATTCGATCTGGTCGCGGAAATCGGTAAAGATCAGGAAGGGCATCGCGTCCCGCAGCGCCGTGCCACGGATCACCGGCCCCAGTTGCACGGTCAAATCCGCCGCCCCGTCACCGTTCATATCCACCATCAGTTTCGCGGCGCGGCTTTCGGTATTGGCCTCGGTGATCGTGCCGGTGCCTTTGACAGCAAAGTTCCACGAGTTTGCCTCGCCCTTGGGACGCAGCCCGTGGGCCTGCCCGGCACCGTCCAGCCCGTCAGACGCCAGCTTGGCCTGAAGGTCGTCAAAGGGCACGGCATGCTGCGCCACGGTCGGCAGCACTTTCTCGGCCCAAATCGAGGACGCATAGGCCGCCATACGCGCCTCGTCCGTCATCTCGACCGCCTGAGCGTTCGATGCTTCGGGGTCTGGCGTTTTGACGATCTTGCAACCCGCCAGCGGCAACACCGCGCACGACAGGATCGCCAGCGGCATGAAAATCTCGCGCATTCTGAATCCTTGAAATCTGGAAAATAGCGGGCGCGGATGGGAGCCACGCGCCCGCTCCGGAACGATCAGCCCTCCAGGGCGAAGGTTTCCAGCTTGGCGGCGTTGTCGCCGTTGATCAGCACGCAATCCATCAGCTGCTTTTCGTCGTGACCGGTGCTGCCGGTGCTCAGGTACTGGTCGGCTTGCTCAACCGCCCACTGGGCCTGACGATAGGCCGGTTGCAGAACCGTCGCCTTGATGCCGCCTGCCAGAATGGAGTCGCGCACGTCGTTCGAGCCATCAAAGCCCACGACGATCACATCGGTCCGGCCCGCCGCCTCAAGCGCGGCCCACGCGCCCATCGCCATAGTGTCGTTGCCACAGATCACGCCCTTGATATCGGGGTTGGCCTGAAGGATGGTCTCCATCTTCTCATAGCCTTCGGTCTGCGACCAGTTCGCCGACTGCTGCGCGACCATGACCATATCGGGATACTGGTCAATGATATCGTGATACCCCGACGAGCGGATGCCCGCGTTGGTGTCCGCCTCACGGCCCACCAGTTCCACGTAGTTGCCCGCCTCGCCCATCAGCATGACGAACTCTTCCGCGCCAAGCTGCGCGCCCTGATAGTTGTTCGAAACGATCTGGCTGACGGCGATGCCGGATTCCTTGATTTCGCGGTCGATCAGGAAGGACGGGATACCCGCATCCTTGGCCCGCTGAACAGCCGCCACGGTGGCATCCGCGCCAGCGTTGTCCAGAACGATGGCATTTGCACCCCGCGCGATGGCGGTGTCGAACAGTTCGGACTGTTTGTTCGGGTCATCGTCATGGACCATCACAAGGGTCTCATACCCCAGTTCGATCGCCCGCTTTTCCGCACCAACGGCTTCGGCTTTGAAGAACGGGTTGTCATGGCTGGGGGTGATGATGGCGATCAAGCCCTTTTCCGCAGCAAACGCAGGACGGACCGCAGGCAACACAGCAGCTACAGCCACGCCAGACATAAAATGGCGTCGGTTCAAATTCATATCTCTCCTCCAATGGCCAACTTCACACGGAATGGGTGTGTCCTCCTGTGGCCAAGGCTGAGGGTGGGGGATAATCATCACTCTGTCAACTGGTATAATGACTATTTGTGTTAGTCGCCTCGGCAGGCCCGTTTGCGCAGCCGTAGCCACAGAGCGAACCTTGCCGCTACCCTTATTCTACGAAGGTTTAGACAAGTTTTGGCCGGAGTGCCGCCCACACCCAATGCCCTCAGCATCACGCCACTGATCAGAAAAATCCTTTCCGCACGATCCTTTGCGGCACACCTATACGGCGATTTCCCGTCACGCCCCATCATCAGCCCCGAGTCATCGCCAAAGAAAAAGCTGGCCGCAGAGATGTCGACCAGCTTGAAACCCGAGCGGTTTTTCGGCGGCGAAAGGCGGCAGCCTACCACATCTGCACAAGCGACCCGTAAGGCCGCCTTCCCGCAAAATTTGACAGAACCGCGATCCTGACGTCAGATCGTCCCTTCCGACGCCTTCTTCATCTCTTCCGAGAACTGGCGACGCAGACGGCGGCGCACTTCGGCGGCGTTATGGCGCTTTTGCTCCAGCTCGGTCAGAACCTGCAAATCCGGCACTTCGGAAGGTTTGCCCGCATCATCCACCGCCACCATGGTAAAATAGCAAGAGTTGGTGTGACGTGATTTGCCGCTACGGATGTCTTCGGCTTCAACACGGATACCGATCTCCATCGAGGTGCGGCCCGCATAGTTCACACTGGCGCGGAATGTCACCAGCTCGCCCACGTTAATCGGTTCTTTAAAGGTCACCTGATCCACAGATAGCGTGACTGCATAGCGATGGGAAAACCGTGACGCGCAGGAAAAGGCCACCCGATCCAGCAGGTTCAACAAGGCACCCCCATGCACTTTGCCAGAAAAGTTGGCCATGTCAGGGGTCATCAGAACGGTCATTTCAAGCTTGCGTGCGTCCATTGGTCTTTCCGGTAGGATCTGGGGCGGATCAGTTATGTTGCGGTTGCAAAACCATATTCGCCAAGGATTTGGCAGGGGCCATGAGCGCAAGCAAAGATCGCGGCATCTTTTGCCTCAAATCCGTGTCTGCGCCGCAACTTTAGGCGCGATGGGCCAAGGCATACGTTCTTCAAAGCGATCCTCGGCAAAGCCAATCCGATCAATTCTCGCGAAGCAAAAGCAGCGGTCAGCGGCCTTCTGTTAATTTACAAATGAACCATCTAGGGGACGGAAAGACGTTGCTCAAATAATGTTAAGGATTCACTGTGTGAATCCAGTGGGGTAGCACCGGTCCATAAGCAGTTGGTCCCCTACAAAGTTCAAGACCAGGAACTGGCCTTCGTGCAACACGGCGCTGAGGCAGCGCGGTTCGCTATCAATCTGGTTTGACCCCGAGATGTCGTGGTATGCGCCGCCGACAGGCAAGCGGGGGTATCAACCCGAGTTTAGCGACGCAGGGATCCAGAGTTGTTTGACGATAAAGGGACTGTTCGGCATACCCTTGAGGCAAACAACAGGCTTCGTAGAAAGCCTGCTGCGTTTGGCTCGGCTTGACTGGAAAATTCCCGACTTCAGCACTCTGTGCCGCCGTCAGAAGACACTGAACGTTGCCATCCCTTATCGTGGCGGGTCGGGGCCGCTCCATCTGTTGATTGATGCGACGGGGATCATGGCCGAAGGTAAAGGCGAATGGAATGCGCACAAGCATGGCGGCCCAAAGAAGCGCCTGTGGCGCAAGCTTCACCTCGGTATGGACGAGGAAACACTGCAGATCCGCGCAGTCGGGGTCACCACAAGCAATGTCGGCGATGCCCCGATGCTGCCTGACCTGTTGGAGCAAATCCCAGCTGATCAAGATATCGCCACGGCCCCTGCCGATGGGGCCCATGACACGCCCAGATGCCACAATGTTATTGCCGCTCGAGGAGCCGCTGCCATCATCCCTCCGCGCAAGAATGCCCGACTTTGGAAGCCAACCACGGCGAGCGCCGTGGCGAGAAACAAGGCCGTAAGGGCCTGCAAGGACCTTGGCCGGGTGCTCAGGAGAAAATGGACTGGATATCACCGCCGCAGCCGCGCAGAAACGAAGATGAACTGCGCCAAACTTCTTTGCCAAGGCCCCATGGCCCGAGACTTCGACCGGCTGGTGGCCGAACTCCAAGTCCGTATCACGGTGCTCAACCGCTACACAGATCTTGGCATACCTGTCACTGAGCCCATAGGATAAGTCCACCTGGGAAAGTGGAAACTCGGCGTTCAGCCGATTTGTGCAACAGAGCCAGCTAACCGCCCCGCCGCCCCTGACAGCAAAGGCGCGCCCTCTGGCTTTCATCTTGGCATAAATACCTACTGCACGCCCCGCCCCACAGGGCATGGGGCCGAACAGGCAGCAAAGCTCCCGGAAAACCGAAGGCCTATCAAACCCCCGCCAGTCTGCTAGGCTTGATCCAGCTGCACTTGGCTCATGAAGAGAGGGCGTGATGGATCTGCTGGAACAACTCGGACTTTCGGTGCCTTTGGTGCAGGCTCCCATGGCCGGTGTCGCAACACCGGAACTGGCGGCAGCGGTCAGCAATGCGGGGGCTCTGGGCTCTTTGGGGGTCGGCGCAACCAATGCAGAGGGCGCGCAAAAGATGATCAAGGCTCTGCAAGCCGCCACATCCGCCTCCTTCAACGTGAATGTGTTTGTTCACAAGGACCCGACCCCTGATCCACAGATCGCCGCCCGCTGGTGCGCCGCCCTCGCGCCCGAGTTCGCACGCTTCAACGCTGCCCCGCCTCAGGCGCTGCAAGTGATCTACAAGAGCTTTGCCAATGATGACGCGATGCTGCGCACCCTCGTACAGATGGCTCCGCCTGTGGTCAGTTTTCATTTCGGACTGCCAGACCCCCAGCGGATCGCCGCACTGAAACAGGTGGGCTGCTTGCTCTTTGCCAGCGCCACCAATCTGCCTGAGGCCCAAGCCGCCCAAAACGCAGGGATCGATGCCATTGTCGCCCAAGGGCATGAGGCGGGGGGTCATCGGGGGATCTTTGACCCCGCGGGACCAGATGAGCGCCTAAGCACCGAACAGCTGACCCGACTGCTGACCGCCAACATCAGCCGCCCCGTGATTGCGGCGGGCGGGATCATGGATGGCAAGGACATCCGCGCGGCTCTTGGCTGGGGCGCGGCGGCAGCGCAAATGGGAACCGCCTTTGTCGCCTGCCCCGAAAGCGCCGCAGATGCCGCCTACCGCACCGCCCTATCTGCCGCCTCAAGCAGCGCCAATCAGGGCGGCACTGTCATGACCCCCGCGATTTCCGGCCGACCGGCCCGCTGTCTGGCCAACCGCTTTACCGCATGGGCCGCAGATCAAACCATTCCTATCCCCGCCTACCCCACCGCCTATGACGCGGGCAAAGCCCTGAACGCCGTCGCCAAAGCCTGCGGCGAGCATGGGTACGGCGCTCAGTGGGCAGGGACAGGGGCAGCACGCGCCCGCCCGATGGCGGCAGCGGCTTTGGTACAAACGCTGGCAAGGGAACTGGCGGCAACGGCGGCATGAACCGACCGATACCAAACTATACCTTCGCGCAAAAAAGGCTGTCTTGGGCGCAAATTTTTGCAATTCAAGACCAACCAATCGGTCGGTTTAGCCGCTAACGGAATCGGATTCGGCGCGCTTAACATGAAAGTTACCCTACCTTATTGTATGGGGTTCCCGCTGTTAGTCGGTATCTTAGGGTGAAAGCTTACGAAAATGTCACATTTGTCACGCAGCCAAAGGTTGAAAGTCTATTCTTTAGCTAAAATGAGCTAAATGGACAGCACCGCACGCGGGAAAAGTCCAGTATCTCATGTTTTCAACAGCTTAAGACGAGTCTTCTGCCGCTGCATGCAAAGGGCATCTCCTGCTGCCGACCTCTGAATTTCCCTGAAAAGTTGATCACCTTTGTGGGTGTCGGTTTTCTGACGCAAAAACACAGCCTTTTGCGCATTTCCCACACTTCAGAACACGTTACCGAAATGACGTTTTTGTCGATCTTAAGAACATCGCACACACGCTTTTGCATGCTTGTACGTTAACTCGGACGGTTCCTCGTGGTGCTCAACAAAATGCTTGAAGGAAAAGTTATGTCTAAGACACTCTACGTCGCCGCTGCTCTCGCACTCGGAGCGGCACCGGCTTTCGCTAACAGCGTAACCTACTCCAGCCAAGAGGGCGTCAACAGTCTGTACCTGCAGCTTCAGGGCACGGGCAACAGCGTCGGTTCAGAAGCGCCTGCGAATTCCAGCGCGGCCCAGACCACCGGCACCTGGCAAAGCGAAAAATCCAAGGGTTTTGGCAACACCACCATGGATGGTCGCCCTGTGACTGACCTGCGCTATTTCGCCTATACCAATGTCACTTGGGCGCAAACCGCAACCAGCAGCTATCCGACGGATTACAGCGCGGCCAAGCAGGTGGGTGACAACAACCGTGTAAATGCGATCCAGCATGGCAACCGCAACGCGCTGAACTTCTCTCAGGGTTCGGACACGGTCTTTGAAGAGACCATTTCGCGTGCTGCAATCGACTCGGATCGCGTTATGGATTTCAAACACGGGCAGGCAGATGATATCTCGCTGGGTCGTGATCTGGCAGCCGAAGCTGCATACGACCGCCAGTTCGGCTTTACCCAGACCTTCAGCCGCGGTGCGGTCACTACGGCCACCGGCAACCTGCTGGACGTTGACCAGTACGGGGATGACAACGGCGCTGTGATCAACCAGCTTGGCGATTACAACGTGGCCGACCTGTACCAGAGCGGTGGAAACAACCAAGCTGACGTCCTACAGGCTGGCGATAGCAGCTATCTGGAAGCCAACCAGATCGGTGTCGGCAACGGCATGCTGGTTCGTCAGTACTCGACCAACACCGCGATGCTGAACCAGTGGGGTAACGATAACTTTATGGAAGTCTATCAGGGCGACGTGAACGGCACCACGGCCAACGCCAGCAGCGTAGAAGTAACCACTGATGGTAACGAAAACACCATACACATCACCCAGAACGGTGACTTCGGCGGCAACTCGATCATTGTAAATCAGAATGGTGACGGCAACGAAGTGTTCTCGACCCAGTCGGGCCGCAACAGCGGGATCACTCTGCTTCAGGACGGCAGCAACAACATGTTTAACGCGGTTCAGACCTCGAACATGCGTCAGGTTGCAGTGGCCATGTATGGCACCGGCGGCAACGTCTACCTGACCCAGCGCTAATTATACCCCGACTGCGTCGGCCTCACCTCCCCTTAACTTGGCGCAGCCTCGGGTCTCCGGAGACGGGCAAGCTTAACGGCTTGCCCGTTTTTCGACTCTGGCATGCCACATGCAAAGACCTACCGAATACTGGGGCTGGCGGATGCTGCGCTACCACATCGGGTACGCAGCTATCCTTAGTATATATTGGACCGCAAAATTGCAAAGACTATCATGCCTAAACGGAAGGGGCCGCCCTTCCTCCATACGAATGGAGATGCCGGAATGAAACGTTTGCTCTGCCTAGCCATTCTGGCGTTTCCCTTTAGCGCCCAAGCCTCTGATTTACGGTTTAATTTCGACCTTCCGGCCTTTGGCGGCAACGGGATGAACAATTCCTATTACATGACCTTGCTGGAAAGCCAGAAACAGACCTTTGAAGAGGAAGAGCCCGAGCAGACCCAATTGGAGCGTTTCCGCGAGGATCTGGAGCGGCGTTTGCTGACCACTCTAGCGTCAGACATCACGCAAAAGATATTTGGTAGCGATGCAACGCCGGGCGGCAGCTTTGAGATTGGTGATCTCAGCGTCAACTACACCACGGATTCAAACGGGGATGTGATTATCACACTCAATGACGGAAATTCGACCACCGAGATCGTCGTGCCGGAGTTGACGGATGCATCTTAGGGCCATCGCGGCGCTTCTCAGCGGAACCATCGCCCTTGGCGGATGCGCGGGCGTTTATCACGACGCGCAAATGACCAAGACCCAGACCGGCGGGGAAACCGTGGCGGCGCAATCGGCCAATTATACACCGCTGAAAAGCTTTCCCAAGCGAGGGCAAAAGACCAGCATCGCCGTCTATGACTTTCCCGATTTGACGGGGCAGATGGCCAAGAACGACAGTTATTCGGAGCTTAGCAAGACGGTCTCGCAAGGGGCGGATGCCTATGTGGTTGCGGCTTTGCGTGAGGTCGGCGGCGGTAGCTGGTTCCGCGTGGTCGAGCGCCGCTTTCTAGAGCCTGTCCTGCAAGAGCGCCGGCTGGTCACCGGCCAGTTCACCGAAGACGCGCAACGCGCCCACACCCAAGCCGAACGGGGCCGCATCAAGGCGGAAACCGATGCAGTAGATCAGGACGTGGAAAAGCTGCGCAGCGATGTTTATCGCGATTACGGCGTCGGGGGCGGTCAGCCCGCGCAGCAGAACCTGCCGCCTATTGAACAGACACTAGACAATCTGGACCGCTACCGCGCCCGCCGGATCTCGGAGATCGGGAAAGAGGTACCGTTCTCGGCCTTTGTTCTGGGCAAGCCGATGGATGACATCATCCCTGCGGATTACCTGATCACTGGGGCCATCGTGTCTTACGATCACGACGTGATCAACGGCGGCGGCGGCCTTCGCGTGGCCAATATCGGCGTCAAGGAACGCATCCGGCGCGACATCATCACGGTAAACCTGCGGCTGGTGAAGGTCAGCACTTCAGAAATCGTCGCGGAAGAGACCGTGACCCAAGCGGTCGAAAGCCGGTTGGCCCAAGGCAGCACCATGACCTACGTGACGCTGGACAGAATTCTTGAGGCAGAGGCCGGCACTGCCATCAATGAGCCCAAATCCTTTGCGCTGGACGCCGCCCTGCGTCAGGCGCTGAGTTCCGTCTTGCGACAATGGACGGGACAGAGTTGACCGGCGATCCTCCCGCAACGGTCAACCCAAATGCAAAGGCCGCGAACCCACAGGGTGCCGCGGCCTTTGTATGTTCAGGAACAGGGTTAAAGCAGGCGACGGGTTGGAAACAGGCTCCAGCCTGTGCGGGCGGCAATCCAGCCCCAGATGCCGCGCTTGTCCATCAGCATGACGCCGATGGCGATGGCCCCCATCAACATCAGATACCATGTGCCCCAATCCGCTGCGACTTGCCGCAGGGCAAAGAACAGGATGGTTCCGATGATCGGCCCCTCAATCGTGCCAAGCCCGCCGATCACCACGATGAACAGCACAAACGCGGTCCAGTCGTTCACACTGAAGGCGGCATCAGGGGTAATCCGCAGCTTTTGCAGGAACAAAAAGCCCCCCGCCAGCGCGGTAAAGCCTGCCGTTAGCACATAGACCGAAAACTTGAGACGGCGGGTGTTCACGCCAATGGTCTCGGCCGCCAGTTCGCTGTCACGGATGGCGGTCATCGCCAGACCCCAGCGGGATTTCAGGATGCCCCAGACCAGCAGGACAGACGCAGTGCCGATGGCGAAGGCGATGTAATACATGACCATCTCTCGCTCGGCCCGCCCTTCGGCAAGGGATCGGGCGATGTCCACGGGCAACGAAATCCCCGATCCGCCCCCAAGGGCCGAGACCTGCGCGACCCCCAGCCGATAGACCTCGGCGATAACCCATGTGCCGATAGCGAAGTAGGCCCCGTTCAGGCGAAAGGCCAGCCAGCCGGTTGGAATGGCAATGATGGCCGTACCAAAGGCGCTAAGGATCAGGGCTGGTACAACGCCGATCCCGCCAAAGATCGCCAAGGCAAAGAACAGATAGCCGCCAAGCCCCACAAATGCCTGTTGGCCGACGCTGACAAGGCCGGTGTAGCCCGCCAGCAGGTTCCACATTTGCGCCAGAGCCAGATAGCTGAGGGCCTCCATCAAGAGGCGCAGCTCGGCACGGCCTGCCCAGAAAGGGGCGCTGGCCAGCACAAGAAGGGCGCCGCCAAGGATCAGCACCGATGCGCCGAATTGCAGGACGGGTTTGCTTTGGGTGTGTGCAATCATGGTCATGTCAGTGGCTCACTTTCGGGAAGAGGCCCGTGGGCCGGATCACCAGCACCAGAAGAAAGGCCAGATGGCCCGCAAGGATCTGGACGCCCGCATCGATCTGCGCACCGATGGTCTGCGCCACCCCAAGGATGATGCCGCCCAAAAGCGTGCCCCAGATGTTGCCAAGACCGCCGATGATCACGGCCTCGAACGCGAACAGCAGACGCGCGGGGCCAGCGGCGGGATCAAAGTTGGTTTTCATCGCCAGCCAGATGCCCGCGATCCCCACCACCAAGGACGCCAGCCCCGTGGCCAGCGCAAAGGTATGCGCATTGCGCCCCCCCATCAGTGGCACGATCTCTGGATCGTCCGAGGTGGCCCGCAGCATCCGCCCCAAAGGCGTGCGGTAGAAGATGAACTGCAACATGGCGATCACGCCCAATGCGGTCAGGAACATCAGGGCAGGCAACAGGCCGATTGCCAGCTTGTCGGCCACTTGCAGACTGGTGGTTTCCAGCCAGCCGGTCTGAAGTTTCTGGCTGTCGGCTGAATACAACTCAAGCAGGCCGTTCTGGATGATGATCGACATGCCGAAGGTCACCAGAATGGGCGGCAGGATATCTTTGCCAAGCACACGGTTCAGCAGCACCCGCTGGTTCAGGTAGCCCGCGCAGGCCACCAGCAGCAGCACCATCGCCACCCCAATCGCGGGATGCAGGCCCCAGCTGACGATGAAGGTCACGATCAGATACGCGCCCACCACGATGAAATCCCCGTGGGCGATGTTCACAAAGCGCATAACGCCGAACATCAGGCTCAGGCCAGCGGCGAACAGCGCGTATAGCCCGCCAAGCATCACCCCTTGGATGACCGAGTTGATCCAGACCATCAGGCGGCCTCCCCTATTCCGAAATATGCGTTGGCGATTTGCTCGCGGCTGAGGCTGTCCGGCGTTCCGGTCAGGGAAACGCGCCCCTCCATAAAGCAGTAGATGCGGTCGGCCACGGCCAGCGCCTGGCCCACGTCCTGTTCGACCACCAGAATGGCGGTACCCCGTTCGCGGATCAGCGGCACGGCCTCATAGATGTCTTTGATGACCTTTGGCGCAAGGCCAAGGCTGATCTCATCGCACAGCAGCAGCGTGGGGTTCGACATCAGCGCGCGGCCAATGGCCACCATCTGTTGCTGCCCGCCCGATAGCGCCGTGCCGGGGTTGTTCTTCTTTGCCTTGAGGTCTGGGAACAGGCTGTAGACCTCGGCCAGCGACCACGGGCCTTTGCGTTTGCCCGCGGCGCCGATCAGCAGGTTTTCCTCAACGCTTAAGGACCGGAACAGGCGGCGGCCTTCGGGCACCATCGCAAGGCCGCGCTTGTGGATCTGGTCGGCAGCCATGCCCGCGATGGGCTGATCGCAGAACCGGATATCCTGCCCGCGCGTTGAATGCAGACCCGTCAGGCTACGCAGAAAGGTGGATTTCCCCGCCCCGTTCGAGCCGATAATCGCCACGGTCTCGCCCGCCTCGACGGTCATATCGATCCCGAACAGGGCTTGAAAATCGCCGTAGTGGGCGGTCAGGCCCGATACCTCAAGCAGCTTGGTCATCAACCGAGATCCCCATGTAGATTTCCTGAACCATCGGATCGGCCATCACTGCACGAGGGGCACCCTCGGCGACGATCTTGCCGAAATCGATGACGATCAGCCGGTCCACCACCGCCAGCAGCGCGTGGACGATGTGTTCAATCCAGATGATCGAAACACCGCTGGCGTGGATGGCCTGAATGGTCTCGACCAGCGCATGACATTCGGCCTCTGTCAGACCGCCTGCGATTTCATCCAGCAGCAGCAGTTCAGGGCCGGTGGCCAAGGCGCGGGACAATTCCAGCCGCTTGCGTTCCAGCAAGGTCAGACTGCCTGCAGGGCGGTTCGCCTTTGGCAAAAGGCCGGTGCGTTCCAGAATGTCATGGCAGGCTTCACGCGCATCATGGTGCCCTGCCCCGCCGAAGGACGAGGCGACCAGCAGGTTTTCAAACACCGTCATGCCCACGAAAGGGTGAGGGATCTGAAACGACCGCGCGATCCCCGCGCGGCAGCGGGCCGAGGCAGGCTGCGCCGTCACATCCTGACCCTTGAACATCACCATGCCGGAAGACGGCGCCAAGGCCCCGCCGATCAGGTTGAACAGGGTCGATTTCCCAGCCCCATTGGGGCCGATGATCCCAAGCGCCTGCCCCTTGGGCAGATCAAAGGTCACGTTGTCGGAAACGGTCAGGGCGCCGAAGGATTTGTTCACGCCCGTTAGCCGAAGAAGAGGCTCCATCCTCTCTCCTTTCTGAAATAAGGGCCGGAGCGCATATGGGACGCTCCGGCAGGCTCCGCTTAGGCGATGGGCTTCATCTCACCCGTGGTGGGGATCGCCGGCGTGTGGGAATTGGTGACAATCTGTAGCTCCGGCTCCCCGCCGTTCAGCTGCCACTGCCCACCGGCAAGCGGAGTTTTCGAAACGCTTGGCACGGGGCCGGTCTGGAAGTTCACAGGGCCAAAGACCGTATTCAGATCGGTGCCTCGGATCGCCTCTGCGATGCTTTCGGGGCTATCCAGATCCTGACTGCGGCGCAGACTGTCGATGACCACTTCGAACAGGGAATGCTTGGCCCCCAACGGCATGGTCCACGGCTTGCCGGTCGCCGCCGTATAGGCATCGGCCAGCGCCTCGCAGCTTTGGCCAGAGAAGCTGGACGCATAGGGGAAAAACTTGTGCCACCAGACCTCAACCGACAGACCATCGGCGCGATTGCCCAAGGCCGCCATCGCCTGCGGGAATTCGCTGGCCTTTGCCACGTTAACCACCTTGGGGGCAAAGCCCTGCTGCGCGGCTTGCGTCCAGAAGGTGGTGAAATCCGGCGGGATCATCACGCCCGAGACAATCTCGACCCCCGCATCCTTGAAGGCGCTGATCTGTGCGCTGAAATCGTCCGTCATGTTCTGGTAGCGACCCGGATCAACCAGCGTATAGCCCGCCTGCTGCATCACAGGGGGAAAGCCAAGCTCCGGATGGCTCCACCCGTTGCCGTCGGGATCGTTGGGCCACATGGCACCGACGATCTTGTTGGTGCCGATCGCGTCCCAGTGGGACATGAACACCTGAATGATGTCCTCAAGCCCCCAGAAAAAGTGGTTGGTGTATTCGAACCCAACGCTCGGATCGCCCTGACGGCCAAAGAAATGCGGCTGCCACGGGGTATCATTGGTTACGCAAGGCACGCCGTTCAGTTCCGCCTGATCCGCCACGGGGTTGGTCGTATCAGGGGTCGAGGAGGCGGCAATGATGTCCACCTCATCCTCAAAGATCAGCTCTTGCGCGGCGGATGAGGCACGGTTCGAGTTTGACTGACTGTCCTTGACGATGAACTCAATGGGATGTTTCGCGCCGTTGATTTCCAGCCCATCTTTCAGGGCCTCGCGGAACTGGCCAAGGACGAAATCATCAGGCTCAGCAAAGATCGCCAGCGGGCCGGTCTTGGGCGTGACAAAGCCGATCTTGATGGGCCGCGTCTTTGCATATGCGGGCAGCGGAAAATTCGAAGTTGCGCCAAGCACGCCAGCGGCGGCGGCGCCTTTCAAAAGGCGTCGTCTGGAAATCATGGTGTCCTCCCTCAGCGCACGGCCCCTCTTGTTGCCCGCGACTTTGCTCCATCAAAGTCGGGCGGCGGGCTGTGCTGTTTGCATTGTACCAATATACGGTACACTATACCAAAATGCAGGCGGATAGGATTCGTGTCAATAGGTTTGCTGACGCCGCATGATTTGATGTGCGACACGGCCAGCCGTTGAAGAAGACCGCGCATCAAGGTAGCAGTGCTAAAGCGGCCCAGGCCTTTGCCCAGGTCCGAACCAAGGAGCAGACACGTGGCTGATGACAAACCCCGCGCAAGCGACGGGCAATCCATCTCAAAGGCGATCGCGGTTTTGCGGGCGATTGCGGACAATCAGGGCTGCTCATTGGGGGACATCGCCAAGGCGACGGGCATGGCTCGATCCACGGTGCAGCGCATGGTCTCGGCCCTGAACAACGAAGGGTTTGTGACCAAGAACGCCGGTCACCAGGGGGTCTTTCTGGGGATGGAGCTGGCCCGCCTCGGGGCCAAGGTCAACCTGAACGCCCGCGCGCTGTTGATGCCCCTGATGGAAGAATTGCACGCCCAGATCGGGGACAACATCGACCTGACCGCGATGGAAGACGGGCGAGTGATTGTGATCGAGCAGATCGCCTCGAACGAGGATATCCGCGTTATTTCCTTTGTCGGGCGCGAACATCCGGTCCATTGCACCGCCAATGGCAAGGCCCATCTGTCGCAATTATCCCATGAAACAGCACTGGCCCTGCTGCAAGATCGCGGCATGCCCGCGTTGACCGGCCATTCCATCACCGACCCTGCCCGCCTGATGGCGCAGGTCGAGGCATTTGCCGAGTTTGGCCTCTTCATCGACCGCGAAGAATACGGCGTTGATGCCTGTGCGATGGCTACCACCCTGCCCGAGATTGGCGGGCGCAAGCTGGCGATTTCCATCGCCATGCCCACCGCCCGATTCAAGCGGCGGGAAGAGGACCTGAAGGCCGCGCTGTTGAATTTTCGGCGCGAAGTTCAGGCGCGCTTCGGCACCTCGATCTAAAAATTTCTCAGCCTCAAAGCTTTGAAAACGCAGGCGCCTTGGGCCGTGCGCCGGTTCTGTGTGCAGCCATCGTGCATCAGGCCGCTTGACAGCTTGGCCTGTTCAAATCATTTTTCGATACACTGTACCGAATAGCGGTACGACTCAAGTCCGTTGAGGAGCGGACCTTTTCCACACATCCGGGAGGACCCGACATGCTATTGTTCGCCAAAATCCTGCTGACGATCTCGTCGCTTGGCTACAGCCTTATTCCCTTTGCCTTCGATTCCAACAAAACCCATTGGTTCAACCCCAGCTGGACCCCGCACGCCCGCTTTCACTGCGTCTGGCAGGTGATGTCCTACGTCTACATCGGCGTGCTGGCCCTGTTCCTGATCTGGACCGCAGGCACCAACGCGTGGCCGATCTGGATCGCCGCCCTGCTGAGCGTTTGCGCCTACGGGGGCTTTTGGACCGCCGTTCTGATGCGCCCGATCTACGGCGGCGCGCTGGTGGATGAGGTCAACGGCGTACCCCCGTTCAAGCTGCCCGTTTTCGGCGTGTGCGATGCCAACGTCACCCTCTTCACCACCGCTGTCATCATCCTGATGACCGGCTGCGCCCTGCTTGGCAGCGCCGCTTTCGTGGTCGAGGAACTGACTCAGGCCGCGCTTTAACCCTCTGATATCATAAGGAACCTGCTATGCTTTCCGACGAACAGCGTCAGGCGGCGGCTGATAGCCTGCTGACCGCCGAGCAGACCCGCATCACCGTGCCCCAGCTCTCGAAAACCTACCCCGCGATGCAGATCGAGGACGCCTATGACGTGCAGCGCCGTTGGGCCGCAGGGCGTCTGGCCAAAGGGGCAAAGATTGTGGGCCGCAAGATCGGCCTGACCAGCCGCGCCATGCAGATGGCCAGCAAAATGACCGAGCCCGACTACGGCGTCATTCTGGACGATGCCCTGTTCAAGGACGGCGCCCGCATTCCCGCAGGCACCTTTATCAAACCGCGCCTTGAGACCGAGCTGGCCTTTGTTATGGGCGAAGACCTGCAAGGGGGCGGCTGCCAGATGCATGACGTGATGCGGGCGACCGAATTCGTCACCCCTGCGCTGGAGATCATCGACTATCGCACCGAAGTGCCGCGTCAAATCGTGGACACCATCGCGGATAACGCGGCCTTCGGCGCGATTGTCATGGGGGGCCGCATTTTCCGGCCCTTCGACATCGATGTGCGCTGGGTGGGTGCGACACTGGCCAAGAACGGCGTGATCGAGGAATCTGGCGTCTCGGCCGCGATCATGGGGCATCCAGCGGCGGGCATTGCGTGGTTGGTGAACAAGCTGGCGCCGCTGGGGGATGGCTTGAAGAAGGGCGATATCGTGCTGGGTGGCTCGTTCACGCGGCCTGTCGATATTGCCTCTGGGGATGTCATCTTTGCAGATTACGGCCCGCTTGGGTCTATCGGCGTCAGCTTCGAATAACAGGAGGGCGGCTTTGGCAGACCCATACAAAAATGCCTTCAAGGCCGCCCTGAAAGAGGGGCGGCTGCAACGGGGAATCTGGTGCACCCTGCGCGACAGCTTGGCGGCAGAGATGATGGCCGACTGCGGTTTCGATTGGATGATGTTCGACACCGAGCATTCGCCGATGGACCCGATCTCGGTCCTGCCACTGTTGCAGGCAGTCGCGCCCTATCCGGTCTCGCCCATTGTGCGGCCCGGATCGCTGCACGCGGCAGAGATCAAAAAGCTGTTGGATTTGGGGGCGCAGACCTTGCTGATCCCCTATGTGCAGAACGCCGATGAGGCCGCGCAGGCGGTGGCCGCTGTGGAATACGCGCCCGCAGGCATTCGCGGGGTGTCCGGCGTCACGCGGGCAACGCGGTTCGGCAAAGTGGCGGGCTATCACAAGCAGGCCCGCGCTGAGATTTGCCTGATCGTGCAGGTCGAAACCCTTGAGGCGCTGGACCAGATCGAGGCCATCGCAGCCGTGGACGGGATTGATGCCATCTTCATCGGCCCTGCCGATCTGGCCGCCAGCATGGGCCACGTGGGCGAACCATCGCACCCCGACGTGACAAAGGCGCTACTGGACGGCATCCGCCGCATCACAGCGGCGGGCAAACCGGCGGGGGCGCTAACCACATCGCCGCAGGTCTATGACGCGGCGATTGAAGCGGGGGCGGTCTTCATGTCCAAACATGTGGATATGGTTGCCCTGCGCAACGGGCTGATGAGTTAAGGAAAAGGGCGGCCTATGGTGCCGCCCTGTTTCACTTGCGCAACTCAATCCGCCGCGTGTCGTCACTGCGCAGCACTTGTGGCCACGGCGCGGGCAGATCGTTGGCGTAGAACGGCTGGATAAACCAGTCAGGCCCCAGCCCATCATAGTGGATCGCAACGCTCAGGCTTTGCAGATCAGCCTGAACAGGCGCTTGGGCGGTGATCTGGATGTGTCCAAGCCCCTCGGCCAAAGTATCCAGTGGATCGTGGCGTATCCCGCCTCCTTCCAGCGTCAGGGGCGCACCGTTTAACGTCACCTCAAGGTTCGCCAAAACAGTGTCCCGAAAGACCGCCGCTTCGGCGGGGTCAAAGTTGCCGTTGCCGTCCAGATCCAGCACCTCGCGCGTTGTCGCGCCATCGGTGGCAGCGGGGACGATCAGCACGGCTATTTCCACCCAATCCGAACCGACAGACAGGTGAACCTGCTGATCCACGCTGCTGTGCGGATGGGCCATTGCCGCCCCTGCCCAAAGGGCAAGGGCGCAGGTCACAGGAGCCTTCATTTGGCGGCAATCCACGCAGCGCCGTAGTCATTCTGCGGATCGCGGTACATGTTGTGCGCGTGATCGGTGTTGTCGCCGTCCTGATCCTGCGGCGCATATTCCATCACCACCGAAGGCCCCGTCACACGGAAATAAGCCGCGCCAAGGGTGCCCTCTGGCCCCCACCAGCCGAAATAGGTGTCATTCAGTTCGGCGCGCACGACCGTCATCTTGGCGGCAAAATCGTCTGCGTTGATGAACCCCAGCCGCGCGGCGATCACATCCAGCAAAAGCTGACGCTGCCCCGCGTTCAGATCAGCGCCCCGAATGCCTTCCGGTGCGACTTGGCTGCCGAAGGCTCCCGGCCCCAACAGAAGATTGATCGGGCGGCTGCCTCGGATCGCCTGCTGTTTCTGCGCCGCATCCAGACTGTCCATCAGCGCCTGCGCAGCGGCGGTCTCAGCTTCGGTGATGTAAACGTCCTGATCTTCGAAATTGATCCGCAGCGGCTCGCCCCCTGTCAGCATGGGCGAAAAGCTGAGGTCCGGCCCGACAATCGTCAAGTTAATCGCCAGATGGTGGCCCCCGAATTGCAACATCCACGGAGCATCCGTCGCGGGGGTGCCAAGGAACGAGACATAGTAATAGGGTGATCCAAAGTTCGGCCCGCCAAACCCGTTGTCCAGCGCGTCCTCAGCCGCCAATTGCAGGGCGATGTTGCGATAACCTTCATCGCTCATGACGGTCTTTAGCAGAGCCTCTAGCGCGGCCAGTTGCGGCGCGGTCATATCGCCCCGCATCACGCCTTTGCGCACCACCGGCCCGTCAGGAAAGTTGGACCAGTTCGCGCGCTGGGTGTTGTCGGCAAAGTCAAACACCGCAGCCGCCCGCTGTTCATCGCTAAGAGTGGCCAGAAAAGCCTGCGCCGCATCGGTGATCGCCAATGTCTGCGCATCGGCCGAGGGGACAGGAATATCGTCCAGCACAGTGGTCGCAACTGGCGGAGTTTGCAGCCCACCTTGTGCAGAGATTTCAGATAGGGTGAACCACCCAAGACAAGCAGGGGCGGCGACGCCCGCGAGGGCGTATTTGTGATACGTCAAAGCCATTTTCTTTCCTGTTCGCGCAAGTGATACGCAGCGGGCAGGAAATCCCGTCGAAAAAACTTGAAAGCCGCCCATGCCAAGCACCCCAAGACCGCGGGTTTTGCTTGGCGGCGCACGCGCAACGCAGTAGATCTGTTACCGGTAACAGCGCCACGGCGCTTTTCAGGAAAGTGAGACCCCGAATGTTCATCCGTTGCGCGTTCTTCAAAGGCAAAATCAAAGCCGGACAGGAAGAAGCCTTTCACGCCCATTGGCAGGAAAACCTTGTCCCCCTCTGGAGCGCCTTTCCCCATCTGCTAGAACTGCGCGTCCTGCGCGAGGTTGAAAGCGACGATCCCGAAAGCCCCTTCCCGCTGGTCATGGCGATGAAATTCGCCAGCCGCGCGGATATCGAGGCGGCATTAGCCTCGGACACCCGTTGGGCCAGCAAGGAAACCTCGAAAAAACTGTTCGAGATGTTCGACGGCCACGTCATCCACACCGTCTTTGCCGCCGATCAGTTCGATCCCATCAGCGGCTAAAATAAACCCCGCACCCTGATGAAAGGGCGCGGGGGTGATCTGTCTGCGCGATGGCGCTTATCTGTATTCGCCAAGCATGATATCGAGCGTCACCGTCCCCACATCGCCGTTATAGTACTCGTCGAGCAGCAGATAATCGAAACTGTCTACAATCTTCTGCCCCGCTATCAAATCACCTATGCCATCCACTCCGGCTGTTTCATAGGTGAAGCTGCCATCCTCATATAGCGTAACAACGCCGCCCTTATCGGTGGAGAATGTCGCGGAATTAGAAGTGTCCGTGAGCAAGGTAGTAATGTTTTTATCCGGATCTGCATCAAAGACTGCCATGGGCACCGCAATCAACTCGTCACCGGACATGTGCGGGGTGTCATTGGTCAGAAGGCCAAAGTGTTGGGGAATATTCCAATCGAGACCGACATAGTGATATACGGGATAGCTGTCATCTGTCGCATCTGGATTGTCATCGACCCCGTCAAGTTTCAGCGTAATCGTTCCGGTTGACGACTGTCCTGCCTGGTTCTCGACTGTGAAATCAAAGGTGTCGGTGAAGCTTTCCCCGGCGTTCAGCAGCGCGGTTTCCTTGGTGTAGGGCGCATAGTAGCTGAATGAGCTGTTTTCGGCGACAAAGACCGTGCCACCTTTGTCAGTTCTGATGCTGGAACTACCTTCGGTAGCGAAATCCATGGTCAGAACATCTGTCGCGGCCCCCTTCTGAACGTGATCGAACAGGGTGTCGTCATTGCCGGAATTCAGTCGCATACCTGTGCGGGGCGACGTGTCTTCGACATCTTCATAGGTGTAGTCATTGGAAATCGGCGCGATGGTCTCGGCTGCCCCCGCGACAAGAATGCCAATCTCGGCCGTGGCCGTATCCTTGTCACTTTCCTCAATGGTGTATTGGAAAGAGTCGGTCAGGAACTGGCCTTCTTCCAACGCTTCAATCACCGATGAGGACGTTGGATCATACACAAAGCTGCCATCGGCGTTCAGGCTAAGGGTGGCCCCCGTGGTGGCCGAGGTCAGTACCTGCGGTTTTGCGGCGATGGTATGCCCTGCGTTGCCATCTGTCGTGTCATTTGCCAGCACGCCAGAGGCGGCATCCACCGTCAGCACGACACCCTCTGAGGCGCTATAGCTATCGGGCGAGGCGGTCGGCAGATCGGCAACGCCAGTGACCTCAATCCTCACTGTCGCGGTGTCCGTCTGCGAATTCTGATCAATGACAGTATAGCTAAAGGTGTCTTGCACCTTTTCACCTTCTGCCAACTCATCCAGAGCTTGCGAGGTTGTCTGATCATAGATGAACCAGCCATCGTTTCTAAAGACAACTGTCGCGCCATAGGCCGTTGTCACCGTTCCCGGGACCAACGACAAGGTGTCGCCAACGGTTCCCGGAATGTCATTATCGAGAAGTCGGTCGCTGCCCAACGCAACGTCAGTTTCCAGCACTGCGAAATGTAAATCATCAACCGCAGTGGGCAGCTCATATCGGCCAGAGACGTTGACAAAGGCGGTGCCGAAGGCCGTATCTCCATCAGGCTCTTCTACGGTGTAGGAAAAGCGATCTACCTCAACTTGGCCTTCGTTCAACCCCTGCAAAGCCGCAGAGCCTGTGGGATCATAGGTAAAGCTGCCATCAGCGTTCATAGTAACCCGCGCGCCCAAGGCAGAGAACCCAGTGATCGCCTGAACCGTCAGCGACGGTGTACCAATGGTCGAGGTGTCATTGGACAAAAGGCCCGGAACTACGGAGACGGTCAGAACTTCATCTTCGGAAATCGTATAATAATCGTCAGCGGCCACCGGCACATCGTCGATGCCGTTGACGGTGATCCGGCCAACGGCCTCATCGGTGCCGCCGAATACATCGGTGATCCGGTAGCGGAAGGTCACCTCAGCGCTCTGCCCGCTGGACAGACCCGTAAACGCGGTACTGCTGTCAAAGGTGTAATTGCCCGTGTTCGCATCCATCACCAGCGTACCTTGCGCGGGGCCCCAGATCACCTCGACCTTGTCCACCAGATGGGCGTTCACATCATTCGACAGAACCGAGCCCAAGACCGTCACGGGCGCATCTTCCTGCACGGTGACGTGATCATTCACTGCCTCGACCAGCGTCGGCAACACAGAGTTGTCCACCATGACCTGCAGGTTCTCGAAGCCGCGCACTTTCAGATTGGTGGTGGCCAGCCTGAAGACCGTATTGTCATGCTCGCCTGTGACGGGGTCGGTGTGGTCGGCCATCGCCTCGGCCAGCGCCAGAATGTCAGCCTTGATATCGGCCCGTGCCCATTCGGCTGCGGTCAGTTTGATCCGCAGGTAATCCACCCCGCGACCGCCGTTATAGATGTTGTGGAACCCGACGTTCTCGCCCCAGTCGAAGACCCCCAGATCGTCGCCTGCGCCACCGAACACGCGGTCATTGCCACGGCCCCCGTCCAGCACATCGCCGCCCGCGCCACCCTTCAGGGTATCGCGCCCCTCACCGCCGTGCAGCATGTCGTTGCCCGACCCGCCATTCAGCGAGTCATGCCCGACGCCCCCGTCCAGATAATCACGGCCAGAGCCGCCGACCAGCTTGTCCTGACCAAAGCCGCCATAGATGGTGTCATCGCCCGCACCGCCGTAAAGGCGATCGTTGTCGTAGATGATTTTGCGCAGGTATTCCTCAAGCGTCATGGTCCGGTAGTCTTCTGGGCCCACGTCCTCGCTACCGATCAACAGGTCATTGCCAGCGCCGCCACCCATCACGTCGCTGCCCGCACCGCCAAGTAGGGTGTCATTCCCGTTTCCGCCCGCCAGAGTATCCCAACCCCCGACGCCCCAGAGAATGTCATCACCCTCATAGCCCGACATCTTATCCTTCCAGCCGTAGCCGTGGATATTGTCGCTCTCGACCGTGCCTTTTGTGTATCTTAATTTCGTCGTCATAAAAATAAGCCTTTATAATTAGCGCGAATGGAACACGCTTGATCCTCTAATTTGCGTTAGAGAGGGTAGGCACGCTTCCTTGCAGGGAATTTCTTTTTTCAACCTGCGTACGCGGCCCTGAGCCGAAATTTTTCAGGGCCTTATTATATAGGCTAACTTGCCGGATTCCTCACTCTAGGTAACATGATGGGAACGTCTGGCGCGATGGGTCAATCTTAAAATATACTTATGCGGGTAATGAAAAACGCACCTAAACAAGAGGCGTATACCCCCTGCGAAGGGGACGCCTTTGGAAATCGCAATACCTTATGCAGCGAATAAAACTTGGAAAATGGCGTAACCCTGAAACGGGGCCCTCCCGATATAATTGCAGAACTTAATACGGCCATCAGACAACAAGGCACGATTGCCGGTTATTCACCCTGCAAATATTTCTCTTTCACAACAATGTGTTGACCCGCATCAAAGACTCGGGCGGCTTTGGAGAGTTTCATTCCTATGTCATGGGAACAGTCCCCAAGCCCCGCGGAACGTCCCGTATGATCCGGAGATTTTAGCAATGCATATTCATACCAATCCCAGCACCAACCTAATAACCGTCTCGCCCGAGGGCGCGATCTCGGCCGAGGATATCGCGGAACTGAAACAGGCGGCGAATGACTATATCAACGCCAACGACCGTGTTCCAAACCTGCTGATCCACGCCAAATCCTTTCCCGGATGGAAGGATTTCTCGGCCATGACGCGCCACATCCAGTTCGTGCGCAACCACCAGAAGATGATCTCGAAGGTGGCGCTTGTGGGGGATGGCGTCCTGCTGAACCTGTTGCCGCCGCTGGCGGATGTCTTCGTCTCGGCACGCCTGCGGCATTTCCCGGAAAAGGCACTGGATCAAGCCAAAGCATGGCTGACCTCCCATGAGACCAGCAAGGGCGGGTTCAAACTGCTCAGCGGCTTTCCCAACGACGTGATCGCTCTGGATGTTGTGGGCACGATCTCGTCCGAGGTCTACCGCGACATGCTGGTACCTCTGGTCTCGGAAAAGCTGAAACGCCATGACAAGCTAAAGACCCTTGTGCGGATCGGGCCCGATTTCGAAGGCTACACCGCTGGCGCGGTCTGGGATGATGCGCGGCTGGGGCTTGGGCATCTGACGACCTTCACCAAGGTGGCGCTGGTCACGGACGTCGACTGGCTGCGCCACAGCACCAAATTCTTTGGTCACCTGACCCCCGCCCAAGTCATGGTCTTTGACATGGACGACATGCCCGACGCCGCGGCCTGGATCCGCACGTAACGGTGATTTGCGCTGGCGTCCTGCATGAAAATATTCCTATAGTCGCATGTATTCTTGGAGGGGTCTGACGATGGGATATCTACGCGCGGGACGTTTTGCGGCGCTGCTGGGGCTTGGGCTGATTGCTGGCTCCGGTGCCATCGCGCAGATGCACGGAAACGGGCATGGCCACGGCATGATGCATGGTCAGGATGGCCAGCACGATGAGACGAACATGCCCGGCCTGCGCGGTGAAAACGCGACCGAGGCTGAAAGCGCCGAACTGGCGGTAATGTTCAACAACTTCCAGACCCTTTCCCGTGAGGTCAAGAACCTGCCCAACGGCATCCGCACCGTCACCCGCTCTAGCGATCCTGCGGTGATGGAGGCGCTGGTCAGCCATGTGGTCGGCATGATCGGACGGGTCGAGGCCAAGGATGACCCCAAAATCTTCATCCAGAGCCCGACGCTGGATATCTTCTTTGACCGCGCCGAAGAGATCGACAGCACCATCGACGTGACCGACGAAGGCATCGTGGTTACCCAGACCTCGGACGATCCCGAACTGGTCGAGGCGATGCATGTCCACGCCGCAGAGGTCTCGGCCATGGCCGAGCGCGGAATGCAGGCGGTCCATGAAATGATGATGTCCCGCTAAACGCACTATCCAATTGCCAGCACAGGCGATTTGCGCGCCTTCGCGTCACTTCCATTTCCACTCGATCCCGTAGGGTTCGATGCCCATTGGCCTGCGTGGCACCGATTGGCAAGACAGCACCGCGCCGATCAAGGCCGCGGAATAAGCCACCGGAAATCGCCCAAGCCATTGTGATCTGAGAAAAATAAAGGCGACGCACTAGGGAGGAGGAGAAGTGCGTCGCCTGAATATCAAAGATGCCGGTCAGGGAGGAGGAGGACCGCATCTCTGGGGGCTATATGGCGCGTGAAGCTTGCGCTAACAACTGACGATGCCGCAAAGCCGCTATGCGCCTACCGAAAGGCTACAGCAGATGTCAGGTTCAGGGCCGGTGAGTGCCGCCAGTCAGCCGCGAAGCCTAATATCCCAAATGTAAGGGGCTGCGCAGGTCATAACCGATTTTGATCAGGTTATCGAAAACGTCAGAGGTCTTCATCGGGCGGCCATGTAGAAAGCCCTGCTGCTCTACCGAGCTCATATGATGGATCATCCGCCCTTGTGCAGGGGTTTCAATCCCCTCGGCAATGGTCTTGATCCCCAGTTTCCCCGCCATGATCGCGGTCGAGCGGACAACTTCCAGCGTTTTATTGTCCGACACGACCCGCTGGACCAGTGATTTGTCCAGCTTGATAACATCGATGGGCAGCTCGGCCAAACGGTTCAGGTTGCTGGCCTGAATCCCGAAGTCATCGAGCGCGATCAATATCCCCTCCCGCCGCAAATCTTGCAGATTGCGGATTACGCTGCCCATATCCACGCGCTCGGTCAGGGCCTTTTCTGACAGTTCGATCACGAAGATCCGACCCGGAACATCGCGAATACTGCTGAACTGATCAAGCAGGATCCGACTAGCCCCAGCAGTATTAAGTTCCTCAACGTGATGGTTGAAGCTGATGTAGCGGTCGTCAAAGTAGGTCAGATCACGCACCGTCCGCAGCCGTAGGTCCAGCATGAGTTCGCGGAACTCGGGATTTTTGACGGCCTCATAAAGCCGAGACGAAAATGTACTGGGCGAGATCGTCGTGCCGTCGGCGCGTTCCCAGCGGATCAGCGCCTCGAACCCGCTGATGTTGTTGCGCTTTGTGTTCATGATGGGCTGGACAGCGTAATACATCTCTTTGTTGACCAGCGCGTCATAGATATCCCGTTCGGTGACGAAACGGCCTTCTTCCTCGCATTTCCTGATGTAGGCAGGGGTCGCCAAAGTCACCTTGTCGCGCCCCGACCGCTTGGAATCCACCAAGGCAACATCAGCTTGGGCCAAGGCATCCGACAGGCTGTCATCCGACTTGAAAGCAGACACACCGATGCTGGCGGAACGAGACAGGCTGCCATCTTCGGTTTCAAGTTCCAAGGCGGCGATGGACGCTCTTATCTTTTCCGCATAGCTGCTGATTTCATCCCAGTCGCTCATCGGACGGATGATCACGAATTCCTCGCCCCCGAGCCGCCCTGCGACGCCGTGATCGTCCACCAGATCGGACAGCACCCCGCCGCAAGAGGCCAGCAGCCGGTCGCCGACATCGTGACCATAGCCGTCATTCACCGATTTGAACTGGTCCAGATCGATCAGAAACAAAGCCTGGTCCTCTTTCCCGCGCGTCTCGCAGTGATGGTTGATGCCGCGGCGGGACAGAACGCCAGTCAGATCATCTACCATCAGCTGCTTTTCCAGCCCCGCGCGGGTCTTTTCGATGACGGTCACATCCACATAGTTCAGAACGATAAAGCGTTCGTTCTTGTCGGCCGTGATGGTCACCAGACTGAATTCAACCTGATAGCGCCGCCCGTTCTGGTGATCCTGCTTGGGCAGCACCAAGCTTTGGGTGCCCGCTTCAAGCGCGTTCAGGATGCGTTTCAGGTTCAACTTGGCAACGCTGACGTAGTTGGGCCGGAAAACCTTTTCCAAACATTTGCCTTGCAGCGTTTCAGCCTTGTCCGAAGTCAGAACCGCCCCGTCCAGCCCCATATAGGCACTGTTCATATAGGCCAGTTCGATCTCCGGACCCAAACGCCACACCGCTGCGGGAACCGACTGATTGTCAAACAGCGCAGTCAGTTCGTTTTGCCGCTTGCGCATCAGCTCCTCGGTCAGGACAGTCTCTGTGATATCGTTCCACGATGACAGCCACAGCACCTCTTCATCGGCCTCAATGCAGCCGACAGAGAAAATAAAATGCCGCGTCTCACCATTCGGGCAAGTGATACTGGCTTTATGGTTGCCCACCGCCTTCAAAGCCGGAACCGAGTCATCTGGCTGGTCAACTATGACCTCGAACCTCTCGGGGTCGGCGTCGCTGACACGGGATTTACTGCCCACACACAGCTCTAGCCCCAGAAAATCGAATAGCTCTGTGGCAGGCTTGTTGAATTCCAGCACCCTCAGATCTGGGTCGCGGATGATGACGCCCGCATTGGTATGCTCCAGATAAGCGCGGGACAGGTGACGGGTCCGCTGTAGTTGCTGGTTCACACGCGCCAGATCGTCATTCGCATCGGACATCTGCCGCCGCTGCTGGTTGATCGTTGTGCGCGTCCACTCAGCCAACAGCACCATGTTGCCGTAGCCAATCAAATATAGCACCAGATGCACCGGCTGGATGTCCGGCGACTGCAATGGAGAAGCCGCCAGCAGGATAAAACCCACCACCGCCATCGCGCGGGCTTTGGACCGCCTTAGGCAACCATAGCCAAAGGACATCCCCATGACCTGCGCCAGCCCCGCCATAAGGCCCCAATCCGCGAACGCGAAATACACCAGCACAAGCGCGCCAAACAGTGACGCCTCCAGCAACAATTGCCGCGCCGCGCCGAACGACTGGGGGACCGAGAACAAAAGGCTGAAGAAACTGGCCAGAACCAGCCCGAAGGTTTGCGGCGTCAATCCGTTCGTCTGAACATCAATCACAACGCAAACAAGAGGCACTGCAGTGAAATACAGCAGGAATAGCCGACTGATCCCGACAAGGTTCTGAACAAGCATCAAGGGTTGCGGCAAAGGTGCTCTCTTTTGCGTCAGCGGATTTCCCACCCGCCACTGGGCCCCGAGTGTTTGTCAGGGCCTACTGAAAGGGAAACAGATCGCACATGAAACGCACATGGGCCGGGCATCATCGACGCATGGCCCGAAAGCAGGGTCAGATCTTGCGGAACGCCACCGAGATGGTTTTCTTGCCGCTTTGCTTATCCGCCGAAACCGTAGCCTGACAGCTTTCGTCCCCGCTGCCAAGCAGCAGCGTTGTCGTCTCGCCGCCCCACTGCTTGGGGCCGAACAGCATGTTTGTCAGCTCGCCCACGTCGACGTTCCAACGCAATTCGCTGAACTTCAGCCCGTCCAGCGAGCCGGACTTGTTCGAGATCGCCACGCCGCTGCTCTGACCGAACATCAACTCTCCGTCTTCGGACATCACCAGAACATCCCCATGCACCACCGCCCGCAAGGCGGTCAGGGTCTGCTGCGCTGTGTTCAGGATCGCGGACTTGGCCAGCACTTCATCGTTCACAGTCAGCAGTTCTTCGTTGGTGGACTGCAATTCTTCGTTGGTGGTCTGAAGCTCTTCGTTCGAGCTCTGCAACTCTTCGTTCGAACTTTGCAGTTCTTCGTTGGCCAGTTGCAGGGCCTCGTTGGCCTGTTCCAGCTCTTGCACCGCGTTGTGCAGAGCCTCTTTCAGATAGATGATCTCATGGTGGGCATCGGTCAGGCCGGTGGCGCTGTCATCCGCGTGGCCTTCGATAAAGACGATGGCCACTGTGATCCCCAGATTATTCCGCGGAACCGAGAATGCCTGCGTGTAGAACCGGCGCACTTCGCCGGTTTCCGCGTCCGGCATCTCGATCGGGACGATGTTCATACGAAGATGCTGTTTGGACACCGAAGACACGCTGGCCTTCATGGCATCGGCAATCTCGGGCTCGAAGAAATCCTCGATCGTGCCGCCCACCAAGCCGGTGCGCAGCTGGAAGATGTGCCGCAGCTTTTCCGAGATATAGGCAAGCCGGCGCCGGTCCGTGACCCCGATGAATGACTTCTGAAACAGCACGTTCAGCATGTTCAGCGTCGGGTCCGACAGGCTGGTCACAGCCTTGGAAGGCTGCTTGCGCACAGCTGTTGTTGTAGAGTTGCTGCTGAAATTCGGGATCGTCATTGAAAGGCCGGAATAGTAATTCGCACTCATGGAACGGGAAAAGACCTTGCCGCGCAGATCAAGGGTGTCAAAGCCGTTCTCATCCCCCAAGGCCTCGGCCTGTCCCAGGAACAACAGCCCGAGCGCGGTTCAGCGAATAGCGGAAGATGCGACTGAAGGTTTCCTGACTGGTGGCATTGTAATAAATCAGCAGGTTCCGGCACGAAATCAGGTCAATCCGTGAAAACGGCGCATCCGTGCCAAGCCCGTGCTTGGAAAAGGTCACCATATCCCGAATGATGTCTTTCACATGATAGATACCGTCGCGATAGGTAAAATACCGGTTCACAGTCTGCGACGGAATCCCCGAGATTTCGCGCACGTCGTACTCGGCTTTACGGGCCTCGGCCAATGCTTTTTCGTCCAGATCGGCGCCGAAGATCTGCACACCGATTTTAAAGCTATTCGCCTCAATCAGGTCACTGGCCAGTATCGCCAGACTGTAGGCCTCTTGCCCAGAACTACAGCCCACACACCAGATGCGGTATGTGCTGCCCGGTTCCATTTGCTGAAGATAGACCAGCATGTGCTTACGCAGGACATCAAAGGCTTGGTAGTCGCGAAAGAACTCGGTCACAGGCACCAGCAGTTCTTGCTGTAGCACATGCGCCTCGGTCTCATGTGTGCCGAGGAATTCGTAGTAATCTTCAAATTTCGTGACGCCCAAGGCGGACATGCGGCGTTTAACCCGCCGCTCCATCGTCGAGCGCTTGTAGTCCGAAAAATCGATGCCGGTTTCCTGAAGAACGATATCGGTGATGGACCGCAAAATCTGGGTATCTTTGAAATCGCGCCCTGAACTGGCCTCTTTCAGGGCCATCACATCGCCACCATTCAGCAATTCGCCAAAGCGGTCGGCGGTCACGACCAGATCATATTGGTTCTTGTGGATCGCCGCGAAGGGCATGCCGTTATAGCGTGCGCTTTCGGGGTCCTGAACCACCACCGTGACGCCCGCCTTACGCAATTCGCCCAAATATTCAGACCCGTCCGAGCCGGTCCCCGAAAACACCGCCGCCACATATTGCGGCGCATCCGGATGGTTTGTGGCCTCATTGGCGATCGAATGAAACAGGCGGTTGATACTGGGTTTCGGGCCGACTTTCTCGCTGGGTTTGATTAGCCGGATGATACCGTTCTCAAGGATCACATCGGAATCGGGCGGCGTGATATAGATGGTGCCGCGCTCGGGCTCGACATCCTGTTCCAGCGTATGCACCGACAACGACGTCTGACGAGAGATCAGCTGGGTCAGCACCGAACTGTTATGAGGGGCAAGGGTTGCGCCACCACCACCGAGATCGGGGCACTGGATGTCAAAGCCGCGACAAATTCCGACAAGGCCTCAAGCCCACCGGCTGAGCCTCCAATGGCCACGATAATTTCCGGCTTTTGCATAACGATCCCGTCTTGGGCCGCGGCCAAACCCAACGCGCGGCGAAATTTTCTTTTTCAGAATACTTCAACGATACAAGACAATATTTGCACGTTTCACAACATTTGTACCACCCTGTTTGTCATAAGAAATCATAGATCATCTTTGCAAAAAGCGGCTGGTCTTTCATTCTTGCAATATCGCATTACCCGATTTTTCAAGTTCGGCTTGAAGATGCGTCAGCAGGATTTTCATGTCCTTGCCCTTGCCAAAGACCGGCACCTCGGGATGCCCTTTGGCCAGTTCCGGCGTGCGGGTGAACAGCATGACCGGCAGGCTTGCCGTGACCGTTTGCGCCGCCGCCAGCACATCGTAACCGCTCATGTGATCTCTCAGATCCAGATCCGAGATCACCGCCCGAAGCGCCGTCCCCCGTATCACGGTCAGCGCCTCTTGGGGCGTCAAAGCGATCAGAGTGGGATAGCCAAGGGCCTTCAACTCGCGCGTTACCAACCAAGCTGAGGTATGGCTGTCGTCCACCACCAGAATTGGCGCTGCACTATCACCCGTTTCCTCGGCATCATGATCAGGGTCTGCCAGTGCGGCGGGCAATTCCAGCACAACTCTGGCGCCACCTTCGGGGCGGTTGGACAGGTCCATATAACCGCCCATATCCGCCGCGACCGAGCGGGCAATCGAAAGGCCCAAACCATAGCCCTCGCCCTTGATACGGCCCGGCTGCGCCCCAGCCAGAATGGCATCGGGAAAGCCCGGGCCGTTATCAACCAGACAGATTTTCCATCCCTGATGCCCGATGACAGTCTCACCAGGGACAACGGAAACACGGATTTCGCCTTGCACCTCCGGCACTTTGGACAGGGCATTGCGGGCATTCACCACCAGATTGATCAGGGCTGCCAGCAATGCATCGGGGTTGCCGCTAAGACAGGCGGTATCAGAGGCGGGCTCGATCACAATCGCCGTATCCCCCAGTGACAGACCACACGACATGCTGCGCAGGGTATCAAAGACCTTGGACAGAGGATAGGTGCTCATCTCTTCCTGACCGGCGGTTGCAAAGTCCAGAAGGCGCGTGGTCAGCTGATCACTGGCCGAAAGCGCCGCGTTGGCGTTCTCGATCAGCCCCTGCGCATCTTCCGACCCACCCCGCTTTGCCAATGCCATCAGAGTAAAGCGCATTGTGGCGTTGATGTTGCGCACATCATGGACGATGCCCCGCGCCATCTGCCCCAGGACCAGCACGTTCCGGTTCTGCTCTTTCAGGGTATCGGCCACCACTTTTTCAGTGACGTCGGACACCTCGATCACGCCTTTTCGGTCCTCCAGATCGTTGGAACGGGGCATTCCCAGAATACGCAGATAGCGCTGGGACCCGTCAGGCAAGGTGTAAAGCCCCACCTCATTGTCGACCGACATGCCCAGAAAAGCCCGAAACAAAGGATCTTCGGACCGCACCGAGGGAAAGCTGTGCATCAATCGGGTGATCAGCGGCTCTGACCCCGGCTCAAGGATATCACCGAAAAGCTTGCGGGCGTTCTTGTTCGAAGCCTCGATCTCGCCGTCTGTGTCCAGACGCAGGATGGCGGCGTTCATGCCTTCGACCGTTTCGGCGGACAGGCGGATCGCTTCGGTATTGGCGCGGTTGCGCTGGACGATCAGCAAGGCATAGGCGTAAAGCCCCAGCGCCGTCACGATGATCCCGAACAGCAGCAAGGCGCTAAGGCCGTAAAGCCGCGTCTTTCGCTGGTCCAGTTCTGCAGCGTGCTGGATCGTGGCCACCTGACTTTGGTGAACGATGTCCAACAACGCCTCGATCGCGTTGTCATCACTGACCCGCACCAGCGGGTCGATCTCAAGCGGACCCGTCAGCTGCGTCTGCGCCAGAAATTCCGCCTTGTCCTCATATTCCTGAACGGTCGAAAGCAGCGCCCCTATCTGAAGACCCAAGTCGGGACAGTAGGTCAAAAGCTGCTGACTGCTGCGCCGGATCGCAAGAGCGTTTTGCTGGAAAGCCTCTAGATAGCTCTGCTTTTCCGCGGGGCGCAGGACGGCGTTCTTGAAGTTATGGATGAAACCGCCGAACCCAAGCTGGTTGTTCAACTCGATCAGCGCCTCATCGGCGGTCAGCAGGGTCTGGCGCAGAGCCGTTTCTTGCGGAAGGATGTCACGCACTTGCAGCGAAGTGACCGTCAGCCACACGACCGAGACCAGAATCCACAGGGCACCGGCAATCCAGACGATGCTCTTTCCGAGGAACTGGCTGAACGGCATCGGCTCTAGCTTCCGTAGGCGACCAGCAGTTGATTGATCACGTCGAACAGAT
This sequence comes from Donghicola tyrosinivorans, assembly GCF_003003355.1. Taxonomy (GTDB): domain Bacteria; phylum Pseudomonadota; class Alphaproteobacteria; order Rhodobacterales; family Rhodobacteraceae; genus Donghicola; species Donghicola tyrosinivorans. The sequence goes on from NZ_PVTQ01000008.1 coordinate 44,490, forward strand.
CTTCGGGCGAGATGTCCTTTTTGATCTTAACGTCTGCCTTGCTCAGGCCGATCTCCATCAGAGGGGTCTCAAAAAGAAAGTCGCGGCCGGTGCAGATCACTGTGGGCAGACGCGGGTAGATGTCCTTGATCCGGTGCAACAGGCTGACCCCGCCACCGCCGGGCATCACCACGTCCAAAATCGCCAGATCAACCGGCTCGGCCTCCAGAACCTTCAAAGCCTCTGCGGCGCTTTCCGCAAGCAGCACGCGATGCCCCCAGTCACCCAGAATGGCCGACAAGGCGACCGAATACATCGGATCGTCATCGCACCATAAAATACGGGCCATTCTTTGCAGTCTCCGGCTTTTGGGCCATCTACCTAAGATACAGGGCTGAGCAAACAACACCATATGACGCAACTGGTACGGTTTCCCTAGTCTATAGGGTAGGTTTCAGTGATATACTTTAGCAAGAGGTTGAGATTTTCCGGCCGAATTCCACGTCATTCAACGTGGTAGGGGAGAAGATATGGTCAAAGTCGTCGCCATCGGAACATCCGCCGGAGGATTGACGCCCTTGCAACGGTTCTTTTCTGCTGCGCCAGATCAAACCGACGTTTGCTATGTGGTGATACAGCATTTGCATCCGGGCTTTGAGTCCATGATGGACAAGCTCTTGGGGCGGCAGTCGAAAATCCGTATCAAAAAGATCGAAGACGGCGATCCGATCCAGCCCAATACGATCTACCTGAACAGCCCCTCAATCTATGTCGAGATCGAAGGCGACGAATTCCGCGTCCAGCCGTTCCTGAGCTCGGGCCATGTGCCGCGTCTGCCGATCGACCACTTTTTCATCTCGCTGGCCCAAAGCAAGCACCAGCCAATTGCGGCGGTGATCATGTCGGGCTCGGGCTCGGACGGGGCGAAAGGGGCTGGTGTCATCGCGCAGGCCGGCGGTCACGTCTTCGTCGAGGACCCCTCGGAAGCCGAATTCTCGGCCATGCCTAACGCCACCATCAAGGCCGTCCCCGAGGCCGAAGCCGCCTTTGCCGAAGACCTGCCCCAGTTGATCGAGGACCGCCTGTCCGGCATGCCGGTGCCCGCCATCGATGCAGATATGGAAAGCACTTACCAAAGTATCATCAAGCTGATCCATGACACCTATGGCCTGGATATCCTTGAATACAAACAGGAAAACATCAAACGGCGCATTGCCCGCCGCATGAGCCTGCGCGAAATCAAGAATGACGAAGACTATCTGGACCTACTGGAAAACGATGCAGAGGCCCTGACCGAACTTTACGGTGACGTGCTGATCAACGTGACCCAATTCATACGCGATCCGGCCTATTACCGGTCCCTGACCCAGTCTGTCTTCCCCGAGATGTTCCAGACCCTGAACGGCAACAACCCGCTGCGGATCTGGGTGCCTGCCTGCTCGACCGGCGAAGAGGCCTACTCGATCGCGATCGAGTTGAATGAGGCGATGGAAGAACTGGGGCTAGAGCCCAACTTCCGCATTATCGCCACCGATGTCTATGAACCCGCCATCAAGAAGGCATCGCTGGGGTTCTACAATGAGGACCAGCTGGTTCCTTTCAGCCCGCGCCTGCGCAACAAGTATTTCGACGTGTCCGGCGTCGGCTACCGGATCAAGAACACCCTGCGCCAGAAGATCATCTTTTCGGTGCACAACGTGCTGACAGACGCGCCCTTCTTGCGGCTGGACATGGTCTCTTGCCGGAACATGCTGATCTATTTCAGCGATCACGGGCAAAATCTGGCGCTGTCGAACTTCTTTTTCGGCCTCAAGCATGAAGGGTTTCTGGCATTAGGGCCTTCTGAATCAGCCAGCGTGCTGACAGAAAAGATGACCACCATCGACGAGACATGGCGCATCTTCCAGAAATCCAGCCCCCAGCGCCGGATCGAGCAACCCTCGCGCTGGAGCAACGATCAAGACCGCGACCAGAGCTTTCCCGCACCGAAACGCCCCGCGACACCGGCCCACCAAAGCCAGCCCGCGCAAGGCAGCGCAACCTCCAACGCCAAGATCCACGCAGGCTTTGATGCGATGCTGCGCCGTTATGCGCCCTCGTCCATTCTGGTCAACACCGCCCATGAGGTCCTGACGTGGTGCGGATCGGCGGGCCTTTACGTGGACGCCAAGGGTCAGACCGGCAACTGGACTGTGGACGCGGTTGTCCACCCCGCCCTGCATCCCGCGATTTACAAGGGCCTGCAAAGCTTTAGCGAACGGGACATCGAAGTTTTCGAAGACACCGTCACCGTCAAGCTGACCGAGACCGACACCCACAAGGTCCGCATTCAGGTCGAGCCTCTGGCCCTGACGCCCCCCTACCCCCGCTGCGCCGTGGTGATCCTGCACCGTCTGGACGACATCAACGAAGAGGACGAAGCCTACCTCAAGGCCGTCATGAAGGACGAAAATCTGGACCAGTTGCGCGGCCGGATCATTGATTTGACCCGTGACCTGCGTCTGACCGAAGAAAGCCTGCAATTCGTCAGCGACCGCCTGGAGAACCACGCAGCCTTGCTGCGGGCCTCGAACCAGGAACTCAGTTCGTCCAACGAAGAGTTGCAGGCCTCGAACGAGGAGCTACAGGCCTCGAACGAAGAGTTGCACGCGGTGAACGAAAAATTGCAGATGATCTCGTCCGATTTCGAAAAGCAAATCCAAAGCGAGGCCGAGCAGATCGACACCTATGAATTCGCGCTGGATATGATCGGCACCTCGGCCTTGTTCCTAACCCATGATATGCGCCTGTCGTCCTTCACCCGCGGCGCAGGTGAGTTGCTGGAACTGGTGAACACCGACAAGGGCCGCTACATCCGGTCCGTCGGCGTGAAAATGGATTTTGCCGATTGGGGTAGTCTGGGCGAACGGGCCATGACCACCCAGCGCCCTGTACAGGCCGAAGGGATGCTGAACGGCGTCAACGTGCGCCTGACCGTCAGCATGGCCCGCCCCCGTACGCTTCAGAAGAACGCGGTGGTCGCCGCAATCATCACAACGCTGGACTAAACCCGAACTGTCACAGCACAGAAAAAGGGGCGATGTTACCATCGCCCTAATTCGTGCACTAACTCAGAGAAACCTCTGGCTTCAGGCTGCGGGTGAACTTTGGGCGGTGACACCTACATCGGAACCGTAGCGCTGCGCGAGTTTGAAGAGCATGTCTTCGGTGAGCGGCTTGGTAATAAAATCCGAGAGCAAACTGCACCCTCTTGCAGCCGCCTCGTCCGCAGGGCAGATCGAGGAGGTCAGCATAACGATATTGGCCTTCGAGACAGGGTGATCGGACTTTTCTTGCAGCATCTGCAGCAACTCGATCCCGTCAAGGCACGGCATATTGTAATCAACGAAGATCAGATCGTATTCGACCTTTGGCAGGCTCAGCAGATGCTGCAGCGCCGCCTCGGGATCATGAATGGCATCAATCCGCCCCACAACGTCAGAACGTTTGCACAGTCGGCTGTACAGCATCACCTCAATCTCGTCGTCGTCAATAATCAAGACGGAAGAAAGAGCTTTGTCACTTCTCATTGCGCCTCTCCCACATGTAAGTCGATGTAAACTTCGGTACCGCCCTCGGGCAGGGCGTTGATCTCGACGGTGGTGCCGTGATTGCTGGCGATCCGCTTGCAAATTGAAAGCCCAAGCCCCGATCCCGATCCCTTCGCGTTCCGGTGTAACCGTTTGAACGGATGGAACACGATCCGGCGGTGCTTTTCATCAATGCCCATCCCATTGTCGAGCACGCTCAAGCGCACAGCCTTGCCGCCCGGCAACAGCCGCGTCTGCACCTGCACCGATATCGCCCCCTTATGGCCGGAAAATTTGATGGCATTGGACAGAAGGTTCTTTAGCAGCAGCTGCAACTGGGCCGCCGATCCCGCCACCTGATGAGGACAATCCAGATGGACATCGGCCCGGGCGCTTTCAATCATCTGCGCCAATTCATCCCGCGCCGCCTTAGCCACGGATGCCAAGCTGACGCTCGCCGCATAGGTCTCATCCGGCTTTGACGTGGTGAAATAAGAGCGCATGCCTTTCAGCAAGCCAATCATCCGCGCCAGACTATCCTCGCACAAATCCAGCAAAGCATGGGCCTCGTCCGGATTGCCGACCTCAAGCTCGTATTTGATCTCTTTCAGCGCCGATGAGGCCACATTCAGCGGCGACAGCATGTCATGGGACATGCCGAACATGAAATGCTCGAAATCATCGGTCTGGCGCGATTTTTCCGCCAGCTGCACGTAAAGACCCGCCAACTCGCGGAATTCGATCATCTTGAACAGAGGGCTCAGGTCTTCCAGCACCAACAGCATACGGGTCGCCGCCCCGTCCTCGCGCCGAGAGGCCGTCCCGCGGCACCGGAAATGCATCAACGCGCCCGAGGCGGTGGTGAAATGCACGATCCGGTCAATCATGCCATTGTGCCCGACATCTGCATCCAGAAGGCTGGCGGGGAAGTTCACCCGATCATTTTCCCATATGACCTCTGCCAGCGCCTCGGCGCTGTGGTCCCGATCCGCAGGATCGTAGCCAAGAACCAGCCAGAACTCGGGGCTGACCCAGACGTTCTGTGGCGCCTGCAAATCCCACACCCACATTCCATCATGGGACTGATGCGTCACATATCCTGCTAAAGGTGCCCCTGCGGCCACAACGGCTGCAAGCTCATCTTCAAGATAATGGGTTGTCTGTACAACCTGAAGCATGATCGCCTTCCGAAAAATGCGGGGTGCAGGGAACCGGACGAAACCAGAATCTGAACAAAAAAAGCCCAGACGTTGGGGCACACACCTCCCCGACAACTGGGCTTTTCGCTTCCCTAAAGGTCGGCCCTACACGACAATATTGCAAGTGCGATGTTTGAAAACGCTTTGCAGAAATCGGTTTTCGTCCGCTCAACGCAGCTTGAGCCAAACCCACGCAAACACCCCAAAATCCAAAACCCTGCAAAGAGACAAGCCCCACAACCATCCGTAATATACCAAAAGTTCTACAAAATTTCGGCTCGCCCCCTTTACCCTAGGGCAGCCATATCTTTCGGCACCGACAGCCCGTATCGCGATTCCTATACGGAAATTCGCAAACACAGCATTTTATACATGCAAATACGAATATCTCCGAAGGGCACTTAAACGCTATTTCGGATGGACCAAAGTCTTTCGGGCATAGCCATCGGAATGGGAATCAACGTGCCCCTATTGACCCAAACCCCTTTGCGTGCCGCCTTCTTCATCTTGGCACAAATACCTCGGGGTGCGGGGCAGAGCCCCGCCTCGCAACGCGCCCCAAGACCAGAAAGAAGACTGCTTACTCCTCGGCCTCGGCTTGCACCATCTGCACACGGCCGATCTTGCTGTTCCGGCCCAGATCGCTGTGCATCAGGATGCCGTCCTCGATATACAGCTTACTGACCCGATACCGGGTCCAATCGATGGCCCGCCCTGCCCCATCATGCTCTTTGGCAATCAGCAGATATTCTTTCCCGTCGATCTGGGTCAGGCGCAGATACTCGGGGTCGGCGTTTTCTTCCAGGTTCTTCAGAATGCCGCGGATCGCTTCGGGGTCCTTCAGACGCTCGACGGTGAAATAGCACGCCCCCTCATAGGCCGCGACACCGGTGCCCACGACCGCCGCCGCGATCAAGGTGGCAGGCGCGGTGGCAATCGCCGCCATCGCCCCCAGCGCGCCGCTGGACCCCCCAAGCAGACCCGAGCCCCCCGCGACCGAGGCCCCCGCCGCCGAGGTTCCCAACATCGTCGCGCCGGTCACCTCATGGGTCAGGGTGTAAAAGCTGACCGCCTTGGCGCCCAAGTCTGCCGCGTCCACATTCTTCACCGCAGCGCCCGCGCCACTGATCAAGGCACTGGGGCGATAATCGCAGACATCCGCCAAGGCAGGCGCGGCAGATGCCAAAAGCAGAGACGCAAGAACAGGAAGGGTGCGCATGACAGGTAGGCTCACTCAGGTAAGGGATCGGGCTGCATCTCAGCCGATATCGCGGAACAAGGGAATCCGGCACGAATGGCCGTTCAGACCCTCTATAACCAAAGCGGTAGGCGCTCTTACAATCACAGTTTGGCGATGGGCGGCTCTATTCCAACCCGATATGGCTCGCCACTGCTTCCCATTCCGGCTTTTCGCGCATAGCGGCCACTTTGGCCTTGTGCACGTCCAGCGCCTCGCGGTGCAGTTGCGCCAGTTCTGGGTCCGCCAAAAACCCGTCCAACAGCGCCTGCGCCTTAGGGGACAGGGTCGCGAATGCGAACTCCTCATCGCCTTGGGTGTTGTAGTTCTTCCAATAGTTGGACTGCTTGCCCAACCGGTCCGAGCCAACAACATCTCCGCGATCCAGCTTGACCATATAAGCCTCAGCACATTTGATGGCATAGTGGCTCATCTGCGCCAGATCCGTACTGCTAACTGCATCCAGCGCCTTTATGCGGCTATCCGTATAGTCCGGCCCCAGCCACCGGCCCGATCCATCAACCCATGTCAGCCCCTGCCCTGAGAAATCCGCCATATAGGGCCGGTGGTTGCGGCGCAGATCAAAGGATACATCGTTGCGGAACATGGTCTTCACTGCAGTCAGCACCGGCGTTCCCTCTTCACGGCTCGCACCATAGGATTTGCTCATCTGGGTGTAGCGGCTTTGGACCAGTTGATCATCCAGCGCCTTCTGGTTCCCCGACGAAAACGGCATCGACGAGAAAGAGACCGCGTGAAAATCCCCCGATTTGTCAGCGGCGGCCTTATAGAAATCCTCCAGCGTGCCATCGCCTGCCCTGATGTGCAGAAATTCATCCGCATCCGTGTGGTAAATCCAGTCCGCAGTCCGATAGTCACCGAACTGCTGCGCATAGCGCTGCGCCATCACCTGCCAGTTGCCTTTTTCGCGGAACATCACCTTCGGGTTCGGCACCTGAGTGACCCTGTGGAACCGCCCCAAACGCGACAGGATCGCATCGGTGCCGTCATCGCAGTCGTTGGTAAAAATCAGAAACTCATCCACACCGACTGACAGATGATGGGCCACCCACTCCAGAATATAGGGGCCTTCGTTCCGCATGGTAGAAACGATCATTACGGTTTCGCCGTTCATCATGGGACGTCATCCTCAATCAATTGAATTGCAGGTGCGGTACTGAAAAAAATTCACCCTAAGAACCGAAGGGCAAAGAAATAGTTTATAAAGATCAAATACCCGCTGCGCCTGCATCGGGCAATTTTCAACTGCAGCACTGGTGGATATCCCGACCCTATCCGAAAGAGATGCCCCCATATCGTGCTTGATATCGGTCCATATGGCCCATATATTAGGATCAAATGACCCTAACCTGAGGGCACAGCCATGCACAGCGCAGCGAAACCGCGCCAGACCGTTACCCAGACGCCGGACATGAACGCCGTGGCCCTAAAGGCCTACGGCCGCATTGCCAGCGCATGGGGCCTAAGCCTGAAAGAGGCCGCCGCCTTGGCCGATATGTCAGAAAGCACGTGGAAACGGGCGAAGAAGCCAGGCTTTACCGGTGATCTGACCAAAGACCAGTTGCTACGCCTGTCTGCGGTGGTGGGGATCTTCAAATCGCTAGAGCTTTACTTTTCCGAACCCGTCGCCCGCCTGTGGTTCACCCAGCCCAACACCGGCCCCTTGTTCGATGGGTCGCGGCCCGTGGACAGCGCGATTGACGGGGGCCTGCCCCATATCCTGAACATCCGCACCTATCTGGATGCCCTGCGGGGCGGTCTATGAAGACCACCCAGCTTTCGGACCGTGGCCTGATCCGTCTGTTGCCTGCCACCTATCACAAGCCCCCCGTCCTGCGCGGCCTTGTGGACAGCGACGAAGAGGCTGACCTGCTGGCCGAACTCGAAGGCTTGACCAGCGCCCGTCTGACAGCCGAGCGCGGCAAGAGCCCTCATTTAGACCCGCGCGAATTGGCTTGGCATCGCCGCCGCGCCGATCTGCGTGTTTATGGCGAAACCCATGTGAACGCGGCCTTCACCTACACCCGCACCGGCGGCAACCGCTTTAACAGCGGCGAGCGGGGCGCGTGGTATTGCGCGTGGGACGTGATGACCTCGGTCGCGGAGGTGGCATTTCACCGGACGCGCGAGCTGTCATATATCGGCATCTTCCAAGATGAAGCCCGCTATGTGGAACTGCACGCGGATTTCATCGGCCCCTTTGACGATCTGACCGACACGCCCGATCATCCGGCCCTACACCCCGACCCCGCCACCGGCTACCCTGAGGGGCAGGCGCTGGCCCAACAGTTGCGCCGCAATGGGTCGCGGGGGTTGATCTACCCTTCGGTCCGCGCACCCGAGGGCAACTGTCTGGTCTGCTTTGAGCCGCAAGCGATCCAGAACGTCCGTCCCGGTGCATCCTGGCTGCTGGTCTGGAACGGGTCCGAGGATTACGACCTGCGGCAAGTGGCCTAAGCTGCAGAGGCGCGATAGCCCTTGCGCTGCTTGACCCTCAGCAGGCGCTGATAGACCGTCACCGCCGCCCCGCGCCCGTCAAAGGTCTGCCGCTGCATTTGCCCCGCCGATCCGATGCGGCCCCAGTTGCGGACCAAGGCGATCTCTCCGAACAGGGTCTCTTCCAGCGACAGCACGTAGAACCGCGCCATATTGCGGGCGGCGTCACGGCGGGTCAAATAAAGAGGCGAGGGCAGATCATGGGACATAGCCCAGAGTCGCCCCGAAAGCCCCCTTTCGTCCAATGAATTAACGGAATCTGTCGCGCCCGTCCGATTCCGTTTGTTGATGTCAGGTGGTGGCCTCTTGCACGGCGATTGCGGCCATCGCCAGAATGGCGTCACGGCTGTCGGCCACGGCGATAAAGCGGCGGTTGTGACAGAACTTGCCCCCCTTGACCCCCGAGGCCGCCTCTAGTGCCCCGTCCGTCAGCCCCGCCCAAGAGGCAGGCAGATCGGCCCGCTGGTCAAAGGTGTCACTGCCCAAGCGGATGCCCATCAGCACCCAGTCGGTCGCGCGGGGATGGACGACAAACAGCAGATGATCCGCCCGCGCTGCCTTGATCGCTGACCGGAACGGCATGCCCTTTTGCAATTCCAGCACCCGCCCGGTCCCAGCAGCTTGAATGGCGTCCCTAACCATCGCATCGGCCCGCCGCTTGGCAGCCTCGGCGGCAACGGCGGCCTCGACAAAGGTACGGGCGATGTCCAAAGCGCGGGCAAAGGCCCGATCCTCGGCCCCGTCATCGGGATCATCGAATACCGGCTTCAGGCTTTCCAGCAGCACCGGCAAGGTCAGCTTCGACAGCAGCGGCCCCGCGACCGAAGGCTGCACCGCGCCATTGTCCATCAGGTCAATCGGCAGCACGCAATTCTGGTCCATCTTGTCATGGATCGCCGCGATATCCGCCTCTGGCACGCTGTGACTGCGCAGATAATCCTGCCCGTAGTGATGCCAGATCAGCCCGAAACTGCTGTACGGCCGCCCATCGGGCCGCAGGGGATTCTGCTGCTGGTGATGATCGAAGACCCCCCGCGCCGCATCATAATCGCGGCCCACATCATAAATCAGCCGCCCCGCTGCAGGGGTAATCCAGCCCTCATCTCGGGTGCGCACGATCTGCGCCTCAGGGTAAAGGCGCGTCAGCACCACAGAGCTGAGAAGCTCGTCGGCATGAAAGCCGCCCGAGTGGGTCACTAGATAAGAAATCGTCATAAAAACTGCTCGTTAACATGTGTTAAGCACCTCTAAACGGGCACTTTTCCACAGGTGTAGGGCTGCGGCGCCCGTCATTTCAACCCGCAGACGAATGCAAGACGCGCTTACACGACTAAAAACTGTAGGACTTGTGCATATCGGCCACACCCGACAGAGGCAAAGGGCAGTACTTAGGCACCGCTTTCAGTTTGAGCCCCGCACCCGCGGCATCGGACGCACCATCAAATGTTCGCAGAATTTTCGTTCTATTTGCAGAAAATGTGCAAAATTTTTTGTGAATCAGTCACGATATTTCCGCAAAAATGATGCGACAGAAACATGAGCTGTTTCGAACATTATTGCAGGCTGTCCGGCCCTTGAATTGGGATTTTGTAGACCTCCAAAATCATAGGATCGGAAAATGCTCTACCCATTCAGGACACAACCCTGAGGATGCTCGGCAAGAGCCACCCGACAAGAACACCCCTTTCAGGGCACGCAGGCAATGGTGAGATAAGAGATTGTACGATCGAAGACCTCAGACACCTTGACAGATAAGGGTAATTTCCCGCTTAAGTTGCATAAGAGTATGTGACTCTGTCCCGCTATGAGAGGAAATGCCGCTGGGGTAACATCAGAATTGTCCTCAGCGCATCAAATCAGCCGCCCGCCTTTAAGTGTTTGTTTCGATTCAGCTGCTTACAATCTCGGAAACGCGGATGATCCAGACGCTGCATAAATTACGACCAACCGCCCAAAAAGATGCAAAACTTGCGGGAATAAATCGAAACTTACTATACGAATGGATACGAACAGCGCATTGCAGGTTTCATCAAACCAGACTATCGCGAAAGATGCGTTTACCGGAACACACTTGGCCACGCTCTTGAATTATTTAAAGCATCTTTTCGGCACCTTTTGCTTGATTGCCATGACGGGCATCGCGCCCTTGCAGGCACAGCAAACTGATGACCCCGACATTCCTGCCGCCAAGGACCTTGCAGGCTATACGTTGGTAGGTGCAGATGCCGCTGATAATGCCCTGTTCTCGCTCTATCTGGACCCTGCGGGGGTAGCCGAATTCTCGTTCCAGTCAGGCACCCAGATCGCTGTGCCGTGGCGGCTGGCCTCTGAGGATGTGCTATGCTTTCGCTTTGCCCCCGACGCGAATGAGGAATGCAAGGCGCTGCCCCCTTTGGGCCGTGGCCGCGACTGGACGACCGTAACGGAATCGAATGGCGCATATGAGGTGAACGCACCCATTGGCCGCTCGCAGATTTTCATGGCCAAGCCGGGCCGCTTTGCCCACAACCCTGCGACCTATGACGGCAGCGTCCAGAACTGGGAAGGCAAGCGCGTTTACCTGCGTGATCACGACACCGGCGACATCCGCTATCTGGATTTCGATTTCGACGAAGAGGTGCGCTATACCGGTCCTGACAACACGCAGGCGCTGGGGCTGGTAAACCTCTCTGATCCGGACGAGATTTGTCTGGCCCTGACCGGCGCGCCGCCCCGCTGCCTTTACACCGTCAACCGCGACAACGTCCTGATGCTGGCCGATGGCCGCGGCCCCGACGCCGAGCCCTTTGCCGATGTGCTATACATCGCGCCGTTGGACAGCGGCTTTGCAGTGCCTGTGCTGCCCGCCAAGAACACGCCGCCCGAAACCCCACCCGAAGCGCTGGCCGATCCCGATGTGGCCCCCGAAGCGCCCGAGCCGTCATTGGCCGACAAAGCCCGTCTTGCCCTTCGGGACATGCTGTTCACCGAAGGAACCTTCTGGCTGACAGCTCCCGAGGTCGCGACCGAAATCGCCGCCGAGGCAGGTGGCACCCGCACCGCCGATATTCTGGCCGCCTTGCAGGACGCTTTGACCAGCGGCGCATTGGCGGATTTCGACCTTTACGTTCTGGGCTTGCAACTGACCAGCGGACGCATCGCGCCTGCGGTCGGCCCCTTTACGGACGAAGAAACGGCGACGGCCTTCAAGGCCGCCATGACACTAACCCCCATGGCCGAGGCGCAAACCTACGAACGCCAGTCCCCCGACCGCATCGCCGGCATCTCTGAGGGCTTCCTGCCGTTGGTTCAGAATGACGCGCTTTCCGCGGTCACCGGCCTGCGCGAACAAGAGGTTCACGTGGACAGCGGCTGCCTTTCGATCTGGGGCACTCAAGCTGCGGAAGATCTGGCCAGCCTGAAAGAAGGCGCTTCAGAGACGGTGATCCCTCCCCTGCGCCAGTCGGACTATGCCCAGATGGTCTGCCGCGCCGGAGCGCAGTTGGTGGTCTTTCCCGACAGTGCCCCCCGCTCGGACACGCAGTTCTTTGCGCGACCCGAAGAGGGCGTGTATCAGGTGCATTTCATCGCAGATGGTTGCACCGCACAAATGACGCTTGCCGAAAGTGGTGCGCCCCTATTCCTGACCGATGCAGGCGGCTGCGGTTTGCCGGTCATTGATCCCTATCTCAGCTATGGCGCGGGTCTCTTGGACCAGTTGCAACTGCTCTTGGCGCAGGACAAGGTGATCGCCGACGCACCCATTGACACGCAGAACGCAGCTGGACCGGTGCTACCCTACCAGATCACCACACGTGTGCTGCCGGAAAGCCGTGAAACCCTTGGGGCCCTGTGCCGCCTGAGCGTGCTACAAGATCAACTGCCCGCCACCGCCGCCCTTGAGGCCGCCCCCGAAAGCGCCGTCGAAATGCCCTTTGTCGAGGTCCATGCCAGCGTTGATCTTGGGGCACTGACCCTAGAGCCTGCCGAATCCGATGGCACCTTCCTGCGCTTTACCCTGAGCCAGCCGGTCTCATTGTGGGAGCGTCGGTGGGACACCCAGCACGAACTTGGCTCGCGCGCGGGGCAGACCGAAACGCTGAAGCTGGCGCTGCCTGACATGCTTCAGGCCGACGCCAGCACAGCCCTTCAGACCCTATCCCGCCTGTGCAGCGCCAGCGCGGCGGCCCGAAGCGCGCGCTAAGCGCATACGCTGCTTTTGCTCACGGCGCAGACGCACGGGGCTTAGCACCTCTGCGGGCTGGCCTTTGGGCATGGTCACATCCCCCTCAAAGCAGCCGCGGATCAGATCATCCAGCGCACCTCTTTTCTTCAGCTTGCCACTCAGGTGATGACCAAGGCGGTTGAAGCGATAGTGAAAGATATTCGGCCCCTTGGGAAACAGCGCCGCATGGAAATAATCCAGCCCGCGCCCACCCGAAAACAGGTAATATCGTGTGGTATCGTTCATAAAATCCGAGATCACGCCGACGTCGAACGATTTAATTCTGGCAATCGCCTTGCTCCAGCGATCTTCCCACGGCACCACACGGCGATCGACGCTGAACTGGGGTGCAAAGGCGACGCAGGCCTCAACAGGGAAATAGTGACCCGCCAGAATGGCGTTGAACCCGCCCATGCTGTTGCCGATGGTGAAGATCTTCCGCCCCTTGATATAAGGCGTGATCAGCTTTGTGATCACGTCGAAATCCAGCGAATTTCCCCATGAACGGGTCTTGTCAGTGATAAACACTGTCGCGGCGAATGCCTGTCCGGTGCCGTAAAATTCCGGTTTCTGGATATGTGTATCCTCAACCCGATGCCCGAGACCTGTGAAAGACAGGATTACAGAATCTGCTTTGTCTGCTTCGGTATTTTCGACCACCGAGATTTTCAAATGGTCGTCTTCATAAATATCAATCATCAATAAACTTCGCCCACGTCGAGACTCGACCGGATCAAACGCTAATCCGGAGGAGATAACTTATGGTTAATAGAAAAAGGCCAGTTGGCGAGTTCTGTAAAGATGAAAACAACCACGGCGCGAAATTAGCTTAATCACAGCGATTCTCCGCCGCTCGGCAGCAAGACATTGCCGACGGTTACAAACGGGTAGCCACCCCCCCAATCGATGCTGCACCTGCCGCATTTGGCCACGTCTTACGGTCAAATAGCCTAAACATTTGATCGACAGCGCCAAGGCATCAAGCCGCTTGTTCTGCGAGACTTTGGGGGTTCCCAATCCTGCGGAGGAAAGCGTCATGGCCACTGATACCAGCCTTAGCCTTCAAGCCCTGGCAAACCGGGTCATGCAGGACCCCTCCAGCACCACGCTGGCCGATCCTCTCAGCGCGAACCTGTCCGCGCTCGGGGGCGCGATCACCTATAATCTGGGCAGCAGCAGCGCCGATGCCGACGGGATCTCGGAGGCCCGCGCCGAGGTGGTGCAGCAGGCACTGGCCTATATCTCGAACACCACCGGCATCCGCTTCACCGAGGTGAGTGGCGACAGCCTGATCACCTTTACCGATGATGAGGCGGGCGGCTTTACGCGCTATTCCTACTGGCCCGACACCAACGACATGTTCTCGGCGCAGGTGAATATCTCTGAGGCGTGGTTTCAGGGCTCGACCAGCAGCACGGACTACTATTTCCAGACTGTCCTGCACGAGATCGGCCACGCGCTGGGGCTGGACCATCCCGACGAATACACCACCTTCACCTACAACCCTGATGTGGCGAACGACAACTGGCACACCTCTGTCATGAGCTATGCCGCCCCCTCGCAGTACCAGACCGAGGGGCTGAGCTATGCGCAGACCTATTCGGTTGCGGATATGATCGCCCTGCAACAACTTTACACCAGTCAGGTAGCGCAAGTGGGGGCAAGCACCGGCTATCAGATCCTGTCGGGAGACACGGTTTACGGCTTCAACACCTCGCTTGATGGAAACCTCTTTCCGGTTCTGTCCGCGCTGGCCGACAATGCAGGCAGCAATTTCTACACGCTGGCAGATGCAGGCGGCATTGACACGTTGGATGCCTCGGGTTGGAGCATGGATCAGGACATCGACCTGACCATCACACAGGCAACCGCCACGTCGGCCACGTCCTCCTCCATCGGCGGGGGCACAGACAACCTTTTCCTTGCCGCTGGCACCGTGATCGAGAACGCCTCGACCGGCGCGGGCGATGACCGGATCGTCGGCAACACCGCAGCGAACGACCTCTCTGCAGGCGACGGCGACGACCTGCTGTTCGGGATGGCAGGCAATGACACCCTGACCGGCGGCGATGGCAACGACGTCCTTTATGGCGGCGACGGGAACGATCTGCTGCAAGGCGGCGCAGGCAACGAGATTTTCATCCTTGAGGCAGGCAATGACACCATTGACGGCGGCGCAGGCATCGATTGGCTGACACTGGCCGACCGCGACGGGGTCCATGTGAACCTCTTCCGCGGTACTGTCTTTGATCAGGACACCGGCCGCGACACCATCATCGGGATCGAGAATGTCTCGGGCAGTTCGGGCGACGACTATCTGACCGGCGACGACAACGACAACCAACTGATCGGGGCCGATGGCAATGACCGCCTCGCGGGTGGCGGCGGCGATGACATGCTGCTTGGGGGCATCGGCGCGGACCGGCTGCTTGGGGATGAGGGCAACGACATCCAGCTTGGCGGTGACGGCGATGATCGCCTTTACATCGGCGCGGGCGACGATGTGCTTGAGGGCGGCGACGGCGTCGATTGGGTCTATTCCGACCCCGACGGCGCGAATGTGATCGATCTGTCGAACACCGGCACCCAGAACACCGGATTTGGCAATGACAGCCTTACTGAGATCGAGAATATCTCGGGCTCGCGATATGGCGATGCGCTGACCGGCGATGATGGTGCCAACAAGCTACGCGGCAACGCAGGCGACGACACTCTTTATGGCAATGGCGGCGCGGACAATCTGCTTGGCGGCAGCGGCAACGACATGCTGGACGGTGGCGCAGGTTATGACCGGATGATGGGCGGCAGCGGCGATGACACCCTTTACGGTCAGGACGGCAATGACCGGCTTTGGGGCGGCGATGGGGATGACCTGCTGGATGGCGGCGCGGGCGATGACATCCTCTCCAGCGACGCAGGCAATGACACACTGATCGGCGGCGACGGGCAGGACACCTTGCGTCTTTACGGACGCACAGACATGCGCGTCGATCTGGCGGCAGGCACGGCCACAGGGGATGCTACCGGCACCGACATCCTTTCGGGGATCGAGAACGTCATGGGCTTTAAGGCCGATGACCATATCACCGGCGACGATGGCGCGAACCAACTTAGTGGCGGCGCAGGCAGCGACACGGTGATCGGGGCGGGCGGCGATGACATTCTTTGGGGCGGCGCGGGCAACGACAGCCTGCTGTCCGGTCTGGGGAATGATCTGATGGGCGGCGGCACAGGGCACGACAGCCTCTGGGGCGGCGACGGGGACGACACGCTGGCAGGCGGCAGCGGCAACGACCTGCTTGTCGGCGGCCTCGGGACAGATCAGATGACCGGCGGCCAAGGCACGGACATCTTCCGCATCATGCTAGGGGATGGCCTCTTGACCGATGTGATCCGCGATTTCACCATCGGCACCGACCAGCTGCAATTCGAGCTGGACGAAGACGACGAAACCGGCCTGCTCTTCAGCCAGTCGGGCAGTGGCCTGACCGTGACCTACGGCACCTCAAGCGTCTATCTGGACGGGGTCGAGGACGAAGAGGTTCACGCAGACCTGCTCAGCTTCGGCTGACCCCTTGGCTTGCGCACGGCATGCAGGATCAGGCTCTGGCGATGGCTTCAGGGCCTACGGAGCTGACCGTGCGCAGCTTGACGATCACCGCCAGTGAGACCGCGGTCGAGACCAGCGTAGCCGCCAGCGCGATCAGCAAAACGGTAATCAGGCCAGCGAAACCGTTGATCAGCCCGTAGACCACCAGCGCGGTCAGCGGGATATGGATTCCGACAAAGGCCACAGTCATTAATTGAAATGTGAGTTTGTCGATCCGGCGAAGTGCAGTTAGCATGAGAGGATTACCTTTGTTCCCTTGTGTTAGTTTGACTCACAAAAATAAGGTACAAAGTTGACCGGACAAATCTGCCACGAAATTTCGCTAATGGCTACCGGCGATCGGCAAGCCCTGCAGAGGTTATACAAACTGACCTCTGAACGCATGTTTGCAATTTTAATGCGAATTCTTCGGGATCGGGCTGACGCAGAAGACGCCCTTCAGAACGTATATATAAAAGCATGGCGAGGAGCGCCAAGCTTTGATGTGACGCGCAACGGCGAGGCGTGGCTGGCAACGATCGCCCGCAATGTGGCAATCGACAGTCTGCGCCAGTCCCGTAAGCGTCTGGATGAAGACGGGGAATTAGACATGGTGGCGGATCCGACACGATCGACCAGCACCATACATCAGATCCGCGCGGACCTGCGCAGCTGTCTGGCCACTTTGGATCAGACACATGCGACAGCTGTGTTGCAAGTCTACATGTACGGGCTGTCCTATCAGGATGTGGCCGACACACTTGGCACCCCCCTCAATACCGTCAGAACATGGCTGCGCCGTAGCCTGCTGAAACTTCGCGAATGTCTGGAAAGTGCCGATGACCTCTGACCAGCCCCTTCCTCTGGCCGCCGAACTGGCGATGGGCCTGCTTCAAGAAGACGAAGCCCATAAGGCCGAGCGCCGCCGCGCCACCGACCCTGCCTTCGACGCAGAAGTCTGGTGGTGGGAAGAGCGTCTGGCAGGTTGCTTTGCCAACTTGCCCCCGCAAAAAGCGCCCAAAGGCACCTACGACAAGATCGAAGCCCGCCTCTTCGGCGCCCCCGACACCGCCAAAGCCCCCGACAAGGGTTTTGGCTGGAAACCGGTGGTGGGCGGCATCATCGGGGTCAAGGCCACGCTTCTGGCAGCCTTCCTGATCACCCGCGCGCTGAACACCGAAACCCATGTCTATGACACGGGGATCGGCCAGATGACCCTGCGCTGGAACACCCAATCGGGCAGCATCCGCAGCCAGAGCGCCGCGCAGACCACCCTGCACATCTGGATCAAAACCCCTACGGGCTACAGCTATCTGGGGAACGCAGGCCAGAAACTGAGCCTGCCCTTTGCTTCAGGAACCGTACTGGCCCTCTCGGCCGACGGCCCCCTTAGTAAGGCCCCGAAAATGCTGGCCGAACATCACTTTACGCGCGAAGACTAGGCTTCTTTATTGCATAAATACTCACATTCCCGCCGCTGCCAGATGCGCCACAGCGGGGATGTGATAGCCTGCCTAACACCATACTGCACCCACCCGCCGCCGCGCCAAATGGCGGCAACGGGGTCAATTGCCTCTGACTCCTCATAGTGCCTGAAATTTCCGCCGAAATCCGCCCCCAGTAGGGGCGATGCGCCGGTTTTCCCCTCTTTTCCGCGAAGCAGAGGCAAGAGATCATAGGGCCAGAGCGGGCCACTGCGCCGCCGGTTTTATATGTTTTTTTGATTTACAGGTTTTTTGCCATGCCTTCTTCGACCTCGGTTCTTGACCGCTATACAGCCCTGACCATCGCCGGAAGTTTCGCCCATGTGGTGTACGGAGAGGACCGCCTGCCCTCATCCTACCGCGGCAAAAGCGATAACGGGTTGGATGATGCCTATAACAGCTTTCTGGCCCTGCAAGGCTGGACCGTCCTGACCCCCACCCTCTCAGGCAGCGGCGCATCCTATGCGGCGGGCGGGCTTTATAGCGGCGATACGGGCGGCGGCGATTATGACGCCCAAGCCCTTGTGGCTGAGACCGTGCTGGCAGACGGCACCAAAGTTGTGACCCTCAGCTTTCGCGGCACCGATGACAACACCAACGCGGTGCTGGGACAGGCCTTCACCAAGAACGGGCTGCAAGGCTATTACGACGGGTTTGAACCCCTGATCGACGCGGTGATCGCCTATGTGAACAAATCCTCGAACGGAGTTGATGCGCTGGTGGTCACAGGCCACAGCCTTGGTGGCTCGATGGTGGATACCTTCATGATGCAGGACGCCTCGCGGGTGTCGAACAGCGTGGATCTTGAAGCGATTGCCGTGGGCTCGGCCGGTCTGGTCAGCAGCATGGTCAAGAACGTGGACCTCAGCGACTATACTCTGGTGGCCAATGACGGCGATCTGGTGGTCTATCCGGGGCTGGAAAGCTGGTGGGTGCCGACCGCTGTTCTTAGCCGGAATGAACACCCCGACGGCACGGTCCTGACCTTCGAAATGCAGAACCTTGACCGTCTGGACGACGTGGCAAACTGGTGGTCCACCGATTACATCGTCGGCCTGCAACACGAGAGCAAGCTCTACTACGAGAACACTCTGGCCCTGACCACCGACCCGCTGAACGGCTATTTCAGCGGCAATCTGGTGATCATGGGCAATGGCAGCGATGCAGACGGCGACAACGTCGAGGCCTCGGGCAATGACAGCGACGATCCCAGCGCCAATGACAACGGCAGCGCCGCCCTGAAAGGCACGGGCGACGCCGATTACATCATTGGCCGCGAAGGCAATGACGAATTGCTCGGGTTTGGCGGCGACGATCTGCTGTCGGGCGGCGCGGGTAATGATACCGCAAAGGGCGGCACCGGCTACGACAAGCTGCATGGGGGCGTCGGGCAGGATGCTCTTTACGGCGAAGGCGGCAACGACCACCTTTGGGGCGGCGCAGGCGATGACACCCTGTCGGGCAGCGTGGGTAATGACACGCTGGACGGGGGCAGCGGCGATGACCGACTGTTCGCGGGCAGCGGTAACGACCGTGCCTTTGGCGGGGATAGCAACGACCTGCTACGCGGCGGCGGCGGGCTGGACTGGCTGTGGGGCGATGACGGCAATGACACGCTTTACGGCGACACTGGTGCGGACAAACTGCGCGGCGGCACCGGTGCCGACCAGTTGCACGGCGGCGCGGGAAGCGACAACATCACCGGCGGCGGCGGCGACGACCGCCTGTATGGGGATGGCGAGAACGACTTTATGCAGGGCAGCGGCGGCAACGACTCGATTTACGGCGGGGCTGGCAACGACCGTCTGCGTGGCGATGCGGGCAATGATGTGCTGCGAGGCGGTGACGGGGCGGACAAGCTGTTCGGCGGCAACGGACGCGACAGCCTGAAAGGCGACACAGGCGCCGATTTGTTGCGTGGCGAAGGCGGGAACGATGTGCTGCGCGGCGGGGCCTATCACGACACGCTGGTGGGCGGATACGGCAATGACTTGCTGATCGGCGGGAGCGGACGTGATGTGTTTGTCTTTGCCGAAAACCACGGGCGCGATGTGGTGCGGGATTTCGAGATCGGGATCGACCGTATCCGCTTTGACGGGCTCTCAAACAGTGATCTGAGCCTGAGCTACAAAGGCGATGACACGGTGATCAAAGGCGATGGGCTGGAAGTGATCCTGCGCTCTGTGCATCTGGATGATCTAAGTCACAGCGATCTGTTTTATAACTGATCTTTTGATGCCCGAACGGGTTGGGGGCGCTGCCCCCGGCCTTGCGGCCTCCCCCGAGGTATTTTTGCCAAGATGAAATAGGGGCCCGCCTGCACAGGATTGGTGCGCGGGTGGATGTAGGCGTGAGTTTTGGGCGGGCTATATATGTGGGCAGTTTAGGAGGCTGCCATGAGTTGGAACCCGATGAGCGCCCACGGGGGCGATGCGCTTGAGACCCTGATCATTCCGCGGGCGCGGGATATTGGCGGGTTCGAGGTACGGCGGGCGTTGCCCTCGGCCCAGAGGCAGATGGTGGGTCCGTTTATTTTCTTTGATCAGGTGGGACCGGCGGAGTTTGTGACGGGTTCAGGTCTGGATGTGCGGCCCCATCCGCATATCGGGCTTGGGACGGTGACATATCTTTATCAAGGGGCCTTCGAGCATCGGGACAGCACCGGCGCGCAGCAGGTGATCGCGCCCGGAGATGTGAACTGGATGATTGCCGGAAAAGGCGTGACCCATTCCGAGCGCACCGGGCCGGAGGTTCGGGCTGCGGGACATGGGTTGTTCGGGGTGCAAACGTGGATCGCCTTGCCGGAGCGGGATGAGGATATGGACCCATCGTTCGAGCATTTTGGCAAGGGGGCTTTGCCGGTATTGCGGGATGGTGGGGCCTCGGCCCGCGTGATTTTAGGGCAAGCCTATGGGGTGAAAAGCCCTGTGACTATGCCGTCCGAAGCCTTCTATCTGGATGTGACCTTGGAAGCCGGTGCTGGTTTTCCCTTGCCGGACGAGCATGAGGATCGGGGGATTTTCATCTTGGAAGGCGCCATCATTGTAGCAGGGCAAAGCTATGATGCGGGGCAGATGATGGTATTCCGGCCCGGTGACGGGATGTCTGTGCGGGCAGGACCCCAAGGGGCGCGGTTGTTGGTACTTGGGGGCGCGACGATGAATGAGCGCCGCTACATCTGGTGGAATTTCGTGTCTTCTTCAAAAGAAAAGATCGAAGCTGCGAAAGAGGCTTGGAAACGGGCCGATTGGGACAACGGCCCGTTCCGCCTGCCGCCCGGAGACGATAAGGAATTTGTCGCGTTGTAAGGCTTTAGCCGCTAGAGGCCTGCATTTTCGCCATTGCCTCGGGCGAGATCGAAACGGTGTCCGTCGCGGGTTTTGCAGGGGCTTGCGCTGCGGGGGCGGCAGCAGGCGCGGCATTCGACGTTGCGGCCATGACGTGTGCTGCACCCGAGCAGCTTGAGCAACCAGATACGCCCATATGTATGTCTCCTCTTCGTTTCGCTGCCTGTTGCAGCATACTTTGAGAGGAACGGGACGTGCGAAAATTCGTTTAATCACGGCCCTGTGAGGGGGGGGCAGCACCTGCGCGCTGCCCCTTGTTGCGTTACTTCAGGGCCGCGTCGGTGATCGCCAGCGTGTAGGCGCCTTCGGGCGCTTTGGTGATCACGGGGTCCGAGCCGCCTGCCAGCAGGGTGGCCACGGTGCGCTCATAATCGGCGGGGTCCAGCGTGCCGTCCGAGCCTGCGGTCAGCTTGGCCACTTCGCCCATCATGTAGATCTGATGCTCTTCGGTTTGGGCGCCGGTCTCGTCGTTGTCCAGAACGATCATAGCCGCGTCTTCGGGGTTCTCTTCGGCCCATTTCCAACCCTGCATCGAGGCGCGGACGAAGCGGACCATTTTGTCCTCAAAGGCGGGATCGGCCAGCTTGTCTTCCAGCACGTAAAGGCCGTCTTCCAGCGTGGCGACGCCCACGTCTTCGTATTTGAAGGTGACCAGTTCATCCGCGGTCACGCCTGCCTCAAGCACCTGACCGTATTCGTTATAGGTCATGGTCGAGATACAGTCCGCCTGACGCTGCAGAAGCGGGTCCACGTTGAAGCCTTGCTTCAGCACGGTGACGCCACCCTCGCCGCCTTCGGTCGAGATGCCCTCTTGGCTCATCCACGACAGGAAGGGATATTCGTTGCCGTAGAACCAAACGCCCAGAGTGTGACCGGGGAAATCGGCGGGGCCGGTGATGCCGCTGTCTTTCCAGCAGGTCAGCATCAGGCCCGAGGATTTGAAGGGCTGTGCGATATTGACGATGGGCAGGCCCTTTTCGCGGGCGGCCAGCGCCGAGGGCATCCAGTCGATCATCACATCCGCGCCGCCGCCTGCCAGCACCTGACCGGGGGCGATATCGGGGCCACCTGCCAGAATGGTGACGTTCAGGCCCTCGGCCTCATAGAAGCCTTGCTCTAGCGCCACATAGTAGCCGGCGAACTGGGCTTGAGTGACCCATTTCAGCTGCAAGGTGACGTCATCGGCGGCATAGGCGCTGGTGGCGGTCGTCAGGGCGGCCGCTGTGGCCATCAGGTATTTTCTCATTGTCGACTCCTTGTTGGCGTTGATCCGGCTTTTGCGCCGGTTAGTGTTTTCTTTGCGAGGGGTGCCAGAAGGTCACCCAAGCCTCGATCTTGGCGATCAGCCCGTAAAACAGGCTGCCCGCAATGGCGGCGACCACGATCTCTGCCCAGACCATATCAAGGGCAAGCTGACCGACCGAGGTCGAGATTCGGAAACCCATCCCCTTCACGGGAGAGCCGAAGAATTCCGCCACGATAGCACCGATCAGGGCCAGTGTAGTGGCGATCTTCAGGCCGTTGAAGATGAAGGGCATGGCCGCAGGGATGCGCAGTTTCAGCAGGGTCTGCATGTAGGACGCGCCATAGGTGCGCATCAGATCGCGCTGCATGACGGATGTATCGCGCAGGCCTGCCACGGTGTTCACCAGCATCGGGAAGAACACCATCACCACGACCACAGCGGCCTTGGACTGCCAGTCAAACCCGAACCACATCACCAGAATGGGCGCGGTGCCGACAATCGGCAGGGCGGCGACAAAGTTCCCCACGGGCAGCAACCCGCGCCGCAGGAAATCATAGCGGTCCACGATGATCGCCACCAGAAAGGCAGATCCGCAACCGATCAGGTAGCCCGCCAGCGCACCTTTCAGGAAGGTCTGCTGGAAATCGCCCCACAGCACAGCGGTGTTCGCCTTAAAGGCGGCAAGGATCGCGGTGGGCGCGGGCAGGATCACAGGCGGCACGTTCAGGCCGCGCACCAGCACCTCCCACATCAGCACAACGGTCAGGCCGAAGAGGATCGGCACCGAGATCCGCGCCGCTGATGTGTTGGCCCCCCGGCCATTGGCGATGACAGTATTCAGACCCCATCCGGCAACCCAGATGATCAGGGCGAAAAGCACATAGATCATGCCTGTACCCCCATGCGTTTCAGGGTCTTGCCCTCAATCCAGCCGATCAGCGCCACCAACAGGGCGGCCATCGCGGCGGCAAAGAACAGGGCGGCCCAGATTTGCTCGGTCTGCCCATAGTACGAGCCCCCAAGCATCCGCGCCCCAAGACCGCCGCGCTGAACGGGAAGCTCGCCCACGATGGCGCCGACCAGCGATGCGGCGATCCCCACTTTCAGCGAGGTGAACAGATACGGGACCGAGGACGGCAGCCGCAGCATCCAGAAGGTTTGGGATTTGCTGGCGTTATAGGTGCGCAGAAGGTCCAGTTGCATGGCGTCAGGGCTGCGCAGGCCTTTGACCATGCCCACGACCACAGGGAAGAAGGACAGATAGGCGCTGATCACGGCCTTGGGGATCAACCCCTGAATACCAAAGGAATAGAGGACCACGATGATCATCGGGGCCAGCGCCACGATGGGGATGGTCTGGCTGACAATCGCCCAAGGCATCACCGACATATCCATCGTCTTGCTATGGACGATCCCGACCGCCAGCAGCACCCCAAGCCCTGCGCCGATGGCAAAGCCAAGCACCGTGGCGGAAAGGGTGATCCAGCCGTGATAGATCAGGGATTTGTTCGACAGGCTGCCCGATTTCACAAGGCCGCGGCGCCCGTAGACCTCTTCGTTCCATGTGCTGTTCCATAGCTCGGCCACGATCTGGTGCGGTGCGGGCAAGCGGGCGCGGTCTACGGACCAACTGCCGCCCAAGACGCCGCTGTTCTGGGCCATCAGGGCAAAGCGTCCCATCTCGGCCCGCTCGCGTGCGCCTTCGGGCGAGACGGCAACCCCAGCCCGCTCGGCGGCGGTCAGGGTTTCCTGCACGTTCATCGGCACGCAAGCCACGTACCAAAGCGCGATGATCGCAAGGACCACCGTCAGGATCGGTCCGGCCTTAGTCATCAATATGCCCCGCACGCAGACCTTCGCGGACCCGATGGGCGATCTGGATGAACTCGGCACTATCACGGATGTCCAAGGGACGTTCGCGCGGCAGCGTGCTTTCGATCACATCCGTAATCCGCCCCGGACGGGGGGACATGACGACGATCTTGGTCGACAGATACACCGCCTCGGGGATCGAGTGGGTGACAAACCCGATGGTCTTTTCCGTCCGCGCCCACAGCTTCAAAAGCGCCTCATTCAGCTTGTCGCGGACAATCTCGTCCAGCGCGCCGAAGGGTTCGTCCATCAGCAGGATATCCGCGTCAAACGCCAGCGCCCGCGCGATAGAGGCCCGCTGCTGCATGCCCCCCGACAATTGCCACGGGAACTTTTTTTCGAAGCCCGACAGGTCCACCAGATCAAGGGTCTTGCGAACCCGCTCGGCCTGATCGGATTTGGAAAAGCCCATGATCTCCAAAGGCAGGCGGATGTTGCCGCCGATGGTGCGCCACGGGTACAGACCCGCCGCCTGAAAGACATAGCCATAGGCGCGGGCCTTGCGGGCCTCATCAGGGGTCATGCCGTTGACGGTCAGGGTGCCGCTGGTGGGATGCTCCAGCCCCGCAATGCAGCGCAAAAAGGTGGTCTTGCCGCAGCCCGAGGGACCAATGAAGGAAACGAAATCCCCTTTCTCGATATTCAGGTTTACGTCACGAAGGGCCTGTATCGGCCCATCATTTGACTGGAACGTAAGGTTAAGCGCTTTGGCTTCGATGACGCTCATCCGGTCTTCTACTTTCTTTTACACGCCCGTCGCAGGAATGCCGGTGCGCTCGACAGGGCGCGGGGACGTTAGTTCTTTCCAAGTGGACAAGGCCTTGTTGACGGCGGTGTTGGCTTCGCGCTTGACGAATTTGCCATGACCTTCCTGCGTGCGGATTTCCCCGTCGTGGATCGCCACATGGCCACGGGTCAGGGTAAAGCGCGGCAGTCCTTTGACCTTTTGCCCCTCGAACACATTATAATCGATGGCAGATTGTTGCGAATTTGCCGAGATGGTTTTCTCCTTTTCAGGGTCCCAGACCACCAGATCCGCATCGGCCCCCACCAGAACCGCGCCTTTTTTCGGGTAACAGTTCAGGATCTTGGCGATGTTGGTCGAAGTGACCGCCACGAATTCATTCGGCGTCAGGCGGCCCGTGGCCACCCCTTGGGTCCAAAGGACAGGCATCCGATCCTCAAGCCCGCCGGTGCCGTTGGGGATCTTGGTGAAATCGCCCACGCCAAAGCGTTTCTGGTCGGTGGTGAAGGCGCAGTGATCCGTCGCCACAACCGACAGCGAGCCCGACTGAAGACCCGCCCAAAGGCTGTCCTGATGCTTTTTGTTACGGAAGGGCGGAGACATCACGCGGCGGGCGGCATGGTCCCAATCGGCGTTGAAATATTCGCTTTCGTCCAAGGTCAGGTGCTGGATCAGCGGCTCGCCCCAGACGCGCTTGCCGTTCATGCGGGCACGGCGGATGGCCTCGTGCGCCTCTTCGCAAGAGGTATGCACCACGTACAAAGGCACGCCCGCCATATCGGCGATCATGATAGCGCGGTTCGTTGCCTCGCCTTCAACCTGCGAGGGGCGCGAATAGGCGTGGGCCTCGGGGCCGGTATTCCCTTCGCGCAGCAGCTTGGCCGAGAGTTCGGCAACCACATCGCCATTCTCGGCATGGACCATCGCGATGCCGCCAAGCTCGGCCAGACGCTGGAACGAGGCATACATCTCATCGTCATTCACCATCAGAGCGCCTTTATAGGCCATGAAGTGCTTGAAGGTGTTGATGCCGCGATCCTTGATCACGCTTTCCATCTCATTGAAGACCTGCTCGCCCCACCATGTGACCGCCATGTGGAAGGAATAATCACAGTTGGCGCGGGTGGATTTGTTGTCCCACATCTTCAGGGCATCGTGCAGACCTTGGCCGGGGCTTGGCAGGGCAAAGTCCACCACCATCGTCGTGCCGCCTGCCAGCGCCGCACGGGTGCCGCTTTCGAAATCATCGCTGGAGTAGGTGCCCATGAACGGCATCTCTAGGTGCGTGTGCGGATCAATCCCGCCCGGCATCACATAACAGCCGGTGGCGTCCAGTTCCTTGTCGCCTTTCAGGCTCTGCCCGATTTCGATGATGGTGCCGCCGTCGATCAGCACGTCGGCTTTGTAGGTGAGGTCGGCGGTGACGATGGTCCCGTTCTTGATAACAGTGGTCATAATCTACTCTCTTATTCTTCGACGATGACCGCGCTTTCCAGCACGGCATGCAGCAACACATCGGTTCCGGCCTTGGCCCATTCGGGGCTGATCTCTTCGGCCTCGTTGTGGGACAGGCCCCCAACGCAAGGACACATGACCATTGTTGCAGGGGCCACCTTAGCCGCCCAACAGGCATCATGGCCCGCGCCGGAAATCAGGTCCATATGACTGTACCCCAGCCGCTCGGCCGCGTTGCGGACGTTTGACACCAACTCTGGCGTGAAGGTAACGGGATCGAAGTGGCCCACCGCCTCGACCGAGCAGCCCACACCAAGATCAGCGCAAATTTCCGCGCCACGCTTTTCA
This sequence comes from Donghicola tyrosinivorans, assembly GCF_003003355.1. Lineage (GTDB taxonomy): Bacteria > Pseudomonadota > Alphaproteobacteria > Rhodobacterales > Rhodobacteraceae > Donghicola > Donghicola tyrosinivorans. Next base: position 71,281 of record NZ_PVTQ01000008.1, read on the forward strand.
ATCTCGGCCCGCATAGCGTCCAGCTTGGCCTGATTGGGGGTGCGGATATCGACGGTGAACACCACCTTGCCCGGCAATACATTGCGCGAGTTCGGGGCGAACTGCATCTGACCCACACCGCCCACTGCATCGGGTTGGTTCGCCGTGGCGACCTCTTGCACCATCTCAAGGATGCGCGACATGGCCAGACCTGCGTTTACCCGCATAGGCATAGGGGTCGAGCCCGTATGCGCCTCTTTGCCGGTCAGGGTGAACTCCAGCCACCACAGACCCTGACAATGGGTAACAACGCCAATGTCTTTACCTTCAGCCTCAAGGATCGGACCTTGTTCGATGTGCAGCTCATAATAGGCGTGCATCTTGCGGGCGCCGACTTCTTCTTCGCCCTTCCAGCCGATGCGGGCCAGCTCATCGCCGAATTTCTTCCCCTCAAGGTCGGTGCGATTATAAGCGTAGTCCTGCGTGTGCATCCCCGCAAAAACGCCCGAGGCCAGCATGGCCGGCGCAAACCTTGCGCCTTCCTCATTGGTCCAGTTCACAACAACGATCGGATGCTTGGTCTTGATGCCCAGATCGTTCATGGACCGGACCGCCTCAAGCGCGCCCAAAACGCCCAAAACCCCGTCATACTTGCCGCCCGTCGGCTGGGTGTCCAAATGCGAGCCCACATAGACCGGCAGCGCATCCGGATCGGTGCCCGCGCGGGTCATGAACATATTGCCCATGGTATCCACGCCCATGGTCATCCCTGCGGCCTCAGACCATTCCTGAAACAAGGCCCGCCCCTCGGCGTCCTCATCGGTCAGGGTCTGGCGGTTACACCCACCCGCAATACCGGGGCCGATCTTGGCCATCTGCATCAGGCTGTCCCAAAGACGATCCCCGTTGACGGTCAGATTGGCGGTCAGTGCTGACATCCCTCTCTCCTGCTTATGCGTATCGTTGTTCGTTTTGACCAAGCGGTAAAATACCTCACCATTGCTGCATTTTTGATCAAAACAAAGCACTATTTTTCGCGGGCCTCGCCCGAATAATCAGCTTTGCGCGGCAGTTTCCCGAAACGATGCCCAAGAAACAGGCGGCCGCGCAAAGCCCTGATCCTACTCTGCCGCCTGCGCCGAGGGGTTATTCAGATGCGTGGTCCAGTTGGCATAGTCCCCACGGGTCTGGCCGGTACGAGGGTCCACCTCGCCCTTGGGCAGTTCGACCATGGTGATGCAGTTCTCGACAGGACACACATCGACGCAAAGGTTGCAGGCCACGCATTCGCTATCATTCACCTCGAACACACGGTCTTCACTCATCAGGATGGCCTGATGGCTGGTGTCCTCGCAAGCAATATAACAGCGGCCGCACTTGATGCAGGCATCCTGATCGATCTTGGCCTTGGTCACATAGTTCAGGTCCAGATACTGCCAGTCGGTCACATTGGGCGTCGCCATGCCGACGAACTGATCCACCGAGGTATAGCCCTTTTCGTCCATCCACTGGGACAGACCGCTGATCATCTCTTGCACGACCTTAAAGCCATAGGTCATCGCCGCCGTACACACCTGCACATTGCCCGCCCCCAGCGCCATAAATTCCGCCGCATCGCGCCAAGTGGTCACCCCGCCGATGCCGCTGATCGGCAACCCGTGGGTCTGGGGATCGCGGGCAATCTCGGCCACCATATTCATAGCAATCGGCTTGACCGCAGGGCCGCAATAGCCCCCGTGACTGCCCTTGCCGCCAATGGTCGGCTGCGGTGCCATCAGGTCCAGATCGACCGAGGTGATCGAGTTGATGGTATTGATCAGCGACACCGCATCCGCGCCCCCCGCCTTGGCCGCACGGGCCGGATTGCGGATGTCGGTGATATTCGGCGTCAGTTTTACGATCACGGGCTTCGAGTAATATTTCTTGCACCACTCGGTCACCATCTGGATGTACTCAGGCACCTGCCCCACGGCGCTGCCCATGCCGCGCTCGGCCATCCCGTGAGGACAGCCAAAGTTCAACTCGATCCCGTCCGCGCCGGTTTCTTCAACCAGCGGCAGGATCGCCTTCCACGATTCCTCATCACAAGGCACCATGATCGAGACAACCAGCGCCCGATCCGGATAATCCTTCTTGACCCGCGTGATCTCCTCAAGGTTGGTCTGAAGCGGACGGTCGGTGATCAACTCGATGTTGTTCAGACCTAGCAGACGGCGGTCCGCCCCATAGATCGCCCCGTAGCGCGGCCCGTTCACGTTCACCACCGGCGGCCCTTCGGACCCAAGCGTTTTCCACACCACACCGCCCCAACCGGCCTCATAGGCGCGGCGCACGTTGTATTCCTTGTCCGTCGGCGGCGCCGAGGCCAGCCAGAAGGGGTTCGGAGACTTGATGCCCAGAAAATTCGAAGTCAGATCGGCCATGTTACACCCCCATCAGCACAGCGTGGATATCTTCAGCGGCATCGCGGCCTTCCGCGACAGCCGTAACGGTCAGGTCTTCCCCGCCCGAGGCACAATCGCCCCCCGCCCAAACGCCAGTCGCGCTGGTGCGGCCTGTGTCCGTCACGGCAATCTTGCCGTCTTCGATCACCAGCCCCCCATCGGTGGTCAGGGTCTGGCCGATGGCCTTGAAGACCTGATCGGCAGGCAGGCTCATGGTCTCGCCCGTGCCGGCCAGCTTGCCGTTCTGGGTGGCGGTATATTCCAGCGTGATCGCCCCATCGCCAATGGCCACAGGCATCACGTTGAACAACAGGCGCACGCCTTTGGCGGCGGCCAAGCCCTGTTCAAAGGTACTTGCGGGCATCTCATCGCGGCTGCGGCGATAGGCGATCGTCACGCTCTCGGCCCCCAGCAGCTTGGACTGCACAGCAGCGTCCACAGCAGTCATCCCGCCGCCGATCACCACCACATTGCGGCCAACAGGCAGCATGGTCAGATCATCGCTTTGACGCAGCTCGGCAATGAAATCCACGGCAGCGGTCGCCGCCTCTTCCCCGTCGATCCGCAGGGCATTCACACCCCCCAGACCCACGCCGAGGAACACCGCGTCATAGTCGGTCTTCAGCCCGTCCAAACTCAGACCGTCACCCAAGGTCTTGCCGGTCTCAACGGTGATGCCGCCGATCTCCAGCAACCAAGCCACCTCTCTGGCGGCGAAATCATCGGTCGATTTGTAGGATGCGATCCCGTATTCGTTCAGACCGCCCGCCTTGGGCCGCCCTTCAAACAACGTCACGCTGTGACCCTTCATGGCCAAACGATGGGCACAGGCCAGACCAGCAGGCCCCGCCCCGACCACAGCCACAGTTTTGCCCGTCGCCTCGGCCCGCGCAAAGGGATGCCCTTGCCGCGCCATCAACGTATCGGTGGCATAACGCTGCAACCGGCCAATGGTCACCGGCTTGCCCTCGGCCACTTCGCGCACGCAAACCTCTTCGCAAAGAGTCTCGGTCGGGCAAACCCGCGCGCACATCCCGCCAAGGATATTCTGCGTCAGGATCGTCTTGGCCGCCGCCTCCGGCGTGCCGGTCTGGATCTGCCGGATGAACAACGGAATATCGATCGAGGTCGGACAGGCCGTCATACACGGCGCGTCATGGCAAAAATAGCAGCGATCAGCGGCAACACGTGCTTCATGGGCGTCATAGGGCGCATGAAGGTCGTCAAAATTCCTGGAAATCTCATCCGCGGCTAAGCGCCCCGAAACGATTCCTGGGGTCATCGGCGTGGTCATTGTCGGTCCCTGTTGTCATTTATTTTGACCCAAGACTGCCGCGTTCAAAAATTTTATCAATTGGTAAAATTTTCCGACAAAACACGCGGAATACGTGCGCCACGCCCGATGTTGCACCCCGGCAAAACCGGTGCGCAGATGCAGAAAACTGCGAAAATACGGCTATTTCAGCCCGTTATCACCAAGAAATAGCGGGCGGCCCAATTCCGGACCCGCGCAATTTTCTGCGCCGCAACACACGCTCGCAGTGCGCGAAAATTTTTCCCGCGCCATGCCCACAATCGACACATCCGCCCAAAATTTCAGCACAGCACCGCCAGTTACCCTGCCTGTCCCACGACAGAACATAGCTCGATCAGGAACCCGTCCCGATCCCGCACATAGGATATCACCTGTCCCCAATCCTCATGCCGCGGCGCCTGCACCGGCGCTGCCCCCGCTTTGACCGCTTGATCATAGGCCGCCGCCACATCCTCAACCTCAAACGCCAACTCGAACGTGGGTGCCTCGGCCACCGGCGTGGCGGGCGATTTCCCCAAACTGCGGATCATCTCGCGCGAGGCAATCGCCAGTTTGGTCTCCCCCGTCGCCAACTCGGCATAGTCGCCACATTCATGAATAAACGCACACTCCAACCCAAAGGCTGTCTCATAAAAAGCAACCGTTTCACGCACATCGCTCACGTATAAAATGGCATATCGAAATTTCATCTGGCCCAACGCCTCCCTGAATCAACGCCCACAAGCCTACCAGAACAAAAACGAAACATGACCAAAAAAAGCGCTCGGCAATCCCGCGCCGACGGTCCTGCTTTCATCTTGGCAAAAATACCTAAGACACAACGCCCGCCACGCAGACCGCGCCCGCCGCAAGCAGCCAAACACTGCAAACCGCCTCAGAGAGGCAAAGGATCACCGGCCCCTTGCCGCCACTGGATCGGGGTCACCCCAGTAATCCGCGCGAACTCTCTATTAAAGTTCGACTTGCTCGCAAAACCTGCCGCCAGCGAGATGTCCAGTACCGTGTCCTCGGTCCCGCGCAGCAGGGCGCAAGCGGTGGCGATCCGATAGGTATTCACAAACTGCGAGACGCTCTGCCCTGTCTCGCGGTTGATCGCCTGCGAGACCCGCCTGTCCGGCAAGCAAAGACGGCGGGCCAACCGACGCAGAGACAGGTCTTCGTCCAGATGCAGCCGCTCGCCCGTGAACAGCGCTTTGATGCGATTCACAATCTGACGATCCTCTTCGCTGGCAGGGACAGGGGCCGGATCGGGTAAGGGGTCCGAAGCCGCACCAACCTCAGCGGTCTCGGCAATCCGCCCAAAGGTTGCAGCCCCGCCGACCGCGATGATCGCCAGCGTCTGGACAACCGTCACCACCGCCCCGATGTGGCGCCCGTCGTGGCGGATGAAATCGATGATCACATAGACATCCACCAGCCCCGACAGCACCAGCGCCGCGCCCGTGCCTGCCATCGCCAAGATGATCTGCCGGCCTGAGGCCAACGGCGGTAATGTCAGCCCGTCGGTCCCTTGAGACGCGCGCCACAGCAGCAGGCCACCAAACACCAGATAGGTCAGGATGATCGCCCCGTCGCCCCCCGCCAGCGGCACCGCCAGCCAGTTCACTGGCAGCAGCAGCAGCGGCCAAAGATCCCGCCGCCCCAGCGGCGCGCGCAAGGCGTGGTAGGCCAGATAGGCCAGCACCGGCAGCACGGGCGCGATCAGCGCCGTCATGACCCCCAGCGGCAAACCGTAGCCCCACCGCAGGCTTAGCAGCAGGGACTGGACCGCATACAGCACCAACACCGCTAGAAACAGCCGGTGGGGCATCAAAGCCATCTCGCGCTGACGCCAGAACCGAAGGGCCAGCAGAGACAGCAGCAAAGTCGCGAAAAGGGGCAGAGGAACAAATAGCATGAAAAACCTGATCTTAATGGGGATGTCCTAGCGCAAATCGCGATCTTGGACGACCTAAAACGCGATTTTGGACGCTTTCGAAGCGGCGCTGTGGACCTGTGGGATCAAAACCACAACCCGACCGGAGGCCCCGATGAAGACCCTGATCCTTGCCCTGCTGATCGCCGCCGCATCTGCGACGCTGTTCCTGACCACTGGCCCCGCCTATGAAGGCAGCGCAGGCTTTGCCACCGCCCGCGCTTATGCCCCCGTGCGCCAGCAGGATATCGACTTTCACCTCTGGTATCCGGCCAACGCGGGCGGGCGGGCGATCACCGTCGGCGGCAACGGCGTGTTTTATGGCACCCCCGCAGGCAAGGGCGCACCGGCCCGCGAAGGACGCCATCCTGTGGTGATCATCTCGCACGGGGCGGGGGGCAACGCGGGGCAGTTCGGCTGGATCGCAGAGCAACTGGCGCAGGCAGGCTTTGTTGTGGCGCTGCCCAACCATCCGGGGACCACCAGCCGCAATGCCTCGGCCAGCGCCGCAGTCCGCGTGTGGGAGCGTCCCCAAGACGTCAGCGCCGTCATTGACCGGATCACCGCAAGCCCGCAGGACTTTCCCTTTGCCGATCCGAGCCGGATCGGGGTGCTGGGGTTCTCGGCGGGCGGCTACACGGCCATGGCGCTAACGGGGGCGCGTGTTGATCCAGAGGCACTGGCACGGTTCTGCGATGACAGTGATCACGGCATGTCCGATTGTGCCTTTCTGGCCAAAGCGGGGATCGACCTGCACCAGATCGACCTCAGCCCCGCCGCCGCAGATCTGCGCGATCCCCGAGTGAAGGCCGGTGTCATCATTGATCCGGGCATTATCCAGACCATCACGCAAGACAGCCTGTGGGCAATGCCGGTGCCGCTTCAGATCATCAACCTTGATGATCCGGTTCCCGCCGGTGTCGATGCCGCCAAGGCCGCCCCTCTGATCCCCCACGCCGAGTATCACCGGATCAAAGCCGCCAGCCACTTCAGCTTTCTAGCCAACTGCAAGCCGCGCGGCGCGGCTATCCTGCGCGATGAGGGCGAGCCCGACCTGCTGTGCGCTGACAGTCACGGCACAGACCGCCAAGCGATCCATGACGATCTGGCGGCCCTGATCCTGCCCTATCTGACCCGCACATTGGGGCAGTAAGGGCCCGCGATAGCGGCACGCATTTGTAATCTGCATGTTTGCGAAATTATCGGGCTGCGCCTTTGAAACTTATGCGCCAAAGGCAGCGTAACATCGTTGATATCTTGGGTAAGGGTTAGACCACATGCTTGGCAATGAATACGGAACGGGGCTGCTTTTCGACGAACGATCCCACACAGACGCAGCCCCGATGAACGCGGCAATCAAGTCCGCAACCCGCTTTTTAATGCATGACGTCCAGACGCCTCTGACTTTGGCCCGCAACGCGCTAGAGCTTGCAGCGACGGGGGCAGATCCCCAAACACTGGTTATTCTGGGGATGGTCATGAAGCGCCTGTCTCAGGTCAGCGCCAATCTGGACGCCTACCAGCATGTGACACTGGCCCACCTGGCCCCGCAGGACACCCCGTCCGAGACGATGATCGCGGCGGGCACCTTGGCGCTGAAACAGCACTTCGGGATCGATGCATTCTCGTTCACCGTGAAGGCGCCTCTAAGGCTGCCCGAAAAGGTCCTGCCTTTGTTGATCGACGCGGTGCTTGAGACCCAGCAGGCCAAGACCCGCGCGGCCCGTGTGGATGTGTCCCTGAATGGCGCCACATTGACCTTCAAATTCCTGCCCGAACTGACCCCGCAGGGACCAGCCCCCTACAAAGGAACGCGGAAAGACTTTTTGCTGCATTGGCAGACCGTGTTGTTGGAAAAATTCGGCCTCAGCTTGAATCTGGTCTGGTGCGAAGATGCAGCAACGGCCAAGTAGCGGCCCCCCATTTCCGAACACAAAAGCTGCCCAAGATGCAGCAACAATCTCAGGGAACCAGACGGCAACGCGCGCCACAGGTGCTGGTCGCCTGCATGTAGGAGATCACTTAAGTGGAATTCGAAACAGTCGAGATACTTATCGCCGAAGACGAAGAACTTGACCGGTTTTTGCTGGAACACGCCTTCAAGGCCCAAATGCTGAACAACCCTCTGAAGTTCTTTGAAAACGGTCGAGAGCTGCTGGACTATCTGGACACCCGACTGGGTGAGCAGATGCACGAGCGGTTCATCATCCTCACAGATATCAACATGCCCCGCATGTGCGGGTTCGAATTGCTGGCCAACCTCAACGCCCATCCGGCGCTGCGCCATATACCGGCCTTTGTGCTCAGTTCATCCCACGATGAGAGCGACGTGCAAAAAGCCAGCGATCTGGGAATTTCCGGCTATATCAGCAAGGAAAACGCGGGCGAGGATTTCTTAAAGGGCCTCCAGATGATCGGAAGACAGGCCCGCGCGTCCTAAGCCCTGAATTGCCGCTTGGTGCCTGAGGCGACCCGCGCTCAGGCACCAAGCGGCAAGCGCAGCACGAACAGCGCACCGCCCGCCGCCCCCGGATCCTCGCATGAGATCATGCCGTCCAGCTTCTGGGCCAGACGTCTGACAATCGCGAGCCCCAGCCCCGATGCTTCGGGGCCTTTTTTGCCGTCGCCCACGTCAAACGGATCAAAAATCCGCTTCCGCAGGTCCGCTGGTACGCCTTGCCCGTTATCGTGCACACTGATTTCGACCTGACCGCCCTTTTGCGCCGCGGACAGGGTCACCGACATCGTGTTCCGGCCCCCGTGTTTGACGGCGTTCTCGATCAGGTTCTCAACTATACGCTCAACAAGCGCCGGATCGGTGTGCAGGTTGATATCGGCGCCCGGCAGCAGCCTTGTATTGCAGCGCACCTCATATTTCTCGGCCAGTTCGCGCAAAAGGTCTTGCAGGTCCACGTCCTTGCTCTGAACCGGTATCAAGCGGGTGCCCAGATAGGTCGTGAACGTGCTGGTCAGGTTCTCTAGCCGTTTGGTGTTCTCTAGGATGCGTGCCTTTAATTCATCATCTGTAAGCCCCTTCATGGCTTTCAACTGTTCCCACATGCTGGTGGCCGTGCGGATATTGCGGATGGGTGATTTCAGATCATGGGCCAATGAGGCCCGCATTAGCGACAGTTCATACTCTTGCTCTTTCACCAGTGCATAAGCGTCAGACAATTCCATCAGCCGATCACTCAGTTCGCGGTTCTGGCGCCACGCAAGGCGCGTCCGTTCAATCGCAAACAGGATCAGCGCCACAGCCAGCACCCGCGAGAGGGCAAAGCGCTGGCCCCAGATGTTGGCGGCAAGCACGCTTTCCGCGCGGACCGGCAGGGACAATTCCCATGTGCGGTTGAATGCGCTGATCTGCTTGGTGATCAGGTTGGTCTGCGCGTCGCCATAAGCAAAGACCAAGATATCTTTGTCCCAAACCACAAACGGAAACTCATCCCCGATCTCTTCGATGACCCCCTCAAAAAGAGCCTCCAGATCAAAACCGACCGCCAAATAGCCAATGATCTCGGCCTCTCTAAGGATTGGGGCGATCAAGGCCACACGAAGGCGGTCATCATTGCTAAGCATCCCGTCCAGCTGAAACGGGGCCGAGATTGTCACCTGTTTGCTGTCACGCGCCTGTTCCAGCGCCAGTACCCACGCCGGTTTTTGCATAATGTTGTTGAGCAACGAGCTTTCCAGCAATTCCGGTGGCGAACTGTGATGGATGTTATAGTCCGCGCTCATCCAGGACATTGCCAACAGGCTTTCAAAGCCGCTGACATAATTGTCCGCATCCTGCTGCCACGCCTCATAAGACGGATAGGCATCCACCGCGATCCGGTCGGCCATCCGCTCAAGTGCTTCAACCAGATTTAGCAACTCGTTCTCGGTCCGGTGTGCGGCCACTTCAGAGGCGGTGGTGACGCGGGTGATCTCGACCTCGAATTGCGACATCATAAGGGCATGGCGCAGCACTTGCGTGCCGGTGCTGATCACGACCCCCGCCACCAACAGAGTGGCTAGCGTCATCCGCTTGGCAAGGGGGATTTCCTCATGGCGGCGCAGCAAGATCGCTGCGGCAGTGGCCACAACCAAGGCACTTTGCAGTGGCGGCAGCATCCGCAGGTCCAGCAGGTCGCTGTCATTCAGGCCGATCAAGGTTGCGACAAGGCCAACCCCCGTGAAGGTGGCAATAGCAAACAACAGCGCAAGGCCGATGCCAAACCACGCGCGGGCACGGCGAAACCGGTTGGTCGCGAACTGTGCAAATGTCAGCCCATAGGCCACCACAGGATAATAGAACGCGTAGCTGACCAGATCTTCGGGCGCGGGCGATCCGTAGACTACCAAAGCCGCCGCGAACCCCACCGCATTCACCGCCGCCAGAATATGCAGAAAGTCACCTAGTCGGGAAAACCGGTGCAGCACATATCGCTGCAGGATCAGCGCGATCACAATAAGGGTTGTCGAGGCGTTCAGGCACGCCAGCAGCTCGATCGTGCCACCGGTTGCCAAGCCTTGCACCAGAACCAGCGCGGCCAGGAACAGTGCCACGATCTCAACGCCCCTCAGGACGGCTTTGTTCATCATCGGTGCCGCTTTCGTAAGTTCGAAGTCTTAGAATGCCCCCTAAAACGCTATCAATGCAGATGATCCAAACTGGTCAGGACCAGCCCAAACACATCACAAAGGCCAATTTTTAAAGGCATCATGTGGATCCTATACGGTTCAGAAAATAAAATAGTTGCACAATAACTCACAGTTTTTGATAAATTCCCGAAGCGCATGAAATGTAAGTGCAATCTTCGCCTTTCCGCACGACTTTCCCCCGTTTTGGCAGCAAACAGTCATCCTAGGGAAAAGACGCTTTGCCCTCTAGGATCGACAGCGCCCCTTGGCCCCTTGGTCGCAGACGGAATACGGGACGTTCTTCGTGATTGACTCTGTGCGGGAACCCTCTCATTACGAACGGGTGAACGGTTCTGCCACGCGCGACACGGCGCAGCAGACGTAAAAGGGAACACGGTGAGGCGTACCCATCAGGGACCGAAACCGAGGCTGCCCCCGCAACTGTGAGCGGTGAGTGCGTCCGACACGCCACTGGGATCTTCCCGGGAAGGCCGGACAGCACGACGACCCGCAAGCCAGGAGACCTGCCGTCACGGGGTTCGGGAAACCGGCCCTTCCTATCCGGACGCCGGGGTGAGCGTCTGGCTCGGCAGGCCTTGAACAGACTTACCGTGTCCAGCTTCCCTTCTGTCCTTTCATCCGTGGGCGTAGCCCATTCGCCTGAAAGGGTCGTTATGAGAAACATGATCTTTGCCGCCGCACTGGCGACTTTGATACCGATCAGCGGGCAGGCGCATTTCCTGCTGCCCTATGCCGCTGAAACCCAGATCGCCAAACCCGGCGATGTGACGCTGGCTGTCGTCTTCTGGCATCCGTTCGAAAACGGTCACGTCATGGATATGCAGGCGCCCGAGGCCTTCTATATGATCCACAATGGTGAAAAGACCGACCTGATAGACCGGCTTGAGGCCGCAGTCTTCAAAGGGGCGCAGAACGAAGGTGCCGCCTTCCGCGCGACCCTGCCGGTCAAGCGGTCCGGCGACTATGTCCTCGTGACCCAGCCCGCGCCCTACTATGAGACAAGCGAAGACAAATACATCCAGCAGCTGACCAAAGTGGTGTTCAACCGCAACCAGCTGCCCACCGACTGGGCCGATCCTGTGGGTCTGCCGACCGAGATCGTCCCGCTGGTCAAACCCTACAACGTGGTTGTCGGATCAACCTTCACCGGTCAGGTGCTGCGCGAAGGCCAGCCCGCCGCAGGGATCGAGATTGAGGTCGAATATGTGGCCGCCACCCCCGATCTGGGCAGCTTTGCCGCGACCCCGCCCACGGCCAAACCTCTGCCCGGCGGATCGCTGGTCGTGGTGTCGGATATGAACGGCTATTTCAGCTTTGGCATCCCCAAGGCAGGATGGTGGGGCTTTGCTGCCCTCGGCTCTGGCCCCGTGACGGAACATGAGGGCAAGGAACTTAGCCAGGACGCGGTGTTCTGGATCAACGCCTTCGATCTGGAGTGAGAGATGCATATCGTTGACGGTGCCCTCTCGAACCCTGTGGTGATTGCCGGAACCGTGCTGGCGGTGGGCGGCATGGCGATGGGCCTGAAGAAACTGACGCTGGAACGCATTCCCGCCACGGGCATTCTGGCGGCCAGCTTTTTTGTCGCCTCACTGATCCATGTGCCGATCGGGCCGTCCTCGGTCCACCTGATCCTGAACGGTCTGGCGGGTCTGATCCTTGGATGGGCGGCCTTTCCCGCGCTGTTCGTGGGGCTTTTGCTTCAGGCGGTGTTCTTCGGCTTTGGCGGCTTTACGGTGCTGGGGGTCAACACCCTGAACATCGCAGGTCCCGCCGTGCTGGCGTGGCTGATCTTTGGCCCGATGGTCGAACGCAGCAGCCCCCGCAACGGCGCCATCTGGGCAGGCATTGGCGGCGCCTTTGCCACGGCCACCACCACCCTTGGCGTGGCCTTCTCGCTGATGCTGACGGGGGATGAGTTTATCCCCGCCGCCAAGCTGGTGTTCTTTGCCCATATCCCCATCATGGTGATCGAGGCCCTGCTGACCGGCGCGGCCGTCTATCTGGTGCGCAAGGTGCGGCCCGACCTTTTCACCGCCGTGAAGGAGCCTGCCGAATGATCCGCGCGATGCTCTTGATCCTGACCCTTGCCGCCCTGCCCCTGCCCGCGATGGCCCATAAGGTGATCTTTGCGGTCTTCAAATCCGGTGAGACCATCGAAGGCGAGCTTGGCTTTTCCAACGGCGACATGGCCCCCAATGCGCGGATCGAGGTGTTCTCGGACACCGACGAAGTGCTGGGTGAGGCTGTGACCGATGCGGACGGGTTCTTCTTGTTCACCCCCACCCAGCCCGTGCGCCATGTGTTCAAGGCCAACTTGGGCGCGGGCCACATCGCCGAAACCGACATGAGCGCCGAAGACGTGGCCGACATCCTTGGCGTCGCCGCGATTGCCTCGGAAACGAGTGCCGCAGCCGCCCCCGTCACGACGAACACCGGCACGGTGGTTGCGTCATTGTCCCCCGAGGAACGTCTGGCAATTGCCGAGGCCGTGCGCGACGAAATCCGCCCCCTGCGCCGCGAGATCGCCGCCTATCGGGAAAAGAACGATCTGCAAACGGTGCTTGGCGGCATCGGCTATATCATGGGCCTCTTCGGTCTTTACTTCTACATCGCCGCCCGTCGGCGGATGCAGGGTTAAGGGGCGCGAATGGTGCAACGGTTGATCAGCGCGGATGAGGCAACGGCAGGCGGGTTTCCGTTTGCCTACGGCTACCTCTCGCGCCTTGATCCCCGTTTGCGGATCGTGCTGGCCGCCAGTTTTGCCGTGGCCGTGGTGGCCCTGTCGGACCTTGTGGCGCTGAGCGGCGCAGTACTGCTGGCCGCATGCCTCTTGCCCCTGTCGGGCCTGCCCGCCAAACGCACCTTCAAGCGGATGGCAGGCATGGACGGGTTCATCATCTTTACCCTGATCCTGCTGCCGTTTTCGGTCTCTGGCACGCCGATCTTTACCGTCTTTGGCATCCATGCCTCATGGGAGGGGCTATGGCAGGCGGTTGAAATCGCCCTGACCGCCAACGCAGTGATCTTGGCGTTGATGTGTCTGGTGGGCTCAATGCAGCCAGTGACCATGGGCCATGCCCTGCACGCCCTGAAAGCGCCCCCGCAACTGGTGCAGCTGCTGATGTTCACCATCCGCTATATCGAGACCCTACGCAGCGAATACCTGCGTCTGCGCGGCGCGATGAAGATGCGCGGCTTCAAACCGGGCACCAACTGGCACACCTACCGCAGCTTTGGCTATCTGGTGGGCATGATGCTGGTCCGCGCCTTGGAACGGTCCGAACGGGTGCTTGGCGCTATGAAGTGTCGCGGCTTTACCGGCCGTTTCGTCCTACTGGAAGATTTCCGCATGCGCGCGCAGGATTGGGCTTTCGCCGCCCTCTTCCTTGGGGCAACAGTGCTGCTGATCCTGATTGAACTGCGCCATGTCCTTGCTTGAACTGCACGATATCACCTTTGCCTATCCGGCCCACGGGCTGACGCTGAACGGCGCGTGCCTGCGCCTTGGCGCGGGAGAGCGTCTATCGATCACCGGCCCCAATGGCGCGGGCAAATCCACGCTGCTGAAAATCGCCGTCGGACTGTTGCGCCCCGCATCGGGCCGCGTTGTCGCCTTCGGGCAGGACCGCCGCACCGAGGCTGACTTTACCGAGGTCCGCCGGCGCATCGGTTATGTGTTCCAAGACCCCGACGATCAGCTGTTCTGCCCCACCGTGGCCGAAGATATCGCCTTTGGCCCCCTCAACCTTGGCAAGTCCAAGGAAGAGGCGCTGGCAATCGTGGACAGCATTCTGGGTCGCATGCACCTGTCACACCTGCGCGACCGGATCACCCATCACCTCTCGGGCGGGGAAAAGCGGCTGGTGACTCTGGCCACCGTGCTGGCAATGGACCCCGATATCCTGATTTTGGACGAGCCGACAAACGCGCTGGACATCGAGAATGAGGCCCGCCTGCTGGAGATCCTGCAAAGCCTGCCCCAAGCGATCCTGCTGATCAGCCACAGCGCCGATTTCCGTGAAAAGATCGCCCCTTGTGGCTACCGGCTGGCGGATGGCGTTTTGACCCCGCTGGACTGACGCCAGAGGGGCCACACCGGCCAACATGAGTGAAACTCATAACAATCTATAGAAACATGAATTAGCCACCCAAGGGCACCCGTGTTACCCCGCGCGTAACAAAAAGGTGCCCCTGATGATTTCTCTCTCGCTGCCCCGCAGCCCTTCGTACGACGCCATCGCCAAAGCCGCTGAGGAGCGTATTCTGATCCTCGATGGTGCGATGGGGACGATGATCCAGACCCTGAACATGACCGAAGAGGACTTTACCGCCAGCGGTCATATCCACGGCCCCAGTTGCCGCCACCATTCGGATCACCCGCAAAAGGGCAACAACGACCTGCTGGTCCTGACCCAGCCCCAAGCGGTCGAGGATATCCAGCTACAGTTCGCTCTGGCCGGCGCCGATATTCTTGAAACCAATACGTTTTCGTCAACCACCATCGCGCAGGCCGACTATGGCTTGGAAAACGCGGTACATGATCTGAACGTCGCAGGCGCGCAGGTGGCCCGCCGCGCCGCAGACCGCGCCACCGCACAGGACGGCAAACCCCGTTGGGTGGCGGGCGCTGTGGGGCCGACCAACCGCACAGCCTCCATCAGCCCCGATGTGAATGACCCCGGCTACCGCGCCGTGACCTTTGACGATTTGCGCAGCGCCTACGGCCAGCAGATCGACGGGCTGATCGCGGGAGGCTCGGACCTGATCCTGATCGAGACGATTTTCGACACGCTGAACGCCAAAGCCGCTATTTTCGCGGCCTTTGAAAGCTTTGCCAAAGTGGGTCGGCAACTGCCCATCATGATCTCGGGCACCATCACCGATGCCTCAGGCCGGACGCTTTCGGGTCAAACGCCCACGGCCTTCTGGCACTCGGTCCGTCATGCGCGGCCCTTCACTGTGGGTCTGAACTGCGCCCTTGGCGCGGACGCCATGCGGCCCCATCTGGCGGAACTGGCGGGCGTTGCCGATACCCGTATCTGCGCCTACCCCAACGCGGGCCTGCCCAACGCCTTTGGACAATACGATGAAACGCCCGAGCAAACCGCCAAACTGGTCGAGGTCTTCGCCCGCGAAGGTCTGATCAACGTGGCTGGCGGCTGCTGCGGCACCACCCCTGACCACATCCGCGCCATCGCGGAACATGTCGCCCCCTACGCCCCCCGCCAGATCAAGGAGACCGCCGATGTCTAAACCTCTTCTGCGTCTTTCCGGTCTGGAACCCTTTGTCCTGACCCCCGACATTCCCTTCGTCAACGTGGGCGAGCGGACGAACGTCACCGGCTCGGCCAAGTTCCGCAAGCTGATCACCAACCGCGACTATGCCACCGCTTTGGATGTGGCCCGCGATCAGGTGGAGAACGGCGCGCAGATCATCGATGTGAACATGGATGAAGGTCTGATCGACAGCAAACAGGCGATGATCGACTTTCTGAACCTCATCGCTGCCGAACCCGACATCGCCCGCGTGCCGATCATGATCGACAGCTCGAAATGGGAGGTGATCGAGGCCGGCCTGAAATGCGTGCAGGGCAAGCCGGTGGTGAACTCGATCTCGCTGAAAGAAGGCGAAGAGGCGTTCATTCACCACGCCAGCCTCTGCCTTGCCTATGGCGCGGCGGTTGTGGTCATGGCCTTCGATGAGGCAGGCCAAGCCGACACTCTTCAACGCAAGATCGAGATTTGCGAACGCGCCTATAAGGTGCTGACAGAAAAGGTCGGCTTCCCGCCCGAAGACATCATCTTTGACCCCAACGTCTTTGCGGTCGCTACCGGCATCGAAGAACATAACAACTACGGCGTCGATTTCATCGAGGCCACCCGCTGGATCCGCCAGAACCTGCCCCACGCCCATGTATCGGGCGGCGTGTCGAACCTGTCGTTCAGCTTCCGTGGCAATGAGCCCGTGCGCGAAGCGATGCACGCAGTCTTCCTCTATCACGCCATTCAGGCGGGCATGGATATGGGCATCGTCAACGCCGGTCAGCTGGCGGTCTATGACCAGATCGATGCCGACCTGCGCGACGCCTGCGAGGATGTGGTTCTGAACCGCACCCCGGATGCCACCGAGAACCTGCTAGAGATCGCAGAACGCTATCGCGGCACAGGCCGCGAAGAGAAAAAGCGCGATCTGGCGTGGCGCGACTGGCCCGTTGAAAAGCGGCTTGAACATGCGCTGGTGAACGGCATCACCGAATTCGTCGATGAGGATACCGAGGCCGCCCGCCTTCAGGCCGAAAAGCCGCTGGATGTGATCGAAGGCCCGCTGATGGCGGGGATGAACGTGGTCGGTGACCTCTTTGGCGCAGGCAAAATGTTCCTGCCGCAGGTGGTCAAATCCGCCCGCGTGATGAAACAGGCCGTCGCCGTCCTGCTGCCCTATATGGAGGCCGACAAAGAAGGCGGCCGTGAGGCTGCTGGCAAGATCCTGATGGCCACCGTGAAGGGCGACGTCCACGACATCGGCAAGAACATCGTCGGCGTGGTTCTGGCCTGCAACAACTATGAGATTATCGATCTTGGCGTCATGGTCCCGCCCCAGAAAATTCTGGAAGAGGCCCGCAAGCACAACGTGGATATCATCGGCCTTTCGGGTCTGATCACGCCCTCTCTGGACGAAATGGTCCATCTGGCGACCGAACTAGAAAAAAGCGGCTTTGACGTACCGCTGCTGATCGGCGGCGCGACCACCTCCAAGGTGCATACGGCGGTGAAAATCTCGCCCCGTTACCAGCGCAATCAGGCGATCTATGTGACCGATGCCAGCCGCGCGGTGGGTGTGGTCTCGGCCCTACTCAGCCCGACCCAGCGGGACGGTTATATCGAAAACATCCGCACTGAATACGCCGAAGTGGCCGACCGCCATGAACGGGCCGAACTTGCCAAACAGCGCCTGCCCCTGGCCGCCGCCCGCGACAATGCGTTCAAACTGGATTGGTCGGATTACACCGTTCAAGCCCCAAAATTCACCGGTCAGAAGGTGATCGAGGACTGGGATCTGGCGGAAATCGCCCGCTACATCGACTGGACGCCCTTCTTCCAGACGTGGGAGCTGAAAGGCGTCTACCCCCGTATTCTGGAACACGAAACCTACGGCGAGGCGGCGCGGAACCTCTTTGCCGACGCGCAGGCGATGCTGCAGCGGATCATCGGCGAGGGTTGGTTCAAACCCCGCGCCGTCGTCGGCTTCTGGCCCGCGAACCGCAAAGGCGACGACATCCAGCTTTACGCCGATGACGCCCGCAGCCAGCCGCTACAGGTTCTGCATACCCTGCGTCAGCAGACCTCAAAGCGGAAGGACAGCCCCAATCTGGCGCTGGCCGATTTCGTCGCGCCCGAAGGCGTGGCCGATTATGTGGGCGGCTTTGTGGTGACCGCTGGCCCCGAAGAAGACCCGATCGCCAAGAAATTCGAAGCCGCAGGCGACGATTACAGCGCGATCATGGTCAAGGCTCTTGCTGACCGCTTTGCCGAAGCCATGGCCGAGATGCTGCACGAACGGGTGCGCCGCGATTACTGGGGCTACGCCAAGGATGAGGCCTTCAGCCCCGCCGAGCTGATTGCCGAGCCCTACCGCGGCATCCGCCCCGCCCCGGGCTATCCGGCGCAGCCCGACCACACGGAAAAGTTGAGCCTCTTTAAGCTACTGGACGCCACAGCTGCCACAGGGGTTGAACTGACCGAGAGCATGGCCATGTGGCCCGGCGCCTCGGTCTCGGGTCTCTATCTGGGCCATCCGGACGCCTATTACTTCGGCGTCGCCAAGGTCGAGCGGGATCAGGTCGAAGACTACGCCGCCCGCAAAGGCATGGATGTGGCCGAGGTCGAGCGCTGGCTAGCCCCGATCCTGAACTACCGCCCCGACAGCGGCGCGGCCACTGTTGCGGCTGAATAAACGATAAGGGATCGGCGCGGACAGCCGCGCCGATCCCATTCGACAGGAAATCTACTGTCTATGTGAATTATCATCACCACATGTTGTGAAAATTGCTGGTTGGCTCAAGTGCGACGGGCACCGGTCATCCGCGATCACTGTTTCAACATTAGAGATCAATCCTGCATAGCCTGCCGTTGCGGGCCGCCACTTTGTGTCTGCCAGCCGGTCGCAAATCATGTTCGATTTGCTGACAAGTCTTATAGTAGCGTGAACCGCGACCAAATTACCTAAAATTCCATGCGACACGATATAAGGGTCGCATGAGTTCATCCGATACAACTTATGCGAATGAGGCAGAAATCGGCCCGAAACGCCCTATGCATTCTTGTTAGAAGAAATTTCGTATCAGGTCCTGTTCGGCCTTTATCCACCAGCCAAACAGGGGACGCAAGGCCGCGCCAATATTCAGCCAGCCATAAAAAAGGCCGCTTAACGCGGCCCAAGTTGCTGAAATGTTGGGAAAAGGTCTTATTCCCACTCCATCTCTTCATAGACGCGGCCTGCGTTCTTGGTGGCAAGCTCTTCAAAGGTATCCAGCCGCTGCCATTGGGTCTGATCCACGTAATAAGCGCCCGCCAGATCGCCGCCCCCGTCGATATGCTCGCCGATTTTGGCCCGCAGATCAGTCAGGTAGTCAAAGGTAAACCGACGCACCTGCGCCAGATTGGTCGGGTGGCCGTGACCGGGGATGACATAGGTGGGGGCAAGGGGTTCGAACGCGGTCTCCCACGTCTCCAACCAGCATTTGGTGCAGGTGCCCTCAAAGATCGGCAGCATCCTTTCGTGGAAGGCAATATCCCCCGCGATCATCATGCCCCACGCAGGAATCCAGACCTGAGTATCGCCAGGATCATGGGCAGGGCCGAGGTACAGCACCTGAATCTCGACCCCGCCGAGAGAGATATCATAGCGGTCGCTAAAGCTGATGTTCGGCAGGGCGATGGTGGTCCCTTCGGCCTTGTCGCGGTTGTAGCGCTGCATCCCTTGCAGGATAAAGTCTGCCTCTTTCTCAAAGGCTGCGATGGCGTCCACATGGGCCAGAATATCCACCCCTTGGGCGGCCCAATAGCTGTTCCCCAACATGGCGTGGCCTTGCCCGTTTTCATTGATCACCAGCACCACGGGTTTGTCGGTGATAGCCTTGATTTCCTCATGAAGAGCGGCAGCAAGACGGTACGACGCGCCACCATTGATCACAATGACCCCTTCATCGGTTTCGATGAAGCTGAGGTTATTGTTATGACCCGAATTCTCATAGGTCGGCGGCGCGGTGGCCCCGATGGCCGAGAAGACATGAGGGATCACCTCGACCGGTTTGGAATATAGCTCTGACTGGGGGTATTGGTCCGCGATGTCTTCGCTGGCCGTGGCCATGCCCGCAGAGAGGCAAAGTGCTGCGGTTAAAATCTGTTTCATCTAATCCTCCCGAACTCTGGCACGGATATTACATCATATGCGAATATATGCACGTAAAATAGCGCACGAGGTCGGGAGGGTTGAACCTTCTTCTCCGAGGTCGGTCTTTGTGGCGGACAGCGTGCCGTAGGTATTTATACCAAGATGAAGGAGGGGGCGGTTTTTGCCCCCTTCTGATCGTTAGCGTGGCAGAGCGGCCAACATGGCGCTGAGGATCGTGTGGGCCGAGGCTGCGCCCGGGTCCATATGGCCGACAGACCGTTGCCCCAGTTTCTTTGATCTACCGCGTTTGCTTTCCATATCGCACGTTGCTTCGGCGCCATCTTTGGCACCTTGGGTTGCGGCGCTGAGGACTGCGCGTGGATCACCCGTTGGAACACTGGCCAGCGCCGCTTTGGTGGCTGGGGCCCACGCATCGATCATGGTTTTGTCGCCGATGGACGCGCCGCCACGTTTGAGGATTCCGTTCAGCATGCCCTCGACCCAAGCCGCTGTGGCCGTAGCATCAAGGTTGAGGCGATCGGCGACTGCTTTGCCTGCGCTGTTGAAGGCGCTGGCGTAGAGAGGGCCGGAGGAGGCGCCGACGGCGTCCAGAAAGGCTTTGGCAGCCTTGGTGCAAGTCTGGGTGATGGTATCGTCTGCTGGGGCGGCATTGAGAGCCACTTTGACGGCAGTCCAGCCGATGTCCATCGTCACGCCGTGATCGCCATCACCGATGACGCCATCAAGTTCGGAGAGGTGGTCTTTTTCCCGTGCAATGGCCTCGGCGGCGGCCAGCATCATGGTACGAAAATCCTGTGGGGTGATGGTGCCGTCCGTTTTCAGTGTGGCGCGGTCGATGGTGCCGTCCGTTTTCAGCGCGGCACGGTCGATGGTGTCGGCCCGTGTGGCAGCGGCATAGTCGCGCGGGGTAAGGGTTGCGCCGGTGATGGGTTCGGGAGCGGTGCCAACGGTCAAGGCGGGCGTGCGGCAGGGGTGCGCGAGGTAGCGCTTCAGGTCGTCATCCAGATGGATGAGGGTGATCGAGGCCCCCGCCATCTCCATCGAGGTGCAGTATTCCCCGACCCATGTTTGCCAGATTTTGACGCCGCGCCCCTCTAGGATTTGGGCGACGCGGCGGTTGATCAGGTAGAGTTCCATCAGGCCGGTTGCGCCAAGTCCGTTGACCAGAACGGCGACTTCAGAGCCCGCATTAAGCGCCATTTCGTCAAGGATCAGGCCCATCATCTCATCGGTGACCGCGTCGGCGCTGGCGATCTTAGTGCGGCGCATGCCGGGCTCGCCGTGCAGGCCCATGCCGATTTCCATCTCATCGGGGCCGATGTCGAAGTTCGGCTTCAGGGTCTGGGGCATCGAGCAGGCCGACAGGGCCACGCCCATAGAGAGGGTCGCGCGGTTGGCTTTCTGGGCGGCGGCTTCGACCTGTTCCAGCGGCAGGCCCATGTCCGCGGCAGCGCCTGCGACCTTGAAGACGAAGAAATCCCCTGCGATGCCGCGCCTTTCATGGGCGCGATCCGCAGGCGCGCTGGCCACATCGTCGATCACCGCGACCGAGCGGGCATTGATCCCGATGGCGGCGCATTCCTCAGCGGCCATGTCGAAATTCAGCACGTCGCCGGTGTAGTTGCCGTAGAGCAGCAGCACCCCTGCCCCGCCGTCCACGGCCATTGCGGCCTCTTTGATGTGCTGGGGCGAGGGCGAGGCGAAGACGTTGCCCACCGCCGCCGCATCGGCCAGACCGCGGCCCACATAGCCCGCAAAGGCAGGCTCATGCCCCGAGCCGCCACCGATCACGATGCCCACCTTACCATCACGGGGACCGTCCACGGCCACGACCGCGCGGCCCGTGGCCCCGTCAAGGCGCAGCATGTCGGGGTGGGCGTAGATCATGCCCTCGATCATCTCGGGGATAATCGCCTCGGGCGCGTTCATCAGCTTTTTGGTCGGGGTGTGGGTCATGATCGGTCCTGAAATCTTGGGGTAGGCGCTGCCCTGACGCGGGCGGCGCGGGCCTTAGTCCTGAGCGCGGGTGCGGGGCAGGATACGGCGCAGATAGCGCCGGTTGGTGCCCGCAACGCTCAGACCATCGCCGCCATAGTGTTCGCACAGGAAGGGGCTGTTGAAGCCGTATTCCATCGCTTTGCGGATCGCCGCGCGGTAGTTGATGATGCCGAATTCCAGCGCCGCAGGGGCGGTCATGATGGCACCGGTCACCGCGTCCTCGGTCCGGATGTAGTTTTTCACGTGCCAATATTTGGCATAGGGTGCGATCTTGTCGATCATAGTGGCCCAATGTTCCACAGGGCGATGCAGGCGCACCAGATTGCCGATGTCCGCGCAGATACCCACGTTGGGGCGGTTCACATCCTGCACGAATTTCACCGAGCTATCGGCGGTGCCAAGGAAGCTGTCTTCATACATCTCCAGCGCCACTTCGATCCCCAGTTTAGCGGCGTGATCGCCAAGCTCTTGGGTGCGGGCGACGGCCAGCTTCCATTCCTCGGGGTCCTCGGACACCGGCGGATTGGGCACGGTCCAGAACCAGAGGGCCTGCTTCTGTGCGTCCGACAAAGGCCCGAAGAAGCCGAAACAGACCGAGGTCGCGCCGATCTTGGCCGCCGTGTCGATCACGCGGTGGGCGTAGGCAAGGTTCGCCTCGCCATTTTCAGGGCAGATCAGGTTGTTGCGCGAGGTGGAAATGGCAGGGATCGTCAGACCTTTAGAATGGACCACATCCATGAACTCTTGCAGGCGCGCTTCGCTGAGGTCCGCGATGCGCAGCCATGAATCCGTGGGGTCCAGCTCGGTAAAGCCAGCGTCGACCACATCCTCAAGGGTTTCGGCCCATTCAGCGGCGGTCTGGTCAAAGACGCGGGTACCATCAGGCAGCACACCGGGAAAGTTGATCATGGCGGCCGCAATTGGCCAGTTGCTGCGGGTATAAAGGGGCTTTTTCATCAATCAGACTCCGATCTGTCCACCAAGTTCGTCTTCGATGTGGATGCGGATAATCTCTTCGAACGAGGTTTCCGCCGTAAAGCCCAATTCGATCGCCCGCTTCGGGTCAAAGTCGCAAGGCCAGCCTGCAACGATGCCCTGAATGGTGGCATCGGGTTCGCGGCGGATCAGGGCGGTGGCTTTGGGGCCAGCCACCTTTTCCAGTGCGGCGATCTGATCGGCAACGGTGGCCGACAGGCCCGGCATCATCAGGCTGCGGCGCGGGCCGACCTTGGCCAGATCTAGCGTGGCGGCATGGGTAAAGAACCCCACAGCGGCACGGGGGCTGGCGAACCAGTGGCGCACGCTGTCATCCACGGGCAGCACGGCCTCTTGGCCCACCAGCGGCTCGCGCAGGATGTTCGAGAAAAAGCCCGAAGCCGCAGCATTGGGTTTGCCGGGGCGCACGCAGATGGTGGGCAGGCGGATGCTGACCCCATCAATGATGCCGCGACGGGAATAGTCGGCAATCAGAAGCTCGATAATTGCTTTCTGGGTGCCATAGCTTGTGAGTGGCGTGGTAAAGAATTCATCCCCGATTTTCTCAGGGAAAGGCGCGCCAAAGACCGCGACCGAAGAGGCAAAGATCAGACGCGGCTTGTAGGCCTCGCGCTGGCCCTCATGGCGGATGGCTTCTAGCAAGGCGCGGCCGCCGTCCAGATTGACGCGGTAGCCTTTGTCAAAGTCGGCCTCGGCCTCGCCCGAGACAACGGCGGCAAGGTTGAAGATGATGTCGGGACGCTCTGCGATCAGCGCCTCTGCCGCGCCATCCGTGGACAGGTCCAGCGCCTGACACTTGGCCTTGTCTGCCAGTGCGGCGGGGGCGGCAGGTTCGATCACATCGACCAGCGTCAGGCCTGAGACGGGCGCACCCAGAATGTTGGGGGTCTTTGCCACTTGCTCCAGCAGCTTGCGGCCGATCATACCGGCAGCGCCGATGACGAGTACTTTCATAGGGTATTCTCCTGAAATCCGGTCCCGCCGCGCCAAGGGGCGCAGGCGGGGAATGCCGCAAAGGTGCGGCGCTGTTTAGACGGTCTCGCGGTCCGCGCGGTGGTTCGCGGCCATGCGCACCAGCAGATCAAAGGCCTGACGGGTTGCGCCCACGTTGGCCTTGTTCTGCCCCGCGATATCAAAGGCAGTGCCATGGGCGGGGGTGGCCACGGGGATCGGCAGACCGCCCGCAACTGTGACGCCCCGCTCAAAGCCCATCAGCTTGATCGCGATCTGGCCTTGGTCGTGGTACATGGTCACGACGGCATCGACCTCGCCCCGTTTGGCCTTGAGGAACACCGTGTCCGAGGGCCAAGGCCCCGTCACATGCATCTGCTTGTCCTGCGCCGCCTTCACGACCGGCTCTAGGATGTCGATCTCTTCGCGGCCGAACTTGCCATTGTCGCCTGCGTGGGGGTTCAACGCCGCCACCGCGATATGAGGCCGCGCTTTGCCTGCCCGTTTCAGCGTGTCCGAGGCCAGATTGATCGCCTTGTTCACGGCCTCAGGTGTGATGCGCTCTGCCACCTCTTTCAGGCCGATGTGGCTGGTGACGCGGGTGGTCATCAGATCGTCCAGAACGTTGATTTCGCTGTGATATCCGGTGAAGCCCAGATACCGCGCCATATAGCGGTGCTCATCCTCGGCGTTCAGGCCAGCAGCGGTCAGCGCCGCCTTGTTGAATGGGCCGAACAGCACCCCGTCCACCAGACCGGCGGTCGCCAGATCAAGCGCCTTGTCCAGACACCGCAGGGCGCAGGTGCCGCCCGCAACCGTGACCTCAGCGATCTTCACATCCTCGGGGGCGATGGTCTGCATGGGCAGCCAAGACAAGCCCGCTTGGGTGGGCAGGTCGCCTTCGGTGATCTTGTTCAGCGCAACAGGTAGATCGGCCTGCACAGCGCCTTGGCTCCAGACATGATCATCCCCGACCAGCACGATATGCGCGCTGTCTGTGACGCCTTCGTCGTTCAGCAGCTTGGCGATCAGTTCAGGCCCGATGCCCGAGGGGTCGCCCGGAATGATGGCGATACGTGGTTTCAGGTCTGTCATTGCAGATACCCCGTGAGTGCGAGTGACACCTGCGGGACGTAAGTCACCAGCAGCAGGATGAAGGCGAGAACACCGATGAACGGCAGGTTGGCGCGAGAAGTCTCCCAGATGCCGGACTTGGCGATCGAGCAGGATGTGATCAGGACCGAGGCCACAGGCGGCGTTTGCTGACCAATCGCAAGATTCAGCGTGACCATGATGCCGAAATGGATCGGATCGATCCCCACGGCGGTCACCAGCGGCATGACCACAGGCACCACCAGAATGATTGCGGCCGCGCCATGCAGGAACATGCCAAGCACCAGAAGCAGCAGGTTCAACAGCGCCAGAACGATCAGCGGATTGGTCGTAACCTCGGTGATCTGTTGTGCCAGTTGCTGGGGCACCTGCGCTTGGGTCAGGAACAGGCCCAATGCGGCAGAGGTGGCGACCAGCAGCATGACCACGCCGGTCTGGCTGACGCCTTCCAGCATGACTTTGCGCAGGCGGCGCACATCCAGATCACGGTAGATAAAGATCCCGATCACCAGTGCCGCCAGCACGGCCAGCCCTGCGCCTTCGGTCGCGGTCACGATGCCCGAGAAGATGCCACCAAGGATGATGACCGGCATGGTCAGCGCCCAGAAAGCCTCTTTAAAGCTGCGCCAGACGTGGCACAGATCGAACCCTTCGGCGCGGGGCAGATCATAGCGGATCGCCAGCCCGTAGGTGACCAGCATCAACAGGCCCCCGCCAAGCACGCCTGGCACGATGCCCGCAACAAACAGCTTCAGCACCGAGACCTCGGCAATCGCGCCGTAAAGGATCATCGGGATCGACGGCGGGATGATGATCGCCAGCGATGCCGAGGACGAGGTAATCGCCGCCGCCAAAGTCCGCGAATAACCGCGCTTTTTCATCTCGGGGATCAGCACGGTGCCGGTTGCGGCCACATCAGCCACGGCAGAGCCCGAAATCTCGGCAAAGACCATCGAGACGCCGATATTGACCATCCCCAGACCGCCACGGACAAAGCCGATCAGCGCCGAGACAAAGTTGATCAGCCGGACCGAGATGCCCGAGGTGTTCATCAGGTTCCCCGCCAGAATGAACAGCGGGATCGCGATCAGCGGGAATGAGGTCGCGCCGGAATAAAGCGCAATCGCCATGTCATAAAGTGTTGCGCCACCGGGGGTCAGCACCAGCCCGCCAAGGGCCACGATGCCAATGGCCACAGCGATGGGCACGTTGATCAGGATCAGGCCGATCAGAACAACGGTTGTCAGAAACAGGATCATTTATGCCCCTCCTTCAGGGCCGCGTCCGCGTTGTCGCGTTCAGCCTCGGCGATGGCGTGCTCGATTTCCGCGTGGTCCGCGTCGATGCCCTCGGCGGCGTTTTTCAACGCGCGGGGCATGGTCAGCAGCGTGCCGATGATCATCAGGACCGCGCTGACGGGGATCACCGATTGAACGATGTCCAGCGTCATCCAGCGGATCGACAGCAAGGAATCCCACTTGGCCA
Organism: Donghicola tyrosinivorans; assembly: GCF_003003355.1. Lineage (GTDB taxonomy): Bacteria > Pseudomonadota > Alphaproteobacteria > Rhodobacterales > Rhodobacteraceae > Donghicola > Donghicola tyrosinivorans. The sequence goes on from NZ_PVTQ01000008.1 coordinate 97,539, forward strand.
CCGCCAGCACAGCGTTGCCGTACCATGCGACCACAGCGAAAAAGCCGATGACAAGGAATTCAGATAGCAGCGCCAGTGCAATCGCGGCCTGACGCGGCAGAGCGGTGACAAGACCGCCAAAGCTCATGTGTTGACGCATGAACAGCGCGTAGGTCGCGCCGAAATAGGTCAGCCAAGCCAGCAAGACACTGGCGATTTCGTCATACCAAGAGGGCGAGGCCCCCAGATAGCGCATGGTGGTGGAATAGATCACCGCCAGCGCCAGTGTGACCAGCAGCACAAGGCAGATCGTCTCGATCAGCCAAAGCAGCAGTTTTTCGATAGTCGCGACCAAAGCGTTTGGCCTCCTCCGGACAGAAGACACCGGCCAGCACGAGGGCCAGCCGGTGAGAAAGGGGTTGCTTAGTTCGCCAGTGCCTGCGCGCGGCTGACCAGCGCGTCACCGCCCGAGACCTGCTCGGCGAAGGCGGCGTAGATCGGCGCAGATGCGGCGATGAAGGCGGCTTTGTCGGCGGTGTTCACCTCCATACCGGCGGCTTTCACCTTATCGACCAGCTCATTGTCGGCTGCTTCACCTTGGGCCAACGACCAGTCCTGCACTTCGGCGCCAATCTCTGCGACGGCAGCCTTCACGTCATCGGGCAGCTTGGACCAGCTGGCCATGCCGCTGGTCAGATAGGCGGGCGAATAGACGTGGCCGGTCAGGCTAAGGTATTTCTGCACCTCTTGGAAGTTCGCGCCGGTGATGTTGGTCAGGGGGTTTTCCTGCCCGTCCATGGTGCCGGTTTGAAGCGCCACGAAGACCTCAGAGAACGACATGGGCGTCGGGTTCGCGCCCCATTCCTTGAACATCGCTACGCGCCATTCGGACGAAGGTGTGCGGATCTTCAGGCCCGCAAGATCGGCGGGGGTATTGATGGGACGGGTGTTGTTGGTGATCTGGCGGAAGCCGTTTTCCCAAGTGGACAGCACCTTCAGGCCCGCCTCTTCGGCTTTGGGGGCCAGATCGGTCTGGACGATCTCGGCATCGATCGCCTTCAGGTGATCGCGGTTCTGGACCAGAAACGGCATGTCGAACAGGGCAAATTCGGGCGCGACGTTCGTCATGATCGACGAGATCAACGAGAACTGCACAGTCCCCAGACGCAGCTTCTGCATCAGTTCCTTTTCATCGCCAAGCTGGCCGTCGGCGTAGAATTCCACCGTATGGGCATCGCCCAGTTTCGCCTGAAGGTCTTCGGCGAACTTGGCCGCGCTGCGCCCTTGCAAGCTGTTCGAGGCCGCACCGACCGCAACGATATAAGTTTCGGCCACAGCGGGCAGCGCCAATAGCGAAACGGTGCCAGCCAACAGGCCCGCCATCAGGCGGGTACGCGAATGTTTCATGATTTTCCTCCTCCTGGGACAAGGGCACCTTTTTCGGATATCCTCATCATGTATTTTGTATACAAATAGAAAGTATCGACTGGCAATGCATATCTTGCTAATGTGGGCCACCCGCCGGAAAAGTTGCCTTAAGCGAATAAAAACAACGGACTAAGAATGGTATCGTCACTGGAAATCGAAAACCGCTCGCTGCACGATCAGGTGGTCAGCAAGGTGCGGGACCTGATTATCGAAGGGATTTTGGAGCCCGGCTCGCGAATCGACGAGGCTGATCTCATCCAGAAGTTGGGTGTTTCGCGCACCCCCTTCCGCGAGGCGCTGCGCACGCTGGCCGCCGAAGGGCTGGTGATCGTGCGCCCGTCGCGGGGCAGCACCGTGCGCAAGCTGACGACTGAGGATGTGTTTTCCATGCTGGAAGTGTTGGGACACCTGGAACAACTGGCGGGGGAACTGGCGTGCCAACGCGCCTCCGATCAGGACATCGCGGAACTGGTCGATCTGCACAACAGGATGATGACCCGCTACGCCGCCCGTGACCGGATGCCGTACTATAAGATGAACCAGGAATTCCATTCACGGCTGACGGCTCTGTCCCAGAACCAGCCCTTGCAAGAGATGCAGGCCAACCTTCAGGCACGGCTAAAGCGCATCCGCTATATCGGCAATGAAAAGCCCGAATACTGGGCGGGCGCGGTGGCCGATCACGAAGCGATGGTTGCCGCCCTCAAGGAACGGGACGGCCCGCGCCTTGGCCAAGCCATGGCGACCCACATCAAGAACACGTGGGAGCGGGTGAAGGACAGCCTTTAACCTAGGCTGCCCTTGGACGCTGGATCAGAACCACAGCAGAAGGCGCAGGTAATCCACCAGACTGCGCGAGGCCAGCCACCACACAGGCCGCGTTCCGGCCGAAATTTTGACCACCCCCGTCATCCCCGGCACCCACCAATCAGCGCGGGTGTCAGGATCGCTCATCCGGACGGGAAAGACGTTGTCGGCATCCTGCACCTCGGGCGCGGGGACCGCGCGGGCCACGGACATGGTAAAGGTGTCCTTGGGACGGGCCAGCAGGGTCAGTTCCACCGGCTGACCGGCCGCAATAAAGCTAAGGTCTTTTTCCGATACCGCTGCCTCAACATACAGCGACGACAGGGCCGAGATTGTGACCTGACTTTCGCCGCGTCGCACGGCCTCGCCGATCTTCTTGGCAGGCTCGCCTTCGACCACGACGCCGCTGATGGGCGCTTTGGCTGCGGCACCGGCCAGCTTTTGATCGATCTTCAGCAGCTTGGCCCGCAATTCATCCGCCTTGGCCTGCGCGACCAGCATTTCCGACAGCTGGTTGACCGAGCGCCGGATTTCCGCGTCCCGGTTCGACTGCGCCAGTTCCGCGATCAGCGCATTGCGTTCCAGCACCAGTTCCGAAGTGTTCAGGGTGAAGATCACATCGCCCTTTTCAACGACCGAGCCCAGAATGATCTGGCTGCCTTCGATGAACCCGTCATAGGCCGCACCCACATAGGCCGAGGCATCGGTCTTTAGCACCGCCGTGGCCGACAGACGGAACGGCAGCGGGATGAACATCGCGCCGACAACTGCCGCCACAAGCGTGCCCATCAGCAGCTTGCCCGCACCACTGCGGGGCTTCAGCGCCTTGGGAATGGATCGGGCAATCTCACGCCCCATACGCACCAGCAGCCATTTGGTATTCTGGGCGTGCCAGACCAGTGGGGCGATCGCCATCTCACAATATAGGCGCAAGGCCCACTGTTCCGCGGTCGAGAATTGTTGACGCTGACGTTCCAGCGTCACCGCGCCCAATTCCGTGGTCTGCCCATCGGCGCTGCGCTGCATCAAGGGCAGCGTCAGAATGTGGCCCGGTTTGACCATGCGCACATAGGCCTCATGGGCAGTGCTGACCTGCTTTTGATCAGTGGCAGGTAGCATGACCTCTTTGTCTTGGGTCAGCGCCTCTTGGCCTGCCTCTTCCAGCAGCGATGTTGCCTCGGACCGGCGGGCGACCTTTTCCGAATGGCTGGTGGCCCGCAGCCGCAGCCCCTCAAACGCCCGCCACGACAAGGAAACTGTTTCACAAGCGAACCGCTCTGACAGGTCATTCACAAAGGTCAGTGCCGCCTGATCAAAGCTGTTTGCGTCCAGCACCCGCCCCATGGATTCCAGCGTTTGCGCCAGTCGGGTGGCGTCACGCGCCCCTGATTTCGCCTTGCGCAAAGAATCGAACGCCTGCGGCACGCAGATGAATCCGGTCAGCTTTTGTAGGCCCGCCACTGCCGCCGCCGCGCCGCCCATATCCGCGATCAAGACGATCTGCTGGCGCGGATCAGTGGTCTGCAATTCGGCCAAAGCCAATGCCGCCCCCGCGCCCTGCCCCACGGTCACGCCGTCACGGGCCAGCTTTTTCAGTGCCGCCAGTGACAGCACCTCATCCACGGGAACCGCCGCCGCCGAGGGCACCTGCGCCAGCATCTTCCACGGAGCGGGATCGTCGGACACAGGCCGCCAGACCAGCCAGACCGCCCGCGCGTTCAACTGGCGCTGCACAGTCTGGATCAGCACCGGCCAGAACGCCGCCGGAGCGCCTGCATACTCGGCCAAAGCCGCCAGCGCCGCGCCATAGTCCGCATCGAGGGTCGCAGAATGTGCCGTCATATCATGCTCTTTTCGGTTTCGATCTCGTTCTCGAGCGAGGCTTTACGTTGTTTATAGGCCAGATGTTCGGCCCGCTGCTGTGCCAGATACAGCATGAATCGCGCCATCATCTGAGGGGCCAGACCGGCGCGGAAACTGGCCGCCCACAGGCGGCGCAGGACGGGCGGCAGGAACCGCATCACCACATCCTCATCCAGCGCCACGTAGCGCATGAAAATCCCCGGATCGCCCTGACGCGCACAGCGCCCGATCAACTGCCGGTCAATGCGCGAGAAATCGTTGGTTTCCGCGATGATCACATGCAACCCGCCGTTTTCACGCACATCGGGGGCGATTTTGATATCAGTGCCGCGCCCTGCCATGTTGGTGGCCACCGTGACCGCACCAGCTTGACCTGCACGGGCAACGATTGCGCTTTCCTCGGCATCGTTGATGGCGTTCAGAATCTCAATCGGCTGGTCTGGGGCGCCAAAGGCAAAGGCATCGGCCAGATCATCGCTGGTCAGAACGCTTTTGACCCCGATCAGCACCGCGCAGCCCTTGGCCGACAGCCCGCAGGCGTCCTGAACGATGGCGTGCAGCTTTTCCTCATTGGTCGCAAAGACCCGATAGCCAAGGTTCTGCCGCCGCGACCGCTGGTGCGTGGGCACAGGCACAATGCCAAGACCATAGACCTTGCCGAGCTCGGCCTTGGCCTCTTGCGCGGTGCCGGTCATGCCGCCGATCCGCGACAGGCGCTGGAAATAGCGCTGAAAGCTAAGACGCGCGCGCACTTCGCTGGGGGGCGAGATTTCCAGGTCCAGCGCGGCCTCAAGCACCTGCTGCATCCCTAAGGACAAGGTGCGTTCGCGGGCCAGTCGGCCCGTCAGTTCATCCACAAGAACAACCTTGTCTTCCTGAATGATGTAGTGCTTATCCCGCACCATCATATACATGGCGTAAAGGGCGGTATTCACCAGCTCCTCAGCGCGGTCGCGGCGCTGCCAGAAGGGGCCAGCGTCCAGCACCATTTCCGCCACGCGCTGACGGCCCGCACGGGTTAGCTCTACGCTGCGCAGTTCCTGATTGACGGTGTAATGTTCGGTCTCTGTCAAATCGCGGGCCAGTTCCACCGCCTTGACCGCCGCAGCGGCCAACAAATCGTCAGGCTTCGGGGCCGAGATGATCAGCGGCGTCACCGCCTCATCAATCAAGACACTGTCGGCCTCATCCACGATCACCTGATAGACGCCGCGCATGACGATGCCGCCAGCCTCGCCCTTGCCACCATTGCGGGCGCTGGCCAAGGCGTGTTTCAGCCGCCCCGCCTTGCCTGCCAAGGCCAAACTGTCGCGCAGATGATCCGCCAGCATGTCCCGCGCGGTGCAATAAACGATCTCATGGCTGTAGCCCGCCCCCCGCGCATCGGGCGGCGTATCGCCGGTGACCGAGGCCGCCGTGACCCCGCAAAAGGCGAACAAATCCTGCCCCAACTCGCAATCGCGGGACGCAAGGTACTCATTCGCGGTGATCACATGCACGGGCATCCCGCGCCACGCCGCTGCAATAGCGGAAAGGTTGGCAGTCAGGGTTTTCCCTTCGCCCGTGGCCATCTCGGCGATCGAACCCTCTAAGATCGCGAAGGCCCCGATGATCTGTTCGCGGTGGGGACGAAACCCGAGGACACGGCGCACCGCCTCATTGATGCCCGCCATGGCCTGCACGTCGGCGGCGCTGATCCGCGCCGATTGAGCGTTGCGTTCGAATTTCGACAGGGCGCGTAGCTCGGCCAGTTTGGCCTCAAGCCCCGCCTCATCCAGATCCTCAAGCCCCGCTCGCGCGGCGATCACCTGATCGGCCAGCTTGCCAAGGCGGGCCAAGGGGCGTTGCAGGCCCAACAGTTTGGTCTGCAATGTCGCCCCGTGACGGTCCAGCCACAGGCGTTTGTATTCCGGCTGGTGGGTGCCCAGAACCTGAAGCGCGGCGTTCGGCACGGCGCAAGCCTGCTGGCCCTGCTGCCAGTCGCTGTCCCCTGCCGTCGGCAGACCGGAGTATTTCCCCAAAATCTCGGAAAGGGCGCGGCGCTGCATCACAGTTTATACCGCTTCTGGAAGAACTGGCGCAGCCCGTCATAGGCCCGCAGCCCCAAAGAGCGTGGCGGCAAAGACACCCGCATCCAGCCGCGCCGCCCGTCCAGCAACGCCTCATCCACCGGATCGCTGGCCAGATCTGCGACGATCAGAAAGAACCGCTCGGCCGCTTCGGGTTTGTCGCGGTTTTGCAGGTCCATCGCCACATCACCCCCCGCCAAGGGCGACACCGCCACCGAGGGCAGTTCCTTTTGCGAAAACGGAATGACGCTAAGCTGCGGGATCGCCAGCGTATGGGCGCGCAGGCCCTCAACCTTGACGGACGCTTCATCGGCCCGCATGGCCGCAATTTCGCTGGCGCCTTGCTGTTCCAGAATGGCGCGGAACTGGTAGTCCTGCGATTTCGAGATCGCGCCGACCTCGGCCCCGCGGGACAACCACTGACCGGTGTAGGCCCGCAGTTCCGGCGCAACCCATGTGCCGTCATGGGGCGCGTAGATCACCAGTTTGCGCAGTTCGGATTCCAGATGGGCACGGGTGGTCTGCATGGTGTGTAGTTCCTGCTCGATCGCGGCGTAGGTCTGGCCGCCCTCGGTCAGGGACTGGTTCATCCGCGCCTCAACGCCCGCGATCTTGGCCTGAAGACCCTGCAACTCCAACTCAAGCTCGGGGTTGCTGAGCTGCATGACAACCGCGCCTTGGGCCACGTGATCGCCATTCTGCGGATAGACCGTTTCCACGATCCCGTTCAGGGGCAGGAAGATGCGGGTTTTCTCACGATCCTGCACCACGCCATCCAGAACCCGCGAAAAGGGCAGCGGGACAAAGGCGATAAACAGCGCCATTGCCAGAAATACGCCGCTGGCGCCCAAAACTTTTTTACGGTGTTTCGCCATAAAGCGCGGATCCCGCACAGGTTTAAGGAATTTGGCGACCGGCGCCAGAAATGTCGAATAGGCCAAAGCCGCAGCCACCGCCAAGCCCAAACCGAAATACTGATCGGCCACGAATTTCACGATCCCGATCATAATCAGAATTCGGTAAAAGTTCGAGGTAAAGAAAAAAGCCGCTAGAAAGAATTTTCGCCGCCCAGAGACAGGATGCAATTGGGTTTCCGCCTCGCCCAGAATTTTGGTGCGGAAAAGTTCGGTCACCTGTTTTTTCGCAGCTTCATGCAGGTTCGGAATCCCCGTTATATCCGAAAGGATATAATAGCCGTCAAAGCGCATCAGCGGGTTCGCGTTAAACAGCACCGTATAAACCGCCGTCACGAACATAAGGTTCGTGGCCACCTCATTTAACGGGCCTGGGGGCGAATAGGCCCAGACAATTGTGGCAATCGCACAAAAGAAGGCGTCCGAATACATGCCCGCCGCGCCCACCGCCGCCCGATGCCATTTGTTCCGGAACGACCAACTGGCCGAGACATCCGCATAAGGCAGCGGCGTGAACATCAGCAGCATAAGGCCCGTGGTCCGCACATGCCCGCCGTAGTATTTACACAAGGCCGCGTGGCTGAATTCATGCAGCACGTGGGTTGCGAACATCGCCAGATACAGCGGGATCAGGTTGCTGATCTGCAGGATATTCTGGCTTTGGGCAAAGGCGCGGTCCGAGGCCAGCAGGAACTCGTACCCCGCCCAAAGGCAGGTCGCCAAAACCAGAAGGATCGCCGGCAGGCTGTAGATCGCGTTGATCAGTGGCAACAGCCGCTTGAGCATCGGCTCAGGGTCCAGCAACGGAATGCGCAGGAACAAGAGCTCTGATATCCGCGCGGCCAGCGGCTTTTTCTTCTTTTGCAGCGCCCGCTCCAGCAGGCGCTCTTCACTGACGCCGCCTTCCACATAGACCATATTGGCCCGATACAGCGCCGCGATCAGATCAAAGAAATCCTTCTGCCCCGGCGCGGTCTTGGGCGAGATATCGACGAATTCGCGCCAGATCTCATGCAGGGTCTGGTTCGGGCGGATGCGCTGCACCAAGGCGTGGGTTTCGGGCCGCGCACGGAAAAAGCCCGCGTGAATAACCTCGTTGTAGACATAGTAGACCTCACCACGGAACCGCTGCTGGCGCACCTGCACCGAGGGGCGCAGGCCAATCCGCAATTCGGCAATCCGGTGCCACTGGTCGTAAAAGGTCTGCTTGGCCATCCGCGTCCACGCCCCGCGTTAAGGGGCCGACACCAGCACGGCATTCATCCCGGGCCGCAGCCAGTCATGGGCTTCGTCGATCAACACCTTCACCTCTTGCAGACCCGAGGCCGAGTCCACCACAGGCGAGACAAACTTGACCGTCCCGTCCACCGCCGCACTGCGCGAAGTGATCTGAACCTGCACCTTCATGCCTTTACTCAGGCGGTCGGCGTAGGTCACAGGAATACTGGCCTTGAATTCAAGCTGGCTCAGGTCACACAGCATCATCACCGGATCGTTGGCCTGTGCGCTTTCACCGGTCTGGATTTCAATCTTGCTGATGATGCCTTCACTGGGGGCGACCAGCGTGCGACGGACCAGATTTTCCTGCGCGGTGTCATAGTCCAGCGCGTTGATCTTGGCCTGCGCCTCAAGGCGCGAGATTTCGATCACCGCCAGTTCATGGGCCAGCGTGCGGTTCTGCACCTCTTCGCGGCTGATGCCGCCAGTGCTGGCGTGCAGACGTTCCGCCGCCTCTTTCTGGCGCAGGGCAATATCGGCGCGGGCGATGGCAGCACGCAGTTCGGCGTCATCCTCCATCACGGCCTGACGGCGCAGCAGTTCGATCCGCTCGACCTCTTGATCAAGGCGCATCAGAACGTCGCCCGTCTTCACGGTCTGGCCTTCGTCAACCAAGGTGGTCTCGACTAGGCCCGAGACCGCAAAGGCCAGCTCAAGCTCGGCGCGGCAGGTGGTAAATCCCCCCAGCACCGGCGCGGTCGAGGAAAGCCCCACGGTCGCATAGTCCACCTGCGGCACATCTGCCGCCTGCGCCCCCGCCGTCACCGGCAGGGCGCACAAGGCAGCCGTTTGCAGCAAACGCCGGAACGGGATCATTCAACCCCCATCCGCGACAGCAAGGTGCCACTGATCTGAGAGGCAAGATAGCTGGAAAGGTTCTGCTGTGCGATGGCGTCCCGCTGACCTTCCTTGGCAATGTAATAGGCAAGCTCGCGGTTCAGAACCTCAACCTGCGAAGACTGGCCCGCCTGCGCGCGCTGCTCTTCGGCTTTGTAAAGGTCCCAGTATGCGTCCACCATTTCAGACTGCTGGCGGGCCTGATCGTTGGCACGCTCCAGAATGCCCTTGATGCCGTTCATCTCGCTGGCAATGCGCTGACGGAAGGCGTTCATGGTCAATTCTGCCTGCGTTTCCCGCAGCTTAGCGGCCTCAAGCTGTTTCTGCTTGGTGATGTCACCCTTCAGACCACGGCGGAATTCAAAGCCCGCACGCCACGAATGATAGGGATTTTCGCGGCCATAAAGGTCACGGAAGGGCACATAATGATCGGCCAGAAACGTCTGCTTGGCGTCGATCTTCATGTTGAATTCGGGCTTGGCCTGATTTTCCGCGATCAGAACGTTCATCTCTTCACGCTCGATCCGCAGAGCGTTGATGCGGGTTTCCGCCCGCTTTTGCACCGCCGCATCGGTCGAGACCAGACGCGAGGGGCTGATATACTGCGCCGCAGGGGCCGACAGGGAATCCGAGGGCATCCAGCGGTTCGGCTGCATGTCCTGTTCAATCGCAAGGAAGAAGATCTGGAACGCGCCGATCTGTTCGTTCAGATCCTGACGCGCTTCGGTCAGCAAGCCGCGCTGTTCGGCCACTTTGGCCGCCGCTTCGGTCAGATCGGCCGAGCCGCGCAGACCCTCACCGACCTGCACCCGCATCTCTTTTTCCAGCGCCTCGGCGGTGGTCAGAGCCTTCTGGCGCCAATGCACCCGCGATTGGGCGCGCTGCACCATGAGGTAGGTCTTGATAGCGTCAAAGGCGCGCTGGGACTTCACCAGACGGCTGGTCTCTTCGGCGATTTCCTTGTCGATGCGAGCAATCTCGATGGGGGCTTTGTTATAATCAGGCCCCGCATTGCGCAGCAGCGGGATAATGAACGACATGCCGACCGCCGCCGAGTATTCGGGGCTGGGACGGGCCGCAGGTTTCTGCAGCGAGTTGCGGGTCTTATCCATCTCATAGAAAAGATCCATCTTGATGCCGGCCTGGTTCTTGCCCTCGACCCCGACGCGCACCTTGGAGACGTCAGATTTATAGGGGTTCGGCGTGCCGGTGGAATCCAGCCCCGTGCCGCGCGAACGGTATTCTTCGGCGCTGGTCTGGGTGTATTCGAAATTGCGATCCACAGTGCCGTAGGCCTGCGGTTCAAAGACACCCCACGCGCCCAAGGCCTCTTGTTCGGCAAGAGCGATTTCCACATCCTGCGCGCGGATGGTTTCGTCCGACACCGAAAGAAGCCGGACGAAATTTCTCAGGCTCAGGTTCCCGCTGGACAGGTTGATGTCAGCGGGAATTCGGGCCCTTACGGACTCATCAGAAAACGCCAGATCAGCCGAGGGTTTTTCAGGCATTCCCTCACACGCCGCCAAGACAGCTGTTATTGCAGTTCCCAGCAGCAGGATTTTCAAGCGTTTCATCATTTTGTCCTTATACGATTTTGCCAACCTGCTTTTCGTATTCGTTCAGAACACGTTGCAGCGTTTCAGCGAAGCTTTTTGCAACAGAAGGGGTCAGGATGATACGCGAGGACAATTCAATCACGACCTCGTCTTTCACCGCACCCCAGGTTTTATTCGTACCGAACAACAGTGTGACTTCGTCTTTGCTCATGCCCACATTGGCTACATTGGCATAGTTCGAAGACATATTGGAATCGTCAAAACGCACTTTCACGTCGCGTGTCGCAGTTTTTGCGGTCGCTTCTACGGTTTCTTGAATTTTCTCGTCCATTTTCTGCTCTTTCTTATCAGCCATTAGTGCCTCCCTTAATCACATGATTGGAATTGTCTGACCAGATCATTCGGCGGCAATCAGCGGTGCGTCCAAATTGTCATCCGCCAATTCCAGAGCAGATTGCAGAACAGGACGTTGTTCAAGACCCTCTTCATGTCCAGCGCCATTTTCTTCCAATTTTTCAATCTGAGGTAGAAGCGGCGAATCCAGATCAACCGAATTCAAGTCCGTTCCATCCATCATATTCGCGCGGCCAAGGATTTCCGCTGCCGGCGCCTCAAGCGAGAACGGATCGTACAGATCGCCCTGACCACCTTCGGAAGCATCCACAACCGCGATGTTCAGGATCTCGCGCGATTTGCGGATCGAGCGGATTTCTTCGCTGTTCCGGAATTTGCTCAGACGATCGGAGAGTTTGCTGAAGGCATCCTCTTCCACGTTAAAGCTGTTCATCCGGCCAAGCTCGGTGGTGCTGGAGGTTTCGCCCGCGTTGCGCAGACGACGTTCCAGATTGGCCTGTTCCTTGGCCTCGGTCTGCAGATGGCGCAGGACCACGTTCACCGGCGGGTCCATCTGTGCCGACATGCGGGCGCGGGTGGTATCGCCAAGCTGCTCCCAGAAGTAGGGCTGGCCAAGGTTGTGAACCAGGAAGATGCCCTGACCGCGCAGGTTCGCCACCGTGCCGTTCGCGAAGCGGTCGCCCACCCCGTAGAAGGTCCGCAGGTGCGACACCACACCGGGGGCGACGACGGCAATGTCTTCTTCGCCGTAGTTCACCAGACCCTTGGGCGCGCCATTCAGGATACCCGCATCGCCGATGGTCAGCGCGGTACGGTTCTGAACGTTGATACCACCCGAGCGGCTGTTAAAGCCGGTGAAGTAGTCGGCATCGGTGTTCAGGTTGTCTTCCCAAATGATGCCGATACCATCGCTGGCCTCAAGCGCCATCACCTTGGTGACGATCAGGTCAACGTCCTGCGCCTTGGTGTTGTCAAGGATGCGGCCATCCAGTGCCCGCAGCCAGACGCTCTGGCTCCCTTCGATGCGATCCAGCCAGATCGAGCCGCCACGACGGGCAAAGCCGGTCTCGACCGTGATCTTCACATCCTGCGCACGGATCAGGGTACGGGCGTCCTGCATCAGGACATAGCCCTGACCGATCAGCATCGTCACATCGTCGCCCGCATTGATCAGCGCGTCAGAACGCATCTGGACGGTGCCGGTGTCAATATCGACCGAGATGTCGTCGAGCGCGCGGACGATCACATCATCGATCAGGGTCAGATCGCCTTGGCCGATCTGAACGCTGGCGTCATTGCCCGCGTTCACCAGTGCGCTGTTCGACAGCGCCACATCGCCGGTGGTCACATCCACAGCCACATCATGGACTGCGGTGATTACCGCATTGTCCTTCATCAGGACATCGCCGGTCTGTACGTCAACGCTGGCATCGTGACCGGCGGTCATGATGGTGTTGTTGTACATCTCCACATTGCCGGTCGTGACCTGCACCGAGGCATCGGTGCCCGCATCCACAAGCGCGCTGTTCAGCAGCGTCACCGCACCTTCGGTAATGATGACGTTCACGTTTTCGCCGTGCATGGCCGACAGTTCGCTGCCGGTCAGGCCGTTGCGGGCCGCGATGATCACATTACGCTCGGCATCCAGCGTGGTCTTGTCGCTAAAGCTGACATAACCGTCCAGCAAGGTCGCCAGAATGTCCTGACCTGCGGTCACGGTGGTCGCCGCCCGCGTGGTCAGGTTGCCCAGATCGATCAGCATCACCGTATCGGTGCCCGAGGTGATGGTGGTCTTGTCGCGGAACGACATGTCACCGGTCCGGGTGGACAGCATGACGTTGTCGTCCGTGGCGGTGATCTTGGTCACACCGCTGGCGCTGATATCGCCGGTCTGATCGATCATCGCGATCACATCGGACTTGGCGGTCATCGTGGTCTTGCCCGCCAGCGTGATATCGCCCTGCACCAGATCCATGGTCAGATCGGTCTGATCCGCCGCGATCGTGGTGGTACCGCTGAGGCTGACCGAGCGGTCCGCCGTTTGCAGATCAATCGCCACGCCGTCACCGGCCATCTGGGTGGTGCCAGTTGCCGTCAGCTGACCATCGCGCAGGGTGATTTGCAGATCGCCCTGATCAGCCAGCATCGACGTGGTGTCAGAGACCGTCAGATCACCCTCTTTCGCGTCGATCAGCATGTCTGCGCCCGACGTCAGGGTCGAGGTGCCGGACATGGTGATCTCACCGGCCACGCGGCTGACCAGCGACAGATCGCCCGTCACAGCCGCTAGCGTGGTAGTGCCCTGCATGACGATGGCATTGTCGGCCACCCAGTTCAGGGTCCGGCCTGCCTCGACCGAGGTGGTGCCGCGCAGATCGATGTTGCCCACCACATCCGCCAGAACGTCACGGCCTGCGGTGATGGTGCTGCTGGTGATCGCGGTCCAGTCGCCGCTGTTGATATCCACGTTCACATCGTTGCCTGAAGTGATTTCGTGGTCCGCACCAGAGATCAGGTTGCCGGTCGCCAGTCGCAGGGTCACATCGCCGCCCGAGTGGACTGCAGTGTTGTCCTGCATGGCGATCTGGCGCTGGGTCTCCAGCGTGAAGTCACCGGTGGTGGTCACATCAAACAGGTTCACCGCCGAGGCATCCACCACATGCACATCCGCGCCGGTTTCCACGGTCAGATCAGCAAAGTCGTTGGTGGCCGCCGTCAGAGTGATATCGCCGCCTGCGCCCAAGGTGGTCAGCGCGCCGGTGGTCTTGGCCTGAACATCGGTGCCTGCGATTTGCAGGATGTTGCCCGCTGCGCTGCGCAGGGTCAGATCACCGCCCGCCCGCAGAGTGCCCACGGTCAACGCATCCACGCCGGTTTCGCCCGCGATATCGATGCGCAGATCGTCGTCTGCAGTCGCGGTTTCAACCTTCAGCATACCGTCGCCAGAGGTGATGACGATGTCCTGATCTTCAGCGGTCGCGGAGGCGCTGACGATGTTCGCCAGTTCGCCGTCGCGGCCCGTCAGACCCGCAAAGATACCGCCTTCGAAGGCTACCATCTCATCGATATCCAGTGCATCGATGTCGATATCGCCATCCTCATACTTGGTACCGATGGACTTGGCGTTCATCTCGACCAGCTGGCCGTTCAGGATGATCAGGTTTTCACGGTCTTCGGCGTCGGCCAAAGTGCCATCCTCGATCACGCCAAGCTCGCTGACCATGGTCACATCACCGTTCTGTACCTTCATGGTCGAGAGGGTGATATCCCGCAGGGTGTTCACGGTCAGGTTGCCGCTTTGCGCGGTGCCTGCAATGCCGGTGGTGGTCAGGGTCACGCCATCTTGCTGGATCACGCCGCCCTGAGTGACCTCAAGGATCGCCCGCAGACCGGTCTGGTCACCGCTGAGGGTCAGATCGCCCGTGGTGACGCGCACCTCGAACTCGCCCGTGGTGGTGGCATCGCCAATCTCCAGCGCACGGATGCTGTCCAGATAGATGCCGCCCGCGCCTGCTTCCAGATCACTGACCTTGGCGATGTTCAGATCCACGTCGCCCACATTGTGGCCGTCCACCATCCGCTTTTCACCGATCGAGCCGCCCCGCATGATCGCCAGCGCATCGTCGGTCAGACCGATGATGTTCGAGGTCTCGGCATCGCTGTTGTCCAGAATCTGACCGTCGCCCGCATCAATGGTGATAGTGCCGTCGGTGGTCTGGATCTGGCTAAGGGCAATGTCGCCCGCCGCGATCAGGTCCATATCGTGGTAGGCCACAACGCGGATACCGTCTTCCATGGTCATGGTGCCGTTATCGACAACCAGCGAAACGGTGCTTGCCTCGATCGAGCCGGCAATCAGCAGGCTGTCACTTAGCAGTTTCAGGTCGAACAGACCCTCGGTCGCGCTGCCGCCACCCAAAGTCACCGTGCCGGTGCCTGTGCCTGCGGCGGCCATATAGACCTGACCGCTGGCCGAAACATCGGACAGATCCGCCGAACGGATGTTCAGACGCTGATCGGCCGCACCAAGGTTGGTGCCCGACAGGCTTAGCAGACCCTGCGCGTTGACGTTCCAGCCATCCACATCCGCAAGGCTGGGGCCATCAACCCAAGGCATCACATCAAGGATATCGCCGCTGGCCGACAGGCTGCTGACCGCTGTGTCGGGGCCAAGGCCGGTGACAGTCACCGAGGTCAGCTTCAGATCGCCGCCCTGTGCATCCAGAACCGCGCCATCGCGTGCGGTGATCGTCGATCCCGCACCCATGGTCAGGCCGCCCACAGTCGTGAACTCGACCGAGCCCGCCGAAGAGGTGACCGCATCGGTCAGGGTCAGGCTGCCCAGAGTCTGGGTGATATCGATATCGCCGGTGGCCGTGGTGGCCCCCAGATCGCCGCCCTTCTTCAGTTCCACGAAGATGCCGCCTGCTGTTGCGGTCAGGCTGCTCACGTGGCTCGACTTGATCTCGACTTCGCCGATCTCCGAGGCCGAACCGATCCGGCTGGCCTGAATGGTCACGGTGGCATCGGTCGCGCTGGTAGTGATCACCGAGGTTTCGCGCGTCGGCGACGCATCAGTCAGCGCACCGCCTGCCGTGATCGAGATATCGCCCTCTTGGCTGGTGATCGACGACAGCGCCATGCTGCCGCTTGCGGTCAGGTCAAAGCCGTTGGTGATGGTCATCGCCGCGGCCTGCTCTTGGGCAAGGTTGCCCGCCAGTACATCCATGTCCAGATCGTCAGCAAAGACCGAACCCGTCAGGGTCAGGTTGCCCGCCGTCTGCTGGAAGATCGCCTGACCACTGGTCGCGATATCCTCAAGACGGGTGTTGCCGTTGACCGAGATAATGTCGATCGGGGTGGCCGACGTATCGGTCTCGGTGGTGGTCAGCGACTTGATGTTGCCCACGTTCAGGGTCAGGTCCATCGCCTTCGACGAGATCGACAGCTCGCCCGTGCCCATGGTCACATTCGCGCCGTTGCCAGCCGAGTTATCATTGACCACGCCGTCAGCCACGATGGTCAGATCGCCGGTGGCCACGTTGATATCGCTAAGCAGTACATCGCCGGTGGCCAGCAAGGTTGCCGCACCCAGCGACGACAGGGTGACGCCATCGTTGACGATGATGTCACGCGCGGTATCGGGCGCCGAGCTGTCAGCCAGGTTGAACATGATGCCACCTGCGGACAGATTGCCCGCAAGGGTCAGGTCGCCCTGATCCACAGTCAGGGTCAGGATACCGGTCACATTGCTGCCGTTCACAACCGTCTGGCTGCTGAGGGATTCAATGTTCGCCACACCCGCGTTGCCCGAGGTGGTGGTGATGTCCATCGTCCCGACGTTCACATCCAGATCGCCCGAACCCAGAACCGCGATACTTTGACCATCCAGCACCAGCGCGCCAGCGGTGATGATGTTCGCACTCTCGTTCGCGGTCAGTTCCGAGATGTTGCCCAGATCGCTGCGCAGGGTGATGACCTGTGTCGAACCTGCGGTGGTGTCACCGATGATGTTCGACACCGCCAGACCCGCCGAGCCGCTTAGCAGGATATCCCCGTCCGATGTGATGGTCTTGCCATCGGTCATCGTCACAGCGCCCTCTTCGGCAGTGATCGAAACACTGGCCGCCGAGATATTGCCCAGAATATCCAGATCCGCGTGGGTTGCTGTCACGTCCAGCGTATCACCGATCACCCAGTCATCGCTGGCGGTGCCAATCTCGACCGTGCGGCGGCTGCTGCCGTTGTTCTCGGTGGTGATCTCCAGATAGGCGTCGCTTGGGGTTGCGATGAATTGGATCTCGCCGTTCTGGCCCGCCACGTCGGTCTGCGCGTCAATGGTGACGGCCTGATCGGACGCACCGATGCTGCCACCCACATCCAGACGGATGGTCGAGCCTTTGAGGTTCGCGCTGCCATCGGCGTTGGTCAGACCCAGAAGGTTGCCGCCCACTTGCAGGTCGATGGTCTTGCCATCGGTGACCAGCATCTTGGACAGGGTGACCGAGCCGGTGGTGGTGATCTTGATATCACCTTCCGCCGACAGGGTTGTGCCCTCGGCCATGACAAAGTTGGCGCTGCCCAGATTCACGACCACATCGCGCTTGGCGTTCAGATCGCCGGTGAACTCGATGTTCTCGACGCCCTGACCCACGGTGACGGTCACGCCATCGGGTGCCTCCATCTGGTTCACGCTGAAGGCCGCGATGTCGATGGTGTTGGGGGTGTCATCGGCGGTCTCTGCGTTGCCCTCATAGAGAGGCGACCAGAGGATCGCGTTCAGGTTGCCCTCATTCGCGACGACCGACACGATACCAGCGGTCTTGATGTTCCACTGGGTGTTCGAGGCACCGCCGCTGGTCAGCAGACCGTCGGTGATCCGGCCAGTCTTACTTTCCACATAGATGTCACCGTTCGGGGACTCGATATGGCCCAGAGTGATGTCGCCTTCGGCAATGACGTTCACATAGCCATCGCTGCCCGTTGCAGTCGCGCGGATCGCGTAGCCGTTCATATTCAGATAACTGTCCGAATAGAAATCGATGAACTGCGCGGTGATATCACCGGTCATGTCAAAGTTACCGACCGCGCTGAGCGTACCGGCCACATTGGCCCCCAGCAGGTACAGTTTCTCATCGGCGTAGATGTCCACGTCAGTGGACGAGTTCACACCAACCCGCAGGATATCCAGCGCACGCACATCCACATAGGCCGCCGAGGTGATCCGCAGGCTGCCGATAAAGTCGTTGACCGACTGGGTATCGGACACGCGGTTCGCCAGCGTAATGTCGTAATCCGTGGTGCCATCGTTCGCGGTCAGAGTGGTGTCACCACCCACATACAGCACATCATCCGCAGTGCTTTGCATGATGTCGCCATGGGCCACGACCGTCAGATCGCCGGTCACACGCAGATCGCCCAAGCCAACCACGCCATCGGCGCGGATGCTCAGATCGCCGCCGACCAGACCGTCCACGTCAATGGTGTCCACATCCACAAGGCTGGCGTTGCCGCCGGTGGTCAGGGTCACGGTGCCTGCGAACTGGTTCGCCGCGTCTTCCAGCGTGACCGCCGCGCCAGCCCTCAGGGCCGCCGCGCTGTTGAAGGTCACAGTGCCGCTTTGCGCGATACTGCCGGTGGTCGCGACCGAAACCGCGCCATCCACAGTGGTTGCGCCGAAGGTCACCAGACCGCCCGCCGTCAGGCTGAGGGTCTGACCAACCGCACCGTCAACCGACAGAGCGTTGGCGTCCGTAACACTGACCGCACCAGTGGTGCCAAGGGTCAAGACACCGCCAAAGTCGTTGGCAGCACCAGTCAGGGTCACATTGGCCCCGCCGGTGGTCGCGATATCCGCAGCGCCATCCACCAGCACGGACGCGCCAGCGCTTTGGGTGATCGCACCGTCAACGCGCAGGGTCAGCGTACCGGTGATATCCACGCCCGACAGTTCCAGCGCGTTGGTGTCACGCAGGCTCAGATCACTGCCCGAGGTCACACCCACGGTGCCGCCGAACTGGTGCAGGTTGTCCAGCGTGATCGCGCCAGTGGCCGCCACAGTGGTATTCCCGTCCACGGCCAGAATATCCGCGCCAGTGTCGGTGATCGACGCCCCCGAGAGGCTCAGGTTCTGACCAACGGCCATCGCGCCGACACTCAGCGCGCCGCCCGCAGTTGCGGTCAGGTTGCGCAGGGTGGTGCCGGTGATGCTCAGGGCCGAGGCATCGGCAATCACAGCGTCACGGCCATAGACAACACTGACCAGACCGCCGAAATCGTTGCCCGCGTTGGACAGCAGGATATCGGCGTCATACTCGGTGGTCAGGCGGGTTGCGCCGGTGACAGCAACCGCGCCGCTCTGGGTCATGCCCTTCACGGTGGTCGCGGTCAGATCGCCGCCGATGGTCGAGGAGCCAAAGTCGATCGCGCCCTCTGCCCCAAGCTGCACATTGCCGCTGGTGGTCAGCGAGACCGCCCCGTCAAAGGCGTTCACGTGATCCAGAACCACATTGGCTGCGGTCAGATCGGTGGTGCCCGCCACGCGCAGGATGGTGTCTACCTGCGCGCCGTCCACGGTCTTCTGACGCTGGACGATATCCACGCCGCTGGACTGGACGGTCAGGTTGCCCTCGACCACGGTCCCGCCAAAGCTGACGCCCCCTGCAGTCAGGGTCATGTTGCCGGTAGAGGCAACCCCATCGCTGAGGATCAGCGCGCCGCCTGCGGTCACGGTCATATCCGCATCCCCGCCGGTCGCACGGCCACTAAGGGCCAGACCGTTGGTGTCCGCCAGAACAATGTCGTTCGCCCGCTGCAAGCTGAGCAGACCGCCAAAGTCGTTCGCGCTGTTGGCCAGCGTGATGTCATAGCCGCCCGCATTGATCAGCGAGGTACCATCAACCGTCACCACGCCTGCGCCCGACACGTCACCTTGCGCATAAAGCGCCATGGTGCCCGACAGATCGACAGTGCCAAGGGTAAGCGCGGTCTCATCGCGCAGGGTGCTGTTGCGGCCCGTGACCGACACAGTGCCGGTAAAGTCATGGCCCGCCGCATCCAGAACAACGTCATAGCCGGTTGCGGTGATCTGGGTAGTACCCGCAACCACCACAGCGCCGCTGTCGGTCACATTGCCGCCTGCCGTGATGCTGAGGTTGCCCGCAACAGTCTGCTGGCCAAGAACCATAGCGTTCACATCGGTCAGCGCCACATTGCCGACACCCGCCACATTGACCGAGCCGCCAAAGTTGTTGGCTGCGTTCGACATGGTGATCGTCGCGGTGTTGCCGCCTGCGGTCAGATCGGTGCGTCCGTTCACGGTGACCACACCGCTTGCCGAAATGTTGCCGCCCGACGTCACAGTCAGGTTGCCGCTGAGGGTCAGATCCGCGAATTGGATATCATCCACATCGTTGATCGTCAGGTTGCGGGCGATCACAGTGATCGCACCGGTGAAGTTGTGATCCGCAGGCAGAACAACGTCCTGACCCGCTGCGTTGATCACAGTGGTGCCGCCAACGGTCCAGCCTGCCTCGTTGTAGATGCGACCTTCCGAAGTGATGCTCAGATCACCCGCAATCGCCGCCGAGACCAGATGCAGCGGCTTGGCCGATGCGATGGTCACGTTCTGCGCATCCAGGATCGAGACCTCTCCGTCAATCTCGTTCTCGGCGTTGTTCAGGGTCAGGCTGCCGCCGTTCAGGTCCACCTTCAGACCGCCGGTGATGTCCAGACCTTCATCCGCAGCGGTGCTTTGGGTCAGGTTGCCTGTCAGGGTGATGGTGGTGGCCGGAACGGTGACATCCTCGCCCCCGATTTCAACGGTGGTTTCAGTGCCGTTCACCACGATCGCGCCAAGAACCAGATCATTGGCATCCGTCAGATCAAGCGAGGCCGCATCGACCACCGACACAGCGCCGGTGAAGTCGTTGGTCGCCGCATCCAGATCCACGTCGTTCTCACCGCCATCAATGGTAGTGGTGCCGTAGATCGTCAGATCGCTGCCCGATTTCTGGGCCAGATCGCCGCCAGCGGTGATGCTGAGGGTCGCCGCATTGGTGCCAGAGGCCCCAAGGATCAGATCGCCAAGGGTCAGCGCGCCGCCGGTGGTCAGGCTGAGGCTGTCCGAAACGGTGCCCGAGATTTCCAGCGCGTTCTTGTCGGTGATGGTCAGGTTGCCCGCAGACGTCACCCGCATATCGCCGGTGAAATCGTTGCCCGCATTATCCAGCGTGACCGTTTGACCGGCCGCCACGATGGTCGAGTGCAAGCCGATCTCTAGCGCGCCGGACGATGTCACCGTGCCGGTGGTATCCAGCAGCATGTAGCCGCCGACCGAGTTCGCGCCCACATCCGCGCCAGCGGTGTAGATGATCAGGTTGTCGTCAATGTCCGACCCGAAGAGGTGCAGCGCACCCGACGCGTTCACAGTGACCGAGCCGCCGGCAATCGCCGTCAGACCCAGATCGCCCGCTGCGGTCAGGGTGATATCCTCACCCTCGGCCCGTACATCGCCGTCAAAGACGTGGTTTGTGTTGTTCAGGGTAATGTTCTGGCCGCTACCTGCGGTCAGGGTGCTGGTGCCGTGAACGGTGATCAGACCCGCAACATCGGTGATCGCGCCTTCTGCGGTGACGCTCAGAGCCGCCGCAGTGGTGGTGGTGCCCACGGTCAGGGTATCCAGCGCGGCCACGCCGCCTGCCGTCAGGGTCAGTGCGCCGGTGTTGGTGCCGCTGACTGTCAGGCCGTTTACATCGTTCAGAACCGTATCGCCGTTGACCGTCAGGGCCACAGCGCCGCCAAAGTCGTTCAGACCCGCCAGCGTCACGCCCGAAGCGATCAGCGCCGACGTGCCGGTCACATCCAGCGGACCATTGCCCGACAGGGTGCTTGCGCTGTCTAGCGTCAAGGTGCCACCAACAGTGGTTGCCCCGACCGAGATTGCGCCCTCGGCGTCGACGCCAAGGTTGCCGGTGATGGTGCCCGAAAGGCTGATATCATCCGCATCCACGATCGAGACATTCTGCGCCGCCGTCACCACCACGCCGTTCAGGTCAGTGGCTGCATTGTCGATGGTCACATTGCCCGCCACGTTCAGCGTGGTGGTGCCGTCAACCGCCAGCGCGGCGTTGTCGATCACATTGCCCGACGCAACGTTCAGGGCAAAGTTGCCCGCGATATCAAAGCCCGCATCCGAAGAGCTGGCGCCGATCCGTGTCTCGGCGTTGGTGCCAAGGGTCACGTTGTTGGCGTCCAGCCCCTTCACGGTGACAGAGGTTCCCGCCATCGATTGCAGGTCCGCCACGATATTGCCGGTTCCCGCCGAGAGGCTGTCCACAACATCCGACTTCACAACAATGCCGTTGCCTGCCGCGCCGATGCCACCGTCTGCCGAAAGGCTGATGGTGCCGTTGGTCTCGATATTCGCGACCTCAACGCCGCCGACCGAACGGGTGTCGCCGTCCAGAATCTGGCCACCGGTGCTGACAGTCACCGAACCCGAAGTCGGGGTGGTGCCGCCGCCGGTCAGATCCAGCGCGGGATTTGCCGACAGGATACGGCCCAGAGTGATGTCACCCGAGGTCGAGGTCAGCGAGGCCGCGCCCGTGGTCTTGATCAGCGCGCCCGAACGCATGGTGATATCAGACGCATCCGTGCTGATCGAAATCGCATCGCCGGTCTGCGAGGCCAGATAGGCCCCCTCTTTGATCAGCACGCCATCGGTGCCGCCGGTGATGGAGATCGCGTCTTCGGCACGGATGGTGCCTGCAACGGTGACCTCTTTCGCGTTCAGCGACACATTGCCTGTGCCGGTTGTGGGCACATCCACGTGCAGACCCACCACATCAATCAGGCCATCGGCAAAGGTGATATCCACCTTGGTGCTGAAATAGCCCGCCAGCGCGTAAACGCCATCGCGCACGCCCGCCGAACTGTTGGTCAGCGTGGTGGCCGTGGGCATCTGCGCCCAATCCAGCGAGATATTGTTGCCCGAAGCGATCAGCGCGTCCGAGAACTCCAGCTGCGACACGGCGGTCACAGCGGCGGCGCTGGCCGTCGTCGCGTGGTTGCGGCCAATGGCGGTAAAGCTCTTGGCGTAAACATCGGTGGACAGCTCTTTGTTGACGGTGCCCTGCGGACCCAGTGCCTGACCGGGTGCGTATTGGGGCAGATCGAACAGGATATCGCCCACGTCGTCTTTCAGAACCTCGCGCACATCGCCCGAGGACTTGATGACCACATCGCCTTGCGTGCCTGCGTTGATCAGGTCGATCAGAACGCCGCCCGTCAGGCCCATATCCACGCCGTCCAGCACAAAGTTATGCTCTGCAATAGCGTCGTTGATCTGGGTTTCAGTCAGACCAAGGTTGGCCAAGCGGCGACGCAGAGCAGCCTCTTCGCCGTCCCAGATGCCGGTGTCACCGGACATGAACTCCATCGCGTTGCCCGAAACATCCGAGGTAAAGATCGCCTCATGGATGACCATCGTGCCACCGGCACGGATTGCCATTTCACCCGAGGCCATCGCCGCGTTCAGCTCTAGCGCGCCTGCGTTCGACAGGAACATGCTGTTGCCGCTTGCCGTCAGATCCGCCGCGGTCACATTCGAACGCACATTGATGTCCTGCGCCGAGTTGATCACCAGCGCATTCGCATTGATCTGCGCCTTACCAAAGACCGAGCCCGCCTGACCCGCGCTGGTTTTCACCAGACCGCCATCCAGCACAGGGTTCGCCGGAATGGCGGTTTTTTCCGTGCGGAAGTGGACGACCTGCTTGGCCGAGGTGGTGGTGCCGTTGGCACCGGTGGCGGTTGCGGTGATGGTCACACTGTCGGCAACGCCGACCGCGTCATAGTCATTCTCGGTCAGCTGGTAGGACCAGCGGCCATTGGCCTGAACCGTGGCCAGCATATCGCGGCCCGCAATCGAGACGGTCACAGCCGAGCCCGGTGTCACATAGCCGCTGGCATAGGCGCCGTTGTCCAGATCGGTCAGGGTCAGGATGTTGTCGCCGGTCAGTCGGCCCATGGTCAGATCGGGGGTGGCAGCACTGATCACCAGATCCGTGTCGGCGGTGGCAGCACTGATGTTGCCTGCGCTATCCACGGCCTTGGCAAAGATCGTGTTGGTGCCATCCGGCAGCATGATCGACGGAGTGATCTGCCACGCGCCCATCGGCGTTGCCGAGGTATCGCCCGGTGTGCCGACAGCGATCGCCTCGCCCAACAGCACCTCGGTGCTGCCTTGCTTCATGTAAAGACGCACAACCGTGCCCGCCTCGGCGGTGCCTGCGATCGCGGGCTGCGGGTTGGCGTATTGGCTGGCCAGAGCCTCGATCACAGGGGTCGAGACGCTGCTGTCTACGGTCACCGCGAATTTGGCCGCATAGCCCGAGCTGAGCCCGTCGATCACAGCCTTGGCCGTGACCTGATAGGTGCCATCCGCATAGGTGCCGCCCACATAGGCGCCACCTGTCAGCGTGCCGTTGGTGGGGCTGGACATGGTGTAATGCCACTGGCCAAAGCCGTCTGCTGTGGTGGTCCCCAGCAGGGTCGGCGTGACGGATTCCGAGTCCGGATCGCCCAGATAGATGTTCACCGTCGCGCCCGCATCGGCAAAGCCGCGGATCTCCGGCACATTGGACGAAGTCACATTGTCATCGGGACGACCAGTGTTGTTGTCGATCCCCACGATCTTGGGCGCATTGACGCCGCCAAGAGCCACGGTGATCGCTATCTTGTTCGCCGCATTCAACGCGCCGTAGTTGCCGTTTGCATCCTTCACAATGGCGACAAAGTTGGTGACGCCTTCATTCAGAACCTTGGTGTAATCGCTCTCGGCAACGCTCCAGTCACCCGAGGCATCGGCGGTCACGCTGGCGATCAGGGTGTAGGTGGCCTGATCGTAGATCTCGACCGTCGCGTTGGCACCTGCGTCATAGCCGGTCAGGGCCGGACGCGAATTGGTGGTCTCTAGCGTGGTCACCTGTGCGCCGGTCGCACCAAAGCGCGGCGCGGCGGTGGGTGCGGTGGTCGCGAAGGTCACAACACGGTCAATCACGGTGCTGCCGGTCCCGTTGGTCGCGGTGAACGACAGGGTTTGCGCCCCGTTGCTCAGGGTGCTGAAGGCCGATTGCGGCAGCTTGATCCGCCAGACCATCTGACCCTCACCGGCCAGAATCTCGCCAGTGGTGCCGGGGGTGGTGGAGACGGTGATATCATTGGACAAACCGGTCATACTGAGGGTGACCTCAGTCACGTCATAGCCCGCAACACCGCGCAGTTCGACGATCTTGTCCAGTTCGGTGACGCTGACAATGTCGTCGCCAGCCACAACATCGACCCCGATCATCGGAGCGGCAGCGTTGTAGGTCACTGCTGCCGAGATATTCGAGGTATCGTTGGTGCTGCGCACCTTCAGGATCTCGCCATCGGTCAGGGTGTAGTTATCCAGCACAAAGCCGTAATCACCCGCGCCACCAACGGTGGTGGTCCCCAGAACGGTGGCAGTACCGCCAACGATCTTGACCAGTTCCACGGTGTCATAGGCCTCGCCCTGACCCAAGAGTTGGGCCGTGGCAGTCGACGAACCGCGCGTGACCTGCGAGATGGTCACCGGATCGGGGTTGCTGCTGTCATAGGTGCCAGCCGCAGCGCGATCCCATGTGACAGTACGCGTCAGCGTGGATTCCGCCGAGCCTTCCTGCGTGGTCACGATCCGCGGGCTGACGCCGGTCAGCTGGTTGGAGTCGATCCGCAGAAGCTGCACGTTCCGGTTCGCCAGGCTGTCCCCGAAAGTGATGGTGAACAGGCCGGCCGACGCGCCTTCTGCCACGGTAAAGTCATCGGTGCTGTTTCCGCCGACGTTCAGCGCGTTCAGAGCGGTCTGGATCGCAGTGGCTTGATCGGCACGGGACGCGCTGGTGTCCCAAGTGATCGAAGCCGTGGTCAGGTTGCTGCTGCTCAGATCATCGGGGAAGGTCAGGGTAAAGCTGCCGCCAGTCACGCCGCGCATATCCAGCAACTGGATTTCGTTGGTCAGCGATGTCGACACAGCCGAACCTGCGGTCGTCTCTTTCACAACCGCGTTGGCGCCCACAAGGTTGGTAGCGTCAAGGGTCATGTTCTCAAGGTTACGGCCTGCAAGGCTGCCCTTGAAGGTGACCACATATTCGCTGCCCGTGAGCGTCACGCCGTAATCCGCGCCGGGCACGTTCATCGCCAGCAGCACGGTGCGCATGTCCGCTGCGCTGTCGTTGTAGTTCAGCGGGTTCGAGCGGTACATCGTGCCGTCCACCTGCAAGGCAACCGTATAGGTGCCTTCGGTGACGCCGGTCACATTGATGGTCTGCTGCTCGTTGGTGCCCGTGGCTTCGCTGACGGTAACAACGGTTTCCGACGCCAAGGCGGCCTCGGCCACAACAGGGGCAAGCGAGGTCGGGTTGCCGCCAGTGACCGTCACGGTCGGTGCAGAGGTATAGCCCGCACCGGCATCGGTGATGGTAAAGCCGGTGATCTCGCCATCATCATTGATGACCGCAGTCGCGGTGGCCTGACGACCGTTCGTGGTATCATCGGGCGCACTCAGGGTCACGGTCGGGGTCTGGTCACCCTCACGGACGACGCTCAGACTGGCGCTGCCAGCGACCGACAGGGTCATATCGGCAACGTTCTGACGACCCAGATCGCCGATGTAGGTGATGTCGAAGATTTTGGCTGCCGTTGTCGTGGGCGCTTCTGTGATTTCAACCGACAGAGCCGCATCTTGGGTCAGGCCATGACCTGCGGCCAAGGTGATCCCTGTCACCTCGCCATTCGTCAGAACCGCTGTGGCGGTGGCTGAATTGGTGCCATCAGAGACCGTAACCGTAGGCACACTGGTATAGCCCGCGCCGCCATTGGCCGAGGTAAAGACGATATCCGAACCCGACCACGATGCGCGGAAGCGTGCGTTCACGTCGGCCTGCGCCACCACATAGCTATCGGCCAGAGCATCGTTCAGGATGGTCTGGATCGCAGCCACATCCGCGGTTTCCGAGATGACCGCAGTCACGCCGCCATTTACGCCAAGATTCAGCTTGGTGGTGCCATCTGCGCCATTCAGGTTCAGACGCACGGTTTCATTCAGGCTATAGCCCGAACCGCCCGAGGTGACGGTGATCGTCTCGACCCGACCAAAGGCCGCACGCATCGCGTCGGTCAAGGTGACCGAGTAGTCTTGCGGCTCGGTCGACAGGATGCCGGTGACCTGCGCATCAACCTTTTCGGGCGCGGCGATGGTGACCGTCGGTGCAGTCGCATAACGGGCACCGGCATTGTCCAAGGCGATGCTGATCCCTGCGCCATCACGGGTGGCGGTTGCCGTGGCTTGGACAGCGGCTTCGGTGATGGTGACAATCAGGTTTTCGGTGGTGACCAGCGTGCTCAGGTCAAGGCCCGCCGTCGAAAGACCAGTGAATGTGCCGTCCGAAAGCGTGATATTGGACGACGACAAGGTAACTTCATTTCCGGTCTGGTCAGCAATCTTGACCGCCACAGCACTGCTATAGCCCGAGCCAGCAGTGGTGATACCAAAGCCCACCGCGCCGCGGGTTGCGTCAGTGATGGCAGTGACGCTCAGCGTTTTGGTGGTGTCCAATGCGCCGACGTTGTCCAGAGTGACACTGGTGATCGCACCATTCACGACAGTGGCAGTTGCGGTTTCAGAGGTCGTGCCATCGCTGACTGTCACTGTCGTGCCAGTCGAATAGCCGGTACCTGCGGTGCCAATTGTGAAGTTCACACCAGTTTTCGGGCCGTTCCATGCGGCCGTCACAACAGCGTCGGTATTCCATACCGCAGTTGCAGCGGCATCCACCCCATCAGGGACAGAGATGGTAACCGCAGGGGTCACGCCAGTCAGATAACCGCTGCCTGCTTCGGTCAGGGTCAGTGCATCAACCGCACCGCCGCTGACAGTTGCTGTAGCCGTGGGGGTCACGCCGTTCGCAGAGACCGTGAATGTGGGCGCGGCCATGTAGCCCGAACCCGCAGTCACCAGCGTGATGCCGGTCAGAACGCCGTTTTCTACAACCGCCGTACCGGTCGCGGCAACGCCGCCAGCCGGAGCAGCGATGGTCACAGTCGCGCCGTCGGCAAAGCCTTTGACGTCAGCCGCATTATCAATGGTAAAGCCCGACAGGCCCTGACCCAGAACTTCTTCCACAGCCGAGGCCATGCCTTCGACGCCGATGTAGATCGTCCGGCCGCTGGTGGTACCCATGACCGTGATCGCGCCCTGCGCGTCGACGGTTGAAATCACATCGTCGCCGGTGATCGGCTTCAGTGTCATCGAGACCGCATTCGCAGCCGGTGTCACCGTCACGTCGCTCGAGGCCGCCGAGACGTTGCCCGCCTGATCGCGCACCGTCATGTAGACAGTGCGGGCCACGCTGGGGGCCCAAGCCTCATCAGGGGTCCACAGCCATGTGCCGTCGTTGTCCACCTGAACCGTGGCAAGAATGCTGTCATCCGAAGCGTCATAGATCGCCATGAAGCTGTCTGCTTCGGCATAGCCATAGAACACCGGACGGGCCGAGGTTTCGCCGGTGACGCTGATCTCGGGCGCCGCAGGGGCCGTGGTGTCGATGGTGATATTGGCAATCGACTGAACTGAATCGATGCCGTCTTTGGTGGCCTTCATCAGCAGCTCGATTGCACCGTCGTGGCTGCCATCAACCGTGATCTGCGGCAGGGTCGCGGTCCATGCACCGGTGACAGGGTTGGTGATCACAACGTCGGTGATTGCAGTGCCGTCACCATCTGTACCCACCATACGGTAGGCCAGCGTGACAGTGCTGCCCGGCTCGGACGAGCCGAAGAGCGTCAGACCATCATCGTCCTGAGTGGTAAAGTCACCCGCGCCAGTGTCATCGTTCACCCGCAACAGCGAGGGCGACGCAGGCTGGACAACCTGCATGGTGATACCCGCAGTCAGAACCTTTTCGTTGCCCGACACGGTGGCGCGATAGCGCAGATTGGTCAGGCCGTTGCCGATAGCCTCGAAGTTACCCGGCGACAGGGTGTGTTCCCAGTTGGTGCCATCCAGCGCCACGTTTTGCGCCAGCAGATCGCCGTTGGGCAGCAGGATATCGATGGTCGAACCTGCGGTCGCAGTACCCCGCAGGACGATATCACCCGCCGCCACGTCGTCGGCGGTCACAGTGCCGTTCAGGTTGGTCGCGGTGCCGCTGACCACCTTGAAGACCCCGCTCAGAACGATCTCGGGCGCGGTGCGGTTCAGGGACAGATCAATGGTCTGGGTCGCCGCAGCGGCGCCGCTGCCACCAAGAGGGTCACGGGCGGTGACGGTCAGGGTAAAGTCGCCGTCAGCAAAACCGGTCAGGTCCGAGCTTTGCAGCACGTAGTACCAGTTGCCATTTTCCACCCATGCCGAATGAGCGGTGTTGGTGGTCGTGGTCTGGCTGCCGGTGATGGTCACAACGCTGCCTGCCGTGACCTTGCCGGTCAGCAGATAGCCTTCATGCAGGTTCTGAATAGTCACGCCGGTATCGGCGGGGGTGTCCAGCGACAGGGTCGGCGCGCCGACCGCACCCGCGATCAGGCTGTAGATGCCCGACACACCAGAGGTGTTGCCATTGGCATCGGTCGCGCGGGCGACCAGAGCGTTCGCGCCGTTCACCAGCTTGCCAGCGGTCAGCAGAGCATCCGCGTCGAAAGCAACGCTCCACGTATTGTCGCTGGCGACAGTGGCGGTGCCCAGAGCCACCGTCAGATCCTCGGCGTTGTACAGGGTGATCACCGCCCCGACAGCCGCCGAGGTGCCTGTGATCGCAGAGCTGGTTGCCCCGCTGACCACCGGCGGGACCGGCGGCATGGTGTCAATGGTGAACGCAACCGTGGTCGAGGCCGCGCTGCGCAGGCCCGTGTCGGTCAGGTTCTTGGCGTAGATCGACTGGGCTCCGTCTGCCATCACGGGCAAGGTTACGGTCCAGTCGCCATTCTGATCAGCACGCACCGTGGTCAGCAGGGTGTTGGCGCTGTTGTACAGCTCGACCAGCGTCCACGCGGTGGCACCAGTGCCCGAAATAACCGGCTGTGCATCGGTGACGGTGCCCGGTGCGGTAATCGTCGGGGTCGCGGCTGTCTGCGTCGCGGAAAGGCCGCTGTTGCCAGTGACGTCCACATAGCCGCCCGAGTACGAGATGTTCCCGTCCAGATCGCGCAGAACGGTGCGCACGCTGTGGGTTCCGGCCACAATGGTGGCGGGATCGAAGGTCAGCGAGCCTGTAACCTCGCCTGCACCCAGAACCTTATGGGCGTAAACACGGCCCGAGGCATCTTCCAGCGTCAGGATGTAACCCACCTGCGCGCCAGAGGTCGTGGTGATGTCCACGGTGCCGGTGGCGTTGATGGTCACGCGGTCCAGATTGATGTCCTGACCGGCCACCAGTTCCACATCGCCCGTGGTGGTGCCTTCGGGGCTAAGGGCGTTGATGGTGATCAGGTTATAGGGGGTCTGCGCCTGATACAGGGTGACCTTGCTGGCGTATTGATCCACCAGCTTGGGCGTGACCGCAGTGGCGGCAAATGTCTGCTCGGCGCTGGTAAGGGTGGCGCTGTCCAGATGGCTGCCGGCAACGGTCATCTTGCCCGTCACCAGATCGGCGGCCGACTGGGTGGTGCCTGCGGCAAAGGTCTCGGCGGGCGTATGTGTAAAGCCCTTGATCTCGATCGCCTTGTTATCCGCGCGGCCTAGCACGATGTCGCCATCAACAATCGAGGCCGTGATCCCCGTGGTCGCGGATTCCGCACCAATGGCCGTCGCCAGTGCCGATAGATCCGAGGTGGTCACCGCAGCCGAAACCGAGGTCCAGCCGCCTGCGATATTGCGCAGTTGCAGCGCGACAGTCCCGTTCGAGGTCAGATCCGACAGGGTCATCGTAGCCCGTTCGGCGGTGACCAGCGGGGTGATCTCTTTGGTGGCGCGATCGCGCAGCTGTACCGACTTGGCGTTCGGCACATTTGCTTCGCTGGACGCCAGAACGATCTGGTCCCCAAGACCCAATGCGCCGGTCGTTCCATCGACAGTGATTTTGTAGAGGGTCGCGTTCAGCCCATCCTCGGTCGAGGACAGGATCGGGCCCGACATGGTGGTGTCCACCGAATAGGTGAAGTCATAGACCGCTTTCTCTGCAGCCGTCATGCCTGCGGGGTAGCTGTCCAGCGTGAAGAAGGCAGCGTCATAGATGTAGTAGGTGGTGCCGCCAACGGTCACGCGATCGGTGAAGTATTTGCCCGAAGGCTCATAGATCCCAAGAGCCGCATCACCCGTGGGCAGCGTGCCTTCCAGATACTCGGCGCCCGAAGCGCCAGTGACCACGCGCAGGCCGCCCACTTCGGACTTGGCCTGAATCTGGCGGGCCACGTCGCCGGTGGCGTTCAGGATGATCTGGTCTACCGCGCCACCCGTGCGGGTGCTGAGCGGAGCCGAGAGGGTGATGTTCGCGCCCGAGCCGATCTCGATCGTGGTGTCCTGCGCGTCGGTGCCGACGCTGACACGGTTGGTCGCCAGAATGTTCTGGGTCGAGAACACCTGAAGTGTATGGGCGTTATAGGCCTGCGTGGTCGGGATCTGGAAATCCGCGCCGCTTTCAAAGCGCACGACATTCTCGGCATCCAGCCAGATCCCCGCGCCGATATCCAGCGTGTTGCCCGCGTTGAAGGTCAGATTCCGGGTGTAGCCGGACGCCTGCACGGCGCCAGCCGTATCGCGCACCTTGTAGACGCCGCTGTCGGCAGTTGCACGGAACACCAGATCGCCAGTCAGCGTGGTGATCGACACATCGCCGGTTTGCGCGGCCGACAGGCTGACGATCTCGGCCGCTTCGGCGGATTCAATCGTGATGCTGCCATCGTCGGCGCGGATGTTTGTCAGCAGGATCGCATCCACATCCGAGTTCGCCGCGATTTTCAGGGTCAGATCACCGCTGTCAGTCCGTGCCTCGCGCAGTTCGGCAATGTCCAGAACCGCATCAATGCCGGTGGCCGCGATGATTTCAACCGCGCCGCCCTGATCGGTGTCCACGCTGATCTGCGGACCTGCACCAAGCGAGCGCACATGGCCATCAGTGACCAGACGCACATCCAACGGCAGCTCGTCCAGTTCGACCTTGCCCGAACCATCGGTGTCCAGATCGGACAACACGCCACTTGACGGCATGGTGCGATCCACGCTGCGACCTGCAACGATACCGCTGGTGATCTCGCCCGCCGCTTCTGCGCGGGTGGCCAGCACAAGGTTGCGGGCGCTATTCAGGGTGATCAGACCGTCTTTGCTGACCAGACGCTGGACCTGCAAATCGCCGGTGCCGGTGGTGGTCAGGGTGATATCGCCTGCCCGTTTCGCCACTGCATCCAGTGCGTCGATGTCCAGACCGGTCAGGGTCACGGCCTCGTTCACGGTCATGGTCAGCAGATCGGCTTGCAGGATGCTGCCCGCCGCCTGATCCACCGAGGTGCCCGCGTTCAGGGTCACATGGGCACCATAGACCTTGTCCAAGGTGATCATGCGCTTGGCCTCGCCCGCATCGCGGACCCCGCCAAGGCCCAGAGGCGTGCTGATCGAGACATTATGCAAGGTGCCCGTCAGGCTACCTGCCTGCACCAGATCGGCGGTGACGTTGCCATCGGCGTTCAGGCGGATGTTGCCCGCTGCCGTGACCGCCTGGATGATCTGGAGATCCGCATCAAGAACGGTGATCGTGGGCGTCGTGCTGGGAGCAACCGGCGCCGTGTATTCCGTCATCGCGACGTTATCCAGCCAGATCTCGCCGCCGCCCGTAACCACTGCATCCAGCGTATCCGCGTGCATCTTGAACGCGCCCGCCGTGCCGGTCACATCGCCACGGATATGGCTTGCTGCACGCAGCACTACATCCTGCGCGCGCACTTGTACGTTGGTGCCGTAAGAGAACAGCCCACCCGACGCAGCGGTCAGCGACATGGTGCGGTTCACGAAGATGCCGCTATCGTTGAAGGTGATGTTACCTGCGGTGCTACCGGCGGTGACAGTCAGATCACCCAAGGTGCTGCCCGAAGTCGCACGGATATCCGCCGTCACAGTTGTCAGCACGCTGCCGGTGCCGTCGGTACCGGCATTCAGGGTTACGTTGACCGCGTGCAGCTTGCCGCGCTCGGTCAGCTGATCGCCTGCGTTGATGGTGATGTTGGCGTCGGTGGTCAACTCGCCCTTATGGGTGAAGTCCGCGCCGGTGGTGATGGTGACGTTACCCGTCGCTGTGATCAGCGAGGCCTCATCGAACAGGCTTGTCCGCGCCGCGTTGATGGTCAGCTTGTTGCCGACCTTCAGCTCGGACGTGGCTTCGGGCAGAGTCTGCCCGTCGACCAGCTGCGTGCGGGTCGAGGCCAGCGACCAGTCGCGTGCCGAGGTCACGGTCATATCGCCCGTTGTTTCCAGCAGACCCGAGACAATAGCGTCACGGCCCGAGTTGATGCTTAGCGTACCGGCATTGATGATCGCCTCATCATAGGTCGCGAACGCGCCCGCGCCTTCGGACATCACGCGAACGGTAATGTCTTTGGTGACCGGCGTGTACTGGGCCTCATCGCGGTAGATGGTCTGCTTGGCAGTCTCGACCACTTTGGTCTGCATGTCGTAGGTGCGGTACTTGGGACGGTTCTGGTAAACCGGCTGGTCGTTCGAGACCCACTGCATCTGCAACAGCCCACGGGTATCGTACACGTTCGTCGACGTCGACGTCCAACGGGCGGTATAGTCGGTAAAGTCCTCGGTGACGGTGGTGCCGTTCCAGTAGTTGCCGGTCTCATAGACGAAATAGAGGCTCGACCATGGCGGCAGGTCGTTCCAACGGTCAAGGCCACCTTGGGTGTAGCCCTGAACAGGATGCTCGACATAGCCTGCCTCGTTCGGCTCGCCACTGTTCCAACGCGTGAAGTAGTTGCGATAGCCGCTAAAGTTGTACCAACCCTTTGCCCAGAACGACATGTTGAGCGCGCCGCTCTGGCTTTGGTTGTACTTCACATCGTAGTAAACACGGTTGTCTTCACCGTTGATCATCCCCATCCAGTAGCTTTGACCGTTGTTCACAACGTCATCAATCGCGCGGGCCTGAGTGTAGTTCGTGGCGTTCGCCAGCGTATAATGGTTCGCCGCCCAAGTGTGCGAGGCTTTGAAGCTGGACAGGTTGTATTGTTTCCGCACCCAGTTGTAGTCGATGCCGACATTGCGCACGTCGCTCTGGTTCGCACGACCCAGCATCTGCAGCGCAGAGGTCAGGTTGCCGGACTTCAGGAAGCCATCCGGTGCCACAACGCGGCGGCCCAGATAGTCCAGACCCACGTTGCCTTCGGTCAGCGCGTTGATCTGGCCCGAGGTCATCGGGCTGGTCTGCTCGGCCCAACCGGGGATGTGGTAACGCTGCGCAGAGGTGCCGTCGGTCAGGGTAAAGGTCCGGTAGGCGGTGTTGCCTGCGGCTGTTTCCCCGCCCACACGGTTGGTGTTTTGGCCACCGTCAAAGACGACCTCCCACACCTGATCCAAGCCGTCATAGTCGACGGTGTTGATCGATTTCCAGTTGCCCTCGTTCGGGTCGGCCAGACTGTCATAGGCCGAGCGATATGCCGATTCCCAATCCGACTTGATCTTGTTGTAGTAGGCGTCCGCGGTGTCGGTGTAGGTCCCGACCTGTTCTTGGAAAATGCGGGCATTGGTGGTCACAACCCGCGCCAGTTCTTCTTCGGCGCCCACAGGCAATTCGATCCAGACATCGTCGATGCCATCGACCGGCAGGTTCACACGGTGGGTCAGACGGGTTTCGTTCTGCGCCAGCGGACGGGTCCATTCGGGACGCCAGACGTTGACGGTGGTGTTGCCGTTGATCACACGGTGGATTTGCAGGTTGCTGGCATCGAACTTGTAGACCGGCTTGTAGCCAAGGGTCCGCATCACAGCCTCGCGCTGCGCGTCGTTCAACTGGCCGAAGGTCTTTTGGCGGTATTCCTTGTAGACGCCAGATTTAACCAGAACGTCCTGTTCGGGCACCGAAACGCCGTAGGCCGCCCAATCGATTACCGGAATGCCCGCGTAGTTGCTCACGATGTTGTCAGTCGAATCCGATTCAACTGCGCGGTTCAGATAGTCCACACCTTCGATGAAGTATTCGCGGTGGGTCGTGCCGTTGTAGTACCCCAGCTGCGTCAGGGTGACGTCCATCGTGGTGAACTCGTAGCCCACCTTGACCGATTCCAGACCGACCTGCTCGGTGACGGTGGTCTCCACCCACTTCACCACAGGCACATCGACCACGCCCGCAACCACTTGGTTATAGCCGGTGATTTCCTGCACGGTCACGGTCTCGGTGCTGAAGGTCGGCGTCAGAACCTTGCGCACCCCCGCACTGCTAGAGGCCGCCGCATCCACGAACACATCGGTGCCCGCATCAAGGTTGACCGTGCCGTCGGACTGGATGTTCGCCGCGCCAAGCACATAGATCGAACCCGTCCGCAAGCTGGAAGCCAAGACGTTCGCACTTGCTGCCGTGC
The DNA here is from genome assembly GCF_003003355.1 of Donghicola tyrosinivorans. Classification (GTDB taxonomy): domain Bacteria; phylum Pseudomonadota; class Alphaproteobacteria; order Rhodobacterales; family Rhodobacteraceae; genus Donghicola; species Donghicola tyrosinivorans. Next base: position 132,708 of record NZ_PVTQ01000008.1, read on the forward strand.
CGTCCAGCACAGTTGCCGCCAGACCGGCCCGCACATGGACCTTGCCGCTGGTGTTGCCGTCGCCGCTCTTGATCGAACCATAGACCGACACATCCCGCGCCGCGTTCACCCAAGCGGTATTGGCGGCATAGATATCGCCCGCCACATAGACCGTGCTGCCGCGCACGTGGACGCTGCCTTCAGACGAGATTTTGGCGTTGGTCAGCGCGCTGGTCGAAAGCTGCTGCGACTGGATCAGAATGTTGCCATCGGCAATCATGTTGACGCGCGCACTGCTGTCGGTGGCCCGTACAAGCGCGCCTTCAATCAGGTTCAGATCCTGACCGGAAATATCGATCAGAGTCCGGGCGTAGACATCCGCGCGGATCATCATCTGCGCGGTACCAAGGCTTTCAATCTCGACCGTGGCGGGGTTCGCCACGCCGCCAACGGCCAACTGACCGATGTTGCCGTTCAGATCCAGAATGCCGGTACCTTCGATCCGGATGCTGCCGCCTTCGCCGGTATCGATCACCGCGCCGGTGATGCGGATCGGCGTGCCGGTGACCGTGGTGCTGACCGAGGTCGCCCCCGTTGCCGCAACAGCCGCCTGAACCTGCCCGTTGGCATCGGTGGTCTCTTGGATCAGATCGCCCGCGCTGTCGGCAATCGCCAGCAGATCGCTGGCCATCAGATAGCCGTCTTCGTCAACGAAATAGGTGTTCGCCGCGATGACCTGCGCGCCGCTTGCATCCAGAACCTCGCGGTTCATGCGGTAGATCAGTTCCGAACTCTGGACCGAGAAGCCGAAGGAATCCGTCTGGCCGCCGCTGATATCAACAGAGGTATGACCGGTGATCACACCGCTGATGTTGGCCTCTTTGCCCGCGTTGATGTCCACGACACCGCCCGCGCCTTTCGCCAGAACATAGCCGTTCAGCATCATGTTGCGCTGGGTGTTCAGCGTGACCGTGCCCGAGCCATCGCCCGCCACGTTCATGCTTTCAACGGTCGAGCGTGCATCCACCCACAGACCGGTGCCCGGATAGGCCGTATCGCCATAGCCCGAACCACCGTTCAGGGTGATATCGCCGGTGGCGCGGATGTTGCCACCATAAGCAACGCCCGCAGCCTGACGGGTGCCCATGGACAGCTGGTCAGCCACTGTGATCACAACCTCTGCGCCGTCACCTGTGGCGGTTAGCACGCCACTGTCGGCCGTCGCACCGGCGTAGATAGTGCCGATGGTGTCCAGCGCGGTCACGTCGATGTTGATCGTCGAACCCGCGTCCGAGGTCACAATCCGCGCCGCCGCATCAATGGTCAGATCGCCCCAGAGGCCGATCTCGACGCTATGGGCCGCCATCATGGTGGCACCACGGCGGACGCTATCCACCACGGCACCCATCACCAGATGGCCGCCGTTAATGGTCACGTTGCCCACATCCATGCTGGCATCGACCATGGTCATGGTCGCGCCGTAGGAGATCAGCACCTTGGCATCGCTGTGACCGATCAGATCGGTGCCGAACAGGATGCTATCTACCGCGTCCAGACGGATTTCGGGCGTGGAGGTGCCGGAATTGAAGGTACTGGTGATCGGTCCCTGAAGATCAAGGATGATACCCGACATATCCAGCTGACCCGCCGCGTTGATACGGCCCGACGTCTCGTTCAGGGTCACAGTACCCTGGGTCGAGGCGATGGTGATGGTCTGATCGTCCATCAAGGTCTCGACCGTGCCGTCCACAAAGACCTCGTTCGGGCCTTGCAACGTGATCGAGCCGCCAGCCTGCGCCGCGCGCACGGTGGCCGTATTGTCGATCCAGAGGGAACGGGCATCGACGCCGCCGGTCAGGGTGACCGCATCATCGGCCTGAATCAGACCTTGGATCCGCAGTTGCCCGAGCGCCTTCAGGTCCACATCGCGGCCCGCACCACGGGCGATGATGTCACCCTCAAGCAGCGCCTGCGAGGCCAGATCGAAGGTGATGTCACCGTCCAGCGTTTCCAGAACGCCGGTGGCGGCCAGTTCAACGCCCTCGCCTGCTTCGGCATTGCCGGTGTTCAGCACGACCGAGCTATAGGCGCGGATTTTGCCCGCGATATAAAGCTTGCCGTTGTCGCCAACAGGCGCACCGATGTTGATGACCGAACCTTCGCCCGGCGCATCCATCGAGAAGCGCTGCGACGAGGTCACCTTGACCACTTCACCCGCGCCATTGGTTTTCGCGCCATAAGCGCCGTCGGTAAACTCGACGCCCAAAAGATCAGCGTTTTCATTCACATGGCCGGTGATCGCGGTGCCGATGGCGGCGTCAGTGGTATCCTCGCCGCTGGCTGTGATCACAGTATGCACAGTCGCACCTGCAGCCACGTCAGAGGTCTTCACAACGCTGACCTCGAAGGGCGAGGTAAAGCGGATGTGGCCGTCGCGCAGCTTGGCGGCAATGTCTGCCACCTGATCCGAGGGATCACGCTCATCAATCGCGCGCATCGCTTCAAAGCCGCGATATACGGTGTTCAGCTGCGGCGTGACGCCAGTGTCCGGCGCATCGGACTGCACAACAACCCAGTCGGCATTCGCCAGCTTGCTGTTCAGCAGGCCGGTCAACTGGCTGATGGTGGTGAAGGCTGCGGTCTCGGCCTCGGTCAGGCTGATTGCGGCCTCAACGGTGTAGCGCAGCTTGTCGATCTGGACCAAGACGGTCAGATCGTTGTCGCCCACAGCATCGCCCACGGCGGGGGTCAGCTTGCCATCGGCGCGGTAAGCCCAACCGGCCAGAACCAGTTCCTGCACATCGCCCGGCGGCAGGATATCCACGCGGCCCGGCGCGTTCAGGTTGATCTCTGCGTTGTCGCGCAGGGTCAGGATTTGTGCAGACCCCAGCAACGACAGACCACGGCCATAGAACTTGTCCCCGTCCGAGGTCAGGCTCAGCGTGCCGGTCAGGTCCAGACCGGTCGCGTCCACCGACATAGCGGTGATGCGGCCATCCGCATCCAGCGTTGCGGTCACGTCTTTCGTGGTGGTCCCGTCGGTCAAAGCAAACTTGACACGGTTGTCATAGCCAAGGCCGGGATTGGCGATGGCAAAGACCACTGCGCCGCCCGCAACGCTGACGCCAATGTCGGCCTTCACGCGGCTGTCGATCCCGCCGATCAGGTCCACCTGCTTGCCCGCGCTCAGATCTGTATGGATCAGCAGCTGACGGTCCGCACGGACTTTGATCACCGAGTCCACGTCGTAGTAGACCAGATCGCGGCCAATGTATTTGCCCACCGCATCGATCTGCATGTCGCTGCGACCGCCCGAGACCAGCGTCCCGCGCATGTCCACATCGCCCACACCGTAAAGGTCGATCAGACCGTCAGAATAGGTCTGGCCCGCCGCACGGCTGCGGTTGTTGTCGGCGTCGTAGTCCCAGCGGCCTTCGACCACCAGTTCCGAGGCCGCATGAACCAACATGCCAAAGCCGGTTGCCGCATCATACCCGCCGCGCGCGATGATCGCTTCGCTGGCATTGATGTAGCCGCCGGTCTCGATCTGCTCGCCCGCTTCATTCAGGGTGTGACCACCGATGTAGATGCGGCCTTCGCTTTCCAGATAAACGGTGCTGTCACGGCCCGACCAATCCACGGTCTGGGACAGCATGACGTATTCGCCGTAAATGTCATTCGGGTCCAGCGGCCCGAATTCCTGCACCAGACGCCCGCCCGAGGTGACGGTGCCCATGATCTCGATCCGCTGATCGCCGGTGACGCTGACAGTCGAGCCGCGCCCGTCCGCACCCAGACCAAACGCGGTGATACCACCGGACGAATTGATCAGGACCGAAATCAGGTTCGGGTTCTCTGCCGGAGCAGTGGTCATTTCGGCGCCGGTCCAATGGTCGTCGCTGCCGGGCGTGCCGCCCGCAACGGTCACATCTCCGCTGGCCAGCAGGCCGGATTCCAGACGGATTTGCTGACCGGCCTCGACCAGAATGTCGGACGCGCCGTTGCCATTGGCATCCAGATCAAAGGTCACACCGGTTTCACCGATGACACCGCCTGCGACCAATGCGCCAAAGATATCAACGTCTTGCGCACCCTTCACATGGATATCGCCGTCGGTGTTCTCGGTCCGGATGGTGCCATTCGCTGCGATGTAGATCGACGAGCCACGGCTGTCAGCCGTCGGGTTTGTGGTGGTCAGGGCGTTGCCGTTCACGTCAACACCGCCATAAAGGTTCAGGCCGTCTTTCGCGGTCACGAATGCCTCAACGTAGAGGAATTCGTCCGACTGAAGTGTGACCTCACCGCCCGCGCCGCGGGCTTCGACAATGCCGCGGACAATGACTTCCTGATCGGACCGCAGGGTCAGCGATTTGTTGTCACCAAGGCTGACGATCTGGCCGGTGACCAGCAGGCCGTAACCGGCGGCATATAGATCGCCATTCTCATCGCGGCGGGCCAGATAATGGTTCGGGGTCGCATCCGCGATACCGGCGAAATAGGCCGATTTGTTGAAGATGTTGTAGCGCGGGTAGTAGTCGGGGTTGTCGCTGCCATCCGCCAGTTTGCGCGCGGCAAAGATTGCCCCGTCGTACTGCTGTTCCTTCGACGAGATCACCAGATCGCCCGAGGTCGAGATCGCACCACCCAGCAACATAGAGCTTTGGGATTCCAGATAAATCTGGCCGTTCACACCCGAAAGACCCAGACCGTCCGTCAGCACGCCAGAGGCCACCTCGACCACCGCGCCGGTGGCGGTCATCTCGATGTTGACGGTGACGGTTTTCTGGATGCCGTCTTCCGAGGTGAAGGTATAGCTGTCGGTGACCGTGTCTCCGTTCGCCAGACCCGCCACGGATGCATCATCCAGCGTGAAATCCCAGCCGCCTTCAAAACTGCTGAACTTGCCGTAGCCGCCCGTGCCAACCAGATCGGTCAGATCGGGATAAACGGGGGTGTTCTGGACACCTACGCGCATCGCTGTGCCCGAGTTCACGGACAGCACATCTTGGCTGACCATGCGCACGGTGGAATTGTCGCCCTCGGCGAACACGCGCGAGAACTGGACAAGGATCAGCGGGCCATCCGCCGACATGTCGATGGTCGAGCCATCGCCTTTGACCTCGATCTGGCCAGCGTTTTCAATCGCCGCCTGCGAGTAGATGTTGATGTTCGACCCATCCGCCGAGGTGGTCATCAGCGCGGTCGTGTCGATCCGCAGACCCAGCGGGCCAGCCAGATCGTTGAAGATCGGCGTGATGTAGTCATCATCGTAGAAGACCGAGCCCGGCTCTTGCCAGACATCCAGCGCAATCAGATCGGTGGCTTTCACCCAGCCGGAAATCACGGCCTGACGACCGACGTTGATATCCAGTTCGCGGGCGAACAGACCGGAATCCGGCAGACCTTCGGGATCGTGCAGGTTCTTGGGCTCAACCGCCAGAAGGCGGGTGTTGATGTGCAGGATATCGTCGGGGGCCTGAACATCGCCCTGAACGCTCATGCGGTCGGTGTAGAGGAACGTCTCGTCCCGCCAGCTGGCCACGCGGGTGGTCGCATCGCGCAGGTTGCCCGACATTTTCACTGTGTCAGCCACCTTGATGTCCCCAAGGCGCATCATGTTCTGGTAGTCGCTGCGGCCGATGTGGATCTGGTCGAACCCGTCGGCAATCGCCGCGATATCCCGCGACGAGAAGTAGAAGCCCGGCATAGACGACTGACGACCTTCGTCCTCGTACCAGTCCTCGCCGCTGAGGTCTTCGGCGGCGGTGCCCATGAAGTAATCGGACACCAGTTTTTGCGTGCGCAGGGTCAGCAGACCCGCGCCCACCAGACGGTTCTGGCCGCTGACAAAGTCGATATCATCAACGGTGAAGGTGATGTTCTTGTCGTTCTCCAGCACACGGGCATAGCCCGACTGCAGTTTCAGCAGACCGTCGTCGATCAGAATGTCGATGGACAGATCACCGTGGGCAACCTCGATCGCCACATCATCACGGATGTTGGCGCGATTCTTTTGCAGCAGATCGCGCCATTCATCGGCACCGGCATCGGTGTCGAAGACCCAATCAATATCGGTTTCCCACTGGCTGTCGGACGGGGTCTGATCCAGCACGTAGCCCGGATTTTCGATGCTGTAGAGCGCGCGCTCTTCGACCAGCGTCAGATCGTCGTCTTCGACGATGATCACATCGCCCACGCCATGTTTCGCAGTGGCAATGGTGATTTCGCCCACACGGGTCAGGATCGGCTTTGCCACCGAGCCCACACCGTTCTTGGCCTTGATCATCACATAGGCATCGGCACCGGCGATCTTGACGCCTGTGTCGTTGATAAAGCTGCCATCGGCCACCTGGAAACGCATCCACGCATCCCCAAGGGTGTTCTTGGTCATCCCGTCCGAAGACGAGATATTGGCCCGCAAGATGATGTCCGAGCGGTCCCCGTAGGTGCGCATGTCGATCATCTTCGACTGGGACATGCCCGCGTTCAGAACGGTGATCTCGTGGTCGATCTCGATGTCGCGGATGGATTCATAGATCACACCGCTGGCCATCAATTCGCTGTCTTGCCAGATGGTGCGGGCAATGGCGCGCAACTCGGTCCGGCCAAGGTTGACCACGGTCTGACCATCCAGCGCGGCAAAGCGGACGTCCTTGCCGAAGGATTCAATGTGGTAGGCATCATAGGCGCCGCCCTTGCCCATCAGGGTCAGACGTTCAACCGCGCCATCGGTGTAGGTGATGACCTCGCGGCCATTTTCCAGACGGCCAAGACCCAGTTGCACCGCGTCATCTGCGGCGCGCGCGCTGCCCTGTTCAACGATGATCTCGTCAAAGTCACTGCCGGTTTCGATCAGGTTGATGGTGCCGGTGTCGCCCGATGCGCTGGAGCGGCCAGTGCGGAAGTGATAGTCATCCTCACCGCCCGTATCGCGGATATCGATCTCCCACTCGGGGAAGGCGGTGGTGTAGATCGTATCGGTCGCCGCCGTCAGGGTGATGTCATCAATGGTGGCACCCGACATGCGGATTTCCTGACCGGTGCCCTTGTCGATCACGCTGACCGAGCGCTTGCCGATGGTCGTCGTGATCCCTGCACTCACACGCGAGAAGTCGATGGCCGAGTTGCCATCGGTGTCCGCAAAGCGGTCTTCGCCGTAGTTGTCTTCCCAAACATAGGTGTCATAGCCGCCGCCGCCGCTGAGGCGGTCGTTGCCGGTGCCGCCCCAAAGCTCGTCGTCGCCGCCGCCCGAAGTGATCCGGTCGTTGCCTGCGCCGCCTTTGATGGTGTCCGATCCCAGCGCGGTGGTGATGCGGTCGTCTCCGTCGCCGCCCTCAACCGTCCAGCCGGTGTTCGTTCCCGACCCCGAGACAAAGTTGCCTGCGGTATAGGTGGGCTTGCCGTCGGAATCCGTGCCGGTCTCGCCCTTCTCGAAATAGCCGATCTCGATGGTGTCGGCGTCTGCGCCGCCCTTCAGGATACCGCCGCCGTAACGGGCCCAGATCTGGTCTTTGCCCGCGCCGCCGTCGATATCGAAGGTCACATCACGCAGACGGGTCAGATCAACGCTGTCATCGCCGTCGCCAAAGTTGGCCACAACTTTGCGCACGCCAGAATAGGTCTGATACCAGCCGTCGAATTCGACGTTCACAGTACCGCCGCTGCCCGAGAGGACAACGTTCTCGCCGCCGTCGGTGGTGTTGAAGTACTTACGCAGTTCGGCGCGGCTACCCACGTTCAGATACAGGGTGTCACCCTGTTTCTGCGCCAGATAGGGCTGAACGCGCGGAGCGTTGTATTCAAGGTTGAACAGGTTGATGCGGAACAGCTCTGCTTCGAACAGAGTGATGGTGGTCAGCCACAGGTCCAGTTCCACGAAGATGCCCGCGACAAAATCCGCGCCCATCGTGATGTTGAACAGGTTCTTGAAGCCGCCGCCTTCGTATTCGTACATCGTGGCGATTTCGCTGCCACGGATACGGCCATCGCTGATCCAGTTGACGTTGGTGACATTACCATAGGCGTCTTTAGTCAGTTCCGAGGTCGCAATGTCCTGCAGGTCCAGACCGGCGTAGAAGTTGATCGCCGCATACCCACCACCCGAGATCGGGCCAAGGTTCGCACCCAGTTTCAGGCCAACGGTGGCGCTGATGTAGAATTCGTCTTTCTCGTCGCCGCCGGTGCCTTTGACGATCTTGCCGTTGCTAAAGGTCGGCAAGGTCCAGTCGTGGATGAAGAAGCCGTCCAGCGCGTCCAGCGGATTGCCGCTGTCGATCGCTTTGCGGATGCCGTAGGTGTCATAGCCGAAGGCCAGATCGGCAATCGCCTTGAAGTCGACGATACCGTCCACCTTGACCATAACGGGGCCAATCGGCACGCGGGCAATCGGGACCTGCGCGCTTAGGCCCAGACCCAAGAGGGGCAGCTCGTAGCTGAACAGGATGGCATCGCCACCCGTCATCAGGGCCTTCCAGTTGTCCAGATCCTTCAGGTATTCCAGCGCCTTAAAGCCGGAACGCTTCTGGTTGATCGTCCCCGAAGAGAAGCTGCCAGAGCTGGAGCCGGACGATTTCGCCTCGACCTCGGCCATCTTCTTCAGCAGCGCCGGATCAATGGTCTGCGCGCTTTCTTCCGAAGTCACATTGCCCGAGCCAAAGCCCTTCAGGTCACCCAGCATGATCCAGCCGCCATCACCCCAGCTGCGGATGGTATCCGGCAGATCGGTCATGAACAGAACCGCATCGAAGAAGGCGCGCGGGATTTCCGGCTTGCCCTTCAGCTTGAGGAAGCCGTTCAGCAGGCCAAGCGGGTTCGGCTCGATGCCGGCGAACTTGATGAACTCCAGACCGTTGATATCGGTGATCATCGTGCGCACGAAGGGTTCGAACGGCGACAGAACGCCCGCGATCCGTTCGGCGGTGGGCAGCAGGAAGTCATTGACCAGCGAGCCCACATCGATCCGCAAATCGACGATATCGACCACAGGCTTGGCCACGGCCTCGCCGTAGTTCCAGTCCCAATCCACGATCAGGTTGGCCGCCAGTTTCGGCATTGCATCAACGCCGATCACCCGCAGGGTCATTTCCAGATCAACTTCGGTGTCCACACCGAAGGCAATGTCGAACGTCTGGCTCGGCGATTGCGAGAACAGCTTGGTCACCGGCAGGCGGCCACGCTCATCCCCGTTCACGTCGATGCCAAGCACCGCGCGAACGCCGGATTTCTCGCCGTTGGGCAGCGCATCCACCACGGTCGCGCCGAAGAACAACAGCGAGCCGTTCGCGGTGAACGGATTCCCCCCTTGGCCTTCCAAGAGGGCGCTGGCTTCGACACGGATTTCGGCTGTGTCGTCGGTGTTGGTCTTCAGATAGAAGCCCGACGAGGTCGAAATACCAAAGCCAAAGTCCCAAGCCCAACCCAGATCAAGGCTGAAACCGCCATCGATATCCAGCGTAAAGCCGGGCAGGTTCAGGTCCAGCGGGATGTCTACATTGGCGCCCGCCAGATGCATCCCCATGTTCATGTCGAACTCGATACCATCGGCGGCGGACGGGGGCAGATCGCCCATCACCCAATCGCCAAGGCTCTCGCCGTCACGGTTCACCCAGTAGATGCTGATATCGTTGATATCGACCGTGCCGTTGCCGTCGTGATCAAGGATGATATCCAGACCGGTGCTGCCGAACAGATCCCAAAGCGAGTTGCGCATGATGCCAACGGTGCCGCCCTCGGACGACAGTTTCGCGCGCAGATCCTCAAGGAAGCCCACACGCACATCGCGCACAAAGGTGCCCACGTTCGACAGCTTGTCCCCGATGAAGGGAATGTCACGGGCCAGCTCGTCGGACAGGGTGTCCTGCACCACGCCAAGGGCACCGTCCACACCGTCCAGCAGACGGCTGGGATCGGTCAGCATTCCCAGCAGCGAGAACTCGCCCAGGAACTGGTCCATGATGTCCTGAACGTTCGGAACCTCGACGATCAGGGCCTGACCTTCGATGGGACGGCCCGCGGCCATGTCCAGCAGACCTTGCAGACCCGCATCGCCGGTTCTGACATTGAACGCCGACAGCGAGATATCAGGCAGACCCGAGACCTGTAGCGACATGGGCAGGTTCAGCGACATTGCGCCATCCAGAACGTAGCTGAGGTTGTCGCTCAGACGTTCGGGGCCGAAGTAGAACTTGCCATCATCAGCCACGCGGCCCGACTTCTGGTCCAGCTTCACGGTGAAGGTCGCGTAATCTTCGGTGGCGGCGATGCCGTCTCCGTCAATCGCAGCCGTACCGCCCACAACGCCGATCTTCGCGGGACCGGCTTCCAGACCCAGATACAGGTCCTGACCGGCCACACGCAGACCAAGGCTTGCGTAGGTGCCGCGCGCCTTATCGGCGCTGACCGCATATTCCTGATCCACGGTCACATCGGTGAACAGGGTCTGCGTCTCGCCATCGGCCAGCTGTTCCTGTGCGCCCGCGTAAAGGGTGACCTTGACGCCGGTCTGCTCGCTCAGCCAATCGGCGATGCTGACGATGGCGTCCATACGGCGACCAGACAGTTGGCCCGCCCCATGCACCGCGTCAATGTTGCGCTTGGTGCCGCTGTTTTCAGTCTCTTCCAACCAATAGCTGTTCACCGTGGCCGAGAAGGCAACAACCCCCTCGCCCTGCGCGGCGATGGTGGATTTGATATCGGTCAGGATCTTTTGCTTTTCCGCATCCGACAAGGTGGACGAGCGGTTGGCAAAGTTCACCGCACCGAAGGCCGCGACCGATTTCTGCGAAACGCGGGTCGGGTTGTAGTCGTAGAGGAAGACCTCGGGGCCGTCGTCGGTCAGACGCACACCCGCCTGCACGCGGAAGTTCACAAAGGCCGACAGGTTGATCTTGCCCGCAGCACCGGGGTTGATCACGTCAGCGATATCGTCAACGAAATCGAAACCGGCCAGCGCGTCAGGGCCTGCGATGGCCGCAAGCTGTTGCAGATCAAGGCTAAAGCCAAAGTTCTCAGAGAACACCGCGCCTAGGTTCAGGTGGATGTCCAGCGTGTCGCCATTGATGGCCAGCGCGAACTTCTGATCCTCGACCGCAAGGGTGTTGTCGTCGGTGATCCCCAGCGCGTCTTCGATGATGCTTTCGACCTCGCCGATGGCACCGGCGGGGTTCTTTTCAGCCTCTTCCAGCTTGCCAAGGAACTGGTCCACGAAGGGGAACACATCTTCCAGCGAGCGGCCAACGACCGGCATCACCACGGTGTAGAACGGTTGATCCTCGATCGCGTCGCGCACCATCTCCAAACCCGTGCGGGTGGCCGAGATAATGTCGCCGAAATCCATGTCCTTGAAATCGAACATGGCGCCCAAGTCGGGCAGGATGACGACGATATCGTTCTCGGAGACCTGACCCAGACGGATCAACTCTTCCACATCCGCCGCATACATCGGGTTCTGGTTGATGACCTTGAAGTCACCGGGGTTGAACAGGTCCATCGCGGTCAGCGAGACCTCGATATTCGGCGCCAGCGGGATATCCGATCCCAGACCCGGATCGATGGTCAGACCGCGCAGCTTGGCCGAGGCCTCACCGCTGAGGTTAAAGTTCAGCGCCGAGGCGCTGAGTTCACTGAACGCAAAGCGGGTGTCGCCCGCGACCACTTCGTCAGGGTTGCGATCCAGCGTGACCGACACTTCGGCGCCCAGATGCAGACCCGAGCCTGTGCCCGCGCCGCCAGCGGTTGCCTTCAGGATGCCCAGTTGCACGCCGATCTCAAGGTCGGTCACATCCAGCGAGGCCGACGCCGTCAGCGAGACATCTTCCATCCCCAGCGTGAACGAGCCTTCGCGCAGCACATAGCCCACGTTGTCCATGGTCTCGGCCACGGTGCGATCCAGTGCAACAACGTGGCTGCCGCGATAACCGACGATCTCGTATTTCTCGCCACCAAGCTCCAGCGTGTAGCCGACCATCGAAGTGTCGAAGATGAAGGTATCATCGCTGAAAAGGTTGGTGTCTTCGGTGATCTTACCCTTTTCACCCAGATAGGTCTTACCATCCAGATCGGCAAAGAACCCGATGGTGCCAGCCACATGCACAGCCATGCTGCCGCGCGCGTCGGTGGTCAGGTTGACCGCATCGCTGCCCAATTCGAAGTTCAGCGGAATGTCGAACGGCGTCAGATCATAGCTGAAGGCCAGCGGGATTCCGAAGGACCGTTCCACAGGGTCAAAGGTGATGCGCAGACCTGCGGGCAGCACGCCCGAGCGGTTCACCGCCTCCATGAACTCTTGCAGGGTCTGGATCTGCTCGCGGGTCTCATGCATGACCATGCGATAGGTGCCTTGCAGACCCGACGCGTTTGTCAGAATGACCGAGCGTTCATCCAAGAGGCTGTCGATGGCGTAGGTGCCGACCTCGGTCTCGACGCCGCCGGACACGCTGTAAAGGGTGACTTCCAGACCGTCGACAAAGTCTTCGGTCAGGCCACCTTGGGGGTTCACCAGCGCGATTTTCTGGGTGCCGTCCACGTTCACGGTGGACAGGCTGACCTGACCTACAGTCAGCAGATCAACGCGCGGGCGGTAGAAATCGATCTTGTCATAGACGTCGGTCTTGAAGCCCTGACCAAAGTCCAGAACCTGATCCAGACCCGCATCCAGGAACGGCAGGCCGTTGGCGAAAATCTCGCTGTCCTGAATGTCCTGCAAGGTTTCAAGGAAGTCGGGGAACATCAGGATCAGATCAACAACCGACAGGTTGGTGAAATCGCCGATGGCGTCGAAATTCTCGGTGGTCCAGCTGACATTGCCCGCAAACGGGTTGCCCGAGGCAATCAGGCGCGGGGTCTTGCCTGCGGCCAGATCAAGGCTGCCAAGTTCCGCGTAGACCGGCAGGTCCAGCGTGAACTCATCGCGGGTTTTCACGACCGACAGGCCACTGGTGGTCTGTTCGATCTTGCCCGACAACGCCAGCATGAGCGATCCGGTCTCACGCTCCACATCGCCGATGCTGACCGCAAGCGGCCCTAGCGATGCGGTGATATCAATGTCATCGACCTGCGCGGTGGCGTCAAAGTTCAACCGCTTGAGGTTAAAGTCAAAATCGCCCGCCGACCAGTTGATGTCGATGTCAAAGGCCACGTCCAGCACCACGTCGATGGCGGCATGAACTTCGCCGTCGATGGACAGGTAGTAATCCTCTAGCGCCTCATCAAAGCGCAGGGTCACATCGCTTTGGATACGGAAGGTGTCGTCAAAGGCGATCTTGACGCCTTCGCTGGTGGTCACAACCTTCAGCGCCCCTTCCGAGAGGCCCAGTTCCGGCAGCCAGCTGTCTTCCAGATAGGCCAGCAGGCCCTTCATGGTGGGCTGGCCGGTCACCCCGTAAACAGGCGCGGCCAGATGGCCGAAATCATCGTCGTTGCCGATGTAGCGCTGGACATAGTCGCCGATCTTCAGCAGGCGATCCGCGCCCACCATCTGCGACAGCGACGTGCCAAGCACCGGCAGTTCCACCGCCAGCGGGTTGTCGTTCACATTGGTGCCCGAGGCGTCATATTCCGGCGTGATATCGGCCTTCAGGGTCGCGATACCATCGCTGACCGCATCCACCGCCGAATACAGCAGATCGCCGTCCGAGATGATCACATCCAGATCGCCAAAGTCGATGGCGGCTTCCTGACGGGTCTCATCGAACAGCATCGCCAGTTCGGTGCCGCCCACGGTCTGGGTGCGGTCCACAGCGCGGCCAAGGGTGTTGCCGTTGATGGTGACCTGACCGGTGGTGTCCATGATCGGGGTGTCGATCACGGCAGTTGCCTGACCCTTGATCGCATAGCCGCCGGTGCCGTTCGCACCGCCACCCAGCAGGATCAGCGCCTGACCGTTCTGCAATCCGGCAGAGCCGACACTGCCAACCTCAAAGCCCGCGCTGAAGTTGGCAACGCCAATCGCCATCATCGAGCGGTTGTTCTGCACCGAGCGCTGGATGATGAAGTCGCCCTCGATCTGGGCCATATCCAGCACATCCAGCAGCGCGTGGCCGCCGATGCTGAGGTTGCCGTTGCTGTCAAAGCTGGCGGACAGATCGCCTTCCAGCGACATGATGTTCAGACCGCTCAGGCTGGCCTCGCCGGTCATGGTGCCGCTGCGGGTGCCATCGTCGCCAAGCAGCAGGGTGCCATCCACATCGGACAGCGCCAGAGAGATTCCGCCCACAGACATGCCGATGCTGGCATCCTCTGCGGTGATTTCCCAACGCTCTTCTTCCTTGTTGCGGCTGACGGTGAAGAGGCCGTTCAGATGGGCCGGTCCCAAGTTCAGTTCCGCCTCGGCCGAAACCGCAAAGACCGCGTCAGCGAAATCAAGCAGCTGGTCGTCCGACGGATCGCTGGTCAGCGCGCGCGTCAGGGTCTCATCGGCCCAATCTATCACCGCCGCATCCGCAGCGGCGGCCACACCGGTTGACGAAGACAGCGCCTGGTTCAGCGACAGGCTGGCGTTGGAAATCTGGGCCAGTTCATAGCCGCCCACCGTGGCCCCTGCCACATCCCCCGCGACCGAGATCCAGCGGCGCTTGGCGCCCGTGGTCTCGGTAGACAGGGCCACCAGAACATCCAGATCGTCAAAGGCCGCAACGGTCGCGCTGCCCGCGACGATCCCGCCCGAGACATCCGCCCCGCCGATCAGCACCCGATCCACAGTGGCCGACCCGCCATCGCTAAGGGCAACGGTCTGGTCCTCTTGAACCTCGATGAACAGCTCACCCTCGGCGGTGATGGTATCGGCGATGTTAACGCCCAGATAGCCACGCAGACGGGTCTCGTTGTTGATCAGATCCACATCGTAGTAACCGCTCGGCGTGCGCACGCTCTCGGTCAGGGCATCGCCCCAACGGTTCCACGCGATTTGCAGACGATCCGCGGTAATCTCGACCGCGCCGCCCACTTCGAACGCCACATTGCCTTCGACCTGCGCCGCATAACGCGAGCCGATGCCCTGCTGGTTGCGCAGCAGGATCGCGCCTTCGCCGTTCGTCAGGCTGGCCGACAGGCCGCCCGCATCCAGCGAGCCGTTCACATCTTCCAGACCGATGCGGATGTCGGTGGTCTCGATGCCATCGACCTCATGGTAAAGGACCGTCATCGCCAGACCGCCGTTCAGGCTGCCAAGCCCGTCGATGGTCAGGGTGGCCTCATCCACGATCAATTCGCGGCGGTTGGTGCCGTCTTCGAATTCCAGCGCATAGGTCGCGCCATTCAGACCTGCGGGCACATC
Source organism: Donghicola tyrosinivorans (assembly GCF_003003355.1). Classification (GTDB taxonomy): domain Bacteria; phylum Pseudomonadota; class Alphaproteobacteria; order Rhodobacterales; family Rhodobacteraceae; genus Donghicola; species Donghicola tyrosinivorans. The sequence goes on from NZ_PVTQ01000008.1 coordinate 147,958, forward strand.
AATGGTGATCGCACGGCCCAAGGTGTTCGACGCGATCGAGCCCGTCGCCGTCATGGAAATCGCATTGCCCATGCCCGACAGCGCGACGCCGCCATCAGCGCGCAGCGCATAGCCGTTGCTGGTCGAAGTGCCGGTTTCGGGGTCCATCGTGCGGCTGATGACCAGACCAAGGTTCAGATTGGTCAGTGCAACGCCTGCCTGCGGTCCGCCCACGATGCCGTTGACGCCAGTGGCGCCGATCAGCAGGTAGTCGGGGGCCGCATCGACGGTGCGGGTCAGGCCCGCAACCACATCGGTGATGTTGACGCCCACATTCGTGCCAGTGCCGACCAGCGTGTAAACGCCCTTGGTCGCGCTGGCATAAACGGCAATGTTGCCTGCGCCAAAGACGGTGCTGCCCGCGTCGTTCTTGAGGGTGCTCAGGGCGCTGGCCAGCGCGGCGCGGGTGTCGCCGGTGCTCAGGTCAATCTCGACGTCCTGCCACTGGGTGTTGCCCGCCGCCCGCAGGGTCAGCGTGTCGGCCAGACCATCGGGCAGACGCAGGTCCAGTACCTGCACTTCGCTAAGCTTCAGCAGCGGCACATAGCTTTTCGCCTTGGCGTTGACGAAGGCGATATCAAAGGCCCCCGTCCCTGCCGACGTGACGCGCACGTTGCCTTTGCCAACAGTCGAAAGGTTTTCCAGCGCGGTTTGCAGTTCCGCCGCAGTGGTGGTGGCCGACAAGGGCGCAGTGGTGACCGAGCCGAACGAGACCGCGAACAGATCCTGTCCTGCGCCAAGGGTCAGACGCTGCACCTCAGATGTGGTGCTGCCGCTGACGGTTTTCGCCAGCGCGGCATCGGGGGCCATCTCGATCTGGGTGATAACGCCGGTCATCACAGGGATCTGGCGGCCAAGGGTGGCCCCGCCGAAGGTGACCTCCCACATCTGGTGACCCAGTTCCGACAGCACCATCTGCACGGACACATCACCGCCCGCAGCGGCGAACGTCCCGCCCGAGGCATTCTCTGCCGCCCGCATCGCATTGCGCACATCGCTGACGCTGGCGTCAAAGGCGATATCGGTGGTGGTAAAGGTCGACCCCAGAGCGTCAAAGCTAAGGGTATAGGCGCCGCGGATATTCTCGTCATAAAGGTCCAGCACCTGCACGGTGCCGGTGGCCGTGGTCCCTTCGGTGAGGGTCGAGGCCGTGGCCGCAACGCGCACCACACCCGCCATGACCGAGCCGTTCGAGGCAGTCGTATAGGCGTTCGCGGTAAAGCCGGACGGCAGATCATCCCCAAGGAAGCGGATGAAATACCCCTGCGAGGTCACACCGCCGGTGGAATTGTCAAAGCTGACGCTGACGTTGCCACGGCCCACAAGGGTTTCCAGCGCCTCGCGGATGGCGGACTGCTGTCGGTTCTTGTCCGCGATATAGCGGATGCCATCGGTGGTCCCCAGATCACCCAGATCCAGCGTGAATTTCGCGCCAGAGATGCTGTTGATGTTGGCAGGTTTCAGCAGCAGATAGCGGCTGTCGTTCTTGGGCGCGGTTGCCGCCCGCAGAACACTGGTCGAGCCCCAATCCTCTTTATCCGCCGGATCGGCGGGCGGGGTCATGGTCAGACCGCTCAGATCGGTGCCGTTCAGGGTGCCGACCAGCTTGATGTCGAAACCGTCGGCGCGGGTGCCGGTAACTTCAATGTTGCCGGTGCCGTAGATGGCCGACAGGCCAGTCACCAGACGGGCCGCGAAATCTGCGTCCGAAAGCGCCGCGCCATCGGTCCCAAGCGAGCTGATGGACACGCTGCTGCCCGTGCGGGCAAAGACATAGGCCCCTTCGCGGAACCGCAGGGTGCTGCCGCTGCCAGCGGCCGCCGCCAGATGGAAGGTGGTCGGCGTCTGCACGCCGCCCTGTTCCACGCGGGTGACTGTGCCACGGGCCTGCTCGATCGCTTTGGCGCTGACAATCTGCGCTTCTGGCTGCTCGGCGATCACGCGGGTCACAGCAAATTCACCGTTCACCGAGGCAAAGCCGTCAATCGCCAGATCGACCGCACCGGCAAGCTGCATGTTGCCAGCGGCATCGAATTTCGCGGCAAAGCTGCCCTCAAGGGTCAGACCGTCCACGCCGGTCAGGCTGGCATCACCGGTGATCTGGCCCGAGCGGCCTCCGTCAGCGGCAATGAACAGCGTGCCCGTACCGTTGACCAACTGCGCCTTCGCGCCATTGGCCGCCAGTTCGACAAAGGCATCTTGGGCTGTGATGGTCCACGTCTGATCGCCGTTGTCGTCGGTTCCCAGCAGCAGGCCGAACTTGCCACCGATCCGCGCCGGACCAAAGGTCAGCGCGCCATCTACGGCCAGTTCGAACCGCTCGGCCCCTTCGGCAAGGGTCAGCGTGGTGCTGTCCGAAACCACCAGATCGGTGCTTTCGTCATCATTCGCACCGTTCCAGTCAATCGCCACGCCCTCGGCGCTAAGGATCTGACCGTCCACGATTTCGCGGTTCAGGTAGATGTTGGCCTGATCAATCTGCGCAGTGACGCCGGCGTTCAGGCTGGCATCGCCCACGCTGCCCTGAACGGTAAGCCAGCGACGTGCGGTGCCGGTTGTGACCTGCTCGGTCGTGATGGCCAGCGCGATATCGGTTTCCGACAGTTCCGCGCCGATGCTGTCATTGCCAACAGAGATCGCCACATCCGCACCGCCAATGAACAGCTGGTCTGCGGTGACGGTGCTGCCATCGGCCAGCAGAATGCTCTGGTCCTCACGGGCCTCCATGAAGAGGTTGCCTTGGGCGACAATTGCATCAGCCACGCCGATGGTCATGTAGCCGCGCAGGCGGGTCTCATTGTCCACCAGATTGACGCTGTAGGTGCCGCTTGCGGTTTCCACATCCACCGCCAGATCATCACCCCAACGGTTGTAGGCTACGATCAGATCATCAGCGGTCAGCGTGACACCCGGCACGCCTTCCAGCGCCACGTCACCCTCGGCGACAAAGCCGTATTTGGTGGTCACGCTGCCATCTGCGGCCTCGATGGTTTGCAGAACCAGCGCGCCTTTGCCGTTTGCCAGCGAAACGCCCACGCCGCCGGGGGTCAATGCGCCCGCAGCGCTATCAACGCCGATCTCGGTGGTGGCGGTCGTGACACCCGCGACGGTTTCGCGGGTCGAGACAACCTTCAACGCGCCGGTGACCGATCCCAGACCGTCCACGGTGATGGTGCCTTCGTTGATCGTCAGCTCGCGCCGTTCCAGACCGTCTTCGAAGGTCAGCTGCGCGTCAGGGGTGGTCAGGCCGGTCTTGACGGTCTGATCCACAGCGCGACCCAGCGTGTTGATCGCCAGCGCCGCATCGGCGGACATGGTGATCGCATCGCCAAAGCCGTTGATACGGGCGGTGCCCGACACATTCAGCGCATAGCCGGGCTGGTTGGCGATAACGCCAGCGGTGGCAGGGGTTTCCAGACCGATAACCAGCGCCAATGCGCCGTCTTCAATCGAGATCCCGTTGTCCGCATTCCCAAGCGAGGCGTCCACATTGGCCGCACCGATCTTGAGGTAGTTCTCGGGCTCGGCCACAGCGCGGGCCAGCGCGATATCAATCGCGGGCAGCGCCTTACCGGCCAGCGCGCCGGTGGTTTTCAGGTAATAGCTGGTGTCCGACCCCTCGACCGCGACCAGTTCCACATTGCCAAGACCAACAGACGGCAGCAGGCCAATCGCCCGTGTCAGGCTGGCCAGAAGATCGGTGGTTTTCGCATCGCCTTCCAAGGTCTGGTCGGCCTCGGCAGTGCGCTGCCAATCGGCCGCGCCTGCGGCTTTCACCTTGATCAGATCGGCAATCGCCCCATCGCTGTGCGCCAGATCGACCGAGGCCACAGCCACAGCGGCCAGACCGCTGGCATTCACGCCCGCCAGATCACCGATGAAGGACACGGCAAAGCTGCCATCATCGTTCAGCGCGACGCTGACATTGCCCGCGCCAATGCTGGACAGCCCCTCAAGGGCCGATTGCAGCGCCGCTGCATCCAGATTTTCCGCCAGAACAATGTCAGTGTATTGGCCCCGATAGCCCAGTTGCACCGCGCCGGTTGCGCCAAGCGCCAGCGTCTGAACCTCGGACGAGGTTGCGCCGGTTCGGGTCTGCGCCATCGCCGCATCCGCTGCGGTTTCGGCCGAGGCCATCACGCGCAGCACATCCATGCTCTGGTTCACCGCACTGCCGCCAAAGCGGACCGACCATGTGCCGGTCGCCGCATCCAGCGCGACCGTGACGTCAACATCCGCATCCTCCAATGAGGTGCCGTCCAGACGGGTCGCGCCAAGGATCGCGTCCTTGACTGCTGCCGCGTCGGTGCCTGCAAAGACCGCAAGGTCAATGTCGTTGGTAAAGTAGGTGCCCGCAAAGGCCCCGATGCCGCTGGATTGCGACGTCAGCGTCGCCTGCGGCAGCGCCGCAGGGGTGAAGGCGCGGTTGATGGCGGGGATTTCCGACCCAAGCGCCGCACCGCCAAAGGTCAGCTTCCACTGGTCCTGCGCCGTGACCGACACATCCACCGTCGCACCAGTGGCCGAGAACGCGCCGCTGCCATTGCCAGCCGCCGCAACCGCTGCCGCCATGACCGAGGCGCTGGCCTGCGCATCAATCGCGCCCGTGGTGTAGGTGCTGCCGCCATAGGCAAAGCTTAGGGTAAAGCTGCCCTTCACATCTGCCGCGTAGCCTTCCAGCACATGCACTGCGCCCGTCGCCGGCGCGACCGAGCCCGCTTTCGGGCTGATGGTATACGCCATACCGCTGGTGGTGCCGACGTTGGTGGCAGTCATCGCGCCCATATCAACCACGCGCTGCGCAAGGCTGTTCTTGAACTCGATGGTGTATTGCTGGGTCGCCGTGGGCGAGGTGATCGCGCGCACCACCAGATCCGCCGAGGCGGTCTTCGACAGGGTCGTGCCGCTGCCGTAAACCGTGCTGGTGCCCGACCCGAGGCCGAACATCTTGGCCAGCGCGTCATAGATCTGGCGCGGCTGCGAGGTCTGGATATCGACGTATTTCACATCCACATAACGCGGGCTGTTCGCGAATTGCAGACGGAAGCTGTCCGAATTGCGCGTCACACCAGAGTCGCGGTCAATCACCAGCGTATAGGCAGAGGCCGCAGTCCCCTGCGCCCCTTGGCTGAGAACCGTTGAGGCGTCCGAGGCATCATAGGCCAGCGACGGATCGACCGGCGGGGTCATGGCAAAGCCTTTGCCGCTGCCGGTGGTGTCCAGCGCGATCTTCTGGCCAGCCAGCGTGCCTTTCAGCTCAATCATAAAGCCGTCCGCGCGGGTGCCAGTGACGCTGACGTTATTCGATCCGAATAGGATCATCATGTTGCTGGTCAGACGGGTGCGCAGGCTGAAATCATCCAGCGCCTCGCCGCTGAGGGCGCGGGTGTCCATCGACACCGATTTGCCGTTGTAGCTGAAGGCATAGACACCCTCGCGGAACGCGCCGGTGCTGTCGGTGGCCGACAGCTTGAACTTGGAATTCTCGGCGGGGGCAAAGACGATTTGCAGATCGGCGGTGCCGGAGACGGATGCGTCAACTTGCTCGATCGCGTGCAGGGTGCCGCTGGTTGCGGTCGCGCCTGCGATACGGTCTGCCACCTGCTGGTTCTGATAGGCCAGCGCCGGATCGACGGGCTGAGTCAGGGTCAGGCCGGTCACGGCCTGTCCGGCCAGATCGCCACTCATGGTCAGGGTAAAGCCATCGGCCATGGTGCCCGTCACGGCCACATTGCCATACCCCAGCAGCGCCTGCAGCGCCGAGGTCAGCTTTTGCTGCCAGACCAGATCGCTATCGCTGGCCGCCAGCGTCACTGCCGCCGAGCTACCGCCATAGGCGAAGGTATACTTGCCCTCGCGGACCGACAGCGCGCCATCGCGCATCTCGGCCACGGTCAGATCAAAGGCGCTGGACTGCTTGACGCCGCCCTGCTGGGTCTCGGTCACGGTGCCCGTGGCCCCATTAACCAATGTGGCATCTTCCAGCGTTGCGGTGGCAGTGGCCAGCGCCGGTTTCTCAACAGCGAACTCACCGCTGAGGGTCGCCATGCCCAACACGTCGATATCAACCGCGCCCGCCAGCGTCAGGTTGCCCGAGCTGTCGAACTTGGTGGCAAAGGTGCCTTCCAGCGTCAGATCATCCACACCGGTCAACGATGCGGTGCCGGTAATGGTACCCGACCGTTCGGTCGCGCCATAGGTGCCGGTGACGTCGTTCTTACCGATCCACAGATCGCCCGAGCCATCGTCCAGCGCGGCCCGCACGCCGTTGACCTCAAGCGCGATGCTCACATCGCGGGCGATCACATGCCATGCTTTATCGCCTGCGTCCGAAACCTCCAACTCGACCGAGAAATCGCCGCTCAGGGACGCCGGTCCAAGATTCAGCGCGCCGTCCAGTTCGACCGACAGTTCACGCTCGTTGCCCGCAAGGGCAAGGCTCTGGCCGGGCAGCAGGGTGACAGCCTCAGATGTGGTGTCCCAGTTGATGACAGGGGTAGTGCCTTCCAGCAGCAACTCGCCATTAACGATTTCCGAGTTCACGGTGAAGCGTGCATCATCGAAATCGGCCAGATCATAGCCGCTGATCGCCGCCTCTTTGATCGACGAGGTGCTAGAGATCCAGCGGCGGCCCGCGCCGCCCAATTCTGTGGACAGGATCAGAACCCCGTCCATATCGGTCAGTTCCGCGCCGATACCCGCAGGGCCGACGTTGGCCGACAGGCCCGCGCCACCAAGGATCAGCTGTTCCACCTGAACGGTGCTGCCATCGCTTAGGGTCACGGTCCGCGCATTCGCGCCCGTGCGGCTTTCGATGAACATCTGGCCGCTCATGCCGATGATGCCCGCGATATCGGCGTTGATCGCGCCGCTGAGGCGGGTCTCATTGTCCAGAAGGTTCAGGACATAGTCTTCGCCGCCCGTGGCGATAGCCATATTCTCGACCGCGCGGCCAAGACGGTTGTAGCGCAGGTTCAGATCGTTCGCTTCCAGCGTGACGCCCGACACGCCGCTAAGCGCAACGCTGCCGCCCACATCCAGCGCATAGCCGTTCGCGGTCACAGTGCCGCCCGTGGTCACACGTTCCACATAAAGCGCGCCATTGCCAGCGGTCAGCGCCGCGCCGACACCGCCAGGGGTCAGCGAGCCTGCCAGGCCCGACAGGCCGATTTGCAGGCGGGTGGTGTCCACATTGCCGACCGTCGTGGTCTCGGACGAGATCGCCAGCGCACCGGAGATCGAGCCCAAACCGTCGATGACCAGCGTGCCATCGGTGATCACCAGCTCGCGCACATCGGCGGCGCTGTCGAAGGCCACGGCGATATCGGTGCCGCCCACGGTGATGGTCTTGTTGACCGCCTCGCGCAGGGTGTTGATGCGGATATCGGCGGTCGCCGACATCGAAAGACCGTCCAGACCCGACAGGCTGGCCGAGGCCGCGCCAACCAGCGCATAGCCATCGGCTCCGGCCGCGTTCTGACCGATGTAAAGGCCAAGCTGACCGCCGGACACAGTAATCCCGCCAAAGTCCGCGCCCGCGTTGTTCAGACCGACCAGCAGGCTGTCTGCGGATTTCTCAACGGCAAAGTCGCCAGTGATCGCGCCAAAGCCGTCAATCGCCACGTTGATGCCGGTGCCCGACAGGGCCAGATCATCGCCCGCGAAAGTGGCCGAGAGGCTACCGCTGGCCGACAGACCGCCAAGACCTGCAATCACCACATCGCCCGAGATCGAACCCGAGTTCGCACCGGTTTCAAGATGCAGGGTGCCTGCGCCGTTCTCGATCGCGACCTTCGCGCCGCCTGCGGTGACTGCAACGGTCACGTCCTGCGCGGTGATGTCCCAGATACGTTCGCCCGCGTCGTTCTTGTCCAGAACGATGACGAAATCGCCGCCCAAACGGGCCGCGCCGAAATCAATGTCGCCGCTGACGGGGATTTCCCAACGACGGTCCGCCATGTCCATAACGGCGGTCTTGGCCGCGTCCTGAGCGGACAGAGCCAGCGTTTGAACATCGTTGCCCCAGTTGATGACGGTGGCGGTCGCGTCCTCGATCAGCGCGCCTGCGGTGGTCAGCTTCTGGTTCAGCACCAGCTTGGCGCTGTCGATGCTGGCAACCTCTTGATCCAGAACGGTAATGCTGCCGATCGAACCGGTGGCCGACAGCCAGCGTTCATTCGCATCAGTGGTGTCTTGCGACAGCACCAGCGCCAGATCGCCGCCGCCAAGGGCCGCGTAGGTGGTGCCGCCTTGGGCATAGCTGACAGACAGGTTGCTGCCGCCAATAATAGTCTGGTCCAGCGTCACCGCACTGGTCGCACCTGTGCCGTCGATCAACTGGCTGGTGACGTCTTCGCGGACCTCAACGAACAGATCGCCCGACAGGGTCAGACCTGCAATCTGCGCGGTCGCCTGACCCGAGATGCGGGTCTCGTTGTCCAGCAGGTTGATGGTATATTCGCCTGCGCCGGTCTCAACCGCCAGACCTTCGACGGCCTGACCCAGACGGTTGTAGCTGACCTTCATGTTGGTGGCCGACAGGCTGACGCCCTCGGCGCCGGTCAGGGCCACGTCGCCCTCAAGCTGCACCGCATAGGTGCCCGCCGCGCTGCCGACCTTGTTCAGCACAATCGCGCCGCGCCCGTTCGACAGGGTCGCGCCCAATGCGCCAAGATCCAGCGCACCGCCCGCATTTGCCATGCCGATCTTGGTCGAGACGACAGTCTGACCTGCGTCATTCACGGTGGTCTCATTGGTGATGGCGATGGCACCCGAAACGCTGCCAAGACCGTCAACGGTGACGGTCGCGGTGCCGATGGACAGCTCTTGCACGTCGGCAGAGGAGTCAAAGGCGATGTTCACGCCGCCTATGGTCTTATCGACGGTCTGTTTCAGAGTGTTGACGCGGATTTCCGCGTCCGTCGCGCTGGCCGAGATGCCTGCAAAGCCGCTAAGGGCCACGTCGCCCTTGGCCACCAGCGCATAACCCGCGCGGTCTTCGCTGCGGGCCGCGATGTAAAGTCCAAGCTGGCCGCCACTCATGGCAAAGCCTGCACCCGCCGCGCCCACATCGGCGGCCACATTGCTGGCCGACAGCAGAATGTCGCCCTCTGCCGATTTTTGCAGCGCCACATCGCCGGTGATGGTGCCAAAGCCGTCGACGGCAATGTCCATACCCGTGGCCGAGAAGGCCATGTTGCCGTTGCCATCAAACGATGCGCTCAGCAGACCGCTGAGAGAGATGCCACCAAGCCCGTCCACATTCGCGGTGCCGGTCAGGGTGCCGCTGGGGCTTTGACCCTGTTCGAACACCAGCGATCCGGTGACGCCGGTCAAACCAATAAAGGCCCCGCCCGCGTTGTAGCCCAGATCGGCGTTTTCCGCCTCAATCGTCCAGACATCGTTCGGGCCGGTCTGGTCCAGCGTGATCTTGAACGATCCGCCAAGAACCGCGCCGCCAAGGTTAAGCTGGCCGTTGATCGGCAGTTGCACCACCGGACCAACCAGATCAAGGGTCAGGGATTTGACGTCCGACAGCTCCAGCTCTTTGGCGTTTGCCGACCAGTCGATGACCGTGGTCTGCGCCGCATCAATCGCGCCGCTGGCCTGATCAATCGCGGTGTTCAACTGCAACGCTGCGGTGTTCAGATCGGCCAGATCATAGCCCGCAACGCTTAGCGCGCCCAAGTCGGCCTCGGTCGTGACCCAAGAGCGGCTTGCGCCCACTTCGGTCGAGTAGACCATCGCCACGTCGATTTCGCTGATCTCGACGATAGGATCGGTGACCGAGCCGCCCGCCAGCAGTTTGGCGGCGATGTTGGTGCCGCCGACGATCAACTGGTTCACGTTGATCTGGCTGTCATCGGTCAGGGTGACCGACTGGTTCTGGACGTTCTCGATGAACAGATCACCGGACAGTTGCAGCACGCCATCCAGCGTGGCAACGGCCTGACCGCTCATGCGGGTCTCATTCGCGGCCATATCGACCGCGTAATCAAGGCCGGGGGTCGCAACGGTCCGCGACAGGGCCTGACCCCAACGGTTGTAAGAGACCGACAGGTTGTTCGCTTGCAGGCTGATGCCCGCCACGCCCGACAGGGACACATCGCCATCGGCCTGTACCGCGACCTTGTTGGTCACGCCGCCGTTGGCATCCACTTCCTGACGCAGCAGCACCGCGCCGCGACCATCGCTCAGCGCCGCTGTTGCGGGGCCAAGGGTCAGCGAGCCGGCCAGTTGATCGACGCCAATGGTCATCTCGGTGATGGTGACGCCCTGCACGATTTCCTGCGTGCGCACCAAGGTCAGCGCGCCGCTGAGGGTGCCGACCCCATCCACAGTGACCGAGCCGCTGTCGATGATGACTTCCTGACGGGAAACCCCATCGGCAAAGCTGATCTCTTGGCTGGTGCTGACGCCGGTGGGAATGGTCTGGCTGACCTCACGGCCCATGGCGTTGACGCGCACGGTGCCCGAGGCATTGATCGAAACCGCATCGCCAAAGCCCGACAGGGACACCGTCGCGCCTGCCTGCAAGGCAAAACCGGTGGTGCCATCGTCTTTGGTATCAATCAGCAGCGCCAGCGAGCCATCGCTCAGCGACAGGCTGGCCGTGGCGCTATCGCCCACAGCGCCGGTCACATTGCTGGCCCCGATCAGGAAGCGCGGCGCCGTGGTCTGGGTGGTGGTGGTCGCGATGACCTCAAGCGCCTCGACATCCGCGCCGGCAAGGCCACCGATAAAGGCCACGTCCAGCGTCAGGGTATCCGCATCCGCCACGCTGACCGCGATATCGGCCCGCGCATAGTTGTCCATCTGGTCCAGCTGCGCCTTCAGCACAGCGGCGATGGTCTCGGCGTCCATGTCGCGCACGTCCACTTCGGTGGACCACACGTCGCTAGAGGCGACCCGCGCCATGATCGAGGTCGGCATCGACCCATCCGCCTGCGTCAGCGTCACGCGCTGAACGGGCGAGACTTCAAGACGGGCCACGTCCTGCTGTGCCAGACCGCCCACATAAGCGACAGAGAAGATGCCAGCAGTACCGGTTTCGGTCACAACAACATTGCTGGCCGCGCCAATCGCGGTCAGCCCGCCAAGGGCGGTGGCCAGATCAGCAGCGGTAAGACCCGCAACCTCAAGCACGCCGGTATAAGAGGCCGAGCCGCTGACCGACAGACGCACGCGGGTCTGGCCGGACAGATCAAGGGTCTGGGTCTCGCTGGTGGTGCGGCCCGTGACAACACTGGTCAGCGCCGCATCGGGCGCAGGCAGAGAGGTCAGGATTTTGCCCTGCACCAAGGGCAGCGTCTGGCCGGTCAGGGTGCCGCCGAATGCCAGCTCCCACGAGCCGGTGCCGCCGGTTTCATTCAGCGTGACAGCCACATCCGCGCCGGTTGCCGCCAGACGCGCGCCATCGCTGGCTTGCGCCGCCAGAAGGGCTGCCTTGACCTGAACCGCCGTCGCCGCAAAGCCCAAGGGGGCCGAGACATAGGTCTTGCCGCCGTAATCCAGACGCATCTCAAAGGTGCCAAGGCGCTGCGCGTTGTAAAGGTGCAGCTCTTGCACCGCACCTTCCGCGGCCGATCCGGCCTTGGTCTGCGCCGCCGTAAAGGTCGCACCGGTGAAACCGGTCGCCGTCATCAGCGCCAGATCCTTGCTGCCCAAGCTGCGGGCAAAGTCGATCTTGAAGGTCGCATCCGACAGGCTGGTGCCTGCCACAAACGCCACAGAGGCAGAGCCCGCGCCGAACTTTGCGATCAAGGCATCCTCGATCAGCTGCGCCTGCTTGTCCGCCGAGTATCCCGCGCTGGCTTTGCGGGTCTCGGCCACGTCGATGTCGATGGCCGAGGTCGAGGCATGCGCCACAATCGTCGGGATATCCTGCCCGCCAAAGTCATTGGCGAAGGTGACGATATATTCGATCTCGTTGTTGGCGGTGAATTTGGTGTTATAGCGGACGGTGACGTTGCCCTGCCCCAGAATGGCCTCGAACGCCTCTTGCATCTTCGAGGTCTGGAAGCTGGGGTTGCCCGCAAAGCGGATCTTGGACGTGGTCTGGCCATTCACATCAAACCAGAACTGCCCCGAGGTGGTCGGCACAGCGGTGATGCTGATGGTCTGCTGTTCGTTCACCTGCGTGCCGTTGGGCAGATACTGGATCGCACCCGTAGTCTGGCCGTCAACGGTCAGGGTAAAGGTGTCAGAGCTGGTGCCACTGCCGCTGCGCTGAACGCGCAGGGTCTGGGTTTCATTCACGCCGGTGGTGGCGGGGCTGACCTCTTCGGTGACGCCCCAATCGGGCGCGTCCTGCAGATCGGCGGGCTGTTCCAGCCACAGACCTGCGCCGCCACGGGCATCGGCCAGAGAAATCGGCTTGCCCGCCAAAGCGCCAATGAATTCAAAGGTAAAGCCGTCCGCACGGGTGCCAGTAACCAGCACATTGCCCAAACCGATGGCCGGAATCCGGGCAAGGGTATTCTGCAAACGGGTGACCAGCACCGCGTCCGACACAGGGCGACCGTTCGCGTCCAGCGTAGAGACAGTCTGGCTCACCCCGTCATATTCCAGCGCATAAACGCCTTCACGGGCCAGCGCACCATCTGCGCCGGTGATATCCAGTCGGATTTTGGCGTTGGTGGTTTCCCCACCTTCTTGCACCGCATCCGAGGCGCCGCCATTGGCGGCGATGGCGGTGGACAGCTGCTCGATAGGCTGCGCGTATTCCGCCTGTTCTTTCACGAACGAGAAATCACCGTTCAGGCTGCCGATCCCTTCGACCGCCAGATCAAGGTTGCCCGCCAGCGACAGCTCATTATCGCTAAAGCTGGCCGTCAGGGACCCCGAGGCCGTCAGACCGTCCACCCCGATGATCGAGCCGACGCCCGACACAGTCCCGCTGACCCCATCGGTGGTGACGTAGAACGCCCCCTCGACCGAGTTGATGGTGACCGCGGCATCATTGGTGGAAACGGTCAGTTCCCCTTCGCCAAGACGCACTTCCCACGCGGGGTTGCCGCTGGTGTCGGTGTATTCGCTGACGTGGATCTTGCCGATCAGGTTCACGCCGCCGATCTGCACCGCGCCCACAACAGCGGCGGTGAAGCGCTCGGTGTCGTTGATCAATGCCATCGACTGGCTGTCGCCCAAGGGCAGCAAGATGCTGTGATCGCCCGAGAAATCCAGAACCGGAGTGCCCACGGCCAGAAGGCTGCCGTCGGCGGCCAGACCGCGGTTGATTTCCAACATGCCGGTGGTCACGGCCACATCGGCATAGGCATCCACGCGGGCTTCGGAAAGGCTGGCGCTGGTGGTGATCCAGCGGCGGGCGGTGGCGGTACCGGTGACGACCTCGGTCGTCAGGACCAGCGCCATATCCACATCCCCCAGCACGACCGAGGCATCCCCTGCCGACAGATCCGCGCTCAGGTCCAGACCGCCAATGACCAACATGTCTGCGGTGATGGTCTCATACGTCGCGGTATCGCCCGAGCCGGTTTTGACGGGCAGCGAAACGCCTGCGCGATGCTCAAGGAAAATCTGGCCCGAGACAGCCATGACGCCATCAACAGCGGCACTGGCCTGACCGGTCAGGCGGGTTTCGCCCTGGGCCTGATCCAGCGTGATATAGCCCGTGGCAGTGGCGATCTGGGTGTCAATCGCGCGGCCCGTGCGGTTCAGCGACAGGGCCATATCGGTGGCGGAAACGGAAACGCCCGCCAGACCCGTCAGCGCGACCGAGCCTTCAGCCTGCACGGCATATTTCGTGGCCCCTGCGGAATCCTTAAAGACCAGAACCGCACCGCTGGCATCGCTCAAGGTGGCCGAGGCGCCGCCCATGCTGATGCCGCTGACAGCAAGGTTATCAAAGCCGATTTCCAACTGGCGACGGGTGCTACCGCCCACCGCCACATTGCGCGAGGTGATCCGCGCGTCACCGGTCAGGGTCGGGCCGCCCGCCACGCTGACCGACAGGCCGGTCACGGCAACGGATTTGACCTCAAGCTCATCCTCGAAGGCCAGCGTCAGAACCTGACCACCCACGGTGATCGTCTCTTGGATCGGGGTGCCAAGGGTGTTCAGCAGCACGCTGCCATTGGCCGCCGACAGGGACAGATCGCCCCCCAGACCATCCAGCGCCACCGCGCCATTGGCCACCATCGCAACGCCAGCCGCCCCCAGCGCATCGCGCTGAAGCACCATCGCCAGATCAACATCGCTGACCGAAACGCCATTGCCCGCAGTACCCACGGCAATCGCCGCGTCATTGGCCGCGATGACAAACCGCTCGCCTTGCGCAGTTTCCTGACGCTGGATGCTGAAATCACCCTGAATGCGGGCAAAGCCGTCAATCGCCACCGCACCATTGGCGGTGATCGCCAGATCGGGGCTGTCAGACGCAAACGTGACCGAGCCGGTCGCGTCAATGGTCATGCCATCAACGCCCGTCACCGACATCGCGCCGGTGATCGTGCCAGAGGCTTTGCGGTTGCTGTCAATCCGCAGCTGACCCGTGCCCTGCGACAGGGTAAAGGCCACACCCGCCGCCGCCGCAACCAGCGTCAGATCGTCAAAGTCGATGGTCCAGCTATCGTCGGTGCGGTCATAGGTCAGGCTCAGATCGCCGGACAGCACATTACCATCTATGTTGATCGCGCCCGAAACCGGCACGGTGAAGACATCACCCACCTGATCCAGCACGAACGAGATACTGTCACCCAGATCAAAGCTGGCAGGCACCGACCAATCAATCGTCGGCACATCGGGCAGCGCGCCGATGGCACGGTTGATCGACCACTGGGCCACTTCCAGATCGGGCAGCATGTAGCCCGCGACCGAGGCCTCATAGATCCCCCCGCGCGAGGCCACCCACGACCGCGATCCTGTCTTCTCTTTCGAATAGACCAGCACGAAATCCGAGCGGTCAATCTCCAGCCCGTTCGATCCGCCAAAGCCTGCGCTGACATCACGGCCGGTCAGGCTGTACTCCACCACCCGCACGGTCGAGGCATCGGACAAAAGGCGCGTCGTGGTGCTGATATCCAGTTGCAAATGGCCCGAGAATGCCAGAACGCCATCAATCGTGGCCTCAAACTGGCCTTCTGCCGTGGCAGCACCCGCCGCCACATCCAGCCACAGAGCCTCGCCCGACAGCAGTTCGATCCGCTCGGCAGTGGTATCGCTGGCGGTGCTATAGGCCACCTGAATATTGCGGCCCGTCAGGGCGAACGCATCGTCAATCGCGATACCCAGATCAAGCTGGCCGTAAACCGCCTTGGTGGTCTGAACCTCGCCAATACCGCTGAGGTCCGAGGTGCTTTCCACCACAACGCCCAAGCGACCGGCGCTAAGCGTGCTGCTTAGGGCCCCAAGGGTCAGCGAACCGCTCACCTCATCGGCACCGATGACAAAGCGGTGGGTGCGATGGGTCTCGGTCGTCTGGGACGAAGTCGCAAAGACAAAATCACCCGAAAGCGTGCCCAGATCAGGCATAACCACCTGCGCATCACGGGCCACAAACCGCGCCTTGCCGCTGGCGGTCGAGGCTTCAAAGCCCAACTGGCCCGTAAAGCCAAAGCCCGGCAGACCATCAATCGCGCCAGTACCGGTGGCGGCAATCTCAAACGCGCCACCCTGCATCCGCACATTCAGCGCCGCGCCCGACACAAGGGCCGAGGCCCCGTGCGCCGGATTGCCCAAACGGGCCGAAACGCCGCTGGCCGTAACCTGCAAACCGTCCGTCGCCGCGTCATAGGCAATGGCGAAATCGCCCGACAGGGACGCGCCGCCAAAGGCCGACAGCGCACCGCTGGCGGTCATGGTCAACGAAGGCGCGCCCGCGCCGAATTCATATGTGCCCGCTACATCGGTCAAGCCGCCGGTCAGGCCCGCCATGCCCCAGCTTGCGGTGCCATCGGCAACGCTCAGGCGGGTGCGCCAGCCGTCCACAGTCTCAAGCACGGTGACGGACCAATCACCCGACACACGCATGCCCGACAGGTCCAAAGAGGCCGACAGGGTCAGCTCTTGCGGGACCTGATTGACCAGACCCGTCAGCCATTCATCCACAACGCCCTGCGCCTCATCCCCGACCACATTCAACTGGTCCAGAACAGGGATCGAGGTCGCGACCAGTTGCAAACGATCCGCCGAATAAACGGGGCGCATATAAACGCCGTTGCCCGCATAAAGGCCGGTGAAATTGCTGAACGAACCGGTCCGCTGCGACCAGCGGATGATGTCGAACACCTGACCCGCAGTGGGGGTGAAATCATCAAGGAAGGACAGCTCAAGCGTGCCATCCAGCGCCGCCGTGCCAGAGACCAGCAACTGGTCATAGGCATCGGTCAGCCCTTCCGAGGCAGGTTGAACGCCCGAGATCTCAATCGACAGGGTCGCGCTGGCATCCTGATCGTACGAGGCAACACTCAAAACGCCCGGCGAATTTCCAGGCGCGATCGTACCATCGTTGGTCAGTGCAGCAGTAACAGTCCCCTTGCCAGTCAGCGTCTGACCGGAAGACACGGTAAGCGGGCTATCAACCCCATCCGTCGAAAGGGCCGTTTCAGAACCACTAGAGCCCACCAACACCAGGTTGGAAGGCTCTCCCGTAGGATCAAGCGTGGCAGGAGACTGGGTCGTGGTTTCGCCGGCATCCACGACCTGAACCGGATCACTTGGCGTTGGGTCCGAAGAGTTTAAAGTGACATCGCCCGATAGCACAATTCGCTGTTCAAGGGTTTCCAAGCCAAAATCCGATCCGCGCTCATTGCCCGCATCGATTTGATCTTCGTCACGTTCGCCAGCCATATCCGACCAATTCCTGTCTTTATCGCCGTATTGGGCGGCGATCTGAAATGCACACTACGAGTCAGAGAAAAAACGCCCCGACCTTTCGAAATGCAAAATTTGCAGCCGATTGGGACCTTCAGAAAAATACCGAAGGCTCCGTCTCAAAAACCACTAAAACCATCTAACAAAAGATCAAAAGCGCCAGCTTCAAAAACACGGACCAAGCCCGCTAGCGTTTGTGAACTGATGGTTACGCTTCTGGATAGCATAGGCCCCGCCTTCCCACAAATATCCTTATGGATAAAACAGGTATCTATCTCTACAGCACTTATACTCTTGGGTATGGTTGCAACGGAAGTTCGAAATTATCAACAGAATGATTGCCTTAAACCGCGAAAAAACGCGTTACCTACAGTATTGAGTTGCACTACGGAATTTCAAAACAATTTAAAGATGCACGCAAAGCCGGTCTTGCTATTCCCCGTACCGACCAATTACTCACCCAAAAGATACGCGCAAGACGCATGTTATCCGCCAAACCAAGAAGCTGGCGCAAAGTCTTGCCATGAAAAACCGGCCATGTTAGCAAAATGAAATTCGCGTGAAGAAAAACAGGCACCCTCACCGATTTGTCTTTCGAGTATGGCACAACGTCGTTGTTGTTTTGGAAAAGCCAATTCATTCAGGGAAAATCGAATGAAACCCCACAAGTTCTTCTCTGGGCTAATTCTATTGTCCAGCTTGTCTGTTTTTGCGCCCCAACTGCACGCAGCACCCGCCGCGTTCGAGGTCGACACTTCCTCTGAAGGGATGTTCAAGATCGGGCTGTTCTACGACAACCTCTACAAGACCACCTTCAATTTCACGCTGGAACAACAGAACCTTTTCGGCACCGACGACAATCTGGTTCTGGACGTCTCGCACAGTGTCTACAGCAGCGGCCTGACCGTCCGTTCGACCGATCCGGACCTGTTTGAATCCCCCTGGTCGCGGACCTTCTCGTTCTCGACCCGTCAGGTTTCGGCGAACAAGGACGTGCTGCGCGATTACAGCTTTGGCACCGCCGACGCCGAGGTGTCCTTTGCCCGCGAACTGGGGCCGCATTCGGGCATTTCCTTCGCCGTGGGCTACAACCTTCTGGACTTCAAAAAGTCCGAAGACGTGCCTCAGCTGGTCGCTGACGCCGAGGTTCTGCACGACGATCAGGTCCATACGGGCTATGTGGCGGTCCGCAACCAGTTCTCGACCCTGACCGAGGATGAGAATTTCGCCACTTCCGGCTCGACCATCGGCACCTCGCTTGAGATCGGCAACGCGGGCGCCAGCCCCTATGCGGTTGTGCAGGTCTCGGCGCAGCACTTTATGGCGCTAGGGGACCGGATGTTCGCGAAGGGCCGCGTTGCGGCCAGCGCGGGTTTCACCAACAAGGGCGAATTTCCGTTTAACAAGAACACCTTCGTGGGTGGCCCCGGCACCGTGCGCGGCTACAAACCCAACAGCCTTGGCCCCGTCTCGCCCATGGAATTCTCGGGCGAGGATGCGGTTGTGGGCGGCCAATACGCGCTGACCTCCTCGCTTGAGTTGGGGATGATCGTCGGCCCCAAGCGCAATCTGGCGGTCTTTGCCTTCACCGATGCGGGCGACGCGGCCAATGACACCAACGATCTGCAACCCGGCAAACTAAAGCGCACCCACGGCGTTGGCCTGCGCTGGCAATCGCCCCTTGGCCCGCTGGATGTGTCCTATGCGGTGCCTGCCCACAAGAGGGACAACGACCGGACGCAAGAATTGCAGTTCACCTTGGGCTGGGTCTTCTAAGCCCCTCGCCACAAACAAAAAAACCCGCCAACCGGCGGGTTTTTCTTTGGCCTTCGGACTGCCCGTTACTGCACGGTCTCGGGCACTTCCATCTCGGCCTTGGGTGCGGGCGCGGTGGCCTGCACATTACTTAGCTGGATGCCCAGATTTTGCAGCGAATGCATGTGCAGGTAGCACAGCTCCAGCTCATCAGAACGGAACATCGCCAGCAGATCCGCATCGGGGATCGCCTTGAATTTCTGGCGGTTGATCACCTGAAAACCAACCAGACGGCGGGTTTCCCCATCGGCGTCGGTCGCGCTCAGGGTGGCAGCCTCAAGCAGACCCAGCGACGCAAGACGCTTGCAGAAGGCTTGGGTCACGATGTGCTGACGCTGGTATTGGGTCACGAAGCCAAGCATATTTTCCAGATACTGGGTCCGGTTGCCGTCCGCATCAAACAGACGCTCGCCGCGCCCATCGCGATTGATCCCGCTATAGGCCTCATCAAGGCACAGGGTCATGGTGTCCACATCGCTGCGCGCGAAGATAAAGGGATAACGGCGCAGGAAGGCGGGCACATAACGGCCAGTCCATTTGCCATCTTCGTTCAGGTAGACGTTCTCATTCGGCTTCACGCCGGTCAGCGCCACGGGCACCATCGCATCGGCATCGCCGGTAAAGACAATCGCCATATCCTGAGCCGCCGAAGGGAATTCCGCCGCAACCACCGGAATGGAATTAATCCCGCGCGAGAATTCCAGATTGGTCGCCGGTTTGATCGAAACATCACCATGAGTGCTGGCGTTGATCGGCGACACGGATTCATACATTTTTGCGATGTCAGACATTTCTCACCTGTCTTTGGCCCAATTCCTGTATCGGAGGGCGCGTTGTGTGCGGAATTATAGAAAAATTGTACACTGGTGAAAACTCAAAACGAAATCACAGATTTCCAAAAAAATGATCCCATCTCGAACGGATCAACAAGTCACACGATCATGTTCTTGCGTCAAGCCCTTGTCGTCAAGCACTTCGGCAACGAAAAAAGGTAAAATCTGCTTCTCTGGTTCCGCCACACAGACTGACAGAATGGCTTTACTGACCCTATCGGTCTGAGACCCAACCGACTTGCAAGACCCGGCACCGAGAACCGCCTTGGCGACACCCGACGCCCCCGCCAAAGCAAGAAATCGAGCCAGTTTAATACCGCCGCCAATCCTCCTTCAGAGAATTGCAGGGGAATTAACTTTTAGCCTCTCAATAACCGAAAATCCGATTGAAAGACCATTTGTGGTTTCACAAAGCCGGAAATAGAAGCGGCAAAATCCATCACCTTTCATTCCCCTGCAAGCGCCGCCGCGAAGGAACTGAAAGACACGCCTCTACCGTCCCGCGAAACCGCAGCCATCCAATCCGAAACTGCTGATGATGTCGGCCCGCCAGTGCAGCAGCACCGGCTTTCACAGGGACAGGCCAAGGCCCCAAAGAAAAAGGCGCCGGAAAACCAGCGCCTCATCGTCTTGAACCGATCGCAGCTTATGCCAGCGCGATATCGGTTGCCGATTCGCGGCCGTCACGGCGCGATTCGATTTCGAAGCTGATCTTCTGACCTTCTTCGATGCTACGCAGACCAGCGCGCTCTACTGCCGAGATGTGCAGGAAGACATCTTTGTTGCCTTCGTCGGGCTGAATGAAGCCGAAGCCTTTGGTTGCGTTGAACCATTTTACGGTGCCAGTGGCCATATCCGTGTTCCTTTTTAGAAATGCTACCCCCACCATTGGTGGCAGCTCAGTGCAGTCGATCCGAGTCGATCAACTTGAACTGAGCATTCAGTCAAAGCATTTCGAACCTTAGAAACGTAAGCACATTCGATGTGACAGCAATTTGGAAAAAGCGCAATATCCCATTTGGGATACACACGAAACTGTGCTTATTTTCGCTCACCTTACCAGCAGCAGAAGCCCCCATCCACCAACAGATCAACGCCTGTACAATAGGACGCCGCATCGGACAGCAGAAAGACCGCAGGGCCGACCATCTCATCGACCGTGGCCATGCGCTGCATGGGTGTCTGGCTTTCGAACTCGCGGGTTTGGTGAATCATCTCGGGGCGGGTGTTCATCGGCGTCGCCGTATACCCCGGCGAGATCGAGTTGACGCGGATCCCGCGCCCGACCCACTCCATCGCCATGGATTTGGACAGGTGGATCACCCCAGCCTTTGAGGCGTTGTAATGCGCCTGATCCAGACCGCGGTTGACGATCACACCGGACATGGACGCGATATTGACGATCGCACCCCCCTGCCCGTGCGCCAGCATCGCGCGGCCTTGGGCGCGGCACGACAGCCAAACGCCCTTCATGTTGATGTCCATCAGGGTCTGGTACTGGTCCTCTTCCATATCCTCCACGGGATTGGCATTGGCGATCCCCGCCGCGTTCACCGCCAGCCGCAGGGGGCCAAGGTCGGCCTCGGTCCGTGCAACCGCGTCGGCCAACGCCGCGCCATCGGTCACATCCGCCGCGATCTGCACAGACTTGCGCCCCGCTTTCGCAATGAAATCAGCCGTTTGCGCCAAACCGTCATCGGTGCGGCGGTCCAGTAGGGCCACATCCGCCCCGCATTGGGCCAAGCCCATCGCGATCCGCTGGCCGATGCCGCTGCCCGCGCCGGTGACGAAAGCCACCCGTCCGCTCAGATCGAACATGGCAGGGGCGTTCAGAGTAATCTCAGCCATTACGGCCTCTCCTTCAAAACTGACCCGTAGGGGTCACGACATAATCAGGCCGCCATCCACGTTGATGGTCTGGCCGGTAATATAATCGGCGTCGGCGCTGGCCAGAAAGGCGATCAGACCCGCCACATCCTTGCCCTCGCCCGCCCGTTTCATGGGGATGTTCTGGACCCAGGACTCCATCAACTCGCCCGGTTCATAATCGCCAAGCATCTCGCCCCAGACGCGGTCATTGTAGTCCCACATGTCGGTGCGGATGATGCCGGGGCAGATGGCGTTCACGGTGATCCCATCCAGCGCCACCTCTTTGGCAAGGCTTTGGGTCATGCCCATCACCCCGAATTTCGAGGCCGCATAATGGGGCGTATAGATGAACCCGTCCCGCGCTTGGCCCGATGCGATGTTGATCAGCCGCCCGCCGCCGTTGGAGCGCATACGCCGGATCGCCTCTTGGCAGCATAGGAACGCGCCCTTGGTGTTCACGTCCATCGTGGCGTCCCATTCCTGCTCGGTCAGGTCTTCGACGCGGGCGATGGTGATGATCCCCGCATTCTGGACCGAGACATCGACCGTCCCGAACCGCTGCACCGCTGTATTGTACAGGGCCACCACGTCAGAGCGTTTGGTCACGTCGCAGACCACACCGATGGCGGTCATACCCTTGGCGCGCAGACCTGCGGCGGCCTCTTCCACATTGGCCTCGAACGAGGCGATCACCACATTCGCACCCTCAGAGCCAAACCGGTCAGCAATCGCCAGACCGATGCCCTTGTTGCCGCCCGTGACCACCACGGTCTTGCCGGTAAATCGTTGCATCTTTTCCTCCTCAGGCCGTCGCCAGTTCCATGACCGAGACATCATTGGCCTCGGCGTAATCCAGAATTCCGGCCTGCCGCCCTGCGGCCATGACCATGATCCGGTGGCTGACGCCCAACACCTCTTCGAGGTCCGAGCTGACAACGATCACCGCCACCCCTTCAGCAGCCAGCCCCGCGATGATGTCGTAGATCGAAGATCGTGCGCCCACATCGATGCCCCGCGTCGGCTCATCCAGCACCACAACACGCGGATTACGGGCAAGCCATTTTGCGATCACAACTTTTTGCTGATTGCCACCTGACAATTCATTCGCGTTCTGGTTGCCTTGGCCCTTGACCCCAAACCGCTTGATGTTGTGTCCGGCAAAGCCCTGCACCGCGCCGCCTGTCACCAGACCCGCCTGCGCGACCTGCGCCAGATTGGGATAGGCGATGTTTTCAGCGATGGAATGATCCAGAACCAGCCCCTGTAACTTGCGATCTTCGGGCACCAAGACGATGCCGCTGCGGATCGCGTCGCGGGGGGATTTCGGCGTGATGTCCTGCCCCTCAAGATGGACGGAACCACTGGCGATGGGATCGGCGCCCGCGATGGCGCGGACCAGTTCCGTGCGCCCTGCCCCGACCAGACCCGCGATGCCGAAAATCTCGCCCTTCCGGACGGCAAAGTTCACATCCCGAAACCGCCCGTTCGCGCCGGTCAGCCCTTGCACCTCTAGCACCGGCTCGGCCGAAGGTTGGCCCAAAGCGGGGAACATGCGTTCCAACGACCGGCCCACCATCGCCTCGACAATGGTGCGGACGGGCACATCGGCGCTGTCGAATTCCTGCACCTTGGCGCCGTCGCGCATGACAACCACGCGGTCGGCGATCTGGCGGATTTCCTCCAGCCGGTGCGAGATATAGATGATCCCGACCCCATCCGCCTTCAGCCTGCGGATCTGGTCGAACAGGCGCTGGGTCTCTTCCCCGCCCAAAGCGGCGGTGGGTTCGTCCAAAATCAATAGCCGCGCATTCAGGGTCAGAGCCTTTGCGATCTCGATCAACTGCTGGTTCGCGGTGGACAGACCCTGCACCAAACGGTTCGGCGGCAGGTCCAGACCCAAGCGGCGCAAACCGCGGCTGGCCTCATCGCGCATGGTGCGCCGATCCACCAAGCCATTGCGGCGGGGATAGCGGCCCACGAAAACATTCTCGGCGATGGTCAGGTGGGGCAGCAACAGCAGTTCCTGATGGATCATGCCGACGCCCGCATCAATCGCATCGCGGGGGTTGGCAGGGGCGTACGGCGCACCCTGCCAAGTCATTTCACCGGACGAAGGCGGCACCGTGCCCGAGATGATCTTGGACACGGTGGACTTGCCCGCCCCGTTTTCCCCCAGAAGGGCCACGACCTCACCAGGGCGGATATCAAGATCGATCCCGTGCAGCACCTCAATGGGGCCGTAGGATTTCCGGATGCCCTTCAGGGACAAGATGGGAGAGTTGTCGCTGGTCATGGTCTGGCCCTTCTGGAGAAACCTTGAATCGCCGCCACCCTCACGGGGCAGCGGCGACAGTGTTCAGGATCAGGGATGCTCGGCCACATACTCACCCGCGTTTTCGGGGGTGGTCAGATAACCGGGCAGCAGCTGTTCGGCGGGCAGGGTTTCACCTGCGGCCAGCTTCACGGCGCTATCGACAGCCAGACGGCCAATGCCGCGCACCTGCTGCGTGGCGGTGGCGTCAAAGCCGCCCTCTGCCAGAATGGGCAGCGCGGTGGTGTCACCGTCAAAGCCGCCGATGTAGACACGCTGTTCCACGCCCGAGACCTTAACCCCCTGCGCAGCCCCCAGCGCCAGACCGTCGGCCTGACCAAAGATGATGGTCACATCGGGGTTCGCTTGCAGCAGGTTCTGGCTGATATCCAGACCTTCGGCCTGCGACCACTGGTTCGACCACTGCTGCGCGACCAGTTCCACACCGGGGTTCTCACCGATGGCCTGCATACAGCCCTTGGTACGCTCGACCTCGGGGGTGGTGCCTTTCTGGCCGTGGATCATGATCATCTTGCCCGCGCCGCCAGCAAGGCCGATCACATGCTTGCAGACCTCATAGGCCGAGGTCGCGTTGTCGGTGGCAATAAAGGTATCGCCGGGCTCATCATCCGCGTTGCGGTCTACGTTCACCACCGGAATGCCCTGCGCTTTGGCCAGACGGGCGGGAACGGCAGCAGCGGCGGCACCGGCGGGCAGATAGATCAGCGCGTCGATGTCTTGGGTCAGCAGATCCTGCACCTGACTAACTTGCGTTGCGCCATCGTTCTTGGCGTCTACGGTGATCACTTCGATCCCCAGTTCTTTGGCGTATTCCTCAACGCCGATCTTGATCTGGTTGAAATAGTCCGCCTGCAGGTTGGTCACCGCCAGACCCAGACGTTTGACCTCGGCCGCATCCGCACCAAAGGCGGTCAGCGCCATCGCGGTTGCCGCGAAAAGAGTGCTCTTCAGTTTCATTGTAGTCTCCTCCTCCAGAAAAATCGGGTGCCGTCACCTACGGTCCCTATGGTGTCCAGCTGTGCCGGACAGGTTGACGGCAGGGGGACCAAGGGCCTCCCTCCCGAAAATCGTTAACGCTTCTTGAAAGCTTCGGCGGCCACGGCCAGCGCGATCACCACGCCGATCACCACCGCTTGGGTAAAGGGCGAGACCCCAAGCAGGTTCAGACCATTGCGCAGCACGCCGATGATCAGCACACCGATGATGGTGCCGATGATCCCGCCCTGCCCGCCGGACAAGGATGTGCCGCCAATGACCACCGCCGCGATGGTGTCCAGCTCATACGTGAAACCCGCCGTCGGCTGGACCGAGTCCAGACGCATCGCCAGCACGATCCCCGCCAGACCCGCCAGCACGCCCGAGACCACATAGACCCCGACCGTCATCAGACTGACGTTGATCCCTGCCAGTCGCGCCACCTCTGGGCTGCCGCCGATCGCATAAAGGCTGCGCCCGCCCGAGGTGTAGCGCAGGTAGAACCACCCCAGCACAAACACCACCAGCATCAGCGCGACGGTCACGGTCAGGAACCCGCCGTGACGGATGAACGCCAGCATGCTGAACCACGCGGGAAAACCGACGATCTGCTGACCATCGGTGATCATATTCGCCAGCCCGCGGGCAATCGACATCATCGCTAGGGTCGAGATAAAGGCCGGCACGCGAAACAGCGTAATCATCAGCCCCGACACAGCGCCGCTAAAGGCCGCCACCACCAGCGCCGCCGCGATGCCAACGCCGATGGGATACCCCAGCACATTCGCCGTGTAGCCCATGACCATCATCGCCAGCGCCAGCACCGAACCGACCGCCAGATCAATCCCGCCGATCAGGATCACATAGGTCATCCCCACCGCCATGATCCCGAGGACTGTGATCTGGTCCAGAACGTTCAGAAGATTGCGCAGGGTGAAGAACGCATCGGTGGAGACCGACAGAAACACACACAGCACGAACAGGCCGATCAAAGGCCCCGTCGCCCCGCTGAGCGAGAACATATCCGCAAGCCGCATCCGGCCCGCCTGAGGCGCTTGGGTCATTGTCATTCCTTCCTCCCTTAGCATCATGCCTGCATATTTATTCATGCATGATGGGAAATGCGTATCGTGGGATTTTCTCCCTGTCAAGTTGCACAGAGTCGGAATCTAACCGCCATTGCATTTATTGGCGCAACTATGGCGACAGCTTGACAGGCTCATAGCAGCATGTTTACTTTCGCCAGAATATTTATTCAGAGGCAAACTATGGACACCCATGATCTTCGCCTGTTGGCGAACCGAATCCGGCGTCGGGACTTGCAGGCGGTCTATGAGGCTGGCGCAGGCCATATTGGCGGCGAAATGTCAGTGACCGATCTGCTGACGGCCCTGTATTTCCACACGATGAAGGTCGATCCCGCCGCCCCGCTGGACCCGAACCGCGACCGCCTGATCCTTAGCAAGGGTCACACGGCGCTGGCCCTTTATGTGGTGCTGTCCGAAAAAGGCTTTCTGCCGAAGGAAGAGATCGCGACCTTCCTTCAGCACAACTCGCGTCTCAACGGCCACCCCAACCGCGTGAAGGTTCCAGGGGTCGAGACCAACACCGGCCCGCTGGGTCACGGCCTGCCCGTGGGTGTGGGTATGGCCAAGGCCGCAAAGCTGGACGGTGCGGACTGGCGTACCTTTGTCATCACCGGCGACGGCGAGATGCAGGAAGGTTCCAACTGGGAGGCGATCATGGCCGCCGCGCATTTCGGTCTGGATAACCTGACGCTGATCATCGACCACAACCGTCTGCAACAGGGCGCGCGGCTGGAGGACACCAACAATCTGGCCCCCCTGCCCCCGAAACTGGCGGCCTTTGGCTGGACGGTGCTTGAGATCGACGGCCACGACATGGACCAGATCACTGCCGCATTGTCAGCTGACAATATTGCCAGCGGCAAGCCCACCTGCATCGTCGCCCACACCAACAAGGGCCACGGGATTTCCTTCATGTCCGACAACGTCGCTTGGCATCACAAGGTCCCGAATGAGGCGCAATACAAACAGGCCATGCAAGAGCTGGAGAACGCCCAATGACCGCCCCCTTTCAGAACGCCAAGCTGCACGACTGCCGCGACGCCTTCACCGCCGCACTGGAAGAACTGGCCGCGGCAGATGGCAACATCGTCGCCGTGTGCAATGACTCGGTCGGCTCGTCCAAGCTGACAGGCTTTCGCGACAAGTTCCCCGAACGCCTGATCAACGTGGGCATCGCGGAACAGAACATGGTCGGCGTCGGGGCGGGTCTGGCGAACGGCGGCAAGATCCCGTTCGTCTGCGCCGCCTCGCCCTTTCTGACGGGCCGCGCGTTGGAGCAGATCAAGGCAGACGTGGCCTATTCGCAAACCAACGTAAAGCTGGTCGGGATCAGTTCCGGCATGGCCTATGGCGAGCTTGGGCCGACCCACCATTCAATCGAGGATTTCGCATGGGTCCGCGCCCTGCCCCACGTACCGGTGATCGCGCCCGCAGATCGCATTGAAACCGACGCAGTGATCCGTTGGGCCGCCACCTATCAAGGCGGCTGCTTCCTGCGTCTTAGCCGCGTGGGCGTGCCGGACCTTCTGCCCGAGGGCCATGTGTTCGAACTTGGCCGCGCGAATGTCCTGTGCGAAGGATCGGATGTAACGATTATCGCGAATGGCGTGCTGTCCCATCGGGCGGTCACCGCCGCCGCAGTGCTTGAAGGTCAGGGCATCAGCGCCCGGGTGTTGAACATGGCGACAGTCCGCCCCATCGATCAGGACGCGATCCTGTCCGCCGCACGGGACACCGGCGCGATCCTGACCTGCGAGGAACACACCACCTTCGGCGGTCTTGGCAGCGCCGTGGCCGAGGTGATCGTGGATCACCACCCCGTCCCCATGACCCGTCTTGGCGTTCCGGGTGTCTTTGCCCACACCGCCTCGGCCGAGCAGCTGCTGGATGATTTCGGAATGTCCCCGCAGGCGATCGCAGACAGCGCCGTCGCGCTGATGGGGCGCAAGGGGTAAGCGATGGCTCAGCAGGCAATTCTGGCGATTGACGAAGGCACCACCAATTCAAAGGCCGTGCTGGTTTCCGTGACCGGAGAGATCCTGTCCAGCGGTTCCGCCCCCGTGCCGATCCAGCACCCGCAACCGGGTTGGGTTCAGCAGGACGCGGGCGACATCTGGCAGGCCACCCAAACAGCAATTGCCGATTGCCTGCGCGGGCGCCCCGATGTGCAGGTGGTGGCCGTTGGCGTGTCGAACCAGCGGGAATCCATCCTGATGTGGGACCGTAAAACCGGCGCGCCTTTGGGGCCAGTTGTCAGCTGGCAATGTCGCCGGACCGCGAATGCCTGCGCCGAATTGCAGGCGGCAGGGCACGAACCTGCAGTGGTTGCGAAAACCGGTCTACCCATCGATCCGATGTTTCCGCCGACAAAAGCCGCGGGGCTGCTACAGAACTTTGCCAGCCAAGGTCAGGACGTTTGCATCGGCACGGTGGACAGTTGGCTGATCTGGAACCTGACGGGCAGGGCGCTGCATGCCACCGATCAGGCAAACGCTGCGCGGACCCAGCTGTTCAATATTGTCAGCAGACAATTTGATCCCGACCTTTGCGATCTGTTTGGCGTGCGCATCGAAACCCTGCCGCAAGTTCACGACAGCGCCCATGTCTTTGGCCACACAAAAGGGGCAGGGGTTTTGCCCGACGGCATCCCTGTGGCCTCGGCCATCGGGGATTCCCACGGGGCGCTGTTCAGTCACGGGGCCTTCACGCCAGGCGATGGCAAGATTACCTTCGGGACGGGTAGCTCGGTGATGACCACAATCCCCGAATTCATCGCGCCCCCCACAGGGATCACCACCACGATTGCATGGTCTTTGAACGGCCAAGCCACCTACGCCTTTGAAGGCAACATTCTGGTCAGCGCCGCAATCCTGCCGTGGACGCAGGCCTTGCTTGGTTTGGACAGTGTCGAGGCGCTGCTGGAACTGGCCCAATCCGTGCCGGATGCGATGGGGGTGTCTCTGGTGCCGGCCCATGTGGGTTTGGGCTCGCCCCATTGGGCGGCACAGGCACAGGGGTTGATCAGCGGGCTCTCGTTTGGGGCAGGGCCCGCGCAGATCGCCCGCGCTGCGGCGGAAAGCATGGCGTTTCAGGTCAACGATGTCTTCCAAATCATGGCTGAGGCTGCGGGCGGGATCGGGCGCGTGTCCGTGGACGGCGGGCCAAGCCGTAACCGCTTTCTGATGCAACTGGTCGCCAATATGTTGAACCATCCGGTCACGCCCTGCCGCGCCGCCGAAGCCTCGGCCCTAGGGGCGGCATATCTGGCGGGTCTGGCCACAGGCGTCTGGCCCGATCTGGATGCCATCCGCAATCTGCCCGTCACGGACGCCGAAATTGCGCCTGACACGCCGGATGCGTCACGAAACCGCGCTTTAGAGACGTGGCGGAAAGCGATTGCCCGCACAACTTTGGTTGTATAGTGAATAAATATTCACTTTAACGACGGAGCATCCAAGGCATGTCGCGACTGAACGAACTTCGCATGATCGCCCGTGTTGCGCAGATGTATTACGTCGAAAAGCAACGTCAGGCCGATATCGCCAGCCATCTGCGGATCTCGCAGGCGACTGTTTCGCGCATGCTGAAAAAGGCGCAGGAAGAAGAGATTGTGCGGACCACCGTGGTCTCTCCGACCGGCACCTATGGCGAGTTGGAAGCAGGGCTGCGTCAGAAATTCGGCCTGTCTGAAGCGATTGTGGTGGAATGCTCCGAAGACCGCGACGGCGCGATCATGGCCCGCATCGGTGAGGCCGCCGCGCATTTCGTTGAAGCCACCTTGCAGCCCGATGAAATCATCGGTGTGTCCAGCTGGTCCGAGACGATTTTGCGCATGGTGGATAACATTCATCCCATGAAATCGGGGAAGGCGAAATATGTGGTTCAGACCCTTGGCGGCATGGGCGATCCCACGGTTCAAACCCACGCGAACCAGTTAACCACTCGTCTGGCCCGTCTAACCGGCGCCGAGGCCCGCTTGCTCAGCGCCCCTGGCGTCGCGCAGTCCCGAGAGGCCAAGCTGGTGCTGATCGGCGATCCCTATGTGCGGGAAACCATGGACCTCTTCAGCCGTGTGACGCTGGCGATCATCGGGATCGGGGCGATTGTGCCCTCATCCATGCTGGCCCGCAGCGGCAACGTTTTCTCGGAACGCGAACTTTCCGCCGTGAAAGAGGCGGGCGGCGTGGGCGATCTGAGCCTGCGCTTTTACGGCGAAGACGGTCAGCCCGTGAAAACCGCGCTGGATGAGCGTGTGATCGGCATGACGATGGACGAGCTTTCCAAGGTGGACCGCGTCATCGCTCTGGCGGGGGGGCAGGCCAAAACCGAGGCTATTTGCGGGGCGCTGAACACTGGCGTTATTGACCTGTTGATCACGGATAAGTTCAGCGCCGAACGTCTGTTGCAGTGAAGCGGTCAAAATTCATCGGACCCCTTCATTCGTCATGCGGATCAGCTTTTTGATGTCGAATTTGCCATTTCGTGACTGTTTTGTGAGATGACGAAGATATCCGCCCGGATTTTGAATAGTGTCGAAGCGCTCCAGTAGACACAATATAGAGATAGGGGCGATGTGCGCTCCCATGAACCGCTTGGCCTCTTCATAGACAGGTCCATCGATCCCCATCATTGGCACCAGTTGGGCTGCGTGCTGGCTAAGTTCCTGCCAATCCCGAGGGCCGTTAGGGAACATTTTACGGTACTCTGCGAAACTCTGAACCGTCACATCCAGATCAACAGGTGTCGAAGGCAGGAGATCAGATTCAGAGTTATTATTTTTTTTACTATGTTGATGACGCTCAATTTCGCTGTCGCTGACGATCATTTCCGGTGTTTCTAGCGCGGTTTCTAAGTCGGCCAGCAGCGTGCGCAGGTCTTCGTTGTTGTCTTTGCGGCGCAAAAACAGCCGTGCGCGGCCCAGAAGGGGGCTGTGGGCGTGGATGCCCTCTGGATCGATGTCTTGGGCTAGAAGCATCTCTGTAAGGCTCTGACGGGCGCTGAGGATGCGGGCACGCAGGACGGCGTGTTCCTCAAGGCGGCGGGTGTGTTTGGCGGCCTGACGGCGCAAATCACCGGCCATCAGGGCAAGGGGACCCAGATCAAAGCCGAAAGCGCAGGCGATCCCGTCCCCAAGGCGTTTCACATAGCGCTTGCGGTTGGGACTATCAAAGCGGGCGATGACGCCAGATTGCACTAAAGCTGCCAGATGACGGCGCAGGGTGCTTTCCGGCATGCCGCCAAGACGGGTGGAAAGGGTCGCATTCGAGGCGAAAACGATGGATTTTCCTGCCCGTGCGGGCAGATCCCGATCAGGTACGAAGGTCAGCATGATACGCAACACCGCAATCGCACGGTGCGAAAGGCCGAAATCGCTTGCGGCCACGGTCAGATCATCGACCAGCGCCCATTTATCATGGGCCTCTGGCCGTTCGCCCAAGGCAGCCGACACCGGCCGCCCGACGAAACGGGACGTGATTGCTGTCATTTTTGTTCACGAAGGACGCAAAAAATCGGCCTCTGCCAAGCGACAGAGTTGACGGATTCGGCAGGAAGCGGTATCTCGAAGATGCTAAAGACGAGAAGGGCCTTCCAACTGTGCTTGGGGGGCTTTTCTTATTTCGGGGTCCTTGAATGTGCCTCCTTGGTTGTTTTTCTGCTCTTATTCTTCAGGTTCTGCGGGCTGGTCCGATTGCCAGCGGGCATACCATTCGTTCATCAACTCACTGGCGTTTTCTTCAATCCAGCGGTCGAATCCGGGTGTTTTGACGGTCAGGCTGACGCCTTTGTCGGTGCCTTTGACCACGGCCAGCGCGGCGCCATCGGGTGCGGTGACGGCGGCTTTGCGGGCAGGGGTCTTGGGCGCAGGCGCCGCGGGGCGGTGCTTGTTCTGGGCGGCCAGAAGAATCGCCTCGAATCGGGCGTCAGAGCCTAAGGACGTGAATTCGGGACGGCGCATGTAGGTCGTCGCGCGGCTGCGGGCGGCCTGATCGTTAAAGAGATCGGCCAACTGCATCCAGCGTTCACGGCCAATCGAGGGCGCACGGCCCACCTCACGCAGGAACTCCAGCTCAAAGGCGGTGCCGACTTTCAGCATCCGGCTGACCATTGGCAAATCGATCGAGATCGCCGCCGCGATGGTCGGGCGGTCATAGCCGGAATCCTGCAACTGTGCGGCAAAGCTGGCTTTTTCGATGAAACTCAGGTCGGTGCGGGTGTTGTTCTCCTGCCCCTGCGCCATGACCAGCGCGTGATCGTCCAACTGGCGGACCATCGCTTTGACCGGCAGGCCAAGATCGCGCAACGCCGCCAGACGGCGACGACCATAGACGATCTCATACCGGCCCCGCTGGGTCGAGTGAGGGCGCAGCAGCACAGGAACCTGCTGGCCATAGGTCTGAAGGCTTTCTTTCAGACGCTCTTGTTCGACGGGGTCCAGCCCAAGACGGTCCTCAAGGCCCGCGTTATCGATCAAGGCGGTGTCGATGTCCTGAACCGCGTTCTCTTGCATCCGGTTCAGGCTGCTTTGCAGCGCGCCGACCGCCCCTTGTGGCATCAGCCGCTGCCGTTGCGGCGCGGCCTCGCCCTTGGGCGTGATGTTGGTGTTTAGAATGCCTTTGCGTGCCATGTTAACGACCCCATGCTGCCTGGATGAGGGACTCGACCTCATCATTGACGTCATTTAGTGAATCGACCGCACGGTCGTATGTGTTGCGGTTGAACTGGCTGCGCTCGACCTCGTAGATGGTCTGATGGGTCAGGCCCGCGTCGGAAATCGCGGTGGATTTAAGCATCGACGCCGTCATCACCTCTTTGCCGAACAAATTGCGCAGGAAGGCGACCACCTGTTGCTGGGGGCCGTCGTTGGGCTCAAGCCGGTTGATCAGGAACCGCATGAAATCATAGTTCATCGTCGCGCCCGCATCGCTGACCACATCCAGAAGATCGGCGCTCATTTGCAGGAACTGGGACATGGAGGCCACGTCCAGCATGTTCGGCACGACCGTAATAAAAAGACCAGTCGACGCACAAAGGGCCGACATGGTCAGGTACCCCAATTGGGGTGGGCAGTCGAAAAGGATCAGATCATAGTCGCCTTCCACCTCGGCGAGGGTGGCGGCCATGCGGCTGAAGAATGGGGGCTGGACGTTCTCCATGAGGGCGCGGGGCGTCTCGTGTTCGAACTCTTGCAGCATCAGACTGGCGGGGGCCAGATCGATGCCGGTGAAGAACGTCTTCTGGATCACCGCCGAGAGGGGCAGGGGATCATCATAGCGGATCGCGTCGTAAATCGTGCCGACGTCAGTGAAATCGACTTCGGGTCGATATCCGAACAAGGTCGTTAGAGATGCCTGCGGGTCGATATCGACACAAAGTACCCTGTAGCCCTTCAGCGCCAGACGTTGCGCCGTGTGGACGGTGCTGGTGGTCTTGCCCGACCCGCCCTTGAAGTTCAGGAAGGACAGAACCTGCACCTTATCACCGGGACGGCGGCCCTTGCGGTAGGTGCCGGGCACTTTGGCGGCGCGGTCCAGATAGGATCGGATCGCCTCCAGATCGTCGGCGCTATAGGAACGGCGGCCACCGGCGCTGGTCAGCACCTCTTCGATCTTCTCTTCCATATGCAGCTTGCGCAGGAACGAGGTCGAAATCCCCAGCAGATCCGCGGCCTCGCCTGCGGAGAACAGGCGCAGTTCCTTGCGGGCATCGGGGGCGAAGGCCGTGAGCATGTGGTTTTCCAACGCCGAAGCGATGTTCTCTGCGTTCTCGCGGATACGTTCGTTGATGCGGATCGCGTTTTCGCTCATAGTTCCACCTAGGGCTTGGGCAAACGGGATCGTTGAGCGCGAAGGGTGCGCTCCCATGTGCCTGCTGCTTGTAGTAACGCTGTTTAGCGCCATGCTCATTTTTATCGTTTCTATAGCGGGGATTTCCGAGTCGGCGCAAACAAAATCTGTCGCCTCAGGTATCGGGCTTTGCTCACCATATCTGGTGAGGGGCGGAAGAAGTTCCGCCAGAGCGGCGATAAACACCTTAATTTACTGGCTTATTCGCGCGCGGCTGTCCGGCCTTATGAGGTCTGTGGATAACCCATCTTTTTTTCCTGAAAGTTCAGGAATCCATGGGGTTTTAGCCTGTGGACAGAATCGAAAGGGCATTTCGCGCCCCAGATTGCGAGAGAATCCCCGCAAAGGCCGCAGTTACCACGGCACAGTAATATAATCGGCCGAGACATAGCCGTTTACCTGCGGCGCATCCGCCAGCGAGACCTTGCACCAGAGCTGGCCGATCTCGGTCACGCATTGGCCACGGTTCAACTGGGTGCCGTCGGGCAGGCCCAGAATGATGCGATAGCCAAGGCCGGGGCCTGCGCGCAGCTTCAGCATCTCATCGCCCGCGTTCTTAACGGTCGAACGCCCCCCAAGATCGGCGCTACAGCCCGCAATCAGGGTCAGCGCAAGAAGAAGGGGCAGGGTACGCATAGGATGTCCTTTCAGCGGAAGGGCGGCGGATAGGGCAGTCCTAGCCTCTGGTCCCTCATGCGAAAAGGCGGAAATCCCTGCATTCTTGGTAAAATTTCTAGGTGATTTCTGGTGCGGGTTTCGCGGGGCCTTTGGGCCTGTGGATAAGTCCGTATTTCCTAGTGCCGGTTCAACTGCAAATACAAGCCAAGAATATGCAGCTAATTTCAGTAGGCCGCTGATTAATTGACGGGTTCAGACGCGCAGACCAAAAGCCGCCTTGCAGCGGTTTGCAGGCGGGGCGGTGCGTTGGGGGATGGGAGAGGGGGCGTTAGCCTTCGAACCAGCGGATCAATTCGTCCAAGGTCATGCGTTCGGGGATCGGGCCAGAGACGCCTTCGACGAAATCGGCGTCTTGGGGCAGACAGCCAAGGCCGCAGACTTGCCGGATGACGCCCGCTTGCCCGTCAAGGAACCACAGCCGCCCGCCGGGGGTGGCGACCCAGCCGTCAACGCCCTCGTCCATGTCTGATTGCAGATCGTCGACGCTTGGCATCTCGGCGTCGGCGTCATAGTCGAAGCCGCCGTGGGTGTGATAGCTGGCGATGATCTCGACCGCGTTTTCCGGATCGCGGGGCAGGCAGCTGTCTGTATCGCCACGTCGTGCCTTGCCGATGACCATGCGGTCATTCTCATCCAAACCGATCATGCCGCAGTATTCGCGATGCGCCTGATAGGACTGGACCAGCAGGGGGGCGAACATCTGTTTGACCGCTGCGATCTCATCCGCTGATTGGGCGGGCGCTGTCATCGGTAGAATGGTCAGAGCGATGGCGGCGAAAGGGATGCGGGTCATGGGTCAGGTCCGGTATTGTGGTGCGGCTAGGGTGACGGGTGCGAAGCCCTGTGGCAAGCGCCTGCCCTGAAATTCTAAGGCCGATTGGGTGACTGCATATAGGGCGCAAAAAAGTGCACTCAGGCAGATCGGGGTTTGCTATACCGATCCCATGCAGCAAATCACCTCATCCGATCTGATCGCCCTTGAAGCCACCGCTGGCCGGATCGAAGGCATTTTCAGCGCCCGTCCCGATCTGGCCCGTTTGTGGCGGGGGCAGGCGGCGCTGCTAGAGGCGGCGCGGACTGTCGCCATGGAAGACATCCATATCCACGAAGGCGATCTGATCCTGCGCCTTGTCGAGAATGAGGCGACCAGCGCCGAGAATGCCCGTGGGGTCTCGGCCGCCCGCGATGCGCTGCGGGTGCTGCGCGCGCCGGGGGATCTGGTCAGTGATCCAGCGCGGGTGATCCGCCGCGTGATCCGTGCCTCGGTCCAGATGCATGAGGGCGGTGGTGCACCCGAAATGACCGATGAGGATTGCGCCAGCATTGCCCGCGCCATGCAGGCAGGGGCCGCGCCGTTTCTGTCGGCCCTGCGGGCGGCGGTCAGGTTCCGGCAGCTTACCGAAGGGTGGAGCCCCTCTGTTGACCGGCTGGTGTTCCTTGCCGCCGAGCATTCCCTGCGCGGGATGGAGGCCCGCCCGTGGGGGCCGCGTGTGCCTGATGATCCCTTCGGGCTTGGGATGCTGTCGGGGATGACCGCGCGCTGGACCTACCTGCCCGCGACGGCGCTGACGCAGGGGGGCTTTCGCAGTTGGTCGCCCATGCAGGCCAGCGGAGTGCATAGCCTGATCGACGGGCTGCGGGCCGAACAATCACGCACCCTTGGCGCGATCCCCATTCTGGAGCGCTGGGTGAATGAGGCCACCGCCTATGCGGCCGCGAAACACGGCAAGTCCCGTCTGCGGGATTTGGTGACGCTGGCCACCTATTGTCCGGTGCTGACGGTGGCGATGATCCGTGACGGTTTGGGTCTGAAACAGCGGGCGGCCTTCAATCTGGTGGATGAGGCCGAGGCGGCAGGCATCCTGCGCCGGATCACTGCGCGTAAGACCTATCGCGTGTGGGCGGTGCCATCCTTGGCGGATCGGGTGCGCACGCGGCCCTTGCGGCCTTCAACTCCGGCGCGGGTGCGCGAGGTGGCGCAGGAAGAGGCAAGCGTTGATCATCTGGCCGCGTTACATGACCCAGATGCCACCGCCGCGCGGGAAGAGGCGCTGCTGTCCGATCTGGATGCGGCGCTGGCGCGGATGGATGATGTGTTGAAAACTCACGATCTCTGATCGCGGGGTTTTCCCTTAGCTGCCTTCGGGGGCGATATCGCCGATGGCGGTGGCAAGGGCGGAAAGGCCACGGTGCAGTGCCTCAAGATCGCCCTCGGGCATGGCCGAGAGGATATCCTGCGTCCGTGCCTGAACCTGCGGCAGGATCGTGTTGAACAGGGCCTTGCCCGCGTCGGTGCTGGTATAGAGCCGCAAGCGGCGGTCATTGGGGGCGATCTGGCGGGTGATCAGGCCCTTATCCTCAAGCCGCTGCGAGGCGCGGCTGACCTGCACCTTATCCAGCGTGGTCCGGCGGCTGAGATCCAGCGAGGTCACGCTATCCCCAGCCGACAGCAGAAACAGCAGCCGCCATTCTTCGCGGCTTAGCCCGTACTGGCGGCCATAGACATCCACCAGATTGCGCGAGAACGCTTCGGCAGTTGCGGCCAGACGGTAGGGGAAGAAGGTATCAAGATCGGTCATCGCTGCTTTCTTACTGCCGCTGGATCGTCATATCAATTGCAACCGGAAGGCCCCTTTACAAGACCTTCCGGTAAGGGCGGGCTACATCAGGCCCACCAGCCACAGGCTAAGGCCCGGTATCGCGATCAGCAGACCCAGCCGCAGGATGTCCACAATCCAGAACGGAAAGACCCCGCGGAACACCGTGGACAGGGACACATCCTGAAGCACCGCCTTGAGGATAAAGACGTTCATGCCCACGGGCGGAGTGATCAGGCTGATCTCGGTCGCGACAACGACGATGATGGCGAACCAGATCAGCGCGTTTTCGGGGTCCAGCAGCAGGCTGCTTTCGAAGGGCAGCTGGTACATCAGCGGATAGAACACCGGCACGGTCAGTAGCACCATCGAGAGGCTCTCCAGAACACACCCCAGCACCAGATAGACCAGCATGATAAAGGCCATGACCATCCAGACCGGCATTTCCCGATCCAGCACAAAGTCGGCCAGCGCGTCGGGCAGTCCGGCAAAGTTGATAAAGTTCGTGAACAGCTCGGCCCCGATGATGATGGCAAAGATCATCGCCGTTGCGCGGATGGAATCGAACAGGGCGGCGCGAAAGTCGGCCCATGTCATGGAGCGCAGACCGATGGCGATCAGAACGGCAGCGCCCGCGCCCATGCCTGCGGCCTCGGTCGGGGTGAAGAAATCCCCGTAGATGCCCGCCATGATAAAGACAAACAGACCCAGTACGCAAAAGACGCCGATGGTGTCGGTGCGGCTCATGGGTTCTTTGCCTTCGACCTCGGGCGCTAATGCGGGGTTGATCATGACCGCAACGCGCACGGCCACCAGATAAAGGACGATCCCCAAAGCGCCGGGCAGGACACCGGCCACGAAAAGCTTGGCGATGTCGGTCTCGGTGATCAGGCCGTAGATGATCAGGATGACGCTTGGCGGGATCAGAATTCCTAGTGTGCCGCCCGCCGCGATCGAGCCTGTGGCCAGTCGGTCATCATAGCCGAACTTGCGCATGGAGGGCATGGCGACCTTGGACATAGTGGCCGCCGTGGCCAGAGACGATCCGCACACAGCAGAGAACGCCCCGCAGGAAAACACCGAGGCCAGCGCCAGCCCGCCGCGAAAGCGTCCGAACAGGCGGTCGGCCCCTGCAAACAGCCCGTGCGCCACGCCCGATGCGGCCAGAACATTGCCCATAAAGATGAACAGCGGGATCACCGACAGGCTGTAGGAGAGGCCGGTGTCAAAGGCGACTTGTCCGGTCAGAACCCATGCGGGCTCCCACCCGCGCAGCAGGGCAAAGCCGATGCCGCCAACGGCGGCCATGGCAAAAGCAATCGGCACGCGGAACAGGATCAGAACCAGCAGAATGGCAAAGCCAAGAAGGGACTCGGTCACGGGCGGTCCTCCGGTTTCGGGTCGGTCGGGTCATCGGGCTGGATGCCGCGCAAAAAGGCCAGAAAGGCGCTGACCAGACAGGCAAAAGCGGCCAGAAAGCCGAACGGTGCCAGCGGGATGCCAAGGGCGTTGGTGGTGGCACCGTCACCCATCGTCTTGATCGCGTGGGTGGCCAGCCGCCACGCGAAGGTGGCCAGAAGCGCCGCCGAGAACAGCCCCGCGAAGGCACTGACATAACGGTTCAGGGCAGGGGGGAAGGCGGCGTTCAAAAGATCGACCTCGACGTGTTCGCGCCGTTCGGTGGTCAGGGGAAGGGCGGTAAAGACCAGCGCGGCCACCAGAACCTCGGTCAGTTCAAAGGCACCGGTCAGGGGGGCGTCAAAGAAATAGCGCCCCACCACATCGACACAGGTGATCAGGATCAGAGCCGCCAGAATGGCAGCGGCCCCCATCCCCAAGGTGTTTTCCAGCACAGGACGCAGCGCCAGCCCCCCGCGCGGGGGCTGGCCGGTTGTGCGGCGGCGATGTTGCTCCACGGATCAGTACTCGACACCGGTTTCTGCGCGCAGGGCGGTTAGCGCGGCGGCACCGTCAAACCCGTCTGCCGCGATGGCATCGGACCACGCCTTTTCATAGCCAGCAGCCAGTTCGGCGATGGTGGCAACCAGTGCCTCGGGGGCCTCGTCGATCTGGATGCCTGCTTCATTCGCAGCGGCCAGACCCTTTTCGTCGGCCCCGTTCCACGCAGTGCCCACCAGTTCGGCAAAGGCCTTGCCCGAGATGCTTTCGATCGCGGCCTGATCCTCAGCCGAGATTTCGTTCCACTTGCCCTCATTCATCACAAGGAACCAAGTGGTGTTATACAGACCACCCGGAACCTTGGTGGTGTTGGTCAGATCGCCGCCCAGATTAAAGGCCGCGATGGCGTCATAGGGGAAGGTCACCCCGTCGATCACGCCACGGCTCAGCTTTTCGTAGACCTCGCCCGAGGACATGAACAGGGTGCTGGCCCCCAACTCGCCCATCAGATCGGCGATGTAGCCGCCGGGGGTGCGGATTTTCAGGCCCGCGATATCCTCTTTGGTTTCGATCTTGCGGGTGTTGTTGTGCAGCATGCCCGGCCCGTGAACGAATAGGCCCAGAACCTTGGTGCCTTTGTGTTCGGCCTGCGCATCCAGCATCCCCGAATAGACGTTCCAGAACGCGACCGAGCCAGACACCGCGTCATCCCCGAGGAACGAGAACTGTCCGATCCGCGACCGCTGGAACCGTTCATCAGTTGTGAAGGAATGCAGGCCGTAGGTGATATCGGCCACGCCTTCGGCGGCCATGTCATAGTGGGCGGGCGGCGCGCCAAGGGGGCGGGCCAGAATGCGGACGGTGACGCGGCCTTCGGTGACCTCTTCGATCTGCTTGGCCCAAGGTTTCATTGCGCCGACCACAATGGGGTGGCGGGGCGGCAGCCAGCTGGACATGACCAGCTCGGTCTCGGCAAAGGCGGTGCCGGCGAAAAGACCGGTCAGGACGGCGGTGGTGGCCGCCAGTTTTTGAATACCTTGGAACATCTCTTTACTCCTCCACGAGATGGGTCCGGGCCGCCTCCTCGACGGCCTGAGAAATCACATCGGGATCGCCGATGTGGTTGGTCAAAAGCAGGATCAAACGGGCGCTAAAGCTGCTGGTGGCGTCTTCGTCCAGCGCCTCATAGGCCTTGATCAAATCAGCATAAAAACGGTCGGGGTCCGGCATGTTGGGACGGGTGATCAGGTCTGCCACGGGCTTACTCCTTCGCGCAGGCTTTGCGCAGGGCGGCACGGATTGCGCTTTCGTCATAGCGGTCCCAGCGGGCTGCGACGTGCTGGTCGGGACGGATCAGATAGACGGCGGATGTGGCCTGCCCCAGATAGCGCTCGGCCAGCACACCTGTTGCGTCGTCCGTGGCCGATAGCCCAAGACGGCGGGCGGTGATCCCGTCTTCGGTCAAGGTTTCGGGGGCGTCCGCGTCAAAGGTCAGCAGGATGAAATCCCCGCCAAGCTGCGACAGAAGATAGCCATCCGCCACCGGCGCATCGGGGCAGGGGCTGCCAGGCCGTGTGCGTGCGGGGCCGCCCGTCAGGGCATCTTCGCTGTTCAGGGACAGACCGTCATAGGTGCAAGGCACCGACAGCCGCCCCGAGTTCACCAGCGGTCGGGCAAAGGCGTGCCGTTCGGCCAGATCCAGCACCGCATTGCGGAAGACATGGCTGATCGCGGTCTTGGGCGTGATGAAATCCGTCGCGCGGGTCGAATTCAGGATATTCTCATCCGCGCCATAGGCCCGCTCTTCGTGGTAGGTGTCCAGCAGGCGGTCGGGGGCTTGGCCCTTGATCACCATGCCCAGTTTCCAGCCCAGATTGTCCACGTCTTGCAGACCCGAGTTCGCACCCCGCGCCCCGAAGGGACTGACCTGATGGGCGGCGTCGCCCGCAAAGATCACGCGGCCATGGCGGAACTGGTCCATCCGTTTGCACTGGAAGGTGTAGATCGAGGACCACACCATCTCATATTCCACATCCGGCCCCAGCATGGCGTCCAGACGGCGGCGGATGTTTTCCTCTTTCAGTTCTTCCTTGCGGTCTACGTCCCAGCCGATCTGGAAATCGATCCGCCACGTATCATCGGGCTGTTTGTGCAGCAGGGTCGAGGCACCGGATTTGAAGTGCGGTTCAAACCAGAACCAGCGCTCGGTCGGGAACTGGGTGTTCAGCATCCGGATATCAGCGATCAGGAAGCTGTCCTTGAAAACGCGCCCCTCAAAGTTCAGTCCCATCATGCCCCGCAGGGGGCTAGAGGCACCGTCGGCCCCGATCAGCCAGTCGGCCTCTAGGGTATAGGGGCCTTCGGGGGTGGTGATCTCTAGGGTGACGTGATCGTCATGGACCTGAACCGCATCCACGCGGTTTTTGCCGCGCAACTCAATCGGCGCTCCAGCGGCCTGCGCCTCGCGCACGCGATCCACGATGAACTTTTCAAAGTAGGGCTGCTGCAGGTTGATGAAGGCGGGATACTTGTGCCCCTCTTCCGGCAGCAGGTTGAATTCGAAAATCTTGCGATCATCGTGGAACACCTTGCCAAGGTTCCACACAACGCCCTTGTCCAGCATCGGCTGGCCGCAGCCGTAGCGGTCCGCGATTTCTAGCGTCCGCTTGGCAAAGCAGATGGCGCGGCTGCCCATGCCGATGCCTTCGTGGTCATCCAGCACAACAACCGGAATGCCCTGCAACCCCAGATCCAGCGCGGTGGCCACGCCGATGGGGCCACCGCCCATGATCACCACCGGATGGCGCACAGGTGAGGCGCTGTCCTGATCAGAGCTGCGTTCATAGGGATACAGCCGGAATGCCAGCGAGTATCTGTCCTGAAACATTGGTTTCCTCCTCCCTTAATGCGCCTTAGCCCTGAAGGGCGTTCCACATTTCTTTGTCCCGCGCGGCGGTCCAGACGCGGGGTGTGTCGATGCCGCGGGCCTCGTCAAAGGCGCGGGCCACGTTGAAGGGCAGGCAATGTTCGTAGATCGCGTAGTCTTTGAACTTGGGGTCGCATTCGGCGCGCACGGCGTCCCATGCCTCTTTCAGGCTGCCGCCACGGGCCACGACCCGCGCCACCGGCTTGTAGGTCGAGCGTACAAAGTCCGCCGTTGCTGCAATCGCCTTGGCGACCATCTCTTCGCCAACCAGCGCGTCGCCGCGACCGGGGGCGATGGCTTTGGGTTCAAACGCGGCGATGTTGGCCAGCGTGTCTTCCCAGTCATTGAAATGCCCGTCACCGCAGTAGCAGGCCGAGTGGTATTCCACGATGTCGCCGGTAAACATCACCTCTTGATCGGGCACCCAGATCACTGCGTCCCCTGCGGTATGGGCGCGGCCAAGGGTCATGATGTCCACGCGGCGCTTGCCCAGATAGACGGTCATCCGGTCGCTAAAGGTGGTGGTGGGACGGGTCAGGCCGGGGATTTCCTCATGACCTTGGAAAAGACGCGGAAAACGGTCGAATTCGCTGTCCCAGTCTTCCTGTCCGCGCTCTTCGACCATGGCAGCGGCCACGTCGGACATGATGATTTCCCGTGCGCCATAGGCGCTGGCCCCCAGCACGCGCACGGCGTGATAGTGGGTTAGAACCACATGGCTGATCGGCTTGTCGGTGACGCTGCGCACGCATTCGATCACCTTGCGGGCAAGACGCGGAGTGGCCTGTGCCTCGACGATCATGACGCTGTCATCGCCGATGATCACGCCGGTGTTGGGGTCGCCCTCGGCTGTGAAGGCGTAAAGCCCCTCGCCCACTTGGGTAAAGCTGATCTTCTTGTCGGCCATATCGCCTGCGGATGCGAAAGCTTTGGTCATTTGCGTCTCTCCTCTTATTCCGTGGCCCATGCAGGGCGGGGCGCTGCGGGCACGATGGTGCCGGTGCACTCGCCAAATCCGATGGTGTATCCGTCCCCTTGCGCCCGTCCGC
Organism: Donghicola tyrosinivorans; assembly: GCF_003003355.1. GTDB lineage: Bacteria > Pseudomonadota > Alphaproteobacteria > Rhodobacterales > Rhodobacteraceae > Donghicola > Donghicola tyrosinivorans. Next base: position 190,735 of record NZ_PVTQ01000008.1, read on the forward strand.
GCAGGGTCAGCCTGTCGCCATCCTGAAGGAAACTGCGCTGCTCGCCGGTGGGCAGGGTCAGGGGCTCTTTCCCGCCCCAGCTAAGTTCCAGCAGTGATCCGCGGCTGTCTGCCGAAGGGCCAGAGATCGTGCCCGACCCCAGCAGATCGCCCACCCGCATCGGGCAGCCCGACAAGGTGTGATGGCACAGTTGCTGCGCGGCGGAATAATACATGCGGGCATAGTTGGTGCGGGCGATGATGGTCTCATCCTTGCCCGCGGGGGCCAGTCCGATCTCAAGGTCGATGTCATACAGCATCGGGCCGGGTTCGGTCAGATAGGGCAGCAGGGGGCGGTCCCGCTCGGGGGTGCTGGTGCGGAAGGGCTGCAGCGCGGCGCGGGTCACGATCCATGGGCTGATGGTGGTGGCGGTCGCCTTTGATTGGAACGGGCCAAGGGGCTGGTATTCCCACGCCTGAATATCCCGTGCCGACCAGTCGTTCAGCAGCACATAGCCAAAGATCATCTCGTCGGCCTCAGCGACCGAGACCATGCCGTCCGAGGGCTGGCCCACAATCGCGCCGAACTCCAGCTCCAGATCAAAGCGGGCCGAGATGCCAAAGCGCGGCAGTGCCTCATCGGGGGCTTTCAGCTGACCCCAAGGGCGGCACACATCCGTGCCACTGACCACGACCGAGGATGCCCGTCCGTTATAGCCGATCGGGATCGACAGCCAGTTCGGCGGCAAGGCGTTTTCAGGATCGCGGAACATGCTGCCCACGTTGAAGGCGTGATCACGGCTGGCGTAGAAATCGGTGTATTCGCTGACGCGGAAGGGCATCCGCATCTGCACATCTGCCATAGGCACCAGATGGGGCGCGACCGCCGTGCGGTAGGCGTCTTCGGACAGCAGTTCGGTCAGACGGGCGCGCAATGCGTCCCACACCTGCGGGCCAGCGGCCATCACCCCGTTCCATTCGGGCGCAGTGAACAGGGCGGCGTCCTGCCCGTGATCCACTTGGGCCACGTCCAGCACCTGATCGCCAATCGCCACCCCCATGCGGGCGCCTTTGCCATCGTCAAAGACCCCGTAGGGCAGGTTGTTCAGGGGAAATTCACAGTCGGGCGCATTCGCGCTCTCGACCCAGCTTTTCAATAAAGGCATCGCGTTTCCTTCTGCGCGCCCTAGGCCCATCGGGCTGGCGCGGCTTGGTCCATGTCTGTCAGAGCTGCCGCGCCGCCCGATCAGGGCGGCGCCACCGGATCACTTCACGCCCGGCGTGCCGTCGAACTTTTTCTCAAGGCTTTCCCAGCAGTCGATGTAATCGTCCTGAAGGGGTGCCTCTTTGCCGGCAAAGTCCGTCAGATGCTGGGGGAAGCGGGTCTCGAACATGAAGGACATGGTGTTATCCAGCTTCTCGGCCTTCAGTTCCGCGTTCGAGGCCCCCTCAAACGCGTTTCGGTCCGGCCCGTGGGGCAGCATCATGTTGTGCAGGCTGACCCCGCCGGGGATAAAGCCCTGCGGTTTGGCGTCATACTGGCCGTAGATGTTGCCCATCAGCTCGGACATGATGTTCTTGTGGTACCACGGCGGGCGGAAGGTGTTCTCGGCCACCATCCAGCGTTCGCGGAACAGCACGAAATCAATGTTCGCGGTGCCCGGCACGCCCGAAGGCGCGGTCAGCACGGTAAAGATCGACGGATCGGGGTGGTCGAACAGGATCGCGCCCACGGGGCAATAGGTGCGCAGATCGTATTTATAGGGCGCATAGTTGCCGTGCCATGCCACCACGTCCAGCGGGCTTTGCCCGATCTTGGTCTCATGGAACTGGCCGCACCATTTGACCGTCACGGTCGAGGGAACCTCGCGGTCCTCAAAGGCGGCGACGGGGGCTTTGAAATCGCGGGGGTTCGCCATGCAGTTCGCGCCAATCGGGCCTCGGCCCGGCAGTTCGAACTTTTGCCCGTAGTTTTCGCAGACAAAGCCGCGGCATGGGCCTTCTAGCACCTCAACGCGGTACACCAGACCACGGGGGATGATGGCGATCTCTTTGGGTTCCAGATCAATGATGCCCAGTTCGGTGCAAAAGCGCAGACGGCCTTCTTGCGGGACCACCAGCAATTCACTGTCGGCGCTGAAGAAATACGCGTCCTGCATCGAGGTGTTCACCAGATACACATGGGACGCCATCCCGACCTGAGTGTTCACATCCCCCGCCGTGGTCATGGTGCGCATACCGGTCAGCCACGTCAGCGGCGTGTCGGTGTGAGGCAGCGGGTCCCAGCGGTATTGGCCAAGGCTGGTGGCATCGGGGACCACATTGGGGGCCGATTTCCAGTAGGGCAGATCGATGCGGGTATAACGGGCCGAGTGTTTGACGCTGGGGCGGATGCGGTAGGTCCATGTGCGCTCGGGTGGGTTGGCGGTGAAGGCGGTGCCGGACAGCTGTTCGCCATAAAGGCCATATTCGCACCGCTGGGGCGAGTTCATGCCCTGCGGCAAGGCACCGGGCAGGGCTTCGGTTTCAAAATCATTGGCCCAACCGGGCATATAACCTTCGTGCAGACCGGTCGCGCTGGCCGCGCGGATCATGCCTGCGGGCAAATCATGACGTGTCATAAAATCCTCCTCCTCGAACCGTCCGAATACATCGGATTCGCTGGGGCCAGTATTCGTTGCACTTGCAACGGTGTCAATCTATTCGTTGCAATCGAAACCATTTTGCGGAACATTGCAAATGCAACGTATTAGAACAGGCGGCCCAATAGTCATGCCCCAGACGCCCGAACCCTTTGATCTGTCGTCCTATATTCCTTACCGATTGGCGGTCGCCGCTGAACGGACCAGTGCCGCGCTGGCGCGGCGCTATCGGGAGGAATTCGGCATCTCGGTCGCGGAATGGCGGGTTTTGGTCCATGTGTCGGACGCGGGCGCGGTGTCGATCCGCGACATCCACCAGCGGGTGCATCTTGAGAAATCCAAGGTCAGCCGCGCCGCCAGCCGTCTGGAAGAGGCGGGCTATCTGATCAAAGAGGTGAACGGTCAGGACCGCCGCCTGTTGGCCTTGCGCCTGACCGACAAGGGACAAGACCTGATGGCGCAGCTATTGCCCATCGCGCAGGCGTTCCAGACCCAGTTGAAGCAGTTGCTGGATAGCCAGTTAGAGGCCTTCGACAGCGCCCTTCAGGTCTTGATGGAGGACGATCTGTGATCCGGCTTTATGACTACTGGCGCTCGTCCGCCAGCTATCGCGTGCGCATCGCTTTGGGGTTGGCGGGGCTGTCATGGGACACGGTGCCGATTGATCTGGTCGCGGGGGCGCAGCGCAGTGCGGATCATCTGGAGCGCAACCCCCAAGGGCTTGTGCCGGTGCTAGAGATTGACGGCCTGCGCCTGACCCAATCGGTGGCGATTGTCGAATATCTGGATGAAACGCGGGGCTTGGGGCTGCTGCCCGCTGATCCCGTGGGCCGCGCCCGTGTGCGCGCCCTAAGCCATGCCATTGCCATGGACCTGCACCCCGTCTGCAATCTGCGCGTGGCCCGTCATGCGGTGGACCAATCGGGCGGCGCGGTGACGATGGAGGGGTGGATGCAGCACTTTATCACCCCTGCTCTGCAAGCGTTTGAGGCGGAACTTGAGGGCGGTGATTATTGCTACGACGCGGCAGTCAGTCTGGCCGATATCTGCCTGATGCCCCAGCTATATAACGCGCGCCGGTGGGGCGTGGACCTGTCACCGCTGTCAAAACTCCGCCGGATCGAGGGCGCTTTGGCCGACCATCCCGCCTTCGCCGCTGCCCATCCTGACCGAACGCCCCATTAGCGGCCTTTGGAAAGGGTCTCGATCAGGGCCTCAAGTTCATCCAGCAGGGTTTCGATACGGTCTTGTCCCAGCAGTTCTTCAATCTCGGCGTAGATGGCGGCGCTTTTGGGGGCGACGCTTTTGATGAAACCAGTGCCGGCGGGCGTCAGGGCGACCAACGTGCGCCGGCCGTCCTTTTCGTCCTTGCGGGTGGTGATCAGCCCGCGTTGGTCCAGCGTTTTCAGGATGCGCGACAAAGACGGCGCCAGAACCGAGGCCCGTGCCGCCAGTTCGCTGGCATCCATCGCCTCGGTCTCCATCAGCACGCGCATCACGCGCCATTGCTGTTCGGTCACGTCATGGGCGGCCAGCATTGGGCGGAATCGCTCCATCACCTGTTCGCGGGCCCGCAGCAGCAGGATCGGCAGGGTGCGTCCCGTGCGGGACAGATGAAACCCGTCTTTTTCCAGTTTTTCAGCCATTTGGCCCCCAAATCATCGCAGCCTACATTTTGTTTCACAAGTTAAGTATTGACAAGGCCCGATTCAGTTAACATGTTAATCAACGGGAGGACGAGCCATGCCACATCTTTCAATCGAGTATTCTGCCGGTTTGGAAAGCCGTGCCGATCTGCCTGCCGTGCTGCGCCAGTTGCACGTAGCGATGGTGGAGACCGGCATCTTTCCCTTGGCCGGTATCCGCGTTCGCGCCTTTCGCGCCGATCATGTGATTGTGGCCGATGGCCTGCCCGAGAACGACTTTTGCGCCATGACGCTTAGCGTTGGTGCAGGGCGCAGCACGGCGCAGTTGCAGGACGCAGGGCAGATCGTTTTTGACGCCGCCCGCGCGGCTTTTGCCGATCTGCTGGCCAGCCCCCATTTCGCTCTTTCGCTGGAGATACGGGAAATCGAGCCCGAGCTTAGCTGGAAAGAGACCCCCATTCACGCCCGCCTCAAGGCCCAGAAATAGGAACACCACATGACGGTTCTGACTGATAATATCGCCAAAGCCCAAGGCTACATGGCCCGTTTTCGCCAGCATGGGGTGATGCACCATATCGGAGGCGCCTCGGTGCCCGCCATCAGTGGCCGGACGTTTGACACCGTCTCGCCGGTGGATCTGTCGGTGCTGGCCCCGGTCGCGCGGGGGAGTGAGCAGGACATTGATGCTGCGGTCGCCGCCGCCAAGGCCGCCTTTGCCGGTTGGTCGCGGACACCTGGCGCAGAACGTCGCCGCATCCTGATCAAGGTCGCCGAAGCGATCGAGGCCCGCGCCGAGGAGATTGCCTTCACCGAATGTATGGATACCGGCCAGGCCCTGCGCTTCATGTCCAAGGCGGCGATCCGCGGGGCGGCGAATTTCCGGTTCTTTGCCGATCAGGCACCCACCGCCGAAGATGGTGCGGTGACCCGCACACCCACGCAGATGAACACCACATCGCGCCGCCCCATCGGGCCGGTGGGGGTGATCACCCCGTGGAACACGCCTTTCATGCTGTCCACTTGGAAAATCGCGCCTGCGCTGGCTGCTGGCTGTACCGTGGTTCACAAACCCGCCGAGTTCAGCCCCATGACCGCCAAGCTGCTGGTCGAGATCGCCGAAGAGGCCGGTCTGCCCAAAGGCGTGCTGAACGTGGTCAACGGCTTTGGCGAGGATGCGGGCAAGCGCCTGACCGAACATCCCGACATCAAGGCCATCGCCTTTGTGGGTGAAAGCCGTACCGGATCGATGATCATGGCCCAAGGGGCCAAGACGCTGAAGCGCGTCCATTTCGAACTGGGCGGCAAGAACCCCGTGATCGTTTTTGATGATGCGGATCTGGATCGCGCCGTCGATGCAGCGACCTTCATGATCTATTCGCTGAATGGCGAACGTTGCACGTCCTCGTCCCGTTTGTTGGTGCAGTCCAGCGTCTATGATCAGGTCTGCGCCCGCGTGGCCGAGGTGGCCCGCAACATTAAGGTCGGACACCCGCTGGACCCCGAAACCGTGGTCGGCCCGCTGATCCACCCCGAACACGAAGCCAAGGTGCTGTCCTATTTCGAAAAGGCCCGCAATGAGGGCGCAACCATCGCCGCTGGCGGTGAAAAGCGCGGCGAGAGCGGCTGCTACGTGGCGCCGACCCTTTTCACCGGTGCCACCAATGACATGGCCATCGCACAGGAAGAAATCTTTGGCCCCGTCCTAACTGCGATCCCCTTTGACGATGAAGAGGACGCCCTGCGCATCGCCAATGACGTGGAATACGGTCTGGCCGCCTATCTGTGGACCAACGATCTGAACCGCGCCATGCGGATGACCGACCAGTTGGAGGCAGGGATGATGTGGGTCAACTCGGAAAACATCCGGCACCTGCCCACGCCCTTTGGCGGGGTCAAGGCCAGTGGGATCGGCCGTGATGGCGGGGACTGGTCCTTTGATTTCTATATGGAAACTGTGAACGTTTGCTTTCCCCGCGCGTTGCACAGCATTCCGAAACTTGGCGGCTGACGCCATTCAGGGAGGAAGACAAAATGGGTGAAATCGTACTGGCAGCCAAGTGCACACACGTGCCGACCATGCTGATGTCCGAACAGGAAGGCCCGATCTTTGGCAAGCGGCAAGCCGCCATTGACGGGCACTATGAAATTGCCCGCCGCGCCAAGGCGCTGGGGGCCGATACGGTGGTGATCTGCGACACCCATTGGGTGATCAACGCAGGCTTTCACATCAACGCCAATCACCGCTTTCACGGGCTGTTCACCTCGAACGAATTCCCGCAGTTCATTCAGGACCTTGAGTATGACTATCAGGGCAATCCGGAACTGGGCGATGCCATCGCGAAAGAGGCGTCCGATCTGGGGGTCTATACCCTGTCGCACCATCTGGATTCGCTGGAACTGGAATACGGCAGCCTTGTGCCCATGCGCTTTATGAGCCGCGAGCATGACATGAAGGTCGTCTCGGTCGCGGCGTGGTGCACGGTCCATGACCATCAGGAAAGCCGCGTGATCGGGCAAGCCATCCGCAAAGCGGTCGAGGCATCGGACAGTAAGGTGCTGCTGGTTGCCTCGGGCTCACTCAGCCACAAAATCTGGGCGAACAAGGATTATGCGGCGAACAACGGCACTTTCACCATCAGTTCGGAATTCAACCGGCAGATGGACCTGCATGTGCTTGAGATGTGGAAGAACGGCGATCACGCGACCTTCCTGAAGATGCTGCCTGAATACGCGCAGTTCTGCTGTGGCGAAGGCTCCATGCATGACACCGCCATGCTCTACGGTGCCCTTGGTTGGGACAGCTATGAGGGCAAATGCGAGGTCGTGACCGACTACTTCCCCAGTTCTGGGACGGGTCAGACCAACGTCATCTTCCCCGTCTGATCACAACCAAAGCACAGGCAGACCCATGCTGAACGACGCAACTCTCTTGCGGCAGGCAGCCCTTGTCGGCGGCGACTGGATCGCCGCTGGCGCGGACGCCATTGCCGTGACCAACCCTGCGACGGGGGCGGTGATCGGCCATGTGCCGAACCTTGGCGCAAGCGAAACCCGCGCCGCCATTGCTGCCGCCGAGGTGGCGCAAAAGGCATGGGCCGCCCGCACCGCCCGCGATCGTGCCACCATCCTGCGCCGCTGGTACGATTTGATCCTTGAGAACGCCGATGATCTGGCCCGCATCCTGACGATGGAGCAGGGAAAGCCGCTGGCCGAAGCCAAGGGCGAGATACTATATGGCGCCTCCTTCATCGAATGGTTCGCTGAAGAGGCGCGGCGCATCTATGGCGATGTGATCCCCGGTCACGCGCCGGACAAGCGGATCGTGGTCATCAAACAACCCATCGGCGTGGTCGCGGCGGTGACGCCTTGGAACTTCCCTAACGCCATGATCACCCGCAAGGCCGGTCCCGCACTGGCGGCGGGCTGCGCGATGGTGCTGAAACCTGCGGCGCAAACGCCGTTCTCGGCGATGGCGCTGGCGGTGCTGGCGCAGCGGGCAGGTCTGCCCGATGGTCTATTCTCTGTGGTCACCGGCGCGGCGCGGGCCATCGGGGCCGAGATGACCGCCAATCCGGTGGTGCGCAAACTGACCTTCACCGGCTCGACCGAAGTGGGGATCGAGTTGATGCGCCAGTCCGCCCCCACCGTGAAAAAGCTGGCTTTGGAGCTTGGGGGGAATGCGCCCTTCATCGTCTTTGATGACGCCGATCTGGACGCGGCGGTTGAAGGGGCGATCATCTCGAAGTTCCGGAATAACGGGCAGACCTGCGTCTGCGCCAACCGCCTTTATGTGCAGGACGGCGTCTATGATGCCTTTGCCGAAAAGCTGGCCGCGCGGCTGGCGGCGCTGCCTGTGGGGGACGGCCTGACAGATGGCACGGTCTTTGGGCCGCTGATCGACCAGAACGCCGTCGCCAAAGTTGAAGAACATATTGCGGATGCGGTCAGCCAAGGCGCGCAGGTCCTTATGGGCGGGGCGCGTCACGACTTGGGCGGCACCTTCTACCAGCCCACCGTTCTGACCGGCGTCACGTCCCAGATGGCCATCGCCCGCGAGGAAACCTTCGGCCCTGTCGCGCCCCTGTTCCGCTTTCGTGACGATGCGGATGTGGTGGCGCAGGCCAATGACACCGAATTCGGGCTGGCCAGCTATTTCTACACCCGTGATCTGGCCCGCGCATGGCGCGTGGGCGAGCAACTGGAATACGGGATGGTCGGGATCAACACCGGCCTCATTTCCACCGCCGAGGCCCCCTTTGGCGGCATCAAGTCCTCTGGCCTCGGGCGCGAAGGGTCGCGCTACGGGATCGAGGAATTCGTTGAAATCAAATATCTCTGCTTCGGCGGGATTTCCTGAGGATCGCCTGCATGACACAGCTTCCCCTCCGCCTTGCCGCCTTTCACGCTGATGGTGCCGACCGGATCGGCGTTGTCACAGATGCTGGCATTGTTGATCTGACTGCCGATTTCGGCACCCGCTTTGCCGGTCTGAAAGAGGTGATCGAAGGCGCTGCTATCCCTGAACTGCTGGCTGCCGCGGAAGGTCGCCAGCCCGATTGCGCTCAAGATCAGGTGCGCTGGCTGATCCCGATCGCCAATCCGGAAAAGCTGATCTGCATCGGGGTCAATTTTCCCGACCGCAACGCGGAGTACAAAGACGGCCAAGAGGCCCCCGGCCGCCCGTCCATGTTCATCCGCTTTCCCCGCAGCTTTGTCGGGCACGGGGAAAATCTGGTACGCCCGCCCGAAAGCCCTCAGCTGGACTATGAAGGCGAGGTCACCATCGTGATCGGCAAGGGCGGTCGCCGTATCCCGCGTGAGGAAGCCTATGACCACATCGCCGCGATTACCCTGTGCAACGAAGGCACCATCCGCGATTGGGTGCGCCACGCGAAATTCAACGTGACCCAAGGCAAGAACTGGGACCGCTCGGGCGCGATTGGTCCTTGGTTGGTGCCCTTCACGAAGCCTGAGCAACTGGACGATATCCGCTTAGAGACCCGCGTGAACGGAGAGGTCCGCCAGTCCGACCGCACGGGCCGGATGATGTATGATTTCCGCTACATCGTGAACTATGTCTCGACCTTCTGCACGCTGGTGCCGGGTGATGTGATCGTTTGCGGCACGCCTACCGGCGCAGGTGCGCGGTTCGACCCGCCCATCTGGCTGAAGCCCGGTGACGTGGTCGAGGTCGAGGCCGAAGGCATCGGTATCCTGCGCAACGGGATCGAGGACGAAGCATGACCCCCGATCAGATCAAAACCGCCGCCACCGACCTGCTGAACGCGGAAAAGACCGGCCAGCAGATCGGCCTTTTGTCCCGCCGTCATCCCGAGATGACTTTGGATCACGCCTATGCGGTGCAATCGGCGCAGATCCTGCAAAAGCTGTTGTCGGGGCGCAAGATTATCGGCTGGAAGATCGGCCTGACCTCAAAGGTCATGCAGGACGCGCTGGGGATCGATACGCCGGATTCAGGCGTGCTTTATGATGATATGCTGTTCACCGATGGGGCAAAGGTGCCTGCGGGGCGCTTCATCCAGCCGCGGATTGAGGCCGAGATCGCCTTTGTCATGGGTGCGCCTCTGGATGGCGATGTCACGCGTGAAGAGGTGCTAGAGGCCACCGCCTACGTCTGCCCCGCGCTGGAAATTCTGGATACCCGCATTCACCGCAAAGACCCCGAGACCGGCCAAACCCGTGTGATCTTTGACACTGTGGCCGACAATGCGGCCAATGCGGGCATTGTGCTTGGCCCCCAGCGTCACGGGCCCGAGGATTTTGACCTGCGCTGGACCGGCGCGATTGTGCGCAAGGATGAACAGGTGGTCGCCACCGGCCTTGGCGCTGCGGTGCTGGATGATCCGGTGATGGGCATCGTCTGGCTGGCCCGCCGGATGCGCCAGTACGGCCAGCGGATCGAGGCGGGGCAGATCATCCTCTCGGGCAGCTTTATCGCGCCGATCGAATGCCCCTGTGGCACCGCGATCCATGCGGACTATGGCCCGTTCGGGGCGGTCTCGGTGGATTTCGAATGATCAGGTCTCAGACAGGAGCCATCCCATGCCCGCACCGGTAAATACCTTTAAACAGCGCCTGAAAACGGGTCACACCCAGATCGGTCTGTGGCTGGGTCTTGGCGATCCGTCCGTTGCCGAACTGGCGGCGGGGACGGGCTTTGACTGGCTGGTGGTGGATGCTGAACACGGTCCCAACGGCCTGCGCGATGTGCTGGCACAATTGCGGGCTGTGGGTAGCGCGACCCATGTGGTCGTGCGCCCCCGCGATGACAACCGCGCCGAGATCAAGCAGATGCTGGACATTGGTGCGCAGACCCTGCTGGTGCCGATGATCGAAAGCGGCGCGCAGGCCGCTGAGGTTGTCCGGTCCGTGCTGTATCCGCCCTTTGGGGTGCGCGGGGTTGGCGCGGCGCTGGCGCGGGCCTCTGGCTATAACGCGCAGCCTGATTATCTAGCCACCGCGAATGATCAGATTTGCCTGCTGCTACAGGTGGAAAGCCGCGCGGGCCTTGCGGCGCTGGACGATATTCTGGCGCTGGATCATGTGGACGGGGTCTTCGTTGGTCCCGCCGATCTGGCCGCCGATATGGGCCATGTGGGCAAACCCGCCGCGCCTGAGGTGCAAGAGGTGGTCTTGGACGCTCTGCGCCGGATCAAGGCGTCTGGCAAGGCGGCGGGTATCCTGTCATCGGACCCTGTCTTGCTGCAGACCTACCAGCAGATGAACCTTGGGTTTCTGGCCGTGGGATCGGATGTGGGCGTTCTGTCGGCGGGCCTGCGGGCCCTTCGCGCAAAGTTTTAAGAAAAAGCGGTTTCAGGGAGGAACAGGATGGAACACAGCTTGATTATCGGCGGACAGCGCGTTTCGCCGGAAGCGACGTTTGACGTGATCAACCCCGCGACCGGTCAGGTGATTGCCCGCTGTCCGCAAGGATCTGTTCAGGATCTGGATGCAGCCGTTGCGGCAGCCCGCGCGGCCTTGCCCGTCTGGTCATCCACACCCGATGCCGAACGCGTCGCGGCCCTGCAAAAGATCGCCGCCCTCATTGAGGCAAACGCCGATGAACTGGCCGCCCTGATCACGTCCGAGCAAGGCAAGCCCACCGCCGGACCCGGTGCCCCCTTTGAGGTGGGCGGCGCGGTGGCGTGGACCCAAGTGACCGCCGGTCTGCCCATGGGGGTCGAGACCTTGATCGACACCCCCGAAGAGCGGGTCGAAGTGCACCGCGAACCTGTGGGGGTCGTCGCCTCGATCACGCCATGGAACTGGCCGCTGATGATTGCGATCTGGCACATCATGCCTGCCCTGCGGGCCGGTTGTACGGTGGTGTGCAAACCCTCGCCGTATACGCCGCTGGCGACCTTGCGGCTTGGCGCACTGATCGCCGAGGCTGGTATCCTGCCCGAAGGGGTGCTGAACATGGTCACGGGTGATGCCGAGGTTGGCGACGCGATCTCTGGTCACGAAGGGATCGACAAGATCGTCTTCACCGGCTCGACCGCCACAGGCCGCCGGATCATGCAGCGGGCGGGGGCATCGCTGAAACGTCTGACGCTAGAGCTTGGCGGCAATGATGCGGGCATCATCCTGCCCGGTACCGATATGGCTCCGCGCCTTGAAGCGCTGTTTTGGGGCGCGTTCATCAATGCGGGCCAGACCTGTTCGTGCCTGAAACGCCTTTATGTGCACCGCGATGACTATGACGGGCTGGTCGATCAGTTCGCGGCCTATCTGGCGGGGATCAAGGTGGGCGCGGGCGATCAGCCCGACACGCTGATCGGGCCGCTGTCGAACGCCATGCAGTTTGAAAAAGTCTGCGCGATTGTCGATGACGCCCGCGCCAAAGGCGCGCGGATCGTCACCGGCGGTCAGCCTTTAGGGCAGGGGTATCTGTATCCGCTGACCCTGATCGCCAATGCCACCCTTGGGATGCGCGTTGTGGACGAGGAACAGTTCGGCCCCGTCCTGCCGGTGATCGTCTACGACGATCTGGAGCAAGCGATTGCGGCGGCGAACGGGCTGGACCTGGGGCTTGGGGCCTCGGTCTGGGGGGATGATCCGGAAGCTGCGGCGCAGATCGCCAAACGTCTGGTGGCCGGCACCCGCTGGGTCAACCGTCACGGGGTTCTGAACCCCACCGTTCCCATGGGCGGCGTCAAACAGTCCGGCATCGGGATCGAGTTTGGCCCTGAGGGCTTGCGCGAATATACAACGACTCAAGTCTTGAGCATTGCAAAGTAAACCGGAGTTTCCATGACCAAACGTACCACAGGCGAAATCATCGCCCGCAGCCTTGTCGCGAATGGGGTTGATACCGTTTTCGGCATTCCGGGCGCGCATATGTATGACTTTAACGATGCGCTGGCCCGCGAAGACAGCATCCGCTTTATCCATACGCGCCACGAACAGGGCGCGGGCTATATGGCCTATGGCTATGCGGCGTCCTCGGGCAAGGTCGGAGCCTATACGGTGGTGCCGGGGCCGGGTCTGCTGAACTCGGGCGCGGCGCTGTGTACGGCCTACGGGGCGAATGCGCCGGTGATGTGCGTGACCGGCAACATCATGTCTCATCTGATCGGGCAGGGGCGCGGGCAGCTGCATGAGCTGCCCGACCATCTGGGCACCCTGCAAGGGCTGACCAAATGGGCCGACCGGATCAACCACCCGACCGAGGCCGCCGCCAAGATGGATCAGGCCTTTGCCCAGATGCTGTCAGGCCGTCAGCGCCCCGTCGGGATCGAGGCCCCTTGGGACGTCTTCGGCATGGCAGCCGATATGCCCGATCCGGTGGCCACCCAGCCCGCGCCTGCCCCGCGCCCTGATGCGGAGGCCATCGCCAAGGCTGCGCAGATGATCATGGCAGCCAAGAACCCGATGATCATGGTCGGCGGCGGTGCCCGCGATGCCAGCCCCGAGGTCACTGAACTGGCCCGCCTGCTGCAAGCGCCCGTCACCGCGCACCGTCAGGGCAAGGGCGTTCTGTCCGAGGATGATCCCCTGTCGCTGCTGCCGCCTGCGGCGTGGAAATACTGGCAGAATTGCGATTTGCTGATCGGTATCGGCTCGCGGCTTGAGCTGCAATATTTCCGCTGGCGCTGGATGCCTGAGGGGCTGAAGGTCCTGCGCATCGACATTGACCCGACCGAGATGGTGCGTCTGAAGCCTGATCTGGGGATCGCCACCGATGCGGCCCTTGGTGCGGCTGATCTGATCGCCGCCTTAAAGGCCGCAGGCCATACGGCCCCCGATCGCAGCGGCGAATGCGCTGATCTGCGTGATGCCGCGACAGAGGCGTTCAAAGCCGTGCAGCCGCAGGAATCCTATCTGGGTGTCATCCGCGATGTGCTGCCCCGCGACGGGTTCTTCGTGGAAGAGGTCAGTCAGGTCGGGTTCTCGGCGCGGATGTGTTTTCCAGTCTATGCGCCCCGCCACTATGTGACCTGCGGCTATCAGGACAACTTGGGCTTTGGCTTTAACACTGCGCTTGGCGTCAAGGTGGCGAACCCTGACAAGGCGGTCGTGTCAGTCTCGGGCGATGGGGGCTTTATGTTCGGGGTGCAAGAACTGGCCACGGCCCGTCAGTTCGGCATCGCCGTGGTGGCGATTGTCTTCAACAACAGCGCCTACGGCAACGTGCGCCGCGACCAGCAGAACGTCTATGACAACCGCCTGATCGGCGCTGATCTGGAGAACCCCGACTTCGCCGCTTTGGCCCGCAGCTTTGGCGTTGATGGCTACACCGCCGACACGCCCGAGGAACTGCGCAGCGTCCTGAGCGATGCCTTGGCCGCGAACAAACCCGCGGTGATCGAGGTGAAAGTCCCCCGCGGCGGCGATGCCTCGCCTTGGCCGTTCATCCACCCGCAAGTGTGATCCTTGCCGCGCCCCCTGTGACATCGCGGGGGGTGCGGTTATACCAGCATACTGACCATCCGCCCCATGAAAGACACCCTATGACGCGCCCAAACCTTGATGCCTTCCTGACCCAGTGCCAACAGATCACCGGCCCCGCTGGTGTGCTGAGTGCCGAGGCCGACATGGCCTCTTACCTGCGTGATTGGACAGGGCAGTATCAGGGCAGCGCCATCGCCGTGCTGCGTCCGCGCAGCACTGATGAAGTCGCGCAACTGGTGCGGCTGTGCGTGGAGGCTGGCATCGCCGTGGTCCCGCAAGGGGGGCGCACGGGCTTGGCAGGCGGCGGCGTGCCGCTGGACGGGCGCAGCGTTGTCCTGTCGTTGGAGCGGATGAACGCCATCCGCACGGTGGACACCGACGCCCGCACCATGACGCTTGAGGCTGGCGTGATCCTTGAGACCGCGCAGAATGCGGCCCTAGAGCAAGGTCTGGTGTTTCCCCTGACCTTCGGGGCCAAGGGCAGTTGCACCATCGGTGGGGCGCTGGCGACGAACGCGGGCGGCTCGAACGTGGTGCGCTACGGCACCACGCGGGAGCTGTGCGTGGGGATCGAGGCCGTGATGCCTGACGGCTCGGTCATCAGTGCGCTGCACGGGCTGCGCAAGGACAACACGGGCTATGATCTGCGGCATCTGTTGATCGGGGCGGAAGGCACGCTGGGGATCATCACGGCGGCGGTCTTTAAACTGGCCCCCGCGCCTAAGGTGCGCGTGGCGGGGTTCTTGGCGCTTGAGGATCTGGCCCATGCGCCGTCCCTTCTGAACCGCATGCAAGACCGGACCGGCGGTGCGGTTGAGGCGTTCGAATACATGCCCAAGCCTATGATCGCCGCCATCCAGCGGGCTTTCCCCGATGTCCGCGCGCCTTTGGACACCCTGCCCGAGACCGGCATCTTCTTCGAAGTCGCCTCGTCCCGCGATGCCGACGCCGCCGAGGCCGAAGGCGGCGGGTCGCGCTTGGAAGAGGATGTGCTGGGTCTGCTGGAAGCCCTGATGGAAGAGGGCGCTTTGCCGGATGCCATGATCGCGCAGACCGAACAGCAGCGGCTGGACCTCTGGCACCTGCGGGAATCCGCGCTGGAAGGGGTCATGCACAATGGACCGGCCTATTTCACCGATATCTCGCTGCCCCTGAACAAGATCGCGCCCTTTGTGGCCGAGATGGATCAGGCCGTGGCCGAGATGGGCTTTGCCACCCTGACTGTGGGCCATCTGGGCGACGGAAACCTGCATTACACCCTGTCGGCTGCGGAAGGGCAGGATTGGGAAAGCCTGCCGCTGGCCAAGGCCAAGGCGCTGATCTTTGACCGGCTGCAAGCGGCGGGGGGATCATTCTCGGCTGAACACGGGATCGGCCAGTCCAAGCTGGACCTGATGCGCCAGCTGAAAACCCCCGCACAGCTTGAGGCCATGCGGGCGGTGAAACGGGCGCTGGACCCTGAAAACCTGATGAATCCGGCGAAACTGATCCCGATGGACCAGTCCTAGCGCCCCTCAATCAGACGCGCCCCTTCCCAGTGGCCCTCTTGCACTGCCGCGACAACCAGTTCGGTGATCAGGGCGATCATGGTCTCCAACAGGAATGTGGGCCGCGTCTCTAGAGCGGTGACCATATACATGGTGCGCATGGGGCTGGGGTCGATGACCTTGCGGGCCACCAACGCGCCCGAGGCCAGTTCGCTGCCCACCAGAACCTTGGGGGCAAGGGTGCAGGCCAGCCCCTCTTTCATGGCACTTATAGATCCGGCGATCGAGGCCAACTGGATGCGCGCGCTTGCCTCTAGCTTGGCCAGTTCGGCGGGCCGGTCGATCAGCGCCCGCGAAAGCGTGCCGCTTTTCAGCAGCGCCATCGGCAATTCGGTCATGTCGTAGAACCGGATCGGCCCGCCTTCATGACCCAGAATGGCGGGGCTGCCGATGCAATAGAGTTCCTCTTCCAGAATGGCTGTGCGCTGGGTCAGCGAATCCGAGGGCGGGTTGAAAATCAGCGCCGCCTCAACGCCGGAATTGCGCAAGGTCTCATAGCTGACGCCAGAGAACCCCTCTTGGATCAAGAGGCGCACGCGGGGGTAATCCTCGATCACGCGGCGCATCAGCTTGCCGCCGATCACCTTGATCACCGAATAGGGCATCCCGATTGCGATGTTGCCGGAAATCTCGGCCTGACCGTGCTTTAGCTCGGATGTGGCGGTCTCGAAGGCGGTCAGGATCGACTGCGCATGGGCCAGCAGTTTCAGGCCAGCGGCGGTCGGCTCCATCCCACGAGGTTTGCGCTGGAACAGCTTGGTCTCAAGCTCAGCCTCAAGGCTGGCGATGTGATGGCTCAGGGCCGAGGCGGCGGTGTTGCAGTGGTCTGCCGCGTGGGACAGGTTCCGGAACTGGCAAACCGCCACGAAATATCGAAGTTGCCGTGTATCCATGTCAGCGTTCTAACATCCAGAATGCTTCCTTCTAAAGGATATAATTTTAAGACAGATCATTACCCGCCATAACCATTCAAAGCAATCCGATTGGGAGGACGGGATGACACAGGCACGACCACTTGAGGGCATTCGCGTTGTCGAAATGAGCCACATGGTCATGGGACCATCGACCGGCATGTTTCTGGGGTTCCTCGGCGCGGAAGTCATCAAGATCGAGCCGCCCGAAGGCGACAAGACCCGCAATCTGACCGGTATGGGCGCGGGGTTTTTCCCGACCTTCAACAGAGGCAAAAAGTCCGTCACCCTGAACACCAAGGACAGCGGCGATCTGGCCAAGGTCCATGCCCTGCTGAAGACCGCCGATGTCTTTGTCGAGAATTTTCGCGATGAGACACTGGCCAAGATGGGGCTGGCCCCCGCGCAGCTGCGCCAGAGCAATCCGTCGCTGATCGTCGCCTCATGCAAAGGGTTTCTGAAAGGCCCTTATGAGCATCGCGCCGCCATGGATGAGGTCGTCCAGATGATGACCGGCATGGCCTATATGACCGGTCCCACGGGGCGCCCCTTGCGGATCGGGTCCTCGGCCAATGATATTATGGGCGGTTTGTTTACTGCGTTCGGTGTGCTGGCCGCGCTGATCCAGCGGGGCAAAACCGGGCAAGGCAGTGCGATCCGCTCGGGTCTTTTCGAAAACTGTCTGCTGCTGGTCGCCCAACACATGGTGCAGTTCGATATCGAAGGGACCGAAAGCCCGCCGCTACCCGAACGCGTCTTTTCGTGGCCGGTGTATGATCTGTTCCCCACCCGCGATGGCCGCCAGATTTTCGTGGGCGCGGCAACGGATGGCCAGTGGGACAAGCTGTGCAAGGCGCTGGGGCTAGAGCATCTGCTGGCCGATCCCGAACTGCAAACCCGCAGTGCCCAGATTGCGGCCCGCGATGTGACCTTGCCGCAGATCGCGGCGGTGATTGCGCAGCACAGCTATGAAGATATGGTTCGCGTGATGGAGCAGAACGACCTGCTGTTCGCCCCCGTCGCCCGTCCGGTCGAGATGTATGACGATCCCCATGTGAACCGGCCCGGCGGGCTGTTCACCTCGCATTACGCGGACAAAAAGGACTTCCGCGCCCCAGCCTTGCCGCTGGAGATGGACGGCGCGCCGGTGGTCTCGGCCAGTGTGGATATTCCTTCGGTCGGTCAGCACAACGGTGAAATTCTGGGTGCGTTGGGGGCGGCCAAGTGATGGTGGACGTCTACACAGCCTACCCCAAAGGCCGCGTTGCCCTGCGGGAAGTGGGTCTGCGCGATGGTCTGCAACTGACCAAGACATGGCCCACGACCGCGCAAAAGATCGACTGGGTGGATCGTGCCTTTGCAGCAGGTTTGCGGTATTTTGAGGTGGGCTCGTTCCTTCCCGCCGATAAGGTGCCGCGCTTTGCCGATGTGCGCGATGTGATCGCCGCCGTTGACCGGCACGGTGCCCACGGCGTGGCGCTGGCCTTGAACCAGCGCGGGGCGACGGACGCTTTGGCAACCTCGGTGCCCGAGATCACCGTCGTCGTCTCGGCCAGTGCTGCCCACAATGAGGCAAACGTCCGCCGGACGCAGGAGCAAAGCCTGACCGAGATCGCCAATGTGGTCCGCCTGCGCAATGAGGCAGGCCGCGACACGATCATCAATGTGGGGATCGCCACGGCCTTTGGCTGCTCGATCTCTGGTCATGTGCCGGAAGATGCGGTGATGGCGATGGTAGATCGCTGTTTTGAGGCGGGCGTGCATATGGTCGGGCTGGCCGACACCGTGGGCTATGCGGGACCGCGCCAGATCGCGTCCCTTTGCAAGCGGATGCAGCAGCGGATCGGTGATCTGCCTTACGTGGTGCATCTGCACGATACGCGGGGCATGGGCATCGCCAATGCGGCAGCGGCGCTGGATGCGGGATGCCGCGTTCTGGATGCCTCGCTTGCCGGATTGGGGGGCTGCCCCTTTGCGCCCGGTGCCAGTGGCAATGTGGTGTTGGAAGATCTGGTTTATCTGTGTGAAACCAAGGGCTTCGGCACAGGCATCGATCTGGAAAAACTGATCGACATTCGCGGACTGCTGGCCGAGGCCCTGCCTGATGAGGCGCTAAGCGGCGCTTTGGCACGATCAGGACCGCCCCAGTTTGAATGGCGGGCGTGACGCCCGTCCGCAGTTTTGCGGCCCGATAGGGAAGAGGGGGCCGCATTGCATCGCACACATAAAATAACGATTGTCTCTAGGGAGGAGAACACCATGAAATCCAGACTGCTGATGACCGCGATGGGCGCATTGATGACGCTAGGCATGGGCACCGCTGCCAGTGCCGAAACCGCCATGCGCTGCGCCCACCAGTTGCCGCCGCAACACCCTGTTGCCCAGATCATCGACACTTGGGCCACGCAGGTCGAAACCCTGTCGGGCGGCGAGATTGACGTGCAGCTGTTCCCCGCTGACAGTCTGGTTGGCGCGAATGACGCGATCCTGTCTGTGGCCAAGGGTGACATCGAATGCGCCTTCTCGGTCCCCTTTGTCTGGGGCAAGACCATGCCGATCATGGGCGTCTCGCTAGAGCCGTTCGCCTTCTCGGACATCAACATCTGGCGGAACTGGTACGGGTCAGAGGCCGCGCAATTCCTTGAAGGCAAGCTGCGCGAAAAAGGGCTAGAGAACGTGGCGTGGATTTTCCAGACGCGGGACTCGGCCTTTAGCTCGAACGGCAAGTTTCTGGCCGCGCCCGAAGATTTCAAAGGCATGAAGATCCGCGGTCTGATGCCTGCGTTCAACGCCTCGCTTGAGGCGCTGGGGGCCGCGCCCGTGTCCACCCCCGGCAGCGAGGTCTATGAATCCCTTGCCACCGGCGTGATTGATGGGGCGATGGCGGGCGTGGATTCGACCGTTTCGCGGAAATACTATGAGGTGCAGGACCACTTCAGCATCATTCCGGCGATCTCGGTCTACTTCCACGGCTACACCAACGCCAAATTCTACGCGGGCCTTTCGGACACCGCCAAAGAGGCGCTGCGTCAGGCCGGTGCCGAGGCTGCTGCAACAGCGGTCAAGGTCGCCGAAGAGGGCGAGGCCACCTATCCCAAGCAACTTGAGGAAAAGGGTGTCTCGGTCTACCGCCTGACCGATGCCGAGAATGCGGCCCTGCAAGAGATCATGTATCCCGCCTTCCTGAATGCCTTCACCGCACCTAAGGAAGATGTTGAAGAACTGCATGGTCTGATCGACAAGCTGCGTGCGCAATAAGCGCTGCGGATCGGCATGATGGAAAAACAAACAGAACATGGGACGGCGCAGGCCGTCCCTCTTTTAGAACGGGTACTGACGCCCTTGGTGCGCCTGTGCGGGGCCATCAGTGCGCTGTTGGTTCTGGTCCTTCTGGTGTTGACGGCCTGCGCGATTGTTATGCGTTATTTCGTGAACCAGCCTCTGGTCTGGGCCGATCAGCTGCTGGGGTATCTGCTGGTGGCTTTCGTGATGCTGGGTCTGACCGAGGCCTATCGCAACGGCACCCATATCGCGATCGATATGGTGGCGGACAAGCTGAAGGGTGGTTGGAACCGCCTGCGCTGGATCTGGAGTGATTTCTGCGTGCTGCTTTTTGCGCTGGTGGTGGGGATCAGCACCTATGAGTCCATCAGCTTTGCGCGGCTTTTCGGGTCTTATTCGTCGGGCGCGATCCAGATCCAGACGTGGGTGCCGCAGGTGCCTGTACTGGTGGGTGCGGGCTTGATGGGGCTGTTTGCCCTGACGCGGCTGATTAGCCGTCTATTCCAGAGGGACTGAGATGACGGCTTTACTGATTTTTGGCGGCCTTATCCTGCTGCTGTTGACGGGTATCCCGATCTTTGCGGCCCTTGGGCTGGCGGGAACTGCGATCCTGATCGTCTTTGAAGGCGGGATCGGGTCGGTGTCGGACCCTATCTTTGCCAGTCTGAACAAATCCATCCTTGTGGCGATCCCGCTGTTCGTGCTGATGGCGCAGGTGATGCTGCGGGCCAAGATCATTGATGATCTTTACGACATGGCCCACACGATGCTTGGCCATATTCGTGGCGGTCTGTCCGTGGCCACCGTGGTGGCCTGCACGATCTTTGCCGCGATCTCCGGCTCATCCGTGGCGACGGCCCTGTCCGTGGGCTCTAGCGCCATCCCGCAGATGGAGCGTTTCGGCTATCCGCGTCGCGCCGCCTTGGGGATCGTGGCGGCAGGTGGCACCTTGGGCATCCTGATCCCGCCCTCTGGCCCGATGATCCTTTACGCGGTGGTCTCCGAGGCCTCGATCGGGGCGCTGTTTCTGGCGGGGATCATTCCCGGCCTGATGCTGGCGGCGATCTTTTCGGTCTATGCGATGGTCTCGGCCACGGCTCTTGGGGCGGATAGACCCGCCTTTGCCGGAATGGCTAACATCACCCGCGCCCTGCGCAAATCCATCTGGGCTTTGCTGGCCCCGCCCGTGGTGCTTGGTGGCATCTACACCGGCGTCTTTACCGCCAGCGAGGCGGCGGCAGTCGGCTGTCTTTATGCCATCGTGGTGGCAGTCGTGGTCTACCGGAACTTTGGCCTTTCTGATCTGTGGCTTGCGCTGCGGGACACCACGCGGACCTCGATGATGGTGTTTGCGATTATCGCGGCGGCCCATGTCTTTGGCTATGCGATTACCATCATCCGTCTGCCCGTCGGCATCACCGAGGCCGTCGCCGCCGCAGGTCTGGGGCATGTGGGGTTCATGATCATCGTTATGCTGATGCTGTTCGTGATGGGTATGTTCTTTGACGCCATCGCGATCATCCTGATCACCACGCCGATCCTGCTGCCCACGATCATTTCGTTGGACATCAATCTGGTTTGGTACGGGGTGATGCTGATGATCAACCTTGAGCTTGCAATGATCACGCCGCCCGTCGGGATGAACCTGTTTGTGATCAAAGGGATCACGGATTCCCCCTTGGCCGAGGTCGTCAAAGGCGCGGCGCCTTATGTGGTGCTGATGCTGCTGGGTCTGGTGATCCTGATGATCTTCCCTGAACTGGCCACATGGCTGCCCGATAGCGCTGGCTACAACAAATAGCGCCAATAGACCCCTCAAAAACCAGAACGCCTGCCCCCGTCAAAAGGGGTAGGCGTTTTCATTTAGAGGGGTGCGATTACGATGTCCCCGTCCGGTGTCTGCTGCACCGGCACAGGGTCCAGCGCACAGTCTGACCCCGGCCCTTCAACCCCAAGCCCCGTGCGCAGATCGAACCCCGCCTCATGGACCGAGCAGCGCAGCAGCGCCCCATCGGCCGAGATCACCTGATTGCTGCGGTAATCCAGTGGCAGGAACTGATGCGGGCAGGCGTTCACATAGGCCACCAACAGGCCGGTCTGGCGGGCCAGCAGGATCGGGAACCCCGCCAGATCCACCGAGAAACTGCCCCCGTCGGGCACATCGCTGGCGCGGCAAACGAAAGACCCCCCGACTGGCGCCGAGGGGTATGTTTGCCAGTTGCCGGACCGGTCAGGTCCGCTCTGGTCTGTGGTCATGGATCAGGCCTCGACCTTCAAAACGCCGCGCTCGATCTGGTCGGCCTCAATGGACTCGAACAGCGCCTTGAAGTTCCCCTCGCCAAAGCCGTCATCGCCTTTGCGCTGGATGAATTCGAAGAAGATCGGCCCGATCACGGTTTTCGAGAAGATTTGCAGCAGAACGCGGGTTGTGCCGCCATCCACCACACCTTCGCCGTCGATCAGGATGCCGTGTTTCATCATCCGGTCCAGCGGTTCCTGATGGCCCTGCACGCGGCGGTGGGACATCTGGTAGTAGGTGGCAGGCGGTGCAGGCATAAACTCGATCCCGTTGGCGGAAATCTCGTCGACCGAGTCATAGATGCTCTCGGTTGCGACCGCGATATGCTGGATGCCTTCGCCTTTGTATTCGCGCAGATATTCTTCGATCTGGCTGTTCTCATCGGCGCTTTCGTTGATCGGAATGCGGATCTTGCCATCGGGCGAGGTCAGCGCCCGCGAAAACAGGCCCGTCTGCTTGCCCTTGATGTCGAAATACCGGATTTCACGGAAGTTGAAGGCCTTGGCGTAGAAGTCATACCACGTGGACATGTTCCCGCGCTGAACGTTGTGGGTCAGGTGGTCCAGATAGTAAAAGCCCGCGCCCTTGGGTTTGGGGTTCACCTCTCCCAGCCACTGGAAATCGCGCGAATAGCACGACTGACCGGCGCCGTAGGTGTCGATGAAATACAGCAGCGAGCCGCCAATCCCGATCACCGCAGGCGCATCCAGCGTCTTGTCATCGCCGGTGTATTCCTTGGCGCCATAGTCCAGCGCGCATTTCAGCGCGTGCTGTGCATTCACCACGCGCCACGCCATCGCGGGGGCGCAAGGGCCGTGATCGGCCACAAAACGCGCCGCATGGGTGTCGGGTTCGCGGTTGACGATATAGTTCACATCGCCCTGACGGTACAAAGAGATGTCTTTGGTCTTGTGACGCGCCACTTCCTGAAAGCCCATCTGTTCGAACAGGGCTTCCAGCTTGCCAGCTTCGGGGTGCGCGAATTCCACGAATTCGAACCCGTCGGTTCCGGCCACGTTCAATTCATCGATTTTCGCTTTTGGCGCATCGTGTGGAAAAGGACCCATGGTCTCCTCCCTAATCATGCGTGGCTCACGTGCCCTCCACGCCTATATGATTACCCGGCCCGCGGGCTTTATGCAGGCTCAGGGTAGCGCCGATCGTTTCAAATGAAAAGAATTTAATTTCAAATGCAACGTTCTTGGTTTTCGAAGGCTCACGCGCCTTCCAATAGCCACTTGCGGATGGGGGCGATGTTATAGGCGATGGGCCATGTGTTGATGTGTCCCGCTGCCCCGCCGGTGTCAGCTCCTTCGGGGATCACGCTGCCTTTGACCAAGGCGACGTAGTTCACGTTCGCCTCTTCCGCGATCAGATCGTCAAAAGCGAACTGGAATTGGTCCGCCGACCAACGCCCGTCCCAGACCGCGCGGGCCACTTTCGCCCCGTGGCTTTCCAGCGCCGCTGTGATGGCGTTCTGACCGGGGAAGGCCTTGGCGTCATCCTCGGACACCAGAATAAACAGCCGATTGCCCGCCATGGGCGCGACCAATGCCGGATCCCACTGGCAAGCGACCAGAAAACTGGCTGCGAAAAAGTCGGGATATTTGATGTTCATCGCAATCGAGAGCATCCCGCCCCCCGATTGGCCGGTGGTATAAAGGCGCGCGGGGTCAATGCTGAACTCTTGCGTTAAAGCGGTGATCAGGTTCAGCGTGGTATCCAGCATGGATGAGGTCTGGCTGCTGTCGCTGGTCACGATCTCGGCGAACTGGGGGGCCAGAACAAAGGCGGGGCGGTGCGCCTGATCCTCGGACGAGGCCCAAGAGACCGCACCCAAACCCTGTTTCAACGTGGCCAAGGGATTGCTGCTGCTGTTGCCCGCATCATGCATAAAGTTGACCAGCGGATAGGACTTGGCAGGGTCATAACCTGCGGGAATGAACAGGTTATAGGGCAGGGTATCGCCGGTTTTCGGGTCTTCCCAGACGCGCTGCTGGAACTGGTCCACGATCAGATTGACCACGTCGCTGGTGGCAATCTGGATGCCTTGGGCCGCGACATTGCCCTCAGGCGAGGCCCACTGAGGCGCCGACTCCATCGGATCGCCGACCGACCATTCGGGCCGCCCGCCCGCGGGCCGCTCTTGCGCGATTTTCAGCATCGCGCCCGCATCCTCGGGCGACAGGGCGATGATCACCACCGGCCCCGCATCCGCCCGATCCGACGGATCAACGGAGCTGGCGGGATAGACGTCCGTCACAGTACGCCCCTCAACGGTAAAGGCGCTGGCCTCCAGATCGCTGGCCGCGACGGGTGCCGCGTAAGTCAGTGCAATGGCGATGAACCGTTGCCCGTCGCCGTAGACCTTGGTGATCGCTATGGCCTTTTGCGGCCCGTTCCCTGCGGCGAAAACGGGGGTCGTCAGGGTCAGGCTGCCAAGGGCGGTAAGGCAGGAAACAAATGTACGGCGAGTGATCATGGGGCGGCCTTTTGCGTGTCTTTCATGGATTTTACGCAGTCAAAGCCCTGATCCGTCGGTGATAAATCCTATGCCTTGCGGCCCGAACATATGACAGCGCTTTGCCCCCCCTTCGCTATCAAGGCACTGGCGCCCCTGATGCCAAAACCCCATGACAAAAGGACATCCCATGAGCTTCACCCCCCACGGCAAGCACCTGATCGCAGGTGACTGGATCGCCTCGGACGTCACCTTCCAATCGGAACCCGCCCATGGCCCCGTCCACAGCTTTTCCGTCGGCACCCCCGATCTGGTGAACCAAGCCTGTGAGGCTGCTGAACAGGCCTTCTGGACCTACGGCTATACCACCCGCCAGCAACGCGCCGACTTCCTGAACGCCATCGCCGACCAGATCGAGGCCCGCGCCGAGGCCATCACCCAGATCGGCACGCAGGAAACCGGCCTTCCCGAAGCCCGCCTGCAGGGCGAGCGTGGCCGCAC
>NZ_PVTQ01000009.1 GCF_003003355.1 Donghicola tyrosinivorans
TGGCCTCCAAAGCCACTTTCGCCTTGAACTCTGCCGAATAGCGTTTCCGTTTGG
The DNA here is from genome assembly GCF_003003355.1 of Donghicola tyrosinivorans. Lineage (GTDB taxonomy): Bacteria > Pseudomonadota > Alphaproteobacteria > Rhodobacterales > Rhodobacteraceae > Donghicola > Donghicola tyrosinivorans. The sequence goes on from NZ_PVTQ01000009.1 coordinate 55, forward strand.
TCATTTCTGTGCGTTCTTCCTCAGGCGCTACAGCTTAGCACCTGGTCCGAAATCCCGCGACCACCTCTTACGGCCTCAAACGATGGGTGGGCCTGACCCGGTTCCTTGACGACGGTTGCATCGAGATGGATACAAATGCAGTCGAGAACGCAATCCGCCCGATCCCTCTGACAAGGAAGAATGCACTCTTTGCGGGAAACGACGACGGGGCGGTCACATGGGCACGCATGGCATCGCTGATCGGCACCTGCAAACTGAACGGCATCAACCCGCAGGCCTATCTGGAACGCGTGCTGGACAAGATATTGAACGGACATATGCAGGACGAGATCAAAAGCCTGATGCCATGGAACTTCAAGCCGAACGGGTCAAAGTACTCATGAGTAAGATTAAGGACCTCGAGCGCAGCATCGAGGTGATTGCGGGCCAGATCACGGCTCAGCAGATGATCATGGAGGGCGTCATCGTCGAAGCCCTCCGCAAGAAAGCCATCGACGAAGCGCAAATCATGGCGCTGCTGACCCAGGGCATGGACGTCTTCGAGAGCAACAAGAACATGACCAAGAGCGAGACCTTCGGCGCGCTCGGCGCCCTGACAAGCGTTGCTGACACAATCAAACACATGAAAGACGCGAAACTCATCGGCTGATGCACCAACGACAACCCAAGTATCGTCAAGACACAACTCGAAGGGTGGTCAGCCGGCGCTTACGATACAGACAGACTGTGACAGCAGCAGATGCCCTGCAGCGTACTACGCTATTAACGCCCTACAGCGTGTTCCATCCGCATGGGTCACGGTTTTATGGAAAAGGCGAAACTGATGTAGTTTCGGCATATGAAAACCTAGATGCCGTTCATGCGTTCTATTTTAAGTCAAAATGCGCCTTGTAGCGATCAATTGCAGTGAAATCGACTTTTTGAATTCCGCTATCCTGCATCAGACAAGAATCTTCCTGTGCAGGAGCATCGCATGGCGCCTTTCGCCTTTTCCGCCTTCACTCATGACGCAAAATTCCGCGACGAACGCGCGCTTTTGGCTGAACTGATCAGCCGTGCCGGCCTGTCAGAGGCGCAGCGCAGCCAGATTTCGGCGCGGGCGGCTGTGTTGGTGGATCGCATTCGCAAAGAGGCGCGGCCTACGTTGATGGAGCATTTCCTTGCGGAATATGGCCTCTCGACCCGTGAAGGGGTGGCGCTGATGTGTCTGGCCGAGGCAATGCTGCGTGTGCCGGACTCGATCACCATTGATGCTCTGATTGAGGACAAGATTGCCCCCAGTGAATGGGGCAAACACCTTGGGACGGCCTCGTCGACGCTGGTGAATGCGTCGACTTGGGCGCTGATGCTGACAGGCCGCGTTCTGGATGATGAAAAGCCGGGCATGGCGGGCGTTCTGCGCGGTGCCATCAAGCGGGTTGGGGAACCGGTCATCCGTACTGCCGTTGGCCGCGCGATGAAGGAAATGGGCCGCCAGTTCGTTCTGGGCGAAACCATTCAGAAGGCGCTGGAGCGTGCCTCCAAGATGGAGGCAAAGGGCTACACCTACAGCTATGATATGCTGGGTGAGGCCGCGATGACGGCCGCTGACGCGCAGCGCTACGCAAAGTCCTATGGTCAAGCGATCGACGGGATTGCTGCGGCGTGCACCAAGGGATCAGTTCAGGAAAACCCTGGCATTTCTATCAAACTGTCGGCGCTGCATCCTCGATATGAAGTCGCACAGGAAGCCCGTGTGATGGAGGAACTGGTTCCTGTCGTGCTGGATCTGGCCCGCAAGGCCAAGGCGGCGGGCATGGGCCTGAATGTGGACGCCGAAGAGCAGAACCGCCTGGTCTTGTCCCTTAAGGTCATTGAAGCCGTGCTAAGCAGCCCCGACCTTGCCGGTTGGGACGGCTTTGGTGTGGTTGTGCAGGCCTATGGCAAGCGGGCAGGGCTGACGCTGGATTGGCTGTACAAGCTGGCTTCGAAGCTGGATCGCCGCATCATGGTGCGCTTGGTGAAAGGTGCCTATTGGGACACCGAGATGAAGCTGGCGCAGGTTGAGGGTCTGGATGGCTTTACCCTGTTCACCAACAAGGCTGCGACGGACGTTAGCTATATCTGTAACGCCAAAAAGCTGTTCGGCTATGCGGACCGTATCTACCCCCAATTCGCGACCCACAACGCTCATACGGTTGCTGCGATCCTAGAGATGGCCGAAGGCCGTCCCTTTGAATTCCAGCGCCTTCATGGGATGGGCGAGCGTCTGCATGAGATTGTCTTGAAGGACACCAAAGGCCGCTGCCGCATCTATGCGCCGGTCGGGGCGCATCGCGATCTTCTGGCCTATCTGGTCCGTCGTTTGCTTGAGAATGGCGCGAACTCGTCCTTTGTGCATCAGATCGTGGATGAGGATGTCCGCCCTGAAGAGATCGCCGCTGATCCCTTTAAGGCAGTCGAAACGGCCACCGCGCCCGCGGGGCTGCTGGCTCCGAAAGATCTGTTTGGTGCAGAGCGTGTGAATGCCCGTGGTTTTGATCTGACCGATGAAGAGATGCTGGCCCAGATCGATGCGGTGCGCGATGTGACCTTGCCCGATGCTGCGCCTTTGACGGTCGCCAGCCCCGCTGGTCAGCACCGCCCTGTGGTGAACCCTGCCACCGGTGAAGTGATCGCCCATGTGACCGAAGCGGACGCGGAAACCGTTGCAGCGGCCATCACCAACGCCGCCCCTTGGACCGCCCCCGTTGCCACCCGCGCCGACGTGCTGCGCAAGGCGGCTGACCTTTATGAGGCGAACTTTGGCCTGATCTTTGCGGCGCTGGCGAAAGAGGCGGGCAAGACTTTGCCCGACGCTGTGGGCGAACTGCGCGAGGCAGTCGATTTCCTTCGCTACTACGCGTTAGAGGCGGAAAAATCGGATATGGCTCCGCGTGGCGTATTCACGGCGATCTCGCCTTGGAACTTCCCGCTGGCGATTTTCACTGGCCAGATTGCGGCGGGCCTTGCCACCGGAAACGCGGTTCTGGCCAAACCGGCCGAGCAAACCCCGCTGATCGCTGCCATCGCTGTGCGCCTTCTGCATGAGGCCGGCGTGCCCACTCATGCCCTGCAACTGCTGCCGGGCGAAGGGGCGACGGTTGGTGCAGACCTGACCTCGGACGCACGGGTGTCGGGAGTGGTCTTTACCGGCAGCACTGACACCGCTCTGCTGATCCGTCGCGCGATGGCTGCGAATATGGTCCCTTCCGCGCCTTTGATTGCGGAAACCGGCGGTCTGAATGCCATGATTGTGGACAGCACGGCTCTGCCCGAACAGGCGGTGCGGGACATTGTTGCCTCGGCCTTCCGTTCGGCGGGGCAGCGATGCTCGGCCCTGCGGTGCCTATATGTGCAAGAGGACGTCGCCCCCCATTTGATTGAAATGATCAAGGGCGCGATGGACCAACTTGTTGTTGCCGACCCATGGCTGCTGTCCACGGACGTTGGCCCTGTGATCGACGAAGAGGCGCAAAGCCAGATCAACGCCTACATCAGCGCCGCGCAGGCCGAAGGCCGTGTGCTGCACCAACGTGCCGCGCCAGAGGTGGGTCATTTCGTGGCTCCGACCCTGATCAAGGTGGATGGCATTCAGACGCTAGAGCGTGAAATCTTTGGCCCCGTCCTGCATGTGGCGACCTTCAAAGGGCGTGACCTTGAAAAGGTGATCGCGGCGGTGAACGCAAAGGGCTATGGGCTGACCTTCGGTCTGCACACCCGCATCGACACCCGCGTGCAAGAAGTTGCGGACGGCATCCATGTGGGCAACCTCTATGTGAACCGCAACCAGATCGGCGCGATCGTCGGCAGCCAGCCGTTTGGCGGCGAAGGGTTGTCTGGCACCGGTCCAAAGGCGGGTGGTCCTCTGTATCTGAAACGTTTCGTCCAGCCGCAGGCTGCTGGCGCCGCTGGCGCGTGGGCGTATGCGGCTGATCTGCCTGCTTTGCAGCAGCAATTGACCGAAGCGCCCCACGGTACTGAGGTGGAACGTCTGGTGCTGCCCGGCCCGACTGGCGAGGCGAATACGCTGACCTTCACCGCACGCGAACCCATCCTCTGCATGGGGCCGGGGCCTGCGGCCGCGCAAGCGCAGGCCGCACAGGTCATGGCTCTGGGTGGCGTGGCAGTTCCGGTGGATGGCGCTGTTGATCCAGAGGCGCTGACCTCGTTGTCAGGTTTCAGCGGTGTGCTTTGGTGGGGGGATGAGGCGACGGCCCGCACCTATGCAGAGGCGCTGGCGCAGCGGACTGGGCCGATCCTGCCCCTGATCACCGACACACCCGATCCGGCCTATGTGCTGCATGAACGGCACTTGTGTATCGACACGACGGCCGCAGGGGGCAACGCTGCCCTGCTGGCCGGTTAACCGAATAACCCCCGACTGCCCCCGCCCTGTGCGGGGGCTTTTTTCGTTCATGGCCTAGCCAAGTGACGGACACAGTCCTTTTAGATCGGGAAAGATGCGATCTGTGTTCTGACCAATCCAGTCGCGCACGGTCTCTGCCGCTGCGGACAGGGGGCGATCAGGACGCGATAGCAGGTACCATTTCCGCGAAATCGGCAGCCCGTCCACATGCAGGCAAACCAAACGGCCTGTGCGCAGTTCATCCGCCACCGTGTGGGCCGAGATCACCGCGACGCCCATCCCGCTCATGACCGCTTGCTTGATGGTTTCGTTCGAATCCATGACCACACGGGCGACCTCTTGGCCGTCGCCGATCTCATCCAGAAAGCGGCTGGCCAGAATGCGGGTGCCAGAGCCTGCCTCGCGCATGACAAACCGTTCTTTCAGCACCGCATCGCGGGGAACATGCGGTAGGCCCGCCAAGGGATGATCGTGGGCGGCGATCAGAACATGGGGGTGATCGGCCAGCGTGATCTCTTCGGTCAAAGGCTCGCGCGGGGGGCGGCCCATGATGCATAGATCGAAGGCGCCCCGTTTCAGGTCCTCGATGGTTTCGCCACGGTTGCCAATGACCAAACTGACCTCGATTCCCGGCATCTCCCGTTGCAGCATTGCGACGATTTTGGGGGCAAAATACTTGCCCGTACTGACCACCCCCAGCACAACGCGGCCAGACTGCCCTTGGTTGAGCGCGACAATCTGATGCACTGCACGGTCGAGCGATGCGGTAATCTCTGCGTAGGCATCGAGTAGCGCCTGCCCTTGCGGAGTTGCAGCATTCCGGTCAGAGCCTTCGCGGGACAAAAGCGAACACCCAACAATTTCCTCAAGCGATTTCAATTGGCTATGTACCGCTGGACCTGTCAGCCCCAGCTGCAATGCGGCCGCAGAAATTGTGTTCTCTGCCGCGACTGCACGTAAGGCGCGTAGCTGCTTCAACGTGATCTGGTTGGCGTAGCGCATTAAATTTTTCTTTCGAACAGATTAAATTTTTCAAATTTTATTATCACTCAGGCTGGGGAATATCAACGGCAAGCAACCGGTTCGGGAAGGGAGGCCCTGATCACATGCTGCCAATGACCCACGCAAGCCGTGCGCCTATTCCGGCCCCCTTGCGCCCCGTAATCAGCGCCCTGTGCGATGTCGCAGCGGGCCTTTCGGACACCATCAGCCGCGGCCCATTAGGTCCGGCGTTGGCCGACAGCGTCGGCAACAACACCGATGGTGACGTGCAAAAGGCACTCGACGTCATGGCGGACGAGGCCTTCGCTGGCGCTCTTAGCGGCACAGGTGTGCGCTGGTACGCATCCGAAGAGCGTGAAGAGGTGATCGAGATCGACGTGAATGGCGCCTTGGCGCTGGCGATTGATCCGCTGGACGGCTCGTCCAATATCGACGCGAATGTTTCGATTGGAACTATTTTTGGCATCCAGCCTGCCACAGATGACGCCGAGGGAACTTTCCTTCGCGATGGCAACAGCTTGCTGGCATCTGGATACTTCATCTACGGCCCCCAGACCGCGCTGGTCGTGACCTTTGGTGACGGTGTGCGCCAGTTCATCTGGGACCGCGAAGCCCGCCAGTTCATTGAGGCCGAGACCGCCCCCTGCATCCCCGATACCTCTAGCGAATTCGCCATCAACGCCTCGAACTATCGCCATTGGCCCAAGCCCGTACGTGCCTACATCGACGATTGTCTGGCCGGTGCCGAAGGCCCGCGCGGCAAGAATTTCAACATGCGTTGGGTTGCGTCCTTGGTAGCGGAAACCCATCGGATCATGTGTCGCGGCGGCATCTTCCTTTACCCCTCGGACGGGCGGAAGGGCTATGAAAGCGGCCGCCTGCGGCTGGTTTATGAATGCGCCCCCATCGCCTTTCTGGTCGAGCAATCTGGCGGCAAGGCCACAACCGGCACTGCCCGCGTGCTGGATCAGGTGCCCGCCCATCTGCACGCCCGCACGCCGCTGATTTTCGGCACCGCCGACAAGGTGGATCGCGTGGCGACCTACTATGACCTGCCCGACACCGAAGTCTCGGCTCTTTTTGGTAACCGCGGCCTGTTTCGCGCCTGAATTCTGACGGAAAATCAATATGTCCAAGAAACATCCCATCATCTCGGTCACCGGCTCTTCCGGCGCAGGCACGACCACCGTCAAAAGCACGTTTGACCAGATTTTCCGCCGTGAAGGCGTGACGCCGGTATCGATTGAGGGCGATGCATTCCACCGCTTTGACCGCGCCGCCATGAAGGCTGAACTGGACCGCCGCACCGCCGAAGGGGATCAGGGGTTCAGCCACTTTTCCTATGATGCAAATGAACTGGAAAAGCTGGAAAGCGTCTTCCGCAGCTACGCCGAGACCGGCAAGGGCGAGACCCGCCATTACGTTCACGACGAAGACGAGGCCGCCCGCCTTGGCAGCGCCCCCGGCACCTTCACCGATTGGAAGCCCTTTGAGGAAAACAGCGACCTGCTGTTCTATGAGGGGCTGCACGGCGCGGTGGTGAATGATCAGGTCAATCTGGCCAAGCTGGCAGATCTCAAGGTGGGCGTTGTGCCTGTCATCAATCTGGAGTGGATCCAGAAGATCCATCGTGACAGTTCAAAGCGCGGTTACACGACCGAGGCCGTCACCGACACCATCCTGCGCCGCATGCACGCCTATGTGCATTGCATCTGCCCGCAATTCTCAGAGACCGACATCAATTTCCAGCGGGTGCCGGTGGTGGATACCTCGAACCCGTTCATCGCACGCTGGATTCCCACGGCGGACGAAAGCCTTGTGGTGATCCGCTTCAAGAACCCCCGTGGCATCGATTTCCCGTACCTCATGTCGATGATCCACGACAGCTGGATGACCCGCGCCAACTCGCTGGTGATCCCCGGCGGCAAGATGGACCTTGCCATGCAGCTGATCTTCACGCCGATGATCCTGCGCCTTGTTCAAGAATCCAAGCGGAGCTGAGGAGGCTGCCATGACTGTGCAAACCCGCGTAACTGTTGACGAAACAACGATGGCCAATGCGATTCGCGTCCTGACGATGGATGCGGTGCAGGCGGCCAACTCGGGGCATCCCGGTGCGCCGATGGGGCTGGCCGATGTGGCCACCGTTCTGTTCAACCGCTTTCTGACTGTGGACCCTAAAGACCACACATGGCCCGACCGCGACCGTTTTGTCATGAGCGCCGGACACGGCTCGATGCTGGTCTATGCGATCAACCATCTGCTGGGATACGACGACATGGACGCGGACCAGCTGCGCAATTTCCGCCAGATGGGCGCACGCACCGCAGGTCACCCCGAATACGGTCACGCCAAAGGGATCGAGACCACAACCGGCCCACTGGGGCAGGGGATTTCGACCGCTGTCGGCATGGCGCTGGCAGAACGGATGCACAACGCCCGCTTCGGCGATGATCTGGTGGACCACTGGACCTATGTGCTGGCCGGTGACGGCTGCCTGATGGAAGGCATCAGCCACGAGGCCATCGATTTGGCAGGTCACCTTGGTCTGGGCCGTCTGATCGTCTTTTGGGACGACAACAAGATCACCATTGATGGCGCGACCGATCTGTCCACCAGTATGGATCAGCGCGCCCGCTTTGAGGCGGCCGGTTGGCACGTGCAGGCCGTGGATGGTCACAACCCCGATGCCATCGCCCGCACGATTGAAAAAGCCCGCGCTGACTTGCGCCCTTCGCTGATCGCCTGCCGTACGACCATCGGCAAAGGCGCCCCCAACAAAGAGGGCAGCCACAAGGTGCACGGTGCGCCATTGGGCGCCGAAGAGATTGAAGCCGCGCGCGCTGCGCTGAACTGGCCCCACGCGCCGTTCGAAGTGCCGCGAGAGGTCAAAAGCGCATGGGGTGGCATCGCTGCCCGTGGCGCCAATGCCCGCGCCGACTGGACCGCCCGCAAGAAAGCCAGCGACAAGCGTGATGTGTTCGAGGCGACCCTTAGCGCCCCCGATGAGGCCGCGCTGGATGCTTGCATCAACGCTTATAAGGCCAAGCTTAGCGCCGATCAGCCCAAAGTCGCGACCCGCAAGGCGTCCGAGATGGCTCTGGAAGTGATCAATGGTGCGCTGCCCAATTCGGTTGGTGGCTCGGCGGATTTGACTGGCTCGAACCTGACCCGCACCAGCCAGATGCGCAGTGTCACCCGCGACGATTACAGCGGCGACTACATCCACTATGGCATCCGCGAACATGCTATGGCGGCGGCGATGAACGGCATCGCGCTGCACGGCGGGTTCTTTACCTACGGCGGTACGTTCTTGGCCTTCGCGGACTATTGCCGCCCCTCGATCCGCCTGTCGGCGCTGATGGGTGTGCCGGTGTCCTACGTGATGACCCACGACAGCATCGGTCTGGGTGAAGATGGCCCGACCCACCAGCCGGTGGAGACCATCGCCTCGCTTCGGGCCATGCCGAACCTGACGGTCTTCCGCCCCTGTGACGCGGTAGAAACCGCCGAGGCATGGCAGCTGGCCGCGACATCGAAAGCGACGCCGACCTTGCATTGCCTGTCTCGCCAGAACCTGCCGGTGCTGCGGACCCGCCATTCGGACAGCAACCTGACCGCCAAGGGCGCATATGTTCTGCGTGCGCCGGAAGGGGAACGGGATGTGACCTTGATCGCCACCGGATCAGAGGTCGAGATCGCGATGGAGGCTGCAGACCTCTTGGCGAACGAAGGCATTAACGCCGCCGTGGTCTCGGCCCCCAGCTTTGAGCTGTTTGCGCAGCAGCCCACCGAATACCGCGCCGCCGTTCGTGGCTCTGTCCCCCGCGTGGGTGTCGAGGCCGCCATCCGTCAGGGGTGGGAGCTGTTCCTAGAGCGCAACGACGGCTTTGTCGGCATGACCGGCTTCGGGGCCAGCGCCCCTGCGGATGAATTGTACCGCCACTTCAATATCACTGCCGGCGCGGTTGCCGCATCGGCTAAACGACTGATCAACAAGGGATAACCAGTGCCATGACAACCAAGGTTGCCATCAACGGCTTCGGCCGTATCGGGAGAAATGTGCTTCGCGCTATCGCAGAGTCCGGCCGCAACGACATCGAAGTGGTTGCGATCAACGATCTGGGCCCCGTTGAGACCAACGCCCATCTGCTGCGCTTTGACAGTGTGCATGGCCGCTACCCCGGCGACGTGCGCGTGAACGGCAATGCCATCGATATCGGTCGCGGCCCTATCGAGGTCACCGCCATCCGCGATCCCAAAGACCTACCGTGGGACGGCGTTGATATCGCGCTGGAATGCACCGGTATCTTCACTGCCCGCGAAAAGGCCGCGCTGCATTTGGAAAACGGGTCCAAGCGGGTACTGGTTTCGGCCCCCGCGACGGGCGTGGATCGGACCGTGGTCTTTGGTGTGAACCACCGCGATCTGACTGGAAGCGACATCATCGTGTCGAACGCATCCTGCACCACAAACTGCCTGTCGCCTGTCGCCAAGGTTCTGAATGAGGCCATCGGGATCGAAAAAGGCTTTATGACCACGATCCACAGCTACACCGGCGATCAGCCGACGCTGGATACCATGCATTCGGACCGTTATCGCGCCCGTGCGGCGGCTCTGTCGATGATCCCCACCTCGACCGGCGCGGCAAAGGCTGTGGGTCTGGTGCTGCCGGAACTGAACGGCAAGCTGGATGGTGTGGCGATCCGTGTGCCGACCCCGAACGTCTCGGTCGTGGACCTGACCTTCATGGCTGCCCGCGACACCACTGTCGAAGAGATCAACGAGGCCATCCGCACCGCTGCCAACGGCGATCTGAAGGGCGTGCTGGGGTTCACCGATGCGCCGAACGTGTCGATGGACTTTAACCACGATCCCCACTCGTCGATCTTCCACATGGACCAGACCAAGGTCATGGAAGGCCGCATGTGCCGCATCCTAAGCTGGTACGACAACGAATGGGGCTTCTCGAACCGCATGGCGGACACTGCCGTCGCGATGGGGAGGCTGATCTGATGACACTGCCCTCGATCATGGATGCCGAGGTGAAAGGCCGCCGCATTCTGGTCCGTGCGGATCTGAATGTTCCGGTGGATGGCGATCGGGTCACCGATGCCACTCGCATCGCCCGCTTTGCCGAAGGGATGAAGCCCCTGCTGGAAAAAGGCGCCCGTCTGGTGATCCTGACCCACTTTGGCCGCCCCAAAAGCAACGAGATGAACCCCGCCTATTCCGTGGACAAACTGCGTCCTGCCCTGTCGGCGGCCTTGGGGGTTCCGGTCAAATTCTCGGACGTCTGCGCCGAGGATTCAGCGGTGATCCTCAGCCGTAGCCTGAAAGACGGCGAGGTCCTGCTGTGCGAGAACCTGCGCTATAATCCTGGCGAGACGGCGAATGACCCCGCCTTTGCCGCTGCGCTGGCCAAGATGGGCGATGTCTATGTGAATGACGCGTTCAGCTGTGCGCACCGTGCGCATGCCTCGACCGTTGGTCTGGCGCAGATGCTGCCCGCCTATGCAGGCCCTCTTTTGCTAGAGGAAATGCAGGCTCTGACGACGGCGCTGGAGAACCCCGCGAAACCGGCGGTGGCGATCGTCGGTGGCGCGAAGGTCTCCAGCAAGATTGCGGTCCTTAAGAACCTTGTGACCAAGCTGGACCACGTGATCATCGGCGGCGGGATGGCGAACACCTTCCTCTTTGCCGATGGCGCACCCATGGGCCGCTCACTGCATGAGGCCGATCAGGTGGAAACCGTGGCCCAGATCCGCAAGCTGGCCGCCAAATCGGGCTGCCAGATCCACCTGCCCACGGATGTTGTGGTGGCGACCGAGTTCAAAGCCGGTGCCGAAAACCGTGTGGTCGGGGCCAAGGAATGTCTTGGTGGATCAATGATTTTGGATGCCGGTCCCCGCTCTCTTGCCGGTTTCCAACGGGTCCTCAGCGAGTGCCGGACGATCCTCTGGAACGGCCCGCTGGGGGCCTTTGAAATCCCGCCTTTCGACCATGCCACCAATCAACTGGCCCGCAGCGCCGCCGCACTGACGCGGCAGGGACGCGCGGTCAGTGTGGCAGGCGGAGGCGACACGGTGGCCGCCCTGAACGGCGCGGCTGTCGCGAATGAGTTTAGCTACGTCTCCACTGCGGGTGGGGCGTTTCTGGAATGGCTGGAGGGCAAGACCCTTCCCGGTATCGCGGCCCTGCAAGGGGCAGCCAAGGCAGCCTGAGGGGGAGGAGACCAATATGGCACTGATAACCTTGAGACAATTGCTGGATCACGCAGCCGAGCACAGCTACGGCGTTCCGGCTTTCAACATCAACAACATGGAGCAAGGGCTGGCGATCATGAAGGCTGCCGAGGCAACTGGCGCGCCGGTGATCCTTCAGGCCAGCCGTGGCGCACGGTCCTACGCGGGCGACATCATGCTGCGACACATGGTGACGGCACTGGCCGAGATGTACCCCGACAACCACGTCGTGCTGCATCAGGACCACGGCAACAATGACGCCACCTGCCTTTCCGCGATCCGTCACGGCTTTACCTCGGTGATGATGGACGGCTCATTGCATGAGGACATGAAGACCCCCGCCGACTTTGACTACAACGTCGAGATCACCGCACGCGTCACAAAGGCGGCCCATGCGGTGGGGGCCTCGGTCGAGGGCGAGTTGGGCGTCCTTGGCAGTCTGGAGACTGGCGAGGCCGGTGAGGAAGATGGCTCGGGCGCGGTGGGTAAACTGTCCCACGACCAGCTGCTGACCGATCCGGATCAAGCGGTGGATTTCGTAATGGCGACCCGTTGCGATGCGCTGGCGATTGCCTGCGGCACCTCGCACGGGGCCTATAAATTCAGCCGCAAACCCGATGGCGATATCCTGTCGATGGAGACCATCAAGCGCATCCACGAAAAGCTGCCCAACACCCATCTGGTGATGCACGGGTCCAGTTCGGTTCCGCAGGAGTTGCAGGACCTGATCAATGCCCACGGCGGTGACATGCCCCAGACCTACGGCGTGCCGGTCGAAGAGATCGAGCGCGGCATCAAGATGGGCGTGCGCAAGGTCAACATCGACACCGACTGCCGCATGGCCATGACCGGTCAGTTCCGCAAGATCGCCACCGAAAAGCCCAGCGAATTCGATCCCCGTAAATTCCTGATCCCCGCGATGAAGGAACTGGAAGACCTGTGCCGCGACCGCTTCGAGCGTTTCGGCACCGCTGGCCAGTCCGCGAAGATCAAGCCGCTTTCCATGGATGAAATGGCCCGCCGCTATGCCAGCGGCGCGCTGGACCCCCAAATCGCTGCCGCCCGCGCAGCCTGAGTCAGACAGAGGAGGCCTGACCCATGAACGACATGAGCAACCCTACCGAGATCAAGGACAAGAAAAAGCGCTACGCCGCTGGTGTTCTGAAATACGCCCAGATGGGCTACTGGGATGGCGACTACCAGCCCAAGGACACTGATATCCTTGCCCTGTTCCGCATCACCCCGCAGGAAGGCGTGGACCCTATCGAGGCAGCGGCCGCTGTGGCAGGCGAATCTTCGACCGCCACATGGACTGTGGTCTGGACCGACCGTCTGACCGCTGCCGACCAGTACCGTGCCAAGGCCTACCGCGTTGATCCGGTCCCCGGCCAGCCCGGCCAGTACTTTGCCTATGTGGCCTATGACCTGATCCTGTTCGAAGAGGGCTCGATCGCGAACCTGACGGCCTCGATCATCGGCAACGTGTTCAGCTTCAAACCGCTGATGGCCGCGCGTCTGGAAGACATGCGCTTTCCTGTGGCCTACGTCAAAACCTTCAAAGGCCCGCCCACCGGTCTGGTGGTCGAGCGCGAGCGTCTGGACAAGTTCGGCAAGCCCCTTCTGGGCGCAACCACCAAGCCCAAGCTGGGTCTGTCGGGCAAGAACTATGGCCGCGTGGTCTATGAGGGCCTGAAGGGTGGTCTGGACTTCATGAAGGACGACGAGAACATCAACAGTCAGCCCTTCATGCACTGGCGTGACCGCTTCCTGTACTGCATGGAGGCGGTGAACAAGGCGACTGCCGAAACCGGCGAAGTGAAGGGCCACTACCTGAACATCACTGCGGGCACCATGGAAGAGATGTACGCCCGCGCCGAGTTCGCCAAGCAGCTTGGCTCGGTCATCGTGATGGTGGACCTGATTGTTGGCTGGACCGCGATCCAGTCGATCAGCGAATGGTGCCGCCGCAACGACATGATCCTGCACATGCACCGCGCAGGTCATGGCACCTATACCCGCCAGAAAAACCACGGCATCAGCTTCCGCGTGATCGCCAAGTGGCTGCGTCTGGCTGGCGTCGACCACCTGCACTGCGGTACTGCCGTGGGTAAGCTGGAAGGCGATCCCATGACCGTTCAGGGCTATTACAACGTTTGCCGCGAAACACGGAACGAAGTGGATCTGCAGCGCGGTATCTTCTTCGAGCAGGAGTGGGGCGACATCAAGAAAGTGATGCCTGTGGCCTCGGGCGGTATTCACGCGGGCCAGATGCACCAGCTGATCGAGCTGTTCGGCGACGATGTGGTTCTGCAGTTCGGCGGCGGCACCATCGGTCACCCGATGGGCATTCAGGCCGGCGCAACCGCAAACCGTGTGGCGCTGGAGGCGATGATCCTTGCCCGCAACGAAGGCCGCGAGATCGGTCGCGAAGGTCCTGAAATCCTGCGCGAAGCGGCCAAGTGGTGCAAGCCGCTGGAAGCGGCGCTGGATACCTGGGGGAACATCACCTTCAACTACACCTCGACGGATACCTCGGACTTTGTGCCGACGGCGATGCCCGCGATGTAAGCGGTTTTGCCACACGCGATTTGCTTTGCGTGTGGCGCCATCACCAGATTTCAGGAGAGACAATCATGCGTATGACACAAGGCTGCTTCAGCTTTCTTCCCGATCTGACCGACGAGCAGATCAACAAGCAAGTCGAGTATATTCTGGGCCGTGAATGGGCGGTGAGCCTAGAGTACACCAACGATCCGCACCCCCGTAACACCTATTGGGAGATGTGGGGGCACCCCATGTTCGATTTGCTTGACGCCAAAGGCGTGATGATGGAGTTGGACGAGTGCCGGAAGGCTAACCCGGATGCCTACATCCGCATTCAGGCCTTCGACAACACCCGTGGCTTCGAGACCGTGATGATGAGCTTTATCGTCAATCGCCCTGCGGATGAACCTTCGTTCCATATGACGCGGACCGACGTGGACGGCCGTTCGCAACGCTATAGCTGGGATGCGCGGCGCTAAGGTGATCGGCGCTTGCGCCGATCCGAGAGGCCGGGGGCGCTGCCCCCGGACCCCCGAGGTATTTTTACCAAGATGAAAGCAGGGAGTAGGAAGATGGCCGACGATGTGGTGCAGACCGTAGATCTGGCGGCGGAGTATGAGGCCTCGGGCGTGCGGGAGGTTCTGGAGGAACTGGACCGCGAGTTGATCGGCCTTGCGCCCGTCAAGCAGCGTATTCGCGAGACGGCGGCTTTGCTTTTGGTGGATAAGGCGCGGCGGGATTTGGGGCTCTCGATCGAGACGCCGACCCTGCATATGTCGTTTACCGGCAATCCCGGTACCGGCAAGACGACTGTGGCGCGAATGATGGCTGGGTTGCTGCACCGGCTTGGCTATGTGCGCAAAGGGCATCTGGTGTCGGTGACGCGGGATGATCTGGTGGGGCAGTACATTGGCCATACGGCACCCAAGACCAAAGAGGTCTTGAAGCGCGCCATGGGCGGGGTGCTGTTCATCGATGAGGCTTACTATCTGTATAAGCCCGACAACGAGCGCGATTACGGACAGGAAGCCATCGAGATCCTGTTGCAGGTCATGGAGAACAACCGCGACGATCTGGTGGTGATCATGGCCGGTTACGCGGACCGGATGGACAAGTTTTTCAGCGCCAATCCGGGCTTTCGGTCGCGCATCGCCCATCACATTGATTTTCCTGATTACTCGGATGACGAATTGCTGCGGATTTCCCAGTCTATGCTGGAAAGCCAGAGCTATGTGTTTGATCCCGAGGCCGAGGCGGCCATGGCGGATTATATTGCGCTACGCCGGATGCAGCCTCATTTTGCCAACGCGCGGTCGATCCGGAATGCGCTGGACCGTGCGCGGTTGCGGCAGGCGAACCGGCTGTTTTCCGAGGCCAAAGGCCCGTTGGATGCGGTGGCCTTGTCCACCATCACAGCAGCGGATTTGCGGGCCAGCCGTGTGTTCCAAGGGGGCCTTGATGTGGACCGGATGCGGGAGGCAGCGGAATGAGTTTTGATCGCGGCGTGAAGATTGCTCCGTCCATTCTATCGGCGGATTTTGCGAATTTCGGTCAGGAGATACGGGCCATCGAGGCGCAAGGGGCCGATTGGGTTCATGTGGATGTGATGGACGGGCATTTCGTGCCCAACTTGACCTTTGGCCCGCCAGCGGTGAAGGCGTTCCGGCCCCATGTGAAGACGGTTATGGATGTGCATCTGATGATCGCGCCGGTGGACCCTTATATTGACGCTTATGCGGATGCGGGGGCCGATGTGCTGACCGCGCATCTTGAGGCGGGGCCGCATATTCACCGCACCTTGCAGGCCATACGCGGGGCGGGAATGAAGGCTGGTCTTGCTTTGAACCCCGCAACCCCTGCCGAAGCGGTGGCCCATCTGCTGGACTTGACCGATCTGATCTGCGTGATGACCGTGAACCCCGGTTTCGGCGGGCAGAAGTTCATCGATATGACCGCCAAAATCCGCGCTTTGCGGGCAATGATTGGGGATCGGCCCATCCACATTCAGGTGGATGGTGGCGTTGATCCCACCACTGCGCCTTTGGTCGCTGCGGCGGGCGCTGATGTGCTGGTGGCGGGAAGTGCGGTGTTCAGGGGCGGATCGGTGGACAGCCCAGAGGTTTATGGCGCTAATATCGCGGCAATCCGCAACGCCTGTTCCTGAAGGAGACCTTAGATGCCTGTCACTCCCCCTATCTGCGATTTCGGCTGGCCCGCGCCTGCGTTCTCATTGCCTGCGATTGATGGGCGCAAGGTGAGCCTGTGCGATGTGAAGGGCGAAAAAGGCACGCTGGTCATGTTCATCTGCAACCACTGCCCCTACGTGCTGGCGGTGATGGACCGGATCATTCGGGACGCGAAAGAGTTGCAAACGCTGGGGGTTGGTGTGGTGGCGATCAGCGCAAATGATGCCACGGCCTATCCGGCAGACAGCTTTGAAAACATGCAGAAAATGGCGGAGGAGCGTCAGTTTCCTTTCCCCTATCTGTATGATGAGAGCCAAGAGGTGGCCCGCGCCTATGATGCGGCCTGTACGCCGGATTTCTTCGGCTTTGATGCGCAGGGCGGGCTGCAATATCGCGGGCGGCTGGATGCCTCGACCAAACAGGCGGGGCCGGATGATCTGCGCCGCGATCTTTTTGAGGCGATGAAACAAGTGGCTCTGACGGGGAAAGGCCCGCAGGAGCAGATCCCCTCGATGGGGTGTTCGATCAAGTGGAAGGAGAGTTGATGGCGCGGATAGTTTTCGACCTTGATGGGACGCTGATCGACAGTGCGCCCGATATCCACGGGATCGCCAATGCGCTGCTGACCGCCGATGGCTATGACCCGATCACGCTGGAACAGGCGCGGGATTTCATCGGCAATGGCGCGGCTGTGTTCGTACAGCGGATGCGGGCGGCGCGTGGCATTCCTGACAGTCGGCAAGAGCGGATGCTGATGGATTTCGTGGCCAACTACGATCGCGCTGTGACCCTGACCCGTCCCTATGCGGGGGTCGAGGCAGCGCTGCGGACCCTGCGCGGGCAGGGGCATCGCTTGGGGATTTGCACGAACAAGCCGCTGCGGGCGACGAAGGCGGTGTTGGATCACCTCGGATTGTCGCCGTATTTCGAGACCGTCTGGGGCGGGGACAGCCTGCCGGTGCATAAGCCTGACCCCTCGCCACTGGATGCGGCCTTCCGCAAGCTGGGGGAGGGGCCAGAGATTTATGTGGGCGACAGCGAAGTGGATGCCGAAACCGCGCAGCGGGCGATGGTGCCGTTTTTGCTGTTCACCGAAGGCTATCGCAAAACGTCCCTGTCGATGATCCCGCATACAGCCACTTTTAGCGCCTTTGACGGGTTGCCCGATCTGGTCAGTTCACTGCTGGCCGAGGCCGCCTAGGCCCCCGACGTGGGCGCTGTGATCCGTGCCAGCCAGTCGCGGAAGGCGACCAGCGGCGGATAGCTGTCCCGCGCATAGGGCCAGCACAGGTAATAGGCCGCATCGCTGCGCATCCCTTCGGGGCGGGCGCGGACCAATGTGCCTGCGTCCAGTTCATTCTTGATCAGGAATTCCGGCAG
The DNA here is from genome assembly GCF_003003355.1 of Donghicola tyrosinivorans. GTDB lineage: Bacteria > Pseudomonadota > Alphaproteobacteria > Rhodobacterales > Rhodobacteraceae > Donghicola > Donghicola tyrosinivorans. The sequence continues at coordinate 17,799 of NZ_PVTQ01000009.1, forward strand.
CAGGGCTATGCCGATGCCTGCCATCGCGGCTTGGGCGGCGGTGGCGAACTGGTCAAACAGCATCCCGTGGACTGCGCCGCAAGCAATGCCTGCGTGGTCAAAATACCGCTCCCATGCGTCGGGGCGGCTGGTCAGGTGCAGAAGGGGCGCGGCCATCAGGTCTTCGTCGCTTTGGATGTTCAGCCGCTCTAGCAGTTCTGGCGAGCAAGCGGGCACCACGGTTTCCCCCATCAGGTACAGAAAATCGCAACCGGTCCAGTCCGGTTTGCCGAAATGGATTGCGGCGTCCACGGCCTCGGACCCGAAATCGAAGCGCTGGATTTTGGTGACCAGATTGATGGTGATTCCCGGCGTCTGTTGCAGAAAATCAGGCAGGCGCGGGGCCAGCCAGCGGGTGCCGAAGGTGGGCAGGATCGCCAGAGACAGGGTGCCGCCCGTGGGATTTGCCCGCAAATTCATCGATGCGGCCGAGATTTTTTGCAGCGCCTCGCGGATGTCGCGTGCATAGCGCTCTCCCCCTGCGGTCAGGCGGATGGTCTGGCGTTCGCGGTGGAAGAGGTCCGTTCCAAGCTGCTCTTCCAACGCCTTGATCTGCCGAGAGACCGCCGATTGGGTCAAAGAAAGCTCATGGGCCGCAGCAGTGACGCTTTGGGTGCGGGCTGCGGCCTCGAATGCCTGCAAAAGCGACAAAGAAGGCAGGAAACGGCGGGGTGTGCGCATCGGGAAAACTCATTCGTCAGTCGTATGACACTAGCGCGGAGCAGGGCCAAAGGCGAGGGTCAGGGCTATGTTTTGACGTGGCGCTCTGGCGGGGTCATGCGAAAAGAGAATGACCTTGGCATGATTTGGCAATGGCTTTGCGGCGCGGATGGCGCTCATGCTTTGGGAAAGACTGCGCAAGAGAGATTGCCGATGACTGCAAGCACCCTGACTCACGGCCTTTGGGGCCGCAGCGCCCCTGCCGCGCGGGACACCGCGCCTTTGGACGGCGATGTTCAGGCTGATGTGGCCATTATCGGCGCGGGTTACACGGGTTTGTCGGCGGCGCTGCATCTGGCGCAACTGGGCCGTAGCGTGGTGGTGCTTGAGGCGCGGGATATCGGCTTTGGCGGCGCTGGGCGCAACGTGGGGCTGGTGAACGCAGGAATGTGGGTGATGCCCGAGGACCTGCTGACCGCGCTTGGGTCGGACATGGGATCGCGCCTGCTGGATTTCCTTGGCGATGCCCCGCGAGAGGTCTTCGATCTGATTGACCGATACGCCATCCCGTGTGAGGCGCAGCGGACCGGCACCCTGCATTGCGCCGTGGGCCCAAAGGGCTTGGCCGAGGTGCGGGACCGTTGCCGCCAATGGCAGGCCCGTGGCGCAGCAGTTGAGGTTCTGGGCAAGGCCGAGGCAGCACGCAAGATCGGCTCGGATGGTTATGAGGGCGCTTTGTGGGATCATCGGGCGGGAACGATCCAACCGATGGCTTATGCGCGTGGCTTGGCGCGGGCGGCGCTGGCCGAGGGCGCACAGATTTTCACCGCCACGCAGGTTCGGGACGTGCAGCATGTGGGCGATGGCTGGCAGTTGCGCACTGATGGCGGCACCGTGCGGGCGGGCGCTTTGATTGCTGCGGGCGATGCCTATATGGCCCGCGTTTTTCCCGAACTTGCGACGCAGCAGGTTATCCTGCCCTATTTCAACATGGCGACCACGCCGCTGACACCGCAGCAACTGTCCGAAATCCTGCCCGAAAAGCAGGGGGCTTGGGACACGCAAGAGGTGCTGACCTCATTCCGGTTGGATGCGGCGGGGCGGCTGGTTTGGGGCTCGGTCGGGGCCTTGGGGGTTGAGGCTGGCGTGCATCGCGCGTGGGCCCTGAGGGATATGGTGCGCCTTTTCCCGCAGCTTAGGGGCGTGACGTTTGAACATGAATGGTTCGGCCAGATTGGCATGACGGCGAACAACCTGCCGCGCCTGCATGTGCTGGGGCCGAACGGCTTTGCGGTGGCGGGCTACAATGGGCGGGGCATTGCGCCGGGCACTGTGTGTGGCAAAGCGTTGGCCCATCACATCGCGGGCAATCTGCCTTTGGACGAAATCCCCTTGCCGCAGGTCACGGCTCACCCTGCGCCGATGCGCGATATAAAAAGCGCCGCCCTGAGAGTGGGGGCGGCGCTGGTCCATGGGGTGAACGCGGTGCGTCCCCGTTAGGTGTCAGCAGATGCGCGGCAGTTGCTCGCCCACCAGCATATCCACGATGCGCGCGCCGCCGAACAATGTGCGCATGGTGACCTGACCTTTCGGCCCCTTCTTGGCTTTGCCGATGATGCAGGCCCCTTGGCCCGCTTCGGTGGTTTTCATCGCGGCTAGGGCTGCCTCGGCCTGATCTTCTGGAACGAACAGCACCAGCGTGCCTTCATTCGCCAGATACAGCGGGTCGAGGCCGAGGATCTCGCAGACCCCTTTGACCTCGGTGCGCAGGGGCAGAGCGGTTTCCTCGATCTCGATCGCCAACCCGCAGGCCTCTGCCATCTCGTTCAAGGCGCTGGCCACGCCGCCACGGGTGGCATCGCGGCAGGCTCGCACGTCTGCCGCCGCGCAGACAGCCTGCATCAGATGGTCAAGCCCCTGACAGTCGGACTGGATGTCGGTGGACAGCATCATATCGCCCCGCGCTGCCAGAATGGCCGCGCCGTGATCGCCGAGAACGCCGTTGACGATGGCAACGTCGCCCTCTTGGATGCGATCGGCGGACAGTGTGCGCCCCGCAGGGATCACGCCCACGCCCGAGGTGGTGATGAAGACCTTATCCGCGCTGCCACGGCCCACGACCTTGGTGTCACCGGTGACAATGCGAACGCCGGCCTTTTCCGCCTCAATACGCATGGACTCGACGATCCGGCGCAGCAGGGCGATTTCGGTACCTTCTTCGATGATGAAGGCCGCCGACAGCCACAGGGGGTTTGCGCCGCCAACGGCCAGATCGTTTACGGTGCCGCAAACGGCGATCTTGCCGATATCACCGCCGGGGAATTCCACAGGGTCAACGACAAAGCTGTCGGTGGTGAAGGCCAGTCGCGCACCCGGTTCCTGCAGAGCGGTGTCCATCAGGCGGGCCTGATCCTCCATCCCGTCGGGTTGGAAGACCGATGTAAAGACGCTCTCGATCAGATCGCGCATTGCCTTGCCGCCGCCGCCGTGGGCCAGCGTGACGGTGTCCTGTTTCAGGCGCATCATGTTCATTCTGCTGCCTCCACTGCGCGGGCGCCGCCGTATTGGTAGTATGCCGCGCAGGCCCCTTCCGAGCTGACCATCAGCGCGCCAAGGGGCATTTCCGGTGTGCAGCCCTTGCCGAACATCGGGCACTGGGTGGGCTTCATCCGGCCAGTCATGACCGCGCCGCATTCGCAGCCCTCGGGCTCTTGGACCGAGCGGGTGCCGGTGGCGTAGCCGATGCCGAACTTCTCTTCCGCATCAAAGGCTTTGTATTGCTCGCGAATGCGCAGGCCGGAATGATCGATCTCGCCCAAGCCCCGCCATTCAAAGCTGGGGCGCTGTTCGTAGACGTCATTGATGGCCGCGATGCTGACGGGGTTGCCGTGTTCCGGAACAACGCGGGCGTATTGGTTCTGTACAGTCGCTTTGCCGTCGCGGATTTGCTCTAGCACCATCAGGACCGATTGCAGCAGGTCCAAGGGTTCAAAACCCGCCACGACGATCGGCTTGCCGTAATCGTCAGCGATAAAGTCGTAGGGGTGGGTACCGATCACCATGCTCACGTGGCCGGGTCCGACAAAGCCGTCCAGCTTCATGTGCGGATCGTCCAGCAGCGCCTTGATGGGCGGCGGCACGGTGATGTGGTTGCAAAAGACGGTAAAGTTGGTCAGCCCTTCGCGCGACGCTTGCTGGATCGAAAGCGCGGTTGATGGCGTGGTGGTCTCAAACCCGAGGCCAAAGAAGATCACCTCTTTGTCGGGGTTCCGGCGGGCCAGTTCCAGCGCGTCCAAAGGCGAGTAGACCATGCGGATATCCGCGCCGTCCGCCTTGGCCTGAAGCAAGGACTTGCGGGTGCCGGGCACGCGCATCGCATCGCCAAAGGTGGTGAAGATCACGTTGGGCTGCTCGGCCAGTTGGACGCATTCGTCCACGCGGCTCATGGGCAGAACGCAGACGGGGCAACCGGGGCCGTGGATGAACTCGATGCCCGGATGGGTCAGCTTATCAAGGCCATAGCGGAAGATTGCGTGGGTGTGGCCACCGCAAATCTCCATGATCCGGACGGGGTTTTCGGCGGTCGCGCCGATCTGGTCACAGACGCGGGCGATGGCATCCAAAGCTGCGCGGGCAGCTTTCGGATCGCGGAATTCCTCAGCGTATTTCATGCCCGTCCCTCCAGTGCCGCGTCACCAGCGGCCATCGCCTCTAGGGTTTCCTGCGCCTCACCAAGACCGCGCAGAGCCTCTAGTGTTTTAGCAGCCTCATCCTCATCGATTTCGGCCATGGCAAAGCCCACGTGGATCAGGGCCCATTTGCCCACCACATCCTCTAAGGCGCCGGTGACAATGGGCGCGACGTTCACCTCGCGCCGGACGCCCGACACTTCGGCCATGGCCATCATGCGGGTGGGGTCGGTGATGGCTGTGATCTGACCGGGTATACCCAGACACATGGCTTAGTCCTCCCTCTCGTCGGCATCGGCGTGTGTGTCGATGCCATAGCGTTCAATCTTTGCCCGCAGACCGACGCGGGACAGGCCCAACTCGTTCGCGGCGCGGCTTTTGTTCCATTTCAGGCGGGTCAGGGTCTCGCGCAGGATGCGCATTTCGATGACCTCGATCCGGTCTTTCAGCGTGCCTTCGGTGGTCAGCACCGCATCCGTATGCATGTCCGAGTGGGCATCGCGCGGCGCGGCTTGCAGGATGTGGCGGCTGATCAGCTCGGGCCCAAGCGTCGCGTCCTGCGAGAAGATCAGCATGCGGATCATCTCATTCTCAAGCTCGCGCTGGTTGCCGGGCCAGTCGTAGTTTGCCAGAAACCGCAGCGCATCGTCCGAGATGCCATGCACCGGTTTGCCATGCTTGGCCGCCGCATCGAACAGCAGGCGCTGTGCCAAAACGGGCAGATCGCCAAGGCGGTTGCGCAGGGGCGGGATGCATAGGGTGGTGGGGGCCAGCGCGTGATAAAGATCGCCGCGGAAGGTGCCGTCAGCCACCTCTTGGCGCAGGTCTTTTTCGCTGCCCGACAGGATGCGCACATCCACGCGGATCATCTCATACCCGCCCAAGGGGCGGAACGCGCCTTCGGTCGCGACGCGCAGCAGGGCCAGTTGCATACGCGGGCTTAGATCATGGATGCCGCTGATATAAAGCGTGCCGCGATCTGCCTTTTGCAGCAGGCCGGTTTTCTTGGATGCCAAACCGGGGACCGAGCCACGACGGGCGCCGAACAACTCGATCTCAAGAATATCGTCATCAACGCCGGTGACGTCGATCTCATAATAGGGCCGGTCCGAGCGCAATGAGGTATAGTGCATCGCCCGCGCGATTTGGCCTTTGCCGGTGCCTGCCTCGCCTTGCAAGAGGACCGGCACGTCAAAGCTGGCGAATTGGCGGGCCTGTTCGATCACCCCGTTCAGGGGCGAGTTGGCCGAGCGCAGCACATTTTCAAAACCCATGCCTTCGCGCAGAGCCTTGCGCTGATCTTCAACGCTGCTTTCCACGCGGCGGGCCAGATAACGCATCTCTAGCGACATGCGCTCATGATCGCGGTTCAGGCGGAATAGGTCTGTGGCGTTCTTGGCTACCATGATCAGCTGATCTGGATGCCAAGGCTTGGTCAGGAACTGGTAGATCCCCGCGTCATTGATCGCGGAAATCATGTCGTTGGTTTCGGTGTAGCCCGTGATGATGATGCGCACAGTTTCTGGCCAGCGCTCGCGCACTTCGGCCAGAAACTCGACCCCCGATTTGCCCGGCATCCGCTGGTCGCAGAAGATCACCTGAATGTCCTGTTCCTGCATGATCGTCAGCGCGGGTTCAGCGCCCGTGGCGGTATAGCAGTCAAAGTCATCCTCAAGCGCCATGCGCATCGCCGAGAGGCTGTGCTCTTCGTCGTCAACCAGCAGGATAGAGGGCAGGGGCGCAGTCATTATTCCGCCGCCTCAGGCTTTGCTTTCTGGGCCAGACGGTCACGCAGCCATTGCAGCCACACGTCCATGCCCTCGCCGGTGCGAGCGCTGACGCGGATGATCTCGATGCTCGGGTTCACGCGGCGCAGGTTTTCCTCATAGAGGTCCAGATCCACGTCGCAGTAGGGCGCCAGATCCACCTTGTTCAGCAGCGCCATGCGCGATGCGGTGAACATGTCGGGGTACTTCAGGGGCTTATCCTCGCCCTCGGTGACCGAGAGGATCGCGACCTTGGCGTCCTCGCCCAGATCAAAACCGGCGGGGCAGACAAGGTTGCCCACGTTCTCGATGAAGAGCATCGAGTTATTGGCCAGCTTCAAATGCTCCATCGCGTGGCCGACCATATGGCCATCCAGATGGCAGCCCTTGCCGGTGTTGACCTGCACGGCCTTGGCTCCGGTTGCGCGGATGCGGTCGGCGTCATTGGCCGTTTGCTGGTCGCCTTCGATCACGGCCAAAGGCTGATCGCCCAAGGCCTCGATGGTCTTGCACAGCAGGGTGGTTTTCCCCGATCCGGGCGAGCTGACAAAGTTCAGGGTCAGAATTTCGCGGTCGGCCAGAATGGCGCGGTTCGCAGCGGCATAGCGGTCATTCTTTGCCAGAATATCGGTTTCCAGCTGGATCAGGCGTTCCTGGCTCATGCCCGGTACGGCGACGCCTGCGGGACCGGTGCCATAGTGGATGTCCCCGTGATCCCCGTGGTGATGGTCGCCGTGGTGGTGATGCCCATGATCGTGGCTGTGGTCATGCCCATGCCCATGCGCGTGGTCGTGGTCGTGTCCGCAGCCGCAGGCATCCCCGTGGGCATGGCTGTGATCATGGTCATGATGGTGATGATGGCCCGCGCCATGATCGTGATGATGGCTGTGTCCTTCGACGCTGCCGGTTCCGCATCCGCAAACATTACACATCAGAGTACCTCCAGATCCTTGATCCGCATTTCATCGCCCCCCACGGGCATCAGCTTGCCGCCGCCGCAATCAGGGCAGGGGTCCAAGCGGTTTTCAATCTCGACCTCATGTATGCAGTCGTAGCACATGGCCCGTCCGGGCAGGTCGATCATTTCCAGCGTGGCACCTTCCGCGACCGAGCCGCGCATCACCACGTCAAAAGCAAAACTCAGCGCGTCCTTCTCGACGCCGGAAAAGCGGCCAATCTCGACCCGAACGCATTTCACACCGTTGAAGGCATGTTGGCGGGCCTGATCCTCGATCACGGTGCGAATGCCTTCGCAAAGGGACATCTCATGCATCCAGCGGCCTTTCCTTCAAAGTCAGCGGCGTGCAGGGGTCAAGCACGTCGATGATCGCTTGCGCCTGATCCTGATCGCATGGCGTCAGGCTCGCAAGGGTTTGATCCATAACGCCATTCTTTGCCAGCAGATGATCGGTGGGCGTTATCCGCGCAAACTCCATGACCCGTCCGTCGCGCACGGTTGCCCGCACCGCATATGTTCCGCGTGCTGCCGGAACTGTGACGCACCCGTCCGGCAGCACGCGGGCCTCGGGACGCCAGCCACTCACGAGTAGCGCCACGAGGTCAAGGGCCCGCCCCACGACACGCCAGAGGGGCCCCCTGCCATAAAGGCATTCGATGTCGCGCATCAAAGGGTGGGCCATCTGGCGCGCGGCGGTCGAATTTTCAAGCGGGCTGGAGGAGAAAAGGCTTTGGTCAGTCGGGATGGGCAAACCGTTCGCCACCGCAGTATGCGGCGCAAAGCGGGTCATGACAGCCGCCAGCAAGGGCGCAAGCCCTGCGTCGCTGGCGGTGAAATCGGTTAACTGGTGAACATCGTCCGGCAGACCTTTGCCGAAAAGATGGGTGTGCAGATTGTCTGCCTGCATCGGCTCGGGCGCAATGCCGAACCGTTGGGGCCAGATCAGACACAGACGCAGCAGATGCTCGCGCCGGATTTCATTCGCCAGATCGTCGCTGGCGGAAGGGGTCGGCAGGCCAAGGGCCAGCCGGACAGCCGTGCTTTGGGCCGCGCGGCACAGGTTGAAAATGCGCGGCAGGGTTTCGGCCACCTCGGCAGCGGGTCGGCCAAGCACCAACCGCGCCACCGGAAGACCGGTGGGGGGCAGTGCGGACCAACGGGCCGCTGTGATCAAGGTGGTCGTGGTCATTTAATCGGCCTCGCTGGACGCCATGCCGGCCGAGATGATCTGGCGGCGGGTGGGTGCGTCGGTCAGGATCGGCACGGGCTGTTCTTTGGCCTTTGCCTCTTCCGCTGCGGCCTCTTCGGCAGCCTGCACAGCAGCGATTTCTTCTTCGCGGGCGGCGCGGATGTCGGCGCTGCGGTCGGTCTCGGCGCGGTGTTCTTCTTGGAAAAGGGCCACCATGACGGCCTCGGCGACCTCAACCGCTGCGGCCTGCGATTTGAAATCATTCATCGGCGAGAACAGAGAGCACGCCTTGTAGCCGCCTGTCTGTTCGCGGGTGTTGCATATGAATTCATACTGCCCCGAGGGGAAGCTGTGGACCTCTTTGGCCCCTGCCATCAGGTCATTCCAATCCTCGCCCTCGGCGGGCAGCTGGATCAGGTTCATGAACCAAGGCGAGATCAGGATGCCCAACGGGCGCCCCTCATGCATGCGCCAGCCCACGGCCTGCACATGCAGCAGCTTGTTCACAATCGGCACGTCGCGCATCTTGGCGTGCCAGACTTCGGTGAAATCGGTCACCAACGCCTTGGTCTTGGCCGACAGAACCGCAGCCTCTGCCATCGCGTCCGAGCCCGGATCGTGGCTGACAAGGAACTGTTCCTTGGGCGCATCGCAGTTCGGGCAGGACCAGTCATCGGGCAGGTGGATAAAGGGCGTGCCGGGCAGGACCTGACGGGTGTCGTCGCCCTCTTCAGGATCGTAGGGTGTCCAGCAAATCTTGCACTCCATCACGGCGCGCGGGCTGATTTTATCGTTTGCGCCCAGATAGCTGCCTTCAAAGCCGCTCATCGGATGGCCTCCAGAACTTCCACCAGACGCTCACCGCTATCGATCAGGTCTTCGGGGGCGGCGACGGTCACTTCGGGGATCGCGGTGACTTCGAACGTATCAAGGATCAGCACGTCCATCGAGTTGAAGAACTGCACCCGCCAGGCATTCTGAAGCGCGGTTGCGGTGACGCGGCAGTTGCCATAGCCGCGCGACAGGATGTCGGTGCTGCCTTGGCCCAGAGCCTTGTCCAGCCACTCCAGATCCTGCTCGGTGTGGGGCAGCAGGGTCAGATTGATCACGTGAACCTCATCGCCCGCCTGATAGCTGGCCGATTTGTCCTGCATTTCCACCAGCAAGGGCGGCGCGTTCAGCACGCCTGCCGCCTTTGGGGCGCTGGTGCCAAGGGCCGCGCGGCGCGGCGCAAAGGCGCGGTCGCGGGCGATCTGGGGCGAGGGGCCGACCTCGATCATGTCCAGATTGGCGGCCTTCAGAACCCAGATACCGGCAAAGACAGATTCCTGCGCGGCAACGGCGGGGATGCCGTGCATCTTCATCGCCACTTCGCCTTCGCCCATGGTCTCGGCCACAAGGCGGCGGTTGGCTTTGTCCAGACCGCTAAGATCAAAGGTACTGTTCATGCCGCCTTCACCGCTGACCTTGGCGGCTTGAGCCACCGCGGCCATCAGTTCCATCGCAGGGCGCAGGGACTCATCAATCTCCATCTCGGGGAAATGGGTGTGATAGGTGCGCATGTCCTGCGGCATGGGCATGTACTGCAGTTCTTCGCCGCTATCGTCCTGCTGTGAGCCGGGGCCGTAGCCCGTGGGGGGCAGGTGGAAGTTGCTAACCATCTGTCGTCTCTCCTTTGGGGCTTAGGCGTCTGCGATTTCGCAGGTGGCGGTCTGCGCCAGAATCTGGGTGATGCGGGCCATGTATTCGTCCCAATCCCGCACGCGGGGAATGCCGCCTATCATCTGGCCATCGCGGTAAAAGATCAGGCTGGGGGTTTTCAGAACGCGGGTATCTTCGCGCACCTGCTGTTCGATCGCGTCATCGACGACGGCGCAGTCGAAACGGCCCTGAAAGGCTTGCTTCAACTCTGGCAGGATGACGGCCACATCGGCGGTCTCAAGGTTGCGTTTGGGATCGCCGGGGACGAACAGCACATGCACGCCGGGGCGGGCGGTGAATTCGGTCACGTCATGGGCGCTGGCAAGGTTGGGCCAGCTGAATTCAGTCACCAGACGGTCAATCAGCGGATGGGTCATAGCGGGCCTCTCAGGCTGTGGTTTTGCCCGCGTCCAGCGCGGCTTGAAGGTGGGGCGGCAGTTGCGGGCCGCGCTCCTCGATATCGGCAAAGGCATCGCCCAGATCATGACCGGCCATCAGATTGCGCAGCCCGTCCAGAGCGGCGGTAATCTTTTGCGCCTCATCGGCGGTGATGATTTCGCGGGAGGCCCCGAGAAATGTCAGCACCCAGTCACCGGGCTTGGCCTCATCGGTCAGGGAAAGGTCAATCAGCGCCTCTTCCCGCCCGTCTGTGGCGCGGGCGGCAATGCCATCAACCGAGATCACTTGCATCGGAACACCAAGGCACATGGGTCAGACGCTTTCAGGAAAGAAACGGTCATCGCCTGTGCGGCAGGCCTCGGCCTCGGAGGGGCGGCCCCCTTCATAAGCGCCGCGCATGATCGAGGGGTCTGCAAGGTTGCTGGTGTCCACATCACCGTCTACGGGCAGGACACCCATCTCGGCCAGCTTGTCGAGGCCGATCTTCAGGGCGGGGTCGATCTGGGCCGCAACTGCGTCACGCAAGCCCCCGCCGTAGTCTTCCAGTTCAACCGGCTGGCAGCCGATCAGCACCATACGCTCGGGGCAGTAGCCCATCAGCTGCGCGGTGGCGATCACGTCCTGAAAGCCGGTTTGGTGCAGACTCATTTTCTTGGCGCCCATAAAGGCGGGCACTTCGTCATCTTCGACAATCTTCAGGGTGCCGGGCTCCAGCCCGTAGTCGACCGCGTCAAAGACGACCAGAGCGTCTGCGTCTTCCAGAAATGGGAGAAGATAAAGGCCCTGTGTGCCGCCATCCATAACCGTGACATTCGGGCCGAAAGCTGTGGTTTGGGCAAGCCGCTCAACACACCGCACACCAAAGCCTTCATCGGCCCAAAGGACATTACCAATACCAAGTATGAGCACTTTCGGTGCCATCGTCTTCTCCCCCCTGACCGGCGCCGACTGGTTGCCAGCTTTCCGGTTTCTTCCAATATCGGCAGTGTGGCAGCGGACGCGAAGGGATGGAAGAAAATCACCTTTTCCCGCAGAAAGTTGATTTTTATTGTTTTTCAATTGGTTGTTGGAATTCTGGCTGCATCGGGCCGCGTATTGATGAAAAGTAAGTATCCATAATTGTGGTAACTTGGAATGTTGCTATCAGGCAGAAAGGCGGACCCGAAGATCCGCCTTTCCGATTCCCGTCCAAAGTGACAGGGGCATATACAGTCGACCGTTATTCGGGACGGTCGTCCTTGAAGGTCCGGTGCCCCGAAATCATGGTCGAGACCATAGACTGGCGGCTGAGGATGTCTTCGCGGATGGCTGCATAGATGTGGATGATCATGAAGACCACGATGAACCACATGCCCAGATGGTGGATGCCATGCAGGATCTGGGTGTTGCCCACCAGACCGATCAGCCAACCCATGACGATATCGGGCAGGCTGCCTTGACCCGCGCCTTCGGCATAAAGGGCCCAACCGGTTAGCAGCATGAAGGTGATGCCCACGGTCATGAACATGAACATGGCGATCTGTGCCAGCGGGTTGTGACCCACGTACTTCTTGGGCTCGGCCTCAAGGAACATATACCAGCGCAGTTCAAAGAAGACCTCGCGCCACCAATGGCCATTCCAGAAAGGCACGTAGAACAGCTGCTTGGAGTGGTGGTTGCCCACGATCGCCCAGTAGATCCGGCCAAAGAAGCCGACTGTCATGATCTGCGCCGCCGCAAAGTGGGCAAAGCGCATATAGCCCATGACGAACTGGTGGGTCGCCTCGGCAAAGGTCATGGTGGGCAGCGGGCTGGCGATAAACCAGCCGGTGAAGCACAGCACCAGAATACAGGCTGCGTTCACCCAGTGCCACAGACGCACGGGCCATTCGTAAACGAAGACCGATGTGCGGCGGCGGATGCTTTCGATGTCGTCGGCTGTGGCATCACCCGTCAACCGCGAGCTTTCGAGGGGGCGGACCCCCTCGTTCGGAGTGTGGATGGTGTCATGGGCCATTGATCACTCCTTCCGGCGTGCGGTGCGGAGGGTGTACAGGACACCCGCCACAGCAATCAGGCCAAGACCATGCATCGGCGACAGCAGCCAGTGCGATGCGCCCGAAAGGGCGGCATCGTGGCCGGTGTGTGCCTGAGCCGCAGTCGCGCCGAACAGAAGAGCAAAAGTTGTGTATTTCATGGGTTTGTTCCTCTGATTAGCGCACTTTGACGGTGGTCAGTTCATCGCCGTCGGGCGACATCACGTGGGTCGAGCAAGCCAGACACGGATCGAAGCTGTGCAGGGTGCGCAGGATTTCGACCGGCTCGTCGGGACGCTCCATCGGGGTGTTCATCAGCGACGCTTCAAACGCGCCGATGTTGCCTGCGGTGTCGCGGGGGCTGCCGTTCCAAGTGGTGGGAACCACGCACTGGTAGTTCTCGATCCGGCCGTCCTTGATCTTGATCCAGTGACCTAGAGCGCCGCGGGGCGCTTCGGTCATGCCAACGCCTTTGGCCTCTTTCGGCCAGGTGCTGGGATCCCACTTCTCGACGTTGGCGGTGTTCTCATCGCCGTTCTTGATGTTCTGCACCAACTTGTCGAAGAAGTGCTTCTGCAGGCGGCCACAGTATTCGGATTCCAGCGCACGCGCCGCAGTCCGGCCAAGGGTCGAGAACAGCGCCTCGACGGGCAGATCCATAGTCCGCAGCAGACCGTCGACCTGATCCTTGATGTCCTCGTGGCCTTTTGCGTAGCCGACGATGTAGCGGGCCAGCGGGCCGACTTCCATCGCGTGACCGCGCCAGCGGGGGGCCTTGATCCAGCTGTATTTGCCAGCTTCGTCCAGCTCCTGAATGTTGGTCTTGGTGCCTTTGGCGTTCGGACCCAGTTCGAACTTGGGCTCGGTGCGGCCATCCCAAGGGTGCAGACCCTTGCCGGGCTCGCCGTAGTCATACCAGCTGTGATCGACGAATTCCTGAACCTGCTCGGGGTCGCGGGGATCAACGTCGTGCACCTCGTTGAGGTTGCCGTTGATGATCGCGCCACGGGGCAGATGCAGTTGCTCGGGGCTGAAGTCGTTGGGGTTTTCGGGGATGTCCCCATAGGCAAGACACGCCTTGGACGACAGACCGCCACCATAGAGCCAGCTCTTGTAAAAGCCGCCAATGGCCACAACGTCGGGCAGATAGACGTTCTTGTTGAACTCAATACACTTGTCGATGATCGAGGACACAAGGTTCAGACGTTCCATGTTGATCGCGCCGACAGCACCGGTGCTGTGGACGTTGATCGGGCAGGGTACGCCGCCCACCAGCCAGTTCGGGTGCGGGTTCTTGCCGCCGAAGATGGTGTGCACCTTCACGATCTCTTTCTGGAGGTCCAGCGCTTCGAGATAGTGGGTGGTGGCCATCAGGTCTGCCTCGGGGGGCAGTTTGTAGGCGGGGTTGTCCCAGTAGCCGTTCTTGAACAGACCCAGCTGACCCGATTCAACGAACTTTTTCAGGCGGTTCTGAACGTCACGGAAATAGCCGGGCGACGACAGCGGGTGCGAGGGCGACACCATCTGCTGCAATTCGCTGGTGGCTTTGGGGTCCGCGCGCAGGGCGTTGACGGGGTTCACCCAGTCCAGCGCGTGCAGGTGATAGAAGTGCACGACGTGGTCGTGAATTTCCAGGTTCAGCTGCATGATGTTCCGGATCGAGTTCGCGTTGTCGGGGATGGTGATCCCCAGCGCGTCTTCCACCGCACGGACCGAGGTCAGCGCGTGGGTGCCGGTGCAAACGCCGCAGATGCGCTCGGTGAAGGCCCAGGCGTCACGGGGGTCACGACCCTTCAGGATCACTTCCAGACCGCGCCACATGGTGCCGGTGCTGACCGCGTTGCGGATCACGCCGTTCTCATCCACGTTCACTTCGCAGCGCATGTGACCTTCGATACGGGTCACCGGGTCCACGACGATGCGGCGGCCGGTGTTGTCGAGGTCAAAGCCGTTCGGAGTTGCGACCATGGCTTATGCCTCCTCTTTCTTGTCTTGGGTTTTTCGTTGGGCGGCTTTCAAAGCACTGACAGCGGCGTGGGCGGCCACACCTGCACCGACGACGCCAGCAGCGGTCAGGCCGATCTTGTCCGCGTTTGCCTCAACGCCGAATTGGGTCAGGTCGGTCACGCGGTCATAGAAGCTGCCCTGATCCCAGAACCCGTCTTCCGAACAGCCGATACAGCCGTGGCCCGACTGGATCGGGAAGCTGACGCCTTCGTTCCACCGGATGGTCGAGCAGGCGTTATAGGTGGTCGGGCCTTTGCAGCCCATCTTGTACAGGCAGTAGCCCTTGCGTGCGTGCTCGTCGTCCCATGCCTCGACGAACTGGCCGGCGTCAAAGTGCGGACGGCGGTAGCATTTGTCGTGGATACGCTGGCTGTAGAACATCGCGGGGCGGCCCTGACGGTCCAGCTCGGGCAGACGATCAAAGGTCAGCATGTAAGTGATCACACCGGTCATTACTTCGGCGATGGGCGGGCAGCCCGGAACCTTGATGATCGGCTTGTCGGTGATGACCTTGTGGACGGGCGTCGCTTGGGTCGGGTTAGGCTTGGCGGCCTGCACACAGCCGTAGGACGCACAGGCCCCCCAGCTGATGATCGCCTTGGCGTCTTTCGCCGCATGACGCAGCTTTTCGACAAAGGGCTTGCCGCCGGTGATGCAGAACATGCCGTCTTCATTGAGGGGCGGATTGCCCTCAACGGCTAGGATGTAGTTGCCTTTGTACTTCTGGATGGTCTCTTCCAGTGCGGCTTCGGCAGCGTGACCGGCAGCGGCCATCAGCGTGTCGTCGTAGTCCAGCGAGATCATCGACAAGACCACATCCTTGGCCAGCGGGTGCGCGGCGCGGATGAAGGATTCCGAACAGCAGGTACATTCCAGACCATGCACCCAAATAACGGGCGTACGTGGTTTGGTTTCCATCGCATGGGCGATTTTGGGTACAAAGCTGGGGCTCAAGCCCAGGGCCGCCGCGGTCAGCGAGCAATATTTCATAAAGCTCCGCCGCGTGATCCCCTGACGCCGCATGACGTCGTAAAAGGTTTCGATCTGGCTCAAAACTGGTCCTCCCCTCACTGGATCGATTCCGTTGGAATGCGATTGCATACATTCCATCAGGTTAACCTTCGGGCAGGTGGGGCATGTGATCAAAGCGAATGCATGTGGCGGGCAGACACATTTAATGTGCTGCATTTTCATGCACTTGCTGCATATGTGGCGGTGTTTTCTGCGACTGCGGGCGGATGGGTGGTTGCCAGCTTTCTATCCGTTTGGATGGATAGTTTTCAGTCAGCCTAAGTGACGGGCTGCCGCGATCAGTGCCTGCCCCAGCGCCAGACCGCCATCATTCGCGGGGGTCTTGGTGTGGTGCATCACTGGCACTTTGATGCCTAGAGAACTGGCTTCGGCCTCGATCCAATGGCAGGTCAGGTCCAGCAGCAACGCGCTTTGAAAGCACCCGCCCGATAGGGCAATTGCCCGCGCTCGTCCCTGCTGTACAAGCCCCACGGCGGCGCACGCAAAGGCCCGCGCAAGGGCAGAGTGGAACCTGAGCGCGATGATCTCAGTCGAAACGCCATTCTCCAGATCATTACGGAGTGGCTCCCACATCTTGGCGGGATCGATGCGCGAACCGGATGCGTTGATGTCGTAGTAAAACGCCATTTCCTCGGGCGGCGCCTTTTGTGCGAGCGCTTCCAGCGTCATCGCCGCCTCGCCCTCATAGCTTTGTCGGTCGGGGCAAATCCCAAGACAGGCGGCCACCGCATCAAAGAGCCGCCCCGCGCTAGAGGATTGCGGCGTGTTCAGGCCCCGTTCAGCAGCCATGCGGGCCATTGCAAGCGGTTTGTCAGGGAACAATGCATCCGCCCAATCGGGCAACCCTGCCTGATCCAGCCTCGCCAGCGCATTGCGCCAAGGCTCTTTAGCGGCCATGTCCCCACCGATCAGCGGAGCAGGCCGCAGCCAAGCGGCGCGTTCATAGCCTGTGTAGTCCCCAAGCAGCACCTCACCGCCCCAGACAGTGCCATCCGGCCCCAGCCCAACCCCGTCTAGGATGATCCCTGCCACCTCTCCTCCGTCCAGAGGCCAGAGGTTTTCCCCCATGCAAGCGGCCAGATGGGCGTGATGGTGTTGGATTTCTTCCAGCTTCAACCCTTCGGCCTCGGCCCGCGCTGCCCCGTGACGCGAGGCGCGGAAATCGGGGTGCAGGTCCACGGCGACCACTTGAGGCTTGTGGTCAAAAAGGTCCGAATAGTCGCGGTCAGCTTGCTGGAATGCCTCCCACGTCAACGCCTCGTCCAATTCGCCCAGATGGTGTCCCAACAGCGCCTGCCCGTTCTTGATCAGGCACAGCGCCGCCTTCATCTGCCCGCCATAGGCCACAGTCTGCGGCGCATCCTCAAAGCCCTTAGGCAGTGGCAATGTTCCTGGTACGCGCCCCCGCGCACGGCGCAGCACCATCGGGCCATGGGGCGTGATCCGCTCGACACTGTCATCAATACGGCGGGCGATATCGCGGTCATGCATCAGGAAGGCATCCACGAAGGGGGCCAGCTTTTCCCGCGCCTCTTCATTGCCAATCACCTGCGGCTCGCCGCTAAGGTTGCCACTGGTCATCACCAAAGGCCCGTCCAGCAGATCCAGCAGCAGATGGTGTAGCGGTGTGTAAGGCAACATCCAGCCAAGGGTGCTTTGATTGGGGGCAATTTCAGAGGGCAGCGACCCGCGGTTGGCCAGCAAAACGATGGGCGCAGCGGGGTCTTGCAGAAGGGCGACCTCTGCGTCCGAGGGGGCGGCGTACTGGCGGATCGTGTCCAGCGTTCCCATCAGGGCAAAGGGCTTTGCGGGGCGCATCTTTCGTTGGCGCAGCAGGGCGATCGCCCCTGCATTGCGCGCATCACCTGCCAGATGAAATCCGCCAAGGCCTTTGATAGCTAGGATTTCCCCGTGGTGTAGACGGGCGGCGGCCTCGGCCAGTGGCGCATCATGGTGGGGTTCGATCCAGACCTTGGGACCGCAGGCGGGGCAGGCTACGGGCTGCGCGTGAAAACGGCGATCCGCAGGGTCGGTGTATTCCGCAGCACAGTCCGCGCACATCGCAAAGGGGGCCATAGTGGTTTGGCTGCGGTCATAAGGCAAAGCGTTCAGGATCGTGAAGCGCGGCCCGCAGTGGGTGCAGTTGGCAAAGGCATAGCCAAAGCGGCGCTCGCTTGGGTTATGGATTTCTTCCAAGCAATCGGGGCAAGTGGCTGCATCGGGTGTCACACGGGTCTCGGCCCCTGACCCCTCAGAGGCAGCGATCACGAAATCCGTCGGAGCCTCGCCCGTGATCGGTGTGACCTCGATCCCGTCGATGCGCGACAGGGGCGGAGCCTTGGTGCGGAGCAGATCGGGAAGGGTGGCGGCAGGGCCATATGCCTCGATCAGCACGCCTTCGGGATCGTTCAGAACACGGCCCGTCACCCCAAGTTCACGGGCCAGCAGCCAGACGAAGGGGCGAAAGCCCACGCCTTGGACTTGCCCCCGTACCCTGATGCGCAGGCCTTCCATCAGTGGACCGTGCAGACCATGCAAGGGTCAAAGCTGCGCACGATGTGCTGGACAGACAAAGGCGTATCCTCGCCCTCGGCCACAGGTGCGCCGACCAAGGCGGCCTCTACAGGGCCTGCGGTCCCGCCCGCATCGCGGGGGCTAAAGTTCCAAGTGGTCGGCGCGATGATCTGGTAGCCGCTGATCGCGCCGTCTTTGACGGTGATCCAATGGCCTAATGCCCCGCGTGCAGCCTCGACCACGCCAACGCCAGCGCCGTCTTTGGGCAAAATCACTTGATCCATGAACCGCGCTTCAGGGCGAATGTCCCGCAACAGGCGCTCCATTTCGATCTGGGTTAGGGCCAACTCCAACAGACGCCCTGCCACGCGGGCCCTGACACCGCCCTCAGCCGCCAGCGCCCGTGCCAAGGGGTGACCCACGACGATCTGCCGCGCAAGTGCGCCGGTT
Source organism: Donghicola tyrosinivorans (assembly GCF_003003355.1). Taxonomy (GTDB): domain Bacteria; phylum Pseudomonadota; class Alphaproteobacteria; order Rhodobacterales; family Rhodobacteraceae; genus Donghicola; species Donghicola tyrosinivorans. The sequence goes on from NZ_PVTQ01000009.1 coordinate 36,218, forward strand.
TCAAAGGTCCGCCCCTGAAGGCGCGGCGCTTTGCACCAACTGTAGGCGCCCTCGCGCATCATCTCATCGGGGACGGTTGCGCCTGCAGACGGATGCGCGGCCTCACCAAGCATCCACGCATGGCTGATGTCTTCGCGAATGGCTGCGAAATCCACGGGGGCCTCAGCGCCGTTATCCCATGTGCCACCTTTGAAAACGCGCCCCTCTGGCAAGGGGTAGGCCCCAAAGGACAGATACCGCCCTGTTCCGCGCCCCATCGCGCCGGTGCCAGTTGCCTCGGCCACGCGCAGGAACAGGCCCGCATCGCCAGTGGTCCATGCCTCTAGCTGCTGCACAGTTCCGAGCGCGATGAAATCTTCCAGCTTGCCGCCAAAGGTCTGCGCCTCAAGGTACCTGCGAAACGCCTGAAGCGAGGCACCGATGCGGATCAGATCGCGGGCTGTAGGCGTGCGGGTCACGCCGCCCGGTTGGATCGCCAGCGTATGGGGCCACTTGCCACCCAGCATTCCCACCACATGCAAGAGGTCCGCGCGCGCCTCGATCGCGCGGCGCAGGGCGCTGCCTTGTCCGGCGGTGAAACGCTCAAGAACGGTCTGATGCCAGTCCGCACCCGCATAGGCTGCCCGAGCGTAGTCGGGCATGAAGAACAGGTTGAAATGGGCCATATGGTCCGAGACATTCTCGATCATATGCAGCAGGGCCGCGACCTTGGCCCCTTCGGGCGCAGGCTGAACGCCCGCCAAATCAGCCAGCGCTAGCGCCGCTGCCGCCGACTGGCTGATCGAGCAAATCCCGCAGATGCGCGGCGTAATCGTCAACGCATCCAGCGGACCTTTCCCCAGCATCATCCGTTCAAACCCGCGAAACAGGGGCGAGTTCGTATAGGCCGCCGAGACAGCGCCGTCCTGCACCTCAAGCCGGATTTCCAGATCCCCTTCAACACGGTTGAAAGGGCCAACAAGAAGGGTCGTCATGGTTTGGGCTTTCGCAGGGTCGGAGGGACCGTGACGCGGTCCGATACCGCATTTTCGGCCAGTCGTTTCGGGGTCGCGGCTTTGGAGAGTGACGCCAGTGCCATGAACCACGCTTTGGGCATGTCGGTAGGCAGACCCACGGGGATGCCCGCGAATTTCGGCGTCTCGGTAAAGCCGTGGCCAGGTTCTTCAAACTCGGGCGCGGTGCAGTTGATGCAAGGGTAGCCCGCCCGTGTGCAACTATTGGCCCCGTTCCAGCCCCGCGTGTTGCAATCGCCCACGGCTTGGGTGCCGACACAGCCCAGATGCTCCATCATGCAGCCCATCTCGCACAGGTGTTCGGCGCTGGCTTTGTATTCGTAGAACTCGTTCTTGGTGCAGGCGTGGTGGACCAGCGTGTCGGCGTAAAAGCGGGGACGGGCCAGACCGTCCAGATCATCGTTGCCCAAGGCACCGGCTTTCAGCAGCAGTAGCGTTTCGGTCACCCAATCGGGGTGCGTTGGGCAGCCTGCCACGTTGATCACCGGCAGACCTGACTGGCTGCGCCATTTAGCAGGGAAGAGGCCGCCCGCATGGCCGCCGTCATACTGCAGACCGACCGCATCGGTCAGGTTTTCCCCAGCCGAGGTCATGCCTCCGTAAGCCGCACAGGTGCCCACCGCGATCACATGCTGCGCTTTCGGGGCCAGATCGCGGACCCACTCCATCATCGAGCGTCCTGTGCCCGCCAGCAAATGATAGCGCCCCGTGCCATTCGGCCCCCGCAGGATCGAGCCTTCGACGCAGAGGATATCCAGCCTCTGTTCGCCCGTAGCCACCGCATCCAGCATACGGCGCACCTCGGCCCCCGTGGCTTCGGATAGAGACGGGTGCCACAGGAATTCAAGCCCCGCGCCGTCCAGCAGGTCCAGAACATTGGGGTCTTCGGCACAGAGCAGAGACATAGTGCAGCCCCCACAGCCGCCCGATTGCAGCCAGAGAATATTCATACCGCATCCCCCCGCAGCAATGTCAGGCGAAAGCAGGTGCCTGTGTCTGTGGGCACCAGTTCCAATGCGCCGCCGTGTTCATCGGCAATCTTGTGGCTGATTGACAGGCCAAGCCCCGTGCCTTGGCCGACCTCTTTCGTCGTGAAGAACGGGTCAAAGACCTTGGCGCGGACATCTTCGGGAATGCCGGGGCCATTGTCGCAAACGTCGATGATCGCCTTGTCGCCGTCATATCGGGTCTCAATGCAAAGGCGGGCGTCGTCTTGGCCGGTCATGGCATCCACCGCGTTCTGGATCAGATTCATCAGCACCTGCTGGATATGGCCTGCGCGGGCGTGGGCGATGCAGGGGCTTTCGCCTTTGATCGTCACGGTCACATTGCGCTTGCTGCCCCGCTCTACCCAATCGGCGGCGATGCGGGCGGTGCGTTCAAGGTCTGTGGGGGCCAACTCGCCCGATCCCTCAGCCGACAGGCGGCGCAGGTCTTCGACGATGTTCTTGACCCTTTCCGAGCCGTCGCGGGCCCCTTCGATGGCAATGCGCAGATTGCGCAGGTCGCGGTCCAGTTTCAACGAGGTGCGCAATTCGATCAACTCTTGCCGCGGGGCGCCAGCCTGCACGCGGTCAAAGTAGGTCTCGAACCGGTTGATGTATTTTTCCAGCGCGTGGGTGTTGGCGTAGACAAAGCTGATGGGGTTGTTCAACTCATGGGCCACGCCCGCCAGAAGACGGCCTAATGACGCCAGCTTTTCGTTGCGCACCAGTTGGGTTTGGGTCTGCTTCAGCTCTTCGTGGCTGGCTTCCAGTTCCGAATAGGCGCGGCGAAGCTCTCCCAAGGGGCGGCCCGTCAGGATCACACCTGCCCGCTTGCGGCCTGCCCGTAGGCGGGGCGAGACGCGGAATTCCACCGGCTCGGCCCCGATTGTTGTCGCCAGTTCCGCCTCGGCGGTGTTGTCGGCCCGCTGCGCCATTGTCTTGGCGATCGCCTCCATCAACGCGCCGCCTGATGTGCCTTGCAGGAATCCCGCGATGGGTTGGCCAATCAGCTTTTCCACTGGCAGACCCACGGCTTTGCAGAAAGACCGGCTGGCATCTGCGATGCAATGGGCGGTGTCGGTCACCACCAGATAGTCGCTGATCGAATGCATGATCGACGACAGAAAGGTGCGCAAGGCTTCAAGTTCAGCGTTTCGTGTCTCTAGCTGTTCCTGATAATCGACCAGTTCCGCATAGGTCCGGTCCACGGCCTGCATGACGTCCACCCACGCGGCATCGCCCAAGTCGGCACGAAGCGTTTCGCCAGAGTGTAGCTGCTCGGGTGTCATGGTTGCCTTCCGCGTCATGAAAAGACCCCGCGGGTCTTCCCGCAGGGTCCAACAGATTGAAACCAAAGGTCAAGGGCCAGCAGCTAACCACAAGTGGCAAGCCGCTTGGCAGCGCTTATTCCCCGCGGGGGAAGCGTTTGTTTTCTTCCAGAACGTTCAGGTCCATGTGGTTGCGCATGTAGCGTTCCGACGCCTTTTGCAGGGGCTGGTAGTCCCATGGGTAATAGTCGCCGTTGCGCAGGGCCTCATAGACCACCCAGCGACGGGCCTGACTTTCGCGGACCTCTGAATCAAACCGGTCCAGATCCCAGCGCTTGTCCGCCTCGGCGCGGAAGCGGGCCAGCACATCGGCATGATCGGGGCTGCCAGCCAGATTGGTCAACTCGTGCGGGTCGTTTTCCAGATCGAACAGTTGTTCGGGGTCCAGATTGCAGCGGGTGTATTTCCACTGTTCATGACGCAGGCAGACCATCGGCGCGTATGAAGCCTCGGCCGCGTATTCCATTGCGACGGGGCTTTCCCGTTTTACGCCCTGACCGCAAGGCACCAGCGATTCACCGGTGGTCCACGGCATGACCTCATCCATGCTGACGCCCGCTAGATCGCAGACCGTCGGACAGATATCGATGTTCGAGACCGCCTCGGTCACCAGACCGGGTTCCATCTGCGGCGCGGCGATCATGATCGGCACGCGGGCCGAGCCTTCAAAGAAGTTCATCTTGAACCATAGGCCCCGTTCCCCAAGCATGTCCCCGTGGTCCGAGACAAAAAGGATGATGGTGTTCTCGGTCTGGCGGGTGCCGTCCAGCGCCTCAAGAATGCCGCCGATCTTGTCGTCCAGATAGGTGATGTTGGCGAAATAGGCGCGGCGCGAGTCGCGGATGTCCTTTTCGGTGATGTCAAAGTTACGCCAGTCGTTCGCGTCGAAAATCCGCTTGGAATGGGGGTCCTGTTCCTCATAGGGAATGGCCGGAATCGTGGGCAGCAGATGGTCGCAATCCTCATACATGTCCCAGTATTTTTTGCGGGCCACGTAGGGATCATGGGGGTGGGTAAAGCTGACGGTCAGGCACCACGGACGCGCATCCAGACCGCGCCCCAGATCATAGATCTTGCGGGTCGCGTTGTAGGCAACCTCATCGTCGTATTCCATCTGGTTGGTGATCTCGGCCACGCCCGCGCCGGTGACGCTGCCCATGTTGTGATACCACCAGTCGATCCGCTCGCCGGGTTTGCGATAGTCCGGCGTCCAGCCGAAATCGGCGGGGTAAATGTCGGTGGTCAGGCGCTCTTCGAACCCGTGCATCTGGTCTGGGCCGACAAAGTGCATTTTACCCGAAAGACAGGTCTGGTATCCCGCACGACGCAGGTGATGCGCATAAGTCGGAATTGACGAAATGTATTCCGCAGCGTTGTCATAGACACGGGTCGCGCTGGGAAGCTGGCCCGACATGAAAGACGCGCGCCCCGGTGCGCACAAAGGCGAGGCGGTATAAGAGTTGCGAAAACGTGTCGAACGTGCCGCCAGTTTTTTCAGGTTCGGGGCATGTAGCCATTCAGCCGGTCCGTCCGGAAACAGAGTCCCGTTTAACTGGTCCACCATCAGAATGAGGATGTTGGGGCGATTTTCGGAACTCATGCAACACAGTCCTTTCACATTTGCGGCGGGACGAAACCCGATAACTCTTGGCCAAGGTTTAGCGCAATCTGCGCCTAATCCATGGCCTGTCAGCGGCAGAAACGCGGGAATTTCCGCCTTTTTCGTTGACTCTCGGCAGATGACCTTATCTTTATTGACTGGTCAATCAATAAAACACAGAACACAAACTCAGGGAAAAGAAGTATGAAACTGAAAACCACTCTTTCGGCTCTGGCGATCGTTGCTGCGGCACCGGCGCTGGCAGAATGCAACGAAGTCAGCTTTTCTGATGTGGGCTGGACCGACATCACCACCACCACTTCGGTGGCCAAGCACGTGCTGACCGGTCTGGGCTACGATGTGGATATCAAGATCCTGTCGGTTCCCGTGACCTTCGCCTCGCTGGAAAGCGACGACGTTGATGTGTTCCTTGGCAACTGGATCCCCGCGCAGACCGGCGCGATCCAGCCCTATCTGGACAAGGGCGAGATCGAGCAGCTGGTCGTGAACCTGGAAGGCACCAAGTACACGCTGGCCGTTCCCACCTACACCTATGAAAAAGGTCTGAAGACCTACGGCGACATCGCCAAGTTCGAAGAGTCGCTGGACGGCAAGATCTACGGCATCGAGCCCGGCAACGAAGGCAACGACTACCTGATCGGCCTGACCGAGGCGAACACCCATGGTCTGGGTAACTTTGAAGTCGTCGAAAGCTCGGAGCAGGGCATGCTGGCGATGGTGAACCGCGCCGTGAAAGACGACGAAGATGTTGTCTTCCTTGGCTGGGAACCCCACCCGATGAACGCCAACTTCAGCCTCAAGTACCTGACCGGCGGCGAAGACTTCTTTGGCGGTGAAGGTGTGGTCTACACCACCACCCGCAAAGGCTACGCCGAAGAGTGCCCGAACGTCGGCACCCTGCTGAAAAACATGAAGTTCAGCCTTGCCATGGAAAACGAGATCATGGGCAAGATCCTGAACGACGGCGAAGACGCGGATGACGCAACCAAAGCATGGCTGGTTGCCAACCCCGATGTGCTGGGTCCCTGGCTGGAAGGCGTGACCACGCTGGACGGTGCAGAAGGTCTGGCAGCTGTGAAAGCCTCGCTGGGTCTGTAACGACCGAAGTTGCGAAGGGGGCCCGTCCGCGTGGCGGGCCCTTTTCGTTCCGGCACCGAAGGACACAGTCGAACAAGGAAACTTAAGGGTAAATTATGCTTCAATGGCTGACAGATAACAAAATTCCAGTAGGGGCTTGGGCCGAAGACGTCTTTGATTTCCTTCGCGACAACGCCGAATTCTTTTTCGAAGGGATGTCCAACGCGATGGAGTGGCTGATCGATGCCATTCTTTGGGTGTTGCAAACGCCCCATCCGTTCATCGTTATCGCAGCCTTCGTCGCGCTGACCTGGGTTTTGCAACGCAGCTGGAAAGTCTGTGCCTTTGTCACTTTGGGGTTCCTGTTCATTCTGAATCAGGACTACTGGGAAGAGACCACGGAAAGCATCACGCTGGTGCTGTCGGCCTGTGTGGTCTGTATGGCCGTCGGCGTGCCCATAGGGATTTACGCTGCGCACCGGCCCAAGGTGTATAGCTATCTGCGGCCCATTCTGGACCTGATGCAGACCCTGCCGACCTTTGTGTATCTGATCCCTGCTATTGTTTTCTTCGGCATCGGCATGGTGCCCGGCCTGATCGCGACGGTGATCTTTGTACTGCCCGCACCGATCCGCCTGACCTATCTGGGTGTCTCCTCGACCCCGCAGCAGCTTTTGGAGGCCGCACGTGCCTTTGGCGCGACGCCCAAGCAGGTGCTGTATAAGGTCGAGCTTCCCTACGCGTTCCCGCAGATCATGGCCGGTCTGAACCAGACCATCATGCTGTCGCTCTCGATGGTGGTTGTGGCCGCGCTGGTGGGCGCGGATGGCCTTGGCGTGCCGGTTGTGCGGGCGCTGAACCAGGTGAACACCAAGCTTGGCTTTGAATCCGGCTTTGTCATCGTGGTTGTCGCCATCATGCTGGATCGCATCCTGAACATGGGAGACAAGAAATGAGCACGGCAGTCCAATTCGATAACGTCTCGATCGTCTTCGGCTCTCATCCGGAAAAGGCTCTGCCCCTGATGGATGATGGCAAGGATCGCGGTACAGTACAGACCGAAACCGGTCAGGTGCTTGGCGTGCATAACTGCTCGCTCGATGTGGCGACCGGTGAAATTCTGGTGCTGATGGGGCTGTCTGGCTCGGGTAAGTCCACGCTTTTGCGGGCGGTGAACGGTTTGAACCCCGTGGTGCGCGGGGCGGTGCATGTGAATGACGGCCAGAACATGGTCGATATCACCCATGCTGACAAACAGACCCTGCGCCGGATGCGTCTTAGTCAGATCGCGATGGTCTTCCAGCAGTTCGGTCTGCTGCCATGGCGCACCGTGCGCGAGAACGTGCAACTGGGTCTGGAACTGGGCGGCATGGACAAGGCCGAGCGCGACGCAAAGGTCGAGCAGCAGCTTGAGCTGGTGGGCTTGTCCCAATGGGCCGATCGTAAGGTGGGCGAGTTGTCGGGCGGCATGCAGCAGCGTGTGGGTCTGGCCCGCGCCTTTGTCACCGACGCGCCGATCCTGCTGATGGACGAACCCTTCAGCGCGCTGGACCCACTGATCCGCGCCAAGTTGCAGGACGAACTGCTAGAGCTTCAGCAAAAGCTGAACCGCACTATCATCTTCGTCAGCCACGATCTGGACGAGGCTTTCAAGATCGGCAACCGTATCGCCATCATGGAAGGTGGCCGGATCGTGCAGTGCGGCACCCCGCAGGAAATCTTCTCGAAGCCTGCGGATGAGTATGTGACCGAGTTTGTGGCCCACATGAACCCGCTTGGCGTCTTGCGCGCGCAAGACATCATGTCGGCGGCAACTGGCGTGGCCTTTGGTCAGGTGGATGCCAAAACCCCCGTGGGCAAGGTCATGGAGATGATGACCGGCGAAGAGGGGGCCTTGGACGTCACGCAAGGTGGCCAGATCATCGGCCAGATCACGAAGGACGATATTCTGCGGAATCTGGTGGACCCGCGCAGCGCGGCTTAACCGATGTGGATCACCGGTCCTGCGGCGGCTTCGGCATCTGCGGGATCGTGGGTCACCATGACCACAGGCAAATTCTGGACGCGGGCGCGGGTGAAAACCAGCGCCCGTATCTGTTCGCGCAGGTCCGCATCCAAACCGCTGAACGCCTCATCCAGCAGCAACGCCTTTGGCTGGCTAAGCAGCATCCGCATCAAGGCCACCCGCGCCTTTTGCCCGCCTGAGAGGGTGGCTGGATCGCGGTTGGCAAAGCCCTGAAGCCCGACGTCCCTCAGGGCGGTTTCGATGGTCTTATGACGCTCTTTCCGGTTGCCGCCTTTCGGCAGGCCAAAGGCAAGGTTCTGCCCGACGCTTAGATGCGGAAACAGCAGGTCGTCTTGGAACAGGATACCGATGCGGCGCGCCTCGGTCGGCAGGGCGGTGATATCCTGCCCGTCCAGAATGATCCGCCCTTGTTGGGCGAAGGCGGGGTCCAACGTGCCGGTGATGGCCGCCAGCAGCGTTGACTTGCCCGAACCTGATGGCCCCATGATCGTCAGCACCTCGCCCCCGTGCACGGTGGTATCCACCTGCGCGATCAGGCGCTGGCCAAGGGTGATGGTCAGGTTCTGGAGATGCAGCATCAGGGGTGGGTTCCACGGCGGTTGGCGTAAAGGATGCGCGGCAGGGCCAGCGCAAGGGCAAAGGGCAGTAGGGCCGCCAAGGTCAAGGCGATCCCGTAGACCCCGATGGCGCGGCGATCCCCGCCTGAGGCTAGGGCGACTGCCTCGGTGGTCAGGGTGGCAATGCGGCCCCCGCCGGCCAAGAGGGTCGGCAGATATTGCCCGACCGAGACAGCAAAGCCCACAGCGGCGGCGGTCAGGATCGGAGCCAGCAGCATCGGCAGGCGGATGGCGAACAGCACGCGCGTGGGGCTGGCGCCTAGCGCATGGGCGACTGTGGCGTGGCGGGTGTTCCACGCCTGCCAAGGGTCCGACAGGGAGAGGAAAATATAGGGGATCACAAAGACCAGATGGCTTAGGATCACCACCCAGCGTCCCATAGTCAGCCCGCCGCTGATCAGCAGCACTTGCAGGCCCGGCAAGAACGCGATCTGCGGGATCAGCAGCGGTAGATAGACCAGCCACATCACGCGCCCCTCTAGAGGTTTGCGCTTGCGATAGCCTGCCTCAAGGCAGCCGATGCATAGGATCAGCGCGATCAGGGTTGTGGTTGTGGCGATCAGGGCGGTCTCGGCCAGTGGGGCGCCAAGCTGCGGCAGAAACCGGTCCAGCGTGCGGGTGGTCAGGGCCTCGGGCAGGGCGTCCGGAAACTGCCAGCGGGCGGCAAAGGACCAGACCGCAAGGCTGGCAAGACCGCCCAAGACCGCAATGGCTGATGTCGCTGCGGCGGCGATTGCCAAGGGCCGCAAGGCGGGTAGCCATGGGCTGCGGGTGCCTGATGTGATCCACAAAAGGCCGAGTTTGCCCACCAACTTCTCTGCTAGGAACCACGCAGCAAGGGCAGCGATGACTAGCGCCAGTTGGATCACCGCCCCCGCCGCGCCTTGCAGGCGCAGGGTCAGGTCGGGATCGGACATCCAGCGCAGGATTTGCACGGATAAGGTTGATGGTGTCGTCGGCCCCAAGATCAGCGCCATATCCACGGCGGTCATGGCATAGGCCAGCACCACATAGACTGGCAGGCGGATTTGGCCGTAAAGGCGCGGTAGCACCACCTTCAACCAAGCGCCCGCGCCCGAATGCCCCAGACTGCGGGCCACGGCCAGACTGCGGATGGCATCGGTCTGCGCCAAAGCAGCCAGCGCTATCAGCAGAAGGAAGGGCATCTCTTTGACCGCAAGCCCTAGCGTCAGGGCGATGCCCGCGGGGTCGTTCAAAATCAAAAGGTCGGGCGGGCGGTCCCAGCCGGTCAGCCAAGGGCTAACTGCGCGGGCAATCCAGCCGGAAGGTGCGATCATGAACGCCAATCCGAACGCCGCCGAGGCATGAGGGACCGACAGCAGCGGCGATAAGGCCCGCCGCAGCCACATCAATGCGCGGCTGCCGTGCAACTGGCTGAGGATCAGAATGACGAGCCCTAGGGCGATCAGGGTGGAGCCAACCCCAGTCACCACCGACAGCCAAGCGGCGCGGGGCAAACCGGGCCACGCCAGCACATCGGCCATGGGCGCTGCACTGGCGCCATTTAAGGTGATAAAACCGAAAAGGGGGGCAAAGACCCCCCATAGCCCCGCAGCCACCGGCAGCAACATGGCCGCCAGTGTCAGGCGGGGCACCCACGCCAGCAGGGTCACTGCACCCCGTAGCGCTTGGTCCATTCCTCGGTCAGCATGGTCATCCAGCTGGGATGGGGCTCGGGCAGGGCGGTGCCAAGCTGCGCAGGCGTCAGGGTGGCGACACCCAACTCGATCTGGTCGAAGGCAGCGCGCTGGTCATCGGACAGTTTCGCCATATCCAGTACGGTGCCATAGCCAAGGTTCAGCGGGTCGAGACCGTGGGCCTGCGCCTCGGGCGAGAGGATGAAGTTCGCGATAACCATCGCCCCTGCCGCCGCATTGGCGTTGTAAGGGATCGCCAGATAGCTGGCGTTTCCAAGGGTGCCTTTGTCCAGAACATAGGTGCGCACGGTTTCAGGCAGTTGGAAGTTCGCGATGGCGGTCGAGGCCTCGCCCGGGCTGAAGCTGATGGCCAGATCAATCTCGCCGTCGTTGATCAACTGCAACTGCTGCGGGCCGGTCTGGGGATAGGCCTTGCCTTCACGCCAAAGGGTCGGGGTCAGGGTATTCAGATAGTCCCAAAGCGGGGCCGAGACTTTGGCGAATGTCTCAGGCGTGGCCTCTTGCGACAGGGCAGCGGCGTCATCTGTCAGGTCCAAAAGCGCCTGCTTCAGGAAGGTCGCGCCAAGGAAATCCGGCGGCTGGGGGTAGGTGAAACGTCCAGGGTGCGCGGTGCTCCATTCAAGGATTGCGTCCATTGAGGTCAGCGGTGCCTCAATATCTGCGGTGTCATACATGAAGACCACTTGCGCCATGGCCCACGGGCTTTCATAACCCTCGGTCGGGACGGTAAAGTCGGTTTGCACGGTCTTGCCGTCCACATCCACGAACTGCCAGTTGGGCAGCTGTTCCGCGAAGGGGCCGAACAGCAGATCCTGCCGCTTCATCGAGGCAAAGTTGGCCCCGTTGATCCAGATGATATCCACCGCGCCGCCTTCGTTCTTGCCGGCTTGCTGTTCGGCCAGAACGCGGGCAACCGCATCGGCGGTGTCGGTCAGTTTCACATGCTCAAGTGTGACGCCATATTCCTCGGCCACTCGGTCCCCGACCCACGCGATAAAGTCATTGGTGGTGGTCGAGCCGCCCCATGCGTTCCAGTAAACGGTCTGGCCGTTTGCCTCTTTCAACACAGCGTCCCAATTGCTGGGATCAGGTTGCGCCATGGCGGTGGTGGCGAAAAGAGCGGCCGAAAGGGCCGTCAGCATGCGTTTCATCAAGATCCTCCAGAAGTGTCTGTCTTGTCTGGTCCGAACACCTGACGGGCCAGCAATATGCGTGAGAGCGCCGTGACAAAGCACAGCGATCCAAAAATCCATGCGGCCACGGGAAAAGCCGCGGGCCAAAGGCACAGAAGGGCGAAAAAGGCGATGGTCTCAAAGCCCTCCAGCAGCCCTCCGGTGAAATAGAGCGATTTTGCCCCGCGGGCAGAGGTCTGCATCCGGTGTTTTTCCGCCAGAATGGCGTAGCCCAGAAAGCTGGCCCCGTTGACGTAGAAACTGGTCAGAAGGAAGGCTCCTGCCGCGCCGTTCTGTGCGGGGTCCAGCAGGACAAATCCCAGGGGCACAGCGCCGTAGAACAGGAAATCACAGGTGATATCCAGATAGCCGCCAAAGTCGGTTTTGCGGCTGGCGCGGGCAACGGCTCCGTCCAGCCCGTCGGCCAAGCGGCTGGCCAGCAACAGCATCAGTGCCGCGCCGGTCATCCCCAGCGCGATCAGCGCAGCCGAGGTCAACCCTAGCGCCAGACCTGCAAGCGTCACCCCATTTGCACTGACACCGCGCCCCGCAAGGGCGTGGCCCATGCGGTTCAAGGCAGGGTCGATCAGAGGGCGTATGGCGGCGTCAAACATGGGGCATAAAATGTTCGTAAGATCAGGGCTTTGTCACCCGCCAATTTGCATTGCTACAGCATCTCTACAAGAACGTGATTGCCTTGTGAAAAGCCGAAAGTGTTAATAACAGTTCTGAAAATGGTACTTTTCGGGAACTTTCCGTCAGGGAAGACGTAGGTCAAGTGATCCACTTTGTCCGCCAATCGGGTAGGACGAAGGCAATTCGATGCTTCGGTGCTGCGTTTAAGCAATGCAGCCGAGGCCAATAAACGACAGGAAGATCTTCCAGATATGATCCGACTTCAGACTTTGATGACCGCCCTGATGCTGGCGCTTGCCCTGCTTTTCGGAACGGTTTCAGGCCATGGGGCGCTGGCGCAGGATGCTACGGCAACGGCCACCGAAACCCCCGCTGAACAGACCCAGACCGATAAACTGATCGACGTTCTTCAAGATGACGCGACCCGCGCCAAGCTGATTGACGCGCTGCGCAGTCTGGATGATGCCACCGTTGCGCCCGCGTCAGAAAGTGCCGAAGGACCCAGTGCCGATACTGCCGTTGAAGCAGCCGCAACCGAAGCGGCCAGCGCGGTAAGTGACGATGTCTCGGTCGGGCGTCAGATCGCGACCTTTACCAAGGTTTTCGCCGAGGACATCATTCAGGAGGTCCAGCAAACGTGGAAACAGACCGTCCGTTCGCTAAGCAACCTTAGTGCCTTGGGCGGCACCGATAGCGTTGTGCTGACCGATGCCTTTCGTGATCTGGGTCTGCTGATCGTCGCAACGGTTGGTGTCTTCCTTGTGCTGCGGGGCGTGGCACAAGCGTTCTACGCCCGTCTTGGCGCTAAAGCCGCCGAGAGCCGCTTCCTTCGGACGGTCGGCCTGTTCATGTTCTCGGGCGTGGTGGATGTTCTGAACGTTCTGGTCGCGTGGCTGGTGGGCTATATTCTGGCCCTGACGGTCTTTGGCAGCTTTGGCGAGATCGGCATCCGCCAGACCCTTTATCTGAACGCTTTTGTTCTGGTCGAGCTGATCAAGGTCGTGGTCCGCATGGTCTTCTCGCCCGCGTCCAGCGCGTTGCGTATCCTGCCGCTTAGCGACACAGGGGCCAAGTTCACCGCGCGTCGTCTGAGCCTGCTGATCGGTTTGATCGGCTATGGCCAACTGCTGGTGATCCCTGTGATCAATGGCGATGTGTCATTTGCAGCGGGCCGTGCGGCGACGCTGGTTCTGGCGCTACTGGTGCTGCTGATCACCATCTTCACCGTTCTGCGTAAGCGCGGCGACGTGGCAAGCTGGCTGCTGGGACAGGACGAGGAACTGGCCCCCCGAGGCGCCGCCCGTGTTCTGGCGCGCAACTGGCACTGGCCGGTGCTGCTGTATCTGGCGGGCGTCTTTGTGATCGTGATGACCCGTTCCAGCAATGTGGTTTTCACAACTTTTGTGAACTCGGCCCAAGTGGCGCTGGTGGTGCTGATCGGGATCATCGCCTCGGGTGCGATGACGCGGATCGTGCGCAAGGGCATTTCGCTGCCCGATACGATCAAGGAAAAGCTGCCCGCGCTTGAAGGTCGCCTGAACGCCTTTGTGCCCAAGTTGTTGATGGCGGTGCGGGCGCTGATCATTCTGTTTGTGATCCTGTTCGCACTAAATGCTCTGGGTGTCTTGAGCCTTGGTGCGCTACTGGCCAGCGAGTTCGGCGCGAGAGTGTCGGGAACCGTTGTCAGTGTCCTGTTCATCCTGATCGTCTCGACTGGGATCTGGCTGGCGCTGAGCAGCTGGGTGGATTACCGCCTGAACCCCGAATGGGGCAGCGTTCCGACCAGCCGCGAGACCACGCTGCTGACCCTGCTGCGCAACGCGGCAACCATCGCATTGGTCATCATAACCCTGATGTTCGTTCTGGCCGAAATCGGTCTGGACATCGCGCCTCTGCTGGCCTCGGCCGGTGTGCTGGGTCTGGCGATCGGCTTTGGCTCGCAGAAGATGGTGCAGGATATCATCACCGGTATCTTCATCCAGTTCGAAGGCGTCATTAACGTGGGTGATGTGATCACCCTGAACGGCACCACCGGCGTGGTGGAAAAGCTGACCATCCGCTCGGTCAGTCTGCGCGACTATCAAGGGGCCTATCACATGATCCCCTTCAGCAGCGTGGACATGGTGTCGAACTTCATGAAGGACTACGGCTATTTCGTCTGCGATATGGGTGTCGCCTACCGTGAAAGCGTGTCCGACGTGAAAGACGCCATGTTCGCCGCCTTTGAAGAACTGGTCGCCGATCCAGAACATCGCGCCAAGATCATGGGCGATATGGAGTGGTCGGGCCTGAACACCTTCGGCGACAGCGCGATTATCCTGCGCAGCAAGATCAAGTGCTATCCAGGTGATCAGTGGAACATTGGACGCGCCTACAACGAGATCGTCAAACGCATCTTTGACGAGCGCGGGATCGAGATCCCTTATCCCTACCAGACCCTCACCTTTGCCGAGAGCAAAGCAGGCGAAAGCCAGCCGGTTCGGGTAAAAATGGAAGAAAAGCTGATCGAAGGGACGGCCCGCGAAACAACCCGCGAAGATGCTCCGGCCAAGTCGGATCGTCCGAAAAGCAGGGACATTCCGGCGCAATCCGACACGAATCCGGGCGATGGACCGGACGGAGACATGCGCTAAGGCGTGTCTCTAAGACTAACGGACAATGGCCCGCAGGGATTCAATCCTTGCGGGCTTTTTGCTGCTGCGAAAGAATGTGCGCGCTGGCACATGGCTTGGGGAAGCAGTCTGCCAGCCTGCGGGGAGGAGTGATGGTTATGGATTTTCGTGAACATACGGATCGGGTGTTGTCGGTGGCGGAGTCCGGCTCGGCTGCGGCACGGTCGCGGCTGGCGGCGTCTTGGCGGCGATCCTTGGTGCGTCACGGCATTGATCCAGCCACGGGCCGTGCGCCCCAGCGTCTGACCCAGCGCGAATTGCGCCCCCTGCTAGAGGCGAACGAGTCCTTCATACGCAGCGCCGAAAGCCGCATCGACAACCTGTTCGATCTGGTCGGCCAGTCGGGCTGTGCGGTCCTGCTAACGGACGCGCAAGGGATCGTGCTGCAGCACCGCTGCGGTGATGGCGATGCGGATACCTTTCAGAACTGGGGCCTGTGGGCAGGAAATAACTGGTCGGAAGAGGCCGAAGGCACCAATGGCATCGGCACCTGTCTGGCCGAGCGTCGCCGCGTCACGATCCACCGAGACGATCACTTCATCGCCCGTAACATCGGTCTTAGCTGCATGGACGCGCCGATCTTTGGCCCGCAGGGGCAGCTGTTGGGGGCGCTGGATGTGTCCTCGGCGCGGTCGGACCAGACCGAAGGCTTTAACCAGCTGATCGCGGCGATGGTGGAACAAACCGCCCGCCAGATCGAGGCTGACTGCTTCCGTGCGACCTTCCCCAAAGCCCGCATCGTCATGGCTGGTGAAGGCGACACCCGTGCCAATTCCTTGTTGGCCGTGGATCAGGATGATCTGGTCATCGGCGCAACCCGTCAGGCCCGTCTGACGTTGGACCTGCCCAGTGAGGGAATTCTGCGTCCGCTGCCCGCCGTGGACGTGCTGGGACGCGACGATGATTCCCAAAAAGGATTCGAAGGAGCCGAGCGCGCTGCGGTCATGCGGGCCCTTTCCCGTGCCGATGGCAACGTGACTCAGGCGGCAAAGGCCTTGGGAATCGGTCGGGCGACCATGTATCGCCGGATGAAGCGTCTGGGAATTTCCGAAAAGTCTCACTGACTGTCTCAGCCCTGAGACAGTCCCCCGAAAGCTGCGACTTTGGTGGGGATGCGCTGGATCAAAAGGGTGGGCATCGTCCCCTCAATCCCGGTCGGAGGATACCGGGTCACATGAGGAGGACTATCCATGAACGAGATGGCTCAAGCCGGTACCGCTGCACGCGTTTCGCCCTTTAAAGAGCGTTATGACAACTTCATCGGCGGTCAGTTTGTTGCACCCCGCAACGGCCGTTACTTTGACAACGGCAGCCCCATCACCGGTGGCAAGATCTGTGAAATCGCTCGCTCGGACGAGGGCGACATCGAAGCGGCACTGGACGCCGCACACGCCGCAAAAGACGCATGGGGCCACACTGCCCCCGCCGCACGCGCAGCTGTTCTGCTGAAAATCGCAGACATCATGGAAGAAAACATCGAGCTGCTGGCAACCTGCGAAACCTGGGACAA
The DNA here is from genome assembly GCF_003003355.1 of Donghicola tyrosinivorans. Classification (GTDB taxonomy): domain Bacteria; phylum Pseudomonadota; class Alphaproteobacteria; order Rhodobacterales; family Rhodobacteraceae; genus Donghicola; species Donghicola tyrosinivorans. Next base: position 52,555 of record NZ_PVTQ01000009.1, read on the forward strand.
CGGTAAGCCGATCCGTGAAACCATGGCCGCTGACCTGCCGCTGGCGATCGACCACTTCCGCTACTTTGCTGGCGTTCTGCGCGCTCAGGAAGGCGCCCTGTCGGAAATCGACTCGGACACCGTTGCCTACCACTTCCACGAGCCTCTGGGCGTTGTTGGTCAGATCATTCCCTGGAACTTCCCGCTGCTGATGGCGTGCTGGAAACTGGCACCTGCACTGGCCGGTGGTAACTGTGTGGTTCTGAAGCCCGCAGAGCAGACCCCCGCAGCGATCATGGTTCTGTGCGAACTGATCGCAGACGTTGTGCCCGCAGGCGTTCTGAACGTCGTAAACGGCTTTGGTCTGGAAGCAGGCAAGCCGCTGGCACAGTCCAAGCGCATCGCCAAGATCGCCTTCACCGGTGAAACCAGCACCGGTCGTCTGATCATGCAGTACGCATCGGAGAACCTGATCCCCGTCACGCTGGAACTGGGCGGCAAGTCGCCGAACATCTTCTTCGAAGACGTGGCACGCGCTGACGATGATTTCTTCGACAAAGCGATCGAAGGCTTCGTGATGTTCGCGCTGAACCAGGGCGAAGTCTGCACCTGCCCCAGCCGCGCACTGATCCACGAATCGATCTATGACCGCTTCATGGAGCGTGCTCTGGCCCGCGTTGACGCCATCGTTCAGGGTGATCCGCTGAACCCCGCCACCATGATCGGTGCGCAGGCGTCGAACGAGCAGATGGAGAAGATCCTTGGTTACTTCGACATCGGCCGTCAGGAAGGTGCAGAAGTTCTGATCGGTGGTGAGCGCAACGTTCTGGGCGGCGATCTGGCAGACGGCTACTACGTGAAGCCGACCGTCATGAAGGGCCACAACAAGATGCGCATCTTCCAGGAAGAGATCTTTGGCCCGGTTGTGTCTGTGACCACCTTCAAAGATGCCGACGAGGCGCTGTCGATTGCGAACGACACCATGTTCGGTCTGGGTGCCGGCGTATGGTCGCGTGATGCGAACACCTGCTACCGCTTTGGTCGTGCCATTCAGGCGGGCCGCGTCTGGACCAACTGCTACCACGCGTACCCCGCACACGCGGCGTTCGGTGGCTACAAGCAGTCGGGTATCGGCCGCGAGACCCACAAGATGATGCTGGACCACTACCAGCAGACCAAGAACATGCTGGTCAGCTACAGCCCCAAGAAACTGGGCTTCTTCTAAGAGACCCAAGGCCGGGGGGCGCTGCCCCCCGGACCCCCCGAGGTATTTTCACCAAGATGAAAGAGGCGGAGATGACCAAAGTCTATGACAAGGTTTCTGCCACTCCTGCAGCGCTGAAACTGTTGGCCGAGATCGTGGAAGACCACGGTCCGGTGATGTTTCACCAATCGGGCGGATGTTGCGATGGCTCGTCCCCGATGTGTTACGCGCAGGGGGATTTCAAACTGGGTGTGAACGACATTCAAATGGGAGAAATTGGCGGCATGCCCTTTTACATTTCGGAGACCCAGTTCGAAGTGTGGATGCATACGGATCTGATCATCGATGTGGTGAAGGGCCGTGGGGGTATGTTCAGCCTTGATAATGGGCGCGAGCAACGCTTCCTCACCCGCTCGACGCTCTGTGCCAGCTGACTCCCCGTATTCCATCCAGCTGGCTAAAAAAGAAGGCGTAGACCACCTCTCCGGTCTGCGCCTTTCTTTGTTTTTATGGGGTTAGAAAACGGGGGGCGCCGAAGGTGAGACGCCATTGGGTGATGAAGAGGCTGCGCCTTTGTTGGTCGCGGGCCACCAGTAGCATCGGCTCGAGCCGGATCGAGCGTTCCGAACTGGCGGGTAGGCCGCTTTCGTCTTCGTCGCGCTGCCATTCAAGGCCGCTCATGAAAAGCTGTGCCTTGCCCGCGTCCGAGAGCAGGAAATCCAAGAGGCGGCTGGCGGCGATCGGGTTCGGAGCGTTCTTCGGGATCATGAAGGCGCGGGAGAGAAAGAGCGTGTAATCCTCGGGCAGGATCACGCCGATTTTGTCGTTGGTCTGGGTGCTGACGTAGGAGCCAAGCACGTTATAGGCCAAGAGATAGCGCCCTTCGGCCACGCCTTTGATGATCTCGGCCGAGCAGCAGGTGGCGATGGCGTCCGTGCGGCTGAAACCTTCTAAAAGACCGCCGAAGGTGCTGGCCTCGATGCTGTCGGAGAAGGCCAAGAGGTAGCCCAGACCGGAAGCCTCGATGTCATAGGTGGCGATGCGGTTCTGGTAGCGCGGGTTTTGCTGGCGCATCAGGTCCAGAAGCTGGAAGCGGGTGCGGGGAACCTCTTCGGGGGGGACCAGATCGGTGTTGTAGAGCATGACCGCAGGTTCGCGGGTGATGCCCCAGAGTTCATTGCGCCAGATCCGTTCGGACGAGAGGGTTTCCGTGAGGCTGGAGCGATAGGGGCGGGCGCAGGCAATATTGACCAGTTCGACCATCTGGTGGACGCCGGACGACAGGACCGCATCGGCGGGATTATCCCCCGTTTGGCAGCCGTCCAGCGTAAGTTTGTAAAGGGCGTTTGACCCCCATTGCTCATAGGTGACGGTGATGTCGGGGTTGGCCTCTGTGAAGGCCTGGATCGTGGGTCCAAGGACGGCGATATCCGTGGTGGACCGGAACATCAGCGCAGTCGGGCCGGTGCCATAGGTGGCGACGGCCTCTTGCGCGGTGGCTGGGACGGCGAGGGCCAGCAGAAGGGCGGCAGCGCGGATCATTCGGGCACCTCATGGGCGGTCAGGGTCAGGCTGACGCGAAAGCCGTCATCGGTGGGGGTCATGGTTAAATCGCCCTCGAATGCCTCGGCCACGGCACGGACGATGGAAAGGCCGAGACCTGCGCTTTGCCCTTTGGAGGCGGCGTTGCGTTCGAACCGTTGGCCCATGCGTGACAGGACTTCGGGGGTGGGGCCGGGTCCTGCGTCCTGCACCCAGAGGCTGGCGCGGGTGCCGGTACGGCTGACGCCGATGCGGACTGGCGGGGTGCCGTGGCGCAGGGCGTTGTTGAACATGTTCTTTGCCGCTTCGGTCAAGGATATTTCATCGGCCATCACGAAGATCGGATCGGGGCCGATGACCAGTTCAACCTCGGCACCGGGGGAGAGCAATTCGTGATCGCGGGCTTCGACCACCTCTAGCGCCACATCTCGCAAGTCGATGGGACGGCGCGGGGCGCTGTCGGTGCGGTGGATCACAAGTGCGCGGGACAGCATCTGGTCTAGCAGTTCACCCAAGGACCGAGACCGGCGGGCAAGGCGGCCAACCATCAGGCGTTGCGCCTCGGGGACGGTTTCCTCGCTGGCCAGTTCCGCTTGGGTGCGGATGGCGGCCACTGGGGTGCGCAACTGGTGGGCCGTGTCCGAGATCAGGTTGCGCATGCTGCCGATCTGGCGATCCAGACGGCGCATAAAGCGGTTCATGGCGTCCACCATCACGGCGGCCTCGGCAGGAACGTTGTTGTCCATTGGCGTCAGGTCATAGGGGTCGCGGTCCAAAAGCTCGGATGCGATCCGGTCCAGTGGCGCCATCGCATTGCGGATCACCACAATTGCCAGCACCATCAGCGCAAGCCCTGCGAGGATCGAGGCGATCAGCGCATCCCGTGTCAGGCCAAGGGCCATGGCGTTGCGGGCCAGCATGGTCTGGCCCACGGTGACCGAGACCGTGCCGGAAAATTCCCGCTCCGCGAAGATGCGGGTGATGGTGACAAAGCGGGCGGCCTCATTCTGAAGGGTGGCGTCGAAGAAGACCGGTTGGTTTGAGGGGCGACGCTGGGGCTCGGGGGCCGAGGTGACAGCGGCGTGGCCGGTTAGAAGTTGTTCATCGGGGCCGCGCACGGCATAGCCGATCCGGTCATCGGGGGCCTGCGCCAGCAGCTGAAACGCCGAGACTGGCAGATCGGCCATCGGGGTGCCGTTCAGGATGGTGATGGATTCGGCAATGTCACTTGCCGCGCCCAAAAGTAGCCGGTCATAGGCCTGTTTGGCTGCCTGTTGCCCATAGGCGAAACTGGCAATCGCCACGATCACGCCCCCGACCAGCAGCAGCGACAGAACCCCGACAACCACGCGCGAGGTCAGGGATCGTGTGGCCCTAGCCATCCAGCGCGATCCGGTAGCCCAGGCGGCGCTGGGTCTCGATCAGAACACCTGTGCCAGACAGTTTTTTGCGCAGTCGGGCGATGTAAAGCTCGATCGCGTTCAGTCCCACATCCGCATCGTCAAAGGCGAAAAGCCCGTCATAAAGCCGCTCTTTGCTTAGAACGTTGCCGTTCGCGCGCAGCAAAAGGCCCAGAAGGGTGGCTTCGCGGCGGGTCAGGTCCACGGGGTCCCCGTTGATCTGCGCGGTCATGGTGGCGGGGGAAAAACTCAGCGGACCAAGGGTCAGCGCATCGGTTTTCTGATCGGATTCACGGCGGACCAAAGCCCGCAGGCGGGCCTCAAGTTCGCGGTGATCGAAGGGTTTGACCAGATAGTCATCGGCCCCCAAATTCAGCGCCGAGACCCGATCATCTACCGAAAATAGCGCCGTCAGCATCAACACAGGGGTGCGAATCCCCCGCCCGCGAATGTCTGAAAGCAGTTCAGTTCCCGCCCGATCCGGAAGGTTGATATCCAGTACAATCGCGTCGTAGCGCTGGACCGCCAGAAAGTCCTCGGCGCTTTCGCAGGACTCGGCCAGATCGCACGCCATGCCTGCTTTTCCTAGGCGAATGGCGATGGCCTCGGCCATATCGACCGCATCTTCGACGATCAGAATGCGCATAATTTTCTTTCCCCATCCGGCCCAGAAAATGCGTTTCCTGTCGCGGTGACAGGTTGGTGACAGCTTTCCCCGTTAGTGGTCCTTCATAGCCCGACACGAGAAGACTGCAAATATGCAGCGCTATGTCGGCAAAAACGACCGGATCCGAGGAGATCCGCGAAGATCACTGTGGAGGAGATAGACATGATCTTTAAAGCAACTGTTGCTGCCCTGATGCTGGGTGCGTCCGCGTTTGCCGCTTCGGCAGAAGGCTGGAAGCCCGAGAGCCCCGAGTGCATCGCACCCGCGAACCCCGGTGGTGGCTGGGACTTCACCTGCCGTCAGGTTGGCAAGTCGATGCAGGACCTCGGCTTGATCGAGAAAACCATGCAGGTTGTGAACCTGGCCGGTGGCGGTGGCGGTGTTGCCTACGCCGAAGTCGTGAACAAGCGTAACGACAGCAACGACCTGATCGTTGCGGCCTCGTCGGCAACCGCGACTCGTCTGGCGCAGGGCGCATACCCCGGCAACACCATGGACCAGGTGCGTTGGCTGGCGTCGATCGGCGCAGACTATGGCGTGATCGCCGTGGCCGCCGACAGCGAAATCACCACCCTTCCCGCGCTGCTGGACATGATCAAAAATGACCCCACCTCGGTGTCGGTTGCTGGCGGTTCGGCTGTTGGCGGCTGGGACCACCTGAAGGTTTTGATCGCAGCGAATGCCTACGGCGTCGAAGACGTGCGTAAGGTCAAGTACATCGCGTTCGATGGCGGCGGCGAAGCTGTAACCCAGCTGCTGGCCGGTTCGGTTCAGGCATTCACCGGTGACATCTCGGAAGCCAAAGGCTTTGTTGACAGCGGCGACCTGAAAGTCATCGCAGTTCTGTCGCCCGAGCGTCTGGGTGGCGAATTCGCCGACTTCCCGACCGCAAAAGAGCAGGGCGTTGACGCGATTGGCGCAAACTGGCGTGGTTTCTACGCTCCCGGTGGCATGAGCGACGAAGCTTATGACGCATGGGTCGGCAACATCTCGGCGCTGTACGCATCGCCCGAGTGGAAAGAGATCATGGCCGCAAACGGTCTGGCGCCGCTGGACCTGCAGGGTGCAGATTTCGAGAAGTTCGTGAGCGAGTCGGTTGCTCAGATCCAGAACATCTCGCGCGAGATCGGCATCATCAAGTAATTCTACGCAGTCCCCCTGTGTAGATCTTAAGGGGCGCCGCTCTCTCCCCTTCATAGCGGCGCCCCTACTTTCATACCCCCCAAATACAATGCCGTTTCAGGAGATCCCTAATGAGTGATCGTATCTTCGGCATCTTCGGCGTTCTTCTTGCGATCGGCTACGCTATGGCGGCCTTCGCAATCGAAGAAAGTTTTCTGTCGGATGCTGTTGGCCCCAAAGCCTTTCCCCTGATCATCGCCACCGTTCTAGGACTGAGCTCCTTGGTGATCGCGATCAAACCCGATCAAGAACCCCATTGGCCCCCCTTCGCCCGTCTGGCGGAAATCGCGGCGGCCGTGGTTGTTATGGTGCTTTATGCCCAGTTCCTGCCGGTGATCGGCTTTGTCTTTGCCACCGCTTTGGCTGCGACCTATCTGGCGTGGCGTCTGGGATCGACGGTCCTTGGCGCGATTGCCACCGGCGTCGGCACCTCGGTCGGTATTTATGTCATTTTCCATCTGGTTCTGGGCCTGTCGCTGGCCCGTGGCCCGCTGGGTTTCTAAGGAGGATTACGCATGGAACTCCTGTCTTCGCTTGGTGACGGCTTTCTGATCGCCCTGACCTGGCAAAACCTGCTGCTGGCGCTTCTGGGCTGTTTTCTGGGCACCATCATGGGCGCGCTGCCCGGCCTTGGGCCGTCGAATGGCGTGGCTATCCTGATCCCGCTGGCCTTTACCCTTGGTCTTGGCGCGACGCCTGCGCTGATCCTGCTGACCAGCGTTTACTATGGCGCGATGTACGGTGGCCGTATCAGCTCGATCCTGCTGAACATTCCGGGTGACGAGCCCGCGATGATGACCTGTCTGGACGGCTACCCGATGGCCAAGAAGGGCATGGCCGGCGAGGCCCTGAGCCTTTCGGGTATCGCATCCTTCGTCGGCGCGTTCTTTGCTACTTGGGGTCTGATCCTGCTGGCACCGCAGCTGGTGAAAATCGCCCTGCTGTTCGGCCCTGCGGAATACTTTGCCCTGTTTGCACTGGCGTTCATGACCCTTGGTGGTGTCAGTTCGACCAATCAGGCGAAATCGGCCTTTGCTGCCGCGCTGGGTCTTGGTCTGGCGATGGTTGGTGTGGACACCCAAACCGGCGTGCCGCGCTTTACCTTTGGCGAAGTGCACCTCTACGACGGTCTGGATTTCCTTGTGGCGATCGTGGGTCTGTTTGCTCTGTCCGAAGTGTTCATCTTCCTTGAAGAGCGTCATGGAAACGCAAACGCCGACAGCCGTCAGTTGCAGATCGGCCGCCTGACGCCGCCGATGTCGATGATCAAGCAGTGTACCCCCACCATGCTGCGTACCTCTCTGCTGGGTTTCCTTGCGGGCGTTCTGCCCGGCGCGGGTGCCTCGCTGGGATCGTTCATCAGCTACTCGATGGAAAAGCGTCTGGTGGACAAAGAGGGTACCTTTGGCAAAGGCGATCCGCGCGGTGTGGCTGCCCCCGAGGCTGGCAACAACGCGGCTGCGGGTGGCGCACTGGTGCCAATGCTAGCGCTGGGTGTTCCCGGTTCGGGCACCACGGCGGTTCTGCTGGCGGTTCTGCTGTCGCTGAACATCACTCCCGGTCCGCTGCTGTTCAGCCAGAACCCCGATGTGGTCTGGGGCCTGATTGCCGCGCTGTTCATCGCCAACTTCATGCTGCTGGCTCTGAACATCCCGATGGTGGGCCTCTTCACCCGCCTGCTGATGGTTCCCCCGCGCATTCTGATGCCGATTGTGGCCATGGTCAGCTTTGTGGGCATCTACGGCATCTCGGGTTCGTCCTTTGACCTGCTGGTGATGATCGGCTTCGGTGTGATGGGCTGGGTGCTGCGCAAGCTGGACGTGCCGCTGGTTCCGATCATTCTGGGTACGCTTCTGGGCAATTCCATGGAGGCCAACCTGCGCCGCGCGATCACCATCGACAACGGCAACTGGTTCACCCTCTTTGACAGCCCGCTGGCAATCGGTCTTTGGGCCGTGGCGATTATCGGCTTCATCCTGCCGATGGTGTTCGGCCGCGTCGTGAAGGGCAAAATGCGCCAGCGCCGCGACGAAGAAGGCGCGATTTCGGACTGATCAGTCCTTACTTTACCACCACTCACGAGGCCCCCAACCGCAAGGTTGGGGGCTTTTTTTCATGGCGCGCCCTTTCGAGGGGCCGACGACAACACGCCAGACGAAAATTTTCTGCACATGCGCAGTGATACCGCAAACAGCCAGAGTAACACGTTGAAAAGACGCCTGTTCACACGCAGCATTTCTGTTTCCAAGAATTTAGTTTCCAAGGAAAATGTTTGTTGACACAACAGTTCCGTTTATCCCATTCTGCTAGCCAAAAGGGGCAAGGTGTTTTTAATCGCGCCATGTGCCACGCAGACGGAAAGACTTTGATGACCAACACCACCGATATCCTGAAGGTCGAGATTGACGGCCCCGTAGCCACCCTGACCATGAACCGTCCGGGCAAGCGCAACGCTATGTGCGATGAGCTGCTGGAGCAGATCGACACCTTCTTCGCGGCGCCCCCCGAGGGCGTGCGGGTGGTGATCATGACCGGCACCGAAGGGCATTATTGCTCGGGTCTGGATTTGTCTGAACATGTGGCCCGCGATGCCGAAGGCACAATGCGCCACAGCCGCAATTGGCATCGGGTGATGGACCAGATCCAGTTCTCGGGTCTTCCGGTGATCAGCGCGATGTTCGGAGCGGTGATCGGCGGCGGTTTGGAAATGGCGGCCAGCACCCATGTGCGCATCGCCGAGCCGGGCACGATTTTCCAGCTGCCCGAAGGGATGCGCGGCATCTTCGTGGGTGGCGGCGCGACTGTGCGTATCGGGCGCATCATCGGCGCGGACCGTATGTGCGAGATGATGCTGACCGGTCGCAAATACAACACCGAAGAAGGGCTGGCCCTTGGCCTGACCCACTACGCAGTAGGCGAGGGCGAGGCACTGCCGCTGGCATGCAAACTGGCCGCCAAGATCGCCAAAAACGCATCGCTATCTAATTATATGATGATCCAGGCGATCAGCCGGATCAACGATATGTCGAAGGCAGACGGTCTGTTTACCGAAAGCCTTTGTGCGGCGGTCAGCCAGACCAGCCGCGACGCGGAAGAGGGGCTGAAAGCCTTCCTCGAAAAACGCGCGCCCGAGTTCCGATAAGGGCTATATCAGCTTTGTGCGCCACGGAGGATGGCGCACGAGACAAGATCGTTCATTCACAGAACAGGATTTTAGGGAGGACCTGAGAATGACCAAACTAACTCGCCGTACCATGATGGCGTCCATGGGTGCCGCACTGGCCACCCCCGCACTGCTGAGCCGCGCGAATGCCGCAGAGGTCACCCTGCGCCTTAGCCACTTTCTGCCCGGCGTTGCGCCCATCCAGACCAAATTCTTCGAGCCTTGGGCCGCAGAACTGAAAGAAGCGTCGAACGGTGCAATCGACGTACAGATTTTCCCCTCGCTGCAGCTGGGTGGTAAGCCGCCGCAGTTGGCCGACCAGACCCGTCAGGGCATCGTCGACATCGCGTGGACCCTGCCTGTTTACACGCCTGACCGTTTCCCCATCGCGGAAACCATGGCGCTGCCCTTCATGGTGACCAACGCCGAGAAGACCTCGATCGTGATGCATAAGCTGATGGACGAGTTCGCACAGGGCGAATACGACGGCATGAAAGTGCTGGCCTATCACACCCACGATGGCGGCAAGCTGCACACCCGCAACGCCCCCGTCACCAGCCAGGCTGACCTTAAGGGTCTGAAGCTGCGCGCACCGAACCAGGCGACCGGCCAGATGCTGGCGGCGCTGGGTGCCGAGACCGTGTTCTTCCCCGTGACCGAGATGGTCGTGGGTCTGTCGAATGGCGTGATCGACGGTTGCTGCCTGCCCTTCGAAGTGGTTCCCGCATTCAAACTGCAAGAGCTGACCAAGTTCACCTCGATGCCCGCAGCGGGCGCGCGTGGCCTTTACGCCAACACCTTCTCGCTGGTCATGAACCAGCGCAAGTACGACGACATGTCGGATGACCTGAAGGCAGTGATCGACGCGCATTCGGGCATGGATCTGTCGGCACGTCTTGGCAAGCAGTTCGACGAATTCGAAGCCTTTGGCCGCTCGGTCGTTGAAAAGCAGGGCAACGAGATTGTCGAAATTCCCGCCGAAGAGATCGCCAAGTGGCAAGAGGTTTCCAAGCCTGTCGTCGCCGCATGGGTCGAGAAGCTGAATGGCATGGGCTTTGACGGTCAGGCGGTTGTCGACCGCGCCAACGAACTGCTGGACGCGGGTTAAGCGGCATGGCCGAACGGCTTGAAACAGAAGACTGGCAGGGGGTGAACGGCCCCCTGTTCAGCATCCTGCGTCCCATCGCGGTGGCCTCGGCGGCCGCAGGGGGCGTGGTGATCTTTGCGGCGGCGGTGCTGGTCACTGCATCGGTCGTGATGCGAAATCTCGGGATCGGCGGCATCCGCGGCGACTTTGAATCGGTCGAGCTGGCGTGCGCTGCCTGTGCCTCACTGTTCCTGCCCCTTTGCCAGATGAACAAGGGCCACGTCATGGTGGACCTGTTTACCAATTGGCTGCCTGACGGGGCGCAGCGCCGTCTGGACGGGATCTGGACCTTTATCTTTGCCCTTGTCTGGGGCCTGCTGTGCTGGCGTCTGACCCACGGGCTTTCCGAAATTTACAGCTATGGAGACAAGACCATGCTGCTGCGCGTGCCCGTTTGGCTGGTTTACGTGCCCGCGGTCTTCGGCACCGGCCTTTCGGCCATCATCGCCTTCTTCATGAGCCTTCCGATGCTAAGCCGCGTGTTCCGCGGTCTGGGGACTGTCTGATGGATCCGACGACTATTGCGACCATCATGGTCATTGTTCTGCTGCTGCTGATCTTTGTCCGCATGCCGATCGCGCTGGCGATGGGTGCTGTGGGGGCGGTCGGCTATGTGGTGCAGCTGAACCACTATGCCCTGCTGGCGTATTTCAATGTGGCTTGGGTCGACAAGTTCATGTCCTATGAACTGGCGATTGTGCCGCTGTTCATCCTGATGGGCCATCTGGCCACGCGGACCGGCATTTCGGGGGCCATCTTCTCGGCGTCAAACGCTTGGATCGGCCACAAGCGCGGCGGTCTGGCGATGGCGGCTGTGGCGGGCTGTGCGATGTTCGGCTCGATCTCGGGCTCATCGCTGGCAACTGCGTCCACCATGGCCCGTGTGGCCCTGCCCGAGATGCGCAAGCACGGCTATTCCGGCGCGCTGTCGTCCGGCTCGCTGGCGGCTGGCGGCACACTGGGTATTCTGATCCCGCCGTCGGTGGTTTTGATCATCTACGCCCTGCTGACTGAACAGAACATCGTAAAGCTGTTCCTTGCGGCAACCATTCCCGGTCTTCTGGCTGTGGTCGGCTTTTTCATCGCGATTGCGGTCTATGTCCGCCTGCGCCCCGAAGAAGGCCCCACCCATGAGAAAGCGGATATGAAGACCCGCATCAAATCCCTGACCGAGATCTGGCACGTCGTCGCGATCTTTGTTGTGGTGCTTGGCGGGATCTACGGCGGCTTTTTCACCCCCGCCGAGGGTGCCTCGGTTGGTGTGATCATGACGCTGGCTGTGGGCATCTTCAAAGGCGGCCTGAGCATGGGCGACTTGATCGACTGTCTGATCGACACCGCAGGTTCGACCGCGATGATCTTTGCCATCGTCTTTGGCGCGGACATTTTTAACGTGGCGCTGGCCCTTAGCCAGATGCCTGCGGATGTGGCCAACTACTTTAGCAATGCCGATATCGCACCGATGACCGTTCTGCTGGGGATGGTGGTGTTCTACCTGATCATGGGCTGCGTCATGGACAGTCTGTCGATGATCCTGCTGACCGTTCCGGTGTTCTTCCCGACGGTCATGGCGCTGGACTTTGGCCTGATGCCGGAACAGCAGGCCATGTGGTTCGGGATCATCACGCTGGTTGTGGTCGAGATGGGTCTGATCACGCCACCTGTGGGGATGAACCTCTTTGTGATCTCGGCCATGGCCAAGGACATTCCGACCAGCCAGATCTTCCGCGGCACCACGCCATTCATCATGGCCGAGTTCTGCCGGATTGCGATCCTGATCAGCTTCCCCGCCCTCAGCTTCTGGCTGGTGGATGTGGTTGCGAACTAGGGGGTAATGGCATGACGCAGGCAATGAACAAGATCGAACAGGATGACCGTCCCTTGGACAACGGCTTGCGCCAGTTCATGGGGTACACCCTGAAACGGGCTTATCTGACGCTTCGCGCGGATATGATCCTGTCGATCGAACCGCTTGGCCTGCGCACGCGCACGTTCTCGGCCCTGTCAGTTGTGGCCGAGAACCCTGACATCACCCAAACCCAGCTGGCCTGTGCCTTGAACATCGAACGTTCAGGCGTGGTTGTGCTGGTTGACGAATTGCAGCGCGCCGGGCTGATCACCCGCAACAAGGTGCCGGGGGACCGCCGGTCCTATGCGCTGCGGGCCACCACCAAGGGCATGGCCACTTGGAAGGACGCCGAGGCGCGCGTTTTGGCCCATGAACGCCAGATGTTGGCGGGTCTGACGACCGAAGAACAAGAGAATTTAAAAGTACTGCTGCGCCGTATTGGCGCTGGCGCCTGATCCACGACAGGGCTTGGCCCTCTAGGGAGGCTAGAATGAAAGACCAAATCACGGGGCTGGAACTGGTCCCGCACTCTGTCCGGCTTGACCGCCGCGATGGCTCTCTCGAAATGCGTTCGAATGTTGCCTGCGATCCGGTTGTCGCGCACACCGGCGTGTGGGTGCATCAATGGGCCGAGGCCGCGCCCGAGCGGACCGCAATCGCAGAACGTTCGGGTGAAGGCTGGCGCGAGGTCTCTTATGCCGCGCTGCTGGAACAGGTGCAGGCGATTGCCGCTTCGCTGGCCGCCCGTGGTTTGGGGCAGGACACACCCATCGTGGTAATGTCCGGCAACGGTGTGGATCACGCGCTGCTGTCGCTTGGGGCGCAATACGCGGGCGTTCCCGTTGTCCCGCTGGCCGAACAGTACTCTCTGATCACCGAGGCCCACGCCCGTCTGGTCTATGTCCTGAACAAGGTCAAACCTGCGATGGCTTTCGTCGATGACGCGGGCCGCTATGCCGAGGCGCTAAAGCGCCCCGAGCTGGCAAACGTTGAGGTTGTCGCGAGCATCACCGAAGGTGCGCCCCGTGCTGTGACGCCCTTTGCCGAACTGTTGAAAGGTGACAGTGGCGTTGATCTGGCCGCCGTTCACGCCAAGGTCGGTCCCGATACGCTGGCGAAAATCCTGTTCACATCCGGCTCGTCCTCGGACCCCAAAGGGGTTCTGACCAGCCAAGGAATGATGTGCGCCAATCAGGCCCAGATGGCTGCGGTAATGCCCTTCTTGAAAGAGCGTCCGCCAAGCATCACCGACTGGCTGCCGTGGAACCACGTCTTTGGCGGCTCGCACAACAGCTACATGATGTTGGCCAATGGTGGCAGTCTGTACATCGACAACGGCAAGCCCACCAAGTCGGGCTTCAAGCACACAGTGCAGAACATCATCGACCGCCCCGGCACGCTGTCGTTCAACGTACCGGTTGGCTTTGCCATGCTGGTCCATGAGATGGAGACCAACACCGCCCTGCGCGAAGCCTACTTCCGCGATCTGGATCTGATCTTCTATGCCGGTGCCTCATTGCCGCAGGATGTCTGGACCCGTCTGGAAGAAATGGCGATGGAGGTCCGTGGCCGTTTGCCCTTGATGATCAGCAGCTGGGGCATGACCGAAACGGCGCCTGCCACGATCATGGTGCATGAGCCCATTGGCCGTTCAGGCGTGATCGGCGTGCCGCTGCCCGACACCACCGTCAAGCTGATCCCCGATGATGAGATGCGCTGTGAATTGCGCGTAAAGGGGCCCAACGTGATGAAGGGCTATTGGGGCGATGAGGTGAAATCCAAAGAGGCCTTCGACGAAGAAGGCTTCTTGATCACCGGTGATGCGGTGAAGTTTGTGCACTCCGATGACGCGGAGCGGGGTCTGACTTTTGATGGTCGCGTGTCCGAAGATTTTAAACTGCTGACCGGCACTTGGGTGCAGGCGGGCAAGTTGCGTCTTGAGGCTCTGGAAGGTCTGCGCGGTCTGGTGCAAGACGTGGTGATCTGTGGTCACGACCGCGATCAGATCGGCCTGTTTATTTTCCCGCGTCCGGATCATGTGCATGGGGACAACACGTCCGAAGGCGCTGTAATTGATCCGGTTCTGCAAGCTGAATTGGAAGAGCGTCTGCGCGCCATGGCCTCTGCCGCGACGGGGTCCGCCAAGCGCATCAGCCGCGCGATCATCTTGGCCGAGCCGCCCTCGGTCAAGGATGCAGAGATCACGGATAAGGGCAGCCTGAATGTCCGCAAAATCATGACACGCCGCGCAGATTTGCTTGAGCGGCTTTACGACAACGAAGACCCGGCGCTGATCCGGGTGTGAGGTGACACTATGGTAGATTTCTCGAAAGTCCGCGCGATCGATTTCCACACCCATGCCGAGGAAAGCTGCGGCTGCCACGCTGATGACGGCTATGACGAGCTGCAAAGCACCATGGCCAAGTATTTTGGCGCTCCGTGGAACCACCCGCCGACCATCCCTGAAACGGCAGCCCATTACCGTGAGATGAACATCGCGGCGGTGATCTTCCCCGTGGATGCCGAGCGTGAGACCGGCTATCGCCGCTACAGCAACTATGAGGTCGCCGAGGCCTGCGCGAAAGAGGATGATATCCTGATCCCCTTCGCCAGCATTGATCCCCACAAGGGCAAGCTTGGCGCCCGTGAGGCCCGCGATCTAGTAGCGAACTACGGCGTTCAGGGCTTTAAGTTCCACCCGACCATGCAGGGGTTCTACCCCAACGACCGCATGGCCTATGACCTCTATGAGGCGATTGCCGAAACCGGCAAACCCGCCCTGTTCCACACCGGTCAGACTGGCGTGGGATCGGGGATGAAGGGCGGCAACGGCATGCGCCTGAAGTATTCCAACCCCATGTATATTGATGATCTGGCGGTGGATTTCCCTGATATGCCGATCATTCTGGCGCACCCGTCCTTCCCCTGGCAGGAAGAGGCGCTGTCGGTCGCGACCCACAAGCCCAACGTCTACATCGACCTGTCGGGTTGGTCGCCCAAGTACTTCCCCGAGATCCTGATCCGCTATTCGAACACCCTTCTGAAAAAGAAGATGCTGTTCGGGTCGGACTGGCCGATGATCGCGCCAGAGAAGTGGCTGGATGCCTTTGACAAGCAGAACTTCAAAGACGAAGTGCGCCCGCTGATCCTGAAAGAGAACGCCATGCGGCTGCTGGGGGTGACGGGCTGATGGTTCCGTTCAAAGCGCCCGTTGATGACATCCTCTTCAGCCTGCGCCATGTGGCCGATGCTGCGCGTCTGCCGTCCTATGACGACGAACTGACCGAAGGCATCGTCAGCCACTTTGCCAGCTTTGCCGAAGGGGTCATCGCCCCTTTGGATGAAAGCGGCGATGCGCAAGGATGCCGTCTGGAAAATGGCCGCGTGCGGATGCCGGACGGCTTTGGCGATGCGTTCGCGCAACTGGTCGAAGGCGGCTGGCAAGGGCTGACCGCGCCAGAAGAGTTCGGCGGCATGGCTGCGGACCACGTGACCGCCGCCTGCGTGTCCGAGATTTTCAGCGGCGCGAACCATTCGCTTCAGATGGTCTGCAATCTGGTGCCGGGGGCGATCTCGACCCTGATGCGCTTTGGCTCGGACGATCAGAAGGCCGCCTATGTCCCGCCTTTGGCCGAGGGGCGCTGGCTGGCGACCATGTGCCTGACCGAACCGGGCGCGGGCAGCGATCTGGGCCGTGTTCGCACCAAAGCGGTGAAGGACGGCGATCACTGGGCGATCACCGGCGAGAAGATCTTTATCTCGGGCGGTGATCAGGACATGAGCGAGGGGATTTTCCACCTTGTTCTGGCCCGCACTGGCGCGATGGAAGACGGGGTAAAGGGGCTATCGCTGTTCCTGTGCCTGTCGGAAAACGATGGCGTGCGCAATGACATCACTGTCACGCGGATCGAAGAGAAGCTGGGTCTTCATGCCTCGCCCACTTGCCAGATGGCCTTTGACGGCGCGCGCGCCGAATTGCTGGGGCAAGAGGGTAAGGGCCTGATGGCGATGTTCACCATGATGAACCACGCCCGCCTTGATGTGTCGTTGCAAGGGGTGGCCCATGCCTCGCGCGCCCATCAGATCGCCAGCACCTACGCGGCCGAGCGGACGCAGGGCCGTAAGAAAGATGGCTCGGTTGCCGTTCTATCGGATCATGCGGATGTGCGCCGGATGCTGGACACCCAGCGGGCCTTGGCCCTTGGGGCGCGGGCCATGTGCCACCTGACGATGGTAGAGATGGACCTGAACGCACGGCCTGCGCTGGTCGATTTCCTGACGCCGGTCTGCAAGGTGTTCTGCACGGAGGCCGGCACCGCCAGCGCCGATCTGGGGATGCAGGTTCTGGGCGGCTACGGCTATCTGACCGAATACCGCGTCTCACAAACGTGGCGGGATGCGCGGATCACCTCGATCTATGAGGGGGCGAATGGCATCCATCACCTGACCACGGCGACTCGGGGCCTGAAAATGCCCGGCGCAGGAGACGCTTTCGCCGATCTCATCGGTGAATTGACGAAGGGCGCCGATGTTTTGCAGGTGTTAGAAATATGGAAATCCCAGCGGGCCAAGCTCGAAGCCTCCGACGATCCGGCAGAACTGGCCCATGGATTCGGAGAGCTGACTGGCGATCTGTTCTATCGGGCGGTTTGGGCTAAGCTGGCGGCCAGCGGTGACGCCGAGATGCAGCGCCTGAATGATCGGGTGCAAGCACGCCCCTTGCCTGTGCGGGTTTAACCGCACCGCAAGGACGGAAATACAGCCGTAAGGGTTTAAATCGGAGCGGGGCGACTATCTTAAAAGGGTCGCCCCGCTTTTTTTATGAGTTTTCATGACCGAATTGAACATTCCCCGCCGCGCTGGTCCGATCCTGCATTTTCGTGGCCACTCTGACGCGGGCCTTTCCCTGCATGTGATCGTCGTGCGCCCCGCGGATGAGGACGCGCCTGCTTCTTTATCAGTGTCAGGGGATGAGACGACGCCTGAACTGTTGACCGAGGTGCAGGGCGCTCGGTTCTGGCGCTATGGGGTCACGCTGACAGCGGCGGATACGGGATATGCCTTTGAAGGGCAGCACTATGATGTGGTGACGGCTCTGGACGGGGATCTGCGGGTCGGCTTCGTGTCGTGCAACGGCGAAGAACATGGGGATCTGCATCGCAATATGGCTGACCGGAATGCCATGTGGCTGCGTTTGTGGGAGGCCCATCGCACGTCGCCATTGGCTTTGCTGATCCAAGGGGGTGATCAGATTTACGCCGATGAGGTGACCGACGGGCATCCTTTGACGGATGATTGGCCGAAGGGGCTGAAGAAGGCGCCGACCACTGAAGAACTGGCTGATTTATATGGGTATCTCGAGCGGCGGTTTGTGGATCGGTATTTGCGTTTGCTGGCCTCGGACCAGATGGCGCCGCTTTTGGCGCGAGTGCCGACGCTGGCGATTTGGGACGATCACGACATCTGCGACGGCTGGGGGTCTTTGCCCGAAAAGGTGACGGATAGTGCGATCGGACAGACTTTGTTCGCGGTGGCGCGCCAGATGTATCTGCTGTTCCAGCAAGGCATGGTCGAGGCCGATATTCCGACCCTGTTTCCCGACCCGACAGGGGCAAGTCTGGGCTGGCGCCATCGCCTGCCGGGCCTGACTCTGCTGGCGCCTGATCTGCGATCCCAGCGGCAACGCCATCAAGTGATGGGCCCTGAAGGGTGGTCCATGGTTGAAAGCACA
Organism: Donghicola tyrosinivorans; assembly: GCF_003003355.1. GTDB lineage: Bacteria > Pseudomonadota > Alphaproteobacteria > Rhodobacterales > Rhodobacteraceae > Donghicola > Donghicola tyrosinivorans. Next base: position 70,419 of record NZ_PVTQ01000009.1, read on the forward strand.
ATGCCCGAGAAGGGTGATCAGACGTTCTTGATCTCAAGCGTACCGCTGTTGGGACCACGCCTGTCGATCGTCGAGGGCTTGATGATGCTGATGCCCAGATTTCAGAAATACGAAGACGATCTGCGGGACCAATGGCAGAGCCGCGCCCATCGCAAGGCCTGGCAACGTATGCTGCGTGAGGTGCTGCGAATGCGGGCAGCAGGGCCGGTGACTGCGATTTCGGGCGAGATTCATCTGGCCACGCGGGCCGAGATGACCTGTGGCGAGGGAGTGATGCATCAACTTGTGGCGTCTGGGATTTCCCATCCGGCACCAACAAAGAACTACGCTCGCGGATTGGGGCTGTTGGCGGGGCTGGGAGAGGCGCCTTTGAAGGGACATCCCATACGCATTTTGCCGCTGCCAGGCCAAAACACTCGCTATATTGCGGAGCGGAATTTCCTAGTGCTTGAACGGCAGGGCGGGACATGGGAGGCCCGCTGGCATCTGGAAGAAAGCGGTGTGACCCCTGCGCTGGTGCTTTAGAGAAGGGGGCTGTCTGCCCCCTCTTGGGCCATGCGGCCCAATTCACCCCCGAAGGTATTTTCACCAAGATGAAGGGGCGGTTTTCTGGTGGGGCAGAACGAACAAAGGCGCCCGACGGGGCGCCTTGTTTTATTGGTCGGAGTGAGAGGATTCGAACCTCCGGCCCCTGCCTCCCGAAGACAGTGCTCTACCAGGCTGAGCTACACTCCGACCGTGACGGGGCAGGTACCGCACTTGGGGTGTCTTGGCAAGGGCGCTTTAGCGTTTCTTGGCGCGGTTTAGGAACAAAAGTGTGTAGCGGGGGGTGGTGCCGGTTTCGAACCGGACGCCGGTGTTGGTGACGGGCGCTTTGGTGTCTTTGCGGACCCCTTCGCGCATCACAATATAGACGCCGCTGGCGATGATGATTCCCGCTCCGATCATGGTGGGGAAATCGATGTATTCGCCGAAGAACATGTAGCCGTAGAAGATCGCCCAGAGCATCTGGCTGTATTGCATGGGAGCGACAACGCCTGCCTCTCCGGTGCGGTAGGCGCGGATCATAAGGCTCATGGCGGTGAGAGAGAGTAGGGCGACGGCGGCAATGGTGCCAAGTTCCCACAGTTCCATGGGTTTGTATTCAAAGGGCAAAAGCATGCCCATGATCACGATGTTGGCGATCAGGGGGTAGAGGAGCAGCACGATGCTGCTTTCCTGCGAGCCGATGCGGCGGACAATGATGGACACGAACGAGCCGCCGACCGCAGCACCGAGGGCGGCGAAATGGCCCAAGGTCAGCTCGGATGAGCCGGGGCGTAGAACCACAATCACGCCAATCAAGCCCACAATGACGGCGCCCCAACGGCGGGGGCCGACGCGTTCACCCAGAATGGGGACCGAGAGGACTGTGATCAGTAGGGGTGTAGCGAAGATCATCGCATAGACCTGCGCAAGTGGCAGAACCGAGAATGCGTAGAAGGCGCAGACGCCGGTGAAGACCACTGCGACTGTGCGGGCGTAGGTCCAAGCAGGGGTGGCGGGGCGCAGGTTCGCGGGCTCTTTCGTCTGGATGAGCACGACTGTGAGGACCGGAAAGCTGAAGAGGACGCTGAAGAAAACGATCTGGAAGGGATGGTGATTGGCCCCCAGCACTTTGACCAGCACGTCATGCAAGGCGTAGAGGGCAAAGCCCAAAAGCGCGAAGGCAGCACCTTTGCCATTTGACTGGGGAGGAAGAGACGTGGTTGCCATGCTGTCACCTGCAGAGGATTGTGGGCCCTAAGGAAAACCCTATTCCCCTCAATCAAAAAGAAAAGGGGGCCGCAAGGCCCCCCTGATGCATTTATGAACTTGCGCTCAAATCAGAGGCTGCTGTCCAGCGCTGCCAGGATCGCATCGCCCATTTCGCTGGTCGAGACCGGTGTTGCGCCTTCTTCGCCCAGAAGATCGGCGGTGCGGACACCGTCACGCAGCACTTTTTCGATGGCCGCTTCCAGACGATCTGCCTCTGCGCCCTGATCGAAGCTGTAGCGTAGGGCCATCGCGAACGACAGGATGCAGGCGATCGGGTTGGCCTTGCCTTGACCCGCGATATCGGGGGCCGAGCCGTGGACCGGTTCGTACATCGCCTTGGGGCGGCCGTTGGCCATGGGGGCACCGAGCGACGCCGACGGCAGCATGCCGAGCGAGCCGGTCAGCATCGCGGCGGCATCCGACAGCAGGTCACCAAAGAGGTTGTCGGTCACGATGACGTCGAACTGCTTGGGCCAGCGGCAGAGCTGCATAGCGCCTGCGTCGGCGTACATGTGCGACAGTTCCACATCGGGGTATTCTTCGTCGTGGATCTTCTGGACCACTTCGCGCCACAGGATACCCGATTCCATCACGTTTGCCTTCTCCATCGAGCAGACCTTGTTGCCACGGCGGCGGGCCAGTTCGAAGGCCGAGCGGGCGACGCGTTCGATTTCCGATTCGGTGTAGCGCTGGGTGTTGATGCCCACACGCTCGTTGCCTTCTTCGAAGATGCCGCGCGGCTCGCCGAAGTAGATGCCCGAAGTCAGTTCGCGCACGATCATGATGTCCAGACCGGCAACCACGTCACGCTTCAGCGAGCTGAAGTCGGCGAGCGCGTCAAAGCACTGGGCGGGGCGCAGGTTGGCGTAAAGGTCCATTTCCTTGCGCAGACGCAGCAGGCCACGTTCGGGCTTCACGCTGAAGTCCAGCACGTCGTACTTGGGGCCGCCAACGGCACCTAGCAGAACTGCGTCGACTTCCTGTGCTTTCGCCATGGTGTCGTCGTGCAGCGGAGTGCCATGAGCGTCGTAGGCTGCGCCGCCGACCAGATCCTCGCTAACGTCGAATTTCAGGTCACGCTTTTCGCCGTACCAGTCGATGATGCGGCGAACCTGGCCCATGACTTCGGGGCCGATGCCGTCGCCGGCAAGGATAAGAAGCGAGGGATTGCTCATTGGCTGGTCCTTTCTGTCCCAAGTGTTGCCGATGGCCTACCCAAGCCCGCGCGTAGGGTCAAGAAAGGCCGTTGGGAATCGGGGGTGGAATCGCGCAAATTGCCGTTAAAATCAGGGTGGAACGGTAAGATCGGCCCAGATCAGGCTGTGACGGCTGGCGCCTGCTGGTGGAGGGATATGGCCGCGTGCTGTGACGGTCAGTGTCCGTTGCGGCAGGATGTAGCTGACGCGCATCTGCGGCAGGCCCAGATCGCGCCAGTCTGCGGTAGGAAAAGGGGCAGCGGCATCTGTGAGGCGCGGGTCATTCAGCAGCGCGTGCAGCGGAGGTTTGAGACCTTCGCCAAGGGTTGGATCATTGTTCAGATCGCCGAGGATTACGAACGGCGCGTCCCCTAAGGTGTCCAGATGGTTGTGGATCAGGCGGATTTCATCGCCGTTGCGTAGGCCATTCCGGTCTTCTGGTCCGTCAAAGACCGGCGGGCTGGCGTGGAGGGTCAGGAGATGGAAGAGCGACCCATCGGCCAGTTGAATGGGGATGCGCCAGTGGCCGATCGTGGACAGTCGTTGACGCGCCCTTGCCTCATCTGACATGGGGGGCAGAGTTGCCCACGGCAGATCGGCCCAAATGAGACCTGAGAGGTCCGTAAAACCGCTTGTATCAAGCGGAAAGCGCGACAGGATCGCCATTCCGGCCTGCCCGTGAAATCGCCCGTAGCCTTGCCGGTCTTCGGGGCCCAACCGACCATCGCCGTTCAGGTCGATGCCTGTATAGAACCCGGCGTTCGGCGGGGCGGTGAATATGTAGGGGTAATCGCGACCCCGTTCGGCGATCAGGTCGCGAAAGGCTGTCAGGGCGCGGTTTTCCGCGTCGAAATCCAACGATTGCAGGGCGATGATGTCGGCCTGCGATGCGGCAATCATTTGTGCGGCGGCTAGGACATCAGGGGCTTTGCCCGAGAGGATGTCGCGCAGCAAAAGGCCCGGCCCTTTGCGAGATAGTTCGGTGTTGAAGGTGGCGACGCGAAGCGTCTCAGCCCAAGCGGCTCCGCCCCAAAACAGGGCGAAGGCGATTATCCAAAGGCATGCAGTTCGTCCCCATCCTCGCGGTGCTGCGAGCGACGGCGCTTGTCTGCGATCATATGTGCCACCCGTGCTGTCGCGATACCGCGCATCAGCAGGCTGGCAGGAAGAAATGCCCATGCTGCCACCGACCAGATCAGAGTCTGCGGCTTGCTTGCGTCAATCGGGTCAATCAGCCCCGAAGCCATTTGCAAAACCGCCGGGATCAGGAATGGCAGAAGAACCCCTAACGCCACGTTAAAATTGGCGTCCCGATTAAGACGGCTGACAACATCGCCGCCGCCAGTGGGGTCAAATGTGGGCAGGTTGGTCCAGACGTTGAAGGCATGGCGCTGGCGCGGCCAGCCGTTGACCCACAGCACAAGGGCAAAGAAGCAAAGGGCAATCAGCGAGACCAGATAGGCCAGACCAGCGGTGCGCTGGACAGTCAGAATTTCGACGGGGGTGGCGTTCTCGGGCAAGCTCAGCAGCAGCAAGCGCACGGGCGAGAAGGGGAAATCCAGCACATTGCCCACAACCGTACCGACACTGGTGAACAGCTGGCTCATGGCGGTGGGGTAGACGGTGCCGCGCTGGATGATGCTGAGGATCAGAACCGTTAGCAAAAGTGACCCGAAGCGCAGCCGGTTGAAGGGCGGTGCGTCGCGAAACTCGACCAGACTGGGGTAATCGGCGGTATATTCAGAGAATACAAGCCAGCCAGAGAACAGAGCGACCAGCAGAATGATCGGCGCACTGTCACTGCCGCCGGGTTCCAGCAGCGATGGCGTTGCGACAAGCAATACGACCAGAAACGCACGCAAAAGCGCGCCAAAATAGCGAGTAAACACCGCTCTACCTCTCAAACCAGGGCCTGAGCTTTTGCTCTTTTATCCCCTGATGTGCCCGCAATTATGCGGGGCTGCCTCATTCTTGCCTTAATTAAGCAGCGTGAGGGGGATGGCCTCAATACCTGTAAGCAGGATGAACATGAATCCGGGCGATTTAGAGGTGAAGTTGGTGCGCAATTGCATCATTTTCAGAACAAGAAAGGGGTCCCAAAAGGACCCCTTACAAGATATTGTGGTTTTATAGGGTCTTAGACCCAAGGACGCTCTTGCGTGGCTTTCGATTCGAAAGCGTCGATCGAGGCACCTTTTTCAAGCGTCAGACCGATGTCATCCAGACCTTCCAGCAGGCAATGCTTGCGGAAGGGGTCGACTTCGAACGAGAAGCTTTCGCCGTCCGAGGTGGTCACGGTCTGGGCTTCCAGATCCACTTCCATACGGGCGTTGGCGCCTTTTTCTGCGTCCTTCATCAGCACGTCGACCTGCTCTTGGGGCAGGACGATGGGCAGGATGCCGTTCTTGAAGCAGTTGTTGAAGAAAATATCGGCAAAGCTGGGTGCGATCACGCACTTGATGCCGAAATCCTTGATCGCCCAAGGGGCGTGTTCGCGCGACGAGCCGCAGCCGAAGTTGTCACCGGCAACGATGATCTCGGCTTCGCGATAGGCGGGCTTGTTCAGCACGAAATCGGGGATTTCTTTGCCTTCGCTGTCGTAGCGCATTTCATCAAACAGGTTCACGCCGAGGCCCGAACGCTTGATGGTTTTCAGGAACTGCTTGGGGATGATCATATCGGTGTCGATGTTGATCAAAGGCATAGGTGCGGCGATCCCGCTGAGTTTTTCGAACTTGTCCATATCCTGTTTTCCTTCCGAAAAAGGTGGGTATGGCCTGCGTCTGGTCTACGTATGGCAAACGTACATACATAAACGCCTGACGCAGGCGGCGGGATTTCTTAGGCCAGAGTGCGCACGTCGGTGATCTTGCCGGTGATCGCAGCAGCAGCTGCCATCGCGGGCGACATCAGGTGAGTGCGGCCACCGCGGCCCTGACGACCTTCGAAGTTACGGTTCGAGGTTGCTGCGCAACGCTCGCCCGGCTTCAGCTGGTCGGGGTTCATGGCAAGGCACATCGAGCAGCCTGCAAGACGCCATTCGAAGCCGGCCTCTTGGAAGATATCTGCCAGACCTTCTTCTTCGGCCTGTGCGCGGACCAGACCCGAACCGGGAACGATCATCGCACGGATGCCGTCCTTGACCTTGCGGCCTTTCAGGATCTCGGCTGCGGCGCGCAGGTCTTCGATACGACCGTTGGTGCACGAACCGATGAAGACGGTGTCGATCTCGATGTCGGTCAGGGGCGTGCCCGAAGTCAGGCCCATGTATTCGATCGAGCGGGCAGCCGCATCAACCTTGCCGCCTTTGAAATCGGCGGGCGAGGGAACCACGGCGCTGATCGGCAGTGCGTCCTCGGGCGAGGTGCCCCAGGTCACGGTGGGTTCAATCGATTCACCTTCGATGACCAGCACCTTGTCGAAGTGTGCGCCTTCGTCGGTGAAGAGGGTCTTCCACCAGTTCAGAGCGGCATCCCACTGGGCGCCTTTGGGCGCATGGGGACGACCCTGCACGTAGTCGAAGGTGGTCTGGTCGGGAGCGATCAGACCGGCGCGGGCGCCGCCTTCGATGGCCATGTTACAGATGGTCATACGACCTTCCATGGACAGATCGCGGATCGCTTCGCCACAATATTCGATCACGTAGCCGGTGCCGCCAGCGGTGCCGGTTTCCGCGATGATGCGCAGAACGATGTCTTTCGCGGTCACACCGGGCAGCAGTTTGCCGGTGATCTCGACCTTCATGTTCTTGGACTTCTTCTGGATCAGGGTCTGGGTGGCCAGAACGTGTTCCACTTCCGAAGTGCCGATGCCGTGGGCCAGTGCGCCGAACGCACCGTGGGTCGCGGTGTGGCTGTCACCACAGACGACGGTCATGCCGGGCAGGGTCCAGCCCTGTTCGGGGCCGACGATGTGCACGATGCCCTGACGGACGTCGGTCACGGGGTAGTAGTGGATGCCGAATTCTTTCGCGTTGGTGTCCAGCGCGGCAACCTGAATGCGGCTGTCTTCGGGCATGTTGCTGGGATCTTCACGGCCCTCGGTGGTGGGGACGTTGTGATCGGGAACAGCAATGGTTTTCTCGGGCGCGCGCACCTTGCGGCCGGCCATACGCAGACCTTCAAAGGCCTGAGGGCTGGTCACTTCGTGAACCAGGTGGCGGTCGATATAAAGCAGGCAGGTGCCGTCTTCGGCCTCATGGGCGACGTGGGCATCCCAGATTTTATCATAGAGTGTCTTCGGGGCGGTCATGGTCCTCTCCCGTGGATATCTTGGAAATGTGATGGTCAAGCAGGTTCGGGTCCCGCCTTATAGGCGGGCGAGAACGGTGTGCGTCGCACCGAAGAAGCGCCACGGCAAACGGGCGCGATCATCCATGTCGAAAAAAGCCATCATGGCGTGGAAATACAGCGACCCGCACTTATCTTCAAGAGCGCAGGCGCGGGCGGGGTGACATTCCGGTTTCCATGCAGTAATTGCGCCGTTCTGTCTGGATGGTCCGAGTGATGAAAAATACGTTGTCCCTGCTGCAAATGCTGCTGACCTGTGCCCTTGTTGCGATGTTTGCCGGAGCCCACGCCAGTCCCGATTTTCCGCCGCAGACGGTGGTACATCCCGCGGATGCCCGTTAATAGAGCGCCCCAAGTGAGTCGCGCCGCCCGGACGGGCGCTGCGCGATTGAGATTTTTCGCATCAAATGGTACTGTGGACTTATGTCCGGCGTCAGGACCATATGGCGCGTTATACAGGAGGACTGAGTCCTGACACTGACCGATCATGCGGCCGAGCCCGCTGACAACTCTCCGGTAGCTGCTGCCGGAACGCCTGAACTGACCAGTGAGGTCATTCTGGCCCGTGTCCTGAAATCCCTTGATGAAGACAAGGCCGAGGACGTTGTGCAGATCGACCTGCGCGGCATTTCCTCGATCGGTGATTATATGATCATCGCTTCGGGCCGGTCTTCGCGTCAGGTGGTATCGATCTCTGAAAAGATGGTGGATCGCCTGAAGCAGGAATATGGCATCTCTTGCAAGCTGGAAGGTAAAGACGGTGGCGATTGGGTTCTGATCGATACCGGCGACGTGGTGGTGCATGTGTTCCGCCCCGAAGTGCGCGAATTCTACCAGCTGGAAAAGATGTGGCTGCCCGCAGGGGCATCCGGCGCGAAGTAAAGCCCTGCGGGGCAAGGACAGGGAGCAGGGATGCGTGTGCACCTCTGCGTGGTGGGGCGGCTTCGGTCCGGCCCCGAGGCCACGCTTGTCGACGATTATCTGACACGGTTCGACCGGACTGGGCGGGCGCTGGGTCTAGGCCCTGCCCGCATCATCGAGGTCGAGGATAAGAAAAGCCGCGGCATGGGTGCCGAGGCCGATTTGCTTCGCAAATCGATTCCCGCTGGCGCCAAGCTGGTGGTGATGGACGAACGGGGCAAGGTGATGACCTCGCCCGATTTTGCGAACAAGCTTGGAGACTGGCGCGATACGGGCTGTCAGGATCTGGCCATCGTGATCGGTGGCGCGGACGGGATTGATCCGTCCCTGCGGGCCGAGGCGGATTTCGCGATCTCTTTCGGCAAGATGGTCTGGCCCCATATGCTGGTGCGGGTCATGCTGACCGAACAGCTTTACCGTGCAGCCAGCATCCTGTCGGGCGCGCCCTATCATCGTGAGTGAGCGGTAAAAATCTTCGCCGAAGATTTTTTAATGGCAGATTTTTCGGCGAAAAATCTGGTCGCGCGGTTGTCTATGGTTCACCCCGCCTTTGGCTTGCGCTAGGAGAGGGCAAGCCTAGGAGGGAACGTGATGACTGCACCCAAGCCCGTTGTTCTGTGTATTCTTGATGGTTGGGGTCTGAGTGATAGCAACTCGGCCAATGCGCCGGCTTTGGCGGACACCCCGAATTTCGACCGGATCTGGAACGATTGCCCCCATGCGCGGCTGATCACCCATGGTCCTGATGCGGGTCTTCCCAGCGGGCAGATGGGCAACTCTGAGGTCGGTCACACCAATATCGGCGCGGGCCGTGTGGTGGCGATGGATTTGGGCCAGATCGATTTGGCGATCGAGGACGGGTCTTTCTACGAAAATCCTGCCTTGCAGGATTTTATCACCAAGGTGAAGGAAAGCGCAGGGATGGCTCATGTAATGGGTCTGATCTCGGATGGCGGTGTGCATGGTCACACGGTCCATGCGCTGGCCGCGGCCAAGGCGATCACCGATGCAGGCGTCCTTGTGGCGATGCATGTGATCACCGACGGGCGCGATGTGGCGCCAAAGTCCGCAGACAAATACGTGGCCGAACTGGAAGAGAAGCTGCCCGAGGGTGCCTTTATCGCCACCGTGTCGGGCCGCTACTATGCCATGGACCGCGACAACCGCTGGGAGCGGGTTCAGCTGGCCTATGACGCGATGATCCACGGCAAGGCCCCTGATGCAGAGAGCGTCGCGGCGGCGATTGAGGCCAGCTATGCCGAGGATGTTCTGGACGAGTTCATCAAGCCCGTGACCATCGGCGGCTATGAGGGTGTGCATGACGGGGACGGGGTCTTCTGCCTGAACTTCCGTGCGGACCGCGCCCGTGAAATCCTGCGCGCCATTGGCGAGCCTGACTTTGCCGATTTCGACGCGGGCGAGCGTCCTGCTTTGTCGGCGCTCTTGGGCATGGTGGAATATTCCGAAGGTCATAGCGCCTATATGACCACCGCCTACCCCAAGCGTGAGATCGTCAATACGCTGGGCGCGTGGGTGGCCAAACAGGGCAAGACCCAGTTCCGTCTGGCGGAAACCGAGAAATACCCGCATGTGACCTTCTTCCTCAACGGCGGGAAAGAGACCCCCGAAGAGGGCGAAGATCGCTTTATGCCCAAATCGCCAAAGGTGGCGACCTATGATTTGCAGCCCGAAATGTCGGCCCCCGAAGTGACCGAGAAATTCGTGGAAGCGATTAACAGCGGCTATGACCTGATCGTCGTGAACTATGCCAACCCCGACATGGTCGGTCACACTGGCGATCTGGAGGCGGCGAAGGCGGCATGTACCGCTGTGGACACTGGGCTGGGCAGGGCGCTGGAGGCGCTGGCGGCCAATGGTGGCGCGATGATCGTCACTGCCGACCACGGTAACTGCGAGGTTATGGTTGATCCCGCAACCGGCGGCGCACATACCGCGCACACGCTGAACCTTGTGCCTGTGGTGCTGGTGGGTGGCCCCGAGGGGGCCGCGCTGCGTGATGGCCGTCTGGCCGATCTGGCACCCACGGTGCTGGCGTTGATGGAATTGCCCCAGCCTGAGGAAATGACCGGGGAGAGCCTGCTGAAGTGAGCTTGCTGCGCGCTGTTTGCCTAGCCCTGTCCTTTGCTGCGCCAGCTATGGCGCAGGACGATCCGGCTGCGGCGGCTTTGGCCGCCAAAGAGCAGTTGCAGGCGGCCCATGCGGCGCTGGATGCGGCCAGCGGCAGTCAGGATCGGGTCGAGGCACTGACGCGTACTGTCCAAGCCTATGAGGCGGGATTGCAGGCCATGCGGAATGGCCTGCGCCGTGCGGCGATCCGTGAAACAGCTTTGCGGGAAAGTCTGGATGCCAAGCGGGACGAGGTCTCGGCCCTGTTGGGCACCTTGCAGACCATCGGCCGCGCCCCTGCGCCGATGATGCTGATGCATCCGTCGGGGCCGACGGGGACGGCGCGGGCGGGGATGATCCTGTCTGATATCTCGCCTGCGGTTCAGTCCGAAGTGAATGTCCTGAGCGCGCAACTGGATGAGGTGCGCACCCTGCGGGCCTTGCAGCAGACTGCGGCTGAAACCCTGCGCGACGGCTTGCAAGGGGTGCAGGAAGCACGGACCGAGTTGAGCAAAGCCATCAGTGACCGTGTTGACCTGCCCCGCCGCTTTTCCGCCGATCCGGTGAAAGAGGCGCTGCTGATCGCCTCGGCCGAGACGCTGGAGGGGTTCGCAGGTGGCCTGAGTGAAATCGTGGTGGATGACATTCCCGAAGGCGAGGGTGCGTTGCAGCCATTCGTGGGGCCGGAGAAGGGTGATTTGCCCTTACCGGTGCAGGGAACGATTCTGCGGATGCCCGGCGAAGCCGATGCCGCAGGCATCCCGCGCCCAGGTATCATTATCGCAACCGAGCCCGGTGCGCTGGTCACCAACCCCTCGGCGGCGACGGTGCGCTATGCAGGTCCCCTGCTGGACTACGGAAACGTGATAATTCTAGAGCCCGAACCGGACATTCTTTTCGTGCTTGCGGGCATGGAACAGGTTTACGGTGAGGTCGGACAGGTATTGCCTGCGGGCGATCCGGTAGGTTTGATGGGCGGCGAGAGGCCAGCACAGGATGCGGTAGCCACGCAAACCGGTGCGAGCCAGAGCAGTGAAACGCTCTATTTAGAGATCAGGGAAGGCCAGCAGCCGGTAGATCCGGCGGAATGGTTCAAGACGGATAAGGACTGAAGACTATGCGCAAGTTTGTAATGGCCATCGGTGGCGGCGTTGTGGCGGGCCTGTTGGCCTCGACCCAGATTGCCGGTCCGCTGCTGGCGCAGGAAGCCGCAACCAAGGGAAGCGTCTATGAGCAGCTGGACCTGTTCGGCGATATCTTCGAGAGAATCCGTGCGCAGTATGTCGAAGAAGTGGACGAAGGCGATCTGATCGAGGCAGCCATCAACGGCATGTTGCAATCGCTTGACCCCCACAGCAGCTATCTGGCCCCCGATGATGCACAGGCCATGCGCGTCCAGACCCGTGGCGAGTTCGGCGGTCTGGGTATCGAAGTGACACAGGAAGAGGGCTTTGTGAAAGTCGTCTCGCCGATGGATGGCACCCCTGCCGATGAAGCAGGCGTTCTGTCGGGCGACTTTATCACTCATGTGGATGGCGAGAGCCTGCTGGGTCTGACGCTGGATGAGGCGGTCGAGATGATGCGCGGGCCGGTGGGCTCGGAAATCCGTGTGACCATCGTGCGCGAAGGCGAGCCGGAGCCGTTCGACGTCACCATTATCCGCGACACCATTACCCTGACCGCTGTGCGCACCCGTATGGAAAGTGGCGCTGTGGTCCTGCGGGTCAGCACCTTTAACGATCAGACCTACAAGAACCTTGCGGAAGGTCTGGAAAAGTCGGTCGAAGAAGCGGGCGGCATGGATGCAGTGACGGGTATCGTCATCGATCTGCGCAACAACCCCGGTGGTCTGCTGAACCAGGCCATTCTGGTGGCCGATGCCTTCCTTGAGAAAGGTGAAATCGTCAGCACCCGTGGCCGTAACCCCGAAGACGGCGAGCGCTTTAACGCGACGCCGGGCGATCTGGCGGGTGGCAAGCCTGTGGTTGTGCTGATCAACGGCGGCTCTGCCTCGGCCTCCGAGATCGTGGCGGGCGCGCTGAAAGATCACCGCCGCGCGGTGATCGTGGGGACGAAGTCCTTCGGTAAGGGCTCGGTCCAGACGGTGATGCCGCTGCGCGGGGATGGTGCGATGCGTCTGACCACGGCGCGGTATTACACGCCGTCGGGCCGGTCTATTCAGGCGCTGGGTGTCTCGCCCGATATCGTCGTCGAACAGCCTCGCGTGCCGGTGAATGCTGAGGCCGAGGAAAAGACTACCCGCAACACCCGCAGCGAAGCGGATCTGCGCGGCTCGCTGGACAATGACAGCCTGACCGAGGACGAAATCCGTCAGATCGAGGAAGAGAACGCCAAGGCCGAGGAAGCCGCGAAGCTGCGCGACGAGGACTATCAGCTGGCCTATGCGATCGACATCCTGAAGGGACTGTCGGCTTTGGAGCTGGAACAGAAGTGAGCCCCGAAGACATTCTGAAGCTGCCCTACCGGCAAAACGTGGGCGTTATGATCGTCAATGGCGAGAACCACGTCTGGGTCGGGCAGCGGCTGGACAGCGAGGTTCCCGCCTGGCAGATGCCCCAAGGGGGCATCGACAAGGGCGAGGACCCGAAAGTGGCAGCCTTGCGCGAGCTGGAAGAAGAGACCGGTATCGCCCCCGATCAGGTGGTGGTCGAGGCCGAGACCGATGGCTGGCTGGCCTATGACCTGCCCCATGACATCGTGCCGAAAATCTGGAAGGGCCGCTATCGCGGGCAGGAGCAGAAGTGGTTCCTGATGCGCTATCTGGGCCCTGACGAGGCGATCGTTATCGAGCAGGAGCATCCCGAGTTCAGCGAGTGGCGCTGGCTGCCGGTGGATGATCTGGTCGACAACATCGTGCCGTTCAAGCGCGCGGTCTATGAGCAAGTCGTGGCAGCGTTCCGCCAGTATTTGTGAGGCGTTGCCTTTGGGCCGAGGTCTGCGCCGTGAGTATTTAGGCAATAAAGAAGCCTGCACGGCGGGTTGACCGGCTGGGGGCGCTCTTGCGGCAAAGCTTGCGCCGGTGAGTATTTAGGTCAAGAAGAAGGCGGGGCGTTTGCTCTGCCTTTTTTGTTTCGCGTCCGGAGGCGGCTATGATCGACAAGCTGGAGATGTTTATCGCCTTGGCGCAGCACAGCCATTTCGGGCGGGCGGCGGAGGCTTGCGGGGTGACGCAGCCGACGCTCTCGGCTGCGATCCGGCAGTTGGAAGAGCAGCTGGGGGTGATGCTGGTCTGGCGGGGCAGCCGGTTTCAGGGGCTGACGCCGGAAGGGCAGCGGGTGCTGGAATGGGCGCGGCAGATTTGCGGTGATGCGCGGGCCATGCGCGAGGAGATGCGGGCGCGCAAGAGTGGCCTCTCGGGCCATGTGCGTTTGGGCGTTGTGCCGACTGCGGTCAGTATGGTGCGCCTGTTGACCGTGCCTTTTGCCGAGCGCCATCCGGGGGTGAAGTTCACTATCCTGTCGCGGACGAGTGCGGAGATTTTGTCTTTGCTGGAAGATCACCGGATCGATGCGGGGCTGAGCTATCTGGAGAACGAGCCCTTGGGCCGCGTGGTGACGGTGCCGCTCTATGAAGAGCGTTATGTCCTGATGGTGCCTGAGGGGCATCCTTTGGCCCTGCAGGGGCATGCGGATTGGGCCGATGTCGGAGGCGAGGCTTTGGCGGCGCTGACGCCGGATATGCAGAATCGCCGGATTTTGAACCAGCTTTTGCTGGCGGCTGGGGCGGCCCCCGAGATCGCGGTGGAAAGCAACAGCGTTCTGGCCTTGGTGGCGCAGGTGCGGGCGGGGGGCTGTGTGACCATTCTGCCCGAGGGCAATGCCGAGATGTTCGCGATGGAGGGGCTGGCCTGTTTGCCTTTGGCGGGAGGCGGGCAGCCCTTGGGGCTGATTGCGCCCGAGCGCGAGCCCTATACGCCGGTCCTGGCGGCGCTGATTGATGAGGCGCGGCGGGTGGCCGCGCCCTGATCCGTTCTTAGAAGTTCACTTTGACGCCGGGCAGGTTCAGCGTCTTGATCAGGTCGCGCAGTTCCTGACGGGCGGCGATGTTCGAGATCGAGAGTTGCGTCACACCGATGTCCTTGAGGTCCAGCAGCGTAAGACCCTTGGGGAAGAGTTCGCGGAAGACCACACGTTCCGAAAAGCCGGGGGCGATGCGGAAGCCGATCCGCTGGGCCAGTTTTTCCACCGCGGCGGTCATCTTCTTTTTGTTGATCATGTTCTGGGCGCCGATCCGATTGCGGACCACGATCCAGTCAATCGGCGAAAGGCCGGCCTGTGCGCGCAGCTGGCGGGCGTGCCAGACCATCTCTGAATAGACCGAGGGGCCAAGGATCGTCTCGCCGTCCGCATCGGTGCGGGCCAGCAGGTCAAAGTCCACGAAGCTGTCGTTCAGGGGGGTGACCAGCGTGTCGGCAAGGCTGTGGGCCATCTGGCTGAGGCGGGTGTGCGAGCCGGGGCAATCGATCAGGATGAAATCGCAGTCGGCCTCGAACGCTTGTACGGCGGCCGAGAGGCGGGCGTCGTAGATGTTCTCGCCGTCCTTGAGGGTGGCGGGATCGATCTCGGGCAGTTCGGAGTAGAGGGGGCTGGGAAGGGTGATGCCTTCGAGCTTCATGAAACGGGCGCGGTTTTCGGCGTAGCGGCCGAAGGACTTCTGACGCATGTCCAGATCCAGTGCGCCGACCTTGAACCCGAGGCGCACCAGCGCGGTTGCGATATGCATCGAGGTGGTCGATTTACCCGAACCGCCCTTTTCATTGCCGACAACAATGATATGCGCCATACGCCTTTATCCCTTTTCCATGCCCTGCCACGGGCCGTTCTTTAGCATTGCTTATGCATAGCGAGAGGCGGAAACGGCAAGACCGTGCATGTCGCCTGACGCTATTTTTTCACCAGATTTTGCCATTTTCCCACCATTTTGTGGGGCAGATGACAATATGCAGCAGATTTGGTGGTGATGTGGTGTCACGCGGCGTCGGTCAGGACGCAGGCGCGGACCAGCTTTGCCTCGTAGGTGCGCAGGCAGGGGCGGGCGGTCTGGCCGTAGCTTTTGGTTACATGGGCCGCGTCCAGTTCGGGGAAGATGCTCAGGATCTCGGATCGGGCGGCAGCGGTCATGGCGTTCCAGCATTCCGCGCCGGGATGCAGGCTTTCCGAGGCCAGTCCTTCGGCGAAGACGATCTGGTGGTTGTCAAAGAGCATGTGGAAATATTCCACGGTCGGGCCCTCTTGGCGGGTGACGAAACGGCCATCGACCAGATGTTTTGCGGCGATGAGGATTTCCTCTTCTCCCAGCAGCAGTTCGGCGCGGGGGTGGCGGAACCAGATGCGGTGATTGGGCGAGAGCAGAAGGTCTGCGGTGGTGCCGAAGACCCCCTGGCGGATGCGGACAGGGGCCAGATCTCCTTGGGCGCAGACGGTGCGGCTGCCGATCCATCGGACCGGTTGATAGCCGTTGTCCATGGTTTGGACCTTGTCGCCCGCGCGGATGTCCTGAATGGGGATCGCGCCGCGTTGGGTGGCGATCAGGGTGCCGCGGGCAAAGCAGATTACGCCGGTGCGGGTTGTGGTCAGTAGGTCGGCGTTTACCGGTTCTCCTTTGTTCTTGAGGGTGATGTCCAGCGCGCCGGTGAATGCCGCATAGTTGGTGCCGCTAATGGTCCCGTCTAGTGCCCCATCCGCCGCGTCTGCCTTCATCAGTTGTAGCGGGGTTTTGTAATGCTGGGCCGGATCGCTGATGGTGGCGTTGATCTGCGCCAGAGAGGTGGTCGAATAGTAGCCACCCAATGCGATAGCGTCGGTATTCTCGCCCTCGCCGGTGGTGAAGTCGGTGATGGTGACACTGCCGCCAGTGTAGATGAAGATGTCGCCGCCATCGCCGCCAGTGACGGTATCGCCGTCGCCCATCATGATGGTGTCGTCGCCCGCACCGCCGATGATGACGTCGCTGCCGCTGCCACCGTCGATGATGTCGCCGCCCGCACCGCCGTCTATGGTGTCAGCACCGCTGCCGCCGTCAATCGTATCACTGCCATCATTACCGCTAAGGGTATCGGCACCGAGCCCGCCCGAGATCACGTCGTTACCATCGCCGCCGTAGATCGTGTCCACGCCGTTGCCACCGTCGATGGTGTCATCGCCGCCGCTGCCGTCGATCATATCGGGGCCGTTATCGCCTTGAATAGCATCGCCCAATTCGGTGATTGGGCTGCCGTTGCTGTCGGTAAAACCCGCAGTCATCGTGTCGGCGCCGTTCAGACCCCGTACGATGCCATCGCCTTGCAGGGTGAAGCTGGCGCTCTGGTCAAAGGTGATCGCAACACCGCTGATCCCAGTCAGCGACAGGCCGTCCACCGCATGGAAATACAACTGATCGCCGATGGAAAAGACCATCAGTGGCAGATTTGCCGTCGTCACGCCCATGTCGATCGTCGCGGTCGCCTGCCCGAGATAGCTGGCGCTTTGGCCGCTTTGTCCGTTCAGGGCGAATTGGAAACTCTGGCCCGGAGACAGAGAGGCATCGCTGGCGGCAATGGCTCCGTCAACGGTCTGCTGCATTTGGGTGCCGCTGGCAATCGAGAGGCCAGCGTCCAGATCCACGCCGCTAAGGCTACCCTGATACAGGTAGATATGTTGGAGAGAATACGTACCCATCCGATGATCCAGCTTTCTGCTTCGGGTCTCTTGAACGGACCCGCCTGCGCGCTCACGCGAATTTGCTGTCTCAAAGATATTACGTTCATCGGTATGTTACATTTACCCTTTGGGCTAAATGCTTATATCAAAAATGTGTATATATTACAATTGCTTGCATGGCATTTTTCGAGACATCTCGCCTAGCGCGCGTTTGCTATCCTTTTGGATATAAGGTAAAAGTGCTAATCATGTTTTGCGCAAAGCTTTAGACGACACCTTTGCGAAGGCTTACGAATCTGCAAATACCTGTTTCAGGTATTCATCTTTGATGTTGATTTATAGGGGTGCGATCCTTCGCAAAGCGTAGAGCGCAGGCTATGTGCCTCTTTTAGATCACATTTTTGAAACATCTGTGCATATTTATCGGATGTCTTGCATAAGCTTTTGAAATCAAAAATGGAAAAAAGTTTCAAACGGCTCTTCATGATCAGCGTTGCATTTTTGCGGTCTGATTGAGTTGGACGTTCTGAGGTGTGCATCACATCCTTAAGGGCAAGAGCGTATCTGCCAGTTCCCCATTTTACCCGAGTGTAACGCGTAAGCCTGAGGAACATTTTGATGCCCACATATGCTTCCACGAATGCAAATGCGAACTATGCTTACAACGACTCGTTCCTGTCACTAACGGGAACACTGGTTCAGGCGCTGGTTCTAAATGACCTGTCCAGCAGTGGCGCAGTGACCTTTGAGGACAACGATGGCACGCTGCAGCCGGACGAGAGTTTCGCTGTTATCAACGCCAGCGGCGCTGCGCAGATGGCGACCTACCTAGGGTCGGGCACCGCCTACACACTGGGGCTGAATCTGTTCGGGATTGGGGTGCGTCTGAACGAAAAGCCGGTGATGGCTTATGAGATTGGCGGTCAGGTGTATCTGTACACCCCTGAGGGGCTGCCGATCCTGTCAGGGATCATCACCTATTTCGAGATTGATGCGAACGCCAGCTTCACCTTCGACACCGACCCTAACGGGATCGTTGATGGTAGCTCTACCTCTGAGGTGATGGGTGTGGGCTACACCGATGGCGACGGGGACCAGATCACCAACGGCGCTGACAGTATCCGAGGCAACGGGGGCGATGATACGATCAACGCCGGAGACGGAGCCGACACGGTAGATGGCGGCGCAGACAACGACGTGATTTATGGCGGCAACGGCAACGATGTGCTGATTGGCGGCAGCGGCAATGACATTCTGGATGGCGAGGCTGGCAGCGACCAGCTGCTTGGAGGCGAAGGTGATGACCAACTGACCGGTGGCGAGGGGGATACTCTGACCGGTGGGGCTGGGAATGACCAGTTCGTCTACACGGGCGGCTTGGTGCTGATCGACGACTTTGGCAACGACGACGGTTTTCTGGATGACGGCGATACTACCAACAATGACTTCGTGGACCTGAGCGGGTACTACGACATTGATGCGGTCACGCTGGTGAATGCCCGCATCGCCAACCCCGAGGACCAGTTCCGCAATGCACTCGATCTGCTTAAGGCGGACCAGTTGGACGGGACGCTGGATGGGGTGGTCGAGGGGACGGATTACTCTGACATCATCGGCTCGATTGATCTGACGCTTCAGTCCGGTGGCGGCGCGGTGGCCGGCGCCAGCCTGACCAACGACAACACCGGCGTGATCTGCTTTGTGCGCGGGACGCTGATCAGCACGCAACGCGGACAGATTCCGGTTGAGGAACTGACCTGTGCGGACAAGGTCCAGACCATGGACAACGGGATGCGGCCCATTCGCTGGATCGGGCATCGTTCGGTCAGTGGGCGCGGGGCGCTGGCGCCGGTGCGGATCACCAAGGGCGCCTTGACCAACGACCGCGATATTCTGCTGTCGCCCAATCACCGGGTCTGGCTGCGAGACACCCATAGCGGCCTATATATGGGAACCGAGGAAGTCCTGGTTTCGGCCAAGCATCTCACAGGGGCGAAGGGGGTCGAGGTGGCCTCTTGCGATACGGTGGAATATTTCCACCTGCTGTTTGATAACCATGAGGTGATCTTTGCCGAAGGGATGCCAAGCGAAAGCCTGCATCCGGGCAAGCAGACGTGGGGCACATTTGGCGATGCGGCCCGCGCGGAAATTCTGGAGATCTTCCCCGAACTAAACGCCGAGCAGGTGACCGAGACCTATGGCATCACTGCCCGTCCCTGTGCGCGGTTCTATGAGGGCCGATTGATCGGCCAGATGGTCATGCAGCGCCGCTGAGGCGCAACGGTTCGGGTCTGCATCGGTTCGCAGGCCCCGGCGCTGCCGCGCTATCCCCCAATGCACTTGCAGGCAGCGCCCCTTATTCTTTCCCTCCTGCCACGCGCAGAACGAAAAACGCCGCGCTGGAAAGCGCGGCGTTTGACGTTGAACCAATGCGGTAAGGGATTAGAAGCCCAGACCTGCGTATTTGTTCTTGAACTTCGACACGCGGCCACCCTGGTCCAGCAGGCGCGAGTTGCCGCCGGTCCATGCGGGGTGCACGGTGGGGTCGATGTCCAGCGACATGGTGTCGCCTTCTTTGCCCCAGGTCGAGCGCATTTTCAGGATGGTGCCATCGGTCATTTTGACGTCGATGAAGTGGTAGTCGGGGTGAATGTCTTTTCTCATGACTACGATCCTTATGCGTTAGCTTTGGGCTTGTAGTTGGTAACTTCTGCGATACGGGCCGACTTGCCGCGACGCGAGCGCAGGTAGTACAGCTTCGAGCGACGCACGCGACCGCGACGTACAACTTCGATGCTCTCGATGTTGGTCGAGTAGAGGGGGAATACGCGCTCTACGCCTTCACCGAACGAAATCTTGCGAACAGTGAACGAGCCCGCGATGCCTTTGCCGTTCTTACGGCCAATGCAGACGCCTTCGTACATCTGCACACGGCTACGGGTGCCTTCGGTCACTTTGTAGCCGACGCGGATGGTGTCACCGGCTTTGAAGTCGGGGATTTCTTTCCCCAGCGCAGCAATCTGCTCCGCTTCGATCTGAGCGATCAGGTTCATCGCTGTTCTCCTAAATGCTTGTGGTTGATCCACAAAGGTCTGTTCGCCGCACCATAGCTCTTGGTCTTCTATCGGGTCCGCTGGATGCGCCCGCCAGAGATCGCTTGGCTTTCCTTATGTCATCCCGACATGGGGAAGGGCCCGATACCCGCCAGAAGAAGACGGAATCGCACTGGGTCCAACCATGCGCGGAATGCGCGCGGTATGTCAGGTTTTGCTGGGGTTGGCAAGGGGTAGGGTTAGTAGCTAAGCGTTTGATAGCAGGAGGCTAGAGAATGAAAAACTTTGTAGACGGCGTATTGGCACACGGAATATTTTTAGGGGCGCTTTCAATCTTAATGCTCTTTAGTCTTTATCAGACCTCCTTGTTTGATGATGAGGCATTGATCTCAGCTCTAATGGGGGCAGTAGTTGGCGGCGCATTCACGTTCTCTGCATCGTTCTGGATAAATGCGAAGGAAAAGAACGAAGAAGCTCATAGCGCGGTACTGATTGCCCAGAAAAAGCTCTTTGGCTATGCAGCTACCTTTGCGCTCATTGAGAAGAAATTGGAGGCCGTGAAAAAATTTCGAATTGACGAAAATGAAGCAAATTTCGGAACTATCGACCTTGAAATTGCTTTTGAGCCATTTGACGCGCGAGATGTCGCTTCCGTCCTTCCCATTCTTGAAGGTGAGCAGAAGGAAAAATTTCTGAACTATTTGGCTGTAAGTGAACTGATCGTCCGCAAGTTTGAGCGACTGTGCTCTGCACAGATAGAAGTCGCGAAGACTGCTTCTTTGCCTGAGTCATCAATACTGTTAAAAGGGAATTTCACAATTGAGAACCCGCAGTCAATTGCGCAAGATTTGGAGAATATGTCGGCCTTCGCGCGTGATTTGCAGATGGAAGTATTAGGAAAAGCAGGAGATGGCGATTCCGACGAGCGTATGAGTAAACAGGCTGGGGTTCATATTTATAATCTCACAAAAAACTTCGAGCGAAAAACGGGCATGAAAACCGGATATTTAAATATTTCTGGCTAAGGTTCAATTACTCCAACAAATCAGGCCGACGCTCCCGAGTGATCCGCTCTGACTCTTCCTTGCGCCATTCGGCCACCTTTCCGTGGTGGCCGGACATTAGCACGGGGGGGATTTCTCGGCCCTTCCATTCGGCGGGGCGGGTGTATTGGGGGTGTTCCAGCATGCCGTTGGAAAAGCTTTCTTCCTCGATGCTTTCGGCATTGCCCAGAACGCCCGGCAGCAGGCGGACGGTGGCGTCCAGTAGGGCGTAGGCGGCGATCTCGCCCCCTGTCATCACGAAATCCCCGAGCGAGACCTCTTGGATGCCGTAGTGTTCCAGCACCCGCTCATCCACGCCTTCAAAGCGGCCACAAAGGATCGTAACCCCGTCGCAGCGCGACAGGTTGCGGGCCATTTGCTGGTCAAGCCGTTTGCCGCGGGGCGACATGTAGAGGATCGGCCAGTTGCCGCGGGCGCCGGCCATGGCGTCCTCGATCGCGTTGCCGACCACATCAGGGCGCAGCACCATGCCCGCGCCGCCGCCGGCGGGGGTGTCGTCCACGTTCTTGTGCTTGCCCACGCCGTAGTCGCGCAGACCGATGGTCTCTAGCTGCCAGCGGCCTTCCCGCAGGGCTTTGCCCGTCAGGCTTTCGCCCAAGATGCCCGGAAAGGTTTCAGGAAACAGCGAGATGATGCGCGCGGTCCAGACCCCTGCCAGTTCGGGGTTGGGGTCCATCAGATCACGGGGCTGGACGGTCAGCTTGACCGCCTTGCGCCCGTGCGAGCGTTTGGGCGTGTCGGTCATGGGTTATTCAAACAGTCCTTCGGGGGGATCGGCGATCACGCGGCCACCGGCGATATCCACGGTGGGCACGACCTCTTTGGTGAAGGGCAGAAGGACGGTGGTCTTCATGCCGGGGCCGAATATCTCCAGCAGGTCCGAGGCGCCGTGGTTCTGCACCGCCTTGATGGTGCCAAGCGCATTGCCGCCGGTGTCCAGCACGGTCAGTCCGATGAGGTCGGCGTAGTAGAATTCATCCTCATCGGTGGCGGGCAGCTGGCTGCGCAGGGCGTATAGGCGCAGGCCGCGCAGGGCGTCGCCTTGTTCCTTGGTGTCCACGCCCGACAGGCGCGCGGCCAGACCGTTGCTGATCTGGCGGCTGATGGTCACCTCAAAGCTGCGGCTGCCGTCCTCGGAGGTGAGGGGGGCGTACATCGCGATATCTTCGGGGTTGGCGCAGTAGCTTTTCAGGCGCACTTCGCCTTTGACGCCGTAGGCTCCGCCGATGGCTCCTACACAGACGCGGTCTTCGGTCATTTCACGGCCCTCATCACACATAGTCCGTTGCGGCTTTCGCCGCCGATTTCATCGCAGAGTTTATTCTTTTCCGACCGTTCGTACATGACACCGGCAAAGAAGACGATGGCCAGAAGGAACGGAAGGCGGATCAGCCCGAACATCAGGAAAGCCTTTCAGCGGGTTTCGACGGGTGGGACGGTGCGGACCTCCCATCCTTTGCGCTGGAGTTCGGGGGTGTCGTCCTCTTGTTCGGGATAGCCGATACAGAGGTAGGCCACCAGACGCCAATCCGGTGAGACGTCCAGATCACGGCATAGCTGGTCGGGGTCCAGAATGGAGACCCAGCCAAGTCCAAGCCCGTGGGCCCGCGCGGCCAGCCAGAACTGCATGATGGCCGAGACGACAGAATAACGGCGCATTTCGGGCATGGTGCCTGCGCCAAGGCCTTTGCCCTTGATCGTGGTTTCGTCACAGAAGACAGCCAGATGCACGGGGGCCTCTTGCATGCCGGACAGCTTGAGACCGGCATAGATTTTCGCCGCCTCGCCCGAATAGCCCTCAAGCGCTTCGGCGTTGGCGGTCTGGAAATTCGACAGCGCCGCAGCACGGGCCGCGGCGCTGGTCACGCGCACTAGGCGCCAAGGTTCGGACAGGCCCACAGACGGGGCCAGAGCAAACGTGGCAAGCAGGTCCGACAACAGGGGTTCCTCGACCGGATCGGTGCGGAAGTGGCGCACGTCGCGCCGCCACCGCATGAGCCGGTCGAGCTCGTCCAGAAAACTGTCCGAAAACCCTGTCATGGCAGAAGTGCTTATTCTTCTGCTGCTTCAGCTGCCGCTGCGGCCTTTTCAGCCTTCTCTTCAGCGCGCTCTTGAGCTTTCTTGCCGGGAACGGCTTTCTTGGGGTTGTTGCGAACTTTTTTCTCAACAACGCCAGCGTTTTCCAGGAAGCGTGCTACGCGGTCGGTCGGCTGTGCGCCGTGACCCATCCAGTACTGGACGCGTTCGATGTCCAGAACAACGCGACGCTCGTCGTCTTTTGCCAGCAGGGGGTTGTAGGTGCCCAGCTTCTCGATGAAGCGGCCGTCGCGGGGCATGCGCGAGTCGGTTGCAACGATTGCGTAGTGGGGGCGTTTTTTGCTGCCACCACGGGCCAGACGGATTTTCATGGACATTGGAGTGTCTCCTTCGAGGGTTTTCTTGGTTTTTCCAGAGTGGGCCGCGTCTTACGCGTCCTTCTGTTTTGCTTCGTGATGCTTGATCACTTCCTGAATGATGAAGTTCAGGAATTTCTTGGCGAATTCGGGGTCCAGATCGGCCTGAATCGCAAGGTCTTCGAGGCGCGCGATTTGCTTTTCTTCGCGCGCGGGGTCCGAGGGGGGAAGGTCGTGTTCGGCCTTCAGCTTGCCCACAGCCTGCGTGTGCTTGAACCGCTCGCCCAAGGTATAGACGAGGATCGCATCCAGACGGTCGATGCTTTCACGATGCTCTTTCAGCACGTTGGCGGCGCGGCTCACAGGATCAGTCAAGGGCCCATCCTTCGGGTTTGAAATTGGGGTTCTGGTAAAAGCCGATTTCCTGCGCGATCGCGTCGGCGATCTGGCTGGAGCGGCATTTCTCGGGCGAGGGGTGGCGGTAGACCACATCGTTGCCATCGACGGACGGTGCCTCATGATCCTTTTTGCAGCCAAGCCGTTCGGCAAGGCGGATGGAATCGAGGTTCTTGGGGTCCAGATAGCTGACGGCGGTTTCCCACCCGCGCTTATAGTAGAAATAGCGGCGCACGGCGTCGGCGGCCTCAAGGGCGATGCCGCGACCGGCCACGCGGGGCCAGATGATCCATGCGATCTCGGCTTCGGGCCAGCCTGCGGGTTTCCAGCCGCCGGCCATGCCGTAGGTCTCATCGGTTTCGGAATCGTGGATCATCCACATGCCGTAGCCGCGGATCTGCCAATGGCCGATTTCGGCGGCGTAAAGCATCCACGCCTCATAGGTGTTCAGCGGCCCGCCCATAAAGCGCGAACGGTAGCTGGAGAACGTGGCCTTGAAGTCGGGGTAATCCTGTGGCTCGGGGCCGCGTAGAACCAGACGCTTGGTGCGGATCTCGGGGATCTTGGTGGGGACGAAGTCGCTCATGCGTAGGCCTCCATACCGCCGTCCATCAGGTCGGCTGCCGAGAGGTGACGCCAGATTTCTTCCTGCCCGTAGCGGACATGGTTGAACATGCTTTCAAAGCGCGCGCCCATCTTACGGGCGACGGCCTTGCTGGCGTCATTAGGGGGCATGATCAGGCTGACAACAGTGCCCCAGCCCAAGGTTTCATAGGCGTAGGTGCGGGCGGCGATGGCGGCCTCGGTCGCGTAGCCTTTGCCGTCATAGCCTTCATAGATGTCCCAGCCGATTTCGGGTTCGGGCCAGCCTTCGGGGTTCCAAAGGCCGACGTTGCCGATCAATTCGCCGGTGTCCGACAGGGTCACAGCCCAACGGCCATAACCGCGCAACTGCCAATGCCCGATCTCACAGGCCAGCATGCGCCAACTGGATTCGGGATGCGCAGGCCCACCACAAAACTTTGAACGCTCGGACGCATAGAAGGCCGAGAACACGGGGAAATCCCCGAGCTCGAACCCCCGCAGCGTCAAACGCTCGGTCTTTATGATGGGTGCTTTGGTCATTACTTCTTCTTGCCGAACATGTTGGGCAGACCGCCAAGGCCGGGCATACCGCCGCCCATGCCACCCAGACCGCCCATGCCCAGTTTGCGGGCCGTGCTTTCCAGCTGGCGGGTGTCGATCTGGCTGGGGTCGATCTGGCCGTCCGCGCCCATGCCGGGCATGTCCTTGCCGCGCATGGCCTGAATAGCCTGCTTGAGCATACCCTTGCCGCCCTTCTGGCTGATCTTTTTCATCATGTCCGCCATCTGGCGGTGCATTTTCAGCAACTTGTTCAGATCGGAAACGTCCTGACCTGCACCGGCAGCGATCCGCTTTTTGCGGCTGGCTTGCAGCAGGGCGGGGTTCGCACGCTCTTTCTTGGTCATCGAGTCGATCAGGGCGATCTGGCGGCGGATGACTTTGTCGTCCATGCCAGCGGCCTCGGCCTGCTTGGCCATCTTGGCCATGCCCGGCATCATCGACATCATGCCCTGCATGCCGCCCATTTTCAGCATCTGTTCCAGCTGGCCCTTCAGGTCGTTCATGTTGAACTGACCCTTCATCATGCGCTTCATCATGCGCTCGGCCTGTTCGGCCTCTAGGGTCTGCTGGGCCTTTTCAACCAGCGAAACGATGTCGCCCATGCCGAGGATACGGCCGGCCACACGCTCGGGGTGGAATTCTTCCAGAGCGTCCATCTTTTCGCCGAGGCCGACGAATTTGATAGGCTTGCCGGTGACAGCGCGCATGGAAAGAGCCGCACCGCCGCGACCGTCACCGTCCATACGGGTCAGGACAACGCCCGAGACGCCGATCTTGTCGTCGAATTCGGTTGCAACGTTCACCGCGTCCTGACCGGTCAGGCCATCGACCACCAGCAGGGTTTCGCGGGGATTTGCCACGTCGCGGACAGCGGCGGCCTGCGCGATCAGTTCCTGATCGATGTGCAGACGGCCTGCGGTGTCCAGCATGTAGACGTC
Source organism: Donghicola tyrosinivorans (assembly GCF_003003355.1). Classification (GTDB taxonomy): domain Bacteria; phylum Pseudomonadota; class Alphaproteobacteria; order Rhodobacterales; family Rhodobacteraceae; genus Donghicola; species Donghicola tyrosinivorans. The sequence continues at coordinate 96,398 of NZ_PVTQ01000009.1, forward strand.
ATAGCCACCCAGCGACGCCTGTGTCTTGGCGCGCTTGGCGATGGTGACGGGGTCTTCGCCTTTGACGATCGGCAGGGTGTCCACGCCGATCTGCTGACCCAGAATGGCCAGCTGCTCCATCGCCGCGGGACGGTTGACGTCCAGCGAGGCCATCAGCACGCGCTTGCCTTCGCGGTCTTTCAGACGCTTGGCCAGTTTGGCGGTGGTGGTGGTCTTACCCGAGCCCTGCAGACCGACCATCAGGATCGGGGCGGGCGGGTTGTCGACCTTCAGCTTGCCGGGTTCGCCTTCGCCGGCCAGAAACTCGACCAGTTCATCGTGAACGATTTTGACGACCTGCTGGCCGGGAGTAATGGATTTGGTAACTGCGGCGCCGGTGGCTTTCTTCTGGACCGCTTTGATGAAATCGCGGGCGACCGGAAGCGAAACGTCTGCCTCAAGCAGGGCAGTGCGGACTTCGCGCAGGGCGGTTTTCACATCGTCTTCGCTGAGTGCGCCCGCTTTGGTCAGCCGGTCAAAGACACCGCCAAGGCGTTCAGAGAGATTTTCGAACATGCCAAGCCCTTTCAAAGACCGTTAAAGTTATGCCACCCATGTAGGCGACGCAGCGACATACGCCAAGCGCCCCCATGGGCGCAACGCGCTGATGGAGGGCGATCCCGGCAAAAGCCATGGGACCGGAAGTTTTCACGCTTCCGGAGATTCCAGCGGGCTATGCCTGAATTGCCTGCCAGAGTCAACAAAGGCGCACCCCGTTCAGGGCACGCCTTTGCACATTATATACAGGGCCGCGCAGAGGGAGGCGGGGCCAGCCGGTTAGGCGGCGATCTGTGCGACCGCGTCATAGGCTTTTTTGACCGAGCCGTCCGCGTCTACCGCCAACTGGTCTGCGGCCACGATGGTCACGTCGGTGATGCCGATAAAGCTGAGAACCTGCTTGAGGTAGGTGCTGGCGAAATCCACGGGTGAGCCTGCGGGCACACCGCCCGAAGCCACAGCGATGATGGCGCGCTTGCCAGTCAGCAGACCTTCGGGGCCAGCTTCGGTGTAGCGGAAGGTGACGCCTGCGCGGGCGACCAGATCGATCCATGCCTTCAGACGGGCAGGGACGCCAAAGTTGTAGATCGGCAGGCCGATGACCAGCGTGTCGGCGGCTTGCAATTCAGCGATCATTGCGTCGGACAGAGCCAGCGTTTCCTTCTGGGCTTCGGTGCGTTGATCCGCGGGGGTAAAGTTCGCGCCGACCCATGCTTCGTCGATCAGGGTCAGGCCCGCCAGATCGCGGGTGGTGACCGTGTCTGCGCCCAGACGTTCGATGATGCGGGTGGTCAGATCGCGGGAGATCGAGCCTTCAGTGCGGACCGAAGAGTCAATGCGGAGTACAGAATTCGCCATAGTGGACCTCTTAAACTTACAAGTGAGGAGGGAGGGGGATGTGTTCTTTCTGCACCATCATTTGAACATTGCATTTTCGAACTCAATTGCGTGAAATATGTGATAGAGTGTGAGTAGGCGCACATAAATAATAACGAGTGAGCGGGACTGGGGAACGAGCAATGGACAATTGGGACGAGATTCGTACCGCCTATCAGGTTGCGAAAATGGGAACCGTGTCGGGGGCGGCAGATATACTGGGCGTGCATCACGCGACGGTTATCCGCCACATCGACGCGCTAGAAGGGCGTTTGGGGGTCAAGCTGTTCCAGCGGCACGCGCGAGGCTATACGCCGACCGAGGCCGGTGAGGATCTGTTTCGCGTGGCCCAGACCACCGATGACCAGTTCAGCCAGCTAAAGGGCCGCATCAAGGGGCAGGGCGCCGGTGTCGGGGGCGAGTTGATCGTGACCTCGCTTGTGCAGCTGTCGCCGCTGATCGTGCCCGTGTTGAAGGGATTTCAGGAAGAGCATCCAGATGTGATCGTGCGCTTTCTGACCGGTGAGCGTCTGTTCCGTCTGGAATATGGCGAGGCCCATGTGGCGATCCGCGCAGGCTCGCCGCCGGAACAGCCCGACAACGTGGTGCAGCCGTTCTTTCGCCAGCAGGTCACGCTGTTCGCTGCCAAGAGCTATGTTGAAAAGCACGGCATGCCCAAGGATGAGGCGGACTATGTGAACCATCGTTTTGTGGGGCAGGATGACATCGACAGCCGTGCGCCATTCTATCGCTGGATGCGCGATAACATCCCGCGCAACAACGTCACCTTCCGCAGCGAAGACCCGCGGGCCAATGAGCAGGCCATTCTGGACGGGGCCGGTATCGGCTTCATGGCCTATTGGGAATGGCAGCAGAACCCGAATGTGGTGAAGGTGTGCGATCCCAAGGACGATTGGTCATCCAACATCTGGATCGTGACCCACGTGGACCTTCACCGGACGCCGAAGGTTCAGACCTTCCTCAAGTATCTGAAGCTTCAGGCGAAGGACTGGCGCTAAGCTCGGTCTCTAGGAAACGTTCGAAGGCGTCCAGATTGACGGCTTCGAACTGGCCAAAGCTCTGCATCCAGATGCTGGCATCGCGCAGGGCGTTGGGCTCTAGCTTACACCATTTCACCCGCCCGCGTTTCTCCTGAGAGATCAGCCCCGCATTCGCGAGGATCATCAGGTGTTTGGAAATAGCGGCCAGAGACATCTCGAACGGGTCGGCCACATCGGTGACGGCCATATCATCCTCAAGCAGCATCGACAGGATCGCGCGGCGGGTAGGATCGGCCAGAGCGGCAAAGACGAGGTCGAGTTTGTTCTCCATATACAGCGCAATGGGGCAGGGAAAAACAAACGTCAACCGTTTGGTTGAATAAGGAATCCTGCCCTTTGGTGGCATATTTCGCCCCTTGGCTGCGGCGCTAACAGAATCCGATCTGTTATTTTTCAATGACTTAAGGTGGACATTGTGCCGCTTGACTCACGGGGCCGTGACACCTATTCAACCCCCAACTGCCCAAGGGACGACACGGATGATTGATCCAGCCGAAAAAGAGCGCCTCGCGGAGCTCGAGGCACGGATCGACGCGGCCAAGAAAGCCGCCGCCGAGCCGGAACCGCGGGCCGACGAGCACTATAGTCAGGCACAGGTCGCCTGGCGGATGGTGACAGAACTTGTGGCCGGTCTGCTGATCGGCTTCGGCATGGGATACGGACTGGACGCTGTTTTTGGCACCACCCCGTTTCTAATGTTGATTTTTACATTGCTGGGTTTCATCGCGGGCGTGAAGACAATGCTCCGTTCGGTGACTGAGATCCAAGAGAAACAGGCGGCGACGGCCGCGCAGGATGATGAGGGACGTAACAGTGGCGGATAATGCACACGCAGCAGCGGCCGAACACGCAGCCGAAGGTACTGGCCTGGTTTTCCACCCGATGGATCAGTTCAAGGTCCAGCCGCTGTTTGGCGGCGGTGACGTACACTGGTACAGCATTACCAACGCCACCCTGTGGCTGGCACTGACCGTTCTGGCAGTCTTCGCTGTTATGGTTCTGGCCACCCGCGGCCGCGCAGTCATCCCCTCGCGCGGGCAGTCGGTTGGCGAACTGGCCTACGGTTTTGTCTACAAGATGATTGAAGACGTGACCGGCAAGGACGCCATCGTCTACTTCCCCTACATCATGACCCTGTTCATGTTCATCCTGATGAACAACTTCCTTGGTCTGATCCCCACCAGCTTCGCGAACACCGCGCAGATCGCCACCACCGCGATCCTGGCATTCGCAGTATTCTTTGCCGTGACGATCATCGGTTTCGTCAAGCACGGCAGCCACTTCCTGGGCCTGTTCTGGGTGACGTCGGCGCCTCTCGCCATCCGTCCCGTTCTGGCCGTGATCGAAGTGATCTCGTACTTTGTTCGCCCTGTCAGCCACTCGATCCGTCTTGCCGGTAACATCACCGCCGGTCACGCCGTGATCAAAGTGTTCGCTGCCTTCGCCGGTCTGGTCGCTCTGTCGCCGCTGGCCATCCTGGGCATCACCGCTATGTACGGCCTCGAAATGCTTGTTGCATTCATCCAGGCCTACGTATTCACCATCCTGACTTGCGTCTACCTGAAGGACGCGCTGCACCCGAGCCACTAAGGCTCGGACCCGCAGACAGGACTGAATTATCGCCATTCCAACGTAAGGAGAAATGTTATGGAAGGCTCGATCGCAGAAATGGGTAAATTCATCGGTGCCGGCCTGTCGGCATTCGGTATGGGTCTGGCAGCTATCGGTGTGGGCAACGTCGCCGGTAACTTCCTGGCTGGCGCACTGCGCAACCCTTCGGCCGCTGGCGGCCAAACCGCGACCCTGTTCATCGGTATCGCGTTCGCAGAAGCACTGGGCATCTTCTCGTTCCTGGTTGCTCTGCTGCTGATGTTCGCCGTCTAATCTACGGGTTCATTCCTTACGGCCGGGCGAGAGTCATAGCGACGCTCGCCCGGTAACATCGGGCCTTCGGGTCCGTACCAAGGACGGGGCCACGGAGGACGCATAACATGGCAACTGAATCGCATGGCGCAGACGCCGTTGCAGCAGGTCACGCCGCAGCTGAGTCGGCAGGGATGCCGCAGCTTGCTGTCGAGACCTTTCCGAACCAGATCTTCTGGCTCGTTGTCGCGCTGGTCGCGACCTACCTGATCCTGTCGCGCGTGGCTCTGCCGCGTATCGCAGCCGTTCTGGCCGAGCGTCAGGGAACCATTACGAATGATATCGCCGCTGCCGAAGAGCTGAAGCTCAAGGCGAAGGAAGCCGAAGCCGCTTATGAAAAGGCTCTGGCAGACGCGCGCGCAGAGGCGAACCGCATCGTCGACGAGACCCGTGCCGCAATCAAGGGCGACCTTGATGCTGCTCTGGAAAAAGCCGACGCAGAAATCGCAGCCAAGACGGCTGGTTCGGAAAAGGCAATCGCCGACATCCGCGCCGGTGCCGCCGAAGCCGCAGCCGAAGTGGCAAAAGAGACCGCGAAAGAGCTGGTTGCAGCTCTGGGTGGCGACGCAGATGGTCGCTCGGTTTCGGCAGCTGTGAACGCCCGGATGAAAGGATAAATCATGCGTAGTCTGATCATCCTCGCCGCCGCTCTGGCCGCATCGCCGGCAATGGCCGCATCGGGGCCGTTCTTCTCGCTGCACAACACGAACTTTGTTGTTCTGATCGCCTTCTTGGTGTTCCTGGGCGTCCTGGTTTACTTCAAGGTCCCCGGCGTTCTGGGTGGCATGCTGGACAAGCGTGCCGAAGGTATCCAGGAAGAGCTGAACGAAGCACGCAAGCTGCGCGAAGAGGCTCAGAGCCTGCTGGCCAGCTACGAGCGTAAGCACAAAGAAGTTCAGCAGCAGGCTGACAGCATCGTTGCCGCTGCGAAAGCAGAAGCCGAAGCTGCCGCCGAGCAAGCCAAGAGCGACCTGAAAAAGTCGATCGCACGCCGTCTGCAAGCTGCTGAAGAGCAGATCGCATCGGCAGAGGCTTCCGCTGTTCGCGAAGTGCGCGACACTGCAATCACCGCCGCCATCGGCGCTGCGCAGGACATCCTTGCCAAGCAGATGACTGCTGAAAAGTCGGGCGCTCTGATTGACGCTTCGATCAACGAAGTGAAGGCAAAGCTGCACTAAGGGCCAAAGGTCCACACAGGGAATATGCAGAGCCCGAGGCGTGAAAGCGCCTCGGGCTTTTCTTTATGCAACTTCGCAATTCCTAACTTGTGCATTCGCCGGATTGCGGATTTCCTGAGAAAATGATCGAAGGGCGCCGTGCAAATCATGCGACCACATCTCTTGGATAGCTATCAGAATGAGTTTTCGTTTCGCCTCTGCATTCACTGCGGCCTTCTTGTGCTTGATCGGCTTGGTGATGGTTTTCATTCCGGCGACCTATCTGGATCGCACCGGAATTGAGGTGACGGACGTCGCGGTTTTCCTACAGCAACGGATCGGATTGGTGTGTTGGGGATGGGCCGCGCTGATGCTGGCCTTCGCCAATATTGAGCCATCGCCCCTGCGTCTGCGGATTGCGCTGATCAATATCATTATGATGACGGTGCTGGCGGGCCTTGCGGTCTACGAATGGCATCAAGCGATCGTAGGTGTGAACATGCTGCGACTGGCCTTGGGCAACATGGTGATCGCAGGCCTCTACCTCTCGACGCTGTTCCATAAAGGTTAACGCTTGGTCTCGTGCTCGAACCGGCGACGGGCGATGTCTTCGTTGCGCAGGGCACGCTGTTCGTCCCGTAGGGCGCTTTCCACATAGTCCAGATGGGCGCTGACAGCGGCGCGGGCGGCCTCGGGGTCGCGGGCCTGTAGGGCCTCGTTGATGGCGCGGTGTTGGGCCAGCAGGTCATCGCGGGTGGTGCGCTGTTTGAACATGACGTTCCGGTTATAGAACACCCCTTCGCGCAGCAGATCGAACATGGACCGCAGCATATGCAGCATGATCACGTTGTGGCTGGCCTCGATGATGGCCATGTGGAAGTCGGCGTCGATGGCGGCTTCTTCGGCGGGGTTACGCTTCGGGTGGGCGGCCTCCATCCGTTTGAAGACAGCATCAATCACTTGCAAATCGGTGTCCGAGGCCAGACGGCAGGCGCGGTCGGCGGCCAGCCCTTCGATGTCGCGGCGGAAGGCGATGTAGTCAAAGACCGCCTCTTCATGAGCCGCGAACAGCCGGATCAGCGCGGGCGAGAAGGCATTTCCCAGCACCTCAGCGACGAAGATCCCCGAACCCGCGCGTGTTTCCAGAAGGCCGTTCTTTTGCAACTCGGCCACCGCTTCGCGCAGCGACGGGCGCGAGACGCCAAGCCGGTCAGACAGTTCCCGTTCGGACGGCAGCCGTTCCCCCGGACGCAGGACGCCACGCAGGATAAGTTGCTCGATCTGGCGGACCACGGAGGTCGACAGCTTTTCGGGTTCGACTTTTTGAAACGGCATGGGTCGTCCTATTCGCAATTGGTTAGATTATATGACCGCGAAAGGCGTTCCTTCAATGGCGAAAAAAGAGGCGCCCCGAAGGGCGCCTTAGGTCTGTTTCCAGGGACGGAAATGAGTGGTGGTTATTCTGCCGGTACCGCAGCCGGTGCATGGCGGCTGAAGTGCTGTCGGTTCAGGCGGAAGACCAGTGCCACCATGGCGAACTGTGCGATCAGGGCGATGGCGGTCAGGCCCCAGTAGGTCACGTCGTACTTGGCGATCACTCCGGCAGCCACGAGGCCCTTGTTGATGAAGAAGTGCAGCATGACGCTCAGGGCAACACCGGGGCAGACCAGCGCGTAGCTGCCAGCCGAGGTTTTCGGACCCATGACGAACTCTTTGAAGTAGCCCTGACGGCGCAGCACTGCCAGACCAAGACCAAGGAAGGCCAGTTGTACGGCCAGCAGGCGGGCCAGTAGGACCATGGTTTCGCCGGCGGTGGTGTGGACCTCGAACGTGGTGTGCAGGCCGTGGTTCTGGCGGACCAGCATAATGCCAAGCACGGTCATCAGCGGAACGATGATGAGCAGGGTCGGGCCAGCCTCTTTCGCGGTGCCATAGTGTAGCATCGAGTTGAAGGCGGTGAAGACAGCCACGGCGGCATAGATCGTTGCGGCCACCCCGAAGAGAGTGGACAGGACCAACGCCGTGCCAACGGTGGCGGTATTGCCGGACATCGCAGCGGGGGCCGAGAGGCCGACAGCGACCATCGCCAGCGCAAAGGCAGGCAGCATCTGCGCGAACGAGTTGTGGGCGGTCACATCAAACACGCCGCCCTTGGACAGCACGCGGCCAAGAAAGCTGCCGATCAGGCTAAGGGCCCAGATGCCGGTCAGTGCGAAGGCCACCAGCGCGGCGGGGAAGAGGTATTCAACGATGCTCCAGAGTTGCGGAACAAAGACAAGGCCGACGATGAAGCTGGCGTTGATGCTCATGGCGACGGCCAGCGGGGCGGCCAGCAGAGTGCTTTCGGCATTCGAGTTGCGCAGGGCAGTGTAGCGTTCGGTCTTAGCGAACTGCGACAGCTGGCCAAGGTTCCAGATCAGGCCCTTGATGTTCATGAAGGCAAAGACCGCGATGCCAAGCGCTGCGACAATGATCGCCCCTTGCAGGGCGGGGGTGCCGGTGGCGAAGGCGGCGCTGATGTCCTCGAACACGGGTACGGGCTTGCCGGGGTGGGGTACCCAGAACATGAGGTACATAAAGAAGGTCACGGCCAAGCCACCGGCTCCGACAGAGCTGAGGAAGTAGGTCGGGACGTAGGTGTCTGCGGGTCTTGATGCGTGTGCGGACATGACTGCCTCCTGTTACATTCCGATTTAAGAATATAATGGTATTCGAAAAATGGAATGTGAAGGGATGAGATGTCGCACCCCAAACGAGTGGGGTTAAGGCCCTGTCAGGACAGACGTTTTTCCATGAAAAGACTGTCGGGATGTTCTTTGTAACTGCCGAACGGGCCGCAGAACAGATAGCCGTGGCGGGCGTAAACCTTGTGCGCGGCATACAGCACATTGCCGGTTTCCAGCTTTAGAATCGGCAGGCCCTGATCCAGCGCGACAGATTCGATGCGGCGCAGCACCGCGTCGGCTAGCCCCAAACCGCGGGCCTCTGGGTCAACGAACATTGATTTGATCTCGCCATAGCCGGTCTTTATCGCAAGGGCGCCGCAGCCCATGGTCGCGCCATCGACCTGCACCTCAAAGAAGTGGATGTTGTTGGCCCGCAGGGCATCGATGGATAGGTAATGGTTACTTTCCGCAGGAAAAAGGCTTTGCATCAATGCGTGGCTGGCCTTGAGCAACCGTGTTGCCTCGGGGGACGTGGGATCTCCTTCAATCACTGTAATTCCCATTGGGCTACCTCCTACTCGCGCAATATCTTGTGGATAATATCGCAACTTACAATATATCGTGCGGTCCTGACGTTGACTCAGTGGTTTTTCAGCCTGCAAAATAGGCGCTCACCGACTCGAACGGGAACGACATGCCCCTGAAGTTTACCAAATTGCGACTCCAAGGCTTTAAAAGCTTTGTCGATCCGACCGATCTGATCATCAATGATGGTCTCACAGGTGTGGTGGGTCCGAACGGCTGTGGCAAGTCAAACCTTCTTGAGGCGCTGCGCTGGGTGATGGGCGAAAACCGCCCCACTGCCATGCGCGGCGGCGGGATGGAGGACGTGATTTTCGCGGGTGCCTCTAGCCGTCCGGCCAAGAACTTTGCCGAGGTGTCGCTGCTGCTGGACAACAGTGATCGTTTGGCGCCGCAGGGGTTCAATGAGACCGACGGGGTCGAGATTGTCCGCCGGATCACCCGCGACGTGGGCAGCGCCTATAAGGCCAACGGCAAGGACGTGCGGGCGCGCGATATTCAGATGCTGTTCGCAGATGCCTCGACTGGCGCGCATTCACCGGCGCTGGTGCGGCAGGGGCAGATCTCAGAGCTGATCAACGCCAAGCCCAAGGCGCGGCGGCGCATTCTGGAAGAGGCGGCGGGGATTTCCGGCCTCTATCAGCGGCGCCATGAGGCAGAATTGAAGCTGAAGGCAGCCGAGGGTAACCTTGAGCGCGTGGATGACGTGATCGACCAGCTGGCGAACCAGTTGGGGCAGTTGCAGCGTCAGGCCAAGCAGGCGCAGCGCTATCGCCAGATCGGCGAGGAACTGCGGCGGGCCGAGGGGCTGCTGTTGTACCGTCGCTGGCGCGAGGCCGACGAGGCGCGGGCGCGGGCCGAAGAGGCGCTGCGTCAGGCCAGCCTGACCGCGTCGCAGGCCGAAGCAGAGGTGCGCAAAGCGAATGCGGGCCGCGAAGAGGCCGAGGCTATGTTGCCCCCTCTGCGTGAGGAAGAGGCCGTAGCCAGCGCGATTTTGCAGCGTCTGACTGTGACCCGCGATGCCCTGAGCGATCAGGAGAAGCAGGCCGAAGAACGCATCCGGACCTTGCAGGCGCGGATCACGCAACTGGCCAAGGATATTGACCGTGAGGCTGGTCTGAACCGCGATGCGGGCGAGACCATCGAACGGCTGGAATGGGAAGAGCGCGAGTTGGCCAAGGCCAGCGAAGGCCATGATGAAAAGCTGGAGCTTTCCAGTGATCAGGCCCGCGAGGCGGCAGACATCTTGGCTGAACGCGAAGCCGATCTGAGCGAGCGTCAGGAAGACGTGGCGCGTCTGTCGGCCCGTCACCAGTCGGTGCAGCGTCTGCTGTCTGACACGCGCCGGACGCTGGAAAAGGCCGAGGCCGAGGGCGAACGCGCCCGTCAGGCCGTGGCCGAAGCCAAAGCCGCGCTGGAAGAAGCCCGCGCTGGCTATGCGCAGGCCGAAGAAGAAGAAGCCATCGCGCAGGCACAGTCCGAGGCGGCAGAGATTGCCCTCTCTGATGCGGAAAGCGCCCGCGCGGCGATGCAGGATCGGGAAACGGCGGCACGCTCGGCCCGGGCAGAGGCCGAAGGTTCGGCCAGCACCCTGCGGGCTGAGGTGGGCGCTTTGACCAAACTGGTGGCCCGCGATGAAAGCGATAGTGCGCCGCTGCTGGATCAGCTTCAGGTGCACCCCGGTTATGAAAAGGCACTTGGCGCGGCATTGGCCGATGACCTGCGTCAGCCTGCGGTGGATGGGGGCGCGTCCGGCTGGGTGCGTCTGCCCGATTACGCGGTGCCTCAGGCCCTGCCTTCGGGCGTCATGCCCCTGACCGAAGTGGTCAAGGCCCCCGCGGTGCTGACCCGCCGTCTGAGCCAGATCGGTGTGGTCTCGGCTGCGGAGGGTGCGCGTTTGCATTCGGTGCTGGCCCCCGGTCAGCGTCTGGTCACCGCCGAGGGCGATCTGTGGCGCTGGGACGGTTTGCAAGCGCGGGGCGAGGATGCCCCCAGCGCGGCGGCCTTGCGTCTGGAGCAGTTGAACAAGCTGGAACGTTTGCGGTCCGAATTGGATGATGCGGAAGGCCGTGCCGAAGAGGCGCGGTATCAGCACGAAGAGATTAACGCGGAACTGGCCGATCTGGCCCGCGCCGATGCCGCCGCCCGCGATGCCCGCCGTCAGGCCGACCAGCAGGTTGCCGAAGCGGGCCGCCGTCTGTCCCGTCTAGAGGCCGAGCGCAATCTGGCCGAGGGCAAACTGGAGACCCTAGGCTTGTCTGTGCGCCGTCACGCCGATGACGCGATGGCCGCCCGTGAACAACTGTCCGAGGCCGAGGCCTCTGCCGAGGAACTGGGCGATCTGGATGCCGCCCGCGCCGAGATCGAAGATCTGAAGATGACGGTTGAGGCGGCGCGGATGACCATGATGACCAAGCGGTCCATGTGGGATTCGATCAAGCGCGAGGGGGAGGCGCGGACCAAACGCTCGCAGCAGGTGAAACAGGAACTCTCGGGCTGGCGTCACCGTCTTGAGACCGCCACCCAGCGGGCCGAGGAATTGGCAATCCGTAAGGAAGACACCGAATACGAATTGGAAGAGGCCAGCGCCGCACCCGAAGAACTGGCGATCAAGCGCGAGGAACTGGGTCACAGTATCGAAGATGCCGAGGCCCGTCGCGCCGCTGCTGGCGATGCTTTGGCGGCGGCTGAAAATGCGCTGCGTGCTGCCGACATTGCTTCGCGCGACATGGAGCGTCAGGCCGGTGAGGCCCGCGAATCCCGCGCCCGCGCCGAGGCCCGCGTAGAAGCGGCCCGCGAAACTGTTGCCGCCGCCGCGGACCGGATCGAGGAAGAGCAAGAGGTCTCGCCTGATCAGTTGCTGGAGCAGCTGGATGCGGACCCCGCCAACATGCCTGCCTCGGAAGAGATCGAAGAGGACGTCCTGCGTCTGCGCCGCCAGCGCGATGCCTTGGGCGCGGTGAACTTGCGTGCTGAAGAGGACATGAAAGAGGTCGCCGAAGAGCACGACACGCTGGTCGGTGAAAAGCATGATCTGGAAGAGGCGATCAAAGCTCTGCGCACGGGTATTGCCGGTCTGAACAAAGAGGGCCGCGCCCGTCTGCTGGCTGCCTTCGATCAGGTGAACGAGAACTTCAGCCTGCTGTTCACGCACCTATTCAACGGGGGCGAGGCCAAGCTGGTCATGGTGGAAAGCGATGATCCGCTGGATGCGGGCCTTGAGATTATGTGTCAACCGCCCGGCAAGAAGCTGAGCGTTCTAAGCCTGCTGTCGGGTGGGGAACAGACCCTGACCGCGCTGGCGCTGATCTTCGCGGTGTTCCTTGCGAACCCCGCCCCGATCTGTGTGCTGGACGAGGTGGACGCGCCTTTGGACGATGCGAACGTCACCCGTTTCTGCGACCTGCTGGACGAGATGACCCGCCGCACCGACACCCGCTTCCTGATCATCACCCACCATGCGGTGACGATGGCGCGGATGGACCGTCTGTTCGGCGTGACGATGGCTGAACAAGGCGTCAGTCAGTTGGTGTCCGTAGACCTAAAACGGGCGGAGGCGATGGTGGCCTAAGGTCGCTTTGGGTGGCGGCGCATCTGGAAGCCGGTCTTTGATTGTTCAAACCCCGAGGCTTTGTAGAAGGCGTGGTTGTCGGGGCGATCGGCTCCTGTCAGCAGCATGACTTTGTAGCACCCTGCCGCCCATGCTTGCTCTGCAGCGGCGTGCAGGATGCGCCGTCCCAGTCCTGTGCGGCGGGCGTCTGGGTGGGTGACCACATTCTCGATCAAGCCATAGGGTTTGCCGCCGCGCGTGAGGTTCGGAATGACGACCAGCGTGCAACTGGCCAAAAGGCGTGCGCCATCATCGGCCACCAGAATGGCACTGCCCGCCCATGTCATCAGCTGGGTCAGGGACGCCTCGGCGATGGTCAGATCGCAAGGCGCCTCTTCGGGGATCAGATGGGCATAAAGGGCGGTGAGGGCGGGAAGATCCGCCACTGTTGCGGGGCGGATCTGCATGGTTACAGCCTGTTCAGCAGGGCGGGTGTGGGCCATGCGTCGGCGGGCAGTCCCAGTTCGCGCTGGATGTCTTGCACGGCCTCACGGCTTTTCTCGCCCAAGATGCCGTCCGCGCCGCCCACGTCGTAGCCGCGCTGTTGTAGCTTTTGTTGCAGTTGCTTGATTTGGGGGCCCGACAGGCCCGCTTCGGGATTGCCTGCGTTATAGACCGGCGCGCCTTCCAGACGTGTGGCGAAATAGGCGGCGGTCAGCACGTAGGTAAAGCTTTGGTTCCATTCGAAATAGACGTGGAAGTTGGGGTAGGCGAGGAACGCCGGACCGTTCCGTCCCATCGGCAGGATGACCGAGGCAGGCAGATCAGGGCGCAGCATTTGTCCGCTGCGGGGCTGCACGCCCATCGCCTGCCATTCGGCGGCGGACAGGCGCGTGCGGATACCGGTTTTGCTCCAGTCCAGATTGGCGGGAACGCTGACCTCTTGCAGCCACGGCTCGTTCGGGCGCCAGCCAAGGTTTGACAGCATATGCCCCCCCGACATCAGCGCATCAGGGGCCGAGGTTTTCAGGCTGACGTGCCCGTCGCCGTCGCCATCAACGCCGCTTTCTAGAATGTCTCCGGGCAGCATCTGGACCATGCCGATCTCGCCAGCCCATGCGCCGGTGGTGTTTCGGGGGTCAAAGTCGCCATGGGCATAGAGTTCCAGCGCGGAATAAACCTGCGGCAGGAACAGATGCGGGCGGCGGCAATCATGGGCCAGCGTGACCAGCGCATCGCGGGTGTTAAAGTTGCCTTGGAACCCGCCGTAGTCGGTCTCGAACGCCCAGAAGGCCAGAAGGACGCCGGGGTTGACGCCGTAGCTCTGCTGGATGCGGTCAAAGGTGCTGCGGTATTTGCGCCAGTTGGCCGCGCCTGCGTCCATGCGGTTCTGGCTGATCAGCATGCGCGAGAACTCGATAAAGTCCTTCTGGAAGACGCCCTGTGCGCGGTCGGCCTTCAACACCGCTGCCGATTGGCTGGTGCCTGCGAAGAAGTTGTCCACGAGGGTCGCGGGATAGCCCTGTGCCTGCGCTTGCGCCTTCAGCTGGCCGACGAAATTGCCAAAGCTGCCGCCGCAGCTTTGGGCGGTCGCAGAGGTGCCAAGAGCAAGGGCGGTGGTCAGGGCCAGAAGGCTGGCGGCAATGGGGCGCATGAAAGTCCTCGGGTCTTCGGAAATGTCCGGTGGACCCTAGCACGGTGCCCGCAAGGGGCAAGCTCAGCCAAGCAGCAGAAGGACGGCCAGCACCATCATGCCGATCCATGTGCGCCAAAGGGCATCGCAGGCGCGGTCGATGTCGCCGGGGCCGGGCGAGCGGATGCCAGATGGGTGCACCCACGGGAAATCCTGCATCTTGCCATGATAGGCGCGGGGGCCGGATAGAGCCACGTTCAGGATGCGGGCCATGGCGCTTTCGGGCCAGCCTGCGTTGGGGGATCGGTGCTGCCGCGCCTCTTTCGGCAGCCCGCGCCAGAGGGCCGGTTTGCCGTGGGACAGCAGGATCAGGATGGCGGTCAGGCGGGCCGGTATCCAGTTCAGCACATCGTCCAGACGTGCTGCGGCCCAGCCGAATTTCTCATGTCTCGGAGTGCGGTGGCCGATCATGGAATCGGCGGTGTTCACAATTTTGTAGATGACGATGCCGGGCAGGCCGCCGACCAGAAACCAGAAGGCAGGGGCGATGACGCCATCCCCCAGATTCTCGGCGGCGGATTCGATGGCGGCGCGGCTGACGGCGGGGCCGTCCATCTGCCCAGTGTCGCGACCGACGATCATCGCGACCTTTGCGCGTCCTTGCACGACCGAAGTGCGCAGGCCTGTGGCCACCGCCCGCACGTGATCCACCAAAGACCGCTGTGCCAGCAGGATCGCGCCGCAGATAACCTGCGCGATGATCCCTAGTTGGGCGATCCCCATGGCGATAGCGCCCCAGCAGACGATAAGCATCACCAGCGCGATCACGCCCTTTTGCCGCTGCGCCCGCCCGTGGTTGAAGGTCCGGTCGGCCCAATCCACGGTGCGACCCATCAGCACCGCCGGATGGGGCAGGCGTTTCCACAGCCAGTCAGGCTCGCCCAAGATACCGTCCAGCAGCATGGCAAGGATAAGGGTCGTGCTCATAGGCTGGCCTCGAACTGGTCCCAGCGGGAGGGGGCGGGCAGGCCAAGTCTGATCCAGCGGTCCGAATAGGGAAAGATGCGGGTCCAGACGTGGGCCTTGGCCATCTGGTCCTGCCACGACCTTGCGTCGCCTACATCGTAAAGGCGGAATAGGGTCGTCCCGCCCACCAATTCCGCGCCTTTGGCCTGCATCAAGGCATCCATGCGGGCGGTGTCTTGGGTCAAGCGGGCGCGGGTTTGATCCGCCCAATAAAGGTCGCGCAGGGCGCGTGTGCCGACCTGCAACGCAGGGCCAGAGACCGCCCAAGGCCCCATCATATCTGACAGACGCGCAATCAGGGCCTGATCCCCCACAGCAAAGCCGATGCGCAGACCCGCCAGACCCCAGAACTTGCCAAAGGATTTCAGCACCAGCGTATTGGGGCGCTGTGCGAGATGGATCAGGCTGCGGTCGGGGGTGACGTCGCAAAAGCTTTCGTCAATCACCGTGAGAGGGGCGGTGAGGTCTGTCTCATTGGCAAAGCTGCCATCGGGATTGTTGGGGTGAACGCGGACGATGGCGTCGGGGGTGGTGATATCCTCGGCCACGTCCCAGCCTTCCGCGCGGAAGGCGGCGGCGTGTTCGTTGTAGGTGACGCCAGCGATCTTGGCGGGGCCCTTGGGGGCCAGCGCGGGAATGCGGGCGATCAGCGACGAGGCACCCGGCGCCGCGAGCACGGCCACATCATCGGGAATGTTCCAGAAGGCGCGGGCGGCGGCCTCTAACCCGTCTTGGGCGTTGCGGTCGGGCAGGGCGGCCCAAGCTTCCGCGCTGATGGTGCCCACCGGATAGGGCACAGGATTGATGCCGGTGGAAAGGTCCAGCCAGCCATCCCGCGTCCCGCCGAAACGGGCGACTGCGGCATCGATGCCGCCACCGTGGTCGCGCTTGCGGGATGGGTTTGCGATGGACATTGGGGCTTCCTCCGGAGTTGCCCCGCAGGTTGCCCATCACAGCGATCAGGGCAACCCCTTTTGCGCCGTTTAACCGCGCCCGTGCGGCATCAAAAAGTCGGGCTGGGGGCCGATCGGGACAATCCGGTTCGGATTGATCATGCCATGGCTGAAGTAATAGTGCTGCGTGATGTGGTCGAAATGCACGGTCTCGGCCACAGCGGGATGCTGGTAAAGCTCACGGACATAGGCCCACATGTGCGGGTAATCGGTGATCTGCTTGCGGTTACACTTGAAGTGCGTGTGGTAGACCTTGTCAAAGCGCACCAGCGTGGTGAAGAGGCGCCAGTCGGCCTCGGTCAGGGTATCGCCCGCCAGATAGCGGTTTTCGCCGAGGATGCCTTCGATCCAGTCCAGACTGTCGAAGAGGGGGCCGACGGCCTCATCATAGGCTTCCTGAGTGGTGGCGAAACCTGCCTTGTAGACGCCGTTGTTTACGGTGTCATAGACGCGGGCGTTGATGTCCTCGATCTGGTCGCGCAGTTCGGCGGGCCAGTATTCATCTGTGTTTCCAGTGATCCCGTCGAAGGCGCTGTTGAACATGCGGATAATCTCAGAGCTTTCGTTCGAGACGATCTGGCCGGTTTCCTTGTCCCACAGCACGGGCACCGTGACGCGGCCGGTCATGTCGGGGGTGTCCTTTAGGTAGACCTCACGCATGTAAGGAAGACCGAACAAGGTATCGCCTGTGGCACCGTCAAAATCGGTCTCGAAGGTCCAGCCTTCGCCCAACATGTCGGGATGGACGACCGAGATGCTGATGTGATCCGTCAGCCCCTTGATCGCACGGAAGATCAGGGCGCGGTGCGCCCAAGGGCAGGCGTAAGACACATAAAGATGGTAGCGGCCGCTTTCGGCCTTGAACCCGCCCTTGCCCGAGGGGCCAGCCGCGCCGTCAGCGGTGACCCAATTGCGAAACTTCGCCTCATCGCGCTGGAATTTGCCACCGCTTTTGCCGGTGTCATACCATTTGTCCTGCCATTTTCCGTCAACCAGCAGTCCCATGCCTTGATCCTCGTTTGCTCAGATATCGGGCAAACTAGAGCGCTGCGGGATTCGTTCCCACTGGTGTGGCAGCACGGGCCCCCTGCATTTTCGCACAGATGACTGTGTCAGGCTGCTTGGTCTGGGCGATTTTGCAGGATGTCGGAGATGTTGTCTTCGATCCAGTCCACTAGCACGCGGACCCGCTCGGCCACCTCAAGACCAGCGGGGGTCAGGCTGTAGTCCACGCGGGGCGGAACCTCATGGTGGTCCGTGCGCAGGACAAAGCCGTCTTTTTCAAGCAATTGAAGGGTTTGCGCCAGCATCCGGTCGCTGACCCCGCCCACCAGACGGCGCAATTCGGCAAAGCGCAGGGTGCCTTTTTGCAGGGCGATCAGCACCAGTACGCCCCAGCGGCTGGTGACATGTTGCAGCACTTCGCGGCTGGGGCATTCACGGGCCAAGACATTGCCACGCAGGGCGCCTTGGTGGATCTTGTCAGAGAGGGACATGGGTGTCTCCTGCCAGAATTCTTGCACTAACATTTATGTGCGTACTTCTTTTTTGCAAGTGCTAATTTTAAGTAAGCGCTATCTGATTTGAGACCGAGAAGGACCAAGACAATGACGATTGCAGTAACCGGTGCGAATGGCCAGTTGGGCCGTCTGGTGATTGAACGGCTGAAGGCCAAAGTGCCTGCGGGCCATATTGCGGCGCTGGTCCGCGATCCGGCAAAGTCTGCCGATCTGGACGTCACCCTGCGCCCCTTTGACTACAACAAGCCCGAGACTCTGGCCGATGAGCTGGTGGGCGTGGAGAAGCTGCTGCTGATTTCCGGCAGCGAGATTGGCCAGCGCGAGGCGCAGCACAAGGCGGTGATTGCGGCGGCGAAAAAGGCTGGCGTGGGCCAGATCGTCTACACCAGTCTGCTGCACGCGGACACAAGCCCCCTGTCGCTGGCGCCCGAACATCTGGCGACCGAAGAGGCGTTGAAAGCCAGCGGCATTCCTTACGTGATTCTGCGCAATGGCTGGTACACCGAGAACTATGCCATGGGGATTGCCCCTGCTTTGGAGCATGGCGCGCTGATCGGTGCGGCTGGCGAGGGGCGAATCTCGTCCGCGGCGCGGGCAGATTTTGCAGATGCAGCGGTGGCGGTGCTGACCTCGGACGGGCATGAGGGCAAGACCTATGAGCTGTCCGGAGATGATAGCTATTCTCTTGCCGAATTCGCAGCAGAGCTTTCGAAACAGGCGGGTAAAGAGATCGCTTATGTGAACCTGCCCGAGGCTGATCTGGCAGCAGCTTATGCGGGGGCCGGTGTCCCCGAAGGCTTCGCCGCTGCGCTGGCCAGCTTTGATGTGGGGGCCTCGGAAGGGGCGCTATTTGATAGCGGATCGCAGTTGGCGACCCTGATCGGACGGGCAACCACCCCCTATACGGCAGTGATTGCTGAATCGCTGAAATAGTCGGGAACCCCGACTTTGGCATGCGCGTTGCAACAAGGTTACGATGCGCATGCAGAAAAAGTTGTTTCCTTTTGGTAACTTGACGAAAACCAATCTTCGGGCATGCTGGGGTCGTGAATGGAGGGTATCATGTCTACGTTTCTGCCGAAGGATGTCGAAGAAGGTCTTCGCGCCGCTGTCATCGCCAACCAACGCCGCCGCAGCAAGATGCGGGTCGAGGCGGATGGGGATAGCTATAAGATGCTGCGCGTCTGGCAGAACGGCTTTTCCGTGGCGGCAGAGGATGCGCCCAAATTGCGTGGCTTGGTGGATCTTTATGATGCCGGTCGTCATCTGGGGCAGGCGCTGATTGTGGCCTCGGAAGAGGTGGCGGGCGAGATCTGCTATGACTTCAAGCGCAACACCATGGCCGCCGATCGAGCGCCTCTGGACTTTGCCCGAGACCCCGACGCGCCGATTGCCCTGTTGCCTGACGGGCGGTGAGGCGGGGCGCCTGTGGCGCGGTCTGCATGAGTATTTGGATCAAGAAGAAGCCCTGCGCGCGGAGATCGGCGGCAGGGCTTTTTGCTGTGAGTATTTGAGCAATAAAGAAGTTGTTTTGACAGCGCCGGATCGGGGCGCTGTCTTTTGGGGTTTTATTGCAGGTCGCTGAAGGCGGCCTTCAGGCGCTCGGCCGCTTCGGCGACGCGGGCGCGGGGGGTGGCGAAGTTGAAACGCATGAAGGTCTCTCCGCCCTTGCCGAAGGTCTCGCCATGGTTGGCGGCGATGCGGGCGTCTTGTTCGATGCGCTTTTTGTATTCCTTGTCGCTCATGCCGGTGCCGGAGAAATCGACCCACGCCAGATAGGTGGACTGCATCGGCATGGAGGTGACGCCGGGGATGCTGTTCAGAGCAGTGTCCAGCAGGCGGCGGTTGCCGTCGAGGTATTCGGTGAGTGCGTCCACCCATTGCGCCCCTTCGGGGCTGTAGGCAGCGGTGGTCATTTCCAGACCGAAGGAGTTGCCGGAGATGCCGAGAGCCGCAAGGCGGGTGGTGAATTTGGCGCGCAGGGCGTCATCGGGAATGATGACATTGCCTGTGTGGCTGCCAGCGATATTGAAGGTCTTGGTGGTGGCGGTCATCATCACCAGCCGGTCCAGAATGTCCGGCTCTGCTACGGCCATGACGTGGTGTTTGTTGCCCGGCATGACCAAATCGTGGTGGATCTCATCGGAGACAAGGATCAGGTCGTGGCGCTTGGCGAATTCGGCCACGCCTTTAAGTTCATCCAAGGTCCAGACGCGGCCGCCCGGATTGTGGGGCGAGCAGAGGATGACCATCTTTTCGTTGCCGGTCATCTGGGCGTCATAAGCGGCGAAGTCCATTTTGTAGATGCCGTCCTCGATCACTAGCGGGCATTCGACCACCTCGCGGCCTGCGGCGCGGATGGTGCGGGCGAAGGCGTGGTAGACGGGGGTGAAAAGGACCACGCCCTCACCGGGGTTGGTGAAAGCATCGACACACAGGCCGGTGCCGTTTACCAGACCATGGGTAGTGGTGATCGCTTTGGCGTCCACTTTCCAGCCGTGGCGGTTTTCCATCCACCATTGGATCGCGCCTTTGTAATCCTGATCGCCGCCGAAATAGCCGTAGACCCCGTGGGCGGTCATATGCTCTAGCGCTTGTTGCACGCAAGCGGGCGGTCGAAAGTCCATATCGGCCACCCACATGGAAATCCCGTCCTTGGGGGAGACGCCGTAGAGGGGCTCCATCTGGTCCCATTTCGAGGAATGGGTGCCCACGCGGTCGATGATTTCGTCAAAATTCATGGGGGTGCGTCCTTTTATGATCGTTCCGGCAGGCTATCGCGGTGTTTTACAGGCGCAAGGGGCGTTGCGCGTTTGTCCTGCATCGCCTAGATGAAAATTTATGATACGCCCCATTCTGATCCACCCCGACCCGCGCCTGAAAAAGGTATGCACCGCTGTTCCGGACATCTCGGACGACCTGCGCAAGCTGGCCGACGATATGCTGGAAACCATGTATGACGCCCCCGGTATCGGGCTGGCGGCGCCGCAGATCGGCGTGCTGGACCGGATCATTGTGATGGACTGCGTCAAGGAAGAGGGTGAGGCGCCTCGTCCCATGGTCATGGTGAACCCTGAGGTGATCGGCGGATCCGATGACACCAATGTCTATGAGGAAGGCTGCCTGTCGATCCCCGAACAGTACGCTGAGGTGACCCGCCCCAAAGATGTGCGCGTGCGCTGGCTGGATCTGGATGGCAACGTGCAAGAGCAGGACTTTGGCGGCCTTTGGGCGACCTGCGTCCAGCATGAGATCGACCACCTGAACGGCAAGCTGTTCATCGATTATCTGGGGCCGATGAAGCGGCAGTTGATCACCCGCAAGATGGTGAAGCTGAAAAAAGATCGGGCGCGCGCGTGAGACGGAAGACTCTGCCATATATGGACAAGCGCCTGCGGACTGTGGCGGCGCCGGTGGAAGAGATCACCGATGAAATCCGTGCGATCTGGCAGGACATGATCGACACGATGGAGGCAATGCCCGGTGTGGGGCTGGGCGCGAACCAGATCGGTGTGTTGCTGCGTCTGGCCGTTGTGGATGCCAGCGACGAGCGTGGTCAGGCGGTGCGCATGGCGAACCCCGAGATCCTGCACGCCTCGGTCAAACTGCGCGAACACGAAGAGGCCAGCCCCCATTTGCCCGGCGTTTCGGCCAAGATCGAACGGCCCCGTGCGGTGACGGTTCGGTTTATGGATGAAAATGGTGAGATGGTTGAGCGGGACTTTGTCGGCCTCTGGGCAACCAGCGTTCAGCACCAGATCGACCATCTGAACGGCAAGCTCTACACCGATCATCTGTCCAAGGTGAAACGGGACATGCTGGTCCGCAAATCAAGGAAGTTCCAGTGAAGGTCGTCTTTATGGGAACGCCCGATTTCTCGGTTCCGGTGCTGGATGCGCTGGTCGAGGCGGGACATGAGGTTGTTTGCGTCTACTGCCAGCCGCCCCGTCCTGCGGGGCGCGGCAAAAAGGATCGCCCGACGCCGGTTCATGCGCGGGCCGAGGCGCTGGGCTTGCCCGTGCGCCATCCGGTCAGCTTAAAGGGCGCGGAAGAGCAGGCCGCGTTCGCCGCTTTGGGTGCGGATGTCGCAGTGGTCGTGGCCTATGGGCTTATCCTGCCGCAAGCGGTGCTGGATGCACCCGCGAAGGGCTGTTTGAACATTCACGCCTCGCTCCTGCCGCGCTGGCGGGGGGCCGCGCCGATCCATCGGGCGATCATGTCGGGCGATGCTGCCACGGGTGTGTGCATCATGCAGATGGAGGCCGGTCTGGACACGGGCCCCGTCCTGATGCGCCGCGAAACCCCGATTGGCGAGACCGAGACCACCGACCAGTTGCATGACCGCCTGTCGGTTATGGGGGCGGAGTGCATCGTGGACGCGCTGGCCACGTTGGACGATCTGACCCCTGAGGTTCAGCCCGAGGAAGGCGTGACCTACGCCCACAAGATCGACAAGGCCGAGGCAGCGATTGACTGGTCGAAACCTGCGGTAGAGATCAGCCGCCAGATCCGGGGCCTCGCGACCTTTCCCGGTGCTTGGACCACCCATAAAGACCAGCGGATCAAGCTGCTGGGGGCTGAAGTTGTGGACGGGCAGGGGGCTGCGGGAACGGTTCTGGAGGGCGGCCTTGTCGTCGCCTGTGGAACTGGCGCAGTGCGCATCACCCGTGCACAGCGCGCCGGTAAGGGCGCACAGGACATTGACACTTTCCTGCGCGGCTGGCCTGTTGAAACCGGTGAGGTTCTTGGGTCGGAGTAAGCGATGTTTCCTGTTTTGATTGGCACCGTGGTGATCGCTGGGATCGTGGGCTACGTGGCCGAAAAGACGGGGTTCACGCGCAACGGCTATATCCCGTCCATCATCATCTGCGTGGGCGGGGCATTTCTGTTCTACTTCCTGCGTATCATGTTCGGGATCGGCTTTGGCAGTCCGGGGGTGAACGCGATCGTCTCATCCATCGGGGCACTGATCATCGTTCCCACCCATTGGCGTCGCTGATCGGGGGCGAAAACCCTTCGCCGAAGGATTTTTCCGGTGCACGATTTTCGTCGAAAATCGTGTCAGCTTTGCGGGGGGTTATGCCGGTAGTTGGGCAGGGCCCAACCGAACAGCAGGCTACCTGCGCGCAAGATGAAACAGGCCAGTGCGCCTGCCAGCAGGTAGACCATCGGGTCGGGAAAGACCTGCGCCACTATCGCTGAGGTCAGGGACCCTGCGAAGGCTGCGGTCACGTAAAGCTCGCCATGGCGCAGGACCAGCGGCACGTCGTTGCAGACCACATCGCGCATGAGGCCCCCTGCGGTGCCAGTTACAATGCCCATGATAGTGATGATCATCGGGCTTGCGCCCATCTCGATCGCGGCCGAAACGCCTGCGACCACGGCCACTGACAGGGCCACGGCGTCCAGCCAGCGGATGACCTTGATCCGGCTTTCCAATTGCGGGGCGATCAGAAAGGCGAGGGCTGCAGCCAGAAGGGCGGCGGCGATGTTGATCGGCTCTGCGATCCAGAAGACAGGGTTGCGGTCCAGCAGCACATCGCGGACCGTGCCGCCGCCCACCGCAGTGAGGCAGGCCACAAAGGCAAAGCCCACAGGGTCCAGCTGCTGGCGGCTGGCGACCAAAGCGCCCGATGTTGCGAATACAAAGACCGACGCCAGATCAAGGGCGTCTGTCGCGGTCATGACTTGCCCTTGAAGGGGGCCATACCTGCACGGGCCAGTTCATCGGCGCGTTCGTTTTCGGGGTGGCCGGCGTGACCCTTGACCCATTCCCACGTGACCTCATGGCGTTGGCGGGCCTCATCGAGGCGCCGCCACAGGTCTTCGTTCTTGACCGGCTTTTTGGTGCTGGTCTTCCAGCCGTTCTTTTTCCAACCATAAAGCCACTGGGTGATGCCGCCTTTTACATAGGCGCTATCGGTGACCACGGTGATGGTGCTGGGACGCTCTAGCGCTTCCAAAGCGTTGATCGCCGCCAGCAGTTCCATCCGGTTGTTGGTGGTGTCGGCCTCGCCACCTTTTAGTTCCTTTTCCTTTACGACCTCTTCACCGGCCTTGGCTTGCAGCAGCGCGCCCCACCCTCCGGGTCCGGGGTTTCCGCTGCAGGCTCCGTCGGTGTAGGCGTAAAGGTCAGGCAAAGGCGATGATCCCCAGGAAGATGACAACAAACACGGTCAGGATCACGCGCAGGCGGATCCACCATTTCGGATTGAGACCCAGATAGTTGTAATAAAAGTCGAGCGCCAGTACCGCAATAAATCCGACGATCAGATTGATGGCCGATTGCACAGGCCCGCCGCCGACCATGAAAAATACCCAGATCGCGGGAATGCTGGACAGGATCAGGCCGTAGGTGCGCAGGGTTGCGTCCTCGACGGTGGCGGAGAAACCCCACAAAATCCCCGAGATAAAGCAGATGATGATCGTGCCGTAGCTCAGCTGGATAAAGGGCGAGGACATGCGCGGGCCGAACATCTCGACGCTGAGGGCGTTGAGTTCGGGATTGTAAAGGCACGCTGTCCCCCAGATGAACGGGATAAGCCCCCCGAAGCCCAAGATAAGCGCGGGGAGAGGCATTTTGTGATCCATATTGTGATCCATGTGAGCTCCAATATTTTGGGCCGATGTGGCCTTTGAAATTAGCTCACTCCCTAGCGTGTCCTACGGGTTACGCTTTGAGATGGATCATGTTCTTTTCAGGAATCGTTAAGCGGGAATGCGCAAAACGCGGGGGACTTTGAACTCGATGTTCTCTTGCGCGGTCTCGATCAGCTGCACGGTGACGTTGTAGCGGTCGCGGAAGGCGTCGATGACCTCATTCACCAGCACTTCGGGGGCCGAGGCGCCAGCGGTGATGCCAAGGGTGCGGATCCCGTCCAAAGCGCGCCAGTCGATTTCGGTCGCGCGTTGGACCAGCTGCGCATAGTTGCAGCCGTTCTTGGCCGCGACTTCCACCAGACGCTTGGAGTTCGACGAATTCGGCGCACCTACCACAAGCAGCGCATCGCAATCGGGGGCGACGGCTTTGACCGCCTCTTGGCGGTTGGTGGTGGCGTAGCAGATGTCTTCTTTGTGGGGGCCGACGATGGCGGGGAAGCGTTCGCGCAGGGCGGCCACAATGTCGATGGTGTCATCGACCGACAGAGTCGTTTGGGTGACGAAGGCCAGCTTGGAGGGATCGCGCACATCGACCTTGGCCACGTCTGCAACGGTTTCCACCAGCAGAACCTCGCCCTCGGGCAACTGACCCATGGTGCCAAGGGTCTCGGGGTGGCCCGCGTGACCGATCATGATCATTTGCAGGCCGTTGTCATAGTGGCGCTCGGCCTCGATATGGACCTTGCTGACCAGCGGGCAGGTGGCGTCAACAAAGACCATCTCGCGCTTGGTGGCGGCGGCGGGTACGGATTTCGGAACGCCGTGTGCCGAGAAGATCACAGGCCGGTCGTCGGGGCATTCGTCCAGTTCTTCGACAAAGACGGCGCCTTTATCACGCAGGCTGTCAACGACGAATTTGTTGTGCACGATCTCATGGCGGACATAGACCGGTGCGCCCCATTTCTCGATCGCCATTTCCACGATCTTGATGGCGCGGTCTACGCCAGCGCAAAACCCGCGAGGGGCGGCCAGATAGATGGTCAGATCGGGCTGGGTCATGGGTCGGTCCTGCTATAGCGTCTTGCCCTTGACCTAGTGCATGAAGGCGCAGTTCGCAATCTCAGGCGTAGCCCGTGGCCACGGTCAACCACATCACAACAATGTAGCGGCCGGTTTTAGAGATGCCGACCAGAAGGGTGAACAGCCAGAAGTTCGTGCGCATCACGCCCGCAATAACGGTCATCGCGTCCCCTAGCGGTGCCCATGACAAAAGCAGCGCCCAAACGCCCCATTTGTTGTACCAGTTTCGCGCCCGCTCCATCTGGCGGGGCGAGGCGGGGAACCATTTCTTGCCCTCGAACCGGTCCAGATACCAACCCAGCCAGTAGTTCACGCAAGATCCAAGGGTGTTGAAGACGCTGGCCACCAAAAGCAAAAGGGGCAACGAAGTGTCGCCCCCTACTATCAAGCCGATGAACAGGAATTCCGATTGCAGCGGCAGGATGGTGGCCGCTCCGAAGGCTATTGCCGCCAGAGAGGCCAGTGCGATCAAATCCTCCAAGGGATCATTCGTCGCCTTGCTCAGGCACGTCGCGGGGCGGACGACCGATGACTTCTTTCAGGTCATTAAGGTCGATGAAGTTATCCGCCTGACGGCGCAGTTCATCCGCGATCATTGGCGGCTGGCTGCGGATGGTCGAGACCACCGAAACGCGTACACCCTGACGCTGCAGGCTTTCCACCAGTGGGCGGAAGTCGCCATCGCCCGAGAACAGCACGATGTGATCCACATGGGGGGCAAGCTCCATCGCGTTGACGGTCAGCTCGATGTCCATGTTGCCCTTGACCTTGCGGCGACCCTGGCTGTCCACATATTCCTTCGCGGGCTTGGTCACCATAGTGAAGCCGTTGTAGTGCAGCCAGTCTACCAGCGGACGGATGGGCGAATATTCATCGTTCTCCAGCAGGGCAGTGTAGTAGAAGGCGCGCAGCAGTTTGCCGCGGCGCATGAATTCTTGTCTTAGCAGCTTGTAGTCGATGTCAAACCCAAGCGATTTGGCCGCCGCGTACAGGTTCGATCCATCAATGAACAGAGCTAAACGCTCGTCCTTGTAGAACATTAATCAATTCCTTCTTATTAAACGGCGGTTTAATGTGAGTGGTGGTTCCGCCTTTAGGTGTAAATCTAGATGCCTTTAAAAAACTTGCAACCGCAGCCGTCTGAGCAATTCGACTAAGAGAAAACATGAAAAAGTATAGGCAAGTCCTCATCGCCATGGGGGGCAATAGTTCAGCTAACATTATTAGTCTTGTTCAGATACAACGCAAGGCCTTAGATCGCCTTGGAGCGCTTGGGGTTTCCGTACAGACTGTTTCGCGCTTCTATACCAATCCGGCATTTCCGGCGGGAAATGGAAATGATTATGTCAATTCTGTGGTCGAAATGGTTAGCGATAAGCCTGAGGTTGAATTACTGGACGCCTTACATGTGGTAGAGGGAGAGTTCGGGCGTACCCGCGAAGGACGATGGGCACCCCGCAGTTTAGACCTTGATCTGCTTTCCGTGGGGGACGAAATCGCTCCAAATCGTGAAATCTGGGATGACTGGTATTCCCTTTCACTTGAAAGACAAATGGCTGAGGCTCCCGAACAACTGATTCTTCCGCATCCACGGATGCAGGATCGCGCGTTTGTTCTGGTCCCGCTGTGCGATGTGGCTCCGGACTGGGTTCATCCGGTTCTGGGACGCTCTGCCCGCGAACTTTGTGAAAGTTTGCCTGCAAAAGATCGTGAAAGCGTGGTGCCGATCCCCGAAACACGGGTTGTCAATTTTTCCCAAGGTGTATAAAGAAGCGCCTTCTATACCTGCATAAACCGGAGATCCCATGGCCCGCGTTACTGTTGAAGACTGCGTAGACAAGGTCCCGAACCGTTTTGACCTGGTGATGCTTGCTGCTCACCGTGCGCGCGAAATCTCGGCCGGTGCAGCGCTGACTGTGGACCGTGACAACGACAAAAACCCCGTTGTTGCTCTGCGTGAAATCGCGGATGAGACCCAGTCGGCCGATGCTCTGCGCGAGCGGATGATCGAGAACAACCAGACCCAGATTGAGGTTGATGAGCCCGAAGATGATTCGATGGCTCTGCTGATGGGTGCTGAACAGGCAGACAAGCCCGCGGACGACGATATGTCCGAAGAAAAGCTGCTGCGCGCACTGATGGAAGCACAGGGTCAGAAGTAATCCGCAAGCCTAGGGCTGAACCAGAATGATTGCAGCGCAAGACCTGGTCGCCCTGGTCCGGAACTACAACCCGAAGACAAATGCCAAGTTGATCGAGGCGGCCTATGACTATGGCCGCCTTATGCATGAAGGGCAGTTCCGCCACTCGGGCGAGCCCTATTTCACGCATCCCGTTGCGGTGGCCGCGATCCTGACCGAACAGCGTCTGGATGATGCGACGATCATCACCGCGTTGCTGCACGACACCATCGAAGACACCAAATCCACCTACGCCGAGGTTGAAGCCCGCTTTGGCAAAGAGGTGGCTGATCTGGTGGATGGTGTGACCAAGCTGACCAACCTTCAGCTCTCCTCGACCGAGACCAAGCAGGCAGAGAACTTTCGCAAGCTGTTCATCGCTATGTCGAAGGACCTGCGCGTTATTCTGGTCAAGCTGGCCGACCGTCTGCACAACATGCGCACCATCAAGGCCATGCGCCCTGAAAAGCAGGCCCAGAAGGCGCGCGAGACCATGGAAATCTTTGCGCCGCTGGCAGGCCGCATGGGTATGCAGTGGATGCGTGAGGAACTGGAGGACCTGTCCTTCCGTGTTCTGAACCCCGAAGGCCGCGCCAGCATCATGCGCCGCTTTGTCATGCTGCACAAAGAGGCGGGCGATGTGGTCCACCGGATCACCGCCGACATGCGTGCGCTGCTGGAAAAGCAGGGGATCGAGGCCGAGGTCTTTGGTCGCGCGAAAAAGCCTTATTCGATCTGGCGCAAGATGCAGGCCAAAGATCAGGGCTTTAGCCGTTTGTCGGACATCTACGGCTTCCGCATCATCACCGACACCGAGGATGACGTGTACCGCGTGCTGGGGGCAATCCACCAGCGTTGGCGGGCGGTTCCGGGCCGGTTCAAGGATTACATCAGCCAGCCGAAATCGAACGGTTATCGCTCGATCCACACCACGGTGTCTGGCCGCGATGGCAAACGGGTTGAGGTGCAGATCCGCACCCGCCAGATGCACGACGTGGCCGAAACTGGCGTGGCGGCGCACTGGTCCTATCGGGACGGTGTGCGCAGCGGCAACCCCTTTGCGGTGGACCCTGCGAAATGGCTGGCTGGCCTGACCGAACGTTTCGAAGAGGACGATGATCACGACGCTTTCCTAGAGGCGGTGAAGCTGGAAATGTACACCGACAAGGTGTTCTGCTTTACCCCCAAGGGCGAGGTGATCAAGCTGCCCAAAGGCGCGACTCCGATCGACTTTGCCTATGCGATCCATACGCGGATCGGTAACGCCTGTGTGGGCGCCAAGGTGGATGGTCTGCGGGTGCCTCTGTGGACCCGTCTCAAGAACGGCCAGTCCGTTGAGATTATCACTGCCGAAGGCCAGACCCCGCAGGTCACTTGGATCGATATCGTGGCAACGGGCCGCGCCAAATCGGCGATCCGCCGTGCCCTGCGTGCCGAAGACCGCGAACGCTTTATCAAGCTGGGTCGCGAACTGGCCCGTGTGGCGTTCGAGCATGTGGGCAAGAAGGCGACTGACAAGGCCCTGACCACCGCCGCGACCGCCCTGCGTATTGAGGACGCGGACGAACTGCTGGCCCGCCTTGGCAGCGCCGAAGTGACTGGCACCGAAGTGGTCCGCGCGATCTATCCGAACCTTAAACCCACCGTCACCCCCGAGGTGGACGCCAAGCGCGCCGTGGTGGGTCTTGAGCCGGGTCAAAGCTTCCGACGGGCAAGATGTTGCCAACCGGTCCCCGGGGAACGGATCGTCGGGATCGTTTCGCGCGGTGAAGGCGTTGTGGTTCATGCCATCGATTGCGAGGCCCTCTCGGAATATGAGGACCAAACCGACCGGTGGATGGATCTTTATTGGCACAGCGGTGAACATCCGGCGGCTTATGCCGTTACCTTGGATATGACGATCAGCAACGATGCAGGTGTCCTTGGACGCATCTGCACATTGATCGGCGAGCAGAAGGCCAATATCTCGGATCTGCATTTCGTTGACCGAAAGCCGGATTTCTACCGGTTATTCGTCGATGCGGACCTGAAAGACGTAGAACATTTGCATCGTGTCATGACAGCGTTGCAAGCAGAGAGTGATGTAGCAGAGATTTCGCGTTATCGCGATCCGGCATGGGCCGAGGGCTCGTCGAAGTAACCGAGAGAAAGGTGGTCTGACGTGGTCTTCAAGCGTCGTGACAAACGAACAGCTTGGCAGATCTTGAAAGACTTCGTGTATCCAAAAGGTGGCTGGACACGGGCCTTTCACTACGTTCGCCACAGGGTCTCGCGCCTACCGGACACGCCGGAAAAGATCGCGCGCGGGATCGCGGCGGGTCTGTTTACCACATTCACACCGTTCTACGGGCTTCACTTTGTTGTTGCGGCGACCTGCGCATCGCTTCTGCGCGGGAATATTCTGGCCTCGCTGGCGGCGACGTTCTTCGGCAATCCGCTGACCTATGTGCCCATCGGGGTAATCTCGATGAAGATGGGGTATTTCCTGCTGGGGATCGCGCCCGATCACACGCTGGACAAATCCCTTGTGGCAAAGTTCATCGGCGCGGGTGAGGACCTGTTTGCCAACCTTTGGGCGGTTCTGACTGGTCACCATGTGGACTGGACGCGCCTCTTGGTCTTTTACCATGAGGTTTTTATCCCCTATCTGGTCGGGGGATTTTTGCCCGGATTGGTCCTAGGCGTGGTCGGCTATTACGTCACATTACCTTTGATACGTGCCTACCAGAACCGGCGGCGCGGGGCCTTGGCGGCGCGGATTGCGGCGCTCAAGCACAGAAAACAGCAGGCCAAGGAACAAAAGTCCCGCGGCCACTAAAAGGAAAAGAGAGGCGATTATGCAGCCTTCTGGAAAACTCCGTCTTGGTGTGAACATCGATCACGTGGCCACTGTGCGTAATGCCCGTGGTGGCAACGTGCCGGACCCTCTGCGCGCCGCCCGCATCGCCGAAGAGGCGGGCGCTGACGGGATCACCGCCCACCTGCGCGAGGACCGCCGCCACATCAGCGACGCCGATATCGACGGTCTGATGGAGATGCTGACGGTCCCGCTGAACTTTGAGATGGCCGCCACCCAAGAGATGCAGGCCATCGCTCTGCGCCACAAACCGCACGCTGTCTGCATCGTCCCAGAAAAGCGTGAGGAACGGACCACCGAGGGCGGTCTGGAAGTTGCCCGCGAAGAAAACCGTCTGGCCCATTTCATCGCGCCCCTTCGTGAGGCTGGCTGCCGCGTGTCGATTTTTATCGCCGCCGACAAACGCCAGATCGAGGCCGCTCACCGCATCGGTGCGCAGGTGATCGAGATTCACACCGGCGCCTATTGCGATGCCCACGCCGAGGGGCGCTTTGACGACCGCGACCGTGAATTGGCCGCAATCACCGAGATGGCGGCCTTTGCCCATGATCTGGGCCTCGAGGTCCACGCGGGCCATGGCCTGACCTATGACACTGTGAAGCCCGTCGCGGCGCTGCCCCAGATGATGGAACTGAACATCGGTCACTTCCTGATCGGTGAGGCGATTTTCCGTGGGCTGGATGGCTCGATCCGTGAAATGCGCCGCCTGATGGATGAGGCGCGGGCATGACCGGACTGCAATTGGCGCTGTTCGTCGGGGGCTGGATGCTGATGGTTGGCTCGCCCGGTCCCGCGACGCTGGGGATCATGGGCACTGCCATGCGGGCAGGGCGCAAACAGGCAGTGACCTTTGCCGCCGGTATCGTCACCGGCAGCCTGATTTGGTCAACGGTGGCGATCTTGGGCATGGGCGCAGTGATGCAGGCCCATGTCTGGATGTTCACCGCGATGAAATACCTAGGCGCGGCTTACCTGCTGTTTCTGGCGGTAAAATCGTTGAAGTCGGCGATGAAGAAAGACGTGACGATCACGGCCAAGATCGCCGAAGGCGCATTGCCCAAGGTTTATCTGAAGGGCCTGTTGATCCACCTGACCAACCCCAAGGCCGTGCTGGCGTGGGGCTCGGTCTTTGCGCTGGTCTTGCCGCCTTCCGCGCCGCTGGCGGATCTGTTCCACCTGCAGATGATCCTGATGGCGGCGTCGGCCTTTGTGTTGTTCGTTTATTCGCTACTCTTTTCCAGCAGGGCGGCGATTGCGGCCTATGAACGGGCCCGCCGCTGGTTTGAATTTACCTTCGCCGCCCTCTTCGGGGCGGCCAGTCTAAAGATTTTGATGGTTAACGTATGATCCTGGGTATCGGCTCCGATCTGGCCAATATCGAGCGGATCCAGAACACTCTGGACCGCTTTGGCGACCGCTTTCGCAACCGTGTGTTCACTGAACGGGAACAGGCCACCGCCAATCGCCGCAAGGATGAGGCAGGCACCTACGCCAAGCGTTGGGCGGCGAAAGAGGCGTGTTCAAAGGCGCTGGGTACCGGTCTGGCGATGGGGATCAGCTGGAAGGACATGGGCGTCAGCAATCTGGAGACCGGCGCGCCGGTGATGCACCTGACCGGCTGGGCCGCCGAAAAACTGGCGGCGATGACGCCCGCAGGCCATGAGGCCGTTGTTCACGTGACTTTGACCGATGATCACCCGTGGGCACAGGCCTTTGTGGTGATCGAGGCCCGTCCCAAGTAACCGCATCGCTTGACACTTGAGGGCCAGCCCCCCAAGAAACCCGCACTGATCCCGCCGGAGTATGATTTTATGGCCGCCAAGACCGAAGCCGGAAACCCGATTATCGAGACCATCAAAACGGTCGTCTATGCGATCCTGATCGCCGGTGTCTTCCGCACCCTGTTTTTCCAGCCGTTCTGGATTCCGTCGGGCTCGATGAAGGACACCCTGCTGATCGGGGATTTCCTGTTCGTGAACAAGATGGCCTACGGCTATTCCTACGCCTCTTGCCCGACAGTGAAGATGCCCCGCTTTGGCATCGATATCGACGCCGAGGACATCTGCGGTTTCATCAAGGGCGACAACAACCGTATTCTGGGCGGTGACCCCGAGCGTGGTGATGTTGTGGTCTTCCGCCACCCCGTATCGGGCGCGGATTTCATCAAGCGCCTGATCGGTCTGCCGGGTGACGAAATCCAGATGAAGGACAGCGTTCTTTACATCAACGGCGAAGCGGTTGGTCTGGAAGATGGCGGTCAGTTCGAGGAGATCTTCACCGCCCAAGGCCCCGAAGGTTTGTACCCCCGCTGTGAAAACGGCCCCGTCGGCGAAGGTGCCCTGTGTACCAAGTCGCGTCAGATCGAAACCCTGCCCGGTGGCGTGCAGCACGATATCCTGAACATCACCCGTCAGGCCTCGGACCAGACGCCGATCTATACCGTCCCCGAAGGTCACTACTTCTTCATGGGCGATAACCGCGACAACTCGACCGACAGCCGCGTGCCTCAGGCGATTGGCGGCGTGGGCTTTGTGCCTTATGAAAACATCGTTGGCCGTGCCGACCGCATCATGTTCTCGTCCGCGGGGCGTTCGATGCTGTTCTTCTGGACTTGGCGCAG
Source organism: Donghicola tyrosinivorans (assembly GCF_003003355.1). GTDB lineage: Bacteria > Pseudomonadota > Alphaproteobacteria > Rhodobacterales > Rhodobacteraceae > Donghicola > Donghicola tyrosinivorans. The sequence continues at coordinate 129,219 of NZ_PVTQ01000009.1, forward strand.
CGACCGTTTCTTCAAGAGGATCGATTGAAACTTTCTGCCGACCTGAAAGCGTTTGAAAAGCGGTTGGGGCATTCGTTTGAACGCCCCGATTTGCTTGTGCGTGCCTTGACCCACCCATCCATGTCCTCGCCCACCCGTGAGGACAACCAGCGCCTTGAGTTTCTGGGCGACCGCGTGTTGGGTCTGGTTATGTCAGAGGCGCTGCTGAAGGCTGACAGGTCCGCTGCCGAAGGTCTGCTGGCCCCCCGTTTCAACGCCTTGGTGCGCAAGGAAACCTGCGCCGAGGTGGCCCGTGAGATTGGCCTTGGCGACGTTCTGAAGCTTGGCCGGTCCGAGATGATGTCCGGTGGCCGCCGCAAGCAGGCGCTGTTGGGCGACGCGATGGAGGCGATCATCGCCGCCGTCTACCGCGACTCGGACTTTGAAACGGCCCGTGCCTTGGTTCTGCGTCTTTGGGGTAAGCGCGTCAGCACCGTTGAGGCAGACGCCCGCGACGCAAAGACCGCCCTGCAAGAATGGGCGCAGGCCCGCAAGCAGCAGCCCCCGAAATACGAAGAGATTGCCCGCGACGGCCCGCCCCATCAGCCCATGTTCACCATGTCGGTGACCTTGGAGTCCGGTGAACGCGCACAGGCCCGTGCAGGCTCAAAACGCCAGGCGGAACAGTCGGCAGCCAAAAGCCTGCTGGACGCGCTGGAAGGCAAATCCGCGTGACGCAGAACCGCCTTGGCAGCCTGTATATGGTTGCCTCGATGGGCGGCTTTGCGGTCGAGGATGCACTGTTCAAAGTTGCCACTCAAAGCATTCCGACCGGACAGGCGCTGACCATGTTCGGTCTCTTTGGTCTGATCGGCTTTGCTAGCCTGTCGCTGCTGAAGGCTGAACGGGTCCTGCATCCGCAAATCCTGTCCCGCCCGCTGCTACTGCGCTCGGCGTCCGAGCTACTTGGGCGCTTGTCCTTTGCGCTGGCTTTGGCGCTGATGCCCCTGTCCAGCGCCAGCGCCATCCTTCAGGCCGCGCCGTTTGTGGTCGTTGTTGGCGCCGTGGTGTTCTTTGGTGAGCATGTGTCGTGGCGCCGCTGGCTGGCCATCGGCTTTGGTTTCATCGGTGTTCTGTTGATCATCCGCCCGACGCCTGCGCTATTTGATCCGGTGTCGATCTTTGCGGTGCTGGCGATGCTTGGCTTTTCGGGCCGCGATCTGGCCACCCGTGCCAGCCCCGCCACCATGACCACCCGCCAGCTTGGCACCCTTGGGTTCATCGTCATGACCGTCGCTGGCGTCATCTTGTGGAGCGTCGGCGGCGGCACCCCTACCGTCCCGCCCCTGATGACCACACTTGCCCTGCTGGCAACTGCGGCTGCGGGGATCTTGGGCTATAGCTTTGTGACCTTGGCCATGCGCACGGGGCAGATCAGCGTCGTGACGCCGTTCCGGTATTCGCGCCAACTCTTCGCCATCATCTTCGGCTTTGTGCTTTTTGGTGAATGGCCGGACCTGCTGACATGGACAGGTATCCTTATCATTCTGCTCTGCGGGGTTTACACTGCGCGGGCAGGGCGGATAGACCGCCCCAATCCCTGACATATTCCGATTCGAAAAGAGACCCATGACCCAACGTGCAGGCTTTGTCGCCCTGATTGGCGAACCCAATGCAGGTAAATCGACCCTTCTGAACCGCATGGTGGGGGCCAAGGTCTCGATCGTGACGCACAAGGTGCAGACCACCCGCGCCCGTATCCGCGGTGTGGCGATCGAAGGCGACAGCCAGTTGGTCTTCGTGGACACCCCTGGTCTGTTCAAACCCCGCCGCCGTCTGGACCGCGCCATGGTGGCCGCCGCTTGGGGCGGCGCTGCGGACGCGGATGTCATCGTCATGCTGATCGAGGCGCACCGCGGCATCACCGAAGGCGTTGAGAAAATCCTTGAGAACCTTGGCGATGTATCCAAAGGCCGTCAGGTGGTTCTGGGCATCAACAAGATCGACCGCGTACAAAGTGACGTGCTGCTGGCCCTGACCAAAAACATGAATGACCGCTTCCCGTTCGAGAAGACCTTCATGATCTCGGCCGAGAAGGGCTATGGCGTTGACGACCTGCGCGTCTGGCTGGCGGACCAACTGCCCGAAGGGCCGTGGCTGTACCCCGAAGACCAGATCGCCGATCTGCCCATGCGCATGATCGCCGCCGAGATGACCCGTGAAAAGCTGACTCTGCGCCTGCATCAGGAACTGCCCTATCAGTTGACGGTCGAGACCGAGCATTGGGAAGAACGCCCCGATGGCAGCGCCCGCGTGGACCAGATCATCTACGTGGCCCGCGATGGTCACAAAGGCATCATCCTTGGCCATAAGGGCGAGACGATCAAAGCGATCTCGAAACTGGCCCGCGAAGAGCTGACCGAATTCCTTGGCCGCAAGGTTCATCTGTTCCTGCAGGTGAAAGTGCGTGAGAAATGGTTGGATGAGGCCGAGCGCTATAGCGAGATGGGTCTCGACTTCAAAGACGGGAACTAATGGCCCGTCTTGCCACCGATTTCTGGGTGCATGCCTATCTGGCGCGACTGCGGCTGGCGGATATCCCCGCCTATGTGGTCGCCCACGGGGATGATACGGCGGGCGCCGTGATCGTCAAACTGGCGACACTGGACGGGCGTGCCAAGGCATTCCACCGCAGCTATGACCTGATGACCGGCGAGCGGGTCTGGGCCACACTTGCTGAAGGGTCCGAGCCAGAGGTTGACGCCGCCCTCAGCCGTCAGCGCGGCTTTGATCCTGATCTCTGGGTGATCGAGGTCGAAGACCGTCAGGGCCGTCACCTGCTAGACGAAGAGGGCCTATAGGCTTTGGAAATCCCCAGCAGGATGAAGCCGAAGACCAGAAATCCTGCGGCCACAATGCTCATCTCACGCAAAAGGCCAAGCGGCCCCAGCTTCGGTAAATCCAGAAAATAGTAGGGATATTTGCCCTCGAACGTGCCGCGCAGGATGGCATAGGCAGAATAGACCAGCGGCCAGATCACCCATAGCAGCGGATTGGGCCAACTCAGGCCGGCTTTTGGTGCAAAGACCAGCCACCAGATGAACACCAGTGCAGGAACCACCGTGTGCAGCCCGTGGTTGGCAATATCATCGACCGCGCCGTTTGATCGATGCGTGGCCGATAGCAGCACGTGATAGACGATGCCCACCAGCAGAATTTGCAGGGTGATCGCCCCCGCCCAATGGGCCGTAAAGCGGACCCGCGCCACGAAACACAAACCAACCACCAGATTGGTCAGGATGGTGTAATAGCGCAGCATGTTCCACCAGACCGCCAGCAGCCGTGCCTCTGGCCCGTCCGCCACATAATCCGCATAGGTCTGAAGGATCAGGCTAAATAAAGCCGACACCCCGATCACCAGCATCAATACCCGCATCATTGGCCTCCCTCGCGGAACACCCTGCCGCGCGTCTCGCCTATGACGCAAGAAAGCCCTCACGTCACCCCCTTGCAAGAGGGCCGCGCAACCCCATAGTGATCCCTATGGAATGGCGAGATCAGGGCATCCTTCTCTCCGTGCGCAAGCACGGAGAATCCTCGGTAATCGCCGAGGTCTTCACCGAACATCACGGCCGACACTATGGCGTGGTGCGCGGCGGAACCTCACGCAAAACCGCCCCCGTCCTACAACCGGGCAACCAGATCGATGTGCATTGGCGTGCACGCCTCGAAGACCAGCTTGGGGCCTTCACCGTGGAACCCGTCCGCTCGCGCAGCGCTGCCCTTTCCGATCGGATCGCACTGGCGGGCCTAAATGCCACCACGGCCCTTCTGCACGCGGCTTTGCCCGAACGGGAAAAACATCACCCGCTCTATATCCGCAGCGTTACGCTCATGGACCTCACCGCCCACCCCCAAGCCTTCCCGCTGGCCTTCCTCAGGTGGGAACTGACATTGCTCGAAGACCTCGGCTTCGGCCTTGATCTGACCCGCTGTGCGGTCACCGGCGATATGGACGATCTGGCCTATGTCTCGCCCCGCACCGGCCGCGCTGTTAGCTCCGAAGGCGCAGGCGAATGGGCGCCGAAACTCCTGCCCTTACCCCAATGCCTCTTGGGGCAAGGCCCGACGACGGACGGCGAAATCCTTACCGGCCTCGCGCTCACGGGCTATTTTCTCGAAAAGCACCTCGCCCACGCCATGGGCGACCGCCCGCTCCCCGAAGCCCGCGCCCGCTTCCTCGACCTCCTCCAAAGACAAATGCCGGCCTCCTGACAGAAGACCGGCACCCACCATTTCATCTTGGCCCCAATACCTCGGGGGAGGCCGCAAGGCCGGGGGCAGAGCCCCCTTAGTTCCGCTGATCCAGCAGACGACGGGCAATCACCTGCGCCTGAATCTCGCCAGCACCTTCAAAGATGTTCAGGATGCGGGCGTCACACAGGATGCGGCTGATGGTGTATTCCAGCGCAAAGCCGTTCCCACCGTGGATCTGCAAGCCGTTGTCCGCTGCCGCCCAAGCCACACGGGCCCCCAGCAGCTTGGCCATACCGGCTTCCAGATCGCAGCGACGATCGTTGTCCTTCTCGCGGGCCGAGAAATAGGTCAGCTGACGGGCAATCATCAATTCCACCGCCATCATCGCCAGCTTGTTGGCCACACGGGGGAACTCGATCAGCGACTTGCCGAACTGCTTGCGATCCTCTGCATACTGGATCGAGACATCTAGCGCCGACTGACCAACGCCAATGGCGCGGGCTGCGGTCTGGATACGGGCCGATTCAAAGGTCTGCATCAGCTGCTTAAAGCCGTGACCTTCCTCGCCACCCAGCAGGTTCTCGCCTTTGACGTGGAACTTGTCGAAACCAAGCTCGTATTCCTTCATGCCGCGATAGCCCAGAACCTCGATCTCGCCGCCGGTCATGCCAGGAGTGGGGAAAGGCTCATCGTCGGTGCCAGGGGTCTTCTCGGCCAGGAACATCGACAGACCCTTGTAGTTGTCGGTCGCCGGATCGGTCCGCGCCAGCAGGGTCATCACATGGGTCCGCGCCGCATGGGTGATCCAGGTCTTGTTGCCAGTCACCTCATAGTCACCGTCAGCATTCTTGACCGCTCGGGTGCGCAGGCTGCCAAGGTCCGAACCGGTGTTCGGCTCGGTGAAAACAGCGGTCGGCAGCTTTTCGGCCGAGGCCAGCGCAGGCAGCCACTGTTGCTTTTGCTCTTCGGTACCACCGGCCAAAATCAGCTCTGCCGCGATCTCGGAACGGGTCCCAAGCGAGCCAACGCCGATATACCCGCGCGACAGTTCTTCCGAGACCACACACATCGCAGTCTTCGACATACCAAATCCGCCGTATTCTTCGGGGATGGTCAGACCGAACACGCCCATCTCGGCCAGTTCGTTGATGATCTCCAGCGGGATCAACTCGTCCTTCAGGTGCCACTCATGGGCGTGAGGCTCGACGCGGTCCACCGAATAGCGACGGAACTGCTCGCGGATCATCTCCATCTCGTCATCCAGACCGCTCTGACCGGTGGTCAGGTTGGCGCGGCTGTCACGCATGATGGCCACCAGACGGCCACGGGCCGCTTGGGTGTTGCCACCAGCAATCAGTGCCTTGACCGCATCGGTCATCAAAGAAGCCGCGGTGTCAGCGGGCAGACCCAGATCCGACAGGCGCACCAACTCGCCCTGGTTCATGGGAATGCCGCCTGCGATCTGGTTCAGGTATTCGCCAAAGGCAATCTGCAGGATCAGCGCTTCGGTCTCGCCGAACTTGCCCTCTGTCTTCAATTCAGTCGCCCAACGGTGCATCTCGCGCAGGGCTTCCACATAGGTCGCCAGCCATGCAAGGCCGTGGGTCGCGGTCTGGTTCTCTTCAACCAGCGCGTTCGAGACCCGATCCCCGTCAACCACCATGGCCCGCACGGTCTGGCGGGCACGCTCCAGCGTTGCTTCGGCGGGCGCAATCGCTGCCTCGGTCAGAGCCAGCAAATCAGGCAGCAGCGTCGCGGTCTGCGCTGCGATGTCCTGTCCGTCATGTGCCATCTGTCATCTCCTGTTATGCTAGTGCAGAGAACTAGAGCCTTTGCAGTCGCAGCGCAACAAAAATACAAATAATGCGACAAAAGGATACCTAATGTTGCGCATTGAAAAATGTCAGCGCAGCCCTAAAGGCCGTGATAAAGCGTAATTCATGGAAATGATTACCTCACTCATGGACCCATGGGCCTTTGCGCTGGCCCTCAGTGTCGCGTTCATCGCGGGAATCGTCAAAGGGATGGTGGGATTCGCCATGCCCATGATTCTGATTTCCGGCCTTTCCACTGTTATTTCGCCTGAATTGGCTCTCGCAGGGCTGATTCTGCCCACTCTGGCCACCAATGGGCTACAGGCCTTGCGCCAAGGCTGGCGGGCGGCGCTGGAATCACTCCTGCGGTTCAAGGGCTATCTGGGTACGCTCCTTGTGGTGCTGCTGATCAGCGCCCAACTTGTCAGGGTTATTCCGGCTGACGTGCTGCTGCTGATCATCGGCGTGCCAATCGTGCTTTTCGCTGCAACGCAGCTTGCGGGCATCCCTCTGCGCATCGCCTCTCCCCCAAGCCGCGCGGTCGAGATCTCGATCGGCGCATTCGCCGGCTTCATTGGCGGCCTCTCCGGCGTCTGGGGCCCGCCTACGGTTGCCTACCTCACCGCTCTGGACACCCCGAAAGCCGATCACATCCGTGTCCAAGGGGTGATCTATGGCCTCGGCGCCTTCGTCCTTCTCTTCGCTCATATCGGTTCAGGCGTCGTGCGCGCTGAAACCATTCCCTTCTCTCTCGCCCTGCTGGTTCCCGCCTTTGTGGGTATGTGGCTCGGGCTCAAGGTGAATGATCGGATTGATCAGAAGGTCTTTCGCAAAGCCACCCTCTTTGTGCTCTTCTTCGTCGGCCTGAACCTCATCCGCCGCGGCTTGACCTAAGCCCCGACACCCGCACAAAAGAAAACCGCCACGAACCATCGCGGCGGTCTCTATTTCATCTTGGTGAAAATACCTCAGGGGTGTGGGGGCAGCGCCCCCACGTGGCCAAGGCTTAGCCGATGGCGGCTGCTTTCACGTCTTTGTCGATGTGCGGCACATACTGCTCGAAGTTGTCCGAGAACATCTTCACCAGCTTTTCAGCCTGCGCATCATAGGCCGCCGGGTCACCCCAGGTGCGGCGGGGGTCCAGCAGAACTTCCGGAACGCCGGGCACATCAACGGGTACGTCAAAGCCAAAATTCGGGTCCTTGCGGAACTCGACGCTGCTCAGGCTGCCATCCAGCGCGGCGGTCAGCAGGGCGCGGGTTGCCTTGATGGGCATACGCTTGCCGGTGCCGTAGGCGCCGCCGGTCCAGCCGGTGTTCACCAGCCAGCAGGTTGCACCATGCTTGGCGATCTTGTCGCGCAGCAGGTTGCCATACACTTCGGGGCGACGGGGCATGAAGGGCGCACCGAAGCAGGTCGAGAAGGTGGGCTCGGGCTCGGTCACGCCGCGCTCGGTCCCGGCAACCTTCGAGGTGAAGCCCGACAGGAAGTGGTACATCGCCTGCGCAGGGGTCAGACGTGCGATGGGAGGCAGAACACCGAACGCATCACAGGTCAGCATGATGATGTTCTTGGGGTGGCCGCCCTGCGCCGAGTAGCTGGCGTTCGAGATGTAGTGCAGCGGGTACGCGCAACGCATGTTGGCGGTCAGGCTGTCATCGTTGAAGTCCAACTCAAGGGTTTCGTCATCGAAAACCATGTTCTCGATCACGGTGCCGAACTTCGAGGTCGTCGCGTAGATTTCCGGCTCGGCTTCGGCGTTCAGGTTGATGGTCTTGGCGTAGCAGCCGCCTTCAAAGTTGAAGGTGCCCTTGTCCGACCAGCCGTGCTCGTCATCACCGATCAGCGTACGCGAGGGGTCTGCCGACAGAGTGGTCTTGCCGGTGCCCGACAGGCCAAAGAACACAGCTGCATCGACAGGGTTGCCGATGGCGTGGTTGGCCGAGCAGTGCATCGGCATGATGCCTTTTTCGGGCAGCAGGTAGTTCAGCAGGGTGAAGACCGATTTCTTGTTCTCGCCTGCGTATTCGGTGCCGCCGATCAGGATCAGCTTGGCGTCCATGTTCAGGGCGATTACGGTCTCGCTGCGGCAGCCGTGCTTTTCTGCGTCGGCCTTGAAGGTCGGGCAGTTAATGATGGTGAACTCCGGAACAAATGTGTCCAGCTCTTCACGATCGGGGCGGCGCAGCAGGTGACGGATGAACAGGCCGTGCCATGCCAGTTCGGTCACAACGCGCACGTCCAGACGGTTCGCGGGGTCCGCGCCACCGAACAGATCCTGCACGTAGTAGTCTTTGCCTTTCATGTGCTCCAGCATGTCGGCGTACAGAACGTCGAACTTTGCGGGCTCCATGGGTGCGTTGTTTTCCCACCAGATGGTGTCTTCGACGCTGGGGGTGCGGACCACAAATTTGTCCTTGGGCGAACGACCGGTGTGCTTGCCGGTGGACACCAGAATTGCGCCCCCTTTACCAAGACGGCCTTCACCGTTTTTAACCGCGGCTTCAACAAGCGCGGGTTCCATCAGGTTGTAATAGACATTGCCGAGCCCTTGGATCCCTTGATCTTCAAGCTGGTGCTGGGGGTTTACCCGTCCAAATGCCATTGTTCTCACTCCTGTCCGCGCGTGCGGTAGATTTCATTCGCAACCCCGCATTCCTACTTTCGAACGCGGGAACCACATACTAGCAGTAAGTGGGTCCATAACATGCAGAAATTAGAAATGAACAGCAGACTAAGTGACTGTTAGCGCAACCAAATTCGCTTTAGCGCAATCATCTTTCGGGCCCTGCGATATGTTGCCGCTCTGTTAACGTTAACCGCGTTAAGAACCTCAAAGCGACACGTTAAGAGCTGAAAACGGTCACGTCACTTTACCGAATCACAAAAAGGATTGCGGACCCACGCGAAAGAACGGCATAAATGTAAGAAAAAATAATCGTGCAGTACAAGGAAACGTTTATGTCCAAGATCGCCCTGGTCGATGACGATCGAAACATCCTGACTTCCGTCGCTATGACGCTTGAGGCCGAGGGCTTCGAAGTCGAAACTTATAATGACGGTCAGGCGGCGCTGGACGCCTTCGAAAAGAAGCTGCCCGACATGGCTGTTCTGGACATCAAGATGCCCCGCATGGACGGGATGGATCTGCTGCAGCGACTGCGCAAAAAGACCTCGATGCCCGTTATTTTCCTGACCTCAAAAGATGACGAAATCGATGAGGTTTTGGGTCTGCGCATGGGTGCCGACGACTATGTGAAAAAGCCTTTCTCCCAGCGTCTGCTGGTCGAGCGTATCCGCGCTTTGCTGCGCCGTCAGGATGCTCTGAACTCGGACGCCACCGGCGAGGTCGAGGAAAGCAAAGTGCTGGTTCGTGGCCAGCTGACCATGGATCCCCTGCGCCACGCGGTGACCTGGAAGGGTGAGGATGTGTCGCTTACAGTTACAGAATTCCTTTTGTTGCAAGCACTTGCACAGCGCCCGGGCTTTGTAAAAAGCCGTGACCAACTGATGGATGTAGCGTATGACGATCAGGTCTACGTGGACGACCGGACCATCGACAGCCACATCAAGCGCCTGCGCAAGAAGATGCGGATGGTCGATCAGGAGTTCTCGGCCATCGAGACGCTTTATGGTGTGGGCTACCGGTATAACGAGGAGTAATGAACCAGATCGACAAGGCTGCGACAGCTGAACGGCGCATGGCGCAATCGGCTGATGTTATGCTCGGGGATGACTATGTCTCTCCGGACGCTTTGCGTGATTTGGTTGAACGTAAGTCAGCCACAAAGCGTGGCTGGTTCGCGATCAATACCTCGCCTCTGGCCCGCAAAATCATCACCTTCAATCTGCTTGGTCTGATTGTTCTGCTTGCAGGTATTTTGTACCTGAACCCCAGCCGCGACAGTCTGGCGCTACAGCGCGCTGGCAACCTCGTGGCCGAGGCGGAACTGGTCGCCGACATCATCGAAATGCAGATGGGCAACACGGGTGATTCGCGTGTGGGTGGTGCCACGGGTTTGGATGTGGCGCAGGTTTTGCGTCAGCTGGACCTCTATGAAGGCACCGAGGTTTACGTTTTTGACGGGCAGGGCAACCTTGTCACCGTCGAAAAGGGGCTGCGTCCCCATAGCGAGGCGCAGGTTCGGGCCGAGGGGAAGACCTACGTCACTGACGGGCTTGAGGCGATCTGGGGTTGGATGGTGCAGCTGTTCTCGCCCACGGACGAGATGACCAGCGCGCTGCGATCCGAAGACATCGTGCGCGACATGATCGGTGGTGCCCGCATCGCGCAGACCCGCATGGCTTCGGGCGTGGGTGCAAATGGCGAGACGATCTTTACCGTCGCCACGCCCGTTGAGGTCGCAGGTGTGCAGGTCGGCGCGGTGGCAATCGCCAGCGCCACCGGCGAGATTGACCGTCTGGTCAGCATTGAACGCGAACGCGTGCTGCGCATGTTCATCGTGGCGCTGATCGTGTCCATCGGTCTTAGCCTTGTTCTGGCTTCGACCATCGCTAACCCGCTGTCCGATCTGGCCGCCGCGGCCGAGATCGGCCGTGACCGCAACCGCACCCGCTATAGTCCTGGCCGTGTACGCATCCCCGATCTGTCGGCGCGTCCCGATGAGATTGGCCGCCTGTCAGAGGCGCTGCGCGGCATGGTGGCGGCGCTTTATGAGCGGATCGACAGCAACGAACAGTTCGCCGCCGACGTGGCCCATGAAATCAAGAACCCGCTGGCGTCCTTGCGTTCTGCTGTGGGCACGTTGCGCGTCGCCCGCCGCCCTGAACAGCAGGAACAGCTGCTGGATGTGATCGAACATGACGTGCGCCGTCTTGACCGTCTGGTCAGCGACATCTCGAATGCGTCGCGTCTGGACAGCGAATTGGTCCGCGAAGATGAGGAACAGTTCAACCTGCTTCAGATGCTGGGGAACCTGATCCAGTATCTGGGCGAGGATGCGCGCGGTAAGGGCATCGACTTTATCTCGGACCTGCCCGAAGGCCCCGTGATTATTCAAGGGCTTGAGGCCCGTCTGGCGCAGGTCTTCGTCAACCTGATCACCAACGCGATTTCTTTCTGCGAAGAGGGCGATGCGATCCGCGTTTGGGCCCGTCAGCGGGACAATCGCGTTCTGGTGGTGGTCGAGGATACCGGCCCCGGTATTCCCGAACAGTCCCTGACCAAGATCTTCAAGCGGTTCTATTCGCACCGTCCCGTAGGCCAGTTCGGCAATAACTCCGGTCTGGGTCTGGCGATCTCGAAGCAGATCGTTGAGGCACATGGCGGCGTCATCTGGGCCGAGAATATCCGCCAGCCCCAAGGCGATCTGGACGATGAGCCGCTGGGTGCCCGCTTTGTCGTCGGTCTGCCCCTGTAAGCGCGGTGAAAAGCCTGTCCCTTGATCAGCTCTGTGACCATGACGGCCCCGTCATGGTTCACGGGTCTGCTGTGGCGGTGGATGGACGGGCGCTGCTGATCACCGGCCCCTCTGGCGCGGGGAAATCCGCGCTGGCACTGCAAATGATGGCTTTGGGCGCTGGCCTAATTGCTGATGACCGCACCATTCTGCACCGCGAAGATGGGTGCATCATTGCCTCATGCCCCGACACCATCCGCGGTATGATCGAGGCGCGGGGCATCGGCATCCTGCCCGTTCCTGCGGCCCCGCCCGCCGCCCTTTGCGCGATCATGGATCTGAGCCAGACAGAAACAGAACGGCTGCCTGAGGTCCGCTCAATTTGCATTCTTGGAAACCCTATTCGGCACCTGAAACGGATCGAAGGGGCTTATGTCCCCGCAGCGCTTGTGCAATACCTTAGATCAGAGGGCACAATCGACTAAGGGTGGACAATGTCACAGGAAACGCCGCGCATTTTGCTGGTCACAGGCCCCTCTGGCGCTGGTCGCCTGACCGCCATCCATGCTTTGGAAGATCTAGGCTACGAGATCATCGACAACTTGCCTTTGCGCCTTGTTCCCCACCTGATGAACGAGGCTCAGGCGGCCCGTCCACTGGCCTTGGGCATCGACGTGCGCAACCGCGATTTCAGCCTTGGTGCCCTGATCGAGGCGCTGGATACCCTGAGTGCAGATCCCAGATGGAACGTCAGTCTGGTCTATCTGGATGCCCGCGCCGACGTGCTGGTGCGCCGCTATTCCGAAACCCGCCGCCGCCACCCTTTATCCCCCGAGGAAACCGCCGAGGCAGGCATCGCCCGCGAGTTGGAAATCCTGCAACCGGTCCGCAGCCGTGCCGACGTGCTGATCGATACCTCTGAACTGACGCCCCACGATCTGCGGGCTGAAATCTCGCGCTGGTTTGATCCCGAAACCAACGGCGGGCTGTCGGTTTCGGTAGAATCATTCAGCTTCAAACGCGGCACACCCCGAGGGCTGGACATGGTTTTCGATGGCCGTTTCCTGAACAATCCCTACTGGGAACCTTCGTTACGTAAGATGAACGGTCGCGACCCGGAGGTGCAGGCTTACGTAGGGGCAGATCCGAATTACGAGGAATTCTTTTCAAAAGTGCACGATCTGGTTGAGTTTTTGTTGCCCCAGTACTCCCGAGAGGGCAAATCCTACCTCTCGATCGGCTTTGGCTGTACCGGGGGGCAACACCGCTCGGTTGCACTTGCAGAAAACCTGTTCAAAGCCCTTGCAACCGCCGGATGGCAGGTGTCAATTAGACATCGGGAACTGGAGAGGCACGCATCTGTGCACTCGTAATAGGTAAAGTGGAACAGACGTGATCGGTATCGTGATCGTCGCGCATGGCGGGTTGGCCAAAGAGTATCTGGCTGCTGTCGAACATGTGGTGGGGCACCAAGAGGGTATCCGCGCCATTTCGATTGAACCGGATCATGACCGCGGACAAAAACAAAAAGAAATCTGCCTTGCAGCGGATTCTGTTGATGGCGGCGATGGGGTGATCGTTGTCACGGATATGTTCGGAGGCTCGCCTTCGAACCTTAGCCTGATGGCCTGTGCGGCGAAGAACCGACGCATCCTCTACGGCGCCAATCTTCCGATGCTGATCAAGCTGGCCAAAAGCCGTCATCGCACGGTTCCAGAGGCTGCCCAATGCGCATTGACCGCAGGCCGTAAATATATCGACAGCTGCGATGTCAGCGCCGACTAGAGAACACCGATGTCAGAAACCATTTCCCGCCAGTTCGAAATTGTGAACGTCAAAGGCCTGCACGCTCGTGCCTCGGCTAAGTTTGTTGAGGTCGTTGAAGAGTTCGACGCCGACGCCGAAGTCTCGCACGGGGGGAATTACACCTCTGGCGACAGCATCATGGGACTTTTGATGCTGGCTGCGTCGAAAGGCACGTTTATTGATGTTGAAACCCGCGGCCCGCAGGCGCAAGAACTGGCAGATGCGCTTCAGGCGCTGGTAGCCGACCGGTTCGGCGAAGACATGTAGGCCGCGGAGAACTTCATTTGCACGACACTCTGGATCAGAAGGGCTCTGCGCCCACCCAGCTTAAAGGGCAGGGGGATGGGGGCAATCTGGCAGATCAGGCCTATGACGGGCGCCGTCTGTCCTATGCGACCACCTTCGACAATCCGTTCCAGCGGATCACGATCCAGACGATGGAGTTTCTGACCGGCAAACTCCGCCTTCTACGCCTGATCCGCAAGTTCGAGGCGATGGGCGTGCCCCATGGCCAGCCGTTCTGGAAACAGGCTCTGGATGTGATGGGTATCCCCCTGACCACCCCGCAAGAACAGATCAACCGCATTCCGGAAACCGGCCCGCTGATTATCGTCGCCAACCACCCTCATGGGCTGGTGGATGGCATGGTGCTGGCCGAACTCATCGGTCGCCGCCGGACCGACTACAAGATCCTGACCCGCTCGCTTCTGACCGGCGTGGGCGAGATCGACGAATTCATGATCCCCGTCCCCTTCGCCCACGAAGAGGACGCGCTGCAGCAGAACCTTGAGATGCGCAAGAAAGCCATGTCGCATCTGGCAGACGGCGGCGTAATCGCGCTGTTCCCGTCGGGCGTTGTCGCTTCATCGGACACGCTGATGGGCGATCCGGTCGAACGCGAATGGAACCCCTTCACTGCGAAAATGATCCAGCGCTCGAATGCGCAGGTGCTGCCCATCTATTTCCCCGGTGCAAACTCGCGCTGGTACCAGATGGCGAACCGGATATCGGCGACAATGCGTCAGGGCTTATTGCTTTACGAAGTGTGCCACGCCCTGAACAAGCCGCAGGCCCCTGTGGTTGGGGAAATGATCGATCGCGATACCATTAAGGAATGGTCCAGCAATCCGCGCGGGTTTATGGCTTGGCTGCGCGAGCAGACACTTGCACTGGGCAAGAAGCGCTAAGCGCCTGTTTCTTCTTTATTGCATAAATACTCATATCTGGCCCGTGCGGTGCGCGCGAGCTGTGAGTATTTTCACAATAAAGAAGCATATTTGGCTGCGCTTCTCCTGATCTAAATACTCAAAAGGCGCAGGGCTCAGGTTCCATGCGCTTTTTGTTTCGGGGCTCAGCTTGCGTGGGCGAAGGCGGCTGCCAGAAGGGCTTGTGCGTATTCGGTTTTTGGGGCGGTAAAGACGTCTTCGGCGGTGCCGGTTTCGACCACATCGCCGTTTCGCATGACCATCACTTTGTGAGACAGAGCGCGGACGACCCGAAGGTCATGGCTGATAAAGAGGTAGGCCAGCCCGTATTTCTGCTGCAGATCGCGCAGGATGTCGACGATCTGAACCTGTACAGTCATGTCCAGCGCTGAGGTAGGCTCGTCCAGAACCAGCAGTTTGGGCCGCAGGATCATAGCGCGGGCGATGGCGATCCGCTGGCGCTGGCCGCCAGAGAACTCGTGCGGGTAGCGGTGCATGGTTGCGGGATCAAGGCCGACTTCGGTCATGATCTCGGCCACTAGTTCGTCTTTGCTGCGGTGGCTATCGATTTTGTGGACGCCAAGGCCCTCGGCGATGACCTGAGCGCAGGTCATACGGGGGCTGAGGCTGCCGAAGGGGTCTTGGAAGACGATCTGCATGTCCCGCCGCAGGTGGCGCAGTTCTTTGGTGCTGAAGCGGCGCACATCCTGTCCGCTGACGTAGATTCCGCCAGTGCTGTCGATCAGGCGCATGGCCGCAAGGGCGGCGGTGGTTTTGCCCGAGCCGGATTCCCCGACGATGCCAAGGGTCTCTCCCGCCCGCAGGGTCAGGCTGAGATCGTTGACTGCCTTTACGTGGCCTACAGTGCGTTTCAGAAGGCCCGCCTGAATGGGGAACCAGACCCGCAGGTTCTGGGTCTTCAGGACCTCTGGTGCGTCCTCAGGGGCAGGTAGGGCCACGCCCTTGGGTTCGGCAGCCAGCAGCATCTGGGTATAGGGGTGCTGGGGGTTGGCGAAAATCTCGGCGGTGGGACCGGCTTCGACAATCTCGCCGTTCTTCATGACGCAGACACGGTCGGCGATCTTGCGCACAATCCCGAGATCATGGGTGATGAACAGCAGGCTCAGACCTTCGGCCTTTTTCAATTCCGCCAGCAGGTCCAGAATCTGCGCCTGAATGGTGACGTCCAGCGCGGTTGTGGGTTCGTCCGCGATCAAGAGGTCCGGCTTGTTGGCCAAGGCCATAGCGATCATCACACGCTGGCGCTGGCCACCGGACAGCTGGTGCGGATAGCTGCCAAGGCGGGTTTCGGGGTCGCGAATGCCAACCCGTGTCAAAAGCTCAATGATCCGGTCGCGGGCCTGCGCGCCGATGATCCCTTGGTGCAGGGCCAGCGTTTCCCCCAGCTGCTTTTCCAGCGTGTGCAGCGGGTTGAGCGAGGTCATCGGTTCTTGGAAGATAAAGCTGATGCCGTTGCCGCGCACCTGTCGCAGGGTCTTTTCCGAGGCGGTGACCATGTCCTGCCCCTGATAGCGCACTGCGCCACTGACTTCGGCAGAATCTCCTAGCAGTTGGACGGTAGACAGGGCCGTCACGGATTTGCCCGAGCCGGATTCGCCCACCAGCGCGACGGTTTCGCCCTTTTCAACGGTGAAGGACACGCCTTTGACGGCTTTGAATGTCTGACCGTCCTGGCGGAAGGCCACTTGCAGGTTATCGACCTCCAATACATGCGTCATTTGAAGGTCTTTCTTGGGTCGAAGGCATCGCGCACGCCTTCAAAGATGAAGACCAGCAGCGAGAGCATGATGGCGAAGGTAAAGAAGGCGGTGAAGCCAAGCCACGGGGCATGAAGGTTCTGTTTGGCTTGCAGGGTCAGCTCGCCCAAAGACGGGGCCGAGGAGGGTAGGCCAAAGCCCAGAAAATCCAGACCCGCCAGCGTGCTGATGGTGCCGGTGATGATGAAGGGCATCATAGTCAGGGTGGCGACCATAGCGTTGGGCAGCATGTGGCGGAACATGATGGTCCAGTTGCCGACCCCCAGTGCCTTGGCGGCGCGGACGTATTCCAGATTGCGCGCCCGCAGGAATTCGGCGCGGACAACCCCCACTAGAGAGGTCCAGCTGAACAGTACGGTCAGGAACACCAACAGCCAGAAGCTGCGCCCCAAAATCGCGAACATGATGATGATGATGTAGAGCGAGGGCGTCGCGCCCCAGATCTCGATCACCCGCTGGAAGATCAGGTCCAGCCAGCCGCCAAAGAACCCCTGGACAGCGCCTGCAATGATCCCGATGACCGAGGCCAGCGCGGTCACGATCAGGGTAAAGATGATCGACAGGCGGAAGCCGTAGATCACCCGTGCCAGCACGTCCCGCGTGGTGTCATCGGTGCCAAGCCAGTGATCGCCATCGGGCGGACTGGGAGCGGCGCGGCCAATGTCGTTGGGGGTGTCGTAGCTGTAGGGGATGGGCGGCCAGATCATCCAGCCGGTTTCAACCGCCTCACCCTCGACTGTGCCGTTTTCCTGCGCCTCTTGCATGAAACCTTCGGGATCGTCCCAGCAGGCCTCAGAGCCACCGGTGGTGATCAAACACTGGACTTCTACGTCGCGGTAGATGGCCTCGGTCCGGAAATCACCGCCAAAGGTGGTTTCGGGGTAGAATTTCAGCACGGGCACGTACAGTTCGCCCTGATAACGGACGAGGATCGGTTTGTCGTTGGCTAGAAACTCGGCAAAGAGGGACAGGCCGAACATCAGGATAAAGATGATCAGCGACCAGAACGCCCGCCCGTTGGCGCGGAAGTTCCGCCAGCGGCGCTGGTTCAGCGGAGACAGAGCCATCAGCCTTCCCTCCGTTCAAAGTCGATGCGCGGATCAACCGCCACATACATCAGGTCCGACAGGATGCCGACCACAAGGCCGATCAGGCCAAAGACGAACAGTGTGCCAAAGATCACGGGGTAATCGCGGGCCACGGCGGCCTCAAACCCCAGACGGCCAAGGCCATCCAGCGAGAACAGGGTCTCGATGATCAGGCTGCCACCGAAGAAGACGCCGATAAAGACCGAGGGAAAACCCGCAATCACGATCAGCATCGCGTTGCGGAAGATGTGGCCGTAGAGGACGGATTTTTCCGACAGGCCCTTGGCGCGGGCGGTCATGACGTACTGCTTTTTGATCTCGTCCAGAAAGCTGTTCTTGGTCAGCAGGGTCAGGGTCGCAAAGGCGCTGATCGTGCCTGCCAGAACCGGCAGGGTGATGTGCCAGAAATAGTCGGCGATCTTTGCGCCAAGGGACAGGCTGTCCCAGTTGTCGCTGGTCAGCCCCCTTAGCGGGAAGATTTGCCAGTAGCTGCCCCCTGCAAACAGAACAATCAGAAGGATTGCGAACAGAAAGCCCGGGATGGCATAGCCGACGATGATGGCGCTGCTGGTCCACACGTCAAAGCTGCTGCCATCGCGAACGGCCTTTTTGATCCCTAGAGGGATCGAGACCACATAGGCGATGATGGTCGACCACAGGCCAAGGGTGATTGAGACCGGCATCTTTTCCATCACGATTGAAAAGACCGGCGCGTCGCGGAAAAAGCTCTCGCCAAAGTCCAGATGCAGGTAGTTCCAGATCATGATGCCGAAGCGTTCCAGCAGCGGGATCATTTCCTTTTCGCACTCGGGGTGCTTGAGGTCAGGGGTGCCTTCGAACCCGTCCGTGCAGACGATGCGGGCGAAGCCGTATTCGATTTCCAGTCGAGCGATCATTTCAGGGGGCAGGCCGCGGGCGCCAAGGTAGGCGCTTTCGCTTTCACCCGATCCGATGTTCACGTCATTGCTGCCACCTGCGATGCCTTCGAAGACATCGCCTTCGCCCTGAAAGCGGGCGATGGCCTGTTCGATCGGGCCACCGGGCACAAACTGGGTGAGGGCAAAGTTGACCAGCATGATCCCGAACAACGTCGGGATCACGAACAGCAATCGCCTGAGGATATAGGCACCCATCTAGCCTGCTCTCTTTCTTTTATCGTTCAGGGCCTTAGCGCAGAACGCCCGCGTCTTTCAGGGCCTGACCCTTTTCGGCGTTGTACCACCACCAGTCCATGGAACCCATATCGAAACGGGGCAGTTCTGCGGGATGTTCGTACATATCGTAGTAGGCTACCCAGTAGCTGTCGTTGAACCATGTGGGGATCAGGAACCGCTCTTGCCGCAGAACGCGGTCCAGCGCGCTGACAGCGGGCTTGATCTGCTCGTCGGTGGTGCTGGCCACGATCTCGTCGATCAGCTTGTCTACGCCCTCATTCGCCAGCCCTGCGGGGTTGAACAGGCTATAGGCCGCATCCGCCGAGCCGAACTGCTGCGCCAGACCGGTCGAGGGACGTTCGAACATCGTGTAGGCGGTGTAGATCATGTCATAGTCGCGATCGCGGCGGCGATTGGTGTATTGCGCAGGGTCCACGCGGTTGTAGACCGCTTCCACACCCAAAGCCTTCAGGTTCTCGATGTAGGGCAGGACGATCCGGTCGAAGGTCGGAGTGTCCTCTAGAATTTCCAGCTTCAGGGTCTGGCCATCCTTGCGGCGGATACCATCATCACCAGCGATCCAGCCTGCCTCTTCCAGCAGCTTTGACGCCTTGCGCAGATTGCGGCGGTCCAGCTGGCTGTCGCCAGAAGTATGGGCCATCACAGGCTCGGCGGTTTGGATCCCTTCGGGCAGGACGTCTTTGTATTTCTCCAGCAGGGCCAGTTCTGCGCCTTCCGGCACCCCTTGGGCCGCGACGGGGCTGTTTTCGAAGAACGAGTTGCGCTGACGGAACAGGCCATACTGCACCTGCGCGTTGGTCCATTCAAAGTTATAGGCCAGCCCGATTGCTTCACGGACGCGGATGTCTTGGAATTTCGGTTTGTCCAGATTGAACACAAAGCCCGCAGCCGCAGGCACGTTGCCGTTTGGCAGCTCGGTTTTCACCACATGACCGTCGCGCATGTTCGGGAAATCATAGGACGTGGCCCAAGAGCGAGAGCTGTTTTCCTGACGGAAGGTATAGGCACCGGCCTTGAACCCCTCCATCGCGGCGTTGCTGTCCGCGAAATATTCATAACGAATGCGGTCAAAGTTGTGACGACCTTTGTTGATCGGCAGATCATAGCCCCAGTAATCCTCGCGGCGCTTATAGGTCACGCGGCGGTTGATGTCGTAGCCTTCCAGAATGTAGGGGCCCGAACCGATGCCCATCTCCATTCGGCTTTCGTCCAGACGGGCACCCGATTCTTCGAACCATTTTTTCGAGAACACAGGCGCGCCACCGACCTGATCGATCAGGGCACGGCGGGGAATGTCAGGGGCGAAGGTGAACTTGACGCTCAGATCATCCAGCTTTTCCACGCCGATGACCCGCTTACTGACTGCCTCGCGGTAGCTTTGCAGGGATTGTTCCATCATCAGATTGTGGCTGAAGACCACATCGTCCGCCGTGACGGGCGATCCGTCCGAGAAACGTGCCTCAGGGCGGATGTGGAACGTCACCCACGACATGTCCTCGGGGTATTCAAGGCTTTCTGCCAGCAGACCATAGGATTCCTCCATGGTGTCGGCGGTGTCTTCCAGCAGGGATTCGTACTGGATGCCGCCACCAGCCGCTGCGCGGCCCTTGCGGGAATAGGGGTTCATGCTGTCGAAGGTGCCTTCGGCGGAAACCGAAATCTCGCCACCTCTGGGGGCATCGGGGTTCACATAGTCCAGATGCGGAAAGTCAGCAGGGTACTTCGGCGCACTCCAGAAGGAATAGGCGTGGGTCTTGATGATCTTTTGCTCGGCCTCTTGGGCGCGGGCGTAGCTGGCAACGGACAAAACCCCCAGCCCTAGCAGACCTGCCATCAGAACGCGGCGCATCGGGTTGCGCGGGTCGGGGCGGGCCATTGTTCGGGCGATTGCGGTACGCGCGCCGTGGCGGGGGTGGATCATCCTGTTCCTCCTAAGACATGTCGCTGTCACGACAATATAGGACAGGACGCTAACGGGGGAAGGCAGGGGGTTTCAAGTCGAGGATGTGTGAGTTCCCGTGAACCCGCCCTTTGCATGCGAAAAAATGCATAAAAAAAGGGGCGGTCCGAAAACCACCCCTTTTCAAATCTCTGCGATCTGGTGATCGGCTTAGTTTGCAGTGCTCTGCAGGTAGGCCACCAGGTTGGCGCGGTCTTCGACGCTTTTCAGACCAGCAAAGCCCATCGCGGTGCCGGGGGCGGCGCTTTTGGGGTTGGTCAGGAAGTGGTCCAGTGCCTCGGGGGTCCAGGTCTCGCCGACTTGCAGCAGGGCGCCCGAGTAGGCGAAGCCCGCAACGCTGTCGATTGCGCGACCGACGACCGCGTGAAGGTGCGGACCGGTTTTGTTTTCGCCGTCTGCGACCGAGTGACATGCCGCGCACTTCTTGAAGACTTTTTCGCCCTTGCCTGCGTCTGCGCTGGCCAGAAGGGTTGCGAAGTCAGGGCCTTCTTCGGCCTCGCCAGCGCCACCGGCGTCAGCAACTTCGATCATATAGCCCTGTGCGTGCTCGTCGCCGTGACCACCACCCACGTGGTAGATCTCCTCGGCGACCCACTTGCCCAGAAGGAAAATCAGAAAGGCGCCGCAAAATCCGCCCAGTACCTTGGTGAAGGTCATCGTATCAAGCATGGCTCGCGTCTCGTATCGTTAGCTATTGCGGCTTCATATGCGCTTCCCCCCTAGGGACGCAAGGTGTAGTTACCGCGACCAAACGACCGAAACCGCAGAAATGGACCGAAAACATGACAAAATGCATCGCTTTCCAGGGGGAACTGGGGGCTTATTCCCATCAGGCATGCCGCGAAGCATGCCCTGATTTCGACGTTTTGCCTTGTGCAACCTTCGAAGATGCCATCGAAGCGGTTCGTTCGGGGCAGGCTGACCTTGCCATGCTGCCGGTCGAGAACTCGACCTATGGCCGAGTGTCGGACATTCACCACATGTTGCCCGAATCCGGCCTGCACATTGTCGGCGAGGCCTTTGTCCGCGTCCGAATCACTTTGCTGGCCGTCAAAGGAACCAAGCTGGAAGAGGTGAAAACCGCCACGTCGCACCCGATGCTGCTGGGGCAGTGCCGCAGTTTCCTGACCGAGCATGGCATCAAGCGGATCACTGGCGCGGATACCGCAGGCTCTGCCCGCGTGATCGCCGAGCGCAATAAACCCAGTGACGCCGCACTTGCCAGCGAGCTGGCGGGCGAAATCTACGGTCTGGATGTGCTGGCCAAGGATATCGAGGACGAGGGCACCAACACCACCCGATTCCTGATCATGGCGCGCGAGCCTGATTTGAGCCGTCGCGGCGAGGGCAAGATGATGACCACCTTCGTGTTCCGCGTCCGCAACATTCCCGCGGCGCTTTACAAGGCGATGGGCGGTTTTGCGACCAACAGTGTCAACATGACCAAGTTGGAAAGCTACATGGTCGGCGGCCAGTTCACCGCGACCCAGTTCTACGCGGATATTGAGGGTCATCCCGAGGATGAAAACGTCAAGCTGGCGATGGAAGAGTTGAATTACTTCACCGACCATATCCGCGTGCTTGGGGTATACCCGTCTGATCGACCGCGCGGGTAAGGACTGTTGTCGGGGGCTCTGCCCCCGGCCTGCGGCCTTCCCCGAGGTATTTTCGCCTAGATGAAGCCTGCGGTTTGCCGATTGGCGGGCAGGGACAATGTAAACAGTAAAAGGCACCCGTTGGGGTGCCTTTTTCAATTTAATAACAAAAAGTTCAGGCGACGCGGGAGGCGGATTTCTCGATCTCGCGCGCGTATTCGTAGGCCCGTTTCTTGAAGCGTTTGGTCAGATTCGCCTTGGCCAGTTTGAAGGACTGGATCATCAGGCGGGCCGAGAGGGTTCGGGGTTTGAGTTCCAGATCCATCGACAGGCGCGTGCGTTTGCGCGACAGGGCGGTCAGGTCAATGAGTAGTGTATGTTCAATCCCGCCAGCGCGGCCTGCGAAGCTGAAAGAATCAGGGGCGGTGATGGCCAGCAGTGTGGCGGTCATCTGGCGCTCCTTGCCGCGCATCTTGAAGTCGATGGTCCAGGTTGTGCCCGGCGCGATCGGCGCGGTTTCATCAGAGCGGCGTACGATGATTCCCCTGCGCAGGGCTGCACGCTCGAACTGCTCCAGATCACTGACATGGGCAAAAACCTCTTCGATGGGGAGGTCGATATCTTCGCGCGTGCTGAATTTCATCGTGGTGGTATTCCGTCGTAATCAAAAAATCGATGCTGTTGCGTTAGTCTAACCGATCCGACAGCCAATGTTCCAACAAGAACTGGGCGATAGAGCCCTTGCGGGCGGGGTGAATGGTCGGATGTTGCCCTATGAAGGCGCGGGCCACCTCTTCGCGGCTGACCCAGATTGCGTCTTCCAACTCGGCGGGGTCGATTCGGATCTGGTCGCTGGTGGCATCGCCCATGCATCCCATCATCAGGCTGGCGGGGAAGGGCCAGGGCTGGCTGGCCAAATAGGTGACGCTGCCCACGGTGATTCCCGCCTCTTCCAGCACTTCGCGGCGGACGGCGGCCTCAAGGGTTTCGCCGGGCTCTACGAAGCCTGCGAGGAGGGAGTACATGCCCTCTGGCCAGCCGGGTGAGCGTCCCAATAGGACCGAGTTGCCATGAGTGATCAACATGATCACCACCGGATCGGTGCGCGGGAAATGGGTGGCGTGGCAGCCTTCGCAGCCGCGTTGCCAGCCGCCGTGTTCTATGTGCGAGAGCTGGCCGCAGGCGGCGCAAAAGCCGTGGCGGCGGTGCCATTCGAACATCGCTCGAGCCGTTGCCGCCAATTCCGCATCGCGAGGGCTGAGGCGGGTCATGACGCCGCGTAGTTCGGCGAAGACGTGGCCGTCATCCGCAGCGGGGTGGTGTTGTTCGGTCTGGTCGAAAAAGCCACCGAGGGCGCTGGCGTCCAGCCCTTCGGGCCACCAGTTGCCAAGGTCGTGGATGAAGATTGCGTCCTCGCCCTCGCGCCCAAGGAAAATCTGTTCGCCGGTGCAGGCTTTTAACAGGGGATGGCCTGTGGGCAGGACTGCAAGTCGGTCCAGATCAGGCTGTACCACCAGAGGTTTGCCGCGCCACATGACCAGATGGCGCGTTGTCACGGCACTGAGCGCGGCCTCTATCGCGGCTTTGTCCGCGCGCAGATGAGCGGCGCGGTCCAGACCCGATCCTCCGAAGGTGACGGTTTCGGCCAATTTCATGTGTCTTCTCCCGCTTGCTCTGGCTTCTTCGCACGAGGCGGCGGGCGCGGCAACGATTTGGGCTTTATTAGATGCACTCTTTACGAAGATATCTTGCCACAGGCGATGGCGGGAAAGCTGCATTTTACCTGCGCCTTCATTGTGCTATCGGGTGCAAAGCGTGGATGATAGCGGTAACGCTGCCTGCGCGCGATGTGTGTAGTGACTGGCGGCGTGTTGGAGAGATTGATGAAATTCGATGCAGTGATTTTCGATCTGGATGGAACCTTGATCGACACCGAGGCTCTTGGCTGGCAAGCGGGCCGCGCCGCGTTCGAGGCCCACGGGATCGCGCTGGATGAGGATTTGTTTCATCAGCTCGTCGGAAAAGACAAAGGCACTGGCGGGCAGATCCTGCGGGATTTCTATGGCGATATCGATCTGGAGAGCATCAACCGTCATTGGCTGGAGGGGGTGAATGCCCTTTATGCTGAAGGTATTCCGCACAAGAAGGGGCTGATGGAGGCTTTGGCCGCTGTGGATCGCGCGGGCTTGCCCAAGGCGATTGCCACATCCTCGCAACTGGATGAGGCGGCGTTGAAGATGGCCAAATCGGGGTTGGATGCTCATTTCGATGTGGTGGTGACGGTGGCTCATGTAGAGCGCGCCAAGCCTGCGCCAGACCCTTATCTGCTGGCCGCTGAAAAGCTGGGTGTCGCGCCTGAGCGGGCGCTGGCGTTCGAGGATTCCGAGACCGGCGCCGAGGCGGCATTTGCCGCAGGTTTGACTGTGGTTCAGGTGCCTGATGTGATTCCCAGTTCCCGCCGGTTTGCCCATTTTGTCGCGGATGATCTGGCGTCGGGGCTGGAATGGGCAGGGATTGAGGTCTGATCACCTCTTGCATCGGTGGCTTTGACGTCCTAAATGAGGCCTTGAGAGGTTGGCGCGGGCGAGCGCCTCGCCAACCCGGTCAGGTCCGGAAGGAAGCAGCCGCAACGAGCCCCGTTCGGGTCGCTGTTCAACCTCTCACCTTTCACGACAGTGATAGCCGCGATGTGCGGGGGCTTTGCCCCCGTCGCGCTTTGGCGCGACTCCCCCAAGGTATTTTTGCCAAGATGAAAGCTGCAGCGCTGGACGTTTGACAGGCCCGCGCATAGGTTTGGCCCGTGAGAATTGTGAGGC
Organism: Donghicola tyrosinivorans; assembly: GCF_003003355.1. Classification (GTDB taxonomy): domain Bacteria; phylum Pseudomonadota; class Alphaproteobacteria; order Rhodobacterales; family Rhodobacteraceae; genus Donghicola; species Donghicola tyrosinivorans. The sequence continues at coordinate 154,052 of NZ_PVTQ01000009.1, forward strand.
CTTATGAGCGAAACCGGACAGACCGCCTATCAGGTGCTGGCGCGCAAATACCGTCCCGAGACCTTTGCCGATCTGGTGGGGCAGGATGCGATGGTGCGCACGTTGAAGAACGCCTTCGCGGCGGACCGGATTGCGCAGGCCTTTATCATGACCGGCATTCGGGGCACGGGTAAGACCACCACGGCGCGGATCATTGCCAAAGGCATGAACTGCATCGGGCCCGATGGGACCGGTGGGCCGACGACCGAGCCTTGTGGCCAGTGTGAGCATTGCACGGCCATTATGGAAGGCCGGCACGTAGATGTCATGGAGATGGACGCGGCCTCGCGCACGGGTGTGGGTGATATTCGCGAGATCATCGACAGCGTTCATTATCGGGCGGCTTCGGCGCGGTACAAGATTTACATCATCGACGAAGTTCACATGCTGTCGAACAGTGCGTTCAACGCGCTGCTCAAGACGCTGGAGGAGCCTCCGGCCCATGTGAAGTTCATCTTTGCGACCACTGAAATCCGGAAAGTTCCTGTAACGGTCCTGTCGCGCTGTCAGCGGTTTGATCTTCGGCGGATCGAGCCTGAGGTGATGATTGCCCTGCTGCGCAAGATCGCAGGCGCGGAAGGCGCTGAGATTGCCGATGACGCGCTGGCGCTGATCACGCGTGCGGCGGAAGGGTCGGCGCGGGATGCGACGTCGCTTCTGGATCAGGCGATCAGCCACGGGGCGGGCGAAACAACTGCCGAGCAGGTGCGGGCGATGCTGGGTCTGGCAGACCGGAGCCGCGTGATGGACCTGTTCGAGATGGTAATGGCCGGTGATGCGGGCGGAGCCCTGACTGAACTGGGTGCGCAATATGCAGACGGGGCAGACCCGCTGGCGGTGCTGCGGGACATGGCCGAGATTACCCATTGGATCAGTGTGGTGAAGATCACGCCGGATGCCTCGGAAGACCCGACCATTAGCCCTGATGAGCGTCGGCGCGGGGTGGATCTGGCGGCTCGGTTGCCGATCCGTGCCATGACGCGGATGTGGCAGATGTTGCTGAAAGCGCTGGAAGAAGTGAGCGCCGCACCTAACGCTATGATGGCGGCAGAGATGGCGATCATTCGCCTGACCCATGTGGCGGACCTGCCAAGCCCCGAAGATCTGGTGCGCAAGCTGCAAAGCGATCCACCCCGGCCCGGTGGTTCGAACGGAAGCGGCGCCGTGCCCACAGGTGGCGGCAGTGTGACGGCGCGGGGCTTGATGCCCCCGACGGCGCAGGCCCCTTCCGGTGGCGCGACGATGATGCGGGGCGGCGGGGCGCAACCGGCTGCAGAGGCGCTGGATGCCCATGCGCTTTATCCAACGTTTGACGCTGTGGTGGCGCTGTTGCGGGAAAGCCGTGACGTCAAGCTGTTGATCGAGGTCGAGAACTATTTCCGCCTTGCCAAATACAGCCCCGGCCGGATCGAGTTCCAGCCGACAGAACAGGCGCCCGCCGATCTGGCGCAGCGTCTTGGCCAGCAATTGCAGCGCTGGACCGGCGCCCGTTGGGCGGTGATCGTGGTGAAGGACGGTGGGGCCGAGACCATCGCCGAAGAGCGGGATGCCGAAGCCCGTGCCTTGCGCGCTCAGGCAGCGCAGCATCCGCTGGTGGCGGCAGTGCTGGCGCAATTTCCGGGCGCTGCGATTTCAGAGATCAAAACTCCGCAGGCGCAGGCCGCCGAGGCATTTGCCGAAGCCCTGCCCGAAGTGGATGACGAGTGGGATCCCTTCGAGGATCAGTAACGGACCCTGAACAGGAGAAACCCGATGTTCAAGAATCTGGGCGCCATGGGTGACATGGCCAAGATGATGAAAGCTGCCAAGGAAATGCAGGGCAAAATGGCCCAGTTGCAGGAAGACATGGCGAATATGATGGTCGAGGGCGAAGCTGGTGCCGGTCTGGTGAAGGCGACCGCGAACGCCAAAGGCAAGGTGACCAAGCTGGACATCGACCCCTCGATCTTCAACGCCGAAGAGAAAGAAGTGGTCGAAGACCTGATCCTTGCAGCGATTACCGATGCGCAGACGCGTGCGCAGGAACGTGCCAAGCAAGAGATGAACAAGCTGGCCGAAGACATGGGTCTGCCTGCGGGCATGGACCTGCCGCTCTGAGGGTATGGCATTGGACGGCACGCGGGATATTGAGGCGCTGATCGAGATGATGGCGCGGTTGCCGGGGCTTGGGCCCCGCTCGGCTCGGCGTGCCGTTTTGCAAATGATCCGCAAGCGGGGGCAGCTTTTGGCGCCGCTTGCCGAACAGATGTCAAAGGTGGCGGCGACAGCGCGGGAATGCCTGCGCTGCGGTAATGTCTGCACCTCTGATCTTTGTGAAATCTGTTTGTCCGACAAGCGTGCCACTGGCGAAATCTGTGTGGTGCAGGATGTGGGTGATCTGTGGGCCATGGAGCGAGGCGGGGCCTTCGCTGGCCGCTATCACGTTCTGGGCGGCACGCTTTCGGCGCTGGACGATATCGGCCCCGAGGACCTGCGTATTCCCCAATTGGTCACCCGTGTCCGCGAAGAAGGTGTGAGCGAGGTCATTCTGGCCTTGAACGCCACTGTGGACGGCCAAACCACCGCCCATTACATCGCTGATCAGTTGGAAGGTCAGGTGCGCCTGACGTCACTGGCGCAGGGCGTCCCCATCGGCGGAGAGCTGGATTATCTGGACGATGGGACGATTTCGGCGGCTCTACGCGCACGTAAATCAATCTAATTTTAACTTTTCGGAACTTTAAACGGGCCGGTGCGTTCACAGTCATGAATGCAAGTTAAAGGCCTTTTTATTATGTCTATCGAAGACGACCGGTGGCGCGACGAGATCGAGTTCTGGCTGTCACCCTCAAGTTTTTGCAAGCTCCGCGTCGCGAAAGATGCGGTTATGGTGCTGCCTCAGGCGCGAGGGATCGTGCATGGTGCAGACGTTCTGAGTGTTTTGGGCGATGCTGATCGCTGGGATCAGGTCAGCTTTTCTGATGAAATCTCTCTGGAGCACGGGGATTGCTTTGTGCTGGCCTATGAGGCTCGGGCCGAGGCGGAGGGCCGCGTGTATCGCGCGCTGTGTAGCTCGACCTATTGCCGTAGTGGCGACCGCTGGCAGATGATCGCCCATCACCGGAATGCACTGGATTAGGGCACACTACACTTTTGTTAAAATGAAAAAACCCGGCCAAGAAGCCGGGTTTTTGCTGTTTTCTTGATGGGTGCCAGATCAGGGCTGTTCGTCCTCGTCTTCGTCGTCCTTGCCACCGGGCAGGTTGAAGAAGCTGTCCGCGCTGCGGCTTTCATCAAAGTTGTCTTTTTCGTCGTCGTCGTTCGACAGGCCGAATGTTTCAAAGCCTTCGATGCCGCTGGGCAGACGGGGTTCGTCTTCCATGGCAAGGCTTTGCTCGGTGCTGACCAGTTTGCGACGCTCGTCGTCGGTCATCACGCCTTCTGCGCGGCGCTTTTCAGCGGCTTTTTGAACGGCGGTGTCCAGTTCCGACTGTTTGCACAGGCCCAGAGCGACCGGATCGATCGGCTGGATGTTGGCGATATTCCAGTGGGTCCGCTCGCGGATAGCGGCGATGGTCGGTTTGGTGGTGCCGACCAGCTTGGCGATCTGGCTGTCCGCCAGTTCCGGGTGGAACTTGACCAGCCACAGGATCGACGCGGGACGGTCCTGACGCTTGGACAGGGGGGTGTAGCGCGGGCCACGGCGCTTTTCCTCGCCCTGAGCGGCGGCGTTGAATTTCAGGCGCAGTTTGTACAGCGGGTCCGCTTCGGCGCGCTTGATCTCTTCGGGGTCCAGCTGATTGTTCGCGACCGGGTCAAAGCCACGGACCGAGCCAGCCACATCACCATCTGCGATGCCCTGAATTTCCAGTTCGTGCAGTCCGACGAAATCCGCGATCTGCTTGAAGCTTAGCGTGGTGTTGTCAACGAGCCAGACGGCCGTTGCCTTCGCCATGATCGGTTTGCCCATATCGTCACTCCTTGAGTATATTTTCCCCGTCGCCCGGCTGCGGGCTGTTCCGGTATTTGCGGAACGGGTTCACTTTGTTAGGGGAACTGGCAGCCCATATAGCGTGAATTGTGTTGAAGGAAAAGAGCCTATGCGTTTGATTTTTGCTTTGCTTGTTTGGGCAGGGATGTGGGGAACGCCCACCTTGGCGGACGGTGAACCCGCTGGAGAGTTCGATTATTATGTGATGGCCCTTAGCTGGAGCCCCAACTGGTGCGCGATCGAAGGGGATGCCCGTGATGCGCCTCAGTGTGACACCGATCTGGGGTGGAGCCTGCACGGCCTGTGGCCCCAGTTCCATCGGGGCTGGCCGTCCTATTGCCGCACGACCGCCCGTCCGCCGTCGCGGGCGATGACCGCATCCATGGCCGATATCATGGGCGATGGCGGCTTGGCGTGGTATCAATGGAAAAAGCACGGGGTCTGTAGTGGGCTGGAAGCTGACGCCTATTTCGACCTTGCCCGCCGCGCTTACAACAGCGTGACCCGTCCAGCGGTGTTTCGCAAGCTGGACAAGTCCGTGAAGCTGCCCGCGAAATTAGTCGAAGAGGCGTTTATTAAGGTCAATCCGACGATTGATCCTGATGAATTGACGGTCACTTGTATGGATGGCCGCATTCAAGAGGTTCGCATCTGTCTGTCGAAAGACCTGACGCCTGTGCCGTGTGGCGCGGATGTGATCAAGGACTGCACGATGAAAGACGCGCTGTTTGATCCCATCCGCTAAAGGGCCTTAGGCGACCTTCATCACAATCTTGCCGATATGCCCGCTGCTTTCCATGCGGGCATGGGCCTTGGCGGCGTCTTCCAGCGCGAACTCGCTGTCCATGACGGGGCCGATGCGGCCTGCATCCAGCAGGGGCCAGACGTGTTCGCGCAAGGCCGCTGCGATCTTGGCTTTGGCCAGATCGCTTTGCGGGCGCAGGGTGCTGCCGGTGATGGTCAGACGGCGGGTCATCACCTGAGCAAAGTTCAGTGCGACCTTTGGCCCTTGCAGGAAGGCGATCTGCACAAGGCGGCCATCATCGGCCAGACACTTCACATTTCGGGGAAGATAATCGCCGCCGACCATATCGAGGATCAGATTGGCGCCGCCCTCGGCGCGGAGAATCTCGACGAAGTCCTCTTCGCGATAGTTGATCGCCCTTTCAGCGCCCAAATCCAGACAGGCCTGACATTTCTCGGCCGAGCCTGCGGTGACGAAGACCCGTGCGCCAAAGTGGTTCGCCAGTTGGATCGCCGTTGTGCCAATACCGGACGAGCCGCCGTGGATCAGGAACCGTTCGCCCGCAGTCAGGCCGCCGCGCTGGAAGACGTTGGACCAGACGGTAAAGAAGGTCTCGGGCAGGCAGGCGGCGCGATCAAGGCTCATGCCTTGCGGGACGGGCAGGCAGTGGGCGGCAGGGGTTGCCACATATTCCGCATAGCCGCCGCCGGGCAGCAGGGCGCAGACCTGATCGCCGACCTTCCAGTCCGACACGCCTTCACCAATGGCGCTGATGGTGCCCGAGCATTCCAGACCGGGCAGATCACTGGCGCCGGGGGGCGGGTTGTATAGGCCCGCCCGTTGTAGGGCGTCAGGACGGTTCACGCCCGCGTAGGCGACTTTGATCACCACCTCACCGGCTTTCGCCGCTGGAATAGGCCTGCGGGCTGGGGTCAGCACCTCGGGTCCGCCAGCTTGGGCGATCTCGATCACGCGCATATCTTGGGTCATGGAAAATCCTGTTATTTCTGAGTGTCTTGATCCGCCGACACGTGACCGGGCAGATCACGGAAGCCTCGGCCTTGCGGGGCGCGGATGTTGGAAAGGATCATGTTCGGCCCTGCCATCATCTTGGACAGCAGGCGGTTGTTGCGCATCTGGGCTTTGAATTTCTCGATCTGCATGACGTTGTCGATCCGCCGGTCAAGGAAGGCCCATGTTGCCTCATGGCCTTCGCTGTCATCGCCAAGCCAAAACAGCACGGTGGTCGAGTAGACGCCCGACAATGTGGCCCGCTTGGAATACCAGTTCACATCGTCCGAGGTGTCGCCGATGGCATTCCAGATCTTGTCGCAAGTCTCCCACACCAGTTTGGTGCCTTCGCCCGCATGTTGGGGCAGGGCGAAGAGGGTCATGCCGCGACGGACCAGTTCCTTGTCCTCAACCAGCTCAAGGCGGGTGCGCACACCGAACGCGATCTTTTCGCGGATTTTCAGGGCGTCCAGATCAGCCTCTTGCATCCGCTGAACCATCTGCGCGTCACCTGCACGGTGATAGGCAACCGCCAAATCCAGTGCACCGCGCGGGCAGATGATCTTGGCCATTTCCGCGGACATTCCGGTGTCTGCGACCGCCATGTCAAAGGCGGGTTTGGTCCAGCCGTCAAAGGGAACGTGCATGACGATCGCATCCAGCAACTGGGTTTGTGCACTATCGGACGGCGTGTTCATCGGACTCTCCTGTCTGTCTTGCGGCCATGCTAGACAAATAGGGCGGCCGATGCTATATGGCCACTTCCTGCAATGCATCGAAACTTTAGACTAGAAAGGTGGTGACACCACTATGCAGGTCAGTGTTCGCGATAACAATGTTGATCAGGCGCTTCGTGCCCTGAAAAAGAAGCTTCAGCGTGAAGGCGTATTCCGTGAGATGAAGCTACGGCAGCACTTCGAGAAGCCCTCTGTAAAGAAGGCTCGTGAGAAGGCCGAAGCGATTCGCCGTGCCCGTAAATTGGCGCGTAAGAAGGCCCAGCGCGAAGGTCTCTAAGACATTCGCCACTGAAAAGTGTCTGGAACCCCCGAGGCTGCGCCACGGGGGTTTTGTTTTGCCCTAAATCCGCTTGCGCGGGCTGGTGCCCGTCCATTTTCGATAGGCGCGGAAAAATGCGCTGGGTTCGGAATAGCCCAAGGTGGCCGCGATCTGGGCGACGGTTTGGTTCGGGTCCTCCAGCATCCGCCGCGCACGCTTGCGCCGCAGATCATCCTTGATCGCCAGATAGCTTTGCCCTTCCGCCCGAAGGCGTCTGCGCAAAGTGGCGGGCGAGGTTTTCAGGGAATTCGCCAGCGCATCAAAGTCCGGCCAGTCCTCTGCTGCCATGCCTGCAAGGTGTTGCCGGACGCGGGCAGCGGTTTCCTGATCATGTCGAAAGCGGATCAGAATATTTGCGGGCGCTTTTCTCAGAAAGAGATTCAGGCTGCTCTCATCTTGAACACAGGGCAAGGACAGATGGCGGGCATCCAGCACCAGCCGCGTGGCGTCAGCGTTGAACTTCACTGGCGCTCCGAAGAACTGGCCGTACTCGCTGCGGTCCACTGGCGCTGGGCAAGCAAAATCCAAGCGCATCAAGGGCAGGCGTCGCCCCACCAGCCAGCACGCGACCCCCATTAGGATCAGCCAGTATGTGCGGTAGGCAAAGGCACTGCGCGGGTGGGTGTCGGTCAGGGTAATCACCGCCTCGCCCTGTTGCACGGTCAGCGCCCCCGCCGGATGGTCCAGCACAACAGTCAAAAACCGCAGCGCCCGTTGTAACGCTTGCCGCAAATTGGCTGCCCCGACCGTCGCCTGACACATCAAGGCAAAGCTGCCGGGCCGCATGGGCCGCGCGCCCAGACCAAAGAATTCATCCTGCATCACTTGCGCAATGTGCCACCAGAGCTGGCCGTAGATCTGGGCCGAGACCGGTTTGCTGACATCCAGCCCTTGCAACAAAGGCGCAGGGTCATGACTGGCGCTGCGCAGGCAGGACAGGGCATCTTCGATAAACTCGGCAGAGATATGAGGTGTCTCCATTGCCACACAACATGGCATTTCCGATCATCATTCAAGTCAATTGATGTCATTGCTTGCCACCTTCCAACGGCTAGTCTGCGCGCAAACCCGCGCGGGAGGCGCGGTGACGGAGGACAACATGGATATTTCAGAAAAGGCCTTTGTGGTCACAGGCGCAGGTTCGGGCCTTGGGGCGGCCGTGGCGACAATGCTGGTGGGCGCAGGTGCCAAGGTGCTAATCGCAGACGTTAATGAGGCAGCAGGCGTGGCGCAGGCCGAGGCATTGGGGCAGGGCGCCGTCTTTTGCCGCACGGATGTGACCAGCGCCACCGACGGGCAGGCGGCAATCGACGCTGCCCTTAATGCTTTCGGTCGGCTGGACGGTTTGGTGAACTGCGCCGGTGTTGCGCCCGGCGAAAAGATCTCTGGCCGCGAGGGCCCCCACGATCTGGACAGCTTTTCCCGCGCTATTCAGATCAACCTTATCGGCACCTTCAACATGCTGCGCCTTGCCGCTGACGCGATGGTCAAAGCGGCCCCCGGCCCCGACGGAGAGCGCGGTGTGATCATCAACACTGCCTCGATCGCCGCCTTTGACGGACAAATCGGACAGGCGGCATACGCGGCGTCCAAAGGGGGCGTTGCGGCGCTGACCCTGCCTGCGGCCCGCGAATTGGCCCGCCACGGAGTGCGCGTGGTCACCATCGCACCTGGTATCTTTGAGACGCCAATGATGGCAGGCTTGCCCCAAGACGTTCAGGACTCGCTCGGGGCATCGGTGCCGTTCCCGTCGCGCCTTGGGAAGCCGGCAGAATACGCCGCCCTCGTGCGCCATATATGTGAAAACACGATGCTGAACGGCGAGGTGATCCGTCTGGACGGCGCCCTGCGCATGGCACCGCGGTAAGAAGAGGAGGCAAAGATGTCAGCAATAGATCCGGTTGTCATCGTCGGCATGGCCCGCACGCCCATGGGCGGCTTTCAAGGGGACTTCGACGGAGTCGCAGCCAGCGCTCTGGGAGGCGAGGCAATTCGCGCCGCAGTCCAGTGCGCGCAACTCGCGCCCGAGGCCATCGAAGAGGTCATCATGGGCTGCGTCCTACCCGCAGGTCAGGGACAAGCGCCCGCGCGGCAGGCTGCTCTGGCAGGGGGCTTGCCCCTTGCGGCTGGGGCGACCACGGTGAATAAAATGTGCGGTTCGGGGATGAAGGCGGCGATGCTGGGCCACGATCTCTTGCTGGCGGGCAGCGCCACAGCGGTCGTTGCCGGCGGTATGGAAAACATGTCCAACGCGCCATACCTGCTGCCAAAGGCGCGGGGCGGCTACCGCATGGGCCATGGCGCTGTTCTGGACCATATGTTTCTCGACGGGCTGGAAGACGCTTATGACAAAGGCCGCCTCATGGGCACCTTTGCCGAGGAATGCGCCCAGTCCTACGGCTTCACCCGCGAACAGCAGGATGACTATGCCATCACCTCGCTCAAACGGGCCCAGGCGGCCATCGCAGAAGGCTATTTCACCGATCAGATCACACCTGTCACCGTCTCGACCCGCAAAGGCGATACTGTCATCAGCATCGATGAGCAGCCCGGCAAAGCCCGTCTGGACAAAATCCCGACCCTGCGTCCGGCCTTTGCAAAGGACGGCACCGTGACGGCAGCCAACGCCTCCTCGATCTCGGACGGCGCGGCAGCACTGGTGCTGATGCGTGAAAGTCAGGCGCTGGCCCAAGGTCTCACCCCACTTGCGCGGATCACGGGCCATACCACTCACGCCCACCAGCCAAGCCTCTTCCCGACCGCACCCATTGGCGCCATGGAGAAACTTTCTGCCAAGACCGGCTGGGCTCTCAAGGATGTGGATCTTTTCGAAGTGAACGAGGCATTCGCCGTTGTTGCCATGGCGGCCATGCGCGATCTCGATCTGCCGCACGATAAGGTCAACATCCACGGGGGCGCTTGTGCATTGGGGCACCCCATCGGCGCTTCAGGGGCCCGCATCATGGTGACCTTGCTCGCAGCCCTGCAAACCCATGACCTCAAACGGGGGGTTGCCTCACTCTGCATCGGCGGGGGCGAGGCAACGGCGATCGCGATCGAACGGCTCACCTAACTGTTTCATCTTGGTGAAAATACCTCGGGGGTTCGGGGGCAGAGCCCCCGTGCGCCCAAGCGCGACACACTACCGAAATGGGCTTTCAGATCACATCGAAAAAATCTGCGGAAATTTCGGATTTCCTGATTTTTCGTTCTTGACCTCCCCCGCCCCACACCGTAGATGAGCCACACCTTATGGCGGAGTAGCTCAGTTGGTTAGAGCAGCGGAATCATAATCCGCGTGTCGGGGGTTCAAGTCCCTCCTCCGCTACCATAATCCTCCCTCAAATTGACGAATCCACTGGCAGACGCTCAGTTTGTTTCTGTCACTTTTGGCCCTGAAGTCCAGTTCGACATGCAGGCCCTTGGCGCTGTTTTATCAACGCGCCCCGCTTCCTTGCGCCTTTGTATCCTGCTTTGAGCCAATTCGGGTGCTTTTGCACCCGTATAAAAAAGTGATGGCCAAAATTGCATAAAAGCTCTTAACGATACAACTTGAGAATGATAGTTCAGTTATTGAAACAACTTTAACGCAAACTTTCTTACGAGGCACAAATGGCCATTATTACCTCAACAACCGGCTTTTCGTACGAAGCACTCCACTTGGGGAACCTGGTTTCCTACATCGTGACCGATTACAGCGCGTCGGATCTGCTCAGCTACTCGCTTCCGAATGCAGATTTTCTGGCAGTTCAGTGGGAGGCTGACGGTCAAACCTATGTCACAGCCTTTGCAGGCTCTGATTTCGTGGTTCAGAACGGCATCCTGGTCAGCGGCACCATTGAAGGTGCCCTAGAGGCAACGGTCGAAGTCAGCTCGCTTTCGGTCAATCTGAACTGGAGCATTCTGGACATGCAGGTGGACGTTGCCGATCTGGTGGCAGTCGCCTTGACGCCATCTCCGGCGGATGATCTGGCGCTGATGGCGCAGGCTCTTTCGGGCGATGATAGCTTCCTGCTGTCGGACGCCGTGGATAATTTTAGCGCGGGCGCTGGCAATGACACTGTCTCTGCGGCAGGCGGTGATGACACTGTTTACGGTGGCGAAGGCAAAGACGTTATCCGTGGTCAGGCGGGCAATGATGTGCTGTTTGGCGAAGCAGGCGCAGACAAGCTGTTTGGCAATGTCGGCAATGACAAGCTCTATGGTGGCGCTCAGAACGACGTACTGAACGGCGGCATTGGACGTGATTTCCTTGTTGGTGGTGCCGGCAAGGACTTTATCAAAGGCGGCGTTGGTGCTGACCGTGTCGTTGGCGGCTGGGGTGCGGACACCATGGTTGCTCAGGGTGCAGACACCTTTGTCTACAAAGCAATCGGTGAAAGCGGCATTGGTGCGAACCGCCGTGACGTGATCCGCGATTTTGACACAGATATTGCAAAGATAGCTCTGGCGCAGATTGATGCCGATACCTCGACCGAGGCAGATGATGCATTTGCCTTCTCGATCAACGCCGCGGCGAATTCTGTCTGGTTCAAGCAGGTGGGCGAAGACGTCATCCTGCGCGCTGACGTGGACGGCGATGCGGCGGCCGACATGGCAATCCTGTTCGAAGGCGCCACCCTAGACGGTTTTGATGCATCGGTTTTGATCCTGTAATCAGGCGTAGGAAGCATTGCAGCACCCGGCCATTCTTGGCCGGGTGTTTGCGTTATTCCGCAACGATGACCTCGGTTCCCCAATCCTGACATTTTCGCGCCAGCGCGGGGGGCAGGGCATGATCGGTAAAGAACGCATCCAGCGCCGACAAGGACGCGATACGCGCCGGTGCGCTGCGCTGGAACTTTGAGGTGTCCGAGACCAGAAAGGTCTTGCGTGACTGGCGCAAGATCGCCTGACTGACGCCGACCTCTTGAATATCAAAGTCCAGAATGTCTCCGTCCTCATCCAGCGCCGAGCAGCCGATGACCGCGATGTCGAACTTGAACTGCTGGATTGCCTGCACGGTTAAGCTGCCCGTTAGCCCGCCGTCGGATCGGCGCAGTGTGCCGCCCACAACAATCACCTGACAGTCCGAGCTTTCGGCCAGAATATTCGCCACATTCAGGTTGTTGGTGACCACCATCATATCCCGATGGCGAAGCAATTCGGTTGCCACGGCCTCGGTGCTGGTGCCGATGTTCAGAAAAATCGAGGATTTTTCCGGAATACGTGCGGCGCAGGCGCGGGCGATGGCCTGTTTGCTGTCCTGATTTAGAAACCGCCGCTCTTCATAGCCGATATTTGAGGTGCCCGATTTCAGGATCGCACCCCCGTGGACCCGCTCCAATCGACCGGCGTCGGCCAGATCGGTCAGATCGCGGCGAATGGTTTGCAAGGTCACGCCGAAATGGGCGGCCAGCCCTTCGACGGTCACTTTCCCTTCACGGCGGGCGATCTCCAGAATTTCCGGATGGCGTAAAGTTTGCGACATGGTCTCCTCCCCATGGGTCGTGGCGAGTATGCGCGGTTTTTTTCGGTTTTCAAGATTCACCGTAAAATTCGCGCAAATCTGCCGCAGGCGCAGCGATTCCTGTGAGATATTCTTTCGCATGTGCAGAAAAAACGAAAGTAAGAGAACATATTGGTTCTTCTTGATCCATTTCAGATCAATGGCTTACAGGAAAACGAACATTAACGAACATTTTTGCTTTCCTTTTTAGCGACTCAAGCGTAGCGTGGCGACAAATCGAAGCTGTGGCAAAAGGGAGGGCCGCGTGTCTTCTGTGTCAGGAAACCGTTCGCAAACGGACCTTTTCATTATTGGTGGCGGTATCAACGGCTGCGGGATCGCGCGGGATGCGGTCGGACGTGGCCTGACGGTTGCGCTGGCCGAGATGGGGGATCTGGCGTCGGCAACGTCCTCTGCTTCGACCAAACTGTTTCACGGTGGCCTGCGCTATCTGGAGTATTTTGAGGTTCGCCTTGTCCGCGAAGCCCTGATCGAACGCGAAGTGCTGCTGAAGGCGATGCCGCACATCAGCTGGCCCATGCGGTTCGTCCTGCCTTACCACAAGGACATGCGGTTCGAGAATTCGACGCCCACGTCGCGCCTTTTGAACTTGTTTATGCCGTGGATGAAAGGGCGTCGCCCTGCGTGGCTGATCCGCTTGGGTCTGTTTATGTATGACAACCTTGGGGGCCGTGAAATTCTGCCCGGCACCAGCACCGTTGATCTGACCCGTGGCCCTGAGGGTGCGCCGCTGCAGGATCGCTTTGAAAAGGCGTACGAATATTCCGATTGCTGGGTCGAGGATTCCCGTCTGGTCGTCCTGAACGCCCGCGACGCCGAGGCCCGCGGTGCCGAGATCATGACCCGCACCAAGGTTCTGTCGGCCACGCGTGAAGGCGACCAATGGCGTGTCACGGTGCAGGATATGCACACGGGCATGGTGCGCGATCACTTTGCCAAGATGCTGGTGAATGCGGGAGGCCCTTGGGTGGGCGATATCATTCAAGGGAAAATCCGTTCGAACAGCAAAGAGGGCGTGCGTCTGGTTCGCGGCAGTCACATCGTGACGCGCAAGCTTTACGACCATGACAAATGCTACTTCTTCCAAGGGACCGATGGACGGATCATCTTTGCCATTCCCTATGAGCAGGACTTTACCCTGATCGGCACCACCGATGCAGAGCACGATGACCCCTCGGTCAAGCCGGTCTGCACCGATGAAGAGCGAGACTATCTGCTGGATTTCGCCAGCCAGTACTTCGAGCAGAGCCTCAGCCGCGATGATATCGTGTGGACCTACTCGGGCGTGCGTCCGCTGTATGATGACGGGGCCTCTAGCGCCACGGCGGCCACACGGGACTATACGCTGAAGGTGGACGACAAGGGCGGCGCGCCCGTGCTGAACGTCTTTGGTGGCAAGATCACCACTTATCGCCGCCTTGCCGAAAGCGCGATGGAGCATATCGCCGAGGTATTTCCGCAGGCCAAGACCAAGTGGACCGCTGGTGTCCCTTTGCCGGGCGGCGACTTTGCCGTCGCGGATGTCGAGGCGATGATCGCTGATTTACAACGGAAATACCCGTTTCTGACCCCGTTCTGGGCCCGCCGCCTGATGCGCGCGTATGGGTCCGAGGTGTCAAAGGTTTTGGGTGACGTAACGAACGTAGCACAACTGGGGCGTGACTTTGGCGCGACCCTGACAGAGGCTGAGGTACGATGGCTGATGGAACGCGAATACGCGCAAACAGCCGAAGACGTCATCTGGCGTCGTAGCAAGTTGGGTCTGCGCCTGACGGCCGATGAGGTCGCGGCGTTGGATCAGTGGATGAAGGACGCGACCGTGCAAGGTGCCGCAGCAGCGGCGCAATAAGCGCGGAGCGACAGGGAGGAGAAAGTATGACTCTCGCTTTGGAGCGGGTCGAAAAGGTCGTGAACGGCCAGACCCATATTTATACGACCGATCTGGTCTTGCAGCCCGGCACGATGAACGTGCTGTTGGGGCCGACCTTGTCGGGCAAGACCTCGCTGATGCGTCTGATGGCTGGCCTTGATGTGCCGACCTCGGGCCGTATTCTGTGGAACGGTCAGGATGTGACGGGCGTGCGGGTGCAGGACCGTCAGGTTGCGATGGTCTATCAGCAGTTCATCAATTATCCCTCGATGACCGTCTACGACAACATCGCCTCGCCGCTGAAACTGATGGGCAAGACTGCCGCAGAGATTGACGCTGCTGTGAAAGAGGCTGCCGATCTGATGAAGCTGACCCCGATGCTTGGCCGCAAGCCGCTGGAGCTGTCGGGCGGCCAGCAGCAGCGTTGCGCCTTGGCGCGAGCGCTGGTGAAGAACGCGGGCCTTGTGCTGCTGGACGAGCCGCTGGCCAACCTTGACTACAAGCTGCGCGAAGAACTGCGCGTTGAAATCCCCAAGATTTTTGAGGAATCCGGCAGCGTCTTTGTTTATGCGACCACCGAACCCGAAGAGGCTCTGCTGCTTGGCGGGAACTGCGCCACCATGTGGGAAGGTCGCGTGACCCAGTTCGGTCTGACGCCGTCGGTCTATCGTCAGCCTGTGGACGCCACCACGGCGCGGGTGTTCAGCGATCCGCCGATGAACTTCCTTCAGATCAGCAAGACCGGCCATGTTCTGATGTTCGGTAAGGGCCAGAAAACCCCCGCCACCGGCGCGTTGGCGAACCTGCCTGATGGCCGCTACATCGCGGGATTCCGTCCCAACCACGTGGAAATCGGCAAGCACACCGCTGACGCCATGAAGTTCACCACCCGTCTGGAAGTGACCGAACTTACGGGCTCTGAAACCTTCGTCCATCTGGACCATCATGGTGAAAAGTGGGTCGGTCTGGTGCATGGGGTGCATAACCTCAGCCTTGGCGCGGATCTGGATGTCTATCTGGACCCTAGCCACGTCTACATCTTCGGCGAAAACGGACAGCTTGTGGCCCCGGCGGCCTACGCGGTCGCTGCATAAGGAGCGGGAAAGATGGCAAAAATTACCCTCGATAATCTGGCGCACTCCTACCTGCCCAACCCCACCAGCGAAGACGATTTCGCCCTGAAGCAACTGGACCACGATTGGGTGGACGGCGAGGCATATGCCCTGCTTGGCTCTTCGGGTTGCGGCAAGTCCACGCTGCTGAACATCATCTCGGGCCTCTTGACCCCGTCGCAGGGGCGTATCCTGTTCGACGGTAAAGACGTGACCAACGCCCCGACCGCCGAGCGCAACATCGCGCAGGTGTTCCAGTTCCCCGTGGTCTACGACACCATGACCGTCCGCGATAACTTGGCCTTCCCGCTGAAGAACCGCGGCGAAAAGCCCGCCTATATCGCAGAGCGCGTGAACCAGATCGCAAAGATGATCGGGATGGAGCATGAACTGGGCCGCAAGGCACGCGGTCTGACCGCCGATGCGAAGCAAAAGATCAGCCTTGGTCGCGGCATGGTCCGTGAGGACGTGAATGCACTGCTGTTCGATGAGCCGCTCACCGTCATCGACCCCCACATGAAGTGGGAACTGCGCACCCAGCTGAAAAAGCTGCACCATGAATTCGGTCACACCATGATCTACGTGACCCACGACCAGACCGAGGCACTGACCTTCGCGGATAAGGTTGTGGTCATGTACGATGGCCGCGTTGTGCAGATCGGCACGCCCGAAGAGCTGTTTGAAACCCCTGAGCATACGTTCGTGGGCTACTTCATCGGCTCGCCCGGGATGAACGTGATTCCCGCCAAGGTGGATGGCGATAAGGCCTATATCAACGGCAGCTATGTGCAGCTTGGCCGTGGCTATGCGCCGCTGGATGGCAAAGTGGAAATCGGCGTGCGTCCCGAATTCGCCACTCTGTCGGAAACCGATGGTCTGCCCGTGAAAATCCGCCGGATCGAGGACGTGGGCCGCCACAAGATCATCCGCGCCGAGTTCTTTGGCAGCGACATCAACATTATCGCGAACGAGGGCACCCCGATCAGCGCGGACATGAACCGCGTCAGCTTCGACCCCGCCCACGTCAATGTCTACGCCAATGACTGGCGCGTGAAGGGGGAGGCCGCCTGATGGAAAAGACAGTCAACCAAAAGGCATGGTTCCTAGTTCTGCCGGTGCTGCTGCTGGTGGCATTCTCGGCGGTGATCCCTCTGATGACCGTGGTGAACTATGCGTTTCAGGATACCTTCGGGAACAACGTCTTCTTCTGGGCTGGCCTCAGCTGGTTCGAAGAGTTGATCGAATCCGACCGCATGTGGGCGGCCTTGGGCCGTCAGGCGATCTTCTCGGCGATCATTCTGGCGATTGAAATTCCGCTGGGGATTTTCGTGGCGCTCAACATGCCGAAAAAGGGTTTCTGGGCCAGCTTCTGTCTGGTGCTGATGTCCCTGCCGCTGCTGATCCCGTGGAACGTGGTAGGCACCATCTGGCAGATCTTTGGCCGCGTGGACATTGGCCTGTTGGGCTACACGCTGGATAAACTGGGCATCAGCTACAACTACACGCAGGATTTCTATGCGGCGTGGATCACCGTCATCGTGATGGACGTCTGGCACTGGACCTCGCTTGTGGCGCTGCTAGCCTATGCCGGTCTGCAATCGATCCCCGACGCCTATTATCAGGCGGCGAAGATCGACCAAGCCAGCCGCTGGAACGTCTTCCGCTATATCGAGCTGCCCAAGATGGCCGGTGTTCTGATGATCGCGATCCTGCTGCGCTTTATGGACAGCTTCATGATCTACACCGAGCCCTTCGTAGTCACTGGCGGTGGCCCCGGCAACGCAACCACCTTCCTGTCGATCGACCTTGTGAAGATGGCTTTGGGGCAATTCGACTTGGGTCCGGCGGCGGCGTTCTCGCTGATGTACTTCCTCGTGATCCTCTTGATTTCATGGGTGTTCTACACCGTCATGACCAACCTTGATAAGCGGGAGGGCTGATCCAATGGCCGATATGACCGTCAATCAATCCGCCGCCCGCAGCAAAGCTGCGGTCAAGGTGAACACCCGTGCTATCGTGATGGGCATTTACCTGCTGTTCCTGCTGTTGCCGATCTACTGGCTCATAAACATGAGCCTGAAGACCAACACGGAGATCCTCAGCAGCTTTTCCCTGTGGCCCCGCGATCTGACGTTCCAGAACTATGCGACGATCCTTACCGATCCCAGCTGGTACATGGGCTATGTGAACTCGCTGATTTATGTGGTGATGAACACGGTGATCAGTATCGTGGTGGCGCTGCCTGCGGCCTATGCGTTCAGCCGCTACAGCTTTATGGGCGACAAGCATCTGTTCTTCTGGCTGCTGACAAACCGCATGGCACCGCCCGCCGTCTTCGCGCTGCCGTTCTTCCAGCTTTATAGCTCGGTCGGTCTGTTCGACACGCATATCGCCGTGGCGCTGGCGCACTGCCTGTTCAACGTGCCGCTGGCCGTGTGGATCCTGGAGGGTTTCATGCGCGGCGTGCCCAAGGAAATCGATGAGACCGCCTATATCGACGGCTACAGCTTTGGCCGGTTCTTCATCAAGATTTTCACCCCCCTGATCGCCAGTGGCGTGGGTGTGGCTGCATTCTTCTGCTTCATGTTCTCGTGGGTGGAACTGCTGTTGTCGCGCACCCTGACCAGCGTTGAGGCAAAGCCCATCGCCGCCACCATGACCCGCACGGTGTCGGCCTCGGGGATGGACTGGGGCGTGCTGGCTGCCGCTGGTGTGCTGACCATCGTTCCGGGCGCTTTGGTAATCTACTTCGTCCGCAACTACATCGCCAAGGGCTTTGCCCTGGGCCGTGTGTAACCCGAAGAAAGAGGAGTTCTGACAATGGCTTGGATGGCTTGGACCCTGCCCACAGCGGCATTCTTCGGGATTATCGCCTGCCTGCTGATCACCTTCACGGTGCTGGCAATCAAATTCCCAGAAACGCCCCGCACCGGCGTTCTGCGGATCGAGACGACGCGTGGTGACCGCTTGTTCATCACGCTTCTGGGCTCGGCCTTTATCAACCTGGCTTGGCTGGGTTTGGTGGGGGCCAATCAGCCCTATGCGCTTGGTGTCTGCCTTGTTTACGCCTTTGCGGTCTTCCGCTGGGTCTAAGGGCTGATGCCATGCTGGCGGCAATGACCGCCGGCGTACCAGTAGAAACGGTTCAATATAGGGAGGAAACTTATGAACCCGTTTTTCAAATCGACCACAGCGCTTGGCATTGCGCTGACGTTGCTGTCCGGTCCCGCATTTGCGGACATGGACGCAGCCAAGAAGTTTCTCGATGACGAAATCGGTGAACTGTCGTCGCTGAGCCGCGCCGATCAGGAAGCCGAAATGCAGTGGTTCGTCGATGCGGCGCAACCGTTTGCCGGCATGGAGATCAAGGTGGTGTCGGAAACCATCACCACCCACGAATACGAATCCAAAGTGCTGGCTCCGGCCTTCACCGCGATCACCGGCATCAAGGTCACCCATGACCTGATCGGCGAAGGCGACGTGGTGGAAAAGCTGCAGACCCAGATGCAGTCGGGTCAGAACATCTATGATGGCTACATCAACGACTCGGACCTGATCGGCACCCACTGGCGCTATCAGCAGGCCCGCAACCTGACCGACTGGATGGCAGGCGAAGGCGCTGACGTGACCAACCCCGGTCTGGATATCGCGGACTTTATCGGCACCCAGTTCACCACTGGCCCCGATGGCAAGCTGTACCAGCTGCCCGACCAGCAGTTCGCGAACCTCTATTGGTTCCGCTACGACTGGTTCAATGACGAAAAGACCAAAGCGGACTTCAAGGAAAAGTACGGCTACGATCTGGGTGTTCCGGTCAACTGGTCGGCCTATGAAGACATCGCCGAGTTCTTTACCGGCCGCGATATGACCTACGCAGGCGGCCCCGAGAGCGTCTTTGGCAACATGGACTACGGCAAGAAAGACCCCAGCCTTGGCTGGCGCTACACCGACGCGTGGATGTCGATGGCTGGCATGGGCGACAAGGGTGAACCCAACGGTCTGCCCGTCGACGAATGGGGTATTCGCGTTAACGAAAACAGCCAGCCTGTCGGCTCGTGCGTAGCCCGTGGCGGCGCAACCAACGACGCGGCAGCTGTCTACGCGGTGACAAAAGCGATCGAGTGGCTGCAAAAGTACTCGCCCCCCGCAGCGGCAGGTATGACCTTCGGCGAAGCCGGTCCCGTTCCCGCGCAGGGCGAGATCGCGCAGCAGATGTTCTGGTACACCGCCTTCACCGCGGACATGGTCAAGGAAGGCCTGCCTGTCATGAACGAAGACGGCACGCCCAAGTGGCGCATGGCCCCCAGCCCGCACGGCGTGTACTGGGAAGAGGGCATGAAGGTTGGCTATCAGGACGCGGGTTCGTGGACCCTGATGCAGTCCACCCCCGTCGACAACGCCAAGGCTGCATGGCTGTATGCACAGTTCGTGACCTCGAAGACCGTAGACGTGAAGAAGGCCCACGTGGGTCTGACCTTCATCCGCGAGTCGACCGTGAACCACGACAGCTTCACCGAGCGCGCACCCAAGCTGGGTGGTCTGGTGGAATTCTACCGCTCGCCCGCACGGGTCCAGTGGTCGCCCACCGGTACCAACGTTCCTGACTACCCCAAGCTGGCTCAGCTGTGGTGGCAGAACATCGGCGACGCAATGTCGGGCGCCAAGACCCCGCAAGAGGCTCTGGATGCGCTTTGCGCCGATCAGGAAAAAGTGCTTGAGCGTCTGGAGCGTGCAGGTGTTCAGGGCGACAACGGTCCCAAGCTGAACGAAGAGCAGGATCCGGAATACTGGCTCAGCCAGCCCGGCTCGCCCAAAGCCAAGCTTGAGAACGAGCGCGAAGAACCCAAGACCGTCGCCTACGACGAGCTGATCGCAAGCTGGAAGTAAGATTACTCCCGAAGGGTGGGGCTGCACATTGCGGCCCCGCCCGACTTGTTTGTACTCTCCCTTGAAAATTTGAAACTATTTGCACCGCCGCGCTGCGTCACAGGAGGTTTGCGATGACATATATTCTGGCAATCGATCAGGGCACCACGTCCAGCCGGGCGATCCTGTTTGATGAAAAGATGCAGCTGAAGGCGACCGCGCAGGAAGAATTCCCCCAGCATTTCCCCCAGTCCGGCTGGGTGGAACACGATCCCGCCGATATCTGGTCCACCACCGCAGGCACCGCCCGCGAAGTGATCGAACGGGCGGGCATCAGCGCCAATGATATCGCTGCCATCGGCATTACCAACCAGCGCGAAACCACGCTGGTTTGGGACAAGACGACCGGCCAGCCGATCTATAACGCCATCGTCTGGCAGGACCGCCGCACCTCGGATTACTGTAAGGAACTGAAGGCCGCTGGCCATGAAGAGATGTTCACCGACCGGACTGGTCTGCTGCTGGACCCCTATTTCTCGGGGACCAAGCTGAAGTGGATTTTGGATCATGTGGACGGTGCCCGCGACCGTGCCCGGAATGGCGAGTTGCTGTTCGGAACCGTCGATAGCTTTCTGATCTGGAAGATGACGGGCGGCAAATCCCATGTGACCGATGCCACCAACGCGGCGCGCACGCTGCTCTATGATATCCGCAAGGGCCGCTGGTCCAAGACGATCTGCGATCTGATGGACATTCCGATGGAGATGCTGCCAACAGTTCAGGACTGCGCCAGCGATTTCGGCGTGACCCGTGCGGACCTCTTCAGCAAGGAAATCCCGATCCTTGGGGTGGCAGGCGATCAGCAGGCTGCGACTGTGGGGCAGGCGTGCTTTCAGCCCGGTATGATGAAATCCACCTATGGGACGGGCTGTTTTGCGCTGCTGAACACCGGTGAGACGCCGGTTCGGTCCAACAACCGTCTGCTGACCACCATTGCCTACCAGTTGGATGGCAAGCCGACCTATGCGCTGGAAGGCTCGATCTTTATTGCGGGGGCAGTGGTGCAGTGGCTGCGTGACGGCTTGCAGATCATTCGCAGCGCCTCGGAAACCCTGCCGCTGGCTGAAAAAGCCGACGCGACGCAGGACGTGATCCTTGTGCCCGCCTTCACCGGTCTTGGTGCGCCTTATTGGAACGCCGAATGCCGTGGGGCGGTTTACGGGCTGACCCGCAACTCTGGCCCCGCCGAATTCGCCAAAGCCGCGTTGGAAAGCGTCGGCTATCAGACCCGCGATCTTCTGGAGGCGATGACCGCCGACTGGCAGGACGCCAATGGCGGCGCGGGCACCTTGCGCGTTGATGGCGGGATGAGCGCCAACGATTGGGCCATGCAATTCCTGTCTGACATCATCGGCGCGCCGGTGGATCGCCCGACCGTGCTGGAAACCACAGCCCTTGGGGCCGCATGGCTGGCGGGGATGAAGGCGGGCGTCTATCCGGCAATGGAAGACTTTGCCAAGACTTGGGCGGTCGAAAAGCACTTTGACCCCGCCATGGACGATGATACCCGCGCCACCAAGTATGATGCGTGGAAACGCGCGGTGACCGCCACGATGAGTGTCTGATGCAATTTTCCCTGACTGCCCCCGCCAAACTGGAATTCGGACGCGGCAAAGCGGCCCTTGTGGCCCCCGCTGCCGTTAAAATGGGGCAGCGGGTGCTGTTGGTGCGGGGACGCTCGGCCGTTTGGGCCGATACCCTGCACGCCGATCTAACTGTTGCGGGCTGCACGGTCACAGTGGTTTACGGACAGGGCGAGCCCGATCTGCCGCTGGTCTTGGACCTTCTGGGGCAAGTGCGCGGGCAGGGGGCGGATGTGGTGATCGGGGTCGGGGGCGGCTCGGTCCTTGATCTGGCCAAGGCGCTGGCCGCGCTGGTCCCCGCGCCTGCCGATCCCATGCGCTATCTGGAAGTGGTGGGCGAGGGCAAACCCCTAGAGGCCGCGCCGCTGCCGTTCATCGCCGTGCCAACGACCGCTGGCACAGGGGCCGAGGTTACCAAGAACGCTGTCATCGGCATCCCCGAACATAGCCGTAAAGTCTCGCTGCGTGATGATCGCATGATGGCGCGTCTGGCAGTGGTCGATCCGGCCCTGACCGATGGCTGTCCGCGCGGCGTCACACTTGCCTCGGGCCTTGATGCGGTGGTGCAGGTGATCGAACCCTATCTGTCCTGCAAAGCCACGGTTTTGACCGATGCCCTGTGCCGCGACGCGATCCCGCGGGGTCTGTCGGCGCTAAACCGTTTGATGCAGGGCGAAGACGCGCAGTCCCGCGATGATATGGCCCTGTGCAGTCTTTACGGAGGGCTTGCCCTTGCTAATGCGGGCCTCGGGGCCGTGCATGGGGTTGCGGGCATTCTTGGCGGTGTGACCGGTTGGCCCCACGGGCTGATCTGCGGCCGTTTTCTGGTGCCTGTTCTGCGGGATCACGCGACTGCGCCCGATCTGCCGTTAGACACCGAAAATCGCCTGCAAGAGGTCCGTCAATGGATCGCTGATGCGATGGGTGGCAGCCCTGATCTGGCCTTCGAGACGCTGGAAAACTGGATCGAAGATGCTGGTCTTCCGCGTTTTTCGACCATGGGCGGTTCACAAACCGATGAAATTTTCATCGCTAACGGGGCTGCGGTCTCGTCCTCGATGAAGGGGAACCCTGTGGTGGTTCCTGCAGATCGTCTGGCCAAATTGGTGAAAACGGTCCTCTGCGCGTGAAGCTCTGCCTCACAACCCCTTGAAAGCCTGCGTCAATCTGACCGCACACACTTTCGGACGTAGAATTTTTTCAATTAAATCAACTGCTTTTGTTTGAAAATCAGAGAGGGCACGTTTGTATTTCTGCAAACGATAAAAGGCACATCTGAGATAAATCGAAGGGTCTAGCCGTCGTACCTTTGATTATGCCGTTCTCTCTTTAGTTCGTTTTTCCGCAGTATCGAACGGGTCTCGCTCAACCCAATCCGATGAAAGTGCCAACATGACCAAGATTGCAGATAAAATGGACGCCCATGAGCGTGTCGTTTCTAACTGGCAAGACGTCGACGCCTGGACTGCTTTAGACATTCTGTCTAACCCGATCATGATCTCGGACACCGATCTGGTGGTCCGCTTCGTCAACAAGGCCGCGATGAAAATGTTCGCGGCGATTGAAGACGACATTCGCAAGGATCTGCCCCATTTCCGCGCCGATGATGTTCTGGACAAGTCTATCGACCAGTTCCACAAGAACCCCGGCCACCAGCGCGGTATGCTGGCCCATCTGGTCCGTCCCTATGACGGTGGCTTCACCATCGGGGGCAAGCATCTGAACTTCCGCGCGACACCCAAGATGGGCACTGATGGCAAGCCGGTGGCCTTCTTCGTCGAGTGGAAAGACAATACCGAGTTGGTCGAGACCCAGCGTCAGACCGAACTGCTGATCGAAGGCGTCGTGAAGATGGCTGGTGCCCACAAGAACGACGAGATCACCGCACGGATCAGCGAAGACGGTATGGACGAGAAATATGCTGGCATCGCGCGCGACGTGAACAGCATGATCACCGAGCATATCGAGACCAAGAAGACCATCATCTCGGCTATGCGCGCCTTTGCGCGGGGTGATTTTGCCCATGACTTCCCCGTATATGGCGGCGAGCGTGCCTTTATCACCGACGCCGTTGAGGAGGCCCGTCGTGTGTTTCTGGAAGTGGTTGATGAGATTGAAGAGCTGTCGCAGGCCATCGTGGACGGGCAACTGGACAAGATCATCGAATGTGACCGCTATGAGGGCGGTTTCAAGCGGATCGTCGAGGCATTGGACCGGGCCTATGACGGCCTGAACACCACCATTCGCGGGATCAGTGAAGAGGTGGGGCAGGTTTCGGGAACGATCACTCAGGTCAGTGAAACCGCCACTGAACTGGCCACCAACGCGCAGATGCAGTCTTCGGCGATCGAGGAAATCTCGGCCACCACCGAAGAGACCGACGCTATGGTGCGCAGCAACGCGGACGCCAGCAAGTCGACATCGGAAGTTGTGACTGCTGCCCGCGCGGTGTCGCTGGACGGTCAGAACAAAGTGGCCGAAATGGTCGAAGCGATGCAGGACATCCGCAGTGCCTCGGACGACATCAGCAAAATCATCAAGGTCATCGACGAGATTGCCTTCCAGACCAACCTGCTGGCCCTGAACGCTGCGGTTGAGGCCGCTCGTGCGGGTGAACACGGACGCGGTTTCGCCGTTGTGGCGCAAGAAGTGCGCAATCTGGCAGGACGTTCGGCCCAAGCGGCGAAGGAAACGTCAGAGCTGATCGACAGCGCTGGCCGCAAAGTGCGCATGGGGGTCGACCTGGCGGATCAGACGAAGGAGTCGTTCACCTCGATCGGTGCGGACATCGCCCGGATCGACGAGCTTACGAACACCATCAGCGTGGGCAGCGCCGAACAGTCGCGCGGTGTCAGCCAGATCAGTCAGGCCGTGAACGAACTGACCCGTAGCAGCCTTGGTGTCACCAGCCAATCGGACCAGTTGGCGACCGCGGCAACGCAGATGTCTTCGGCCTGCCAATCGGTGCAATCGGCCATGTCGCGCTTCCAACTGCGCGAGGTCCGCAAGCCTGCCGGGGGAGCTTCGGATATTCTGAAGAACCTGTCGCCTGATCGCTTGCGAGAGCTCGAGGCATTCTTGATGCGTGGGCAGGGTGCGCCCACGAAGTCAGAGCCTAAAGCCAGCGGAAATCGGGATATGGACCCGCGCGGCTTTGGCAGCTTCTAATTAAAGACAGAGGGCACCTGATGGATCGGGTGCCCTTTTTGCCTTCCCAGACAGACATCCTTTGCAAAAACATCAGACCTAGCCTTGATATTTTTTGAGTTTAGGTGAATACATAGGTATCTTTCGATTAGCCCTTTTGTGTTCCTTCTGAGCCAAGGCTGTCCCAATGATTAAACCCCAAGGATACAATGCGCGACAGTTGACCGTTTATTTAACGGCTGCCGTTCTGATGATCGGGGGAATTTTGGCCTTAGACCTTTATTTGGAAAGGTCTTTTACCAATAGCATTCGTAGTCAGTTCCGTGCCGAGATCGACTCGGAGATGGAAGCTTTGCACGCTTGGAAAGAACGCCGCCGAAGTGAAATGGCGGCAATCGTTTCTGACCCCTACCTGGTCGATCTAACGCAGAAAATCTTACTTGTTCCGCCTGACAAAGAATCGCTTGTGGCGTCTGATGCGCAGCAGAGACTGCGCGAGCATTTTAAATCTTGGTTCAAAAATCACCTTATTCAGGGCATTTCCCTGATCGCCAAAGATGGCACTAGTCTGGCCTCAATGCGGGATATTAACCTAGGCAGCCAGAACCTACTAACCCTGCAGCCCGAGACACTGGAAAAAGCCTGGAACGGCCAAATCGTTCTAAGCAAGCTTCAGCCGTCGGATGTTGTGCTGCAAGTACTCCCGTCGGATTTTGGTGATCTGACCTTTTTCGTGCTCGGACCTGTGTTTGACGAGGCAGGTCAGGTGATGGCGGTGTTTGCCCTGCGGCTTTCCCCGTACGAGCGCCTTTTCGCGCCCATCCGCCAAGCGGATAGTGCCGATGGTGACGATATTCTTGGCTTTGACCACTTTGGTCATCTGGTCAGTCTCAGTCCGAGCGGATCCATTTTGCACTCAGAGTCCAACTCTCCGTTGATGCCGATGTCCGTCTCTGGCGAGGATTTTAACGGATATGAGCTTGCAGATGGGACCAAGAAAATCGGCGTCTGGCGCTGGGATGCTGAGTTGGGGTTCGGCTATCTGAAGCAAGCCCCGATTTCGGTCGTCATGGGATATAAAACGCCTTTGCGCCTTGCTTCACTGGTGCTGGCGGTCTTGCTTTTGACGACGCTTGGGTCGCTTTACTCAACTTTGTGGGCCATGCGGATGCGCGAAAGAGAGCAGGAACAACTGCTGCACTTGGTCATGCATTCGACCAGAGATCTCAATGCCCTTGTTGACGAAAACGGGCGGATTTTGCGCGTAAACAAGGCCAGCAAATCCATTCTGGGCGTCCCGATGGAAGAGGCGATCGGCCTTGATCTGTCGTCCATGCTCAAGCCTCACGTTCGGCACCAACTGTTGAACTTTCCAGGGGCGCGGGTCCTGCGAAGTCTGGCCGAGGATACAGCCGAGGAACATCGCTGCTTCTTGAGGCGCTATCAGGGGCCGATGCTGCCTTGCCTTGTCTCGGTCCGGTCTTACCGCACGGTGGATGCACGGACCGAATATCTTGTAATCATTCATGATTATTCCGGTGCGGACGCGCAGGAAGAAGAACTGACCTCGGCGGTCAGTCAAGCCGAGGCCGCGGGGCGGGCCAAATCGGCTTTTCTTTCAATGATCAGCCATGAATTACGCTCGCCCGTGGCCAGCGTCAGCGCGGCGCTGCGGTTCGTGGAAGAACATGTGAAGGATATCGGCGGGCGGAAAGTTCTGCACAGCGCACAGCGCTCGACGGGTCATTTGTTGTCGATCATCGATGACATTCTGGACTATTCCCGTCTGGAGGCCGAGCAACTGTCCCTGTCGCCCGAGCCGATGAAGCTATGCGATGCCCTGCGCGACGTGGTGGACGTCTTGCATTGGAGTGCGGATGAAGCCGGCGTTGAATTGATCACTGAATGTGATGACACCTTGCCAGCCATTCAGGCGGATGCCCTGCGCATCCGGCAAGTTCTGATCAATCTGATTGGCAACGCGGTGAAATTCAGCGCCCGTCTGGATCACAAGGGCGAGGTCCGCGTCTCGATCAAAAGCCACCGTCGCACCGATGATATGATTGAGGTTGCTTTGCTGGTCGCAGACAACGGTATCGGGATCGAAGAAGATCAGGTCGCTAAAATGTTCGCGCCCTTTACGCAGGGCAAGAATGAGGGCCGCCGCGCAAAAGGGGGGGCGGGTCTTGGGCTGTCCATCGTGGCGCGATTGGTGGCGCTGATGGATGGATCGATTGATGTGAATTCCAGAAAAGGGGTGGGAACGCAGATTGCCGTAAGCTTTTGCTTTCCGATCTCAAAAGAAACGGGCCGCGTGGTCCAGTTGCACACGTCGGCTAAGGGGGCGTCAGCCAGCAAATTGATCGGCTGATTGTTCTGTCGCCTGTGGCGGTGTGTTGTTTCGGACAGTTTTTGTCCGCTGTTGATGATTTGAATTTTAAATCTAACAATTTGAAAAATTGAAATTTTTTGATTTCTTCCGTTTGCCCTTTCCTATCGGTCAGGTCCGTTCGGAATAGTGATTTAATGGTCCGTAGCGGGTTTTATTGCACCCTTAAAAAATGAGAGGGGACCTATGGAAAATTGGGATGACCTACGCTTTTGCCTAGCGCTTTCGCGCTACCACACTATGTCGGCGGCGGCTGAACATCTGGGAACCAATGTCGGGACAGTCTCGCGGCGGATACACGGGTTCGCAGAACGATTGGGGTTTCCCCTGTTTGAAAAGAATGGCGTCGGTTGGGCGCCCACCGAAGAGGCCAAGGGCCTGATCGCCTGTGCTGAACAAACAGAACAGCAACTGATCTTTGTGACCTCCCAATGTGATGCGGGTGCGCGTGACCGCGAGATCCGTGTGTCCTGCGCTCCGGAAATGCGACAGGCAGAGTTGATCAGGAAGGTCGGTGAATTCTGGCGTAACAATCCTGACATCCGCCTCAATATGTCCTTCCGCACCGCAAGTCTGGCCTACGGCGAGACCGATATTCTGATCAC
Source organism: Donghicola tyrosinivorans (assembly GCF_003003355.1). GTDB lineage: Bacteria > Pseudomonadota > Alphaproteobacteria > Rhodobacterales > Rhodobacteraceae > Donghicola > Donghicola tyrosinivorans. Next base: position 182,014 of record NZ_PVTQ01000009.1, read on the forward strand.
CCCCGAATTGATCAGCGAAGGCAACCTGTTGCGAAAGCGGGTCGGCTCGATCACTTATGGAATTTGGTGTGGGGCTGATTTTCAGGGCCGCGACCAGTTGAAAGGCTGGATCATGTCGCAAGGGATGCAAGGCGTCGAAGGGTTATACGGGGAACTGCGTGACCGTTTCGGAGCGCCGTATCTAACCACCTCGGATCGGACCGTCGAGGCGGATGTCGTGGTGGACGCGCCGTTTTGCGCTGTTTTGTCAGAGCCTTACGCTTTGTCCCATGGCGGGTTGCGGCTGCTGTCCGAATACTCTGGGATGGAGCAGGACATCTATCTGTACATTCACGCCCTGCGAAAGAAAGACGCGACGGTGCGCCGTGTGATGGATTGGCTGGAAGGCACATTCGCCGCGCGTAGTGACCGACTGGTCCTAAGCGCCATTCCAGATCAGCATCTGGATTAGGCGTAGACCAGGCGTTCCTTTTGCAGACGCCGTGCGATGCGGATCGCGATGCCCAAACTCTCGCGCGAGATCTGGTCCTTCAGGAGAAATCCGTCGATGGCCAGATCCTGCGTGGCGCGGGCCAGACTTTTTGCGGAAACGCCGGTGGTCATAATGATCCCCGCACTGGCGATTGGCCCTTGTGTGCTGCGGATGACATTCACCAGATCGGCCCCTGTCTCCCCTGCGCCATTGCCAAGGTAAAAGTCCATCAAGATGACTTCGGGGGCAGCTCTATTGCCGTTCAATTCGCCATCGCGAAAGCTGGGGCCGTTGTCATAGCTGGTGATTTCACAGCCAAACAGTTCGGAAACCCATTCGGTGATGATGCTAAGCTGTAGCGCGTCGTCTTCGACGATTACGATCCGCATGGAACGATCCGATCTTGATGAGGTGGGAAACCGGAAAACGATCACCAAGTATCTATAGTATTAAAGTATAGCCTTTTTATTGTATGAAGTCAATTTTCCGAAGCGGAGAAAACGATTTTTGCAATGATTTTGAAGTTCCTTTGCATTTTATGAGGTCAAACGCGTGGGGTGCTGGCGTGCTGTCTCTAGCAGGATATCCAGCATCAATGCCTGTTCGGCAGTTTGAAAGGTCTCGGACCGCATGGAAACGCCTACGGGGCCGCCAAGCAGATCATTGGCCAAGGGCAGCAACGCCAGCGTGCCGATCTCAAGCTCTTCACGTACCACTCCATGTGAGATGAACCAAATCGTGTCCGAGCGCTGCACGACCTTGCGTCCAAACGCCAGCGAGACATTCTCGAACGCCGGACGCGCAGCTCCAAGACCAATGGAATGCAGGAATGTGCGCACGGACTGAGAGATCACTGCACCGGAAGGGGGCAGCATCAGCGGGTAATCGTCCAGCTCGGTCAGGGCCCATTCGCGGCTTAGCAGCGGGTGATCGGGACGCACGACAGGGACGACTCTTTCGGAATAAAGCTGGCGAAATGACAGCCCCTCGGTCGTGCCGGCGGGAGGCATCCGGCCCACCACCATATCAAGCGCGCCTTCGCGCAACTGGCTAAGCAGCATCCAGTTGGGGCCTGTGGTGACGCGCAGCAGGCATTCGGGCATTTCTTGACGCAGGCGCAAGGCGGCCAGTGGCAGCAGGTCCGTGGCCGCCGTGGGCAGCGCTCCGACCGCCAGACGGGTCAGGTCTTTCGGGGCTGATTGGGCCATATCCTGCGCGCGGCGCAAATCCACCATTGCAGGGCCCGCATGACGCTGGAACAGACTGCCCGCCCGTGTCAGGGTCAGCCTGCGACCACTGCGATCAAAAAGGGCGACCCCCAGAATGTCTTCCAGTTCCTTGATGGTTTTCGACGCGGCTGGCTGGCTGACATGCAGCGCATCTGCCGCCGCAGACAGGCTGCCAAGACGGGCGGTTTCCAGAAAGCACCGGATGTGGCGCATGCGGATCTGCGGATCAATCACTATAACCTCTGGGTTATGAAACTTTCACGAGATTATAATTTTATTCACCGATTGGCTATGCCAAACACCGCGCAGGGAGATTCAGATGCACACTGTTACTGTTGATCAAGTGGTTCTTCACGTTCAGGACCAAGGCCCCAAAGATGGCCGTGTGGTGATGTTCGCCAACTCGCTTGGCACGGATCTGCGGGTCTGGGATCATCTGATCCCGCTTTTGCCGCAGGACTTGCGGATTGTCCGCTTTGACAAGCCGGGCCACGGTCTGAGCGATTGCCCCGAGGCGCCCTATACCATGGAGCAGCTGGTGGATTTCGCAGAAGGCGTGGCCAAGGCGCTTGACCTGAGCGAGATTACTTTTGTTGGTCTGTCCATCGGCGGCATGATCGGGCAGGGGCTGGCGGCCAAGCGCCCCGATCTGCTGAAGGCGCTGGTGTTGATGGATACCGCCGCCAAGATCGGCAACTTTGATATGTGGAACACGCGGATCAATGCGGTTGCGAAGGACGGCATTGAATCGCTGGCCGACGCGATCCTTGAGCGCTGGTTCGGTGCCGCCTTCCGCACCGGCAAACCCGAAGAGCTGGCCATGTGGCGCAACATGCTGTCGCGCACGCCTGCCGAGGGTTACATCGGTTCCTGTCAGGCGATTGCAGGCACTGATCTGACCGACGCGACCAGCGGGCTCACCTTGCCAGTGTTGGCGATGGCTGGCGATCAGGACGGCAGCACGCCGCCCGAACTGGTGCAGGCCACCGCCAAACTGTGCGGCGCTGAGTTCCACATCATCGATGGGGCGGGCCATCTGCCCTGCATCGAGCAGCCCGAGGTGGTTGCCGAACTGATTATCGACTTTCTGGAGAAGACAAACTGATGTCTGACCGCTTTGACCAAGGCATGAAGGTGCGCCGTTCCGTGTTGGGGGATGCCCACGTGGACCGCGCCGAGGCCAACAAGACTGATTTCGATCTCGCCTTCCAGACCCTCATCACCGAGGGCGCTTGGGGCACCGTGTGGGCGTCCGATGGCATCAGCCGTCGCGAACGCTCGATGATCACGCTGGCGCTGCTGGCGGCCACGGGCAACTTTGAAGAGATCCCCATGCATATCCGGGCCACTGCCCGTACCGGCGCAAGCAAGCGCGACGTTCTGGAGGCTTTCCAGCATGTTGCCATCTACGCCGGGGTCCCTCGCGCGAACCATGCCTTGAAATTGGCGAAAGCCACCTATGCCGAAATGGAGGCGGCATCTGATGACTGATTTAGGCCCGCTTATTCCGCGGAATCGCGAAGCGCACCCAGACGCATACGATCCTGCATATAAAACAAGTGTTTCCCGTTCCCCGTACCTACCTTTGTTGTCGATGGAATCCGGCCTCTCCGAGGAAACCGGCCCCACCTTCGGCCACAACAAGCTGGGTGCTTTGGACAACAACCTGATCCTGAACTGGACCAAGGGCGCGGCCCCCGCTGTGGGCGAACGCATCCTGATGCACGGCCGTGTGGTTGATGAAAACAACCGCGCTGTGCCGAACACGCTGGTCGAGATCTGGCAAGCCAATGCCGGTGGCCGCTATCGCCACAAGAAAGACGGCTATCTGGCACCGCTGGACCCGAACTTTGGTGGCTGCGGTCGGACTCTGACCGACGAGAACGGCTACTACCAGTTCCTGACCATTCGCCCCGGTGCCTATCCTTGGCCGAACCGTGGCAATGACTGGCGCCCCATGCACATTCACATCTCGGTCTACGGCCACAGCTTTGGCCAGCGCCTGATCACCCAGATGTATTTTGAGGGCGATCCGCTGATCAACCACTGCCCGATTGCTGCGACCATCAAGAACCGCAGCCAGTTGGACCGTCTGGTCGCGCCGCTTGACTTGGCAAGCTCGCGTCCGCTGGATTTCCTTGCGTACAAGTTTGACATCGTTCTGCGCGGTCGCCGCCAGACCATGTTCGAAAACAAGCTGGAGGGGATGTAAGATGGTACAGAAACTGGACACTCTGGTAGAGACCCCGTCGCAGACCGCTGGCCCCTACGTCCACATCGGCCTGATGCCCACCTATGCGGGCAACGCGGGCTACTATGATGAGGAAATCGCCACTAGCCCCATCGCCGACGGCGCAAAGGGCGAAGTGATCGAGATCGTCGGTTCGGTCTTTGACGGCACTGGTTGGGCAATGCGCGATGCGCTGCTGGAAAGCTGGCAGCCCGATGCGGCTGGCAAATTCGCTGGCCAAGAGGGTGCAGACCCCGCCGTGACCGGCCACTGCCGTTTTGCAGCCGATGCCGAAAGCGGCGAGTTCACTCTGCGCACGGTCAAGCCGGGCAAGGTTCCGGCTCGTGGTGGCGGCTTTTCGGCGCCTCATATCTCGGTCTGGATCTGCGCACGTGGCATCAACATCGGCCTGCAGACCCGCATCTACTTTGAGGATGAGGACAACAGCGCAGATCCGCTGCTGGCCCGCATCGAACAGCGTCCCCGTGTGGACACGCTGATCGCTAAGAAGATCGGTGAAGGCAAATACCGTTTTGACGTTCGTCTGCAAGGCGAAGGCGAGACGGTTTTCCTCGATATCTAAATCATTCGGGGCGTCCATCCGTGGGCGCCCCTCAGCATGAAAGACGCGAACATGACCAAACCCTGCATCATCTGTGTGGCGATCACTGGCTCGCTGCCGACCAAAGAGAACAACCCCGCAGTGCCGATCACTGTGGCAGAGCAGATCGAAAGCACCCAAGAGGCGTTCGAGGCTGGCGCGACTATCGCCCACTGCCACGTGCGCGACGATGAGGGTAAGCCGACCTCTGACCCCGAGCGTTTTGCGCGTCTGAAAGAAGGTCTGGAAAAGCACTGCCCCGGCATGATCGTGCAGCTTTCCACCGGTGGCCGTTCCGGCGCGGGTCAGACCCGTGGCGGTATGCTGCCCCTGTCGCCTGACATGGCCTCGCTGTCGGTTGGCTCGAACAACTTCCCCACCCGCGTCTATGAGAACCCGCCGGAACTGGTCGATTGGCTGGCCGCCGAGATGGTGAAATACGGCGTGAAGCCCGAGATCGAGGCGTTCGACCTGAGCCACATCCTCAAGGCCGCCGACATGTTCAAAAAGGGCCAGATCGCGGAAACCCCCTACGTCCAGTTCGTGATGGGTGTGAAAAATGCGATGCCTGTGGATCGCGATGTCTTTGATTATTATATCAAAACCGTGCACCGCCTGTTCGGCGCGGATGCCAATTGGTGCGCCGCTGGTATCGGTGCGCATCAGATCACTTTGAATGACTGGGCCGTTTCCTCGGGCGGTCACGCACGCACCGGTCTTGAAGACAACGTGCGCATTGACCGCGACACACTGGCACCCTCGAACGCGGCACTGGTGCAGCGCGTGGTCGATCTGTGCGACAAGTACGAGCGTCCCGTCGCCACATGGCAGCAGGCACGCGAAATGCTGAATCTGAAGGTGCCTGTAACCGCATGACCCCGACCCCTTTGACTGGCGCCGTCACGGCGCCGCTCTATGGCGATCCAGAAGCCACCGCCCTTCTTTCAGAAGCGGCGGTTGCTGCGCATATGGTGTCCTTTGAGGTGGCCTTGGCCCGCGCGACCGAGGCCGTCGGCCTGACCGAAACCGGTAGCGCCGATGCCATTGCCAAGGCTTTGGACGGGTTTGCACCCGATCTGGTAGGGCTGGGGCAGGGGACCGCATCTGCCGGTGTTCCTGTGCCTGCGCTGGTGGCGCAGCTGCGTAAGGCCTGCGGCCCTGAGGGGCAGGCCTTGCACTGGGGCGCGACCTCTCAGGACGTGGTGGATACGGCGACGGTGATGGCGCTGCGCGATGTGCTGGGGCTGTTCGCGGCCCGTCTGCCCGCACTGATCGCGGCGCTGAAGCAAGCGTCCGAGGATCAGGCCGAAACCGTCATGGCAGGCCGCACCCGTAGCCAGATCGCTACGCCGATCACATTGGGTCTGCGGGCGGCCAACTGGGCCGCGCCGCTGATTTCCCTAACCGAAGAACTGCCAAGCCTGCGGGAAAAGCTGTGCCGCGTGCAATTTGGCGGTGCTGCGGGCAACAATCTGGCGGTTGCACCGCATGGTGATGAAATCGCTCGTCAGATCGCCGAAATGCTTGGTTTATTCCATGATAACGTCTGGCATTCCGACCGCAACGCTGTGGTCCTGCTTGGCGCTTGGTGTGCCCGTGTCGCGGCTGCACTGGCGAAAATGGCCTCTGATCTGGTTGTCATGGGCCGGTCCGAGGCTGCCGAGGGCAAGGCTGGCAAAGGGGGCGGTTCGTCCACCATGCCGCAAAAGGCCAACCCCGTCGGGGCCGAGGCGATTGTCACGCTGGCTGCTTATATCAACGGCCTGAACCCCTTGCTTGTTACCGCCGCCAGCCCGCTGGAAGAGCGGGACGGGGCGAAATGGGCGCTGGAATGGTTCGCCCTGCCGCAGATCCTGATCGCCACTGCAGCAGCCCTGCGCCACGGGCAGGAGCTTGCCACCAGCCTGCAAGCCTTCCCTGACAACATGGCGCGGATGCTTGAGGCAAACGGCGGCGCGGTGATGTCCGAAGCGGCCAGCTTTGCTCTGGCGGCCCACATGCCCCGCGCCGATGCGCAGGGGCTGGTGAAGGACGCCTTGAAGATCGTGAACACCCGTGGCGGCACATTGGCCGACGCTCTGGCCGAGATTGGCCCCAAGGGCATCGACTGGGCCGCCGCGTTGGACCCCAAACGGGCGATTGCCCCCTCGCAAATGCAGGCTGCGGCCATCTTTGCGCGGGCAGCGCCTTTGATTGAAACCTCATCCTCGGAGGAAGATGAATGAACAAAGTGTATGGCAGCGCGTCGGAGGCTCTTGAAGGGCTGCTGCGCGACGACATGCTGATTGCGGCAGGGGGCTTTGGCCTTTGCGGGAT
>NZ_PVTQ01000010.1 GCF_003003355.1 Donghicola tyrosinivorans
CCCTTACCCCGCCTCCACCAACTTCGGAGCCACCTCCGTCGGCACCCTCGCCATCCGCCGCTTCCTGCGCCCCGTCTGCTACCAGAACCTGCCCGCAGAACTGCTCTCGGAAAGCTTCAGCTAAAGAAAAACAGGGCGCCACAAAAGCGCCCTGCCTTCATCTTGGCAAAAATACCTCGGGGGAGGCCAAAGGCCGGGGGCAGAGCCCCCAAACAGCCTAACCTCCCGCGATTTCGTGGATCAAAGGGTGGAACAGATCATCCACCGCCACGGGACCTGGCAGCAAATGCTGCTGGGTGGCATAGCGGATGGCGCAGTCCAAGGCAGGGCGGTTCGCCGCAATCCCGATGGGCCAAGGGTCAATGCCGTCACGGCCCCCCACCGCCAGACGCGATCTGACAAGCATGTGCCACAAAACCCGCACCACATCGGGTCGCTCGTCGCACAATGAATTGTGGATCATCAGGTAGTGGTTGGGCGGCACCAGACCCGCGCGGCCATGCCATTCCAAGGCGGCCTTATGGGGATCGGGGATCAAAGGACGGATACGTGGGTCGTCGGGCATATTCATACCCAAGATAGCCGCGTCCAGCCGCCCCTCCAGCAGCATCTGCACCGGATCATCGGCCGGATCACCAAAGCGCACGCTCGGGGGATCGGTGTATTCGGTCAGATGGGGCTGATCAAAGCACAGCCAGTCCACGCTGTCGGGGTCTAGCCCGTAATCATTTTGCAAGATCCCCCGCACCCAAAGGCCGGTGGTCTGGGTATAACTGCGCACCCCCACGGTCTTTCCTGCCAGATCGGCGGGGGCCAGATGGGCATGGACATCGGTGTTATAGCCGATGCAGTGATGCTGGAACCGCCCCAGTGCCACAAAGGGCAAAAGGGTGAAGGGTTTGCCATAGGCCAGCGCCTGTAGCGCTGTTGCGATGGCCATCTCGGACACATCATAGCGCCCGTGGCGCAGCATATCCTTAAAGCCCGCGTGGGCCTGCTTCAGCCCCGCAAATTCCAGATGCACAAGGTTCGAAGTCACCTCGCGTTCCAGCAACGCGCGGGTAGGCTCAAAACGGGTGATGTTGGCGGACAGGGTCAATGGCCCCTGCCCATAGGTTTTGGCGCTCATGCAAGGGCCTCCAAGGTGACATTGGCAAGTTGCGGGTAAAGGCGCCGTGCCGTTCCGGACCAGATCGCAGCTCGATCCCTGTCCGACAGCGCGACAAAGCAGCGGTGCCCCTGCTGCACCAGTTCTTTCAACGAGCCGTTGTTGGCTGGAAAGTTCGATCCCCACGCCAGCCGTTCGGCCCCGTATTCGGCCACCAGCTTTGGGAAAACGCTGTCAGGGCGGGCAGGGGCCTTTTCGGTCAGATCAAAGGTGCGCGGCGTGATCTTGAGGAACAGATTGGCGAACCGCGCCAGCTGCCACAGAGGAGCGGCGTTGGCATAAGGCGCACCGTCCGACAGATCGGGGCGGCCCAGATGATCAAGGATGATGTTCACATCGGGAAAGCGCTGCAAGAGATCCTCGACTACGGGCAGGCCGATCTTGGTGGTCTGGATGCAGACGGGCATGTCGATGGCGGCCATATGCTCCCAGACGGGCAGGGTCTCGTGGGCGAACATCCATTCGCCGGTTGATTGCACGGTTGATCCCGCGCCGAACAGGCGCAGACCGGCCATACCGCGCTTGCGCCATGCCTCTATGGTGTGCACTGCATCAGGCGCGCCGATGTCGACGGTGAAAACCCCGACGATGCAGTCGGGGTAATCCATGGCGCAATCGGCCACATAGCTGTTGTCATAGCCATAGGTGGTCGCCGATTGCACCATCGCGGCGGCGCTGATCCCTGCGGCGTCCATCTCGGCCACGTATTGGCTGATGGGAAAGGGCCGCTCGGCCGACCAGTCCGACCGCTTGCCGCCCAAAGGCGCGTAGGGATAGCGGACCGGATCGGGGGCGATGATGTGGGGGTGAATGTCGATGATCTCTGTCATGGGTGTGCCTTGGTCATGTCAGGCCCACTCCAACCAGCGGTTCATGTTCTCGCCCAGAATGGCATCGCGATCTGTGTCGGGCAGGTCAGGCAAGACGCGCCAGAATTCCAGCCCCTCGGCGTAGGGGCTTTTCAGCAGCGTCATGTCGGAGGCGTACATCAGGCGCTGGGGTCCGAAGGTCTCCAGTACCCGACCCACCAGCTGCTGTGCGTTGGAAAAGGGGAAGGCATCGCCGCTGTCACGGGGAATGACGCCGGTCTTAATCATCACATTGGGAAAGGCCGCCATAGTGTCTGCCACGGTTTCAAACCGCGCCAGCGCCTCCTCGGCCTCGACGTTGCGGCCAAGGCCAAAGGCATCAAGGCAGAGTTTCAGATCGGGGTGACGCTCCATCGCTTGGGCCAGCACCGGCAGGCTGTCGCCTGCATGGACCGACACCGGAATGCTGTTTTCTGCCAGAATGGGCCACAGCCAGTCCGCCCCGCCCGAGGCCAGATATTCCGCGCCTGCGTCATTTGACAGGAACATCCGCAGACCGGCCATACCGGGGGTGTCCAGCCAGTGGGTGATGGCCTCTGCCTGATCCTCCGCGGGGCGGCCCGCCAGACCCAGAACACGGATGCGGTCCGGATAGGCTGCGGCGGCCTCTAGCGAATAGGTATTGCCCCGCGCCGCCCAACTGGGTGGGACCAAGACAACGCGGTCAACGCCATTTGCGTCCAGCGTGGCCAGCAGTTCCTCGACCAGCAGCGGTTCTTGCCGTCCGGAGGCGCTGGGGGGCCGGTCCCCGTGGGCCTGCCAGATATGGACTTGCCCGTCGGTGATGCGGGCGCGGCTTTGCGCGCCGCCCTTACGGGGCAGTCCAAGCGTTGCCGTCAGTCCCGTCAGGCCCCCCAGCAGGCTGCGGCGATCAATCGTATTTGCCATCTGTCTTTCCTCCCATTTGATTTCCATCACTTGGCCGCCTGCGCGGCGGCGCGGATCTGGCTAAGGCTTTGGGCCGGTGTCATCGCTTCGGGATCGATCATGATCTCCAGCACCGCGGGCCCGTCATGGGCGTCGGCGCGGGCGAAGGCGGCGGCAAAGCTGTCGGTGTCACTGACCCGTTCCCCAAAGGCCCCATAGGACTGCGCCCAAGCGGTAAAGTCCGGATTGCCTGCACTAAGGTCCGTGCCAGAGACGCGGGCCGGATAGTGCCGTTCCTGATGCATGCGGATCGTGGCCAACATGCCGTTGTTCAGGATCAGGATGCGGATTTTCAAGCCGTGGGCGCAGGCGGTGGCCAGTTCCGTGCCGGTCATCTGGAAATCTCCGTCTCCGGCGATGCAGATCACCTTTGCTTCAGGCTTGGCAAAGGCTGCCGCCAGAGCCGCAGGCACCCCGTAGCCCATTGATCCGCAGATCGGCGCCACCTGTGTGCCGAACTGCCGATACCGGTGGAAGCGGTGCAGCCAGACCGAGAAATTGCCCGCACCGTTGGTGTAGATCGTGTCTTGCGGCTGGGTTTGATCCAGCCACTTCATGATGTGGCTCATCTGGATCGCGCCGGGTACTTCGCGCGGGGCGGTCCAAGCCTCAAAGTCGCGGCGGGCGCTGTCACGCCATGCGCTCCAGTTGCCGCTGACGGGACCACCGGCGGCCAAGGCCAGCGCGAATTCGGCAGGGTTCGACACGACGCCCAAGTCGGGCTGGTAGACATGGCCGATCTCATCGGCACCCGCATAGACGTGGATCAGGCTTTGATCGGGGCAGGGGGCCTGCATCACCGTGTAGCCGTTGGTGCCAATCTCGCCCAAGCGGGCACCGATCACCAGCAAGAGGTCTGCATCCTTGATCCGCTGCGCCAGCGCGGGGTTTACGCCTAGGCCGACCTCACCGATGTAGCTGGGGCTGTCGTTGTCCAGAAGGTCCTGCCGCCGGAACGAGGCTGTGACCGGCAGATCGCTGGCTTCGGCAAAGGCGCGAAAAGCGGTGACGGCCTCAGTGGTCCAGCCGCTGCCCCCCAGCATCACCACGGGCGCACGGGCCTTGGACAGCATCACGCGCACATTGGCCACGGTGGATGCCATCGGCCCGCAAACGGGCGCGGTGACATAGGGGCCATCGGCGCTGTCGGCGTGATCGGTCAGCATGTCTTCGGGCAGGGGGATCACCACAGGGCCGGGACGGCCCGAGAGGGCCAGCCGGAAGGCGCGGGTGACGATTTCCGAGGTGCGTGCCGCGTCCTCGATCTGCAAGACGGCTTTCGACTGGCAGGCGAACATCCGGCGATAGTCCACCTCTTGGAACCCTTCGCGGGTGGAGACATTGCGGGGGTTCTGGCCGATGAACATGATCAGCGGTGTGGAATCCTGCCATGCCACATGCAGACCGGATGAGGCATTCGTCGCCCCCGGTCCGCGCGAACAGAACACCACTCCGGGCCTGCCGGTCAGCTTGCCATAGGCTTCGGCCATCATGGCCGCTCCCCCTTCGTGGCGGCATGTGACCAGTTCGATCTGCGGGCTGTCATGCAGGGCATCCAGCACGGCCAAAAAGCTTTCGCCAGGGACGCAGAACACGCGGTCGATCCCTTGGATCACCAGTTGATCGACCAGAATACGGGCGGCAGAGCGGGTCATGCGGCCTCCTGCGCTTTCAGGCGGGCATCAAGGCGCGGATAGACGCGGCGCACGTTGCCCTCGAAGATCGCATAGGCATCGGCGTCCGAGAGGTTCAGCGCGTCGATATAGCGTTTGGTGTGGTCAAAGGGATGACCGGTCTCGGGATCGATCGAGCGTACAGCCCCCACCATTTCCGACCCGAAGAGCACGTTCTTGACGGGGATCACATCGGTCAGCAGGTCAATGCCGGGCTGGTGATAGACGCAGGTGTCAAAGAAGACGTTGTCCAACAGCGCCTCGGCCAGCGGGGGTCGCTTCAGATCCTGCGCCAGACCGCGATAACGACCCCAGTGATAGGGCACCGCGCCGCCGCCGTGGGGAATGACCATCCGCAGGGTCGGAAAGTCCTTGAACAGGTCCGACAGCAAAAGCTGCATGAAAACAGTGGTGTCGCCGTTGATGTAATGGGCGCCGGTCCCGTGGAAGTTCGGGTTGCACGACCCAGACACGTGGATCATCGCAGGCATGTCCAGCTCGACCAGTTTTTCATACAGCGGGTACCAGAAACGGTCGGTCATCGGCGCGTCGGTCCAGTGGCCGTCCGACGGATCGGGGTTCAGGTTGCAGGCGACAAAGCCCATCGCGGCGCAACGCTCTAGTTCAGGGATACAGCCGCGGGGGTCCGCACCGGGGGATTGGGGCAACTGGCAGACAGGGGCGAAGCGGGTGGGATACATCTCGGCCACGCGGGCGATAAGATCGTTGCAGGTGGCGGACCAATGCTGGGACAGGGCCTCGTTCCCGTGGTGGTGACCCATCAGCCCCGCGATGGGCGAAAACAGGGTCATGTCGATGCCGCGCTCTTTTTGCAGGCGGATCTGGTTGGCCTCTAGCCCCTCGCGCAGTTCGTCGTCGCTGATATGGGGCGCGGGGCTAAAGCCTGAGGTCTTGCCTGCGGCAAAGTCGTCGATCTGGGCTTTGCGATAGTCGCGGAAATAGGCGGGAACGGTGGTGAAATGCCCGTGGCAATCGATGATCATTGGCTCTCTCCGATAGGATATTGGGTTTTCCAAGCGGTAGCGCGGAGGGCCGAATTTCCGCCAATCGGAAAGCTGCCGGATGGTATATGAAACCGGCAGTCGGGGGCGCTTGCGGCGATCCTATGGGGGCTGTGCGATCTTCTATTTTCGTGCGGCAGGGGCGCGCCGCTAGGAAGAAGGCCACAGCAACAGGAGAAGCCAACATGTCTGACGCCCCGCTCAAGGTGGCTTTGCGGACCTATCCTTATACCGCCGCGCTCAAATCCGGCGAGATTACCGTGCCGTCTGCCCCCTTGCAGTTCGAAGAGGTCAAACCCCACATCGCCGCCTTCCGCCGGATGGTGCGTGAACTGGCTTATGACATCTGCGAGATTGCCCCCACCACCTATCTGATCGCCCGCGCCTACGGGGTGCCGATCAAGGCACTGCCGGTCTTTTTCGTGCGCCGCTTTCACCATGACGGCCTGTTGGTGCGCCCTGATGCGGGGATCAAAGGCCCGAAGGATCTGGAAGGGCGCAACTTCGGTGTCAGGGCCTATTCGGTGACCACGGGCGTGTGGAAACGGGGCCTGTTGCAGAACGAATACGGCGTGGACATCGACAAGGTAAATTGGTGGGTCGATGACGAGGAACATGTCTCGGCGCTGAAGCTGCCCGCCAATGTGCATCATGTCCCCCAGGGGGGATCGTTGGTGCAGATGATGGCCGATGGCCAGTTGGATGCCGCCTGTACGGGTGACGCGGGCGTTGGCCGTGCGGGCAAGCCGGACGCAGGCTGGAACGATGCCGCCCCCGCCTTGCCTGACCTGCAAGAGATGTTCGCGGACCCCGCCCGTCTTGATGCCGAGGTCTATGCAAAGGACGGGGTCTTTCCGATCCACGGCACGCTGGCGATCAAGGAAAGCGTGCTAGAGCGTTACCCCAATCTGGCTGCCGAACTCTATGAGGCCTTCGTTGCGGCCAAAGCGCCCTATCTGGCGGCGCTGAAAGACGGCTCGGCCACGGGCAAGCAAGTGGCCAAGGATCTGCGCCACATGCAGATCGTGGGCGATGACCCGCTGCCCTACGGGATCGAGGCCAACCGCGCCTCGATCGAAGCCCTGATCCGCTATGGCCATCAACAGGGCCTGATCCCGCGCCTGTGCAGCGCCGAAGACATGTTCCTGCCGTTCTGAGGAGATAAGATATGAGCAATCCCGACCGCCTCAATGGCATCATCGCCGCGCTGGAAGCTGGCGAGAAACCCACAATGGCCTTTGCCCGCGCTGACCGCGAAGAGGCCACCCAATTCGGCCTGTCGCCGCTAACCGGTGTGCTCTTCGAGATGGAACACACGCCCTATTCCGCGTCCGAGCTGAAAGACGCGCTGGCCCATCTGATGAACCGCAAGCGCATTGTCGAGGGCGGCTCGCTTCGTCCGCCGGTGACGCCTTTTGTGCGCATCCCCGCCAACGGGGCCGAGATGAACACCTGGATGGCAAAGCAGGTGCTGGATCAGGGCGTCTACGGGGTGATCTTCCCCCATATCGCCACGGCCGAGCAGGCGCGAAACGCGGTTTCGGCCTGTCGTTATGCCCGTCCCGAAGGATCGGAGGCCTATGAACCCAAGGGCCTTCGGGGCGATGCGCCCAATGCGGCGGCCCGCTATTGGGGGCTGTCGGTGCAAGAATACTATGACCGCGCCGACGTCTGGCCGCTGGACCCCAAGGGCGAGATCATGGTGGTGCTGATGATCGAAAGCGTCGAGGCGATGGAGAACCTTGATGATATCCTCAAGGTGCCGGGTGTCGGCGCGATCATGATCGGCGAAGGGGACCTGAGCCAGAACCTTGGCTTTCCCCGCCAGTACGATCATCCCGAAGTGGTCAAGGCCAAGGCGGAAATTCTGGCCAAGGCCAAGGCGGCGGGCGTGGCGATTGCCCATCCCCATGTGGGCGTGGCCAACGCCGCCGAAGTGATCGAGCAAGGCTTTGACATTCTCTTTACCACCCCGTCGCGCAGCTATGCCACGCTGGAAAAGGTGAAATCCCTGCTCTGAGCCCGCGCGCCCGCGATCGGCGGGCGCATCCCCTAAACGGAATAAAGGCCGCAGGGTTTTCCCTGCGGCCTTTATACATTTCAGGCGGGGTTGGCCTTAAGAGGCCAGCCGTTCAGGGCGCCGGTTCACCCCCGCTGTGACATCCCTCAGGCAGTCCAGAAAGGCGGCGTGGGCTTCGGTCGGTAGCCAGTCGGAACGGGTGGTCACCCCTTTGGGCAGCACCGCATCCAGTCGCGGGCAGGGCAGGTTTGTCAAAATGCCCATATCCAGATCGGCCTGTACCTCGGATCGGGTCATCAGGGTGATCATATCCAGATTCAGCAGGAATGCACGGCTGAGCGCCAGTGACGGTGTTTCCACATGGAAGGACGGGGGTGTGATACCCTCGAAGATTTCCTCGATGCGTTTGCGGCGCGGGGTGCCCGATTGGGGCGCGATCCACTGGTAGCGGGCCAGATCTTCGGGGGTGATCTGGGGCAGGCGGGTCAGCGGGTGGCCTGTGCGCATCACAAGGCAGTAGCTGTCGCGGAACAAGAGCTCTTCGTTCAGGTCCTCGGCCCAGTCGGGCTTGCGCAGCACGCCGAAGATCATATCGATCCGGCTGTTGGACAGGTCCCCCAGCAGCTTGTGGTATTCACCCGAGATCAGACGCACCTTGGCCTGCGGATAGGCTTGGGTGAAGGCATAGGTCGCCAACGCCAGATCATGCGAGCCTGCCATAGGCAGCGCCCCTACGGTGATCTCAAGGCTTTCGCGTCCCGAGGCCAGCAGGATTTCGCCCCGAGCCATCTCGATCTCGCGCAGGGCGCGGCGCAATTCGCGGGCCAGAGTCTGGCCGGTGGGGGTCGGAATGACCCCTTGGGCGGTGCGATCGAACAGAGGCCGCCCCAGACTGCGTTCCAGCGTGCGGGCCGAGCGGAAGAGGGACGCGGGCGACAGACCGATGCTGTCGGCGATCTGGTTCACGCGGTCTTTCTCGCAGGTGATGATCATGGCCCGCATCTGGGTGTTGGTGATCAGCCAGTCCGCCCGCGGGATGGTCCCTTCAGAGGGGGGCATGGCCTGCGCAATTGCCTTGTCGAGAATTTCGAAGAAGCGGTCGATCCGCAGCAGATACTGTTTGCCCAATGGCGTGGGATAGGTTCCCACGGCGCGGCGTTCAAAGATCGGCGTGCCGATGTCGGTTTCCAGATTGGCGACGGCTTGGGTGACCGCTGGCTGAGATGTGCTTAGCTCGCGCGAGGCACAGCTGACCCCGCCCGTGCGCCCGATCACCTGCACCATCCGCAGATGCCGCAGGTTCGGAATTTCCTCAAAGTGGAACATTACGGTTCTCCCCATCCCCGTGAACTCGAACTGCCCGGCCTCCCCGCCGGGACTTGAGGCCCAAGGGTGACGGGATCGCGGGCAAATGGCTAATCAAATTATGCCTCACGCCATAAGAAATCTGCCGCGCCTCTGGCAAGGTCACGCAGATTCAGTGAAATTTCCTTAAAAATATCGCGCTATGGGCGGGGTTTCCCCATAAGCCCCGCGCCATGAGGGCATTGGAATGTCGTTAGTCCAGAGGATCGCACGCGCACAGGCGGTGCAGGTTTTGTTCAGGTCGCAATTCGGGCTTTATCTGGCCGGTAATACCCTGTCGCTGACTGGAACCTGGATGCAGCGGATCGCCAGCAGTTGGCTGGTCTGGGACTGGACCGGATCGGCGTTCTGGGTGGGGGTGCTGGCGGCCTCGGACCTGTTGCCGGTGGTGGTAATCTCTCCGTTTGCGGGGGTGGCGGCGGATCGCTGGGACCGGCTGCGGCTGAATGTGGTGGCGCAGGTGATCTCGATCCTGAATGCGGTGACGATGGCCTTGGCGATGGTCACAGGTCATCTGGGGCTTTGGGGCGTGCTGGCGCTGACCCTGATGCAAGGGGTGCTGACAGCGGCGACCCAGCCCTCGCGCTTTGCGATGGTGCAGCAGATGGTGCATCGTGATCAAGTTGCCAGCGCCGTGGGCCTGAATTCGGCCTGCGTTAATATTGCCCGCCTTGTGGGGCCAGCGGTGGCAGGGGCGATGATCCTGCATTGGGGCATCCCGCAGGTCTTTACGGTGAATGCGGCGGTGACGGTGCTGTTTGTCGTGGTGCTGCTGCGCTTGCGGCTGGAGCCTATCGCCAAAAGCCCGTCCGCGCCATTTCTGGCGCAAATGCTGGAAGGTTTCGCCTATGCGGCGCGTATTCCGGCACTGAGGGTGATCCTTTTGGCCATGTTCGGAGGCGGCGCCATGGTCCGCGCAGTGATGGAGCTGATGCCGGTCATCGCCGCCCAATCCTTTGCCGATGCGGTGACGGGGCTGGCCATGTTGACCGGTTCGGCTGCGGTGGGCGCGGTGCTGGCGGGTCTAAGCGTTGGTCAGCGTGCGCCGGTGCATCTGTTGCGTCAGGCGCCCATGTGGTGGGCGATCGGCGCGGTAACGGCAATCTTTCTTGCGCGGGCAACGGGTCCGGTGATGGGCATTCTGGCGGCAATGGCCTTGGGCGCGACGATCACGCGGGGGCTGGTCTGTACCCAGACATTTATCCAGCTGACCACACCGGGCACGCTGCGGGGCCGGACCCTGAGCGTCTTTGGCCTGTTTGCCCGTGGCAGCCCTGCCTTGGGGGCTTTGGCAATTGGCTACGGGGCCGATGTGATGGGGATGCAAGCCACGGTTCTGCTGTCCTCTGGCCTGTTGTTCGTGGTGCTGGCGGCGCTGGCGCTGCCCTTGTGGCGCATCTCTGAGGCGCTGGACGACGGTGCGACGCCCTTTGACTGAGGCGGTGCTGATGGACTGACGGGGACTGCTGGTCTGCCACGATGCCATGTGCTCTGCCACGTTCTTCAAGACAGGTAACAGACGCGAAAAGGCCCGGGAGGATCACGTCCCGGGCCTTTCCGATTGATCGCGGGATGGGGTAGCCGCCTTTAGCGCTTGTAGGCCAGCACTGCGGCCACCGCGATCAAACCCGTGCCCAACAAGAGCAACGGAACCTCTGTGCCGTGGGGATGTATATGCACCCCGCCGTGGGCCAGAGCAGGAGAGGCGGCAAAGACCGCCATGGTCAGTGTTGAGATAGATTTCATCTGGAATCCTCAGTCGTGGGAATGGGTGTGCGGGTGGTCATGATCATGATCGTGGGAGTGCCCGTGGTCATGTCCATGCCCGTGCATATGGCTATGGCTGTGATCCCCGTGGTGGTGATCGTTCAGAAGGTGCTGGCGCAGCAGGTCCAGACCAAAGTCGTTGCCGTTCGGGTTGCGCACGGTGGTGTGGATGTGGAACCGCTCGGGCTGGGGGTTGTCCAGCACCACGCCCCAGTGGTGGTCGAATTCCACCATCGTGACGGGGCTTTGGATGCGGTAGTAGAACACCCCGCGCTGCTCTAGCCCGCCTGCCCAACAAAAGCGGGTCTCGGACTTGTGCCGTTCCAGATCGCCCATCTTGGCGGCCAAGGGACCGGCGGGCAGGGTGGACAGGTAGCTTTCTGCCAGATCCAGAAGGTCGCGCCACTGGGTCGGGGTCAGATCGTCGCCGGTGATCCCCTCATAGGGGACAACTTGATTGTCGCGGTAGGCTCCGCCGAAACACAGCCCGTCGAACTGGTGATGACGGCCCGGCGCTTGGGACGCGGCAAGGATGCTATCGGCAAAGATCGCCTTGCGGCGCTGGTCCGCATCCAGACTTTGTGCCAGCCTTAGCCCATTGTATTCGTCGTCCATAAAGACCGAGGCCCCGGCGAATTGCCCTTCGGTGCATTCGTTCGGTTCGACCCCGAAAAAGGTGGGCGTCATGGTCATCTGGCGGCCCAGAATAAAGCAGGTCAGCGCCAGATGGTGACCCGAGAACTGCCAGCCCCATGGCTCGGTCGTCGAGGGCGTGCCCCAGAAATGCAGACGGTAACAGAACTCTCCCAGCAGTTTCGGCGCGCCGACCAATTCGCCCAGATAGCCGTTCAGCTTCATCACGTTGCGCGCCCGCTCATAGCCCTTGGGGCTGAGCGAGGCTTTCAGCACCGCCAAAGCCGCATCGCGGATCGGGGCTGAGACCTCGTCCAGTCGCACGCCGTGGGTGTTGAAATCGGGGATGCCGTTCTGCCACGCGCGTTTCTCGACCGAGTGCAGGGGCAAGAGGGTCTTGGCCTTTTGTTCGGGCGTTAGCAGGGCAAGAAAATGCTCGACCGCGTTGAGGATTTCTTCGGTAGGGGCTCCTTCGTCCCGCAGCTCATAAAGGTCGGGGATGACGGTGCCATCGGTGGTGATGCCTTTGTAGGGCGTCTTTTTCAGGTCTTCCATTGCCGCCGCACGCCGCGTCCAACGACGTTCGGGCATGGTGTCCATAAAGTCCTGCGGGCTCATGCCAAACAGGCGGTGGGTGCCCATCGGGGCGACGTATTTAAGGAAATCAGAGGACATCCTGATGTCTCCTGTTCAAGAATGATGCGGCCTGCTGCGGGGAGCATCCGGCACAGCAGGCCGCCCGTTGACCCGCCCTTGGCCGCTCGTGGCAAAGGCGGGCCGGTGGAAAGGTTGGCCGCTGAAATAAGCGACCACAGGGATTACTGCCCGTTGGTAAAGGTCCGCACCTTTTCCAGCACAGCTTCTGGGGTGGCGTAGAAACCGTCGATCAGGGTTTGTAACTCTTCCGGGGTTTGCAGCTCTGCCTCACCCAGACCCGAGGCCTTGACGAAATCGGCAAAGGCGGGGTCCGCGAAGGTTTCGGCCATAGCGGTGCGTAGGGCGTCGATCAATTCATCGGGCATGCCTTGCGGCACCGCGATGGGCCGCCCCACGGACGAGCTGTCCAACAGGAATTGCGCGACCTGCCGGTTGTCGGGATCGGTGATATAGTCCATCGCGATTGGCAGATCGGGATGGCGCGGATCGGGCTTTGAGGCCATCAGCAGGATCGGCTTCAGGTGCCCTTCCTTGATCATCGCACCAGCGTTGCCGACCAACTCGCGGATGTGCTGCGATCCGGTGAACCAACCGTCGGCCTCGCTGCGCTCCATCGCCAGTTCTACCTCGCCCGAGCCCTTGTAGCCCGCGACGATCTTGAACTTGGTGCCCGCATAGTCGTTCATCATCGCCGGAAAGACGCGGTTGTAGTTGGTGAACGAGGTCGCGCCGATGACCATTTCCGTGTCAAACAGCTGGTCCGCCGACTGCACGGGCGAGCTTTCATAAGCATATGTGGCGTAAGGGTAATCGCCCGAGTTGATCGCGCCGATCCAGGCCATTTTGCGTGGGTCGAACTGGGTGTTGCCGGTGATCATCGGTGTTGTGATCACATTGCCCAGAAGAAACGCGATTTCGGTCCCGTCATTCTTGGCGGCCCGTGCGAAATAGGCACCGCCCACCAGCCCGCCAGCACCGGGCATGTTCTGCACGATGATCTGCGGCTGGCCGGGGATGTGGCTTGCGAAGACCTGAGCAAAGGCCCGCGCCACCGTGTCGGCCATGCCGCCGGTGGCGGCTGCGACCGTCATCGTAATGGCTTTTCCTGCGTAGAATTCCTCGGCGGTTTCGGCATTTGCGGCACCCGAGAGTGCCACCATTCCGGCTGCTGACACCGCGATAAGTGCGGATCTGTCAAACATCATAATTCTTCCTCCGTTTCGGGCCGTCACAGTGCCGGACGGCCCAAGCGCACTATGGGTGATCAGGAAACGAACACCCGCATTGGAATTCGGTAGGCGACGATAGATTTCGGACCGTTTGGCCGAGATACCGCGCAGGGCAGGCCGCCTTGGTATACCGTTCCAGTTTGGCCGCGCTTTCACAATGCGCGGGAAATCGGAAATCGCTCCGCGCCCATAGGAAATCTGTCTGACAGGTGGCGGTGCTCTTGTCTGCGACGCTGCGGGGCGATCAGGCTGCTTGCGTTTTTCACCACTTCGGATCGGCGCGAGATGCTTAAAATCAAGAACCTGACCTTTGCCATGCGGGCGGATTTGTCCGACAAGCCGCCCTTGCTGCTGGTGCATGGGCTGCTGTCCAGCCGCCACCACTGGCGCCTGAATCAAGAGGGGTTGCGCCGCCACTATCGCCTGATCATTGCCGAACTTCCGGGCCACGGGCAGGCCCCCGCCTGCACCGATCCGGCACGATTGTCGCCCGATGCGCTTGCCGATGAACTGGACAAAGCCCGCCGTATTCTGGGCATTCCGCGCTGGTATGTCTGCGGGCAGAGCTTTGCGGCAGGGATCACCCTGCGCCTTGCTTTGCCGCGTCCCGAAACGGTGGCCGCGCAGGTCTGGACCAATGGCAATCGGGTGCTTGCCCCCGCGCCGGACGCGGCCTCGCGGGCCAATGACATGGCACGCGCGGAGGGGATCGAGGATGGCGGCCAGCCCGCCTTGCGCCTTTTGCCGTTCCATCCGCAGCGCGGGGGCGCGTTTCCCGCCGATGTAAGGGCGCAGCTGTCGGCGGATGCGGATGTCTGCGATCTGCCAACGATCTGTGCCTTGATGCGTCATACCCTGCCGCCCCTGCCCATGCGTGACAGCTTCGGGGCGTTGCAGGTTCCGACCCTGCTGATCAATGGCCGCAACGAAAAGCAGTTCCAGCCCATCCGTGCATTGGCAGCCTCGCTCTTGCCGCAGATGCAGGTGGCGGACCTTGCAGGTGGCCATGCCATCAACATCGAAGCGCCCGAGGCGTTTAACGCCGCGCTCTGCGGCTTCTTTGAGAGCCACCCTCTGTAAGACATGACAAAAAAGCCCCGCCCTTCGTAGAGAAGGGCAGGGCAACTGCGCATTCAAGGGCGTCACATGGACGGGATCACCGCCGCTAACCCGGGCAGAAGATCACCCATCACCGTCGAGGGCCACGGCACGCGGATCACCTGATCGAACATCACATAGATGAATAGGGTCACGCTGGCGGCGTAGATGAGGCTAAGCCGCCATGGCTCGCGCCCCTCCAGCCGCATGAAGGCGACGATGATCAGCGGCACAGTGGGGATCAGACCGATCACGGCCATGCTGGCCAGAAAGGCCACGAACCAGCCAAAGAAGATACCGCCACGGATCAGTACATAGCTGGTCGACTGGTCCTCGTCCTCGGAGGCAAGGTCCATGTGGATGCCACGGTGCGTGGCCTCGGCCGCAGCGGCGCTGCCCCGTCCCGAGAACAGCACGTAGATCAGGCTGACGGCCCCAGCGATCAACATGGTGCAGCCGACGACGGTCGGTCCGATACGGGCGCCAAAGCTCCATTCCTGTGCTTCCAGCAGCATCCAGCCGCCGATCCCCAGAAAGAAGACATACATCAGGTCCGAGGCCCGCAGGGAAAAGCCGCCACGAGGGGTGAAAGCACGAAGACCCGCGTGTTTGATCTCGGTGTACATGGGGCGCATCAGCACCATCACCGCCATTACAAGGAAGATCGCGACCACCGGACGGGTCAGCCAGTCTGCGCCGAAACGACCGATCGAAATGGCCATGTAGCGCTCGATCAGGGTGCCCAGAACAAGGCCGAGGATCAGCGGCGGACGGGGCCAGCGCAGGCGCTTCATCGCCCAACCGACAACGCCGAAGAACAGCAGCGCATAGAGATCTCCCCAAGCGCGCGAGCCCTGATAGGCACCCACATAGACCACGGCCATGATCGCAGGCAGCAGCAAGGTGTAGCGCATGATCGAGATCTTGGCGAAGTGGCCGCTGAGCAAAAAGCACAGGCCTGCGCCAAAGATATTGGCCAGTGCGATGGACCAGATCAGGGTGTAGGTCATGTCCAGATCGGTGGTCAGCATGGCAGGACCGGGCACAAAGCCATGCACCATGATCGCACCCAAGAGGATGGCCTGCGCCGCACTGCCCGGCACGCCAAAGGCAATGGTCGGGACCAGACCGCCGCCCTCGCGGGCGTTGTTGGCGGATTCAGGTGCGATGACGCCGCGGATATCGCCTTTGCCAAACGTCTTCTCGGCACCTTTTTCCGTGCGCAGGGCGTGGCCATAGGCGATCCAGTCGGTGACCGCGCCGGTGATGCCGGGAATGATCCCCAGTAGCGCGCCGATGCCACTACAGCGCAGGCACAGGAACCAGTTCTTGAAGACATCGCGGGCGCCCTGAACCATGCCTGTGGTGTGGCTGTATTTCATTTCAGAGGCGACGGACGAGCGTTTGATCGCGATGTCGCATAGCTCTGGCAGGGCGAATATGCCTAGCAGGACCGGCAACAGGGGCATCCCGTCCCAGAGGTAAAAGATATCGCCCGCCCAACGGATGGTGCCGGTCTGCGCGTCGGTGCCGATCATGCTGACCATGCAGCCAAAGCCCGCCACCACAATTCCGCGCAAGGGCGCGTTGCCCGACAGCGAAGAGACCATCGCGATGCCGAAAATCGTCAGACCCAGCAGTTCCGGTGTGCCGATGGCAAGGACAAAGGGCCGGATTACAGGGATCGAGACCGCCAGCACCAGCGCCCCGAAGATGCCCCCCAGAAGCGAGGCGGTAAAGCCTGCGGACAGCGCCCGTCCGGCCTCGCCTTTCTTGGTCAGGGCAAAGCCGTCCAGCACCGTGGCTTGTGACGCCGCCGTGCCGGGCACCCCGAACATCACCGCCGGAATCGTGTCAGAGGTCGAGGTGACAGAATGCATCCCCAAAAGCATGGCCAGCGCCGCGACGGGGTCCATCGTGTAGGTGAACGGCACCAGCAGGGCAAAGCCCGTCAGCCCGCCGATCCCCGGCAACAGGCCGATGGCAAGGCCCACCAACACCCCCAAAACCAGAAACCCGATCCTCTCGAGTTGCATGATGGTTCCGAAAGCCTCGCTTGCGGCTGCAAACATGAAGCCGACATCAAGTCCTTCCATTATGTCTTTCCTCCCTTTCTGCCCGTCGACGGGTCAACGGGCAGCGATTCAGGCGATCGTCTCGCCGTTATGGTTCTTGGGGATTTTGCCTTTTCGGGGTGTTCGGGCGCCAATCGGAAAGAAGCCGCCATCCATAATATCAGCGGAGCCTTCATGTTTAAACGCGCCGCATTCGGGGCGCGGGCCAATCATCCTATTGCCTGTGCCTGTCTTCCTATTGGCGGCTTCGGGGCGGGTTAACGGAAGGTGGCGGGGCTTGCGCGCCCCGCGCCATCTGAAAGGACCATAGCCCGTGCTGCAAAAGAAAACACTCAAGACGCTGCTTGCCGACTATCCGGTGACGCAGGCGATCAAGTCCGGACAGATTACTTCGGATCTGATCGACTTCGACTTTGCGCCCTATGCGCGGGCCAATAAGGGGTTCAAGCCCTTCGTGCGCGATCTGGCCTTTGATGCGGGCGAATTGGCGATTGTGACCTTTCTTCAGGCCCGAGAGGCAGGCGTGCCGCTGGTGCTGCTGCCCGCGACGATCTCGGGGCGGTTCCAGCATCACTGCATCGCCTATAACGCCGACCGCGGCGAGGTGTGCCCCGATGATCTGGCGGGCAAGCGGATCGGGGTGCGGGCCTATACCCAGACCACCGGCATGTGGGTGCGCGGCATCCTGCAAAACCAGTTCGGCGCTGATCTGGATGCGGCCGAGTGGCTGACGTTCGAGGATGCCCATGTGGCCAGCTACCGCAATCCGCCCAACGTCACCATCGCCTCTGAGGATAAAAAGCTGGTGGATATGCTGCTGGATGGCGAATTGGATGCCGCCATGCTGGGGGTGGATATGCCCGACGATCCGCGCCTGAAGACGGTAATCCCTGATCCCGATGCCGCAGCGCAGGCGTGGTACGCGCAGACCGGCGCGGTTTCGATGAACCATATGTTCGTGGTGCAGGAACGCCTGTGCGCTGAGGCCCCCGAGGTGGTCCGCGAATTGTACCGCATGCTCAAGGCTAGCAAGGCGCAGGCCCCGCAAAAGGGTGCCATTGATTTCCGCCCCTACGGGTTTGCGGCGCTAGAGCCCTCACTGACTTTGGTGATCGATTACTGCCTTCAGCAGCGGTTGATCTCGCAGCCGGTGACGCCTGCGGATTTGTTTAACGATCTGACCCGTTCGCTGGTTTGAGAAGAGGGCGCGATGACTGATACCTACCTCACCCCGCCTTTCCGCATCACCCGCATCAGCCATGTGGTGATGCGGGTCCGCGATCTGGACGCCTCGGTCCGTTTTTACACCGGCCTTGCCGGTCTGGTTGAGACCACCCGCGAAGATGGCGCGGCTTACTTGCGCGGGATCGAAGAGACCAGCCACCACAGTCTGGTGCTGATCCGCGATGACACCCCAAGCTGCGATTGCCTTGGTTTTCGCGTGCTGGCAGATAGCGATCTGGACGCGGCGGAGGCGTATTTTGCTGCCCTTGGGGTTTCCACCGAATGGACCGAACGTTTGGGGCAGGGGCGGACGCTAAGCGTCAACCACCCCTCGGGCCTGCGGTTGGAACTGACCGCCTCCATGACCCGCGTGCCGCGCACTCTGACCGATTACGCCACACGCAAAGGCGGGGCGGTGCTGCGCCTGAACCACGCGCAGGTGATTGTGCCGGATGTGGATGGCACGGGCTCCGGCTTTGAAGCGATGGGCTTTCGCGCCGCCGAGGTGATCCGGCAGGCGGACACCGGCCAGCGCATCGGGTTGTTCCTGCACCGCAAGAACGATCCCCATGATCTGGTGCTGGCCCTTGGGGCGGGACCGCGGTTGCATCATTTCTCGTACATCGTCGGTGACTTGCAGGCCATGTTCCGCGCCTGTGACATCGCGGGCGAAATGGGCTGCGGGTCCGAGGTGGAACGCGGTCCCGGTCGCCATGGTCCGGGAAACTCGGCCTTTGTCTATTTCCGCGACCCTGACGGCCACCGGATCGAGTTTATCCTGCCGCCTATGCAGTTCATGGACGCGGATGAGCCCACCGCCGTCTGGTCCACCGAAGAAAAGCACAAGATCGTGCCTTGGGGCCAACCCGCGCCGCAGCGCTGGCGGGAAGAGGCAACGTCTTTTACCGGCGTTCAGGTCAGCCAAGAGGGCGCATTGGCGCGCTGGGTGGCGACATGAGCCTGCCGCCGAACCGCGTTCAGGAACCAGACGCCGCCCAAGTTACCCCGCGCCAGCAGGCGCTGATCGATCGGCTGATCGCCAAGCGGGGCAAGGTCTTGATCCCCTATAAAATCTGGCTGCACGCCCCCGGCGTCGCCGAGGGGATGGAGGCCATCGGCACCCATCTGAACAAGGCGTCCTCTCTGACCGATGCCGAGCGGGAACTGGTGGTGCTGGTCACGGCGGTTCACTGGCAATCGCCCTTTCCGATCCGAGGTCACAGCAAACACGCCCGCGCAGCAGGTCTGACAGAGCCGGTGATCGCCGCCCTTCTGGCGGGGGACGCGGCGCAGATCGACGATCCGCGTCTGTCAGCCATCTACGATCTGGCGCGCAACGCTTTGGCAGGGGCCGATACCGACCAACCCGCCTTTGACCGTTACGCGGCACTGATCACCCGCGAAGGCATCGCCGAGGTGATGGCGCTGATCGGCTATTTCACTTCGGTCGCGCTGGCGATGCGGCTGCATGACGTGCGCCCCGCCGACTGACCCTCTTTGAACAAGGAATGCCCTATGTCCCAAATCCTGCTGATTATGGCCAGTGTCCGGCCGTCGCGCGTCGCTGACCAACTGGCCGACTGGATTCACGCGCGGAACACTCTTGGTCTGTCCATCGAAACGGTCGATCTGCGCGACTGGCCCCTGCCGATGGATGATGAGCCGCACCAGCCCAAGCAAGAGGGCTTTGACGGCTACAGGTCGGAACACACCCGCAACTGGAGCCGTAAGGTCGATAGCGCGGCAGGCTTCATCTTTCTGCTGCCCCAGTACAACTGGGGCTATCCGGCGGCGCTGAAGAACGCGCTGGATCACCTTTATTCCGAATGGCAGGGCAAGCCGGTTGTGATCACTTCTTACGGCGCGGGCGGGGGCGGCAAGGCCGCTGACCAGATCGCGCAGGTCTGTCAGGGCCTTCATCTAGAGCCGGTTCCAACCCGCCCCGCGCTGCCCCTGAAAGCGGCGGAAAGGACCGACGCAGGCCGCCTTGTAGACCCCGCCGCCGCCTTTGCCGCGCAGGCCGCTGACATGCAGGCGGCGCTGGGGGAACTGGCCGCGGCCCTGCACAGCGCATAACGCCCGTTTCCCGATACCCGCTGACGGATTTCCGATTGGCCGGTTTCTGCCTTGATCCACACAATCCCTGAAAACACCTGCCTTCCTGTCCGGCCCGCGCCGGACGGGAACGACGCGCGGAGGCCAAATGCCTGAAAAGGTTAGACTTGATATCTCGATCGCGGAGTATCCGCATACCCGCAAACTGATCTCGGGCGAGATCCCCATCGAAGGGGTGGACGCCAATTTCATCGAGGTGAAACCCCAGATCGGGGCTTTTCGCCGTATGGTCCGTGACGTGGAATTCGACGTCTGCGAGCTGGCTCCGACCACCTATATTATCGCCCGCGCCTATGGGGCGCCCTTTGTGGCGCTGCCGATCTTTGTGATGCGGACCTTCCACCACGGAACTATGGTCAAGCTGCCCGATCAGGGGATCGAAACTCCCAAGGACCTTGAGGGCAAGAAGGTTGGCATCCGCGCCTATTCGGTGACCACCTGCGTCTGGAACCGCCAGATACTGGAAGAAGAATACGGCGTTGATTGTTCCAAGATCACTTGGGTGGTCGATGATGAGGAACATGTTCAGGCGCTCAAGCTGCCCGCCAATGTGGTCCACGTGCCTGAAGGGGTGTCCCTCTATGAGATGATGCAGCGGGGCGAGCTGGTTGCCGGTAGTTCCGGCAATTCGGGGGTGGGGCGTACAGGCTCGCCCACTGGGGGGTGGCAGACGGTCAAAAACGACTGGCCCAAGCTGATCCCTGATGCCTCTGACCGCGAGGCCGCGTCCTACAAAGCGACGGGCGTTTACCCCATGCACGGCACCATCGTGGTGAAGGACGCGGTTCTGGCCGAACACCCGTGGATCGCCAAGTCCCTGTCGGATGCCTTTGCCGCCGCCAAAGCCGACTGGCTGGCCGATTGGAAGCAAGGCATCGGCACCACCAAGGATGACGAGAAATACCGCAAGCTGGCCCCCATCGTGGGCGATCCGCTGCCCTATGGCATGGCCGCCAACCTACCCACGATCAACGCCCTGCGCACCGCTGCGTTCAAGCAGGGTCTGACCCCGCGCTTGATGGAACTGGACGAGATTTTCGTCGACCCCGAGACCACCTGAAGGACCAATCCTATGGCTGACACTTTCTACGACATTCACCCGCACGTCATTTCGGGGGATTTCGACAAATACCCCTCGGACCCGCTGTTCGGCAAACGCTCGGAGTGGTCCGAGGAACGCCCCGTGGATATCGATGCCCTGATCCGCGAAATGGACGAGGCCGGCATCCAGAAAGGCGCAATCGTGCAGTCCTCGACCTGCTACGGGTTCGACAATTCCTACGTCTGCGATGCCTGCGCCATGTATCCGGACCGTTTCACCGCTGTCGGGTCGATTGACATGATGGCACCCGACGCGCTGGCGGTGGCCAAAGGTTGGATGGATCGGGGCCTGACCGGCCTGCGCCTGTTCACCGGCGGGACGACCAAGGCCTTTGATACCTCGGCGATGGATCATCCCGATAGCTTCAAAGTGTGGGAGTTCTGCGGCGCCGAGGGCCTGCCTATTTGCATCCAGACCGGCCCCGTGGGTCTGACGCAGGTGGCCGCGTTGGCGCACCGCTTCCCCAAGACCAAGATCATTCTGGACCACTTCTCGCGGCCTGATATCTCGGACGGAGCACCGTTCAACAAGGCGGTGGGGCTGTGGTCGCTGTCCGCCTTTGACAACATCTATCTCAAGTTCACTCCGCGTATCACCGACAAGGTGCTAGAGGCCGGTATTGAACCGCGTGCGTTCTACGACAAGCTGCTGTCGCACTATGGGTCGGACCGGATCGCTTGGGGCTCGAACTATCCCGCGAATGAAGGGTCGATGGCGTCCAATTTACAGGCAGCGAAGGATCAGATCGCCTGTCTGCCCAAGGCCGATCAGGACAACATTTTCTACGGCACAGCGGCCGCGCTTTATCCGGCGCTGAAGGATGGCGCGGCATGAAGCTGGTCTCTTACGTGAACGGGGACGCCGCCAGCTATGGCGTCCTTGAAAACGGCGCTGTCTGGGATTTGCCCGCCCGCGGCGCGCCTGCACAGATCACCGATTTCATCGCATCGGGCGGGGCGCTGCCAAAGGCGCTGGAAGGAGACGGGGACTTTTCCATCGACACCCTGACCCTACTGCCCGTGGTCCCGAACCCCGGCAAGATCATATGCATCGGCCTGAACTATCAGGCCCATAAGGAAGAGGGCGTGCGCGATCCCGATGACAAGCCCATGCTCTTCGCCCGCTGGCCCGAGACCCTGATCGGCCATAAGGCCCCGCTGGTGATCCCGCGCATCTCGGACAAGCTGGATTTCGAGGCCGAGATGGTCGCCGTCATCGGCCGCGATACGGGCCGCAATCTGCCTGCGGAGAAGGCGCTGGATTATGTGTTCGGCTATGCCTGCATGAATGAGGGCAGCGTGCGTGACTGGCAGCGGCACTCCAGCCAAGTGACGGCGGGCAAGAACTTTGTCGGGACCGGCGCTGTGGGGCCGTGGCTGGTCACCGCCGATGAGGTCGGCGACCCGCAGGCTTTGGAATTGTCCCTGACCGTGAACGGCCAGACCATGCAACAAGCCAATACCGCTGACATGATCTGGCCCGTGGCCGAGATGATCGCGTACATCACCAACTGGATCCCCCTGCGGGCAGGGGACATGATCGCCACCGGCACCCCTGCGGGCGTCGGCTCCCGCCGCACGCCGCCGGTGTTCCTGAAGGAAGGCGATGTGGTGGAGGTCACGATTGACCGGCTTGGCACCCTGCGCAATCGTGTGGTGAAAGAAGGCTGATCTGGGCGGGGTTGGCTCTTTACAGACTTGCGGCATGCAGACAGGATTTGCGTGTCGTAAGGCTGGAGGGCTAAGGTCCGTTTTGAGCCCTTTTTGACCAACGCCGCAAGGCGCACGAATGTCAGATTTCCGCCTGCAGTGAGCTAATTGCTCTGTTTGGCCTAGGTCATTTCTACGGCGAAGGCCTTTTCACGGAAGAAACGTCCAGAAGCGCCGGAACTTTTCCAAGCGGGTTGGCCGCTTGAAACGCCTTTGACTTGCTTCCGAGGTCGACGACTTCGACTTCAAATCGGGTTTACGTGATCGTCTGAAGAGCAGCTGGCGGGCAAGTGGAAAAACTTGGTCATTTTGCTCTCACATGTTGTTTGTTGGTCTGGCGATCGGAGAGCAGAAAGGGGGTCCGCTCTCCGAGGGTCTTAGTTGCGACGCAGCCAGTCCGCGATGGCACGGCCAATCGCGACCGGCTGGTCTTCTTGGATGAAGTGAAGTCCCTGACCGATAAACACTGTTTCCAGATCATGGATCAGGTTGCTGTAGAAAGGAACGGCTTGTGGCGGCACCAGAACGCCCGGTTCCGCGTAGGTCAGCAGGACAGGCATATCCGTTTCGCCCATGAAGGATTGAATGTCGGCCATCAATTGAACGTTTTCAGTCGGCTCTCCTCCAATCGGAACTTCGCGCGGCCACATCCAGGTTGGAAGACGGCTTTCGACAGTTGTGTAGGGTGCGCCATAGGCTTCCATTGCTTGCTCGCCCAAGGTGCGGTTGACCATCATGGGCAGGATACCTTCTACGAAGAAATTGCCCTCCATGACCATCTCGTACCCTTGTTTTTCATCCTGAAGCGCGCGGAACATTCCGCCCATTTCTTCGCCCAACGCCTCGTAGCTCGGCTGGGGCAGTGCAGGCGGTAGAACGCCTTCCATAAAGGCCAGCTTGACTACGATATCGGGGTTGCGCCGGGCAAAATCCCATGCCAGCGCCGCACCCCAGTCATGCCCGACAAGGGTTATGTTGGTCAGATCCATTTCGGCGACAAAAGCATCGAGGAAGCGGGCGTGATCGGCGAACGTATAGTCGATGTCGGGTTTGCCCGACGCGCCCATCCCGATCAGATCGACTGCGATGGCACGATGCGTGTCGGCCACGTGGGGCAGGACATTGCGCCAGAGATAGCTCGAAGTCGGATTGCCATGCACAAAGAGCACCGGATCGCCAGAGCCAGTTTCGACGTACGACATGGAGGAAGACAGGACATCGACGCTTTGCGATGCAAGGGTCATTTCTTCCGATACAGCGGGGAGTGGTAGTTTTGTAGGCTCAGACGATACTGCAAATGGAATCGAGGCGAGCGCCATCGTTCCGGCCACGGCCAGAGTAATTGAAGTGAGTTTCATGGTATTTCCTTGAAAATTTTGGTTTGTTCCGGACAAAGATTGCACTTCCGTACGGAACCAAGACGCTTGGTGGTCAGGTGTGCTTTGTGGTCAGGATGATGGATGCGTTTTCCAGATCGAAGATCGCGTCGCGCAGCGCAACATGTGACTGATACTCAGCATCGCCAGCCATGCCCTGCATTGATGTTTCGGGATCGTCGGTCTCGAACAAGTTGACGAGGTCAGCCTGTTGCGCCCCTCGCAGCGACTTGAGCGCCCGAAGCGGGGCATCAACGCGCCGAAGTCCGTTGCGTTCCATCGCCGGGCGGACTTTCTCAAAATACGCCAGCGCGTCTTCGATGGTTTTGCCTTCCTTGAACGGAAGAATGTCGACAAGAATATGTGCCATTTCGCGTCTCCTTGGACTTTTACTTTTCCGCCCCCCAAGTCGCTCCATGGAAGGTGCATCCGGAGGGGGTGATCTCGGGCTTTGTTGCCCGGACGAGGAAAACTTAGTAGTCTCAAAAATGTGACGCAATTTTCTGATATGATACAAATTGGTGCATTGATGAGACAAATGGATTGGGGCGATCTGAAGCTATTTTTGCTATTCGTGCGAAGCGGGTCCACCCGCGCCGCTAGCGCCGCACTTGGGATCAGCCACTCGACTGTTGCACGCAGGTTGGAGGCAATGAGCGCCTTTGCCGGTGCGCCGCTCTATCAGCGGAAAGGTGGGAAGCTCGAACTTTCTCAGACGGGACAGGAGATGCTGGCGACAGCCACGACCATCGAGAACGAAGTCGCCACGCTGGATCGGCGTACCTTCGGGATCAGCCGCGAGATTTCCGGGCCGGTTACGCTTTCAATGGGGGATGTTCTGGCGGTCGGCCCGGTACTGGAAATCCTTGAAGAGTTCCGTCAAGCGCATCCCGATATAGACCTGCGTGTGATCACCAGCGCCTCGCTCTCCGATCTTGACAGACGGGATGCCGATTTGGCGATGCGGTTCGGACACAGCCCTGATGATCATCTCATCGGTCGGAAATTGACCCAAACCGCCCGCGCGGTCTACCTGTCGAAGGCTGTTGTGGAGAAATTGCGCGACGGCCAGCCGTTCGACGATTTCGGGTGGATCAGTTTCAGTCCCGAAGGGTCTTCAGAATCCTGGAAGAGAAGCACTCCTTTCGCAATGCACCCGACCGTCATGCGTATCAGTGACATGCGAACGCAACAGATCGCCTGTCGCGCAGGCATCGGACTGGTTTTGTTGCCTTGTGTTCTGTGCGACCCCGACCCGGAATTGGCGCGCATCACAGAGCCCGAGTTTGTTCCACGTCAGGATTTATGGCTGCTGCGCCACGCGGAACTGCGCGACAACGCCCGCGTCCGCGCTTTAAGCGACCATCTGGTTCACTCGCTTCCGCGACTGATCGGGCTCTTCAGGGGAGACAGTGGCGAGACAATCCCAATGCCCAAACAGGCGAGCTGACATCGCGATGCAAAGTGCCAGGAATCGCGATGCATTCGCGTGTTGTCTTTGGTCCACGCTCATACACTGGAACCGGTCATTTATGTTTTCATTGTGAACGACCGATAATCGCGTAGCTCCCGTCAATTAACTAGTTGATCGCGCCAAAGCGGCGAACGTCCGCTTCAACGACCGAACGATTTCACGGCCGTCGACGCACGACTGCACAATCAACACTGGTCAATAATTGTGTGCGCTTTGCCCGCCACGTGGACTGGTGCGCCGACCTCGTCGGTGAGGCGAACGTTGATGATCGATGGCGCGCCCATATCTTCTCCTTGCCGGATGACGAAGTGTCCACCATGCGGCCAGCATCGGTCCCGCAGGTAGCCCGCGAAGGCAGCCGCCGCGGCGCCAGTTGCCGGATCTTCCAGCACTCCGCCCGATGCAAAGGCGTTGCGCACGACAAAGGTTCGCTCGTCCTCTACGTAGACGATCATAATTGTCACCAGCCCATGCCGCCGCATGACCTCGCGCCCTTGATCCAGGTTATAGTTTATGGCCGCGAGCCTGGCGCGGTCGTGCAGGGCCAGAATGACGTGGTCCGCTCCGCCATGAATTCGCGCAGGTGGCAGGCGGTCGTCCAAGTCGCGCGTTGTAAGGCCGAACAACTCAAGAGCGTCCGCGGCCTCTTCCTCTGTTGCGGCTCGGCTTCGCGTCGGCGGTGAGGTGAGCGTCGCGGCCATGCCTTCCACTGTCGCCTCCGCCTCTACGGAAATGGTCGTGTCGTTCAGGGTTGGATTATAGGTCCCAGCCCCGAACCGTTCGCCAAGCACAGCACCGAGCGCGATGGTCGCATGCCCGCAGAACGGCACTTCTGTTTCCGGCGAAAAGTATCGCGCGCGCCAACCGGAGGCGCCATCGCTGTTCCGCACGGCAAACACGGTTTCAGAGTATCCGACTTCGGAGGCGACGCGCGCCATCTCAACATCGGGGATGGGGGCGTCCAGCAGGACGACGCCCGCTGGGTTGCCGCCACGTCCATTATCGCTAAAGGCGGCGATGCATTGGATGTCCATGATCTCTTCTCGCGTTCTGAGACGCCGGACTGGTTCCCCGGCAAAGGGGGGATCGCAGTCGTTGAAATGAAGGCAAATTCTTCGGATTTAGACGCAAATCGGCAATGTGAACGCAGTGTAGAAGGTGCGAAAGCAAATTGCCAAGTCAATCATTACCGTTCTCAACGCGGACCGCCGCACAGGCTTTTTTAGGATCGGCAAATCGGCTGGCCTCTGTCCCCATTTCATCGGAGACCCACTGCGCCTGTTGCACAATTGGGGAGCGGTTGATGGAGGAGGACCGTTTCCTACAACCGCCTCGCGCTCGTCGACGAGGCCGAGTTGGACGACATCCTCTCGCGGCCGCATGAGCGGGCGGAGGCTCACCCCTCTATCATTAAATCATCGCGCTTGCATGAGCGGATGCCGGGTCTCTCAGCATGTCTGTAGGAAAGTTTCGGATATGCCTGCCCACTGGCATGGCCAGGTAAAAGGGGGCATTTGTGAGTGTCTTAGCGGACGGCAACTTGCGTCCCACATCCCTCATTTAAAGCCACACACCGCCAACCAAAAAGGGGACGCAGACTGGCTGCGCCCCCTTCCGAGGTGTCTTGGATGTTAGAGGTTACTTGTCGGTCAGGATGTCCCGCGCGGCCTCTAGGACGCTGTCGGGGGCGGCGTAGACTTCGGCGACCAGTTCTTGCAGGCCCGCGCCGTCTACGGTGGCGACCTCTTCCACACCCATGCGTTTGCGCATGTCGGCGATGAAGGCCTCATCGGCTGCGGTTTCGTCAAAAGCCTTGCGGATGGCGGCCACGCGGTCTGCGGGTACCTCTGGCGGGAAGACGATGGGACGACCGGCGATCAGCGGCGTAAAGAAGAACTCTAGCAGCTTGGTCTGTTCGTCATTGGTGATGAACTCAGAGATCAGCGGTACGTCGGGGAAGGCGGGGTGATGTTCGAACCCGATGGTGATCAGCGGAAATGCCGTGCCATCCGCCACCCATTCTTTCGCCTTCGCACCGGGGTCCAAGAGCGAGGCATAGCTGAGCATCCAGCCGTCGACCTCGCGGCGCTCCATCGCCAGATAGATCTCGGGCGAGCCCTTGTAGCCGGGAATGATGTTGAATTTGGCCCCCAGATAGCGGTTCATGATCTCTGGGATGGTGCGGTTCTGGTGGGTAAAGCTGGTGGCGGCAATCGCCATCTCTTTTTCAAAGATTTCATTGGCGGTTTTCACCGGCGACTGGTCGTTGGCGAGGATCACGTAAGGATACGCGCCCACGTCGATGCTGCCGACCCAGTTGACTTCGCGCGGGTCGAACTGGTCCTCGATCCCTTCGACGCGGGGCACAAAGACCGATCCGCCAAGCAGCATGGCCATCGCGGTGCCATCTCGCTCGGCCCCTGCCATCATTTCTTTTGCAGCCACCATGCCGCCCGCACCGGGCTTGTTAAAGACGACGATCTCCGGATTGCCGGGAAAGTGCTTTGCCAGATGTTCGACAAAGGTGCGGGCGATGGTGTCAGCCGATCCGCCGGGGGTCGCGCCCACGGTCAGTTCAACGGTTTTGCCGGTGTAGAATTCTTCTGGCGTCTGCGCGGCGGCAGAGGCGGCGGTCAGACCGGTTGTCACGGCCAGCGCCATGGCGCGGCGTATCCAGGTATTCAGCATATTCTCCTCCCAAGAGTTTATTCGCGCGGCGTTTGTTGCCTGTTCTGCGCCCTTTCATGTTGTGCGCTGGGGCGGGCGGGGAGAAATCGGATTGGGCGGCAGGCCCATAGGAAAGCTATGCGCGGAGGATGCGATTGGCTAAGAACCGGTGCAGATTTCCCGCATATCCAATCGTTCGAAAGGAAGGCAGATGATGCCACGGATCGAGACTTTGACAGTTGGCGGTAGCCCGATGGAGGTCTTCCTCTACGAGCCCGCAGGCACCGGACCTACGCCCGCTATCGTGCTGGCCATGCATATTCCGGGTCATGACGGGATCGAGAAGGACGAATTCACCCTCAAAACCGCCGAGCGTCTGGCTGAGGCGGGCTATGTGGTGGCGGTGCCGTTCATTTTCCATTGGTGGCCGAAATCCGAAGCCCGCGATCTGAAGAACCGCGAATTTCGCGATGACTGGACCATTGCCGATCTGACCGTGACGATGGACCTGTTGCAAGGCATGGAACGGGTTGATCCGGCGCGGGTCGGCATTGTGGGTCATTGCTGGGGCGGGCGTGTGGCGTGGCTGGGGGCCGCAACCGACACCCGCTATCGGGCCTGCGTGGTGTTCTATGGCGGGCGCATCCGGCTGGCGATGGCCGATCAGGGCATTCCGGCGATCGAGCGTGCAGGCGATATCCCCTGTCCCGTCGCGGGGTTCTTCGGCAATGAGGACAGCAACCCCTCGCCCGAGGATGTGGATATCTATGAGGCCGCCCTTGAGGACGCAGGCGTCCCTCATGAGTTCCACCGCTATGACGGGGCGGGCCATGCGTTCCAGAATTTCCCGTCACCGGAACGCTATTGCCCCGCCCAGAGCGAGGATGCATGGGGCAAGGCGCTGGCCTTCTTGGGGCGCGAATTGCGCCCCTGACCATTGCGTTAGTGCGACATCAGCACCGGTAAATGGGCGTCCGCCAGAATATCGGCGGTCGGCCCTCCGAAAAGGGCCTCATGGGTGGCCGAATGCTCGTAAGCGCCCATGACCAGCAGACCCGCGTCGGCGTCACGGCACGCATCCAGAATGGTGTCTGCGATGCTGCGGGCGGTCTTTGGCAGGGTCAGGCGGTTGACCGCGATCCCGTGACGGGTCAGCAGATCCTGAATGTCGTCGCCCTGATGGCGGTCATGGGTCACATCGCCCACGGTCAGCACGGTCACCAGATCCTTGGTTTCAAGGATATGCATGGCATCGGCCAAAGCCCGCGCCGCTGCCCGCTTGCCATCCCACGCAAAGACCGCATGTTCGTTCAAGGCGTTGGCATTGTAGGCATGGGGCACCAGAATGACAGGGCGGCCACTGTCCAGCGCGATCTGCTCGGGCTTGGCCCCGAAGTGTTCATGCCCCGGCTCAAAGGCGCGGCGCCCCATGACGACGATGTCATAGGCGCGGGCGGCCTCGACCAAGGTGAAATCGGGGCGGGTCTCAAGGTCCAGAAAATGGGCGGCGCTTTCGGGCAACTCTGCCTTGGTCTTGTCCTCGAACCCTTGGCGCAGGGCGGCGACGGCCTCGGCATCGCGGCTGTGCAGCAGGTCCAGAAGCTGTTGGCTCATGTAGCGGTTGTACTTGACCTCGGAGAGAGCAGGACCGTGGGACACAACGCCCGTCAGATGGGCATTGTATTTGCGGGCCATCTGGATCGCCAGATGCAGCGCGCCCGAGCTTGCGGACTCGCCGGAGTAGGCCAGCAGGATGCTTTTGATCGCCATGAATTCGGTCCTTTCTAAAGGGGCAGTCGTATGGCGTCAGAATAGCGGGCCGCCCCCAAGGGCATCAGTTCGAAACCTTGCAAAAGCCATAACTTCTGTGCTGCCTGCCTTGACCTGCGGGGCGGGGCTAGGTCTGCAACCGCCGCAGCTTTGGCACAAAGACCAAAAGCGCGAGGGTAAAGATCAGGATCAGCCCGCCCATGACCCCATAGGCCACCCGTACCCCCGCCGAGGCCGAAAGGGTGGCTGCTGCTGCCGTTCCCAAGGGCATGAGGCCACGGTTCATGAACATCATGCTCATGACGCGGCCCCGATAGGCGTCTTCAATCGTCATCTGCATGATCGAGGTGAGCGCGGTGTTATAGCTCATATAGGTCGCGCCAGAGATGATCAGGATCAGTGGCGCCAGCACGGCTACCGGATTGGCGGCGAAGGCCAGTAGCGACAGACCAAAGGCCAGCAGCAGGACCAGCATGACGATGCCGCGCCGCAAAAGTTCGGTATAGCCGCCGATGACCAGCGCCCCCAGCACCGACCCGAGCCCCGCGGCAGAGGTCAGCAGGCCAAAGCCGGTCGGCCCCCAATGCAGGGCGTCATGGGCAAAGACCGCTAGCAGAACCAGAAAGGGCTGGCCTAGAAACACCGGAACAAGAGCCACCAGCACCAGCATATAAAGCACCTGCCGCGCCCTCACGTAAGCCAGCCCCGATAGGATCGCGGCGGCAAGGCTTTCCCTTGGCTCAGGCGTTTTCTGTGTCTGGGGCGCGGGCGTCAGGGTCATGCAGTAAAGGGTGTAAAGCACCGCCAGATAGCTGACCGCATTCAGGGCAAAGCACACCGTCAGGCCGAATTGGGCGATCATCAGACCCGCCAGCATCGGTCCCAGCACCTTTGTCGCGTTCAGCGTCACAAGGTTCAGGGCCACGGCGTTGGGCAGCTCATCGCGCGGGACCAGCATGGGGATCAGTGCATGGCGGGCAGGCAGGTTGAACGCAAAGGCCGCCCCGCGCCCCGCCGCGATCAGCGCCAACGCCCAGAGGGGTGTGACACCCGCCACAGCAAGGCCTGTCAGGATCACCGCAAGCGCCATCGATGCCAGTTGGATGACGATCAGCAGTCTTCGTCTTTCGACGCGGTCCGCGATGGCTCCGCCCACAAGGGCAAGGGCCAGAATGGGAATGGCGCGGCAAAAATTCACCACCGCCAGATCAAGCGCGCCGCCGTTTTGCGCCACGATCAGCCAGTTCAGCGCCACCATGTCCAGCCAGTCGCCCGTGTTCGACACCAGCGTTCCGGTCCAGAGTAGCCGGTAATTCCGCCGCCGCAGGGCGGATGTGAACCGCAATAAGCGGGAAGGAGATGCGCCCATAATGACAGCCTTTTCCACAAGGAGCCGAAGCGCCAGTGTGCCGCGCGGCCTCGGCGGGTCAATCAAGCGGCGCCCTGTTTGCACGGGATCAAATGGGGCGGGGGCAAGTTCCGATAGGCGGACACGCCGAAAGACGTGGAAGGGTCGGTCAGGCAGGCGACACCTCGCCCGATTATGACACTTGGAACGGAGGCCGTAATGGCAACATTCATCGGAGACGCGCTGACATGGGGCCACGGCCCTACCACTCTGGATGTGTTTCTTGAGCCTACCTGCGGGCATTGCGGACGCGCTTTCGCCAAGCTGCCCGCGCTGCTAGAGGCGGCGGGCGAGGATCGCCTGACGGTGCGGATATTTCTGCAATCCCAGCCGTGGCATCTGTTCTCGCCGGTGATATGCCGTGCCATTCTGGCCGCGGCGGCAACTGATGGGGGCAAGGGCGCGGCGTGGGATATCTTTGAAAAGGTCTTTGCCCATCGCGACGATTTCATCGCGACCGAACACTGCAAAGGCGCGAATATGCAGGTCTCTCAAGCGGAGATCCTGTCGCGGATCAAGGCGCTGACCGGTGTGGACGTGACGGAGCCGCTCGAACTGAAAGCCGTCACCAACGAGATGAAGCGCCACGCGAAGATTGCCCGTCAGAACGGCGTGCATGGATCGCCCACCTTCATTGTGAACGGGCTGATCAACGACGGGATGGGCAGCCGTGACGAGATCGGGAAATGGCTGGTTGATCTGGGGCTGGCTTAGGCGAGGCGCGTTTCAGGCGCTGTGATCGGCCCCCAGCAATTCCGGTCGCCCGCTGCCCAAGGGGCCGAACTGGGCAAAATGCTGGTGGTGCAGGGTCATCGCCGCGCCGACGGCGGGGCCTTCGCCACTGGTGCCGGTCAGTTCCAGAACGGGGGGCGGGGTCTCTTCTAGCAGGTGATCGCGCAGGGCGCCTAGCAGGTCGCCTTCGGTGCGGCGGGCCATCTCTGCCACGCGGCCCCCGATCACGATCCGCGCCGGATTGAGCAAGGTGGTCAGGATAGCCAGTCCGCGGGCAAAGTCCTGCGTCCAGACAGACAGCACCTTTTGCGCGGCGGCGTCCCCTTGGTCCAAGGCCGCAAGAAACGCGGTCAGGCTGGTGGCTTGCCTCCCAAGGTTGGCGTAATGGGCAAGAATCGCAGGGCGCGAGACATAGTTTTCGAAGGCCCCGTGAATGCCGGTCAGGTTGCAGTGCCCCTTGGTGCCGATCGGCATGTGGCCAATCTCGGCGGCAAGGCCCGTGGTGCCTTCAAGCAGGCGCCCACCGCTTAGGATGCAGCCGCCGACACCGTCATCCATCAGCAGAAATACCGCATCTTGGGTGTCGATCAGATCGGGGCGGCGCAACTGCGCCACGGCAAAGGCGTTGGCGTCGTTGATCAGTTTATGCACGGGCATTTCGCCCATTGCCTTGGCCAGTTGTTCGCGGAAAGGGACCTTGCGCCAGTTCAAAGGAGGCGCGCGAAGGATGTCGCCCGTCAGATCGACAATGCCGGGGATGGCCACATTCAGCCCTTTGACAGCCGCCTGATCGGGCAGGTCGGCGCAGGCCTTTTCCACCATTTCCGCAAGGCGGGCGCTGACCACCTCGGACGAGGGGTTGGGCTTGTCAAAGCGGTGCGTGACCTCGGCCCGCAGGGTTCCGGCAAAGTCCAGCACACACAAGCGCAGGTCTTTGGCCCCCACATCTGCCCCCAGATAAAACGCATAGTCAGGGTTCAGCCGCAGACTGATTCCGGGCCGTCCGGTCTTTTGTTCGCGGTCAGAATTATCTGCCGAGACCTCTTGCACCTGACCTTCGCTGATCAGGGACGCCACGATGCTGCTGGCCGTCGAGCGGGTCAACTCTAGCACGCGGGCGATGTCCGCGCGGCTCATGATCCCCTTGGAAAACAAGGCCTCCAAGGCGCGAGCTTCGTTCATTTTTCTGACCGCGACCGGCATCGACATGGGGCTCTCCTTTGGTGCGATGTTGGCCCGTCTGGCAGGGTCTTTCAACAGCATTGACAGCTTTTCCGACATATGTTTGTTTTGCAACCAAACAAAATAGCGGCGGCCAAGAGGAGACCGTCGTGAAAGCCAAGAAAGAGGAGTTCTGGCGATGAAAGTACCTGCAAAGCTGCTGGCGACAGCGGCCGTTTCCACCCTGATCAGCAGTGCCGCGATGGCGCAAAGCGTTGAGGTTCTGCACTGGTGGACCGCTGGCGGCGAGGCTGCGGCGCTGAACGTTCTGAAAGAGGATCTGGCCGGTCAGGGCATCGGCTGGGAAGACATGCCCGTTGCCGGTGGCGGCGGTGAAGCGGCAGCAACCACGCTGAAGGCCCGCGTTGCCGCCGGCAACCCGCCCACCGCTGCGCAGTTGTTGGGCATGCAGGTCCGTGAATGGGCCGATGAGGGTGCGTTGGGCGATCTGACCGCTGTGGCGACCGAAGGCCATTGGGCCGACGTGGTCCCCAGCGCCCTACAGGATTTTGCCGTGCGTGATGGCAAGTGGAACGCAGTGCCCGTCAACATCCACCGCCCCAACTGGTTGTGGATCAACGCAGCGATTTTTGAGGAAAACGGCCTGACCCCGCCCACCACTTGGGAAGAGTTCAACACCGTCGCGCAGACCCTGAAAGACAAGGGCATCACGCCGCTGGCCCACGGCGGTCAGCCTTGGCAGGACGCGACCATCTTTGACGACGTTGTTCTTGGGATCGGTGGCGCGGATTTCTACCGCAAGGCCATCATCGAGGCCGACATGGACGCGCTGGGATCGGACACCATGGTTCAGGTCTTTAACCAGATGCGCACCGTTCGCGGCTTTGTGGATGACAACTTCTCGGGTCGTGACTGGAACCTTGCCACGGCGATGGTCCTGAACGGCGAGGCCGCAATGCAGCTGATGGGCGATTGGGCCAAGGGCGAGATTGTCCGCGCGGACATGACTCCCGGCACCGATATCCTGTGCGTGACCGCACCGGGTACCGAAGGTTCGTACCTGTTCAACACCGACTTCTTCGCCGCCTTTGATGTGAGCGACGACAATCAGGCCGCACAAAGCGCGCTGGCCGCCTCGGTCATGTCGCCGGCCTTCCAAGAGGCGTTCAACCTTGTCAAAGGCTCGATCCCTGCGCGGACCGACGTGGCCCCCGATAACTTTGACGCCTGCGGTCAAAAGGCGATGGCCGACATCAAAGAGGCCGAAGCCAATGGCACCCTGCTGGGATCGCTGGCCCACGGCCACGGTCAGACCTCGGCGGTGCAGCGGGCAATCTTTGACGTGGTGACCGAGCATTTCAACTCGGACATGAGCGCCGAAGACGCTGTGGAAGAGCTGCAAATCGCAGTGGAATCCGCGCAGCTCTAACGCGGCAAGCCGGAACAGGGGCGCGGCGTGCTTCCCTTCGCGGTCCTGTTCCTCGGGCGAAGCTCTGGCGTCGCCCGTCTTTCCCAGACGTCTCACCCCGAAGGAGGCCGCCTTGGCCCGATCCGCCTCTTCCGCGCGGGCAGCGTTGCGCAATCTGTTGCCGCGCCTTGTCCTGAGCCCCAGCGTCGCCCTGATCGCGATCTTTGTGTACGGGTTCATCGCCTTCACCAGCTATCTGTCCTTTTCAGACAGCCGCATGTTGCCAAGCTATGGCTGGGTGGGGCTGTCGAACTATGAAAAACTGTTTTCCCTGCGCACATGGGACATTGCCCTGAACAACTTGGCAGTGTTCGGCATCCTGTACATCGCGATCTGTTGTGTGCTGGGTTTGATGCTGGCGATCCTCTTGGACCAGCGCATCCGCGCCGAGGGGTTCATCCGCACCATCTACCTCTACCCGATGGCCCTGAGTTTTATTGTCACCGGCGTGGCGTGGAAATGGTTTCTGGATCCCGGCATCGGCCTTGAGGCGGTGATGCATGACTGGGGCTGGACCAGCTTCAAGTTCGACTGGATCAAGAACCGCGATATGGCGATCTACACGGTGGTCATCGCGGCGGTCTGGCAGACCTCTGGCTTTGTGATGGCCACCTTTCTGGCCGGTCTGCGCGGCATCGATGCAGAGATGCTGCGGGCGGCCGAGGTGGACGGGGCCTCGACCTTTGCGCTGTATCGCCGGATCGTGATCCCGCAGCTGCGCCCTGCTTTTCTGTCGGCCTTTGTGGTGCTGGCCCATATGGCGATCAAGTCTTACGACCTAGTGGTTGCCCTGACCAACGGCGGCCCCGGTACGGCAACCGAAGTGCCAGCCACCTTTATGTATTCCTACACTTTCACCCGAAACCAGATGGGGATCGGGGCGGCCTCG
This sequence comes from Donghicola tyrosinivorans, assembly GCF_003003355.1. Classification (GTDB taxonomy): domain Bacteria; phylum Pseudomonadota; class Alphaproteobacteria; order Rhodobacterales; family Rhodobacteraceae; genus Donghicola; species Donghicola tyrosinivorans. The sequence goes on from NZ_PVTQ01000010.1 coordinate 35,620, forward strand.
GCCGAGATCATGCTGCTGACCATTGCTGCCGTGATCGTGCCCTACCTCTGGTCCGAACTGCGGGAGAAGCGCTGATGTCCATACCCCTCTCATTCGGCCGTATCAGCCTTTACCTGCTGCTGGGTCTGTTCTGCATTTACTACCTGCTGCCTCTCTACGTGATGGTGGCCAATTCCCTGAAGCCGTTGGACGAGATCACCTCGGGAGGGATGATGGCGCTGCCCTCTGACTGGACGCTGGCCCCGTGGCGGTCAGCATGGTCCGAGGCGCAGGTGGGCGTTGAGGCCACCGGCCTGCGCCCCTATTTCACCAACTCTCTGGTGATGGTGGTGCCTGCGGTCATGATCACCACCCTGATGGGCGCGCTGAACGGTTATGTGCTGACGAAATGGCGGTTTCGGGGCGATACGCTGATCTTTGGCCTGATCCTTTTCGGCTGCTTTATCCCGTTCCAGATCGTGCTGATCCCGATGGCCCGAACGCTGGGTCTGCTGGGGTTGTCGGGCACAGTGCCGGGTCTGGTCTTTGTCCATGTGATCTACGGGATCAGCTTTTCCACCCTTTATTTCCGCAACTACTACGCGGCCTTCCCGACCGAACTGGTGCGGGCGGCAGAGATCGACGGGGCGGGGTTCTTTACCATCTTCCGCCGTATCCTTTTGCCCAATTCCGGCCCTATCGCGGTGGTCTGCGTGATCTGGCTGTTCACCAACATCTGGAACGACTTTCTGTTCGGGGCCTCATTCTCGGACTTTGACAGCCAGCCGATGACAGTTGCCCTGAACAATCTGGTCCAGTCCTCGACCGGCGTGAAGGAATACAACGTTCACTTTGCCGGCGCGATCATGGCCGCCTTGCCCACCCTCTTTGTCTACGTCGTCGCGGGCCGCTTTTTCGTGCGCGGGCTGATGACCGGCTCTGTGAAAGGATAAGCCTCATGGGTTTTCTTGATATCGACAATGTCACCAAATCCTACGGCTCGGTTCAGGTGCTGAATTCCACGCAGATCGAGGTTGAGGAAGGCGAGTTTCTGGTGCTGGTCGGCCCATCGGGCTGCGGCAAGTCCACGTTGCTGAACATGATTGCGGGGCTGGAAAAGGTCTCGGACGGGGAAATCCGCATCAACGGGACGCGCGTGAATGAGGTCCGCCCTGCCGACCGCAACATCGCGATGGTGTTCCAAAGCTACGCCCTTTACCCCAACATGACCGTGCGCGGGAACATCAGCTTTGGGATGGAAATGCACGGCGTTCCCAAACCCGAGCGTGAGGCCAAGATCGCCGAAGTGGCCGAGCTGTTGCAGATCACCCATCTGCTGGACCGCAAGCCCGGCCAGTTGTCGGGTGGCCAGCGTCAGCGGGTGGCGATGGGCCGCGCTTTGACCCGTTATCCGGACGTGTTCCTCTTTGACGAGCCCCTGTCGAACCTTGACGCGAAACTGCGCGTAGACATGCGGACCGAGATCAAAAAGCTGCACCAGAAGCTGGGAACCACCATCGTCTATGTGACCCACGACCAGATCGAGGCGCTGACCCTCTCGACCCGCATTGCGGTGATGTTCGGCGGCGATGTGCAGCAGTTGGGCACGCCACAAGAGATCTACGACAACCCTGCCAATATGTTCGTGGCCGGTTTTATGGGCAGTCCCGCCATGAACCTTCTGCCCGCGCGGCTGCTGCGTCAGGACGGTGTGATGTGCGCCGGTCTGAAGCTGGCCGACGGGTCCGAGGTGCTGCTGCCCTTCCCGCGTGCAGAAGGGCTGGACCGCTATGCGGGCCGCGAGATCGTGCTTGGCATCCGCCCCGAGGCGATGACCGATCCCGAAGGCGCGGACCGCGATAGCCCCGCTTTGGCGCAGGTCGATCTGCCGGTGGATGTGGTCGAGCCTGCGGGCAGCGACACCTTTGTCACCGTCTCGCTTGGCGGGCGTGATGCGATTGGCCGGTTCAGGGCGCACACGCAGGCCCGCGCCGGTCACCCTGCCCGCTTTGCCTTCGATATGGCCAAGGCCGTGGCCTTTGATCCCAAGACAGAGGCGCGGCTGGCCTGAGCCATTGCAACCTTTCAGCCCATGTTTGGGCCAATGATTTCAAAGACAACTCCTTAAGGGAAAACAAGCATGTACACCTTTGACAAAGGCCCCATCCTCGTGACTGGCGCCAGTGGCGGTATCGGCGGCGAGACCGTCCGCCAGCTTTGCGCCGCTGGGGCCGACGTGATCGCCAATGGCCGCAATGAAGTGGCGCTGGCTGCCCTCAAGGCCGAGACCGGCTGCAAGACGTTGCCCTTCGATCTGACCTCGGAAGACAGTATCAAGGCCGCTCTGGAAGGGCTGGACCTTTACGGTGTGGTCAACTGCGGTGGTTGGGGCGGCGAGATCGCCACGCCAATGGACACCGACATCGAGGTCTTTGACAAAGTGATCAGCATCAACGCCCGTGGTGCTTTGCTGGTCACCAAATACGCCAGCCAAAGCATGGTGCGTCTGAAAAAGGGCGGGGTGATCGTCAACGTCTCAAGTCAGGCGTCGCTGGTGGGGCTGCGCGGGCACATTTCATATGGCTCGTCCAAGGCGGCGCTGGACAACATCACCCGCGTCTCGGCGCTGGAGTTGGGCGAATACGGTATTCGCGTGAACAGCGTGAACCCCACCGTGGTCATGACGCCCATGTCCGCGTGGTACTGGGGTCGCCCCGAGGTGGAAAAGCCGTTCTTGGACACCATGCCCCTTGGCCGTTGGGCCACCGAGGCCGAGATCGCCGCGCCCATCGTGTTCCTGCTGTCCGATGCGGCCTCGATGATTTCGGGGGTCACGCTGCCGATTGATGGCGGCTTTACCGCTGTTTGATCCAACGCGCCGCCTCTGAACGGGGCGGCGCATCTTTCTTTTTCCGGAACCCCGAAGATGATCCCCTTGTCCCTTGCAACGCTGGCCGATGTGCCTGCGGATGTGGCCCGCCCCACCTATGACCGCAGCAATCTGCGCGCCGGTATCCTGCACATCGGTGTGGGCAATTTCCACCGCTCCCATATGGCGGTCTATCTGGACCGGCTGATGAACATGGGCCTTGCTCATGATTGGGCCATTGTCGGCGCCGGCCTGCGTGCGGGTGATGCCGACATGCGAGACCGTTTGGCCGCGCAGGATTGGCTGACCACGGTTGTGGACCGCGATGGGACAGGGGAAAGCGCGCGGATCACTGGCGCGATGGTGGATTACTGCCCCGTCGATCCCGCCGCAATCCTTGCGGCCATGTCTGATCCTTTGATCCGCATCGTGTCTCTGACCGTGACCGAGGGCGGGTATTTTCTGGGGCGCGGCGGCGCGGTGCGCTTGGATGATCCGGCGTTGCATGCAGATATCGCCAACCCCGATGCGCCAAAGACGGTCTTTGGCCTGATCATCGCCGCCTTGCGTCAACGGCGTGACGCGGGACAGCCTGCCTTCACGGTCCTGTCCTGTGACAACGTGCAAGGCAACGGTGACATCACCCGCCGCGTGACGCTGGCCGTCGCTGAGGCCCAAGACCCCGAGCTGGCCGGTTGGATCGCGGCCCATGTGGCCTTTCCCAACGGGATGGTGGATTGCATCACCCCCCGCTCTGGTCCGCGCGAACTGGCGCTGGTGCAGGATTGCTTTGGCGTCCGCGATGCCGCCCCTGTGGTGTGCGAGCCCTTTCGCCAGTGGGTGATAGAGGATCATTTTCCCGCCGGTCGCCCCCCCTTGGAAAAGGTCGGCGTGACCTTTGTGGATGACGTAAAGACCCATGAAATCATGAAGCTGCGGCTCTTGAACGCCAGTCATGCCTCGCTTTGTTATGCGGCGGCGCTGATGGGTTATGCCCATGTGGATCAGGCGATGGCCGATCCGGTCTTGTCGGGCTGGTTGAAGGCGCTGCCAACGCGCGAAACGATCCCCACCCTAGAGCCGATCGAAAGCGTCGATTACGCCGCGTATCTGGACAGCGTGCTGCACCGCTTTGGTAATCCGGCCATTGCGGACACGATTGCACGGCTGGCGCAGGACGGCTCGGACCGGCAGCCCCAGTTCATCCTGCCAACATTGCGTGATGCCCTTGCGCGGGACCTGCCCATCGACGGGCTGGCGTTAGAACTGGCGATCTGGATGCAATTCTGCTCCGCCCCGCCGATCCCGCTTGAGGATCCGATGGCCGCCGCTTTGCAAGCGGCAGCGCAAAGCGGGCCTCAGGCGTTTCTTGGCCAGACCGCGGTCTTTGGGCATTTGGGCCAGAACCCGCGTCTGCGGGCGGCGGTCGCTGCGGCCTATGAGGGGCTGCAACAAGAAGGCGTAGAGGCGATGTTGAGCCGCTACCTGACGACTGCGCCCACCAATCAGGTCAGCGCCTAATCCGGTACCAGCGCGCTTTGGCGGCTGACGCCGTGGGCCTCCAGAATGTCGCCCACCCCGCCAGTCGTGGCCAGTTGGCCCAGAAACTCCCGCAGGTGAGCCGCCGCTTGCGGGCGGCCCTTCACGATGGCCATGGCTTGGCGGATTTCCATGAACGGCGGGCGTAATGTGCGTGTGCCGAGGCGCAAGGCGGCCTCGGCGTCCATCACATCGCCAATGCCTGCCGCCGCGCTGATCTGGCCCGTGTCCAAGGCGGCCAGCATGGCGTAGATGTCGGGGAAAACCACCAGATGTTCGGCCCCTGCTTTGCGCTGCAAGGTCAGCGAATAGGCCGAGCCTTCGACTGTGCCCACAGGCGCGCCCGAGGCAACCAGTTCGTCCGACGTCGCTGCTGTGCAATCGGGACCGGCAAGGTAGCGCCCTTCGATGCGGACGTAAGGGTGGGTGAAATCCAACACCTCGGCCCGCTTGGGGTCCACGGCCAGAAAACACACGTCCCATGCGTCTGCGGTGGCGCTGTTCGAGACATCAACCGCCCGCTCATATTCGATGAACTCTACGGGTAGCGACAGTTCAGCCCCAAGCGCCCGCGCCAGATCGACCGAGATCCCCTGCGGGCTGCCATCTGCCGCGCGGCCCACCAAAATCCGGTTCCCGTGGTTCAACGCCACCCGCAGGGTGCCGGTCGGGGCGTATTCGGTTGTCAGATCGTGCATGGGGCGCTCCTGTCGTGGATGTTGCACTCATTTATTGGTTTAATGCATTTCAAAATGCAATATGCAATTTCACCCGTCGAATAAGCAGCCGAAATTACCCCGCAAACGGGCCGTATGGCAGGTCATCAGATAAAAAGGCTACTCGGCCTCGGAGGCTTGGCGCGAGCCTGAGGTCCAATCCCAGACCACGGGCGATTTGCGCTTCAATGCGCCTGATAGATGGCGGCGCATGAAATACGAGGCTTCGGCGATCTCGCCCCGCTCAAGCAAGTCGATCAGCTCCAGATGTTCGGTGCATTGCACGGTCAGGCGTTCGCGATCTACGCGCGATCGGTATTCCATCAGGCGGCGCATCCGGTTTACTCGTTCTAATGCAGTGACAAAAAACGGATTGTGAGACATCTGGCAGATGATCTCGTGGAAGTTGGCCCCGTTATCAAGAAGGCGCTCGACCGGAGTTGTGGCGATGTCGCTGTCCAGCATTTTTGACTGGATGCGCTTTTGCTCTTCCAGTGCCTCGCGGTTGATTTCAAAGCCGGGTTCCAGCAGCGCGGCGGGTTCAATCGCCATGCGGAAACGGTAAATCTCGTCAAAGGCTTCGGCGTTTTTGGCCACGGGCAGCAGACGCCAGCCATAGCCCTCTTTGCGCTCGGCCCATCCTTCGCGGGCGGCGCGGGCCAGCATCTCGGTCAGGCGGGCCTTGGTCCAATCGTATTTCTGGCGCAGGGTCTGTTCGGTCACCACCTCTGGCAGGCGGTCGGTCAGCCAATCCTCGGCGAACTGCTGGTAGTCGCTGCTATCGGTGCCAAAGTTTCCGGCCGCCTCGTCGATGGCGTCCTTGGGAATATTCTCTGAGACGAAATAGCCCCGATTGGGGAAATGTTCAAGAAAACCAATCTCTTGCAAGTGGACCAAAGCATCACGGACGGGCGTGCGCGAGACCTGATAACGGTCCGCAATCTGCTGGGTCCGCACGTGGCTGCCAGAGGCCAGATCGCCGCTCAGGATATCCTGAACAACGCGGTTCGAGATGCGATTGGCAAGCTCGCTGGTGGTCATTTGGCAGCCCTCATTGGTCGTCGGTCGAGTCGCCTAGTTGTGGCAACCAAACCGTATCCAGACAAGCAAAATCACCCGAAATCCGTTCGATTGCATTTGGTTTTGGCTTCTGCGGGGCTGACGTTAGGTAAGCTTAAGACCCTGTTTTAACAGGGTTATCTTAGCCCTTTCGCAGTCAAAATTGTATCTATACGAATAAAAAACCACATTCCCTATTGGCTTTAGGCGTACTAAAGTGCAATAAATGGCAGCGCGGGGCGAACCCGCACCGTTTAGGGAGGAACATTCATGACATTCAAAACCACTTTCGCCGCGGCTGCTGTGCTGATGACAGCGCTGCTGCCGGTTGGCGCTCAGGCGGAATTCAAGGCCGAGAACCCCCAGTGCATCGCACCCTCGAACCCCGGTGGCGGCTGGGACTACATCTGCCGGACCACTGCGAAATACCTGTTCGATCTGGGCCTGATCGACGATGCCATGCAGGTCACCAACATGAGCGGCGGTGGCGGCGGTGTGGCCTTTGCCCATGTCACCAAAGAGCGGAACGAGGACAACAACCTGATCGTCGCCGCCTCGATGAGCACCAGCGCCCGTATCGCGCAGGGCATCTATGAAGGCGCAACCAAGGAAAGCGTTCATTGGCTGGCGACCTTTGGCGCGGAATACGGGGCCATCGCGGTCGATGCGGACAGCGAATACCAGTCGCTGAACCAGATCATGGACGCAATCAAGGCAGACCCTCGTTCGGTCGGCATCGCGGGCGGCTCGTCCGTTGGCGGGTACGACCACATCAAACCGATGCTGCTGGCGCAGGCCGCAGGGGTCGAGGATGTGACCAAGTTGAAATACGTAGCCTTCTCGGGCGGCGGCGAGGCGATGACCGGCCTGCTGTCGGGCTCGGTTCAGGCGCTGTCGGGCGATCTGTCGGAAATGCTGGGGTTCCTTGAATCCGGTGACATCCGCATCGTTGCGATCCTGTCGCCGGAACGTCTGTCCGGCCATCCCGATATCCCCACCGCGAAAGAGCAGGGTTATGACGTGATCGGCGCGAACTGGCGTGGTCTCTATATGCCTGCCGGTGCCTCGGACGAGGCGAAAGAGTTCTGGAAGAATGCGATCCAGACCATGACGGAATCCGATGCATTCCAAGCGGACCTGAAGGCCGCCTCGATCGAGCCCTTCAACAACTTTGGTGCGGATATGGACGCTTACGCGGCCAAAACCATCGAGGACGTGCGCACGCTGTCCAAAGAAATCGGCATCATCCAGTGACCTTACAGGGGGCGGCCCCGTGTCGCCCCCGCACACTCCGGGAGACCCTTATGAGTGACCGAATATTCGGCGCGGTCGGTTTGGCCCTTGGTATCTTTTACCTTTGGGCCGCGACGATCATCCCCGACAGTTTCATGAGCGATGTGGTCGGCCCCCGTGCCTTTCCCTACATCGTGGGCGCGATCATCTGCATCTGCGCCATCATCTTTCTGATCCTTCCCGATCCCGATCCGGTCTGGCCCGGTTTGCGTGATCTGGCCGAGATCATCTTCGCCGGTGCGGTGATGTTCCTTTACGGTTGGGCGCTGTCGCCCGCGGGCTTTGTGGTGCCGACCGTCTTTGCCACCGCCTATCTGACATGGCGTCTTGGCACGCCGCCTTTGTGGTCCCTTGTGACGGGTGCTGCGACCTCGGTCGGGATCTATGTTGTCTTTCATCTTGTGCTTGGCCTGTCGCTGGCCAAAGGCCCGTGGGGGTTCTGAGATATGGAAATGCTATCCAACCTAGGCGACGGTTTCCTGATCGCGATGACCTGGCAGAACCTGCTGCTGGCGCTGATGGGCTGTTTCCTTGGCACCTTGATGGGCGCGCTGCCCGGTCTGGGGCCTGCCAATGGCGTGGCGATCCTGATCCCGATTGCGTTCTCGCTGGGGCTGGGGCCGACGGCATCGCTGATCTTGCTGACCAGTGTCTACTATGGCGCGATGTACGGGGGGCGGATCAGCTCGATCCTGCTGAATATTCCGGGTGACGAGCCTGCGATGATGACCTGTCTGGACGGCTATCCGATGGCGAGACAGGGCCTCGCGGGCGAGGCGCTGACCCTGTCCGGCATCGCCTCTTTCGTGGGTGCGTTCTTTGCCACATGGGGTCTGGTGCTGCTGGCGCCGCAGCTGGTGAAAATCGCGCTGCTGTTTGGCCCTGCGGAGTACTTTGTGCTGTTCACGCTGGCTTTCGCGACCCTTGGGGGGATCTCTTCGACCAATCAGGCAAAGTCGGCCTTCGCGGCGGCGCTGGGTCTGGGGATTGCCATGATCGGCAGCGACAGCCAGACCGGATCGCAGCGGTTCACCTTCGGGGAAATCCACCTCTACGACGGGATCGACTTCTTGATCGCCATCGTTGGCCTCTTTGCCCTGTCCGAAGTGTTCATCTTCCTTGAGCATCACAAAGGCGGCGCAGTGGGCAATTCCGGCGCGATGAAGATCGGTCGCATCATGCCCGATTGGCCGATGGTCCGCCGCTGTATCCCCACCATGGGGCGCGGGACGGTGATCGGCTTTATCGCCGGTGTGCTGCCGGGGGCAGGGGCGTCTTTGGGATCGTTTCTAGCCTATTCGGTGGAACGTTCGACCGTGGACCCCGACAACAAGACCTTCGGCAAGGGTGATCCCCGCGGTGTGGCGGCCCCCGAGGCGGGCAACAACGCGGCCTCGGGCGGGGCGCTGGTGCCGATGCTGGCGCTGGGTGTGCCCGGATCGGGAACCACGGCGGTTCTGCTGGCGGTGCTGCTGCAACTGAACATCACCCCTGGCCCGCTGCTGTTCCAGAAGAACCCCGATATCGTCTGGGGTCTGATCGCGGCGCTGTTCATTGGCAACGTTATGCTGCTGCTGATGAACATCCCGATGGTGGGTCTGTTCACCCGCGTCCTTCTGGTGCCGACGCGCATCCTGATGCCTGTGGTGGCGATGATTTCCTTCGTTGGCATCTACTCGATCACCGGCTCGACCTTTGACGTGATGCTGATGGTGGGCTTTGGCCTGATGGGCTGGGTGCTGCGCAAGCTGGACGTGCCGATGGTGCCGATCATCCTTGGCATCCTTCTGGGCAACGAGATGGAAGTTAACATGCGCCGCGCCATGACGATCTCTGACGGGGACTGGTCGATTTTTGTCGGCTCGCCCTTGGCGATTGTCCTTTGGGTTGTTGCGATTGCAGGCTTTCTGGCGCCCATCGTGGTGGGCCGTGTTCTGCGCCGCAAGCAGGCGGCGCTGTCCGACGAGATCGCGGAAGGCGACTGATCTTTCTTGAAAACCGCTGTCCGGCACGTGCTGCCGGACGGCCCCTATTTTCCCGCCGCAGCAAACGTGCTGCCGGCGAACGCGACAGGAGACTCTTATGCGTATCATGTATTTGCCCTGCGATGGCATCGGCCCCGAGATCATGGCCGAGACCCTGAAGGTGGTGCAGGCCGCGAACGAAAAGTTCGAACTTGGCCTGACCTTTGAAGAGGCGGAAAGCGGTTTCACTTCGCTCAAGAAATACGGCACCACCCTGCGCCAAGATGTGCTGGACCGTGCGCGTAGTGAATTTGACGGTGTGATCCTTGGCACCCAAAGCCACATGGACTATCCGCCCGTGGCTGAAGGCGGGCGCAATGTGTCGGCGGGCTTCCGTATCGGGCTGGACCTTTACGCCAACGTCCGCCCTGCGCGGTCGCGCGATTACATCCCTAACAAGGCCCCCGGCATGGATCTGGTGATCATGCGCGAGGCGACCGAGGGCTTTTACCCCGACCGCAACATGTACAAAGGCGTGGGCGAGATGATGCCCGATCCCGACATGGCCCTGTCGGTGCGCAAAATCACCCGCGCATCCTGCATGCGCATCTGCCGCGAGGCGTTCAAACTGGCGATGCAGCGCAACAAAAAGGTCGTGGCGATCCACAAGGCTAACAGCTTTCTGATGACCGACGGTCTGTTCCTTGAGTGCTTCCGCGAGGTCGCCAAAGACTTCCCCGAGGTCGAGGCCGACGACAAGATCGTTGACGCCTTTGCCGCCCTGCTGGTGCGCCAGCCGCAGATCTATGACGTGGTGGTCGCCACCAACTTCTACGGGGATATCCTGTCGGATCTGGCGTCCGAGCTGTCCGGTTCTTTGGGGCTGGCGGGCTCGATCAACGCCAATGCGGAGACCGGTCTGTGCTGTGCGCAGGCGCAACACGGCTCGGCCCCCGATATTCAGGGTCAGAACGTGGCCAACCCCACCTCGCTGATCCTGTCGGCAGCGATGATGCTGGTTTGGCTGGGGGAACAGCGCGGCGTGCAAACGCTGATGGATGCGGGCAACGCGATCATGACCGCTGTGGATGCGGTGATCGACGATCCGGCCAAGCGCACCCGCGACCTTGGCGGCTCGGTCAACACCGACACCTTCGGCACCTATGTGGCCGAAGCTCTGAACGCGTGATCCCCATGCGCATTGTCCTGATCCATGCCACCCGCGTCGCCATTGAACCTGTCGAGCGTGCGTTCGCATTCCTCTGGCCGCAGGTGCAGACGGTCTCTTTGCTGGACGAAGGTCTCTCCTCAGACCTCGCCTCCGGACGGGCGACGCGGGAGGTGTTGGATCAGCGGATCAATGCGCTGGCCGATTACGCTATGGGGATGGCGCCTGACGCCATCCTCTTCACCTGTTCGTCTTTCGGCAGCGGAATCGAAGAGGCCGCCGCAAGGTTGCCCGTTCCGGTGCTGAAACCGAATGAGGCCATGTTTGATGAGGCGATCCGCGCAGGTGGCAAGGTGGTGATGCTGTACACCTTCGGCCCCGCTGCCGAAGGCATGGCCCGCGAATACCATGATGCCTGCGGGCAGGATTTGCCCTGTGTCCACGTCTCTGGCGCGCTTGAGGCGCTGAAGGCTGGGGATGCGGCAACTCATGATCGCCTGCTGGCGACGGCGGTGCAGGACATCGACGCCGACACATTGATGCTGGCGCATTTTTCCATGGCAGGCGCGGCAGACGGGCTGCGCGGCCTGACCGATGCCCGCATTCTGACCAGCCCCGATGCCGCCGTGCGCAGGCTTCAAGAGTTACTAAAGGACAAGACATGCTGATTGGCGTCATCGCAGATGATTTCACTGGCGGCAGCGATATTGCCAATACGCTAGCCAAGGGCGTTGCCCCCGAAGGGGGCCTGCGCACCGCGCAATTCTGCGGCGTGCCGGACAGCCCCGCGCCGGATGGGCTAGAGGCAGGGGTTGTGTCGCTGAAAAGCCGGTCGTGTCCGGTGGATGAGGCAGTCGCGGACAGTCTCAAGGCGCTAGACTGGTTGCTGGCCCAAGGGTGCGAGCAGATCGTGTTCAAATATTGCTCGACCTTCGACAGCACCGACGCGGGCAACATCGGCCCCGTGGCCGAGGCGCTGGCCACTGCACTGGACCAGCGCGGGGTGGCCGTTTGTCCTGCCTTCCCCGCTACGGGCCGCACGGTTTATCAGGGGCATCTGTTCGTTTTTGACCGCCTGCTTAGTGAAAGCGGCATGCAGAACCATCCCCTGACCCCCATGACAGACCCTGACCTGCGGCGCGTTCTGTCGCGGCAGACGCGGGCCTCGGTCGGGGTGGTGCCGTTCAGCACCGTCGCGCAGGGGGCGCAGGCCATCCGCGCCGCGATGGTGGATGACTTTTGCATTCTGGATGCGGTCTCGGACGCGGACCTCTTGACCCTTGGCGCGGCGCTTGAGGGGCGGGCGCTGGTGACTGGCGGCTCGGGCATCGCGCTTGGACTGCCGCGCAACTTTATCCGTGCGGGTCAAGCCAGCGGCGGGCAGGTGCCGTTTACCCCCGTTCAAGGCTTTGAGGCGATTTTGGCCGGTTCCTGCTCTGGCGCGACACGGGGGCAGGTAGAGCATCACGCCCGCAACCATCCGACCTTGGCGATTGATGTGCCTGCGGTGATGGCAGGCAGTGTGACCGCGCAAACATTGGTGGATTTCATCACCAACCACGCGGGCCACGCGCCGTTGGCTTATTCATCGGGAAGTCCAGATGAGGTTGCCGCCCTGCAAACCCGCTATGGCCGTGCCGCCGTGGCGGCAAAGCTGGACGGCTTGTTCGCAGACACCGCCCGCCAGTTGGTGGCTCAAGGGGTCAAACGGCTGGTGGTCGCGGGGGGCGAGACTTCGGGCGCGGTGGCGCAAGCGGTCAGCGCCGCCCTTGGCGTAGACGCCATGCAGATCGGCCCAGAGATCGACCCCGGCGTGCCGGTCCTGTCCCTGAAAGGCGGCGTCACGCTGGCCCTGAAGTCCGGCAATTTCGGCAGCACTGATTTCTTTGCCAAGGCGCTGGCCTTGATGGAGGGCACCGCATGAGCCTTGAGCAAACCGCCCGCACCGAAATGGTGCGCCTGTGCAAATCGCTTTTTGACCGAGGGTTCTCGGTCGGCACGGCAGGCAATGTCTCGGTCCGGTTGCCCGACGGTATGCTGATGACCCCCACCAATGTGCGGTTGGGGGATCTGGAGGCCGAGCGGATTTCCAAACTGGACCTGCACGGTAACCACATCAGCGGCGATAAGCCCACGAAAGAGGTCTTTTTGCATCAGGCTTGTCTGGACACTCTGCCAGAGGCGCAGGCGGTGGTGCATCTGCATTCCACGTGGGCCACGGCCTTGTCATGCTTGGAGGACACCGATCCCGATGACTGCGTGCCGCCCTTGACGCCCTATGTGGTGATGCGGGTCGGCGCGGTGAAACTGTTGCCTTACGTCAAGCCCGGTGATCCGTGTATGGGCCAGATGATCCGCGATCTAAAGGGGCGCTATGGGGCGATGCTGCTGGCCAACCACGGGCCGGTGGTGACGGGGCGAACGCTGGCCTCGGCCGTGGCGGCGGCGGAAGAATTGGAAGAGACCTGCAAACTGCTGGTCGCCCTGCGCGGCTTGCCCCTGCGGATGTTGACCAGCGCCCAAGTGGCCGAGCTGACAGCCACCTTCGGGCGGATATAGAATGCAGATCGCGCGGGCCTCTCTGACCCTTTTGGCGGCGCTGGCTGCCGGTTGGGCCTGCGCTAAGGCGGGGGTGCCCTTGGGCTGGTTGGTCGGCGCAAAGCTGGCGATGGTCCTTGCGGGGCTACTTCGCCTGCCCGCCGCGCAGCCGGTCGCCTTGATGCCGTGGGTCAAAGGGGCAGTGGGCGCGATGCTTGGTGCCTCGATCCCCGTGGGGGTTCTGGGCCATCTTGCAGGCTGGTGGCCAACCATTCTGGCCATGTTCGCCGTCATGGCCCTTGCCGGAGCCTTGAACTTTCGCATCCTGAGCACCCGCTTCGGCTTTGGCCGCATGGACGCGGCCCTTTGCGCGATGCCCGGCGGCATCACCGAGATGATCATCCTTGGCGAACAGTCAGGCGGCGATGCCCGCCGTGTGGCCATTGTTCATGCGGTGCGGATCGCCCTATCGATCCTAGCCATCCCGTTGCTGGCCCAAGGCATTTTCGGCATCGCGATTGCCAGCGCCGACCGCCTGCCGCCTGTACATATGACCATGCCCGACTGGGGTTGGTTCCTGCTCTGCGTCGCCGCAGGGGTCGCAGCGGATCGCTGGACGCGGCTGCCGGTGCCGCTGGTCACCGTGCCGCTGGCCCTGTCGGCGGCGCTGCATCTAGGCGCCATCAGTGCATTTCACGTCCCGCCCGAAGTCTCGCGCATGGTGCAGGTGATGATCGGCGTGAACGTGGGGGCGCGGTTTTTGGGCTTTGCCCTGCGCGATCTGGCGGCGGTGGCGCTGGCGGCCCTGTCGGTGGTGGCGGTGCAGCTGTCGCTGGCCTTGGGGGCGGCTTTGGCGCTGGCCCGCATTGGGGCAGGGGACGCGCTGGCGCTGCTGCTGGCCTATGCCCCCGGCGGTCTGGCCGAGATGTCCCTGATCGCCATCGCCATGGGGCGAGAGACCGCCTTTGTCGCCCTTCACCACATTATCCGAGTGCTTTGCGCCCTATTCGCCGCGCCGCCTCTTTTGACCATCCTTGGAAAGACAGAACCATGATCCAGACAACCATGACCCTGAACGCATCTGATTGGCGATACGTGGACCTGCCCGCGGTCTTGGGCGGACATCTGGCGCGATTGCCCCATGTCTTGCGTCTTCTGGCAGAAAACCACCTGCGCGAAACCGGTGATCCCGCGCCTTTGTTGGCGGCATTAGAAGCGCGTGCAAATAACCAGCGTGACGGGTTCGAATTCACCTTTCGCCCCAATCGTCTGTTGATGCATGACACCACCTGCACCCCCGCGCTGGCCGATATTGCCGGTCTGCGCGATGCACTGGCCGAGGCGGGCGGTGATCCCGAACGCCTGACCCCCGGCCTGCCGGTCGAGGTCTCGGTCGATCATTCGCTGGCGGTGGAAATCTATGCTGAAATGGGCGCGGCGCAGCGCAATATCGCGATCGAGATCCAACGCAACCACGAACGCTATGCCTTTATGAAATGGGCGGGGCTGAACCTGAAGGGCGTGCATGTGAACCCGCCCGGCACGGGTATCATGCACACGATCAACCTTGAGCAACTGGCCACCGTGCTGGAGATGCGGGACGGGCAGATGCACCCCGATATGTTGCTTGGCACCGACAGTCACACGCCGATGATCAACGGGATCGGCGTCATGGGCTGGGGCATCGGCGGGCTTGAGGCGGAAAGCGTGATGTTCGGCCAGCCTGCCTCATTGGCGATGCCGGATGTGGTCGGCGTGCGGCTGGACGGAGCCTTGCCCGCAGGGGTTCTGGTCACTGACCTTGCGCTGGAGATCACTCACCGCCTGCGCGAATTGGGCGTGACGGGGGCGTTCGTGGAATTCTTCGGGCCGGGGGTGTCGGGTCTTTCAGCGTCTGAACGCTCGGTCATCGCGAATATGGCCCCCGAATACGGGGCGACAACGGGGTTCTTTGCGGTGGATGGCGCGGTGGTGGACTACCTGCGCATGACCGCGCGGCCCAAGGCGCTGGTGGATGCGATTGAACCCGCGTTCCGCGCGATGGGCCTGTGGTTCGACCCCGCCGCGCATCCCCTCTTTGACCGCGAAATCGCGCTGGACCTGTCTGCCCTGTCGCCCACCATTTCCGGCCCGCGCCGCCCGCAGGATCGCTGCGCCCCGTCCGAGGCCGCCCCACGGATCGAGGCCGCCATTGGCCGCGCCCTGACCCATTGCGACGGCGTGCCGGACGGAGCCGTTGGCGTCGCCGCGATCACCAGCTGCACCAATACCTCGGACCCTGCTTTGTTGATTGCTGCGGGACTGCTGGCCCGCAATGCGCGGGGGCTGGGGCTGCGCGTGCCTGATTGGGTCAAGACGTCGCTGGCACCTGGTTCGCCCTCGGCCCGCGATTATCTGGCCCGCGCCGGTCTGCTGCAAGACCTTGAGGCGCTTGGCTTTGGCATCGTCGGTTATGGCTGCACCACCTGTATTGGCAACCCCGGCCCGCTGCCACAGGTGATCGAAGCGGCGCTAAGCGATGGCAAGGCGGTCTGCGCTGTGCTGTCGGGCAACCGCAACTTTCCGGGCCGTGTGCATCCGAAGCTGGACTTGGCCTATCTGGCCTCGCCTGCGCTGGTCATTGCCTATGCGCTGTGCGGCGTGATCCGTGGTGACATCACCCGCGACCCCGTGGGGCAGGGCGCGAAGGGGCCGGTCTATCTGGCCGATATCTGGCCCGACAGTGATGAGGTCGCCGCTGCCATGAACCGCGCCCTGAACCCTGCCGATGTGCCCGCCGCCTTTGCTCAGGCCGCAGCGAACGTTGATTGGGCGGCGATTGACGCGCCTGAAAGCCCGCGTTTTCCTTGGGCGCCGACCTCGCGCAATCTGCGCCGTCCCAAGTTCGCCTCTTTCGATGAGACCTGCCGCCTTGGCACCTACAGCGCCGCGCCGCTGACGGTGCTGGGGGATGATATGACCACAGACCACATCTCTCCGGCGGGGTGGATTTCGCCCGAGAGCGCAGCAGGCCAATGGCTGATCGAGCGGGGCGGTGATCCCGATGATCTGAATGTCTACGCCTCGTATCGCGGCAATTGGGAGGTCATGCTGCGCGGTCTCTTCACCAACCGTCTGGCGCGGAACTATCTGGCCGATGATCTGCCGCCTTCGTGGACCACCTTGGCCGATGGTCGCAGGCTGCCGCTGTTCCAAGCCGCCGAGGAACTGCGCGAGGTGGGGCAATCCGCTGTCATTCTTGCGGGCGAGCGTTACGGCATGGGCTCTAGCCGCGATTGGGCGGCGAAGGGGGCAGCGCTGCTAGGCACCCGCGCCGTTCTGGCCCGCAGCTTTGAGCGTATCCACCGGCAGAACCTGATCGGCATGGGCGTTTTGCCGGTGATCCTGCCTGATTGGACGCCTGCGCAGGCGGGGCTGACGCCCGCCTGCCGGTTGCACATTGATCTGCCTGCCAATGCCCTTAGCCCCAATTGCGTGGTCCCGATCACGTTGCAGCGGGCAAATGGCCAGCGCGAAACCATCACCGCCCGCGCCGCCGTGGAAACCGCCCGCGAAGTTGCCCTGCTACGCAACGGCGGCGTCCTGCGGACAATCCTTGATCAGGCGATGTCGTAAACCAATTCTGGCCCTGCTTTGCGTAAATGAGTAATCATTACGGCAAAGCAGGAGGTCATATGCAGGGACGCCAAGATATTTTCGACCATTTCGCCACGCAAATCCGCAGTGGCAAGGTCGCGGTGGGCAGCAAGATGCCCACAGAGAAACAGATCGCCGAGGAATTCGGGGTCAGCCGCTCCACCGTGCAGGCCGCGATGACGCGCCTTGCCGAAGAAGGTCTGGTGCGGCGCTATGCGGGGCGGGGCACGTTCGCCTGCCGCGAAGACAGCGACATGCGCATGAAGGTGGATCTGGACATCCACAACATCCAGTCGTTCGAAACCGAAGCCGCCTTGCGCGGCGATACGGTCAGCTACCGGCTGCTCAGCTTTGCCCTGCGGCCAGTGTCCGCCCGCGCGGCATTACGTTTGGGCCTTGAAAAACAGGCGCAAGTCTATGCCTTAAGCCGAACGCGCCACATTGATGAAGCCTGTATCGGGATCGAATTGCGCTATTTCTCGCCCCTTTTAGCGATGGATTTGCCCATGTCTTCGCTGCTGAACAAAGGGCTGCATTCGATCCTTCAGGACGATCTCGGGGTGCAGATCGGACGCATTGATGCCGCCCTTCGGGCCACTGTCGCCTCAGCGGAAGAGGCGCAGGCCTTGGGTGTTATGAATGGCGCGCCATTGCTGGTCCGGTCCCATACGATCTACGATATCGAAGACCGCCCCTTGGTTCATGGTGAGAGCAGCTACGTGGAAGAGTTCTCATTCCGTTACTCGGCGACGGTGCGCACCGATAAATGAATACTCATTTACGGGATTAGACCAAGAAAGCATTGACCGCTTCTTTGATTCGGCTTTATCCATTTAAAAAGCCAATTGGAGGAGGCCAGATGTTTTTTGCACCACCAGCCGAGCTGGAGGCAGAGGTGTTTGCCCAAGTGCCGCAAGACATGGCACCGGATCATGGATCCGCATGGGGCAGCGTGCAGCACCCGGGTAAACAGTTCCGTGCCTTCCTTGAGGGGCCTTCGTTTGACCGCGACGGGAACCTCTATTGCGTCGATATCTGTCATGGCCGGATTTTGCGCTGCGATCCGAATGGTGAATTTACCGTTGCTGCCCAATATGATGGCGAGCCGAATGGCCTGAAAATCCATAAGGATGGCCGCATTTTCATTGCCGATCACGCCCACGGGCTGATGGTCATGGATCCGGTCAATGGCAAGGTGGAACCCTATCTGACCCGTCCGGGGCTAGAGCGCTTCTATGGCCTGAATGACCTGCATTTCGCGGCGAACGGTGATCTCTATTTCACCGACCAAGGGCAAAGCGGCCTGCACGCCCCCTATGGTCGTTTGTTCCGCCTGTCAGCGCAGGGCGCGTTGGATTGTCTGATCGACAACATCCCCAGCCCGAACGGACTGGTCTTGAATGAAGAAGAAAACCAACTTTACCTTGCCGTCACCCGTATGAATGCCGTGTGGCGTGTGCGGTTTCTTCCAGAGGGTCGGACTGTCGCGAAAACGGGCACGTTTATCCAGCTGTCGGGCGGATTGGCGGGTCCGGACGGTCTGGCCCTTGGCGAGAATGGCGAATTGGTGATCGGCCACATGGGTCTTGGCACCGTCTGGGTCATGTCCCGCTTGGGCGAGCCGATGTACCGCATTCGCAGCCCGCGCGGCATCCTGACGGCCAACATGGCGTTTGGCGGGCCGGACAACCGTGACCTGTTTATTACCGAGGCGGAAACCTCCTCGATTCTGCGTGTTCGCCTGCCCTTCGCGGGCAAACTCATGTTCAGCCACAGCTGAGGCCCCCAATGATCCAGAAAATTGATCGGGCGCTTTGCGCCTTTGAGACCTTGATGGTCGTCACCCTGACGCTGGCCGGATTGGCGATGGCCTTTGTACAGGTGGTCTTGCGCTATCTGTTCAACACCGGAGTGCACTGGCTTGAGGCCGGATTGGTCACCGCGCTGGTCTGGGCCATGCTGTTCGGCGCGGTCCGCGCTGTGCGCGAAGGCAGCCATCCGCGGGTCGAGCTGTTGCCCGCGATGATGCCGCCCAAGATCGCCGCCGCCATGAACTGTGCCGCGCTGATCGCGACCTTTGCGCTGGTGGTTTTCTACCTGTCAGACGCGGTGTTCTACGGAAAATTCCTGAACATGATCAATGCTTTGCACCCAGAGCTAGAGATCAAGCAGGTCTATCCGTTTCTGGTCATCCCGATCATCACCGCCCTGATGGCCCTGCGCTATGGGTTGCTGGCCATCGTCCTGTGGCGCACGCCGGCCACCCACACCCCTGAATTCGACTACCGCGAACGTATGACCAAAGGAGCGGACACATGATCGCGCTGACCCTTGTTGCGGCCTTTTTCGGCCTGATCCTGATCGGTGCGCCCATTGCTGTGGCGCTTGGGGGATCGGCTGTGGTGACCTCGATGCTGTTCTCGCCTATTGCGGACGGGATTATCGGGCAAAAGCTGTTTTCGAACCTGAACCACTTTACCCTGATGGCGATCCCGTCCTTCTTTCTGGCCGCTGGCCTGATGGAGCAAGGCGGTCTGGTGCAGCGACTGGTGGGCCTTGCCCGCGCGATGGTCGGTCACCTCAAGGCCGGTCTGGGGATGACCACGGTGCTGACCTGCATATTCTTCGCGGCGATCTCGGGGTCCAGCCCCGCGACGGTCGCGGCGGTTGGGAACATCCTGTATCCGTCTCTGCTAAAAGAGGGCTATTCCCAGAAATACGCGGTCGGGGCGCTGGCCACATCGGGGGCCATCGGCATCCTGATCCCGCCTTCGATCCCGCTGATCTTGTACGGGTTTGTGACCGAAACCTCGATCCCCGCGCTGTTCATGGCAGGCATCTTTCCGGGCCTGCTTTACGGGGTGCTGCTTCTGGCAACAGCGCGGATTTTGGCGGGTAAGGAAGGCATCCAGACCCGGCCCCGCGCCAGCCTGAAAGACCTGAACCGCGCTTTCCGCAGCGCACTGCCCGCCCTGTCGCTGCCGGTGTTCATTGTGGTCGGCATCTACGGCTTTCCCGAATTCACCCTGTTCGGCTGGAAAAACGATGGCGGAGCGATCTTTACCCCGACTGAGGCGGCAGCCGTGTCTGCGGTGCTGGCGATGGTGATCGGGTTCTTTGTTTACCGCGAACTGACCCTGCGCGATGTGCTGCGCATCACCGCTGAAACCGGTCCCCGCGTGGGCATGATCTTCTGGATCACCGCCAATGCGCTGCTGTTCGGCTTCTTTCTGACCAAGGTCGGCATCCCCGCCGCGATGGCGCAGTTGGTGGTGGATTGGAACCTGTCGCCTATCGTGTTCCTGCTGTGCGTGAACATCCTGCTGGTGATCGTCGGGTTCTTTTTGGAAGGCGTGCCGACCATCCTGATCTTTGCCCCGCTGCTGGTGCCTGCCGCCGAAAGCCTTGGCATCGATGCTGTTCATTTCGCGATCATCATGGTGGTGAATATCGAACTTGGCCTGATCACGCCGCCCGTGGGGATCAACCTGTTCGTGGCCAGCTCGATTTCGGGGATGCCGGTGTTGCAGGTGTTCCGCGCCACGCTGCCGTGGACCATCGCCACGGTGATCACCCTGCTGATCGTCACCTATTTCCCACCCCTTTCCATGACTTTGCCCGACCTCATGCGCTGAGGCGGGCCCAAGACCCCAAACTGAATAACTCAACTCAAGAGGGAGGAGACCTCATGAAAACTTTGAAAACGGCCGCGTTGCTGGCGGCCCTGACCCTAAGCACCGCTGCGCAGGCGCAGGTCCAGATCATCCTGTCGAACGACAATAACGAAAAGGGCCTGAAAGGTCAGACCTTTGAAGTGCTGGTCGATGAACTTGAAACCCGTCTAGGCGATCAGGTCGCGGTTGAGATGCACCACTCGGGCACGCTTTTCGACCAGCAAAGCCAGATTCAGGGCCTGCAATTGGGCGCGGCCCATTTGATCTCGCCCACGGCGGGGGTCTATAGCTCGGTCGCGCCGAAGGTCGGGGCGCTGCAATTGCCCTTCCTGCTGAACACGCCCGAAAAGATCCAAGAGGCGATGGCCGATCCGGTGGTGCGCGACGCGATCCTGCCCGATCTGCAAAAACAGAACATCGAGGTGGTCGCCGTCTGGATGAACGGCCCTCGTGATCTGGGCTATAACGCGGACAAAGCCATCCAGCGCCCCGAGGATGCCGCAGGTCTGAAGGTCCGCGTTCAATCGGCGCCGATCTTTGTGAAAACATGGGAGGCCGCAGGTGCAAACCCCGTGGGTATCAACTGGTCCGAAAGCCCCACCGCCCTGCAACAAGGGGTGATTGACGCTGCCGAAGTGACGCCGAACGCGTGGCGTGGTTCCTCGACCTATCAGTTCGTGGACCACATCTCGAAGACCGAGCATCAGTATTCGTTCTACATCGTCGGTGCGAATAAGGCGTGGTGGGATGGTCTGTCAGATGAGGTCCGCGCCGGTGTGCAAGCATCGCTGGATGCGGCCACCGCATGGAACATGATTGAGAACGCCCGCATCAACGCCGAGGCGCTGGAGTTCATGGCAGCCGAGGGCGTGCAAATCCATGACCTTTCCACCGAGGACCGCGCCGCTTGGGCCGCAGCCATGCAGCCCGTCTGGCAGGAACTTGGCACCGATCTGGTCGGTGGGGCCGTGATGGAGCGTCTTCAGGCGATCGCCGCCGACTAAGCCTTTGCTGTGCCCTATGGCATCTGGCCGCTCAGTTCCTGAGCGGCCATTTCCAGTTCCGGAATGGCCGCTTGCCGCGTGGCGCTGTCAAAGCGGGCATTCGGGCCAGAGACCGTCAGCGCGCCGGAAAACAGCCCGTTGGCGGAAAAGACGGGCGTTGAGATTGATGCGATATTCGGGTTCCGCGTGGCATCAAGGGTGACGGTGCCGCGGCTGTTGAACAGTTCGGTCGGGACGGTGTCATCGCCGCCAAAGTGCCGCAGAACCAGCCCGCTGGCACCGGTGCCAAGGCGCAGACGCATGCCTTCCTCGACCCCGTATTTTTGTAGATCGGCGTTGTTTTCGCGGTAAAGACAGACACGATCATCGCCTGCCCGCACAAAGAAGGACGCGGTCTCGCCCGTGGCGGCGACCAGTTGGCGCAAGACGGGGCGGACGATCTCATCCGTTGCAAAGCCTTGTCGGAAGATCAGCCCAAGGTGCCACACACTGGCTCCGATGGCAAAGCGGCCCTGCGCATCTCTGTCTAGAAAGCCAAAAATCTGAAGCGAGCCCGCAAGCCGCAAGATCGTGCTTTTGTGCAATCCGGTCTCGGCCGCCAGTTCCGCCAGCGACATGCGGGGACGGCGCGTGCCGAAGGCGGACAGGATCGAGAGGGCGCGTTCGACGGATTCGGTACGGTTCGCGGGCATGGGATGGGCCTTTCATCAATGGGTTGCGTTCTGTCAGGCGAAACGCACCGGTTTTCGCATTGCCTGACAAATTGGCTTTTGTAAATGATAAGCACAATTATGGAGGAGTTGCTTATGGAGGATCACCCGATCCGCTTGCCCAAGGGCAGTTGGGATTGCCACGTGCATGTGTTCGATCCGCGGTTTCCCTATCAGGACGGTCGCGACTATACGCCAGGCCCTGCTACGGCTGATACGTTGGCGCAGCAGCACCCAAATTGGGGCGTCAGTCATCCGGTGATCGTGCAGGCCAGCGTCTTTGGTACGGACAACAGCTGTCTGCTGGATGGTCTGCGCCGCCTTGGCCCCACCGCCCGCGCCGTGGCCGTGGTGGACCCGCGCCGGATCAGCGACGAGGCGCTGGCCGATCTATATGCGGGTGGCGTGCGGGGGCTGCGGGTCAATCTGGTAGCCAGCGGTGCTTCGATTTCGGGTGATCCCTTTACCCTGACCGCCGCGCGGTTGCGCGGCACGGGGATGTTCCTGCAGGTCTATGCGCCCCGTGCGAAAATTCTGGCCCGTCGCGCCGCGATTGAGGGTGCGGGTGTGCCGGTGGTTCTGGATCATTTCGCTGGCGGGGACGAAGTTGTCTCGCTGCGCCCGATGCTGGACAGCGCGCCGGTCTGGGTCAAGCTCTCGGCCGATTACCGGCTGTCTCTGGATGCAAGCCACGCGCGGCAGATCGCCCGCCAGATGATTGCAGAATTTCACGATCTGATCCCAGATCGCCTGATCTGGGGCTCGGATTGGCCTCATACGGGCGGCGGGGCCGAGCGCAAACAGCGGCCCATCACCCAGATCGAGCCCTTCCGGCAGGTGGATTCCCTGTCGGTGCCCGCCCTGTTTGATGCTGCGGGCCTTAGCGCCGCCGCGCAGACTGCCATTCTTTGCCAAAACCCCGAACGCCTGTTCGATGCAGGCTCCGTGAACATCTAAGGACACGCCTCATGGACCAGTCACCCCGCTACACGCCCGAGGCCCTGCAAGCCTTTGCCACCCGCGCTTTCGCCAGCGCCGGATTGCCGGCAACGGACGCCACAACCATTGCCCGCGATTTGGTCAAGGCGAACCTGCGCGGCCTTGATTCACACGGGGTGTCCCGCATTCCCATGTATCTGGAGCGTCTGGACAAGGGGTTGGTGAACCCGCGACCGGACATGAAGGTCACAAAGGTTGCGGGCGCCGTGGCCCATCTTGATGCGGATAACGCCATGGGTTTTCTGCCCTCGCATCTTGCGATGGACACCGCAATAGATCTGGCTGCGGATGCGGGGATCGGGATGGTGGGGGTCAAGAACTCGACCCATTTCGGGATGGGCGCGCTTTATGTGCTGCAAGCGATCGAGCGGGGCTTTGTCTCGATGGTTTTCACCAACTCGTCCCCCGCGATTGCCATGTGGGGCGGGCGCAGCGCGTTTCTGGGGGCCGCGCCCATGGCCGCAGGGGTGCCTGCGGGGCGGTCCGCGCCTTTCGTGATGGATATGTCGATGACCGTGATCGCGCGGGGCAAAATCCGGCTGGCGGCGATGAAGGGTGATCCGATCCCCGAGGGTTTGGCGCTGGATGTGGACGGCACCCCCACCACCGATGCGGCCAAGGCCTTCGAAGGGGTTTGCCTGCCGTTCGGCGGGGTCAAAGGATCGGTCCTTGGGACGATGATGGATCTGATGTCGGGGGTGCTGACGGGCGCGAACTATGGGGGCGACGTCAAATCCCTCTACTTCGATCATTCCGAGCCGCAGAACGTCGGACATATGTTCTTTGCCATCCGGCCCGATCTGTTCATGGCCATGACCGACTTTGAGGCGCGGATGGACGCGTTCAACCGCCGCATCAAGGACCTGCCCCGCGCCGCCGGAGTGGACGAAATCCTGATGCCGGGCGAGCCTGAAGCCCGCACCGAAGAGGCGCGCCGCGCAGGGGGTATTCCGGTGACCGCCAATGTGGTGGCTGACCTTGCAACGTTGGCTGCGGCCCGCGGAATAGCGCCAATGGACGGGCAGGTCGCATGATCCGCTTTTCCGCCCACTTGGGGTATCTTTTCACCGATCTGCCATTAGAGCGCCGCTTTGCCGCTGCTGCGGACGCGGGTTTTGAGGCGGTGGAACATCCTGCCCCCTTCGTCATTCCAGCCTCGCAAATGGCACGGCTGCTGACTGACAACGGTTTGCACATGGCGCAGATCACCTCTGGTATGGGCGCGGCGGGGGAAAAGGGCATTGCCAGCCAGACGGGCCGTGAGGATGAGTTCCGCGACAGCTACGCCCGCGCCTTGCACTATGCGGAACAGATCGGTTGTTCCTTTGTCCACCCCATGGCCGGTATCGGCGGGGATCGCGCCACCTATCTGCGCAACTTGGATGTGGCCCAGACCCTCTGTGAAACCCACGCCCCCGATTTGCTGATTGAGGCGATCAGCACCGTCGCAGTCCCTGACTATCACCTGTCCCACATGGACGATCTGCTGGCTTTGGCTGCGGCCCGCCCGCTGCGGGTGCTGGTGGATACCTTCCACGCCCGCGCCGATGGTCATGACCCCGCAACCATCCTGCGCCTTGCAGGCAGCAGTTTGGGCCATGTGCATGTGGCCGATTACCCCGGACGGCATGAACCGGGCAGTGGCAATCTGGATTTCACCGGCGTTTTCAACGCTCTGACAAACATAGGCTACGGCGGGGTGGTGGGGTTCGAATACCTGCCGGACGCCGCCGATCATCTGAACTGGATGCCCCAATGGCGCGGCATGCGCGACGGGCATCAGAAAGGACATCTCTAATGCAAAGCTCAATCAATCCCGCCAATGGCGCGTTGCTGGCGCAACTGCCTCTTCATGATGATGCCGAGGTGGATCGCAGCCTAACCGCCGCCAGTGCGGCGCAAAAGTCATGGCGCAAGGTGCCCGTGGCAGATCGTTGCAACCTGCTGAGCACTATGGCGCAGGTCTTACGGGCCAACAAAACGGACTATGCCCGCCTGATCACCCTAGAGATCGGCAAGCCCATCACGGAATCCTTGGCCGAGATCGAGAAATGCGCCGTCACCTGTGATTTCTACGCCGCCAAAGCGCCGGAATTCCTTGCGGATGAGATCATCCCCAGCAACGCCAGTCAATCGGGTGTCTGCTTTGATCCGCTGGGGGTCGTGCTGGCGATCATGCCGTGGAATTACCCGTTCTGGCAGTTCTTCCGCTTTGCCGCCCCTGCGTTGGCCGCTGGTAACGGCGCGATCCTGAAGCACGCCGCGAACGTGCCCCAATGCGCTGTCGCGATTGAGCAGGCAATGGTGCAGGCGGGCTGCCCTGAGGGGTTGATGCGGTCCTTGTTGATCGGCTCTGGCAAGGTCGCGGGGATGATTGCCGATGACCGGATTGCCGCTGTGACCCTGACCGGCTCGACCCAAGTGGGCCAGATCGTGGCCGCACAGGCGGGGCAGGCGCTGAAGAAACAGGTGCTGGAGCTTGGCGGCTCGGACCCGTTCATCGTGCTGGCCGATGCGGATATCCCTGCCGCGGCTGCGATGGCCGTCAAGTCGCGCTACATCAATGTGGGCCAGTCCTGTGTGAACGCCAAACGCTTTATCGTCGAAGACAGTGTCTATGACGCCTTCACCGCCGCCTTCATTGCAGGTGTCAAAGCGCTGAAGATCGGTGACCCGATGGACCCCGAGACCCAGATCGGCCCCATGGCCCGCGCCAACCTGCGCGATGAGCTGCATGATCAGGTGGTCCGCTCGATCAATGACGGGGCGGTCTGCGCCCTTGGCGGTGCACCGCTGGATCGTGAAGGCTCGTGGTACGCGCCCACCGTCCTGACCGATGTGACGCCTGATCACACCTCATTCCGCGAAGAGCTGTTCGGCCCTGTCGCCTCGATCATCCGCGCACGGGACGCCGATCACGCGGTGGCGCTGGCCAACCAGACCGAATTCGGCCTCGGCGCGTCTGTCTGGACCCAAGACATGGGCGCTGCCCGTGCCCTGATGCGCCAGATCGATGCGGGGGCGGTGTTCATCAACGGCATGGTTGCCTCGGACGCGCGGCTACCCTTTGGCGGGATCAAGAAATCCGGCTACGGGCGCGAGCTTGGCGAATACGGCATTCGCGAATTCACCAATATGAAAACCTTCTGGATCGGACCTGCACAATGACCAAACCTGCTATCCTGCGCCCTGACACCCTGCCCGTGAACGATCGCGGAAACGGCGCGCGCACCATTCCGCTGGTCACGCGGGGGTGCGGCTCGACCAGTATGATCAACGGGATCACAGCCTTTGATCCTGGTGCCAAGATCGGCGTCCACTTTCACAACTGCGAGGAATCCGTGATGATCCTTGAGGGCGAAGCCGTGGCCGAGATCGACGGGCAGCGCCATCACCTGAGAGCAGGCGATACCACCTTTATCCCGCCGAACGTGCCCCACCGCTTTCTGAACGAAAGCGACAAGCTGATGCGGATTTTCTGGATTTACGCGGACATCAGCGCCTCGCGGACGATGGTCGCCACGGGGATCGAGCAGACGATTGATGACGAACATGAAAAGGCCAAGCGCCTATGATCACCGAAATCGCCACGTTGAAGATTGATCCCGATCTGGCGCAGCGGTTCGAAGAGACCGTGCTGGCCGCACGGCCCCATTTTCTGGCCGCACCGGATTGTCTGTCCTTCCGGTTGGATCGGGTTGTTGAAGAGGCAGGCACTTACCTGCTGATCGTCGGCTGGACCTCGGTCGCGGCGCATATGGAGGACTTTCGCCAGACCGAAGGCTTTCAGCGCTGGCGGGAACTGGCGGGGCCGTTCTTTACCGCGCCGCCGCAGGTGATCCATAGCGCCAAGGTCATCTGACCTTTCGGGCGTGTGGACAGGGCTTGCCGCGCCTTGATGGATCGGCAAAGTGGGCGCAAGGGATTGGAAGGGGAGCGGGAATGCTGAAGATTGCAGTGCTTGATGACTATGCGGGTGTGGCGCTGGACTGTGCCGATTGGGACAGTCTGGGGGGCGACATTACGGTCTTTACCGCGCCCATTCCCGCCGCCGATTTGCTGGACACCCTGCAAGGGTTCGATGTGATCTGCCTGATGCGCGAACGCACGCCTTTTCCGGCCGATCTGATCAACGGGCTGCCCGATTTGCGGCTGATCGTAACCACGGGTCCGCGTAACCTGTCCATTGACGTTGCGGCGGCCCATGCGCGGGGGGTGACCGTCTGCGGGACGCGTTCGCGCAAGACCACCACGTCAGAGCTGACCATGACCCTGATGTTGGCCCTGTCGCGCAAGCTTCTGGCAGAGGCGCGTTCTTTGGCAGAGGGCGGCTGGCAAAGCGCCATCGGGCGCGATCTGGCAGGCCTGCGCCTTGGGCTGATCGGGCTGGGAAATATCGGCGGGCAGATGGCCAAACTGGGCGCGGCCTTTGGCATGTCGGTCACCGCATGGTCGCCAAACCTGACCGAAGAACGCGCGGCAGAGGCTGGCGTGGGTTTTGCCCCCTCGGCGGCAGTGCTGGCGGCATCTTCGGACGTCCTTAGCGTTCATATGGTGCTGTCCGAGCGCAGCCGCATGTTGATCGGGGCCGAGGTCTTTGCCGCCTTGCCCGAAGGCGCGATCTTTTTGAACACCTCCCGCGCGGGGCTGGTGGATCGGGACGCTTTGTGGACCGGTATGCGCCAAGGCCACCCTTGGGCCGCGGGCATCGATGTTTTTGAGGACGAACCGCTGCCCGCAACTGACCCTTGGCGCGCGGCAGCGCAGGAATTCGGCGACCGGCTGCTGCTGACGCCTCATTTGGGCTATACGACCCAAGCGACGTGGGACCTGTTCTATCAGGATACCGTCGCCGCCATCGCCGCCTTTCAGGCTGGATCGCCCATCAGGGAACTTTGACCGGCACTTCCTCTTGCGGGTGGGCGGATGGTCTCCGATATCAAGGGGGAATGGCGGGCGATAGACGCCCGCTCTGCGCCCCTTTACCCTGCGGCTCATGTTGAAAGCGTGTTCGGACCCCTATGCCAGTCAGCCCCCTCTCAGACATCGACACGGCAGGCGTCGGCCATAGCCCCGCCGAGATCGAGCGGTTCGTCGGGCGTCATTTCGGCCTTTTGGGCAGTTTGCGGCTGCACAGGGCGGCCGTCGGGTTGGACCTGTTGCGGGCACCGGTGAACGTCATGCTCTCGCCCCTGCTGTTCATCACCCGCGTGTTGGCGTGGGTCTGTCGCAAGATCGGGCTGCGCGGTGTGGCCCAGTGGCTACTTGGGCGGCGTCTGCTGCTGCGCACGGCTGTTGCAGCAAAGGTCGAAGGGGTGATCCTGTCCGAGCTGATCAACACGCCTTTGCCCGCCGATGATCCCGTTGCCATGCGGCGCATCCAAGCGGCGCTGACCGAATATTCCGGCACTCGCACAGCTATGGCCGAGTTCACGACAGCCCTTGTGATGTTGGTGGTGGGCGCGGTGTTCTTTCACGCGGCCACGCCGGGGGCGATCTCGATGGCGCCGGGAATTGCCTCGGAAATCGCCCGAAACAGCGCGATTGCGGGCTTTCCTTTGGGCGTGACCCTTGGGGCAGGGTGGTACGGGATGTTCCCCGTTGGCCCCTCGGCAGGGTTAATGAGCGTGACGATCATGGGGCTGATCATCATTGGCTCGGTCATCGCCACCTTCGCGGGGGTGCTGGCCGATCCGGTGCAGACGCAGATCGGGATGCATCAAAGGCGTCTGACGCGCCTATTGCACACCATCGAGGCCGAGCTGGGACGCCAGCCCGAACGCCCATTCGTTGCGCGGGAACATTTTCTGGCGCGGGTCTTTGATCTTTGGGACATGGCTGCCTCTTTACTAAGGGTTTTCAAGGGCTAACTGTCCCTTAACCGGCGTATCGATCACGACTTTGTGGCCGCCCGCCCCATGCCGTGCCGCTTTCGCGGGCATGGGAAACATGGTCTATCTGTCCCATGCAAAATTGTAAGTTACCAAAGGCCCGCTGATGAACCGTAGAAATCTGTTGCGCTCGGCAGGGGCGCTGGTGGGGATCACCGCTGCGGGCGGTGCAGGCTATGCGGCGCATGAGGGCGGGAACCGCTATTACAACGGCCCTGTGTCGGATCATTTCGACGGGGTGCGGTTCTTTAATCCGGACGGTGCGGCGCCCAAGGGCTTTGGCGATCTGTGGAAATGGCGCCGAGAGGGCGAACGGCAAGTATGGCCCGAGAATATTCCGCTGAGCGCCACGGCCAAGCCTGCGGCGCGGGTTGATGATCTGACGATCACAATGGTGGGCCACGCCACAATGCTGATCCAGATGGACGGGCTGAATATCCTGACCGATCCGGTCTGGTCCGAGCGTGCCTCGCCCGTGTCGTTCGCGGGGCCAAAGCGGGTGATCGCGCCCGGCATCGCGTTCGAGGATCTGCCGCCCATCGATCTGGTTCTGCTGTCCCACTGTCACTACGACCACATGAATTTGCAGACCCTGACGCGGCTGCAGCAGACCCATGATCCGCTGGTGATCACGCCTTTGGGGAATGACACGATTATCAAAGGCACCGGCCTGAAGACCCAAGTGATGGACTGGGGGCAATCGGCCAGCTTCAAGCATACCTCGGTTCATTGCCTGCCCTGCCACCATTGGGGCGCGCGGGGGGTGAAGGATCGGTCGATGGCGCTGTGGGCCAGCTTTGTGCTGACCTCGCCCAAAGGGGCGGTGATGTTCATCGGGGACACGGGCTTTGACAAGGGGCGGCCCTATCAAGGGCTGGCGTCCTTGGGGCCGATCCGTATGGCGCTGCTGCCGATCGGTGCCTATGCGCCCGAATGGTTTATGGCCGATCAGCACCAGAACCCCGCGCAGGCGGTTGAGGGGTTTCGCATCATGGGCGCTCGCTATGCGGTGGGACACCACTGGGGTACGATCCAGCTGACCGATGAGGGGCGTAACGATCCGGCTATCGCCTTGCATCAGGCATTAGAGGCGCAAGGCGTTGAGGCGACACGCTTTCGCCCCCTGCAGGCCAGCGATGTCTGGAAGGTTCCGCCGATCTAGGCCTTTGCGCCTGAAACCCGCTTGAAACCAGCGCTGCAACCCTCATCTTTGTTAGAGCATTTGTTTCAAATTTATTGATCGGGAGGGGCCTCATGGGGTTCAACAGGCGGCAGTTTCTTGGCGGAGTGATGATCTCGGGGTTGGCGGCCTGCGCGGGTGCGCCCGCCTATCGCGGCCCCTCTGGCGGCGCAGCGCCTGATGGCATGCGTCCCGTGCCGAACGGGGCCTATGATGCGTGGATGAACAGCTTTCGCACCCGCGCCGAGGGGGCAGGTTATTCGCGCGGCTTTCTGAACAATGCCTTCCGTGGCACCGGCTATCTGCCCGGTGTGGTCGAGCGTGACCGCAACCAGACCGAATTCAGCCGCGCGCTTGAGGACTACCTGTCCATCGCCGCCTCGGACGAGCGGATCACCAAGGGCCGTGCGGCCTTTGCCCGCCATCGCGGCACCCTTATGGCGCTGGAGAACAAATACGGCGTGGACGCGCAGATCATCGCGGCGATCTGGGGTCTGGAAAGCTATTACGGTGAGCGGCGCGGCGATATTCCGGTGCTGTCGGCCACCACCACGCTGGCCTTTGACGGGCGCCGTGGGTCGATGTTCGAAAAGCAGACCATGGCCGCCCTGCGCATCCTGCAAGAGGGCCATATCAGCCCCGACCGCTTTACGGGCAGTTGGGCGGGCGCGATGGGCCATACCCAGTTCATGCCAACCTCGTTCCAAGCCTTCGCGGTGGATTTCACCGGCGACGGGCGGGCGGATATCTGGTCGGACGATCCCACGGATGCACTGGCCTCAACCGCGGCCTATCTGGCGCGGAACGGCTGGCAGCGCGGCCAGCGCTGGGGGTCCGAGGCCGTAGCCGGTGGCGGTAACCTGCAACCGCAGGCGGGCGGGCCATCCTTCAACACCACGGCCAATTTCCGCGTGATCAAACGCTATAACAACTCGGATTCCTACGCCCTTGGCGTGGGCCATCTGAGCGACCGGATCATGGGCGGCGGGCCTTTGCGCGGCAGCTTCCCGCCCGATGTCTACGGGCTGACAAAGGCGGACCGGATCGCCCTGCAACGGGGCCTGAATGCGCGGGGCTTTGATGCAGGCACGCCCGATGGGGTATTGGGCGGCCAAACCCGCAGCGCGATTGAGGCATACCAGCGCCGCACGGGGTTGCCGGTGACGGGAACGCCCTCGGTCGATCTGCTGCGGATGCTGACCTGATCGCTGTTCAGCGCGGCGGCATAGGGTCCATAAAGGCCTGCCCACGACAGTCGGCTAGGGTCTTGAACCCAAGCTGACCCATGTTGGATTCCATGTCCTTGCGCAGGATGTCGATCAGGTGGGCCGGCCCCTCGGCCCCCAAGGCACCCAAAGCGTAGTGGAAAGCACGCCCGAACATCACAAAGTCCGCCCCCAATGCGATGGCCCGCAGAATGTCCAAGCCGCCTTCAAAGCCACTGTCGATGATGACGGGACAACTGACGGCCTGACGGATGGGGGGCAGACACTCGATACTCGATAGGGTGCCGTCAAACTGGCGTCCCGCGTGGTTCGAGACCCAGATCGCGTCCACGCCCATACTCTCCAACCGCGCGGCGTCTTCGGGCCGTAGCACGCCTTTGACCACGAACGGCCCGTCCCATGCATCGCGCAGCCACTGCACATAGTCCCAATCGGGCGAGGTGCGCAGCAGATAGCCCACATGAGCCGTCGGGTTTCGGGCGATCACGTTTTCGGTGTAGCGGTCCAGCGTCTTCATATGGGGCAGTTTGCGGAACGCCATCTGCCGCGCCCACGTGGGCCGCATCGCCACCTGCGCCACCAGACGGGGCGTGATACGGGGCGGCTGCACAAGGCCCGAGCGCACCTGCCGCTCGCGCCGGCTGGCCACGGGAACATCGACGGTCAAAACAAGGGTGGTAAAGCCGCTGGCCTTGGCGCGGTCCAGCATATCCTGCCGGATTTCCGGATCGCGGGGCGGATACATCTGGAACCATCCGTTGCCGTCCAGATGGGGGCCGACCTCTTCGGGCGTCTTGGTCGCCACGGTCGATATCCCATAAGGCAGCCCCGCCTTGGTCGCCGCCTGCGCGAGAAGCCGTTCCGCATCGGGCCACATCAGGCCCGACATGCCCACGGGGGCGATGCCAACGGGAATGTCATAGGTGCGGCCAAGCATGGTAGTGCCGAGATCCGCTTTGAATTCGCCATGCAGGACCGAAGGCATGAACATCACCCGATCCAGCATGGTCCGGTTCCGGCGCAACGTGGCCTCGGTGCCGGTGCCGCTGTCCAGATATTCCCACACGAACTTGGGGATGCGCTTGCGGGCGCGGGCGCGTAGATCCGCGATGGCGGGATATCGGCTGTGCAGGTCCATGGCGAGAAAGCCTTTGATCGTTGTAGAAAGACGGCGGCCCTTGGCCAGCAATCCAAAGCCCTACGGCTTTGCCGTCAGATTGGTCGAAGACCTTTTCGGGATCAATGGCTTATATCACTTGGCCGCGGGGGTGCTGGCATAGACACGGGCGGTATCCTCAGCGAACAGGCGCAGTTCATTCAGCCGTTGTGCCTCATTCCAGCCAAGGGCGGCTGCGGCGATGTGCGAAAGCTCTTCGGCGCGGGCGCGGCCCAGATCGGGGTCCAGCCCGTCCGGCAAGCGCCGCCGGATAAGGTCGGTCAGATGCACCACATGCTCGGCCTTCAGGCGTTGACCAATGCCGTCATAATCGGGGGGCAGGATGGGGCCTGTTGGCGCGGGGCCGCGACGGCCCAGATGCCGCTCAACCGCCCTAGCCGCAAGGCGTCCCGCATGCCGGTGTAACATGATGGTCGAGCCTGTCATCGTCACTAGCCCCGGTGCATCGGGGCTTTGCACCGCCCGCACCAGATTGCGCGGCGTCGTCCCGTCGGTCGAGGTCACAGGCCGCACCCCGCACCACGTATGCAGCACATCTGCCCGCGTCAGGCCCAAATCGGGAAACAGGATGTTAGCCTCAGCAAGGATATAGTCGATCTCTTCATCCAACACGCGGATGGTGTCGGGATCATCGGTCACATGGGTCTCTGTCGGGCCGATGAAGTGGTGATCGCGCCACGGGAAAACGTAATAGGGCTCTCCCTTGCTAGAGAATGCCTCAAGCCCCTGACCGCGCCACGCATCTGGCAGCTTGACCATGACGTTCACGCCTTTGATCCCCACGATCCGCCGCGCCTGATCGCCCCCCGCGCCGGTCAGCCGGTCTACCCAAGGGCCAGCGGCGTTGATCACCATGTCACAGGCGGCATGGACTGGCGCCCTGTCGGGCACTGCTGCATCCTGCAAGGTGACAATCCAGCCGCCGTCCTGCTGCGTGATGCTTGTGACACGGGTATAGGTGCGCAAAGTCGCCCCGCGCGCCTCGGCATCCAGCGCGGTATCCACGCAGATGCGTTCGGGCCAGGCGTACATATATTCTTCAAACAGCCCGATACTACGGGGCGCTTTCCCCAGCCCTGCCGCCAATGGGCAGTCCTCCGCCGCCACCTCAGGCGCAACGCGGCGATACGATAAAGGCACCTTCCAGCCGCCAAGCGCCTCAACCAGACGAAAGCCGATGTCCACCAGCCAAGGCGGATAGCGGTCCCCTTTGCGGAAGGGATAGGCAAAGCGGTGGCGGGTCAGGTGCTGGGGCATCTGCTGTGCCAGTTCTGCCCGACAGCGCATCACGTCGCGGGTGTACAGCAACCGTTGCAGCATATCGATCGGGTGCAGCACCATCTGCCAAAGCGGGTAGCGCACCGCCAGATACCCAAGACCAGAATACAGCATCCGGCTGGACCGCGAAGACGTCCCCGCCCCGATATCCCCCCGATCCACCAGCAAGACCTTGAACCCGCGCCCTGCCAGCTCCCGCGCCGAGGCACACCCCACAGCCCCCGCGCCAACCACCACCACATCCCAGTGGGTCTGGCCAAGGTCATGAAGGACAGGGCGTGGCATGGGCAAATACCTTGTTTCAAAGGGGTAGCGCGGCACCTCTATCGGGTTCCCAACGCGGCAATAGCCCAAGATTAGGCAGGGCATTTCACCCGTTCAACATAAAATGTTCACCTATGTACTTTTTGTTGACATGGATGAACACTTTGGAAAAGCTGGCTCCAACCCCCGCCGCAGTTGAAGGTGCCCCGCCATGCGATCCATCAAGACCATCCACGTGATTTCCGCCCATGCCGAGGGCGAGGTTGGCGATGTGATCGTGGGCGGCGTCCTGCCGCCTCCGGGGGACACGATCTGGCAACAAAGCCGCTGGATCGCGCAGGATGAAACCTTGCGGAACTTTGTCCTGAATGAACCGCGCGGCGGTGTCTTCCGCCATGTGAACCTGCTGGTGCCACCCAAGCACCCCGAGGCCCAAGCCGCCTGGATTATCATGGAGCCCGAAGACACCCCGCCCATGTCCGGTTCGAACTCGATCTGCGTGGCGACCGTGCTGCTGGATGGCGGTCTGGTCCCCATGCAAGAGCCTGAAACCCACATGACCCTAGAGGCGCCCGGAGGTCTGGTCCGCGTCCGCGCCGAATGCCGCAATGGCAAGGCCGAGCGGATTTTCGTGCGCAACGTCCCCTCTTTCGCTGCCCAACTGGGCGTGCCTTTGCAGGTCGATGGGCTGGGGCAGATCACCGTAGACACCGCCTATGGCGGCGACAGTTTCGTGATCGTGGATGCTCAGGCCTTGGGGATCAACGTCACCGCTGAAGAGGCGCACAGGATCGCTAAACTGGGGGTGCAAATCACCAACGCCGCGAATGCGCAACTGACCTTTGATCATCCCGAAAACCCCGACTGGCAGCATTTCTCGTTCTGCCTTTTCGCAGGGCCGCTGACCCAAGGACCGGACGGGTTTGAAACCACCGCCGCCGTGGCAATCCAACCGGGCAAAGTGGACCGCTCGCCCACGGGAACGGCGCTGTCTGCGCGCATGGCCGTGCTGCACGCCAAGGGCATCATGAAAGCAGGTGACCGCCTGACCGCCCGTTCGGTGATCGGCTCGCAATTCTCCGGCCAGATCATGGGCGAAACCACCGTCGGCACCCTTCCCGCGATCGAGCCTGAAATATCGGGCCGTGGTTGGATCACCGGCACCCACCAGCACATGCTGGATCCAAGCGATCCGTGGCCCCAAGGCTACCGCCTGTCGGACACATGGGGCGCCCGCTAGGGCGCTTCACGCTGCACAGGCACCTGAAAAATGGTATTTATGTCGCGCCATCAGGCATACGACACACACACGTCGCTATCTGCTTTCAAAACAGCCCGCCCCGCGGTACGCATCCCGATCTTACAGGACTGGGGACATTGCCATGGCGCAGAATGCCACGATTTATAAGGTCGAACTTTCCGTCTCGGACATGGACCGC
The DNA here is from genome assembly GCF_003003355.1 of Donghicola tyrosinivorans. Taxonomy (GTDB): domain Bacteria; phylum Pseudomonadota; class Alphaproteobacteria; order Rhodobacterales; family Rhodobacteraceae; genus Donghicola; species Donghicola tyrosinivorans. Next base: position 71,223 of record NZ_PVTQ01000010.1, read on the forward strand.
CATTACTATGAGACGCATAAGCTGACCATCGCCAAGCACCCCTCGGAAACCGACGAACGCCTGATGGTGCGCCTCATCGCTTTCGCCCTGAACGCCCATGAAGCGCTTGAGATGACCAAAGGCATCTCCACCGATGATGAGCCTGACATCTGGCAGAAATCCCTCAGCGGAGAGATCGACCTCTGGATCGCCCTCGGCCTTCCCAGCGAAAAACTGGTCCGCCAGTCCTGCGCCAAATCCAAAAAGGTCGCCATCTACGCCTATGGTGGCCGCACTGCGAACATGTGGTGGGACAAGATCAAGAACAGCACGACCCGCTTCAACAACCTTCAGGTCGTGAACCTCAAGGAAGAGGACACAGCCGCACTGGCTCAATTGGCAAACCGCGCTATGAAGCTACAGGTCAATATTCAGGACGGAGAGATCATGGTCAGCCTCGATGACCAGATGGTCTACCTGACCCCCGAAGTCTGGAAAAACGACTAACCCCCAAAGCCCCCGCTGCTTTCATCTTGGCGAAAATACCTCGGGGTGCGGGGCAGAGCCCCGCGAGCCTCGCCAAGCTACTCTTGATAGATATAGGTGCCGGGCGCGTCACATAAGGCTTTGCCCATAGCGGGGGGTGCGCCCTTACCCTCTGAATGTGCAGCCAGCCAGCCGGCGAACTCTGGCCACCACGATCCCTCAATCGGCGTGTGCTGCTCCAGCCATTCGTCCGGCCCTTGATAATGCTGATCCGCCACCCGCAGGCCAACGCGATAATGGCGGTGCTTGTGACCGGGCTCGCTCAGGATGCCGCCGTTGTGCCCGCCGTTCGTCAGCACAAAGGTCAACTCGTGATCGGTGAACAGCCGCGCTTTATAGACAGACCGCCAAGGCGCGATGTGGTCGGTCTCGGTGCCCACCACGAACATCGGGGCCGAGATGTCTTTTAGCGCGATCACTCGTCCCTCAACCGCAAAGCGCCCCGCCGTTAGGCGGTTTTCCAGAAACAGCCCCCGCAGATATTCCGAGTGCATCCGCGCCGGCATCCGTGTGGTGTCATTGTTCCACACCAGAATGTCCGAGGGCAGATCGTCCTTGCCTAGAAAATACCGGTTTACCGCGCGGGTGTAGATCAGATCCTCGGCGCGGATGGTGGCAAAGGTGCGGGTCATCTGGGGACGATCCAGATAGCCTTGGGTCCACATCAGATCCTCGATAAAGGCGATCTGGCTTTCATCCACGAACAGCAGCAATTCACCCGCTTCGGCAAAATCCACTTGGGCGGCCAACAGTGTCACGGTGGCCAGACGGTCATCCCCGTCCCGTGCCATGGTCGCGGCGGTGATCGACAGCAGCGTGCCGCCCAGACAATAGCCCATCGTGTGGATTTTCTGATCGGGAACGATGCCGCCAATGGCATCCAGCGCGGCCATCACCCCTTGGATGCGATAGTCCTCCAGACACATCTCGGCCTTATCCGCATCAGGGTTGCACCAAGAGATCATGAAAACCGTAAAGCCCTGATCCACCAGATATTTCACCATGGAATTATGGGCCGACAGATCAAGGATATAGTACTTCATGATCCATGCAGGCACGATCAGCAGCGGCTGCGCATGCACGTCCTTGGTGGTGGGGCTGTATTGGATCAGCTCGAACAGATCGTTGCGGTAGACCACCTTGCCTTCTGTGCAGGCCAGATCCTTGCCGATCTGGAACCCTTCGGGCGGGCGCTTGTGGGTCTGGGTCAAGGTCTGGACCATGTCTTCGGTGAAATGAGCTGCCCCTTCGATCAGGTTCACCCCGCCTGTGCGGGCGGTTTCCTGAATGATCTGCGGGTTCAGCCATGGAAAGTTCGAAGGCGAGATCAGATCAAGGGTCTGGCGCATCTGGAACCGCGTCCGCTCGGCATCGCTTTTGGAAAAGCCGGGCATGTCGTCCGTGGCCGCGTTCCACCAATCCTGCATGGCCAGAAAGCTTTGGGCGTATAGTGCAAAGGGCAGCTTGGCCCAACTTTGATCGGTAAACCGGTGATCATAGTCCGAGGGCTTGAAAGGCGCCTCACCCGCAGGGTTTTGGGCGAAACTCGCCAGCTTGCCCGCGTTCTGCGCCGCGTGTTCGGCCAGTTCCAACTGCCGACCAGGCGAGCGGGACAGATGCAGTGCCCAATCGCTCCATGCCGCAAAGATCGAATGGGGCGAGACCCCACCCGTCATCCGCGCCAAACTTGCCCGCGCAGCGCGGTCTAGCATCCGGTAAGGATGCTCTGGCCCTTCTGGGTCTTGCCCTGCACAGGGGGGTGTTTGGACCACCGCGGGCAGGTTGGATTTCAAGGGTACCACGGTGTCGTTAGCGGTGGTCGCGGTCTTCTTGGCCATCACGGGACATCCTTTAAAACAAGGCATCGGGCGCACCAAAGGCGCGGGTGTGTTCAAAGCATAACGCCGAATGCGCATTTGGTGGTTTGATCTACGTCATGAGTGCCCTGCGCCGTGAACACCCTTGCGTGATCGGATGAATTTCAGGCCCTCGGGGAGCACGATCAGCGGCAGTGCTGCCAAGGCGATCTGGCCCCATTGCTGCGGTCCGAGGCCAACCGTTTGCAACAGCGCTTGCAGCGGTCCCCAGTAAACGGCCAGCACCTGCATCGACAGGCTGAGAGAGAAGGCGATGATCAGGAACCGGTTCGACAGCCAGCCGATCCGGCTGCAGGGCTGTTGTAATGAGCGGAAGGCAAAGACGCTGACCTTTTCAAAGACCACCATGCCGGTAAAGGCCGTTGTCCGCGCCAGCTCCACGCCCAAGGGCAGAGTGTGATAGAAAAGCCAAAGACTAGCCGCGCCGGTATAAAGACCGAACGAGGCGATGGTCCGGAACCCCCGCCGGTTCAGCACGGGGGCATCGGGACGACGGGGCGGGCGCTCCATCTGGTTCTGCTCGGATTTTTCAACGCCCAAGGCCACGGCGGTCACGCCATCGGTGATCAGGTTCATCCATAGAATTTGGGTAGCCAGAAAGATTAGCGGCCCGCCAAGGGCGAGGTTTGCGACAATCGCCACCACTTCGCCCGCGTTCGAGGACATCAGGTACAGCACAAACTTGCGCAGGTTGTCGAACTGGCGGCGGCCTTCGCGGATGGCGGTGACGATGGTGGCGTAGTTGTCATCCAGCAGCACCAGATCGGCGGCGCTTTTCGACACATCCGTGCCGCGAATGCCCATCGCCACGCCGATATCGGCCCTTTTGAGGGCAGGGGCATCGTTCACCCCGTCGCCCGTCATCGCTACGATTTGTCCGCCTGCCTGAAGGGCGGCGACGATGCGCAGTTTATGCTCGGGGCGGGTGCGGGCGAAATGGGCGGGCTGGCGCAGGCGTTCTTGCAGGGCCGTATCGCTCATGTCGTCCAGATCGCGGCCTTCCAGCACGTCTCCGTCGTCAAAGCCGATCCGGTCCGCAATTGCCCGCGCTGTCAGGGGGCTATCGCCGGTAATCATAATGGTGCGGATGCCTGCGCTGCGGGCAGCCTTCAGGGCGCTGGCGATCTCGGGGCGGGGGGGATCGATCAGGCCCAAAAGGGCCAGGAAGGTCAGGCCGGTTTCCTCGGTATCCCCTTGCGCGGCGGTGCGGCAGGCCAGCGCCAGCACGCGCAGGCCGGTGCGGGCCATATCCCCGTAAGCCTTTGTCAGTCCGTCTTTATCGGCGGGCGTCATCGGGCGGGGCCCGCTGGCGGTCATGACCTCTGAGCAATGCTCCAGCACCGCCTCAGGTGCGCCTTTGACATGCAGAACCGCGCCATCACCTGTGCGGGCCAGAACGCTCATGCGTTTGCGGTCGCTGGTAAAGGGCACCTCGGCCAGACGGTCGTCTGCGGGGCAGGCGGGGGCCCAACCCTTATAGGCCAGCGTCACCAGCGCCCCCTCGGTAGGGGTGCCGATCATCTGCCAGCCGTCCCCCGCACGGGCCAATGAGGCGTGATTGCAGATCAGCGCAGTCTCAAGCACCTGCGCCAGCAGCGGATCGTCGCCCGCACGGCGCTTGTGTCCGTCTTGCGCGATGTGGCCGGTGGGATCATAGCCCGCGCCTGTCACCTCATAGAGGCCCTCTGCCGTGTGGACCTGCGTCACGGTCATCTGGTTCTCGGTCAGGGTGCCGGTTTTATCCGTGCAGATGACCGAAGCCGCGCCAAGGCTTTCAATCGCTTGCAGGCGGCGGGCCAGCGCCTTTTGCCGCGCCATTGCCGCCGCGCCCAAGGCCAAGGTGATGGTGGCAACCGCCGGCAGCCCTTCGGGCACCAATGCCACGGCCAAGGACAGCCCCGTCATGAACATGTCGAACACAGGCCGCCCGACCAAGATGCCCACCCCGATAACCAGCACAGCAATGCCGATGGCGGCCACGGCGATCTGCTCGGCCAGTTGCGCCAGCCGCTGTTGCAGGTTCGATTGCTTTTCCCCGACCGAGGCCGTCAGTTTCGCCACATGACCAAAGCTGGTGTCCGCCCCGATGGCGGTGACGCGCCCTTCGGCCCGTCCAGCGACCAGCGAGGTGCCTGCCAGCAGGCGCCCATCGTCGCCTTCGCCCAAAGGGGTTTTGGTCACGGGGACGGATTCGCCGGTCAGGGCGGCCTCATCCGCTTGGACACCTTCGCCGGTCAGTAGGTCCATATCCGCAGGGATCGCGTCACCCGTTTGCAGGATCACCACGTCATCGGGGACGATTTCGCGGGCAGGCAGGCGCATTTCCTGCCCGTCGCGCCGCACTACGGCCATCGGGGCCAGCATGGCTTTCAGGGCGCGCAGGGCGGTTTCGGCCCGCCATTCCTGTACGAACCCCAGCACAGCATTCAGCAAAAGCACCAGTCCGATGGCCAGCGCGTCAATAAGCTCGCCCAAGGCAAAGGCGATTACCGCCGCCAGCGCAAGGATCAGGATCAGCAGGCTTTTGAACTGGCGCAAAAAGACCGCAATGGGCGACGGTGGCTTGCCCTCGGGCAATTCGTTCCAGCCGTGGCGGGCGCGGGCCTCTTGTACTTGCTGAGTGGTCAGGCCGTCAGTCATTGCCTGTGTGCGGTCGGGCATGGAGAGGTGCCTTTTTGCTATCATTCAGCCGCATGTTATCGCGCCCTTGGCTCGGGCGGTTTGCGATGGGTCAAGGTCTCGCGCGATTGTGTTGTGGGGCGTGGGGTTACGGTCTTCTCGGCCAACCGCTCTTGAATTGACCAGCAATTGCCCGTTGAACTGGTAAGGCGCAAGGATCACGCGCGATTATAGGAGCGCTGGCTTGCTGACATTCGCCTTGGCCGTTTTCTTTTTGATCATCACTCCGGGACCGGGGGTGCTGTCTACCGCAGGGGTCGGGGCCAGTTTCGGCGGGCGTGCGGGGCTGCGCTATGTGTCGGGGCTGTTTGTGGGCACCAATTTGGTGGGGCTGACGGTGATCAGCGGGCTTGCGGCGCTGGTGCTGGCAGACCCGCGGCTGCGGGTGGTGCTGTTCACCCTGTCCTTCGGCTATCTGGCCTATCTGGCGTTCCGCATCGCCTTTGCCGGATCAAAGCTGGCATTCATCCAGCGGGCCAGCCCGCCTGGCCTGTCGGGGGGTATCCTGCTGCAAGTGATGAACCCCAAAGCCTATGCGGTGAACACCGCGCTTTACACCGGCTTTGGCTTTCTGCCTGACAGCTACTGGACCGAGGTGCTGGCCAAGTTTCTGATCATGAACATGATCTGGGTGCCGATCCATCTGCTGTGGCTGTGGGCGGGGATCAAGGTGCATCAGTTGAACCTTTCGCCCCGCGCCCATTCGATCATCAACAAGGCGATGGCCGCATCCATGCTGATCGTGGTGATTTTGGCCGCGTTAGAACTGGTCTGACCGCGCAGCGCTTTGGCTTCGGGCCTTTGGGTTTTGGCCGGATTGCGCTATGAGAGAGGCGGCCTTACGTCAAAGCTCTCTTGTGGGGCGCACGCCATTGGGGCATGAGGCCGCCAGCAGCCGATCACGGCCAGAAACCTATCAAGGTAAGAGATCATGGATTACAGCAAATCGGGCGGTGCCAGAATGGGCAGCAACAAGCCGCGCCATAAAGAGCATAACGCCAAGGGCACCGAAAAGAACCCCTATGGCAAGCAGCCTCCCAAGGCCGAGCTGCTGGCGCGGATGAAAGCCGCCGCCGAGAAGAACAAGAAAGACTAAGCCGTCTTGCGGGCGGCGCGTGATGCGCCGCCGGACTGTGCTATTGGTCCTTGCCCGTGAAAAGCAGGGATCAGTCACCGCCTGTCAGTTCGCTGATCAGCACCGCGCGCCCTTCGGTCATGGACCGTTGCGCCGCAATCCCCATGATCACCGCCCATTTCCCGTCCTGAAGCGAGACCTCGGGCGCGTCGCGCTGTCCGCGCACAAGTTCTACAAACCCCTGATGCTGGTAGAAGGTCGATCCATTGTGATCGCCCGCCTCAAGAATTGTGGGGTCAACGGGGATCTCGCGCACTTCCGGCCCTTTGGGATAGCGGGGCGAGACGATGACCTGCGGCGTAGGTGCCGCGCCCAGATGGGCAGGCCAGAAACGACCGGGGCCTGGGACCAGCGCCTCGATCTTGCCATTGGGGCCCACGGCCGAGATTTCTTCCTGATAGCGGGCGCCTTCGGCGAACATGCACAGCTCTAGCATGGCGCGGACACCGCTTTCGAATTCCACCATCACATAGCCGTGGTCGAAAATGTCGGGTGCCTCGCCGTCATAGCTTTCATGCAGATGGTTCGCTGCTTGGCCTCCCATTGCCATCACGCGCACGGGGTTCGATTGCAAAGCAAGGCGCATCAGGTCAAAGAAATGGCAGCACTTTTCAACGAATGTCCCGCCGGTGTAGCGGTTGAAGCGGTTCCACGCGCCGACTTTCGGCAGGAAGGGAAAGCGATGTTCGCGGATGGTCAGCATCTTGATGCCGCCTGTTACCGCCTCGGCCTCTTGCAGCAGTTTGGCAACGGGGGGCATGTAGCGGTATTCCATCGCCACCCAGACCGGCGCGGGATAGCTGGCGGCAAAGTCATTGATTGCGCTGGCATGATCGGGATCGGTGAATAGGGGTTTTTCCACCAGCACCGGCAAGGGCCGCTTGGCCGCGATCTGCTGAAGCTGCTCTACATGGCAGAAGTTGGGGCTGGCGATCAGCAGGCAGTCCAGATCGGGCACTTCCAACAGCGCCTCTAGGCTGTTCACAAGCAACGCATCGGGGGCAAACCTCAGGGCGATCGAGCGCATCTCGGCGTCAGGCTCATAGATCGCGCCGACAGTGGTGTTGTCCAGCAGGGCGATGTTGCGCAGGTGTTCCTGCCCCATCATGCCACAACCGATGACGCCATAGGTGATGGTACGGGTGCCGCAATCGGCCAGCGTGTCCGTGGTCATGGGTTCTCCTCCCTTGTTCTTAGATTAGGCGCTGTACGTAGAGCGCCTTGGACGTGTCGTACCAAGTGCGCGAAAATTCGACCGCCTGCGTGCCTTGGGCCCATGAGAGGCGCTCGATATAGGCGGTGGTGGTGCCAGCGGGTAGGGCAAATTCGGGCGGAGCCCACTCGGGCACCTGACCGATTCCCACCCGATCCTCGGCGCGGGTGATCCACAGTTGCAGGGTCTGTTTGTAGGTCAGATAAAGCGAATCCTGCACCTTGTCGCGCGGGATTTGACCGGCGTCCGCGTCCAGCCAGATTTCCTCAACTGCGATCACCACATCGTCCAGATAGCGCAGACGTCGAAAGCGCGTTCCGTGGTCCGAAGTGCCGTATTTCGGCTGCGCAGGGTCTTTAGGCAGGTGGTCTACGGACAGGATATCGGCGGTGGGCAGGCCGCCGCCACCCTCGGCCAGTTCAAGGCGGAACATGGAGTAGACGGACTGGGCCTGACCGCCCGCTTTGACATAGTTTCCCGACCCTTGGCGACGCTCTAGCAGGCCCTTTTCTTCCAGCTTTAACAGGGCTTTACGCAGGGTGCGCACAGTGGTGCCGTGGGCTTTGGCAAAGTCCCTTTCGGGCGGCAGTTTCTGGCCATCGATCAGGCGTCCCGCCGCGATATCGCGGATCACCAATTCGCAAATCTGCATGTAGATCGGCAGCGCGTCGGGGCGGTTCGCAGATTTCCTGCTTTTTTCCGGCATGTTTTCGCCTCCTCCGCGATCCCAGCTTCTGGAAAAAATTGATACACCATTGATCTACATCAAAGACAAAGCTATGCAAGTGGAAAGTTCGGAGGCTTTCTGGGGAGGAAATCATGACGGTCGTACCCGTAACATCTGCCGATCTCGATGCGGTCGAGGTGGCTTGGTTCTCGGCGCTTTGCTCGGATGATTATCAGTTCCTCGGGGTGCCGGATGGCGATCTTCGGTCGTCTTGGCAGCATTGTTCGGACATTGTGAAAACCGCCGAAGGGCAGGGCTTTGGCAACATCCTGTGCCCTTCGTCCTATCAGGTGGGGCAGGACACCCTAAGCTTTGTGGCAGGCTGCGCCCCGATCACCGAAAGCATCAACCTGCTGGCCGCTGTGCGCTGCGGCGAGATGCAGCCCATCATGCTGGCCCGCACCATCGCGACGCTGGATCACATGCTGCAGGGGCGGCTGACGGTGAACATCATCTCGTCCGATTTTCCGGGAGAGAAGGCGGATAGCTCTTTCCGCTATCAGCGGTCGCGCGAAGTGGTCGAGATCCTCAAGCAGGCGTGGACGCAGGACCAGATCACCTATCAGGGACAGGTCTATAATTTCGAAGGTCTGACCACCGATCCGGCCAAGCCCTACCAGAAAAACGGCCCGATGCTGTATTTCGGCGGCTATTCCCCCGATGCGCTGGACCTGTGCGGCCAGCATTGCGACGTCTACCTGATGTGGCCCGAGAAATCCGAGGATATCGCCGACCGCATGAAGGCCGCCAATGCCGCTGCCGAGAAATACGGGCGCACGCTGGACTATGGCTTTCGTAGCCATGTGATCGTGCGCGACACCGAGGCCGAGGCCAAAGAATACGCCCGCTACATCGCCAGCAAGCTGGATGATGACTACGGCAAAGCGATCCGTGAACGGGCGCTGGATGCGGGCAGTCTTGGGGTCAGCCATCAGGCCCGCAACCGCGAACTAGCCGACCTTGAAGGCTATATCGAGCCCAACCTCTGGACCGGCATCGGACGGGCGCGCTCTGGCTGCGGTGCGGCGATTGTCGGCTCGACCGATCAGGTGCTTTCCAAGCTGGAAGAGCTGCAAAACATGGGCATTCGCGCGTTCGTCCTGTCGGGCTATCCCCATATTGATGAGGCCGAGCACTTTGGCACCCGCGTGCTGCCCCAGATGAAAACCTGCCAGCTGAACAGGGTCTGGGACCGCGTGCCTGCGGCTCTGCCGCAGACGCCCCTTGGCGCAGGAGAGCGCCGCTGATGGAACGTGTTGCACTGACCGAAGACCTAAGCTTTTCCCGTCTGGTCTATGGGATGTGGCGGATCGGGGATGATCCCGACACCTCAGCGGCCCATGTCCGCGCCAAGATCGACGCCTGCCTTGATCAAGGCATCACAACACTGGATCAGGCGGATATCTATGGCGATTACACCGCCGAGGCTGTTTTGGGTCAGGCCCTGAAGGCTGATCCCGCACTGCGTCAGCGGCTGGAGATCGTCACCAAATGCGATATCGTCGCCCCTTGCGGCAAATACGCGGATGTGGCCTGCAAGCATTATGACACCTCGGCGGCGCATATTGCAGCCTCGGTGGAAAGCTCGCTGCGGGATTTGGGTACCGATTACATCGATCTTCTGTTGATCCATCGCCCCGATCCGCTGATGGACCATGACGAGACCGGCGGCGCTTTGGATGCGCTGATCAAGGCGGGCAAAATCCGCGCGGCGGGGGTCTCGAACTTTCGTCCGTGGGATGTGGAACTGCTGCAAAGCGCCATGACGAACCGACTGGTGACCAACCAGATCGAGGTATCCTTGGCGCGGATTGATCCCTTTACTGATGGCGATCTGGCCTTTCATCAGCGCCAGCGCGATGCGGTCATGGCGTGGTCGCCCTTGGGCGGTGGCAGTTTGATGACCTCTGACACGGCGCTGACCCGTCTGATGGATGGGATGGCTGCCGATAACGGCGTGGACCGTGCGGCGATTGCGGTGGCCTTCTTGCTGCGGCACCCCGCGAAAATCCTGCCGGTGCTGGGGACCAATTCACTTAGCCGGATCGCCAGCATTTCGGACGCCTGCAAGGTCAAGCTGACCCGCGTGCAGTGGTTCCAACTGTATGAGGCGGCCTTGGGCCGTGAGGTGGCATGATGCTGCAAAGTTTCGTGCCAGAGCCAAGCAATGGCCGCGCCCTGCGCGATGCCTTTGGTCTCTTTGCAACTGGCGTCACGATTGTCACCACCAGCGGGCCCGAGGGGTGCGTTGCGATCACGGCCAACAGTTTCTCATCGGTCTCGATGGACCCGCCTTTGGTCCTGTGGTCGCCTGCCCGCGCCTCGCGCCGCTATCCCCTGTTTGCAGGGGCCGAGCATTACGCGATCCACGTTCTGGCCGCTGATCAGCAGGATCTGGCGTGGGCAGTGGCCAAGGATGCGGGCGCTTTGCTGGGAACCCAACTGGATCAGAATGCCGAAGGGGTGCCGGTGCTGCCCGCCTGCCTTGCCCGTTTTGATTGTCGCCGCCACGCGGTTCATGAAGCGGGCGATCACGCGATCATTGTCGGCGAAGTGTTACAAGCTACGATGCAATATGGAGACCCGTTGGCTTTCTTTGGCGGGCGCGTTGCGAGGATCGATTTGAATTGACCACAGCAGTGCGCCTTTGGAGGAGGGCGCGTTGTTCAGTGGTGGGAGGAATGAATGGTGCTATTCGACGGGCTGCTTCGGCTGCTGTCAGGGATCAATGACCGTCTGTTGATGGTCGGTCGCGGGATCGGCATCTTTGCCGTTGCGGTGATGGTTGCGGTCACGCTGTTGCAGGTCTTCTGCCGCTATGTGTTGGGAAATGCCCTGCCGTGGCCCGATGAGGCCGCGCGGTTCTGCATGCTGTGGATGACCGGCCTGATGGCCCCCACCGCATTCCGCCGTGGCGGGTTCGTGGCGATTGACGTGCTGCCATCGATGATGCCGCGCCGCGTGGCCAGTTTGCTGAACCTTGTGCTGCTGATGGTCAGTCTGGCGGTGCTGGTTGTCGCTGTACAGATCGGCTGGAAAGAGGTCACGGGCCTTGGCGGGCGTTTTGCCTCGGCCTCTCTTTACATCCCGACGGCGCTGGATTTCAGCGCATGGTATCGGGTGCCGCGCAGCTGGATGATGGCCTCGATCTTTGTTGGGGTGGTTCTACTGATCCTTGTGAATATTGAACTGATCCTGCGCAACCTGTTCCAACTGACCTCTGACCGCGATCTGCCGCCCATCGATATGGGCCAGACCCAAGGGGCCGAATAAGATGCTGATCTGGTTCCTGCCCCTGTTTCTTGTGTTCCTGATGATCGGCTTGCCGGTCTTTTTCGGCCTACTGGCCGCGCCCGGTATTCTGCTGCTGCTGAACGGGCAAGAGCGTGACCTGACGCTGCTGTATCGCAATCTTTACAATGGCATGGACAGTTTCCCGCTGATGGCGATCCCGTTCTTCATGCTGGCGGGCGAGATTATGAACCGCGGCGGTATCACCCATCGGTTGGTCGAGTTCAGTCAGGCCTTCATGGGGCACCTTCGCGGCGGTCTGGCTCATGTGAATGTGCTGTCCTCGATGCTGTTTGCGGGGCTGTCGGGCTCGGCTGTGGCGGATACCTCGGCGCTGGGGTCCATGCTGATCCCCGCAATGGAGAAACAGGGCTACACCCGCAAGTTCGCCGCAGCGATCACTGCGGCCAGTTCGGTCATCGGGCCGATCATTCCGCCCTCGGGCATCATGATCATCTACGCCTATGTGATGGGTGAAAGCGTGGCCGCCTTGTTCTTGGCCGGTCTGGTGCCGGGTGTGATGGTGGGCGTTGGTCTGATGCTGCTGATCAAGGTCATGGCTGATCGCTACGATTTCCCCGTTGCCTCGCGCAAATACTCTTGGGGCGAGCGGGGGCAGGCCAGCCTGAAGGCCTTCTTTCCGCTAATGACCCCCGTCATCATCCTTGGCGGCATTCTGGGCGGCGTCTTCACCCCGACCGAGGCCGCAGCCGTCGCCGTGGCCTATGCGCTTATCATCAGCCTTTTCGTTCTGCGCAGCCTGCGGGTATCGGAACTGCCCGAAGTGCTTGGCAAGGCGGGGCTGACCTCGGCGGTGGTGCTGTTGCTGGTGGGTGCGGCCATGTCGTTCAAGACGGTGGTGTCCCTGTCGCACGCGCCGCAGATGATGGCCGATTACATCCTGACCCTGACCCAGAACCCGCTGATCCTGCTGTTCCTGATCAACCTGCTCTTGTTCGTCGTGGGCATGTTTCTGGACGCAGGCCCTGCGATCATCATCTTGGGGCCGATTCTGGGGCCGGTGTTCATTGGCATGGGCGTGGATTCCGTCCACTTCGCCATCATCATGTGTGTAAACCTGACCGTCGGCCTCGCAACGCCGCCCATGGGGCTGGTGCTGTTCGTGGCCTCTGCCGTGTCCGGTGAAAGGGTCACAACCATCGCAAAGGCCATTCTTCCATTCCTCGCGGTCGAGATCGTGGTGATCTTTCTGATCACCTATTTCCCCGCGCTGTCCATGACGATCCCCCGTTTGACGGGCTTCGCGAATTAAGACCAATCCAGAGTATTAGGGAGGATAATATGCTCGGGAAAGCCAAGACATTAGCGGCAACGCTACTGATGACGGCGGCACTTGCCGTCCCCGCAATGGCGCAGGACTATACCATCCGCGCCGTCGCCAACTCAAATGAAAACGATGAGGATTATGACGGCCTTGAGGTCTTTAAATCCTATGTCGAAAGCGCCTCGAACGGGGCCATCGCCGTTGAGATCTACATGGGCACGCAGCTGTGTTCCAACGGGGCCGAGTGTCTTCAGGGCGTGGCCGATGGCTCGATCGACGTCTATATCTCGACCTCGGGCGGCGCGGCGGGTCTGTTCCCCTATGTTCAGGTTCTGGACCTGCCTTACGTGATGCAGGATGACCGCATTGCGGAAATGGTCCTGTCGGGCGATTTCACCCGCACCATGCGTGATATGGCGCTGGAGGATTCCGGCGGCGCGATCCGTCTGATGACCATCGGTAACACCGGCGGCTGGCGCAACTTTGCCAACACCAAAAAGCGCGTGCAGGCCCCCGCCGATCTGGAAGGCATGAAGATGCGCACCGTGGTTGCCGACCTGCCGCAGGAACTGGTCCGCGCCTTGGGCGCTGCGCCCACCCCGATCCCGTGGCCCGAACTGTTCACCTCGCTGCAGACCGGCGTGGTCGAGGGCACCAAGAATGGTATCACCGACATCATGTCGATGAAGTTCCCCGAAGCGGGTCTGCAATATGTCACGCTGGACGGTCACGCCTACATGGGCGCTCTGTGGTGGATGTCGAACGAAAAGTTCATGGCCCTGCCCGAGGATGCCCGCCGCGTGGTGGTCGATGGCTTCTATGCGCTGCAACAGGCCACTTTTGCCTCGCCCAAGCGCAAGTCGATCCCTGCGTATAAGGACTTTGTCGCGGGTGGCGGTGATCTCTATGTGCCGACACCGGAAGAAAAGCAGGCCTTCGCCGATGCGGTTCAGCCCGTCTACGAATGGTTCGGTGCCAATGTGACCGGCGGCGAGAAAATCTTTGCCGCCCTGCAAACCGCCGTGGCCGAGGCCACTGCCGAACTGGAAGCAGATCGCGCCCGCGATATCCAGTAATTGCCCTAAGGCGCGCCGTCGTTGGGGTGGCGCGCCTTTCCCTTGGTCCGATCGCCCTCGCGGCGGCATCGGACCAAGGCCAACTTCCTAGGACATTTCATGAGCGCCCTTCTCTCAGCCCTCTATAACCCGCGCGATGTGGTCGCGCAGGCCAAAATCCTTGCGCCCGGTGCGGGCTTTGTCATGGTTCTGGCGATGGCAGCCCAGTTCCTGTCGAACCATTACGGCGCGCCGGTGATGCTGATGGCGATCCTGCTTGGCATCCCGTTCCACTTTCTGTCCGAGCATGAAAACATCGGCCCCGGTGTCGGTTTCGCCGCCAAGGGGATGCTGCGGATCGGGGTGGCGCTGCTGGGGCTGCGGGTCTCGGTTGATATGGTGCGGCAGATCGGCTGGGGGTTCGTGCTGGTGATCGGGGTCTGCGTGGCGATGACCATTCTGGCCTCGGTCCTGTTGTCGCGGTTTGTGGGCAAGGATCGCGCCTTCGGGTTTCTGACCGGCGGGTCGGTGGCGATTTGCGGAGCGTCTGCGGCGATGGCGATCTCGTCGATCCTGCCGGACCGCGACACGGCCGAGCGTGATCTATCCTTCACCGTGATCTCTGTCACGGCCTTCTCGACCCTTGCGATGATCGTCTACCCGATCATCGCCGAAGGGCTGGGGCTGGATGTGCATATGACTGGCCTGTTCCTTGGCGGGACAATCCATGACGTGGCCCAAGTGGTGGGTGCGGGCTATTCCGTGTCCGAGGAAACCGGCGATGTGGCCACCGTGGTCAAGCTGATCCGCGTCACGATGCTGGCGCCAGTGGTGCTGATCGGTGCGCTGGTGATGCGCCGTCAGGTAGCCTCATCAGGCAAGCGCCCGCCCTTGCTGCCCGGCTTTGTGGCGGCCTTTCTGGTGCTGGCAGCGTTGAACTCGTTCCATTTGGTGCCCCAGATGGTGACCGAGGTCACATCCACCCTGTCCCGCGCCTTGCTGGTCACAGCGGTGGCGGCGGTGGGCATGAAAACCTCGATCGCGAAGTTGGCAGATGTGGGCGGCACGGCCATCGCGATGATCGCCGTGCAGACTGTCGCATTGGCCGCGATGGTGCTGGTGCCGCTGCTGTACGGGCTAGTCTAGGTCAGGCAAGGGCATGTCCAGCAGGACCGAGGACAGGCATTTCCCGTGGGCATCCAATGCCAGTGATCGGGTCACGCCCCCCGCCAAAGCCCCGCGAATAACGAAATTCATCGCCCCCAGTTGCGGCAGGACATAGCGCGTCACGGCCCCAACCGGTTGACCCAGATGGGCAGCGACGCGGGCTGTGGTCACCGCCTGAAGCAGGCGGTCGAAATCCTGCGCCCGATAGGCGATGACCGAGATATTGGAGGTATCGCCCTTATCGCCGGTGCGGCCGTGGGCAAGGTCATGCAGCTTCATCGGCACTCTCCAACAGGTTGGCGCGGGTGGGTACAAAGCCCGCAGGCATCAGGGTCGAGGCGATGGCGATGATCTCTTTCACCGTCTTGGTCACCCCGCCGCCCGCAGCGGGACCGCAGAGGTAAAGGGCCTCGACCTCTTGGGCGACACGCTCGGCGGTGGCTTTGTCGGCGCAGCGGGTGGCATAGCGCAGACGCACATCGCTGTCGGTGCCGATGACCTGTGACAGCCTTTGGCTGATCTGGGGCTGGGTCAGGCGCTGGTCCAGAATTTGCGCGGCCAGATCGGCGCGGGCGCGGGCATTTGCGCCTGCATAGGAAATCTGCCCCTCGCCAAGCCATCCGTCGCGATAGGCGACCGAGACCTTGAGCCGCCCCGTGGGCGCACGCCCGTCAGCGCCTTTGACCGCCACGCGGTCCGGCCCCACCTGCGTCAGCGTCACCCCCGAGAAGTCAGCGATCACATCCGGTTGCAGGTAGGCGGCGGGATCGTGGATTTCATAGAGCAACTGCTCGGTGCAGGTGGCGGGGCTGACAAGCCCGCCGGTCCCGTCCAGTTTGGTGATCACGGCGTTGCCGTCCTCGGACACCTCGGCCAGCGGAAAGCCGATGTTGGCCAGATCGGGCACATCCTTAACGCCCGGATCGGCGAAATACCCGCCAGTGACTTGGGCCGAGCATTCCAGCAGGTGCCCCACCAGCGTACCCCGCCCGAGGCGGGTGAAATCGTCCAAGGACCAGCCAAAGTGATGCACCATCGGCGCCAGAAACAGCGCCGGATCAGAGGCGCGGCCACAGATGACGATATCGGCCCCTTGGTCCAACGCCGCGATGATCCCTTTGACCCCGATATAGGCGTTGGCGGACACCAGCCGCGTGCCCAAGGCCTCTGCCAATCCACCCGTTTCATCCAGCGCATAGCCCGCGATCCGGTCCGACACATCGTCGCCGGTCACTGCCGCGACGCGCAGGGATAACCCCAGTTCCGCGACAATGGTTTGGGCGAGTTTCGCCGCCGCAAGGGGGTTGGCTGCGCCCATATTGGTGATGATCTTGGTGCCATTCTGGGCGCAACCGGGCAGGCAGGCCCGCAGGCGTGCCTCAAGCAGCGGATCATAGCCCGTAGCGGGATCGGCCAGTTTGGCCTGTTGGGCCAGCGCGATGGTCCGCTCGGCCAGACATTCAAAGACCAGCACATCCAGCCCGCCCCGTTCAGCCAGATCCTGCGCGGGATCGATCCGGTCCCCTTGGAACCCTGCGCCACATCCGATGCGGAAGGTCATGCCAGCGCTCCTTTTCCTTGTTTGCCGAATTTGGTCGCGCCAAAGAACAGGGCCAGTGCCAGAACGGGGGTGACGGGGTTCGGCCAGAGGGCCAGACCGATCACCACCAGCAGGATCGCGATGTCCAGCGCACGGGTGCCGGTCAGCGACACGCCAACCAGCAACGCAGGCACAGCCATCACAAGGGCGATGCCGCCCAAGATCGCCTCGGCAATGGCCAGAGGTCCGCCTTGCAACAGCATGCCGGGGTAAAGGACCAGCAGGAAGGGCACCAGATAGGTCACCGCGCCAAGGCGCACCGCTTGGCCCGCGGCAGGTAGCCAGTTGGTGTTGGCAATCCCTGATCCCACAAAGACCGCGACGCAGACCGGTGGCGTGATGACCGAAATGGTGGCGAAGTAGAAGACAAACAGATGCGCGGCCAGCGGATCGACGCCCACAGCGGTCATGGCAGGGGCCAGCACAGCGGCCACCAGCACATAGGCAGCAGTGGTGGGCAGACCCATACCCATGATCAGGCAAACCAGACCCACAATCAACGCCACCAGCGGCACGCTATCCCCGGCCAGCGAGACGATCAGCGAAGACAAAGTCACCCCGATCCCCGTCAGGTTGATCATCGACACAAGGATTTGCGCCCCTGCCAGCAGCACCCCGATGATGACCAGCCCTTTGCCCGCATCCTCAAGCCCGTCGATGATCTTGCCGATCATCTGGCGCGGGGACAGGCGGTTCCATTCGGTGGCCACAAAGGCGATCAGCAGGCCGACCACTCCGTAAAAAGCAGCCGTCGCGATCGAGCGTCCCATCCAGATGCCGATCCCCAGCCCGCCAAGGGCGCATAGGATCGGGGCCACGCGGCGGGGCGCAAGGATGGTGTTCCATGCGGGCAGTTCCTCGGACGGGACCACGGCCAGCCCGCGTTTTACGGCCACATAATGCACTGTCACAAAGACCGAGGCATAGAACAGGACCGCAGGAACAATCGCGCCCAGAATGATGGTGGTGTAGGGAACGCCCAAAATCTCGGCCATGACAAAGGCGGCGGCGCCCATGATCGGTGGCGCGATCTGCCCGCCGGTCGAGGCCACGGCCTCAACCGCGGCGGCGAAGGGGCGGGGATAGCCAAGGCGGATCATCATGGGGATGGTAAAGTTGCCGGTGGTCGCCACATTCGCCACAGCCGAGCCGGAAATCATCCCGAACAGCCCGCTGGCGATGGTGGCAATCTTGGCCGCGCCTCCCGGTTGGCGGCCCCCAAGACGCATGGCCAGATCCATAAACGCCTGCCCGCCGCCCGAATGCAGCAGCAACGCACCGAACAGGACAAATGCCGCGATGACGGTGGCGGCAACGCCGGTCAGCATGCCCCAGATGCCCAGATCGCCTAGGAAAATCGTCTCGGTCACGAAGGCGGCGTCAAAGCCGCGATGGCGCAGGGCACCGGGTAGCAGGTCTCCGAAAAGGGCGTAGGCGATGCCTGCTAGCACCAGCACCGGAAAGATCAGCCCCACGGTGCGCCGTCCCAACTCCAATACGGCCATGACCAGTCCCACGGTCAGGGCTTTGTCCAGTGTCGTTGCCCACGGCAGCGAGGTCATGATTTCATCGTAGTTCACGATGATATAGCCGCCCGCCGCCAGCGTGGCGGCGCAGAGCGCAAGGTCAATTGCCATGCCCACCGGACGCCAGCTTTTGCCAGCCCCCAGTGGATAAAGCGCGAACCCCAGAGCGGTCACAAGCATCAGGAACAGCGCCCGCTGGATCAGCCCCTCGAACGGGCCGGTGGCGGCGGTGTAGAAGACAAAGGCGCCGACAAGGATCGCCAACCCCTTCTGAACGGTCTGGAAGTTCGCAAAACGCATTTTACTGCGCCTTCAGTTTGGCAGGCACGTCCATGCCTTGCTCTTCAAACCAGCGCAGAGCGCCGGGGTGCAGGGGCACGGTGCCATAATCCAGCGTCATCTGGGCCAGATCGGCACCCTTCAGGCTGGCCATCGCGTTGGCCTGTGCGCTGTCATCGGCCATGATCGCCGCGACGATCTTGTAGGCGGTGTCATCGTCCATGCTGGCAGGAGCCGCAACGCCGACGCCAAAGGCCCAGGTGCTGTAGGCAGGAATACCTTCTGCCGCGCCGGCGGGGATATCGACGACCGAGATATCAGGCATCTTGGCCCGCAGGGTGTCAGCCTGTTCGGGCGACAGACCCAGAACGGCAATCTCTGTGGAGACGGCGATATCCATGGTCGAGCCGTCCAGCTTTTGACCCGAACCCGATTTCACATAGCCCGCAACGCGGTTGTCCTTGATCGCGCCGACAATATCCGTGGTCGAGCCGCGCACGTAGTCCGCCGACAGGCCAAGGGTGTTGAAGACCGCCTCGGTGGTGGCTTCGGTCGAGCCGCCCTTGATGCCGGGGTTAAAGCGCTCGCCCGCCAGCCCTGCAAGGCTGTCCACGCCCGCATCGGCGCGGACGATCACGTTCTGAGGTGCGTTGGTGTAGACCCACAGCAGGCGCAGGTCTTGCGCGTTGCCGTCAAAGGCGTTGGTGCCAGCGACCGCGTGCTGCACGGCATTGGTGGTGACCAGACCCAGATCCACCTGACCGCGGGCCATGCGGCGGATGTTGTCCATGGTCGCGCCGGTCTCTACGACCGATGCCTTCAGCCCTTCGGCGTTTTCATTGATCAGCTGTCCGACGGCGACGAAATAGCCGTAGTGGCTGGACGAGGCCGAGGTCGAGCCGATCAGCAGATCCTTGTCCTGAGCGGCCAGCGGCGACGCCAGCAGGGTCGCGCCCATGAGCGCGGCGAAAGTATGTTTCATAATGTCCTCCCTTGGTGCCTCTAATGGGCAGGGGTATCTTGCGCGGGCTTGTCTGTTGCGGAAATAGACAAGTTCGGCATAATTGATGCATGAAACGCAATAATATCTCTTTGGCCGATTACCAAGCGGTGCTGATGCTGCAGCGCACGGGCGGGTTTCGCACCGCCGCCGAGGCCCTGCGCCTGTCGCCATCGGCCCTGTCGCGGCAGGTTTCCGCATTGGAAGAGCGGCTGGGGACGCGGCTGTTTGACCGCGACACCCGCAATGTGGTGCTGACCACCAGCGGTGCGGTGCTGGCCCGTATCGCCGAGCGGATGGTGAACACCGCCGAAGATGCTCAGTCAGAATTCGACGCCCATCTGTCCGCGCGACACGGGCAGTTGACGATCGCGGGTCTGCCCTCGGTTACGGCGGCGCTCTTGCCGCGCATCTTGCGGAGGTTCACCAGCGAATATCCGCAGATCGATTTGAAGATTGTCGATGCCCTGTCTGAAAGCGTGATCGAGGTGGTGGAATCGGGCCGCGCGGACATTGGCTTTACGGCTGGAACGGGGATCACGCGGTCGCGCTTGGCGTTCCAGCCGGTGACCGAGGATGTGTTTCTGGCCATCGGCGCGCCGGACGGGCCCTTGGCCGAGGATCGCGCCTATACATGGGCGGAACTGGTCGAGATGCCGTTTATCGCCATGGCGCAGGGCACCTCGGTCCGCGAATTGCTGGACAGCGCCTGCCTGCGGTTGGGCCGGCCCCTGTCGCCCCGTTTCGAGGTCGCCCATCTTGCCACCGCAGGGGCTTTTGTTGCCTCGGGGCTCGGGATTACGGCACTGCCGGAACTGACTTTGGCGGTGCTGCCAACAGAGCGTCTGATCCGGCGCGAGATCAAGGACTTTGGTATTCGTCGCCGGATCGGACTGGTGCGCCAGCCCGGTCGCACCATGTCCCCTGCCGCCCGCGCCTTCATGGCGGTTTTCACCCGCGAGATGGGATCGGGTGATCTGAAAGAGTGAGGTTTCGCTTGTGGCTGGCCTTCGCGGGGCTCTGCCCCGCACCCCGTGGTATTTTTGCCCAGATGAAGGCAGCGGGTTTTGGTCTTTGGGCTTGGGGGAAAAGAAAAAGGCGACACACAAGGGAGGAGGAGATGTGTGCCGCCTGAATTTTCAAGACACCGTCAGGGAGGAGGAGAGACGCTGTCTACCTCTTGAACCTAGCGGTTGGAGCCGATTCAGACAAAGGAAATTTCTGCAACGCAGCAATGCACGTGCGGCATAACTAATGGATGCTTGAATTTTGGGCAAATTGCTAGGTCAGATGGTGGCGGTGCAGGAAATCGAGGATAGTGGCTGCGATTTTTTCGGCGACGTCGGGATCAAGGTGGAAGTGGTGATCGCCCGCCATGTCCAAGG
Source organism: Donghicola tyrosinivorans (assembly GCF_003003355.1). Taxonomy (GTDB): domain Bacteria; phylum Pseudomonadota; class Alphaproteobacteria; order Rhodobacterales; family Rhodobacteraceae; genus Donghicola; species Donghicola tyrosinivorans. The sequence goes on from NZ_PVTQ01000010.1 coordinate 91,967, forward strand.
CCTCATATCGGGACATGAGTTCTGCGGCGCGGCTGGCGAGTTCTGCGCTGCCGGTGCCGCGCTGTTTCAGGCCATCAGTCGCCCAGAGGTTCAGGACGGGGCAAGTGATGCTGGCGAGCACGGTTTCCGCCTGTTGCTGGCTGAGTTTGACGGCTGAACTGGCGAACATGCGGGCATCGCCGCGCAGGCGGTAGCCGCGCGGGGTTTGGTGCAGGGCGCGAGGGGCCAGAGCGGTTGAGGTGGCATGGCTGTTCCCCCGTGCGCTGCGGCGGGCGACATAGTCTGCGCGGCTGGGAAAGTGGCGCAGGGGCCGGTTGGTGGCGGCGCGGGTGTCTTCGACGAAGGCGCGCAGGGTCTCGACGATGGATTTTCCCGAGGGTTCGGAGATCAGTGAGTCCAGTGCCACCAGTGCTGTGACCCGATGGGGTTGTGCGGCGGTGAAGAGGCTGGCGATGTTCGCGCCGCGGGAATGGCCCATCAGGACGCAGTTCGTCCAGCGCATTTGGTCCAGAATTCCGGCGATCTGGGGCAGGTCATCCCAGATGTTATAGGTGGCGTGGGCGGCGCGGTGGCTGCTGAGGCCTTGTCCCGAGAGGTCCAGTGCCACAACGTGGCAGCCTGTCAGGCGCGGGGCCAGTTCGGCAAAGCTGTCGGCGTGGTCCATCCAGCCGTGCAGGGCAAGGATCCGCAGGCCGCCGGTCTCGCCCCATTCCAGTCCTTCATAGACCAGCCCGTCCACATGCCAGCGGCAAGCGCGCCCTTTTTGGTTTTGCATTTCCTGACCTTCGATCATTGGCCCCATCAGACCTCAGGCATAGCAGAGCCTTTGCCGCAAGTTCACCGAAAATCGCGTGATTTGTGGCTGGTGCGCGGGTCAGGTGCAAGCGAAGTGGCGCGGTCACTTGTGCCTTTGACGCGCTGCGATTTCTGCTAGGGTGCGAATCCAGCCGGCGCGACCAGCGCCAGATGCCGAAGCCATGGCCCTTCGCGGCCCTAGCCCAAGTCGGCACGCCCGAATTATTTGCCACAAGAGCCGCGTGTCATGACCGAAGATCTTCTACCTACCCTTGCCGCCTATGAAGAGGCCGCCCGCGCGGCCCTGTCCCCGCGTCTTGCCGCCTATTTTCTGGCCGGTGCGGGGGCCGAGACGACTTTGGCGGCCAATCAAGAGGCGTTCGGGCAGGTCTCGGTCATTCCGCGTCATCTGCGGGATTTGCGCGGGGGTACGGCGCAGGCGCGGGTTGGTAATTTGCGTCTTAGCCATCCGTTGATCGTCGCGCCTTTTGCCTACCAGACCCTGCTGACCCCAGAGGGCGAGATTGCCACCGCCAAGGCCGCAGCGGCGCAAGGTGCGTTGATGACCCTCAGCGCACAATCGGCCACTTTGATGGAGGATGTCCGCGCCAATGGCCCCAGCTGTCTGTGGTTCCAGCTATATTGGCAAACCACGCGCGAGGCGACCTTGGCCCTGTGCCAGCGGGCCGCTTGGGCGGGGTTTCAGGCGCTGGTTCTGACCATTGATGCGCCCGTGAACGGTGTCCGCGATGCGGAGATCGAGAGCGGCTTTGCCCTGCCAAACGGCGCACGGGCGGTGAACCTGACCGACCAGCCGCAGCCGAATTTTGCGCCTTTGGGCGAAGGGGAAAGCGCCATTTTTGACCGGATCGCCCATATCGTCCCTATTTGGAAGGATATCGAGTGGCTGTTGGACAATGCGCCCTTGCCGATCTACCTGAAAGGCATCCTGCACCCTGATGACGCAGCACTGGCGATGAAGGCAGGGGCCGCTGGGGTGATTGTCTCGAACCACGGCGGGCGGGTGCTGGATTGCGCGATTGCCAGCTTACGCGCCTTGCCCGCCATCCGTCAGGCGGTTGGTCCCAACGCGATGGTCTTGATGGACGGCGGTATCCGGCGCGGGGTGGATATCTTCAAGGCTATCGCCTTGGGGGCCGATGCGGTGATGGTTGGGCGGCCCGTCATCCACGGGCTGGCTGTGGCTGGGGCAGCAGGCGCGGCCCATGTGCTGCGCCTTTTGCAAGATGAATTCGAGATTGCCATGATGCTGGCGGGATGCCGGACGTTGGCCGACATCTCGCCAGAATGTGTTCACTTGAACTGGTAGTTCAGCGGCACCATCAAGGTAAAGCTGTCCCCTTGCAGGTGATGGGGCGGAGTGGGCAGCTTGCCCACATCGGCCAGCACCTTCAGCGCGGCATTGTCCAGCACCGTATGGCCGCTGCTTTCCGCCACTTCTTGCGACAGCACATTGCCATACCGGTCGATGGCAAAGCGAACGCGGACGGTGCCGGTGATCTTCTGCTTTCGCGCCTCGTTGGGGTACTTGCGCGCCTTGCCGATGCGCAGCACCACGTCTTTTTGCCAGTCCATAATCTCGGCGGTGGCCTTGGCCGATAGACCTTCGGACTTGGCCTGTGCCTTTTCCGCCACCTCCGGCGCATCTACGCCCGACATCGATCCGGCCGAGGCATCGCGGGCCTCGGACCCGACCTGACTTTCGGCCAAGATTTGCTCTTCGTCGAATTCGGTCGCGGTCTCATGGGCGATCTCTTCGGTGTCTGCTGCAGGTTCGGGACTGGCGACGCCGAATTTCAGCTCATCATCCTCAACCTCATAGGGCACCTGATTCAGGATCGGCTCATCAGCGGCTTTGGCGGGGTCCACGGCCTCGGCGCTCTCGGTCACCGTGGGCGCGTCCTCGACTGCGGCCACTGCGGCGGCATCCTCGCCCGCGTTTTCCGGCGCGGCGATGATGTCCGAGAGGTCAAAGAACATCGCCCCCTTAATAGATGCCTCTTGGGTCTGGACCACAGGCGGCGTTGCTTCCACTTGCGAGAATACCGCCGCAGCGGCCCCCACATGCAGACCAACGCCAGCGACAATCGCCCCGAACCATAGCAGCGGGGCAGGGCGGGAAACGGGATCAGCCAGTGACATGATTACTCTGCCTTAGCAGGGATTGCGCCTGCTGCTTCGGCTGCCTCGGGTCCGGCGCTGGCAGGGTCCAGCCCCACAAGGCCAACCTTCAGATAGCCGTCAGAGGTGAGCTTGTTCATCACCTTGATCAACTCACCATAAGGGACCGAGGCATCGGCGCGGATGTAAAGCCGCGTGTCGCGCTTCAGCATGGTGGCAATGCCCACCTCCATGACCAGATCATCCAGAGTGATGCCGATCTCACCGACCGACAGGCTCAGATCCTCTTGGATGGTGATGAACACCGGATCAGAGGGACGCGTGGGCGGTTCGGCCACGGCCACGGGCAGCTCGACAGGGATATCCACGGTGGACAGAGGCGCTGCCACCATGAAGATGATCAGCAGCACCAGCATCACGTCGATGAACGGCGTGATGTTGATGTCGTGGTTCTCGGCCAGATCGTCCGTATCGGAAAGACGCGCACCCATGGGTTATTCCGCCGCCAGAACAGCGTTTGCGGGCAGATCGTCCGCCTGCGGCGCAGGACGGCGGGCGTCCAGATCACGGCTAAGGGTCCGTTCCACCAAGGCGCTGGCATCCCCAAGCATCACTTTATAACCGCCAAGGCTGCGGGTGATAACGTTGTAGAAGATCACAGCAGGGATCGCCGCGACCAAACCGATTGCGGTGGCCAGCAGCGCCTCGGCGATACCGGGGGCTACAACGGCCAGATTGGTGGTCTGGCTTTCCGCGATCGAGATAAAGCTGTTCATGATGCCCCAAACCGTGCCGAACAGACCCACAAACGGCGCGGTCGCGCCGACGTTGGCCAGAACGCTGGTGCCGCTGGACATGCGGCGGGCGCTGCCAGCCTCGATCCGCATCAGCACAGAGGATGCCCGCTCTTTGATGCCGGCGGCGCTGCTTGCGGCCACATCATGGGACAGGGATTTTTCACGGCGGGCAGCATCCGCCATCCGGCCCAGAACGCCGGTCAGACGCGGGGCGGCGGTAAAGCCTGCGGCACGGTCAAGGCGGCGATAGTTGGTCCGTAGCGACACGTGCGCCAGTGCCAGAGCCGCCATCTTTCCCAGAAAGATCACCCATGTGACCACAGAGGCAAAAGCCAGCGACAGCATCACGGCCTTCACCACCCAGTCGGCGGCCATGAACATGCCCACGGGGGACATGTGATCCTGCGCGCCTTCTTCCAGCCAGGTCAGCAGATCGAAATACACAGGCTTGGCCCATGCAGGCAGGGCTTGGGGATCAAATAGCGCCAGTTCGGCTGCAAAGCTGCGGGTGGCGAAGAGGGTGGCCAACACAGCGGCCACAAAGAAAATGCGTTTCATATCAGGTGTCTACCCAGATGCGGATCATGTTGTGATAAATGCCGGTCAGCTTGACGACCTCGGGGTCATCCGCGCCATGGCGCTCGGCCAGCGATTGAATGGTCTGGTCCAGATCGAACAGCACGCGGCGATGCTCGTCCGAGCGGACCATGCTTTGCAGCCAGAAGAACGAGGACACCCGCGCCCCGCGTGTCACAGGGCGCACTTCGTGTAGGCTGGTCGAGGGGTACAGCACCATGTCGCCTGCGGGCAGCTTGACCTCTTTGGTGCCGTAATAGTCCTCGATGTACAGCTCGCCGCCGTCGTATTCGTCGGGCTCGCTGAAAAACAGGGTCATGGACAGATCCGTGCGCAGACGCTCTTGGGTCAGGGGGTTCACACGGATGGCGTTGTCCACATGCAGGCCAAATGTCTCGCCGCTGGCATAGCGGTTGAACATGGGCGGCAGGATTTTGTTCGGAAGGGCGGCCGAGACAAACAGCGGCGTCTGCCCCAGCTTTTGCAGGATGAACTGGCCGATCTTCTGGGCCACGTCGCCGGTCGGCTCTAGCTGTTGGTTGTTCTTTACCTGTGCCGATTGGGCGCCAGCGGTGGTTTTGCCGTCCAGCCAGTCGGCCGCATCCAGCAGCCCGCGGCAATGGGCGACCTCTGCCTTGGTTAGCACGTTTGGAATGGTGATCAGCATGGGCTGGCCTTTCAGAAGGGGGAAACGGGGGCGGGCCACCCTTTGAAAAGGGCAGCCCACCTGAGGGAAATCCGTCGAGGGATCAGAAGCGGAAGTCGACCGCCACCGAGAACTCGCGACCCGGAGCCACATAGGTGAACGGATCACCCGAGCGGTACGCGGTGTCGTAGTAGACAACATCGGTCAGGTTGGTGACGCCGAAACGCACCTCTGCCGCGTCGGTGATGTCGTAAGACCCAACCAGATCCCACGTCCATGCTTCGGGCAGTTCCTTGCCGTTGGGCACGGTGCCGCCAAGGTCTTTTTCCCCTTGGAAGTTGGCGCGCAGACCCAGCATCAGACCATCGGTGATGTCGTAGGTGCCAAGCAGGTTGAACTGCGCGTGTGCGATGTTGGCCAGATTGCGACCCACATTCGTGTCGTCATCGCTTTCCAGCACTTCGCTGCGCATCCATGTGGCACCGCCGAAGAGGCCAACTTTCTCGCCCACACGGCCTGCGACACCCAGTTCAAGACCTTCGATCTTATACTTCAGCGTGTCGCTGGTCACCGCAGAACCACGGGGGCCGATGTCCTCACGCGCGTTGTCGCGGGTGGTCTGGAACAGGGCCGCGGTCAGCAGCAGATCGTCGTTGAACTGGTACTTTGCACCCAGTTCCAGCGAGAGCGACTGCTCAGGCTTCAGGTCCTGACCGCTTTCGTCCAGACCGCCGTAAAAGCCGCCGCCCGAGGCGATCTCGGACCCCATCGGCGTGGTCGAGGTTGCCGCCGCACCGTAGAAGCTGAGGTTTTCCGCAGGTTTGAAGACCACACCCGCGTTCCAGTTCCACATGGTGTCGGTGCGCTCATACTTGGTGGCCGAGGTACCGCTGCCGCTTTCGCGGGTGATCTCGTATTCGTCCACACGCAGACCGCCGTTGACCTGCCACTGGGTGTTCAGTTCAACCGTGTCCATGATGTAGGCCGAACGGGTGCGCACGCCGGTGGTGGTCCCGTCCGAGGCACGTTCGGGGTCCTGACCGGTCCAGCAGCCCGCCGCTTCTTGGTCGGGGTTGGTGGCCGAAACCGCACAGCCACGAATGCCAGTGGGGGCCTGATAGTCTTCGGAGGTCAGGTTGTCATAGCCGAACTTGCGCACGTCTTCCTGACTGAAGGTCAGACCAAAGGCCAAGGTGTGCTTGCGCCCTGCAATGAACTGCTCGCCGCCCAGTTCAAGGGTGTTCGAAAGCACATCGGTCTCTTGATAGACCGACTTGTTCGACACGGCGACCAGCCAGTCATCGGGATCGGTCGAGCCGTTGGTGGTGATGCCGCTGGGAACCGAAGCCATATAATCCAGAACCGAGCTGGATTTGCGCAGGGTGTTGGTCAGGCTCATGCCGTTGTCGAATTCGTACTTCGCGCGGGCAGTACCGACCGACTGGGTGGTTTTCTGGAAATCGCGGTCCGCAAGGCCGTACCATGTATCACGATCCACACCCAATGAGGTCACAGGACCACGGGTTCCGATGTAGGGCACGCCCCAGTCGGGTTTGCCTTCAAGCTCGGTGTAGCTGTAGTCGAACTCCAGCGTCAGCTGATCGGTCGCCTTATAGCGGGTGGCCAGTGCGACACCCAGACGGTCATCTTCTACACCGTCACGACCCGCGACTTCGCCGTCCTGCCACATACCGTTCAGACGGTAGGCAAAGCGGTCATTCACAACGCGGTTCACGTCAGCGGTGGCGCGTTTGGTGCCTGCGCTGGTCATTTCGGTCGTGACCTTGTTGAAGTCCACGTCCTGCGGCTTTTTCGAGACCACATCCAGTGCGCCGCCTGCGGTGCCACGACCGCCTACGGTGCTGGCGGGGCCTTTGACGATCTCGACCTGCTCGGTCGCGAAGGTCTCGTGGACCGAGATGCCCGGATCACGCACGCCATCCAGATAGATGTCGTTGTTGGCCTTGAAGCCACGGATATAGAGGTTGTCGCCGTAGCTGTTGCCGCCCTCACCGAAACCAAGCGAGATACCGGGCGTGCTGCGAGCAATCTCACGGACGCCGGTGGTGTCCAGCACTTCTTTGGTGATCGCGGTCACCGTGCGGGGGGTGTCCAGAATCTGGCCGGGCAGTTTGCTGTTCGAAAGGGTGTCCGCTTTGAATGGCGCGTCAGGGTCCGCAAAGGGGTTGGTGCCTGCGCTGGCCAGCGCCTCGGCGCGGGCGGCGGCAGCGGCTTCTGCAGCGGCTTGGGCTTCGGCGGCCTCTTGTGCGGCACAGACGGGGGTGCCCGCCAGTTCCGGCGTACAGGTCTGCGGTGCTGCGGGCGCTGCGGCACGGCGGGTGTTGGTGGTCCGGCGCGGCGTCGCAGGGGCAGCGGGGGCCTCTTCGGTGGTCTCTACGTTCACCGTGGGCAGAACGATTTCATTCTGGGCATAGGCGCTGCTGGCCCCTGCGGTGGCAAAGCAGGCCGCGGCCAGAGATGCGCCAAGCATGTCGCCGATGGTTGCCGATTTCCGCGATGTGGTGCGCGCGGGGACGGACAGGATATCCTCTTTCATGGTCGCTCACGTAACTACTTGTTATGCTGGCGTGCACATGAATTGGCTGGCTCTGGGCAGGGCTAATAGGTGAGTCTTTTACTCGTGTAAAGGAAATGTGATGGAAAATCATAGGATTCGACCGACGGGAAACCGAAGTGGCGTTTTTCGCGGTCTTTTCCTATGATTTTTGTCGGGTTGCCGCCATCACATGGGCCTGCTTGACTGCCAAGCGTAAGCCTGACGAAAGCTCTCATAGGCTTCGTCAAAGGCGGCGCGGGTCTCTGGGACCGGCAGGATTGGCGCGGACAGATGGGGCGGGGTCATCACGCTTTCTTCATCCCCTTGGCCAGTGGCCACCATTGCCAGACGGGCTGCGCCCAAGGCGGCGCCAAACTCGCTGGATTCGGGCAGGCGTAAGGGCGTGTCCAGAACCGTCGCGATCAGCCGCAGCCAATAAGGCGAGCGGGTGCCGCCACCGATGGCGATCAACTCGTCCAATGAGGCATGGGTGGCGCGCAGGGCCTCAAAGCTGTCGCGCAGGCCAAAGGCCACCCCTTCCAGAATGGCGCGGGTCATATCGGTCCGGCCCGTGCCCGACCCAAGGCCCGAGAACAGCCCCCGCGCGGTTGAATCGTTATGGGGCGTCCGCTCGCCTGATAGGTAAGGCAGGAACCGCACCGTGCCGGGGCGATGCAGATCGGGGCCAAGCTCGGCAGTCAGGTCGGCGGGTTTGCAGCCTGTGATCCGTGAGAACCAGTTGAGGCTTGCGGTCGCCGACAGCATCACCCCCATCTGGTACCAGCGCCCCGGCACCGCATGACAAAAGGTATGCACGGCAGTTTCAGGCGCAGGCGCGTAGCCGTCCCTTGCGGCCAGCAACACGCCCGATGTCCCGAGCGAGACAAATCCCTGCCCTTCGTTCAAGGCACCGATCCCGCAGGCCGCCGCCGCGTTATCGCCCGCGCCGCCCGCGACCGTCACGGTCTGCGACAGGCCCCAACGCTGTGCAAGGGCGGGGCGCAGGGTGCCTGCGGCCTCGGTCCCTTCGACAAGGCGGGGCATCTGGTCGCGGCGCATATGTCCCAGCGCCAGCAGATCATCGGACCAGCAACGTTGCCCCACATCCAGCCAAGAGGTGCCTGCGCTGTCGGACATATCGGCCACATGATCGCCCGTAAGATAGAGGTTCAGATAGGCGGCGGGCAGCAGCACCTTGGCGATGCGCTCAAATATTTCGGGCTCATGGGTGCGGACCCATTCCAGTTTCGGGGCGGTGAAGCCCGGAAAGACGATGTTGCCCGACAGGTCGCGAACCTTCTCGGTCCGGTCCAAAGCGGCGGCTTCGGCGTGTGACCGGCTGTCGTTCCACAGGATGCACGGACGCAGGACCGTGTCGCTGGCGTCCAGCAAGGTGGCCCCGTGCATCTGGCCTGCAACGCCGATCCCGCGTAGGTCCGCGAACTGCGGATAGGTGGCGCGCAATTCCTCCACAGCGGAATCCAGCGCGGCTATCCAGTCGGCGGGGTCCTGTTCTGACCAACCTGCGTGAGGATGAGACAGAGGATAGTCCCGCTCGGTCGCGCCGATGGGCTGGCCATCCGCATCCACCAGCAAGGCCCGCAGGCCAGAGGTTCCCAGATCCAAGCCCAGATAACTCATGGCTGTCTCACTCGTTCAACGTTGCTACAAGATACGGTCGAATTTGTCATACAAGTCAGCCCGTCATTCAAGCATTAAAGCGGTCAGGGTTTCGGGAATGGTCTGGCAGACGATGCCCGCCCCTTTCGACCGCAGCAGATCGCGGTGGCTGTCCCGCATGGGGGCCAGATGGCTGCCGCCGACAAAGCCGACCGCCCGCATGCCCGCAGCGCGCGCGCCTTGGACGCCGTGGGGCGAATCCTCCATCACCACGCAGGCGGCGGGGTCCACGCCCATCTCTTGGGCAGCAAAGAGGAACAGATCAGGCGCGGGTTTTCCTTGCGCCACCTGATCGGCGCTAAAGGCGGTGCCGGTGAAATAGGGGGCCAGTTTTGAGATCCGCAGGGTCTCATGCATCCGGCGGATGGAACCACCCGTAGCGATGGCCACCGGAATGCCCTTCGCCTTCAGGTCGTCCAGCATGGCCGCCGCCCCGTCAATCTGGCGCAGGTCGGTGGCGTATCGTGCAAAGAGGCGCGTTTCGACCCGATCCACGAAATCCTCGGCGCAGGCCTTGCCGGTTTGCTCGGCCACATGCTGGCAGATCACCTGCATCGAGACCCCTAAGAAGCGGTCCCGAATGTAATCATAGGTGACGTCTGTGACGCCCATATCCCTGATTTCTTCGGCAATCGCCCCGATCGAGAGGGGCTCGCTGTCCACAAGGCACCCGTCGAGGTCAAAGATTACGGCTTGGGGCATTGGCTTTCCTTTGGTGCTGCGGGGCGCGTATCTCAGCGCCCCGTCGTCAGGTCAGAGGCGCTGCTCGGTGGTGCGGTCAAAGAGGTGCACGTTGGCCGGATCGATCACAAAGCGGACCTCGGAATTCGGGGCGGCTTTGAAGCGATCCTTGACCAGCGCATCCACAAAATCCCCGCCGTGTTTGGCAAAGACCTGCGTTTCCGACCCGGTCGGTTCCACCACGACCACCCGCAGAGGCACGCCGTGATTGCCGATGGCGATATGCTCGGGGCGGATGCCATAGGTGACCTTGTGCCCGTCAGGCAGCGCGGTCTGTGGCAGGGGTAGCAGCAAGCCACTGTCAGAGCGGAACTGGCGCACACCCCCATCGGTCACGATCTGCCCGTGGATAAAGTTCATCGAAGGCGAGCCGATGAAGCCCGCCACAAAGACATTCGCGGGGTTATCATACAAATCCAGCGGCGCACCGATCTGTTCGACCCGCCCATCACGCATTACGACGATCTTGTCAGCCATGGTCATGGCTTCGATCTGGTCGTGGGTCACGTAGACGATGGTGGTGCCAAGGCGCTGGTGCAGTTCCTTGATCTCGACCCGCATGGTGACGCGCAGTTTGGCATCAAGGTTCGACAGAGGCTCATCGAACAGGAACACCTGCGGATCGCGCACGATGGCACGGCCCATGGCGACGCGCTGGCGCTGTCCGCCGGACAGCTCTTTGGGGTAGCGCTTGAGGTACTTGGTCAGGTCCAGAATATCGGCCGCACCGCGCACCTTCTGGTCAATCTCGGACTTGTCACGGCCCGCCATTTTCAGGGGAAAGCCGATGTTGTCGTAGACGGTCTTGTGCGGGTAAAGGGCGTAGCTTTGGAACACCATGGCGATGTCGCGCTCTTTCGGGGGGACGTCATTGACCACCCGATCGCCAATGCTGATCGCGCCGTCGCTGATCTCTTCCAGCCCCGCCAGCATCCGCAGCAACGTGGACTTGCCGCAGCCCGAAGGGCCGACCAGTACCACGAACTCTCCGTCATCAATATCCACGTTGACCCCGTGCATCACCTGCACCGATCCGTAGCGCTTGATCACGTTGTCGATTTTTACCTGAGCCATTTGGGTCGTTCCTTATTGCGGCAGTTCGATCTGCATTTTCACATCAGCCACAGGGGCCGAGGCGGCGATCTCGAAGGCGCGCACAGAGTCGTTGAAGTCGAATTTGCGGGTGATCAGCGGTTTCACGTCGATGGCCCCGCTGGCCAGCATCCCCACGCAGCGGGGGAAGACATGGGCGTAGCGAAAGATGTTCTCGACCCGCGCTTCGCGGACCATTGCGGCGCCCGCGTCATAGGCGATGGGGTCGGCCTGTCCGCCGATAAAGACCACGCAGCCACCGGGGGCCAGAGGCTGGAAGACGCCAGCGGCAGCTTTGGGGGCACCGGTGGCCTCAAACACGATATCCGCGCCCCAGTTTTCAGTGGCGGCCATGACGGTGGCGGTCAGGTCTTGTTTCGTGGCATGGACGGGCGTGATCGCGGGCGAGAGGCTGGCGGCGATCTCAAGCTTTTTGTCGGCCAGATCGGTGACAAAGACCCGCGCACAGCCTGCGGCCAACGCGGACAAAGCTGTGACCAAGCCGATGGGGCCAGCGCCCAAGACCACAGCCACATCGCCCGGTTTGACCCGCGCTTTGGTGGCCGCGTGAACGCCCACGGCCAAGGGTTCCACCATTGCGCCTTCGGCCATGCTGACGCTGTCGGGCAGCTTGAAGGTGAAATCGGCGGGATGCACGCAAGTGGGGCGCAGGACACCGTGAACAGGGGGCGTGGCCCAGAACCGGACGGCGGGGTCGATGTTGTACATCCCCAGACGCGCAGCCTTGGAAGTGGGGTCGGGAATGCCCGGCTCCATACAGACCCGATCACCGATGGCCAGATGGCTGACGGCCGATCCAACCTCAATCACGGTGCCTGCGGCCTCATGGCCAAGGATCATGGGTTCGGTGACCTCAAAGGGGCCAACCTTGCCGTGGGTATAGTAATGCACGTCCGATCCGCAGATGCCGACCGTATGCAGCTTGATCCGCACATCACGGGGGCCAAGGGTTTCTTCGGCCTTAGAGATTTCGGGGAAATCGCGCAATGACAGCTCCATCTTGCGCTCCATGACCAATGATTTCATGAAATCAGCCTTTCGTAATGATCAGCACGGCCAAGGCCAGCGCGATTGCGTTTGAAATCCAGATGCTCAGGCCCAAGGGTTCGACAAAGCGGAACCAGAACAGCGAAAGCGCGACCCAGATCACCACCGAGATGAACAGGCGGTCGAACCAGTTGGTCTCGATCGGCAGGAAGCCGACCTTGGGCGAGGACACCGCAGGGGTGTCCTCTTCTTCGTGGTGAGCCGAGGCGAGGGGCGAGTTGTCAGGGTTGCTCATGAGGATCAGCCTTTCACTGCGCCAAAGGTCAGGCCCGCGACGATGTGCTTTTGCACAAGGCCAAAGACGATCAGGGCGGGGATCAGGGTAAAGACAGAGATGGTTGCCATGATGCCCCACTCGGTCCCTGTGGTGGTGACGTATTCCGAGAGACCCGTGGTCAGGGTGCGGGCGTTAAAGTTCGTCAGGGTCGCTGCCAGCAGGTATTCGTTCCATGCAAACACCCACGTCAGGATCAACGTCACCGCAAGGCCGGGGCGACAGAGGGGAAAGACGATCTCGGTGATGACTTTCCAGCTGGAGGCACCGTCCACATAGGCGGCCTCGTCCAGTTCTTTGGGGATACCGTCCAACGTCGGGCGCAGGGTCCAGATCGCGAAGGGCAGGTTGAAGGTACAATAGACCAAAATCATGCCGATCCGCGTGTCCAGCAGACGGAAATCACCGACCGCGTAGACTTGGGTCATCAGCAGGAACAGGGGCAGCAGGAACACCGCAGGGGGGGCCATCCGGTTGGTGATGGTCCAGAAGAACAGGCTTTCCTTACCGGCCATTTTGAACCGCGACAGGGCATAGCAGGCAAAGAACCCCAGTGTTGTACACAGCAGTGCGTTGCCGGTGGAAATCACCAGAGAGTTCACCATGTAGCTGCGCAGCAGGCGGTCGCCCCATACCTTGGCGTAGTTGCCCCAATATGGGTCCGACAGGATCACATCAGGGGTCGAGAACAGCTGCACCGCCGGTTTCACCGAGATGACAAACAGCCAGTAGATCGGGAACAGGGTCAGAAAGCTGACAAGGCTCCAGAAGACGATGGCAATGATCGGATTGTTCTTTTTCATCGCGCTCAGTCCTTCTTGTTACGGGGGGCCAGCATGGTGACATAGAGCAGCCAGCACGCGACGATGGTGAGGTAGAGAACGATGACCGAGATCGTCGATCCGTAGCCGTAGTTCGTCTTGGGGAAGACCTCTTTGAAGATGTGCACGCCCACGAAGCGGGTGGCTGATCCGGGCCCGCCGCCCGTTAGCATCCAGACCTCATCCACGGTGCGCAGGGCGTCCATCAGGCGGATAAAGACGGTGGCCACAACGGCGGGCGCGATCATCGGCACAGTGATGTGAAAGAAAATCTGGCGTTTGTTGGCACCATCAATCTGGGCTTGCTCGAACGGGTCAGGGGGCAGCGACACCAGCGCGGCGATCAGGGTCAGCGTGACCAACGGGGTCCAGTGCCAGATGTCCATGATGATGATGGTGGCAAAGGCCGCCACGGGCGAGGTGCCGATGTTGATGCTGATCCCGAACCATGCGTTCAGATAGTGCGGGATGATCCCGATGGAGGGCGTCATCATCAGCTTCCAGACCGAGCCTACGATGATCGGGGCCATGATCAGGGGCAGGGTGTGGATGGTCCGGAAAATCGCCTTGCCGGGGAATTCCTTCATGAACGCCTGTGCCAGCACATAGCCCACGACAAGTTCGGAAATCACCGCGAACAGCACGAAGATGACCGTCACACTGACCGAATTCAGGAACTCGGCATCGAAGACGATTTTGCGAAAGTTATCGGCCCCGTTAAAGATCATGGTGGGGTCGGCGGCGAACGGGTTCCATTGGTGGAACGACACGTAGACCACGTAAATAAAGGGCAGAACGCCGAAGAAGAACAGAATGACCAGCGTCGGCGCCAGCAAGATCCATCCCAGTCTGTTGGATTGCATCGTCATGCTCCCTGTAATGTTCGATGCGCGAAATCACTCCGGCGGCATGGGGGTTGCGCCGGAAGGATGACCGTCACCCTTTGCGGGTGACGGTCTTTGTTCAGCGATTGGGAGGATCGCTTACTTGCGGTAGCCCAGTTCAGTCAGCGTGGCCTCGGTGGTCTCGGCCATCTGGTCCAGACCATCGCTGACGCTGATGTCACCGGTGAGGATGCTGTAGAACGTCGGCGCAATCGCTTCACGCAGCTGCGCGTGGAACGGATAGGCCGGTGCCCCTGCAAAGAGGTAGCCCTTGTCCCGCAGCATGTCGTAGTAGCCGCCAAGTTCGGTGTTCATTTCCTGAACTTTGGGATCGTCATAGGTGGCGGTGTTGGTCACGCGGGGCGCGGCCACGGCCCAATCGGGCTGCACTTCGTTCTGGCCGATGTACTGCAGGAACAGCGCCGCCGCCTCTTTGTTCTTCGAGGTCGAGGGCATGCCGAACGCGCCGCCATCATAGTAGCCGATGTAGCCGTTGCCGCCTTCGACTTCTGCCAGAACGCCGTCAGACAGCGGGGGCAGCGCAACGCCGACCTTGCCGACAACCAGCGACTTTTCGGGGTCCGAGGCGATCCAGCCCGCGTTCTCACCATACACCAGACCCTGCGCCGCACGGCCCGCGCCAAAGGTGGTGCCCACTTCGGTCCAAGTCGACTGGTTCGATTCAGGCGGCGCGTACTGGCGCAGATCCAGCCACCACTGAAGGGCCTCTTTCGCGGTGTCCGAGTTCATCTCGCCGCCATTGGCCACGGTTGCGGCGTAGTTGTTCGAGGCATCAATCCCCCAGTTGTAGATGCCGAAAGTGGGGGCGACGGTTTCGTAGTATTCGTACCACGATGCAGGGTGGCCGGTGTGACCCTGAACGGTCGCGCCCCACAGCTGCATGTTGTTCGCCTGACCGTATTCGTAGAAGAACTTGGCGATCTCGGTGTATTCTTCGTGGGTGGTCGCGGGGGCTAGGTCGCGGCCGGTGGCCTCTTTGAACGCGGCCTGAATGTCGGCGTCACCGAACAGGTCCGTGCGATAGAGGTAGATCTTGATGAAGGCTTCCATCGGGATGCCGTAAAGATGGCCGTTATCGCCTTTGAAGTAGTTGGCGAAGGTGGTGAAGTTCGCCTCATCGTAGGTGGGGGCCTTCAGCGCGGGATTGTCGGCCAACAGCTGGGTGGTATCGGTCAGGAAGTCACGGGCCAGATACGAATAGATGATGTCCTGTTCGATATAGACCATGTCATAGATGCCGGTACCGGCCTCCATATCCTTGATCGCCTTGTCGAACATCTGGTCCCAAGAGGTGGTTTCGATGTCCACGCGGATGCCGGTCAGCTCTTCGAACTGGGGCGCCAGAACTTCGCGGATGTACAGCGACGGCGGCGAGGACTCGGTCACACCGCGCAGGGTGACACCCTCATAGGGTGCAGCGGCTTCTTTCCAGAATGCATCATCCGCATAAGCCATGCCCGCGGCAACGGTCAGGGCAATGGCCGAAGATGCCAGTTTAAAAACGGTTTTCATGAATTTCCTCCCTTGGATGTCGGATGGCTGGCGTAGCTACGATTCGTCTTTGCGTTGAGTCGCCAGCCCGTCCTGCGGCAATGAATGCATTTGTAAATTGATTCATGCAAGTGTTTATTTTTCAAATGTTGCACTTGCCATACAGATGTTTTCCGTGTCATCGTCCCCGTCGATGCAGTAAGCGGCAACGCAACACGCATCTACGGAGGACGACGAAAATGGCACGTGAACCGATCGAGGACAGCGACGTCTTCATCACCGAGGTTTGTTGGCATTACTACGTGAACGAGATGACTCAGGCCGAAGTGGCGCGCCTGATGGATGTCACGCGCTTGCGGGTAAACCAGGCAATCCAGCGGGCACGCAGCCTTGGCATGGTGAAAATCCAGATTGAATCGCCCTTCACCACGCGGATCGAGATGCAAGAGACGCTGAAGCAGGCGCTTGGCATCGATCGCGCCGTGGTCACGCCCGCCAATCGTGATGCCTATGATTACCACCGCCCCACCGGCGCGGCCCTTGCGGCCTTGCTTTTGGAACGGCTGAAGTCCGGCGGATGGTCGTCCTTTGGTGTGTCTTGGGGTCTGACGCTGGATGCGGCGATTGCCCGTTTGCCGAAACAGAACCACCCCGATCTTGAGGTGGTCTCGATCCTTGGTGGGACGGCGCAGGGATCTTCGTTCAATTCTTTCGGGATCGCGTCGGGCTTTGCGGGGGCGCTTGGGGCGCATTATTCCATCCTGACCGCGCCGATCTACCTGTCCGAGGGGCTGGACCGCGATCTGTTCCTGTCCCAATTCGCCCTGCGCGAACATTTCCAGAAATTCGACAATCTGGATGCGGTGCTTCTGACCTGCTCGAACGTGTCCAAGAAATCCTTCCTTGTCAGCCACGGCCTACCGAACGAGCTGTCGCCCCAAAGCCTGATCGAACAAGGGGCGATTGGCGATGTGCTGGGGCAGTTCCTTGATAAGGACGGGAACTCGGTGTCCAAGGCGATAGATGATCGGGCCGTGGGGATGCTGCTGGAGCGTGTCCAGCATGTGCCTGAAAAGATCATGGCCGCCGCCGGTCCCCACAAAGTGGATATCATCCGCGCCGCCTGCAAACGCGGGCTGGTGGATACTTTGGTCACGGACGACGTGACCGCAGAATTATTGATCGCATCAGAATTACCGGACGCACCACCGACCGCCCGTTAGGCGGGTCTTTCGGGAGGAGATTTAAATGAAACGGCTTGGCATTCATTCCTTTGTCTGGACCGGAGGTCAGACGCAGGAAGGCCTTGAAATGGCGTTGGAAAAATCGGCGCAGCATGGCTACCGCTGCATCGAATTCGCCTATCTGCGGCCCGAATTGTTCGATCTGGACCGGCTGGCCCGCAAAAGTCAGGAACTGGACGTGCAGATCGGCGTGACCATGGGCCTGCCACTGGACAAGGATATCTCGTCCACCGACCCAGATGCGGTCGCGGCGGGTAAGGCGATGCTGGCCGATGCGGTGCGGGCCGTGCGCGATGTGGGCGGCGACAAGCTGGGGGGCATCCTTTATTCGGCGCACACCAAGTACAACCGCCAGCCCACCGCCGAGGGGTGGAAGAACTCGGTCCACGCCATCGCCGAAACCGCCCAGATTGCAGAGGCCGCAGGTGTTGATCTGGTGTTGGAACTGGTGAACCGGTTTGAAACCAACCTGCTGAACACCACCGCGCAGGGGCTGAAGTTCATCGAAGAGACCGGAAGTGACCACGTGCGCCTGCACTTGGACACCTTTCACATGCAGATGGAAGAGGCCAATCTTGCCGCCGCGATCCGGCTGGCGGGGGACAAGATCGGCTATTTCCACATCGGCGAATCCAACCGTGGCTATCTGGGCGACGGCACCATTGACTGGGACCCCGTCTTCGACGCGCTGGTCGAGATCGGCTATGCCCGCGATGTGGTTTTTGAAAGCTTTTCAACGGCGATCGTGGATGAGGGCCTGTCGCTGGCCTGCGCGATCTGGCGGGACACGTGGACCGAAAACGATCCACTGGCCGCCCACGCCAAACAGTTCATTGAATTGAAATGGGCCGAGGCAGAACGCCGACGCGCCACCAATACCCGCGCTTAACCTCGGGAAAGACGCTGACATGACAGACCAAGACACCCTAGCGCCCGACGCGCTGGGACCGACCCTTTGCATCGGCGAGATACTGGCCGAGATCGTCGCCACCACCACGGGGAATGGCTTTTTAGAACCGGTGCCAATGATCGGCCCCTACCCCAGCGGGGCGCCTGCGATCTTTATTGATCAGGCCGGACGCATCGGCGGTGCGGCGGCGATGGTCGGGGCTGTGGGGGATGATGACTTTGGCCGCGTGAACATCGCGCGGCTAAAGCGGGACGGTGTGGACGTGAGCGGCATCCACACCGATCCCACCTTGCCTACTGGCACCGCCTTTGTCCGCTATCGCCCTGACGGGGCACGGGATTTCGTGTTCAACATGTGGACCTCGGCGGCGGGAGCCTTGGCGTGGACCGATGCGGTGGATGCTGTCTGCACCCGCGCAGGGCACCTGCATGTGATGGGCACTTTGCTAGGTCATCAGACCATCTGGGAGATGACCGAGCGCGCGGCGACCATGATCAAAGCCCGCGGCGGCACCATCTCTTTGGACCCGAACCTACGCAAAGAGCTGCGCGGCGATCCCCAGACCGGCAGTCGCTTTGCCCAGATGGTCGGGATGGCCGATCTGCTGCTACCATCGGGGGATGAGCTGTATCTGGCTGCCGATCTGCCCCCAGAGGCGGGTGAAGAGGCGGCGCTGGCGCGGCTTTTTGATCTTGGCGTCAAAGAGGTCGCGATCAAGCGCGGCGCGGATGGTGCCACCTGCGCCTTGCCCGATGGCAGCCGCATTCACGGGGCGGCTTTCGCCGTCACGGAACTGGACCCTACAGGGGCGGGCGATTGCTTTGGCGGGGCCTATGTGGCCTGCCGCCGCTTAGGGATGCCTGTGCAGCAGGCGCTGACCTACGCCAACGCCGCCGGTGCGCGGAATGTGACCTTTCGCGGCCCGATGGAAGGGGCCGGTACCCGCACCGAACTGAATGACTTTATCTCAAACACAAAGCGACTAGCCTGATGCCTCTTGCTCTGACCGATCTTGCGCCGCGTTATCACAGCGGCCAGCCTGCTGGCATCACCTCTGTCTGCTCGGCCCATCCGCTGGTGTTACGGGCGGCCCTTCGCCACGGGCGGGACACGGGTGCGACTGTGTTGATTGAGGCGACTTGTAATCAGGTGAACCACCTTGGCGGTTACACGGGCATGACGCCGGTGGATTTCGCCGCGATGGTCTACCGGCTGGCGGATCACGAAGGTTGCCCCCACGATCTGATCCTTCTGGGCGGTGATCATCTGGGACCTAACCCGTGGCGGCATCTGCCCGCCGATCAGGCGATGGCCGAGGCCGTGCAGATGGTCGCTGCCTATGTGGCCGCAGGTTTCGGCAAGATTCACCTTGATGCCTCGATGGGCTGCGAGGGCGAGGCCGAGGCGCTGGATGATGCCGCGACCGCCGCCCGCGCTGCACGTCTGGCCCGCGTGGCTGAGGATACTGCCAAAGCCCTCGATCTGCCGCCGCCCCAATACATTATCGGTACCGAGGTGCCGCCCCCCGGCGGGGCTGATCATGAACTGACCACCGTCGCCCCCACCGCGCCGGATGCAGCCCGCCAGACCTTGGCGGTGCATCAGCGGGTGTTCAGGGAAAACGGTCTGGATCAGGCCCTGACCCGCGTGCTGGGGCTGGTGGTCCAACCGGGGGTCGAGTTTGGCAACAAGAACACCGTCCTTTATCGCCCCGAGGCCGCTAAGGACTTGGTCGCTGTGCTGGCCGACACTCCGCAGGTGATCTTTGAGGCCCATTCCACCGACTACCAAGGCACCACACCTTTGACCCAGTTGGTCCGCGATGGCTTTCCCATTCTCAAGGTCGGGCCAGAGCTGACCTTCGTCCTGCGCGAGGCGCTTTATGCGCTGGACCTGATCGCCAGTGATCTGCTGCCCGATTACGGCGCACGGCCCCTTTTCACCGCGATGGAGGCTCTGATGATCAAGGCCCCCGCCAATTGGGCGCGGCACTATCATGGCTCGGACGCGGAACTGCGGGTGCTGCGCCATTATTCGCTGTCCGACCGCATCCGCTACTACTGGACCACGCCAGAGGCGCAATCGGCGGTGCAAGCCCTGCTGGATGCCTTGCGCGGGCACTCGGTGCCTTTGCCGCTGATGTGGCAGCACCTGCCATCTGCGGCGCGTTTCGCGGGCAAGCCGCTGGACCCTGAAGAGGTGCTGATCTGGCGCGTCACCCAGTCTTTGCAAAGTTATCACGCCGCCTGCACGGGCGCGGCGTCCTAGAAATGGAGGATTTCCGATGACCAAGGATTTCGAAGGTAAACGCATTATCGTCACCGGCGCAGGCAAAGGGATTGGCCGCGCTTGTGTGCAGGAACTGGCGCGCCGCGGGGCAATCCCCATCGCCATCGCCCGTACCCAAAGCGATCTGGACAGCTTGAAGGCTGAAACGGGATGTGAAGTGATCCGCGCCGATCTGGCGGATAACGCCGCCGCTCGCGCAGCAATGGCGCAGGCGGGGCTTTGTGATGGTCTGATCAACTGCGCAGGCACCAACGTTCTGGAATCCGTGCTGGAGATGACCGATGAGGGTTATGAGACCGTCATGGGCATCAACCTGCGGGCTGCGCTGATCTGCGCTCAGGAATTCGCTCGCGCCCGTGTGGCCGCTGGCGGTGGCGGGGTGATCCTCAATGTCACCTCAATCGCGGGCCATCGGGGCTTTCAGAGCCACATGGTCTATGCGGCCTCGAAAGCGGGGCTTGAAGGCGCGACCCGCGTCATGGCCCGTGAACTTGGGCCCCACGGCATTCGCGTGAATGCCGTCGCCCCCACTGTCACCATGACCGAACTGGCCGCCGCCGCGTGGTCTGACCCTGCCGCGAAAGACCCGATGATGGTGCGCCACCCCATCGGCCGCTTTGCCGAGGTCGACGACGTGGCCCGATCGATCCTGATGCTGATGGGGGACGATGCGCCGATGGTTACTGGCGCGGTGCTGCCAATCGATGGCGGCTTTCTGTCTGTCTGATCCCTTTTTACCCGATTTTTGAACGGAGAACTGAAATGGCTGAACGCCTGAACGGTAAAATCGCCGCCATCACCGGTGCGGCCTCTGGTATTGGTCTGGCGACCACCAAAGCGCTGCTGGCCGAAGGGGCCACTGTGGTCATGGTGGACCGCGATGCAGCGGCGCTGGAAAAGCTGATCGCTGAGCTAGGGGACAAGGCCATCGCGCAGATCACCGATCTGCTGGATACGGCCAGTTGCGATGCGATGGTCCCTGAAATTCTGGAGAAGGTGCCACATATCGACATCCTCTACCTGAACGCAGGCACGTATATCGGTGGCGATCTGGACCAGACCGATGCGGCCAGCATCGACCGGATGCTGAACCTGAACGTCAATGCGGTGATGAAGAACACCCTTGCCGTAATCCCCCATATGAAGGGGCGTGGCGTGGGCGATATCTGGGTCACATGCTCGGTCGCGGGGCATAGCGCCATCGCGTGGGAGCCGGTCTATTCCGGCTCGAAATGGGCGATCACCTGCTTTGTGCAGACCATGCGCCGCCAGTTGCGGGAGCATGGTATCCGCGTGGGGCAGGTCTCGCCCGGTCCTGTGATTTCGGCCCTGCTGGCCGATTGGCCGGAAGAGAACCTGCGCAAGGCCAAGGAAAGTGGATCACTGATTGAACCTGATGAGGTCGCCGATGCGGTGGTCTTTGCCCTGACGCGGGGCCGGAACGTGACGATCCGCGATATGGTCGTGCTGCCTACCAATTTCGACATTTGATGATTGGCATTGCCCCTCTGGTGACAGAGGGGCAGTGTGGCGTCAGGCAACCGCAGACATGCGCCGCACGCCAGAATAAGCGTTGAAAAGGATGGCCATCAGCACAATCGCTCCGCCAGCAAAGGTGGCTGTGCTGGCCGTCTCGCCCAAGACCAGCCAGACCCAGAAGGGGGCCAAGAGGACCTCGGTGTTCGACAGCAGCGTTAGTTCCGCCGAGGGGACCACGCGGCTGCCCAAGGCATAAAGGGTCATGCCGCCCGCCATTGTCACTGCGCCCATAAGCAGGCACCACATCAGGTCCGTAGCGGGAATGATCAGCGGTGCCCCTTGGGCCGCCGCCCCATGGGCCCCTGCGGCAACGGCGAAGATCGCGCCAAGGATCACTGCGGGCAGGCTACTTTGTGCCCGTTGCCAGCGCAGGGAAACACTGAAGGCCGCAAACCCCAGCGAGGCCGAAAGCGCCGCGATGTTGCCGGTTAGAGCGCCGCCAGACAGCCCTTCGCTGACCATCACGAAGATTCCCACTAGCGCAAGGGCAATGGCGCCCCAAGTGCGTGGCGCCACGGTCTCGGCCAGCACAATCTTTCCAAGGATCGCCGCCAGAAAGGGCGATGCAGCCAGCAAAAACGCGGCATTCGCCACCGTCGTGGTCTGGAACGCAAGGATCGAGCCGCCCATTGCCACTACCAGACCCACGCCGCCCAGAACGCCCGCCAGTCCCACTGTGCGCAAGGCTTGCCAAGGGGCGCGACGCTGGGACCAAGTGAGATAGGCCAGCAAGACCGGAATCATCGCAGCCGAGCGCCACATGAGAACGGTCCATGTTCCCGCAACCTCGATCTGGCGGATGATCAAGGGTTGGACGGACCACATAAGCCCTGCGGTCAAGACGATGACCATGCCTGTTCCGTAGCGCATGTGATGCCTCCTGTGTCTGTGTGGGTCCATGTAAGGGCTAGGCAAAGGCTCAATCAAACGAATAGAATTGAGGTGATGCTTCAGGAAAATTGAATTATGTCCGAACCGTTAGATTTAACCCTGCTGCGCAGCTTTGTGGCTGTGGTCGAATTGGGCAGCATCCAGCTGGCCGCTGTACGAGTAGGACGCAGCCAGTCTGCGGTGAGCATGCAGATCAAGCGGTTGGAAGAGGACGTGGGCTGCGCCTTGTTCCAGCGCGACGGGCGCAATCTGCGCCTGAATGTGGCTGGCGATGATCTGCTGCTGCACGCCCGCCGCCTGTTGCGCCTGTCTGATGAGGCGTTGGCCAGCCTGCGCCGTCCCGACACCGCCGGTATTGTGCGCTTTGGTCTGCCCGAAGATTACGCCGAGCATCTGGCCCTGCCTGCCATCGCGCGGTTTCAGGAAGAGTTTCCTTTGGCAGAGGTTCAGTTGACCTTCGATTCTTCGCCCGATTTGCTGCGGATGTTGGATCTTGGCCAGATTGATATGGCTTTGGTGACGCGCGCGCCTAACCAGCCCTTTGCCGTCCTGCGGCGCGAGCCCTTTGTTTGGGCGGCGGCCCCTGAACACAGCATCTGGCTGCGCGATCCGATTCCGGTTGGTGTTTTCGAGGCCGGAGATATTGCTCGCCGCGTGGCCTTGGAAGCACTGCAAGCGGTTGACCGGCCCTATCGCGTGGTGGCCACGACCCACAGTGTTCTGGGGTTGGTGGCGATTGCGCAAGCGGGGCTTGGGGTGATCGGGCTGGTAGAAAGCTCGGTTCCGCCTAATCTGGTGCGTCTGACCGAAGAGGATGGCCTGCCACCTATGCCGAGCTTTGATCTGAGCCTGATCCCCGGCCCCGGCGAGCCTGCGCCGGTGGTGCGGCTGTTGCAGGAGTTCCTGTTGCGCGAGTTGCGCAATGACGGGGGCGTGGGCGCTTAGACTTTGATCGTTGTGCCGCTTGGCTGGCCTGAGCGGGGCTCTGCCCCGCACCCCGAGGTATTTATGCCAAGATGAACCTAGCGGGTTTTGGACTTTGGGGGGCGTGGGGGAAAAGAAAAAGGCGACACACAAGGGAGGAGGAGATGTGTGCCGCCTGAATTTTCAAGACACCGTCAGGGAGGAGGAGAGACGCTGTCTACCTCTTAACGATAGCCCGAGACGCATGTTTGTCCAAACGGTTTTTCTGCAATGCAGCAATGCGCGTGCGGCATGGCCGCTTTTTTAGGCATGATGTTCTGGTTGTTGGAGTTATTGACCTTTGCCACGCGTCCAAGGCTCGGCCCCTTGGGTGTCGACGAAGACGCGGTAGACGGATGTGGTGGCGGTGATGAACAGGCGGTGGCCGTCATAGCCGCCAAAGCAGATGTTCGAGACCAGTTCGGGCACCAGAATTTTACCCAAGAGGGCGCCGTCGGGGGCAAAGCAGTGGACGCCATCAGCGGCTGAGGACCAGAGGTTGCCTGCGCGGTCGCAGCGGATCCCGTCGGGCAGGCCATTGTCGATGGTGGCAAAAACGCCTTGGTCGTTGAGGGTGCCTTGGTTGACGGAGAATTTCCGGATCACTGAGGGCACGCTTTCGTCATGGCTGGAGCCGCTTTCGGCGATGTAGAGCGTCTTTTCATCGGGGGAAAAGCACAGGCCGTTCGGTTGGGTGAAATCGCCGACCGCGACGCTGAGGGTGCCTTCCGCTGTCAGGCGATAGACGTTGCGGGCGGTTTGTTCGGGTGTGGCGCGGTAGCCTTCGAAATCCGAGATGATGCCGTAGGTGGGATCGGTGAACCAGATCGTGCCATCGGAGGAGACCACCACATCATTGGGCGAGTTCAGGGGCTTGTCTTCAAAGCTGTCCGCTAGCACGGTTAGCGATCCATCATGTTCGGTACGCACCACATCGCGGGCGCCGTGGCGGCAGCCGATCAGACGTCCTTGTCGGTCCCGTGTGTTGCCGTTGTTGAAGCCGGACTCGCCTCGGTAAAGGGTGACGCCCGTGGATTGGGACCACATCATGATCCGCCGTGAGGGGATGTCCGAGAAGAGCAGCGCGTCGCGATCACCGAACCAGACGGGGCCTTCGGTCCATGTAAAGCCGGTGGCGATGCGTTCCAGCTGCGACATGGGGTGGGTGAGGGCGCGGAAGCGGTCGTCGTGAACTTCGAGGTGGGGGGGAAGTGTGATCATTGGCGGCTTCTCCGGGTGCTGGCTGCGATGACGATGGCGATGATGATGGTGCCGGTCAGGACGCTTTTGATGCCGGCGCCTGCGCCGTAGCTGTTCAGCATCGAGACTACGAGGAACATGAAAAGCGCGGCGCCTATGACGCCGGGCACGTTTGAGTTGCCCCCTGCGATGGACGAGCCTCCGATCACGACGACGGCGATGGACATCAAGAGGTACTCGGCCCCCATATTCAGGGCGGCGCCCCCCGAAAAGCTGGCCAGAAGGTAGCCCGCCAGCGCGGCGAAGACGGCGACTGACAGGTAGGTTGCGGCGCGCACGGCTTGCACGGGTATGCCTGCCAGACGTGCGGCCCGTGCGTTTTGCCCCGAGGCCAGCAGCCAGCGTCCCCAGATGGTCCGTTCAAGCAGCAGCCAGACAAGGATGGCAAGGCCAAGGGCGATCCATGCAAGGTTCGGTACGCCAATAAACCGGCCGGTCGAGAAATCTGCCAGCCCTTCGGGGGGTTTGATCCGCAGCCCTCGGTTCGACCAGATGGCCAGCGATTGATAGATCAGGGATGCGGCCAGCGTGGCGATGATCGGCGGCAGGCGCAGCAGCCAGATCAGCACGAAATTGGCGCAGCCCATGGCCAGACCGGTGGCCAGCGCCACGGCAAGGCCCAGAAAGGCGGTGCCGTCTGTGGTCCCCATAGCCTTCAGTGCCAGCGTTCCGGCCAGCGTCATGCAGGCGGGGATCGAGAGGTCTACGTTGCCCGGCCCCAGAGTGATCACCAACATTTGCCCCAGCCCGACGATGGCGGCAAAGGCGCCGAATGAGAGCGCCGCATAGGCCAGCTCTCCGGCACCGCGGCCGGAGGTCAGAAGGACCGTGGCGGCGAATGCCAGAGCGGCGGCGGTCCACGCCCAAACCCAAGGTTTCATGGTCATGTTGCGGCCCCTTTGCGCGAAAACAGCAGGCGGGCGGTCAGCACAAGGATCAGGATCGCCCCTTGTGCGCCGATCTGCCAGTCCGGTGACAGCCTGAGAAACGACAGGAACGAGGCGGCCAGTGTCAGGGTCAGCGCTCCGATCACCGCGCCCGTGGGTGAGACCTTGCCGCCCGTGAACTCGCCCCCGCCAAGGATCACGCCTGCGATGGACAGCAGCGTATAGCGCAGGGCGATATTGGCATCGGCGGAGGTGGTCAGCCCCACCAGCGCCATACCGGCGAGAACTCCGAAAAGGCCCGACAGCCCGTAGGCGGTGGCTTTTAGCGCGGTGACGTTCCAACCTGCCCGCGCGATGGATCGGGTGTTGCCGCCAAGACCGCGCAGCACTGTGCCCAGTTTGGACCGGATCACCAGCAAGTGGGTCAGGGCGGCGATGATGATCGCGGCCAGCACGGCCATAGGGATGAAGGGCGGTTTGATCGTCATCAGCGTGCGGATCCACGCGGGCGAGGCCCCGCCAGGGGTGGGCAGCAGGAACAGCGCCAGTCCGCCCCAGACAAAGGACATCCCCAAGGTGACCACGATGGCGGGTAATTCCAGCATATGGATGACCGCGCCCATGGCTGCATAGGTCAGGATCAGCGCCATCAGCACCAGCACCCCAATCAGCGGGGCATCGTTCAGCCATGTGGCCGTGACACAGGCGACAAGGCTGACGAAAGCCCCAAGCGACAAATCAATGTCGTTCACCATGATGATGATCATCTGCGCGATGGTCGCCAGCGCGATGGGGACCGCCAGATTGAACAGCAGGTTCAGGCCGAAATAGCTCATGGCGCGGGGCTGCATCCAGAAGGTCAGGCACAGCAGCACGGCCAATGAGATAACAGGCAGCAGAATGCGATAGCGGGCCAGCATCAAGAGGCCTCCATCATCTCGAACGAGGCTTCAAGGATGCGGTCTTCGGTGATCTGATCGCCGGTCAGTTCGGCACTGATCTGGCTGTCACGGAAGACAAAGACACGGTCGCATTGGCAGACCTCTTCGGTCTCGGTCGAGTACCACAGGAAGGTGCGGCCCTTGGCGGCCTCGGCGCGGATGATGGCGTAGACATCCTGTTTGGTGCCCACATCCACCCCGCGCATGGGATCATCCATGACGATGATTTCAGCGTCCGAGGCCAAAGCGCGGGCGAACAGCACCTTTTGCTGGTTGCCGCCCGACAGAGATAGGATCGGGTTGGTCAGGTCATTGGTGCGGATGCCGATGCGCTGTTTCCATTCCTCGGCCAGACTGCGTTCGGCGGCGGTATTTACAAAGCCGCCCTTCCCATCGCGCCCCAGTACAGAGATCGAGATATTGCGCAGGATCGACCATAGGGGCAGCACCCCGTCACGAGGCCGGTCGCCGGCCACAAAGACTGCCCGTGCGCCGCGGCCTGCCCGCCAGTCGGATGTTTGCGCCAGATAAAGCCGCGCTAGGGCGGCGGCTTGGCCGTGTCCGGCCAGACCGGACAGCCCGACCACCTCGCCGCGGCGGGCCTCTAGCCCTTCAGCGCGGATGACAACTTCTCCGTGGGCGATGCGGGTGATGGTGGATTGCGTGCCCTCGGCTGCCACATGACCCATGGCATCCACTAAGCCTTGGCGGCTGAAGTCTTGAGCGGGCCGGTCGGCCACGACCTTGCCGTCCTTCAAAACTACGATGCGCGAGGCCACAGCGAAGACCTCTCCCAACATATGCGAGATAAAGATCACCGCGCCGCCCGCCGCGCAGAAGGCGCGGACATGGGACAAGAGCTGGCGGGCGATGCCTTCGTCCAGTGACGATGTGGGCTCGTCCAGAATGACCAGTTTGGCGCTGCCTCCGCGCGGGGCAAAGCCGATGGCGATCTCGACCATTTGTCGCTCGGCGATGGTTAGTTGGTCCACCTCGGCGTCGGGATCAATGTCGTGATCGGGAAAGACCGTATCAAGGCTGGCCAGTATCTCGGCGCGGGCAGGGCGGCGCCAGCCCCGTCCTTTCAAGCCGGAATGGGCGATAGACAGGTTCTCGGCCACGGTGAGGTTCGGGCAGAGGGACAGTTCCTGAAAGACCGACCGTACGCCTTCGGGTCCGCCGGGAAAGGTCACTTCGCCCGATGAAGGGGCAAAGCTACCGTTCACCAGATTGACCAGCGTCGATTTGCCGGCGCCGTTGTGGCCCACAAGGCCCAGACATTCGCCCGGGGCCACCGACAGCGATACGCCGTTCAGCGCTTTTACGGGGCCAAAATGTTTCGCCGCGTCGCGCAAAGCTACGACGGCGGTCCGTTCCAAGTCTGTCATGTCGTCTCCGAAAGGCGATGGCGGCCATAGATGCTCTGCCCCCAAGGCGGGGCAGAGCGTTTTCGGGCAGGGCGGGGTTATTTCGCCCCGGCGATGACCGCCTTCGCATCGTCAAGCGAATAGCTGACGTTCGCGACCGAGCCTTCGGGCGTGGTTTCCAGCGCCGCATCCAGACCGTCCTGATTGATGGTCAGGAAGGGCACGGTCAGTTCTTTGGGCACCTCTTCGCCCGCCAGAATCTGCTGTGCGACCCAGAACGCCAATGAGGCAACACCCGGCGCGATCGAGACCGACATGGTTTCATAACCATTGGCATCGCGCTGCTCGGCCCACCATTTCAACTCGTCCTGACGGTTGCCCATGACGATCAGCGGGGTGGGGCGGCCAGCGGCGGCGAACGCCTCGGCGGCGCCGTAGCCGTCCCCGCCTTGGGTCACGACCGCAACGATATCGGGCAGCGAGGGCAGAATGCCCGCGACGGCCTTTTGCGCCACGTCCTGCGCCCAATCCCCGTGGACCGCGCCAACGATTTCAAATTGCGAGTGCTTGGCCACGCCTTCGTGGATGCCCTTGCTGATAGCGTCATCGGTGGACACACCCGCTAGACCGCGAATTTCCAGCAGGTTGCCCCCTTCGGGCAGGCGGCTGGCTACATAGTCCATTTCCTGACGGCCCATTTCGACGAAATCCACGGCGATCCGCCATGCGCAGGGCTCGGTTACGATGCTGTCAAAGCTGATCACTTTGACGCCCGCGTCGCAGGCCTCTTTCACCGCGCCGTTCAGAGCGGTGGGCGAGGCGGCGTTCAGCAGGATCGCGTCATAGCCCTGAAGGATCATGTTCTGGATCTGGGCGGCTTGCTCGGTGGTCTGGTTTTCCGATGTGGTAAAGGCGTCGGCGGCGGCGACCACCCCGTCGGCAACCGCTGCGCTGGCGGTTTCCTCAAAGGTTTGCAGCATCGCCTGCCGCCAAGAGTTGCCCGCATAGTTGTTGGACAACGCGATGCGCTTGTCCGCCGTGCCCTCGGCGTAAGCCGCACCAGCCAAGAGGGCCAGCGTCGCGGCCCCGGTCATAATGGTCTTCATTGTCTTCCTCCCTTGCGCCGCAGCGCTCTGCCGGTCTGGCGGCGTCCTCCCCGACATGTGCCAGAACCTAGGCGGATCGTGCTGATGCCCTGAAAAGTTGTAAAGGCACCCAGCCGCAGACCTTATGCGGGAACCCGCAATGCTCTTGCGGGTTTAGGTGTTTTCTTTTTCAATTTTACCGCGCAGACTTGCGCAGTCGCGCAGAACCATAGGGAGAGTGGGTCGCGCGGGGAGAGAGGACATGAGCCATCACGACACGAAAGGCTGCCAGAGCGAACATGTTCTGGCGCGGATCGCCGGACGGCTGGCGCAGCAGACCGACGTGCGCACCGCTTTGATGGCGATTGAACGGGATATCGCGGCGCTGATTCCCTTTGTGCATTGTGATATCTGCCTGCTGGACCGGCCCGGATGGGTGGTCAGCCATGAGGTTGGCATCCGCACCCGCTGGTCGCGGGCCTCGGGGCGGATTGATCATGCGCCGATCCGAGAATTGCTGTTCGGCCAGTGTGATTTCATGCTGACCTCGGACGCGACCTGCGATCTGCGCTTTACCTATCCCGGAGCGGCCTGTGAGCCGATCCTGAACCACCAGTTGCGCAGCCGCGTGCATGTGCCGCTGCGGGTGAAGGGGCAGTTGATCGGGGCGCTGAACCTCTCGGACCGGCAGGTCGGGACTTATGGTGCTGGCACCGTGGCGCAGGCGCAAGAGATCGCCGATGTTCTGGCGCCATGGTTCCACATCCTGCATCTGTCGGACAAGGCGCAGCGCAGCGGGCAAGGGGGCGCGATGGGCCCAAGCAGCGAAGAGGGGCTGCGCCGCGGCGCGCTAGAGTTGACCCAAGCGATGGAGCACGAACGTCAGCGCATCGGCATGGATCTGCATGACCAGACCTTGGCCGATCTGTCGCGTTTGCTGCGTGAAGTCACTGCCGAGGCCCCTTTGCCCCGCGCCGAACTGGCCGTCCATCTGCGCGAAACCATCACCGGCCTACGGCGCATCATTGATGAGGCGGTGCCAACGTTGCTGGAACTGTTCGGCTTCACCCACGCGGTGCGGGTGCACCTTGAGCGGGCCTCGGGCGAAGCAGTTCAGGTGGACGTGCAGGACCTGACCCACGGGCTGCCCGATACACTGGACACCACCGTGCGCAGTGCCCTGTTCCATATCACCCAAGAGGCGATCAATAACGCCACGACCCACGCAGGCGCAGGGCGGATCACTGTGAACATCGATCAGCCAACCGCCACCAGCCTGACCGTCACCGTCAGCGATGACGGCTGCGGGATACCGGCGGCCCCTGCGCGGCAGTCGGGCTTGATGCATATGCGCACGCGGGCGCGGCTGATCTCGGCCGGATTGGACATTCTGCCTGATCACGGCACCACGGTGCGCGTCACTCTGCGCGTGCCGAACCAACAGCAAACGGGAAAGGGTGCCGCATGAAGGTGCTTTTGGTCGAAGATGACCAGTTCCACGCCTCATACATGGAAGACGTGCTGGTCGAGACCCTGCCCGAGGTCACCCAGATTTTCCACGCGGTGAATGGCCAAGAGGCCGAGCGTGAGGCCCGCGCTATGTCGATTGAAGCCGTGGTGATGGACCTGCGTATGTCCCAGTGCAACGGGATCGAGGCGGCGCAGATCCTCTGGCAAGAGCGGGCCGACACCCGCATCCTCTTCTGGTCGAACTACGCGGATGAGGCTTATTTGCGCGGCATTAGTGCCATTGTGCCGGAAGACAGCGCCTATGGCTATCTGCTGAAAACCGCCCCCCGAGACCGGTTGAAACTGGCCCTGCGGGCGGTGTTGGTGGAAGGGCAGATCATGGTGGATCGGGAAATCCACCGGTTGCAGCGGCGCACGTCCTCGCCCCGCAATACGCTGGATGACAGCGAATTTGCGGTGCTGTTGGACCTGAGCCTTGGTCTGCAAGACCGCATGATCGCCGAACGTCAGGGCATGTCGTTGCGCACGGTGCAGAACCGGCTTTTGTCCCTTTATGACAAGCTGGGGGTCGAGGATGTCTCGGACGATGAGACACCCATCAACAAGCGCGTCCGCGCCCTGAACCGTGCCTTGATCACGCGCACCCTGAACATCGAAACTCTGGAAACCGCCGAGCGCGAATTCGAGCGTTGGCAATCGTCCCGCGCCTAGCCGGTCTTTAACCGGCCTGACGCAGGGCGCTTAGGTGATCGGGCAGTTGTGAGGTGCGCGAATAGTCCCTTGCAGGTGCGCCATATGCAACGCCTGTGGGTAGGTCGGCCAAGTCCCCGAACAGCTCGAACACCTCATGGCGGGCGGCGGCGTCCATGCTGCCAAGGGCGGTTTGGCCGGGGTAGAGGCTTTCGCTAGGGACGCCGTTGGCAAAGATCACCTCATGCTGGTCGAACAGCAGGTGCATGTATGTCACCGCGCGGCAACCAAGCATCTGGCGCACCGCGCCGCCGGGCAGGCGGGCAAGATGGATGGCCCGATAGAGGATCTCATCCCCGCCGCGGGTGTCGGTCTTTAGCAGAACCCCATGCTGGGGCGAGACGATCAGATCGCGGTCAAACCCGAAAAACTCGTGCCGCAGCAGGATGGGGCGCAGATGGGGCTGTGCGTCCAACTCTTGCGCGTCCAGAGTGCGCTGGCCTACCCAAAGCAAGGGTTTCACGCCATTATCGCGGGTGACGACCAGATCACCGGGGGCCAGCGTTTCAATCGGCACATCGCCCGACGGGGTGCGGATCAAGGTGCCGGGGGTGAAGCACACAACGCCGGTATTGTCGTTGCTAAAGGTCGCGCCGGTGGCGGTGGCACCGGTGACGGTCAGCGAGCCCGCACCGAATTGCAGGTTGTCCGAATAGTCGACCGCCTTGCCTTGGGTGTCGGTGGTGTTCGACTGGTTCAGGATGCCGTCGTCTGCTTGGTCCGCCCAGATTTCCTTCAGTGTGTCGTAGTGGCCCGACAGATCCAGAAAGTCGTTGTTGGTGCTGTCGCCATCGAAAAGCGCACCGGTGTTGCCGGTGTTGAAATCGCTGATGGTGTCATTCCCGCCCGAGATGACAAAGGTGTCATCGCCTGCACCGCCGGTCAGAACGTCACTGTCCAGCCCGCCGTCCAGCGTGTCATTGCCCGCGCCACCATCGATGGTGTCATTGCCTGCGCCGCCGGTCAGACTGTCATTGCCCGCCGCGCTGACCAGATCGGGATCGTTCAGGCCTGTGTCGATGATCGCAACGCCGCTGTCGGCTTCACTGGCCGAAACCAGCAGCCCGCCCGCGATGTCGATATCTTCGGAATCCGCAAGCTCGGCACCGCCTTCGCCAGCATCATTGATCACATGGGTCTGGGTGAGCGTGACCGTTCCATCGCCGTTGACGGTCGGTTTATAGAAGAACAGGCCGCCCTGTTCGCCGCCAACAACCAGCGCACCGCCGTCGTCCGAGGGCATGAACCCCATCGATGAGATATCGGTGACGGTGTTGTCTAGCTGACCGACAAGGGTCAGGTCATAGCTGGTGGTGCCATCGACGCGGAAGATCACCACATCATCATCGGTGCCGCCTACGAACAGATAGGTCTTGCCACCAATCTCGCCAAAGGCTCCGGCCGAGACGTTCCAAAGGCCGGTCTCATTGGGGGCGATCAGGTCGCGTGACAGGCTTTCACCCGCCGGATTGGTGTCACCCGCGCCCGCCGCGTCATCGGCCCGCGCATCCTGCAAGGTCAGCTGGCCGCTGCTGTTCAGGGTCCAAAGGGCGATGCCGTTCTCGGACCCGCCCGAGATGACAAAGGTCTTGCCACTGCTGTTGGTAAAGCTTTCCAGCAGGGACGAGGAACTCTGCCCGCTTTCGGCCAGAAAATTCTCGCCCGCGCCGCCTTGGTCGTATTTGATATCGGTCTGGGTCAGCAGCCCGTCAGAGCCAATGCGGTAGACCGTCATCGCATCGGCCATGCCACCCGCTGTGGCCAGCAGATAGGCGTTACCGCCGACTTCGACCGCTGAAAGCTCGCCCACTTCGTCCAGATTGCTGCCGCTGATGCGGTTCACAAAAGTAAGCGTGCCCATGCTGTTCACGCTAGAGATACCGATGGTGTCCGTGTCGTGGTCAGCGGTGTAGACGTAGCTGGCACCAGTGCTAAGCGTGATGCTGGCCATTGCCTCGATGTTGTGGAAGCCGTTGCTGTGGTCCGCTTGTGTGACCTTGCTGATCTGGCCGCCAAGGATCTGGCCATAGGTCGCCGAGGTCGGGTCGTTGTCGACCTCATAGCTGGCGATGCCGTCTGTGGATGCCAGACGCTCGGACGAGATCAGGATGGTCTTGCCGTTCGCAAGCTCTAGCAGTTCAACCGCGCGGGTCTGCCAGGATTCCGTCTGGCCATTGTCCTGAAGGTTGTCCGAGTTCACTGGGTTCAGCGTGCCATAGGTCGCGCCGCCTTCGGTGTCGCCATAGATCACGTCGGCCCCGTCGCCGCCTGAAATCGTATCGGCCCCGCCGCCACCTTCGATGGTGTCGTTGCCCGCGCCGCCGCTGATCACATTGTTGGTGCCGTCGATCTGGTCCCCATGCACGTCCACATGGCCAAGACGCAGGTTGTCCCCAAGGCTGGTGCCGTCCACCACAC
This sequence comes from Donghicola tyrosinivorans, assembly GCF_003003355.1. Lineage (GTDB taxonomy): Bacteria > Pseudomonadota > Alphaproteobacteria > Rhodobacterales > Rhodobacteraceae > Donghicola > Donghicola tyrosinivorans. The sequence goes on from NZ_PVTQ01000010.1 coordinate 125,566, forward strand.
CGTTGGTAAAGCCGTTATCGATCCGGTCAGCGGCCATCAGCGCGTCATTCAAGACGACTTCATTCAAGGTCACCGAAGCAATCGGTTTTTCCGCAAGTGCGGCCTGCTCGGCCTCACCGCCGATAGGGTTGGGAAGGATATAGGTTTGGCCGGTGGTGGTTTGTCCGATGCGGATATTATAGCTGATCGAGGTGCCGTCGGTGAACGTCACCGTCGATTGGTAAACCGCGATGCCGTCAAACGTGTAAGTCGTGCCATTAACCGAGAATTGCTCATTCGCCGCATTGTTATTGGTGTCGTAACTATCCCCGACACTTCCAACTGTTGACAGGGTTTGCAGCGAATTGGCCAGAGGGTTGCCAAGACTTCCGAAGGTCAGCCCGCGCAACGCAGTGGCATTTCCCGAAATGTTATCGCCTTCGTTGACATCGATTTGGGTTAGAACACCAAGATAAATGACATCAAAAGTTCTCGACACGGGTCTTCCCTTCTAGTTCCATAAGCTTTCTGCCCGCGAAATCGCTCCGCAGGTTTCTTGGCCATCGGACTAGGAAACGACGCTCAAATGGGCGGTTTTATTGGGACGGGCTTATCCCATACGTAATTGAAAATTACATATGAACGGGTGGCTGAGGCATACGTTTGGCCGTATCCGACGCGCTGCGCTTGGCGCGGTATGGGCCGTTGTACCGGAACTTCAACGCTGAAGCAGGCCGGAATCAAGCCGGTTCGAACGGGTGGATGGCGTTGCGCTGCAGGTTGGTTATGCGGGATTTTCTAGTCGAAAACCTTTCCAACATACTGAGATATCTAGAATTATATTTAGATAGTATGTATACATATTTTTATTTGACGAAAGATGATAAGTACAGTTATCAATGAAGGATCAACCAAGGGGAGGTAGGGCGATGCAATTCTACATGGACGGTTTTCGTGGGGGCGACCCTGATATCAAGAACGCAGCACCAAACCGCCGAGACCGGACGCCTTTTGCACCCCTGCCGGAAAAGGTCGATGTGCTGATCGCAGGCTGTGGTCCGGCGGGGCTGTGTCTGGCGGCGCAACTGTCCCAGTTCCCCCAGATCGACACCATGATCGTCGAGCGCAAGCCCGGCCCGCTGGAAAAAGGGCAGGCCGACGGGATCAACACCCGCACGATGGAAATGTTTCAGGCTTTCGGTTTTGGCGAGAAGGTGAAACGCGAAAGCTATTGGGTCAACCAGACCACCTTCTGGACGCCGAACCCCGAAAACCCCGACCACATCCAGCGGGTCGGGCGGGTGCAGGACGTGCCGGATGACAGCTCGGAGATGCCGCATACGCTGATTAACCAAGCGCGTGTGCATGAGCTGTTCCTCGATGTGATGAAAAACGCGCCCTCGAAACTGGTGCCTGACTATTCGTGGCAGGTGGCGGATTTGACCATTGATCCAGATGCGGAAGATTACCCCGTGACCGTGATCCTTGAGAACACCGGCATCAACGCGGGCGACCGCAAGATCGTGCGGGCGCGCTATGTGGTGGGCTGCGACGGGGCGCGGTCCAGCGTGCGCACGGCGATTGGCGGCCAGCTGCACGGGGATGCGGCCCATCAGGCGTGGGGCGTGATGGATATCCTTGCCAACACCGATTTCCCCGATGTGCGCCAGAAGTGCCTGATCGCCTCGCAGAAGGAAGGGAACATCCTGATCCTGCCCCGCGAAGGCGGCTATCTGTTCCGGATGTATGTGGAACTGGACAAGCTGAACCCGGATGAGCGGGTCGCCAACCGCAACCTCAAGGCCGAGGATATCATCGCGGCGGCCAACCGGATCATGAAGCCCTACACCATCGACGTGAAGCAGGTGGTCTGGTGGTCGATCTATGAGATCGGACACCGCCTGAGCGACCGTTTCGATGATGTGCCCGAGGGCGTGGATCGCAATCCTTGCGTCTTTACGTCGGGGGATGCCTGCCACACCCACAGCCCCAAGGCGGGGCAGGGGATGAACGTGTCCATGCAGGATACCTTCAACCTTGGCTGGAAGCTGATCCACGTGCTGACGGGCCGTGCTGACGCCAGCCTTCTGCGCAGTTACTCCAAAGAACGCTGGGTCGAGGCTAAGCGCCTGATCGACACCGATCATGCGTGGTCGCGCATCATGTCCGCCCCTCCGGGTCAGTCGGAACTGGACGGCGCGGGCATGCCCCGTTTCCAAAAGCAGTTCATTGAGAACCTCGAATTTACCGGTGGTTTGGCGGTGAAATATGACCCCTCGGCTCTGACGGCGCAGCCGGTGCATCAGGATTTGGCCAGCGGCCAGCAGATCGGCCGCCGCTTTCATTCCGCCCCTGTTGTGCGGGTAGCCGATGCCATGCAGATGCAATTGGGTCATGCGGCAGAGGCCGACGGGCGCTGGCGCATCTATGCCTTTGCTGGCGAGGGGGATAGCTCGGAGGCAGGCTCGGGCATTCACAAGCTGGCCGATTGGTTGGAACATGATCCGGCCTCGCCCGTGGTCCGGCACACCCGCAAGGATGAGGATATCGACGCGATCATCGACGTGCGGGCCATATTCCAGCAGACATTTGACCAACTGGCCTATGAGGACATGCCGAGCCTCTTGAAACCCAAGAAGGGCAAGCTGGGGCTGCAGGACTATGAAAAAGTCTTCTGCACTGATCACAAAGGCATGGGCGATATCTTTGACATGCGCGGGATCGACAGGGCGAAAGGCTGCATGATCGTGGTGCGCCCCGACCAGTATATCGCCAACGTCCTGCCGCTGAACGGCACTGCGGAACTGTCGACCTTTTTTGATGGCATCCTGTTGCCCGTGGGCGCAGATTGATCCACCGTCATAGACACCCAAAAGGGTCGCGAGGCATCCCGCGACCCTTAATTTACGTCATGAAACGCTTATTTGTTGCCCAAGCCGATCCGCGCGATAAAGGCTTTGTGGCTGTCCACCAGACTCTGGGTTTCGGGGGTTTTCTTGGCCCATTCGTCCCAGCGGCCAATCGCGGCTTCACGGAAGGTAGCGCGATCCTCAGCGGACCAGTCATAGATCGTGACGCCTTGCTCGGGCAGCTTGGCGAGCGCCTCGCCGTTCTCGACGATGGTCAGAGCCATCAGTTTCAGCCCCAATGAATCCATTGCAGTACGCATGATCGCCTGCTGGCTCTCGTCCAGCGACTCCCACACGCTGGTCGAACAGGCCAGATGGTCCGCCGACATGGAATGGAAGCCCGGATAAGTGGTGTGCTTGGCGATGTCATAGATGCCAAGACCCACGTTATTGGCCAACGTCGAGGCATCGGCCCCGTCAATGATCCCCGTCTCAAGCGAGGTGAAAATCTCGGTAAAGTCCATCACCAGCGGCGTCGATCCGAGGGCGGCGAAAATTTCCGACTCCATGCCGGGGGGCGAGCGGAACTTGAAGCCCTTCAGGTCTTCGATCCCGTTCAGAGGGCGGGTCGAGTTCAGGCTTTCCTGACCACCCAAATAGCCGCCGACAAAGGTCATGCCTTCGGGGCCGTAAAGGGCGTTGATCGCCTCGGCGCCGCCGCCGTATTTCAGCCAAGCGTGCCACTGGATCGGCGTGTCATAGCCGCCCATGGTGTCGGCCACGAACTGGTAGGCGGGGTTCAGGCCGGTCTGGTAGCTGCCGTTGGTCATGTCGCAGTCCAGAATGCCATTTGCCGCCGCCGAGAAGGTCTCGGCCGAAGCGACCACAGCCGAGCTGTAGAACATCTCGATATCGATCGAGCCGCCGGACATGAGTTCGACGTCTTTCACAAAGTCCTGCACCATGCGCCCCGAGGCGGATTCAGGCGCTTGGTGGGTCTGGATACGCAGGTTCACGGTGTCCGCCGATGCGGCGCCTGCGGCCATCAGGGTGCTGCACAGAAGCAGTGTCATTGTCTTGGTCATTGGTCTTCCTCCCTTGGTGGCTGCCCCTTTGGCGGGCATGCCTGTTTTGATCACCGCCGCCCCGTTTGCGGGCGGCGATGTCTTGTGGTGTCGTTTCTCAACAATGCGGCCTCTTGATCCCTGCCGACACAAAAGCGCCGACAGGGAGGAGAGGGCCTTATTCCGCCGCCAGCAGCTGCGGTCTGAACGCGTCTTCCATCGCGCGGCGCACGGTGACGGCCTGACTGTCCGATGCCTCTACATCGTCCCAGCTTAGAACCTGCCCTTCAGGGACATCGCGCTTCAGCTTCATGCCGTGGGCCAGACCGATGGGTAGCGCTTTTGCGGCCAGTGAATCCTCGGCCCGTGCGATGCGGCCCCAGACGGTGTAGCCGCCTTCGCCGTCCAGCATATCGCCCGGCTTCAGGCCCTTTTTCGCGACCGCCACCACGTCCGAGACCAACCCGTTCGTGCGGCCTGTCGGCTCGCCCCGCAGGGCGGCACTGGCGACGCTGATGCCAAGTTCTAGACCGATCAGATGGGACGGGCGGTAAAGCGTTGCGTAGCGACCCGATTTGTCGGTGGTGACCCCGTATTCACGGAAGCAGCGGCGCACATAATCCGCGCCTTTGCCCTCTTCATCGCTGGCTTCAAGGGTCACGTAGACCCCCCAGCGCAGATCGCCAAAGACCTGCCGTCCGTCCCGTTCAACACTTGAGACAACCTCGACCATGCCCGCCTGTTCCAGCACGCCGCCGTGGGCGCGGGGTTTTAGAACCTCGGGCAGATCATGGGTGCCGCAGGGCGGGAACAGCAGACCGTCTTTGGGGGCCAACAGACCCGCCGCGTTCGAGATCGCCGCCATTTCCAGCGAGGATTTGGTGCCATCAAGGAACGAGTTGAACATCTGCGGGTTCATCCCGCCTGCCGCCGCCTCTTCGGGCGTCAGGCCATAGTGGCCCCAGACCGTGTCGGGGGTGGATTGGGCAAATTCCGGCAGGTATTTCGTGCCCTTACCGGCGGCAACCACCTTAAACCCACAGGCGCGGGCCCAGTCGATCTGCTCGCACACCAAAGCGGGCTGGTCGCCGTAGGCCATCGAATAGACCAGACCGGCCTTGTCGAATTCCTGCACCAGATAGGCACCGGCCAGCACGTCGGCCTCGACGTTGACCATGACCATGTGACAGCCATTCTGGGCAGCTAGCAGCGCGTGGCGGATGCCTGCGGCGGGGCTGCCGGTGGCGTCGATGATGACTTCCATGCCAGGGGTGCTGATCAGGGCGGCGCTGTCCTCGGTCAGGCAGGTGCGGCCTGTGTTCATGGCGTCAGAGAGGCTGTCGGTAACCGCTGCATCCGCGTCCCAGCCGGTGTTCACCAGCGCCTTGCGCGCCCGTTCTGGCGACAAATCCGCGATCCCCACCAGATGCATGCCGGGGATATGGCGCACTTGGCTAAGGAACATCGAGCCGAACTTGCCCGCCCCGATCAGGCCCACGCGGATCGGCTTGCCCTCCGCCTGACGGGCGGCCAGCTTGGTGTAAAGGTTCATAAATCACTCCTCGGGAGGGTGGCTGGCCGCGGCATCCGTCTTTGCGGGAAAGCACGTCTTCAGAGGGCGCTAAATTGCGCCAAGCTGCTGAAAACCATGTCATTTCCTGTAAGGTAACCCCATCCAAAGGGGCCGATGCAGCGTTCCGGTCAAAGCCCTCCTCCAACTTTGACCGATCCATCTGATTCAATTTTAGGCGGAACTGAAGCGAAAGAACAAACGACTTTTCAGGCGCGATTCATTAGAATATCTAAAGTGGATGAGCATCCCGTTCCGCGCCATAACCGCCTTTCACGCCGCCGCCCGCACGGGCAGCATGCAGCAGGCTGCCGAGGTTCTGGGCGTCACGCCAAGCGCGGTCAGCCAGCAAATCCAGATCATTGAAGCCCACATCGGCGTGCGCCTTTTCAGCCGAAAGGGCCGCAAATCGGTGCTGACCGAAGCGGGCGAGCGGTATTTCGAGATGATCCGCGATGATGTGGATCGCATCACCGCCGCGACCGAGCGGATGCGGGGTGTGAACTCTTACACCACGCTGAACGTGCGCATCGCGCCGACCTTTGCGACCAAATGGGTGATGCCGCGTCTGGACGAATTTCTGGCACTGCACCCTGATATTGAATTGCGGCTGGACGCCACGAACGAGCCGCCAGATTTCGCCCGCGAGAACATTGATCTGGAGATCCGCCACGGGGCCGGTCCGTGGCACGGGCTACATGTTGAACCGCTGGTCGATGAACCGATGGAGGTGCTTTGCGCCCCGAAGTACGCGGCGGCGCAGTCCCTGAGTGCTGCGCAACTGGACGGACATACGCTGATCCATTCGGTCAAGAATGTGGTGCAGTGGTCGGACTGGTTCCAGCATCAGGGTCACCCCATGCCGACCCAGTCGCGGCGGGTGCTGTTCGACCGTGCCCATATGTCCATCGATCTGGCAGCAAATGGTCACGGGCTAGCGCTGGAATCCCGCCTGACCGCCGCGCAAGAGATCGCCAGTGGCCGCCTTGTGCCCGCGATCCGCGATGCAAAGCCGATTATCCAGCAATCCTTGTGGCTGGTCTGCCCCTATTCGCACCTGAACCGTCGCAAGGTCCGCCATTTCTACAACTGGCTGAAATCGACCCTGACCGAGTTTCCCGCCGCCGCGCACTGATCAGGTATTACGCGATACCTGTTGGCTTATTGGGTCCAGTTGGGTTTTTCGTCAAACCTTCTCTCGCACCAGCGTCGCCAGAGGAGGAGGAGCCAATGGGCATCGTAAATCAGGAAAACATCACCGACGTCGTCATCGAAAGCCTTGGCAAACATGGCGAAATTACCGACCGCCAGCGCGAGATTATGGTCTCGATGCTCGAGCACATGCATGGCTTCATCAAGGACGTGAAGCTTCAGCATTCGGAGTTTCTGGCCGTCTGCGATTATCTGGCCCGCGCCGGTAAGCTCTGCAATGAGAACCGTCAGGAATTCATCCTGCTGGGGGACATTCTAGGGGTCGAGGTTCTGGTCGACATGATGACGAACCCGATCGAAGGAGCGGAAAGTGAATCCACCGTTCTGGGGCCGTTTTATCGTGAGAACCCGCCGGTTCTGCCCAAGGGTGGCTCGGTCATTCTGAAGCATTACGACAACGAAGAGACTGTCTATTACGAAGGCTACATTCGCGATGAGGCCGGAAATGGCATCGCCGGTGTGCTTCTGGATGTGTGGGAAGACGCGCCGAACGGTGTCTATGAGAACCTTGATCCCGACCAGCCCGAATACAACCTGCGTGGCCGGTTCGAGACCGATGAAAACGGCCACTACGCCTTTGTCGCCGTCCGTCCTGTGCCCTATCCGATCCCAGATGACGAAACCGCGGGCGAATTGCTGCGGTATATGGGGCACCACCCGAACCGCCCCGCGCATATGCACTTTATCATCGCCAAAGAAGGCTATCAGCAACTGATCAGCCAGATCTATGACGCCGACAGCGATTGGCTGGAAGATGACAGCGTGTTTGCAGTGAAGGAAAGCCTGATCGGTGAATTCAAACCCGCCGCGCCCGAACTGGGTACTAAGCTGCACTTTGAATTCGACTTCGTTCTGAAGGCAGCCGCCGCCGAAGGCCGGATGTCAGCAGAATAAGGCAACCTGATCAATTGACAGAGGCTCCTGATCAACGGGGGCCTTTTTTCGTTGCGCATTCGTTGTACTGTGCTGCGATCAAGCGCGTTGGGGAGGACGATCTTGAACTTTAGACAACTGACGTATTTCGTCGCCGTCGCCGAGGAATTGCACTTTGGACGCGCCGCCGAGCGGCTGGACATGGCGCAGCCGCCGCTAAGCCGGCAGATCAAATTGCTGGAGGAAGAGCTTGGCGCGGTTTTGCTGAACCGTGGACGCAGCGCGACGACCCTGACCCAAGCGGGCGAGCGGCTCTTGGAACGCTCGAAGTCCATCTTTGCCTTGCTTGAGGACACGCGCCTTGAAGTGCGCCGTTTGGGCCAAGGGGCCGAGGGGCGGCTGCGGATCGGCTTTGTCGGCTCGGCCACATTCGGCATTCTGCCCAATATCGTGAAGTCCTTTCGGGCCAATTATCCGGATGTGAACCTGAGCCTGATCCCGATGAACAACCATCAGCTTCATCGGGCGCTGGTCTCGCGCGAGCTGGACATCGCCTTTGCCCGTCCTGCCTTGAAAGACCCCGAATTTGTGACCCGAGAGTTGGTCGAGGAAAAGCTGGTGCTGGCGCTGCCGGACACCTTGGACACGGGCACCCGCAACTATGCCAAGCTAGAGCGGCTTCAGACCCACTACCTGATCCTCTACCCCGAATTCCCGCGTCCCAGCTACGCCGATACGGTGCTGAACGCCTGCGAGAACGCGGGCTTTCCCGTGCCTCTGCGCATCTTCACCATGGACCTGCAAACGGCTTTAAGCCTTGTAGCGATTGGCGAAGGGGTGTGCATCGTGCCGGAATCCGTACGCAACGCGCCCCGCGCGGGCATCAAGTTCCTGAATATTGAACCAGAGATTGCCCGTACATCTCTATCGGTGAATTACCGTCTGGATGAACAAAGCGTCCACGTTCAGAATTTTGTCCGTTTGGCGCAAAAGGTGGCACGTAAAACCTTCTGAAATGAAAGGCCCCCGCCATGGGAAACGGAGGCCGGTCGAGCAGCGAATGGAGCGCCGCTCTCAAGGCCGGGAGAGCCTTGTCTCGCTGACCTCAAACACCCAGCCAGGTGTGCTGGACCTCTTCGTTCGCGCGGATCTCTGCGGCGCTGCCGGTCCAAACCACTTGGCCCTTACCAACCACTGCAACGTCATCGGCCAGCGATGTGGCAAAGCCGAAGTTCTGTTCCACGATGATCATCGACAGGCCCGCCCGTTTCAGATCGAGCAGCTTGTCGTGGATCAGCTTGACGATGATGGGGGCCAGCCCCTCGGTCGGCTCGTCAAGGATCAGAAGGCGCGGGTTCATAAGAAGGGCGCGGGCGATGGCCAGCATCTGTTGCTCGCCCCCCGATAGCTGGGTGCCGCCGTTGTCCATCCGCTCGCCCAGACGAGGGAAAAGGTCAACGACCCGATCCATCGTCCAGCCGCCGGGGCCGCCCTTGAACCGCTTGGCTGCCAGTTCAAGGTTTTCGCGCACGCTGAGCGAGGGGAAAATGTCCCGCGTTTCAGGCACATAGGCGATGCCGGTTTTCGCAACATCAAAGGGGCGTTCGGGCATGGGTTTGCCGTCAAAGGTGATCTGCCCCGATTTCAGCGGCAAAAGCCCCATGATGGTTTTCAGGGTGGTTGATTTCCCCGCCCCGTTCCGGCCAAGGATCGCGAGCACGCGCCCTTGCTGCGCCGAGAGGTTAAGCCCGTAGAGAACCTGCGTTTCTCCGTAACCGGCTTCAATTCCGCTTAGATCAAGCATCTTCCCAGCTCCCCAGATAGATTTCCTTCAGCAATTTCGATCCCCGCGCCGCCTCTGGCAGACCGTCAAAGACCACTTCGCCGTAGTTCAGCACGGTGATGGTGTCGGCCACGTCAAAGGCCAGATCCATGTCGTGTTCGATGATCAGAATGGTCAGATCACGGGGCAGGTTGTTCAGCAGGTCATGAAAGCCCTTGGACATTTCTGGGCCGACGCCGCTGGTCGGTTCGTCCATCAGCAGCACCATGGGGCGGGTCGCCAGCGCCACGCCAACCTCTAGCTGGCGGCGGACGCCATAGCTGACCTCGGACACTTTGGCGTGCAGATAGGGCATTAGATTTACCTGATTTGCCACCTCTGCCACAATCTCGCGCACCTCGGGTTTGGCCAGACTGTCGGACCACAGGCGCGTGGCGTGGCCGGTGTGGACGGCTGCGGCAAGGCCAAGGTTTTCTTCAACCGTTAGCCCGTCAAACAGGGTGTTCTTCTGGTAGCTGCGCGACAGCCCCTGCCGCGCGCGACCTGCCACTGACAGGCCGGTGACGTCTTGACCTGCCAGATGGATGGTACCCTTGTCTGGGGTTAACTCGCCCACGATCTGATTGAAGAGGGTGGTCTTGCCCGCACCGTTCGGCCCCAGAATGACGCGGCGCTCACCCCGTTCCAGTTTCATCGAGACATTGCGGGTCACATGTACCGCACCAAAGCTCTTGTCTAATCCTTGTAGCTCAAGCATCGCCGGTCACCTCCTGCGCTTCGGTCCCTCGGGTGCTGTCCGCCAGGCGGCGGTCCAGTTTGGCGCCCCAGCGGGCCTCGACCCAGCCGAAGATGCCGTTGGCGCGGCTGAGAACCACTGCGATCAGAATGCTGCCGACGACCAGATGCCAGTAGCTGGTCAGGGCGCTGACCTCATGTTTCAGCACCACGAATGCGGCGGCCCCGACCAGCGGTCCGACCAGCGTGCCTAGCCCGCCAAGGATCACCACCACCAGCGCCTCGCCGGAGACGGTCCAGTTTAGAAGACCGGGCGAGATATACATGCTGTGCTGTGCGGCCAGAACGCCCGCCAGACCCGCGATCATGCCGGAAACGCCAAAGATATCGGCCTTTACGCGCCAGACGGTCAGACCCAAGGCCCGCATCCGCTGCGCGTTGTGCATGACGCCGGACAAAGACCGGCCAAGGCCCGAGCGTAAAGTGATCACCGCCGCCCCATAGACCAGCGTCAGCGCCGCCAGACAGAACAGGGCAAAGCTGCGGCTGTCGTCCAGATCAATGCCCACAAGGCTTAAGTCAGGGCGCGAGATGCCGCCAAGTCCGTCGTCACCGCCAAAGACTGGCGCCTCGAAAACGTAGGAATAGGCCATTTGCCCAAAAGCCAGCGTGGCCATGATGAAATAGATGCCATGGCTGCGGGCACAGACCGCGCCGACGACCCAAGCGCCTGCGCCCGTGATCGCCACGGCGGCGACCATCGATAGCGGCACCGAAATGCCCGCCTTGGTGCTGAGCAAGGCAAAAGCGTAGGCACCTACGCCCATCAGTGCCCCGTGGCACAGGGACACCATGCCGCCGAAACCGGCCACTATGTCCAAAGCCAGCACAAGGATCGCAAGGATCAAAATCTCGGTCAGGATTTCAAGGCCGAAGTATCCGGCGGTGACGGCGTGCGCCACGGCCCCGGCGGCCAGCAGCACCAAAGCGCCGTAGCGCAATGTGTTATGACGGAACATGATTTATCCTTTCGCCGGAAAGAGGCCAGCGGGTTTGATCACCAGCACAGCGGCCAAGAACCCGTAGATCAGCATCGAGGCCAGTTGCGGGGCCAGCACCGCACCGAAGGTCTGCACAAAGCCATAGATCAGCGATCCGGCGATGGCCCCTTTCAACGATCCCAGCCCGCCGACCACGATGACGATCAGGGTTGGGATCAGGATGTGCAGGCCCATGTCGGGCGTCACGCTCAGTAGCGGCGCGGCAACTGTGCCCGCAAGACCGGCTAATGCGCATCCGACGCAGAAGACGATGAAGAACAGACGCTCGACGTTGATGCCAAGACAGGCAGCCATCGCATCGTTATCAACGCCCGCGCGGATCATCGCGCCGATCTGGGTGCGCGACAGCACATAGGCCAGCGCGGCAAAGACCCCAAGGCCAAGGGCCACGACAAAGAGGCGATAGGCGGGATATTCGACGCCTAAAAACGCAACGCGGCCCGACAGGATCTCTGGCGCGTTCATGGGCAGCCCCAGATCGCCCCAGACAATGCGCGTCAGGTCCAAAAGGGCAAAGATCAGCCCGAACGTCACCAGCACCTGCGCCATCGGCCCCGATTTGCGCATCCGCCGGATCAGCAGCGTATAAAGCACCAGCCCAACCGCCATCACCGCCACGGGTGCCAGAAAAAAGCCGGTCCAATAGCCGCCCGTAGCGGCCAGCGAAGCTCCGAAATAGGCCCCCAGCGCGTAGAGCGAGCCGTGGGCCAGATTGACGAAATGCATTAGCCCGAAAATCACCGTCAAACCGATCGAGAGCAGAAACAACAGCATCGATAGTTGCAGCGCGTTCAGCGCCTGTAAGGTCCAGAAACCAAGGTCCATCGAACATATCCCCCTATTGAAAATCGCCCGGCCACGGGATGCGCGGCCGGGCCGTGGATCAGTTGGCGACGGGGGCCATGTCACAGCCGTTCGCGGGGTCACGCTCGGCGGGTAGGGTGGCCAGCACCTTCTGGGTCAGGCCGCCTTCACCAGCAACGGTCTGGTAGACGTAGATCGGCTGGACGATGTTGTTGGTCGCCGGATCGATCGAGGTCGCGCCACGGGGCCCGTCAAAGCTGACCTGACGCAGGGCATTCGCCAAAGACGCGCGGTCGGTGGCACCGGCCTTTGTGGCCTCGATCAAGGCGCGGGCGGCGTCATAGCCCTGTACCGCAAACTCGGACGGCATGCGGTCGGTCTTGGCCTTGAAGGCCGCCACGAAGGCCGCGTTCTCGGGGCTGTCGATCGTAGGAACATAGTGCAGGGCAGTGATCACACCCTCGGCGGCAGGGCCTTCGGCGTTGACATATAGGGGCGAGGTCAGGAACCCCGAGCCATAAAGCGGCATATCCGCCTTCAGGCCAAAGCTGTCATACTGCTTGACGAACGAGATCGCCTCGCCGCCCGCATAGAATACATAGACCGCATCCGCGCCGCTGGCCTTGGCCTGCGCCAGATAGGGGCCAAAGTCCTGTGTCTTCTGGAAGGGTGTGAATTCCTGCCCGACCACTTCGCCGCCCGCTGCGGTAAAGCTGGCGGTGAAGGCGTCGATCATCTGGCGACCGGCCGCATAGTCGGGGGCCAGCGTGAAGACCTTGTTGATGCCTTGCTCCTTCATCCAGCCGCCCATAGGACGGTTCACCTGCTGGTTCGAGAACGACATGCGGGTGATATAGGGCGAACAGGCCGCGCCTGTGGCCTCATCATTGCCAGCGTTCGCTACGACCAGCGGCACGCCTGCGCCGTCAACCATATCGCGAACAGCCCCCAGAACGCCCGAGCTGACGATGCCAACCATCACGTCGACCTTGTCCTGCAAGATCAGCTTTTTGGCTTTGCCCAAGGCGACGGGGGGCTTAACTTCGGTGTCTTCGCTGACCACGGTGAAGGTGGCGTCGGTGTCGCCGCCAAAGGTCTCCATGGCGATGTTAAAGCCGGTCTCGATCTCGCTTCCCAAGGCCGCGTAGACGCCGGAATAGGGCAGCAACATGCCGACTTTGATCTCATCTGCCGATGCGGTGGTCACAGCAAGGCCGGTGGCAAGGCCAAGGCCTGCCAGTAGTGCGCGTTTCATTTTAGTTCCTCCCGTTAAAAAATGGCCCCTCCTCCGGGGCTTAACCAAGGTCTCCGCCGCCCACCGGCACGGTGACGCCGGTGATGTAAGAGGCCTCATCCGATGCCAGAAACAGGATTGGTCCTGCCTGTTCATCAAGGGTTCCGTAGCGCTTCATGAAGGATGACTGGATCGTCTGGTCCACAATGGTCTGGTACCAATCGGCCCGTTGCTCTTCGTCCGCGTTGGGGTTGCGAGGCACCACGCGGGGCGGTGCCTCGGTGCCGCCGGGGGCGGTGGCGATCACGCGAATGCCGCGTTCGGCCACTTCCCACGCAAGGCTTGCAGTGATCGCATTCACGCCGCCCTTGGCCGCCGCATAGGGCACGCGGTTTAAGCCCCGCGTCGCGATGGACGAGACATTGACGATCACACCGCTGCCCTGCGGCAGCATTTGTTCTATCGCGGCGTGGCAGCAATAAAGGGTGGGGAACAGGGACCGGCGCACCTCGGCGTCGATCTGGTCAGGTTCATAGTGTTCGAACGGTTTGGCCCAGATGGTGCCGCCCACGTTATTCACCAGAATGTCGATCCGGCCCCACAGGTCCACCGCCTTGGCGATGGCCTTTTCACAGCCCTTCCACGTTTCCAAATTGACCGAGATCGCCTCGGCCACGCCGCCCGCTTTGCGGATGGCTTGCACCACATCACGGCGGCTGGGCGAGCGGTCGACGATCAACACCTTGGCCCCTTCACGGGCGGCGCGTTCGGCAACGTACCGGCCAATGCCTTGGGCCGCGCCCGTCACGACCATGACTTTGCCTGCAAAGCGGGTCATGCGGCGGCTGCCTCGGTCTCGGTCGGGTTGAACTTTTCAAAGTAGAAGTTCTGGGGTGCCACACCCAAACTGTCGAAATGGGCGCGCACCGCATCCACCATCGGGGGCGGGCCGCAGAGGTACACATCGCAATCACCCTCCACCAGATCGCCTGCGGTCAGGTGATCGGTGACAAAGCCTTTGCGGTCATGTTCCTCATCGGCGGCCGCCAGAATGGTGATGACCTTCACATTGCCAATCTTGGTAGCCAGTTCGGTCACGCGGTCCAGCTCCACCAGATCGGCGGCGCGAGTGACGGCGTAGTAAAGGGTGATCGGGTGATCGCTGCCCTGCACCGCCACCTGTTCCAGCATCGACAGGAAGGGCGCAAGGCCGGTGCCCCCCGCCAGCCAGACCTGAGCGCGGGTGATCGGGCGCAGGTAGAACGCGCCCATCGGGCCGGTTAGGGTCACGGCATCGCCAGTGGCGGCGCGGTCGGCCAGATAGCTGCTCATGACGCCGCCGGGTAGATTGCGGATCAGGAAGGTGCCCGTGTCCGTCCCCGGCAGGGACGAGAACGAATAGGACCGAGGCGCATCAGTACCGGGCACGGTGATGTTCACGTACTGACCGGGCAGAAAGCTGATCGCCTTGTCCATGGTCACCGTCAGCCCGAACGAGGTTTCCGAGAGCCGCTCTACCTCTGCCACCGTCGCGCCAATGCTTTCGGGTGCAGTCTTGCAGGCCGCGGATGAGGCAGGAATGCGGATGACGCAATCGCTTTCCGGCGTCATCTGGCAGGTCAGGACATAGCCTTGTTCTGCCTCTTCCTCGGTCATGGCCTCGTCCATGTAGAACTCCAGATCGTATTCACCCTTTTCGGCAAAGCACTTGCAGGTGCCGCAGACGCCATCGCGGCAATCCATAGGGATGTTGATTTTCTGGCGGAAGGCGGCCTCGGTCACCTTTTCGTCGTCATCGCAGGTGATGACCCGTGTCACGCCGTCTTCGAAGTTCAGAGCAATATTATAGGTCGTCATGGCAGTCTCCTCCCGTTGCCGTGCCTGTCCCATGCCCGTGCCCCGCCAACGCGGAACACGAGGTAGCTTGCTTGGTGTGTCGGGGTGGATCAGACGTGGTAAACGTCGATCACGTGGTGAATGTGATCGTTCTTCAGCACCACCTTCTTCGAGGTAATCAGAGGCCGGTCGCCGCTGACATCAAGCGTGTAGAACGACGTGCCCCAATGCTGGTCGGTCGCCCCGTAGCGGTAGCTAAGGGTCAGCCAGTTAAAGCGCACCTCAATCTGGCTGCCATTGCGGCCCGTGATCTCGATATTCGAGATATTGTGGCCTGTGCGCGGCTCGGGCAGTGATGTGGCCGAGGACCGGTCGGTCTTGATGCGGAAGACGCGATCTTCAATCCCTGCGCGGTCCGGATAGTACATCAGGGACATCTCGTTCAGGGGGTCTTCGGTCAGCAGATCTTCATCGTCCCAGGCGGGCATCCAGAAGGGGCAATCCTTGTGGTAGAAGGACAGCCAATGGTCCCAGTCGCGGTCATCCAGCGCGCGGGCCTCGGCAAAGAGGAAGGCCTGAATGTCGTCAAAGCTGACGGTCTTGGCGGTCGGGCGGTCAAGCGTTGCGGTGGTCATGGTGGTCCCTCCCTTATTCGGCTGCGCTCAGGGCTTCGGGCGCGGTTTCGCGCTCTTTGGTGATGGCGGCGGCCATGCGCTCGGTCCATTGCTTGTGCTGGATCACGAACAGGCCCTCGTCCTCGGTGCGGGCACCGGAAAGGACGGGGTTGATGCCCAGTTCCTTGGCGTCCTCATCAGGGCCTTCGATCCACTGGGTCGCACCGCGGGTCAGATCGTTCCACTTGGCGTGAGCGGCACCGGCGTAACCGCGCTGGGTGGCACGGAATTCTTCGGTATCATCAGGCGTTGCCATGCCAGAGGCGTTAAAGAAGTCCTCATACTGGCGGATGCGGCGGGTGCGTGCCTCTTGGCTTTCACCCTTGGGGGCGATGCAATAGATTGTGACCTCGGTCTTATCGACGCTGATGGGGCGGAAGATGCGCAACTGAGAGCTGAACTGATCCATCAGAAAAACGTTGGGATAAAGGCACAGGTTGCGCAGAACGCCAACCATCCACTGGGCTTTGGTTTCACCGTAAGTCTCGGTCCACTCTTCCAGACGGGGATAGTTGGGGCGGTTGGTCGGATCGGCCCACTGGGTCCACAGCAGCAGATGGCCGTTCTCATAAGAATGGAAACCGCCTCGCTGCTTCGCCCATTTCGAGGCATCCGTGGCCTTGATCTTGTCTTCCTTGCCATCTTCCGAGCGGTGCGCCGTGGTCGCCACATAGTTCCAATGGACTGAGGACACATGGTAGCCATCCGCGCCATTTTCGGCCTGAAGCTTCCAGTTGCCGTCATAGGTATAGGTCGAGGCACCGCGTAGCACTTCCAGACCTTCGTCCGCCTGATCCACCACGATGTCGATCATCTTGCGGGCCTCGCCCAGATAGTCTTCCAACGGCTGCACGTCGGCATTCAAAGACCCAAAGAGGAAGCCGCGATAGCTTTCAAAGCGGGCCACTTTGGTCAGATCGTGGCTGCCGTCCTTGTTGAACTGCTCGGGGTAGCCTGCGCCCTTGGGGTCTTTGACCTTTAAAAGCTTGCCGGTGTTCGAGAACGTCCAGCCGTGGAACGGGCAGGTAAAGGTCTTTTGGTTGCGCTTTTTGAAACGGCACAGCATCGCGCCGCGGTGGGAACAGGCGTTGACCAACGCGTGCAGCTGTCCGTCTTTGTCGCGGGTGATCACAACGGGGGTGCGGCCCATGTGCAAGGTGAAATAATCGCCGGGGTTCGGGATCTGGCTTTCATGGGCCATATAGATCCAGTTGCCTTCGAAGATGTGCTTCATCTCCAGCTCGAACAGTTCTTCATCGGTGAACATGTCGCGGCGGGCGCGGTAAATCCCGTTTTCGGGGTCATCCTGCACCATTCCGTCCAGACGGTGCGTCAGTTCATCAAGGTTCGATTGTGTGAACATGGTGTTCTCCTCCTGAAACCGCGTCCTCCCGAAACGCGGGTGTCGTGTTTGGGCATGGCTTTTCTAGCCGGCCAAGGCCGTTCCCCTGCGGGTCTGTGTGCAGCGGGGTGGTGTGTTTGTCGGGGCCGGTTCGAGGGGTGGCTTGAGGCAGGTATCAAGGCGTTGACGCTGGCTCTGGTTCGTTCCCGTGATCCGGTATTCTGTTGTTCCAAAATCTGCATCCAGAACCCCTTTTAAGTCGATAAGTCGAAGGGTCTTAGGTGATACCGAAATTGGAAGAGGTCTGGGGGTGTTACCTAACCGACTGTAAAGGCGGGTTATTGTCGGCTTCAGCCCTGTGCGCGGGCCGACAAAATCGGGGATGTCAGCGTGCCTATGGACGCGGATCATGCGCAGTGCGCTGGCCGACGGGCCCTTAGCGCGCACCGTCAACCGCCCCATCAGCGGTGCTGGGAGGTAGGGTTCAGCCCGAAGCGGGTGTTCGCGTCAGATCCAGTCCAGATTGACCTTGGTGATCGGGTAGGCCTCGGTCACAGCATTGCGCATGGCAGCAAAGCGCGGGCGCAGGTCGCGGAACTTGTTTTCATGGGTTTCCGCGACAGTCAGACGGATCGGGTCGAACAGACCTTCCGCAAGAAAATGCTCCAAGAGGTCCAACTCCGCCCCTTCGATGTCCATCTTTAGCAGGGCAATCTCGCCATGCTCGGCCACCAGATCGCGGATGATCTGGGGTAGGGACAACAGGGCTACATCGATGCTGGCCTCATCGCGCTCGTCAATCTTGCGGCCACCTTTGATGATCGTGGATTTGACCGATCCACTTTCGGGATCGTCCTCAAAGGTTTCCGTCCGCATCAATTGAATTGTGCCAGAGTCCACCGCGACCGCCGCATTATGAAGCATGACGTTGTCGTAAGAGGCCAGCCGTTTTTTGAGGCGGCCAAAGGCGTAGGGGTCAGGTTCAAAGGCGATCACAGTCGCGCCAGTCTGCGCCAGAGGTTCCGCCACATCCCCGATGTTGGCCCCGCAGTCCAGAACCACGTCACCGGGTTTCAACATCGACAGAATGCCCTGCATCATCCCGTTGGCAAAGGCAGTGCGCAGATGTCTTTTCTGCCGCCGCTCCTGCTTTTTCAGGTCGTCTTGGGAAGCCTCAGTTTCTGTGGTCTGCATTCTCTGGCTTTGAGAGGCCATTCATCT
Organism: Donghicola tyrosinivorans; assembly: GCF_003003355.1. Lineage (GTDB taxonomy): Bacteria > Pseudomonadota > Alphaproteobacteria > Rhodobacterales > Rhodobacteraceae > Donghicola > Donghicola tyrosinivorans. The sequence continues at coordinate 143,803 of NZ_PVTQ01000010.1, forward strand.
CTCCTGATCGTCGCCTGTGGGACGCTCTTTTCAGGTTACCCAAGGCGGCAACCCGTTGTTGCCAATAAAGGGGAAATGCGAAGTCTGCGCGACCTTTTTTCGAGAAAATATGGATAATTTTTCAATTTACGCGGGTTCTTGCCGAAACATGAGCCCCGCCAGAGACGGCCCAAGGCCCCCCGCTCAGACCGTCGGCATCTCCAGCTGGCAGGGGACCAGTTGCATGGTGTTCCCTTCCGTGCCGTCCTTCATGGTGCGAAACGTCAGGTCCAGAAGGGCGCTGACATCCTGACGGACCATGCCCACGTTCTGGGGCAGCAGCGCACCGAACGGGTCCCAGTCGAACGAGCCATAGCGGATCTGCGCTGCCCGCTCTGGCGCAAGGGATCGCAACCAGAACACGACCCCTTCCAGCGTGATGGTCGAGTTTACAAAGATGCCGTTCGGCACATCCGCCATCTTCAGCAAGGTCTCGCGGGCTTTTTCGGGGGCGTAGCCGTTGGTGATCATCAGATGATCAGGCACGGAGATGCCACGTTCTTTATGGGCCTCAAGAAAGCCGTGACGGCGTTCGCGGGTGTTGTGATCGTCCGAACGGCCCCCGATGAACATCAGGGGTGCACCGCCGCCAAAGTCCCGTTCGCAGGCGTCCAGAATAACCCGCGTCAGGTCCCGTGCGGCGGTGAAGTTATCGGACAGGATCGACGGAGCCTTGGTCCCCGGAAGGTCCAGATTCAGGGTTTTGACCCCTGCGGCGCGGCACAGATCAGTGATCTGGTCGGGATCGGTGGCCCCGGTGCAGATCAGGTAATCCACCTGATAGCTCAGCATTTCACGGGCGGCTTGCAGCTCTAGGGCGGGGTCCCGCTGGGTGCAGGTAATGACGGGAAACAGCCCCGCTTCACGGGCGCGGGTCTCGAATTGTTCGGCCATCGCGCCAAAGAAACGGTTGTCGTATTTCGGCAGGATCATTCCGACGATATTGGACCGGTCACGGCGCAGAACGCTGGCCTGAATGTTGACGGTATAGCCGTGTTCCTGCGCCGCCTTGAGCACCCTGTCGGCCAGCTTCTGGCTGATTCTGCGCTTCTTCCACGACCCGTTCAGAACCGAACTGACCGCCGTGGGCGAGGTGCCGACAAGTTCGGCCAAATCGTAAATCGTTGGCCGCTTTGAAGAATTCGTGTCGGACACTGCTCTGCCTTTTCTTTGTTCATCGCCATATTGACAGGCTTCGATTTCGCTGGCAATCATGCTCCATCGGTTGAGCAGAAGCTAAACATAGATGCTCAATCGAAAGAGCGGCCTTGAGGAGGGCTGTGGGAGAGGTATTGGCGAACCGGCGCTTTACGTTCCGCATCATGCGGGCGGTTTGCCTGATCCCGCGCAGCTTTCTCTCATCAGGTCGCACCATTATGGAGGAGAGAAATATGACCTTTAAACTGATGCTTACCGCGACCGTTGCCGCACTCTCGGCCACTGTTGCTGCGGCGGAAACCGCGACAGTTGCCTTCCTGATGCCCGATCAGGCTTCGACCCGCTACGAGCAGCACGACTATCCCGGTTTTCAGGCCGCGATGTCGGAACTTTGCCCCGATTGCACCGTGATCTACCAGAACGCCAACGCCGATGTGGCGCTGCAACAGCAGCAGTTCAACTCGGTCATCGCGCAGGGTGCGAAGGTTGTGGTTCTGGACCCCGTTGACAGCTCGGCTGCGGCGGCGCTGGTGCAGATCGCCCATTCGCAGGACGTGAAGGTCATCGCTTATGACCGTCCGATCCCCGATATGCCCGCAGACTTCTATGTCTCGTTCGACAACGAAGGCATTGGCCGCGCAATCGCGCAGTCGCTGGTGGATCACCTGACCGCAACCGGCGTTGCCGATGGCGAGGGCGTTCTGCAAATCAACGGCTCGCCCACGGATGCGGCGGCTGGCCTGATCCGCGACGGTATCGACAGTGCGCTGGACAACTCGGCCTATAAAACCCTGTCGGAATTCGACACTCCCGATTGGGCGCCGCCGAAAGCACAGGAATGGGCCGCCGGTCAGATCACCCGCTTCGGCGCAGAGATCAAAGGCATCGTTGCTGCGAATGACGGCACCGCAGGCGGCGCGATTGCGGCGATGAAAGCGGCTGGCGTTGACCCGCTGCCCCCCGTCACCGGCAACGACGCGACCATCGCGGCGCTGCAGCTGATCATCGCGGGCGATCAGTACAACACCATCTCCAAGCCGTCGGAAATCGTGGCCGAAGCGGCCGCCAAAGTCGCCATGACCCTGATCGAAGGCGGCACCCCCGAGGCGACCAGCACCCTTTACGACACGCCCTCGCAGCTGTTCGTGCCTGCGGTGGTGACCAAGGAGAACATCAAGGCCGAGATCTTTGATGCGGGCATCCAGACCGCCGCCGAGGTCTGCACCGGCGAATACGCCGCGGCCTGTGCTGAACTGGGCATCCAGTAACAATCAAGGCAGGGGCGGCGCGTCTGCCCCTGTCAACCTTGGGGAGGGAGAGGACCAATGAACAAAGGCGATCTGATCCTGAAACTGCGCGGCGTGTCCAAGCAGTTCGGCGCTGTCACGGCGCTACAGGATATCGAACTGGACGTCCACGCGGGCGAAGTTGTGGCCCTTGTGGGCGACAACGGGGCGGGGAAATCCACCCTGATCAAAGTGTTGGCGGGGGTCCACCAGCCCACCGCAGGCAGCATCGAATGGTGCGGTCAGCCCGTGACGCTGGACAGCCCTGGCACTGCGCTAGAGTTGGGCATCGCCACGGTGTTTCAGGATCTGGCACTGTGCGAGAATCTAGATGTGGTGTCGAATCTTTTTCTGGGACACGAAATAGACCCTTGGGCGCTGGATGAGGTTCAGATGGAGGTCCGCGCTTGGACCCTGCTGCAAGAACTGGCTGCCCGCATTCCGTCCGTGCGGGAGCCCATCGCGTCCCTGTCGGGGGGGCAGCGTCAGACGGTGGCTATCGCCCGCTCGCTGCTGCTGGACCCGAAAATCATTATGCTGGACGAACCCACCGCCGCGCTGGGTGTCGCCCAAACCGCCGAGGTTCTGAACCTGATCGAACGGGTCCGCGATCGCGGGCACGGGGTCATTCTGATCTCGCACAATATGGAGGATGTCCGCGCCGTGGCCGACCGCATTGTCGTGCTGCGTCTGGGACAGAACAACGGGGTTTTCACCGCTGAAACCTCGCATCAGGAACTGGTGGCCGCGATTACGGGGGCCGCTGAGAATAGCGTCTCCAAGCGTATGGCCCGCAAGCAAGAGGAGGCCAACGCATGAGCGATCTGTCCCCCCAACTGGACCGCGCTGACAGCCGCGTCCGCCATGACGAAGGCATCGCAGGCGCCTTGCGCGCGCTGATTGACCGGGTGAAGTCCGGCGATCTGGGAATGCTGCCGGTGATCATTGGCCTCATCGTGATTTCGGTGGTGTTTTCCACCCTTAATCCGGTGTTTCTGGCCCCCAATAACCTTGTGAACCTGCTGTTCGATGCCGCCGCCATCGGCCTGATTTCCCTTGGTGTGGTCTGCGTTCTGCTGCTGGGAGAGATCGACCTGTCGATTGGTTCGATGAGCGGTTTGGCCTCTGCCCTGATCGGGGTGCTTTGGGTGAATTCGGGCGTGCCGGTGGCACTGGCCGTGATCGGGGCGGTGCTGGCGGGGGCGCTGGTGGGGCTGCTTTACGGCTTTCTGCGCAACCGGTTCGAGATGCCCTCCTTCGTCGCGACCCTCTCGGGCCTGCTTGCTCTGCTGGGTCTGCAACTTTACCTGCTGGGATCGACTGGCAGCATTAACCTGCCCTACACCTCTGGTCTGGTGAAGTTCGGCCAGATCCTGATCATGCCGGCATGGCTGTCCTATCTGGCGGCGGTCCTGCCCGGTGCGCTGATGGTGTTCTTTGGCCTCAAGACCATGGCCCGCCGCCGCGCTGCGAACCTGTCCAGCTCTGGCCGCTCGGTCTTGTTCGCCAAAGCGGGTCTTCTGACGGCTGGCCTCTTGTTCTGTGTCTATTACCTGAACCTCGGGCGCGGTGTGCCGTGGATGTTCGGGGTCTTTACCCTGTTCGTGATCGCGCTGGACTATGCCCTGCGCCGCACCAAATGGGGCCGCTCTATGTTCGCCGTGGGTGGCAACGCCGAGGCCGCGCGCCGCTCTGGCATCAGCGTCCAGAAAATCCGCCTGTCGGCCTTTGCCCTGTGTTCGTCCCTTGCCGCATTAGGGGGTGTCTTTGCCGCGTCCCGTCTGGCCTCGGCCAGTCAGCAGGCAGGCACGGGCGATGTGAACCTGAACGCTATTGCTGCGGCAGTGATCGGCGGCACCAGCCTGTTCGGAGGACGCGGGTCCGCATGGTCGGCGCTGCTGGGGATCATCGTGATCCAAGCAATCTCTAACGGTCTGACGTTGCTGAACCTTTCGTCTTCACTGCGATACATGATCACCGGTGCCGTTCTGGCCATTGCCGTGATCGTTGACAGCCTTGCCCGCCGGTCCCGTGCCCGCCATGGCCGCGCATAAGGAATATCCCATGAGCAAACTGGAAAACAAAACCGCCGCGATTACGGGCGCTGCCTCGGGCATCGGTCTGGCCTGCGCGAAAGCTCTGCTGAACGAAGGTGCCAAGGTCGTGCTGATCGACCGTGACGGCGACAAGCTGCAGTCGCTTTGCGCGGAATTGGGGCCGAACGCCCACCCTCTGGTGCTTGACCTATTTGACGGCCCCGCTGTCAGCGCCATGGTCCCGCAGATCGAGGGTTTGGTCGGCCCGCTTGATATCTTCCACGCGAATGCCGGTTCCTACGTTGGGGGCGCGGCGGCTGAAGGGGATCCGGACAGTTGGGATCGGATGCTGAACCTCAACATCAACGCTGCTTTCCGCTGCGTGAATGCCGTACTCCCGGGCATGATCGCGCGGAAGGGCGGGGATGTGGTGTTTACCTCTTCGGTCGCCGGTGTCGTTCCCGTGGTTTGGGAGCCCGTCTACACCGCCTCAAAATTCGCGGTGCAGGCCTTCCTACACGCAACCCGCCGCCAAGTCGCGCCCCACGGGGTGCGCATGGGCGCAGTGTTACCCGGTCCTGTGGTGACGGCACTCTTGGACGATTGGCCCAAGGAAAAGATGGAAGAGGCACTGGCCAACGGATCGCTCATGCAGCCCGAAGAGGTGGCCGACGCGCTGGTCTTTATGCTGACCCGTCCCAAGGGCGTTGTGGTGCGCGATCTGGTGCTGCTGCCCAACAGCGTGGACCTGTGACATGGGCTGCGTGATCGGGATCGACGTGGGCACCGGCAGCGCGCGGGCAGGGGTCTTTGACCTCTCCGGCGCGATGCTGGGGTCCGGCAAATGCCCCATCGCCTTGCACAAAGGCGCAGGCGGCGTGGTCGAGCAATCCAGCGAGGATATCTGGAACGCGGTCTGCACATCGGTCAAAGCCGCTGTGGCGCAGGCGGGCGTTGACCCTGCCAGCGTTCAGGGCATCGGCTTTGACGCCACCTGTTCGCTGGTGATCTTGGGGCAAGGCGGCACCCCGCTGCCAGTGGCCGAGGATCGGAATATCATCGTCTGGATGGATCACCGTGCGCTTGATCAGGCGCAGCGGATCAACGCCATGGGCCATGACGTGCTGTCCTACGTGGGCGGGCGAATCTCGCCCGAGATGGAGACGCCAAAGCTACTGTGGCTGAAGGAAAACATGCCTGATCTCTACGGCAAGGCATGGCAGTTCATGGACCTGACCGATTTCCTGACGTGGCGAGCCTCGGGCGATCTGGCGCGGTCGATCTGCACGGTGACCTGCAAGTGGACCTATCTGGGCCATGAGGGGCGCTGGGATGACAGCTATTTCCACGCCATCGGGCTTGGCGATCTGGCCGATCAGGGGTTTGAACGCATCGGCAGGAATGTGGTTGAGGCAGGCACGCCCTTGGGCACCGGCCTGACCGATGCGGCTGCTGCCGATCTGGGTCTGCCCGTTGGCACCCCCGTCGGCGCGGGGCTGATTGATGCCCACGCTGGCGGGATCGGCTCGGTCGGGGATGATCCGCAAGCGCGGCTGGCCTATGTCTTTGGCACCTCGTCCTGCACGATGACCAGCACCTCTGAACCGGCCTTTGTTTCGGGTGTCTGGGGTCCGTATTTCAGTGCAATGGTGCCCGGTCTTTGGCTGAACGAAGGCGGCCAGTCCGCCGCCGGTGCCGCGATTGACGAATTGATCCTGCATCATCCCTACGCCCCGCAGGCGCAGGAACTGGCAGATCAGGCGGGACTGTCCCTGCCCGACTGGCTGGCGCAGCAGGCCGAAGGTTGCGATGTACTGGAATGCGTTAAGGGCCTGCATGTGGTGCCCGAGCCCATCGGCAACCGCGCGCCCCACGCTGACCCCAACACCCGCGCGGTGATCAGCGGGATCGGGATGGCGCGGGACCAGCAAAGCCTTGTGGCCCTCTATCTGGCCAGCCTGTGCGGGCTTGGCTACGGCCTGCGCCAGATCATCGAGGCGCAATCGCGCACCGGCACCCATGTGCAAGAGGTGGTGATCAGCGGCGGTGCAGGGAAATCGGCGCTGGTGCGGCAAGTGCTGGCAGACACCACGGGTCTGCCGGTCACGGCCCCCACCACGGATGAGCCTGTGCTGCTTGGCTCGGCCATTCTTGGGGCAGTGGCGGGCAAGGCCCATGCCGATGTGACGTCGGGGATGAAGGCGATGTCATCGCTGGATCAGGTCTACCGGCCCGATCCCACAGCAGTCGCCCGCCACAACGCCCGCTTTGCGATCTATGAGGATTTGCAGGCCACCGCCCGCAGCGCAGTGAGCATATAAGAAAAGGGCGCAGACCTTGCGCCCTTTTCCGTTATTCAGACGCGGCCGCCGAATAGTCGATGTTCAATGCGGCAACCACCTGATCCAGCGCAGTCAGCATGTCTAATGTGGCCTGCTGGGGGCGCGACGGCGCCTGTGCCTTGCCTGCGGCAATGCAACGGGCGACCTCGGCGGCTTCATAATAAAGCCCCTCATAATGGCGGCCCACGGGTTCTTCATAGTGCAGCTGAAAGCTGCCGTCGGCCGAGGCCACGGTGAACGGGCCGGGCAGGTTAAACTCGCTGCCGAACCGGATCGTGCCCTTGGTGCCGACCACCACCGCATTGGTGGGGGTAAAGCCATATAGGGTCGTGGCTAGCGTCGCCTGATTGCCGTTCTCGTTCGCCATTGCCAAAGACAACTGGCCATGCACGCCGCTTTCATCCATCTGGCAAAGGCCCGTCACTTGGCTGGGAACCCCCAGCAGCTTGGTGATGAACGACAGCGGATAGGTCCCCAGATCCAACAGCGGCCCACCCGCCAGAGCGGGATCGAAAATCCGGTGATCGCGGGCGAAATATTCGCCGTACTCCGTGTGGACCGACTTGATCTCTCCCAGCATTCCACTGTCCAGAACCTGCTGAAGCACGTCGAATTTGGGCAGGAAGTAGGTCCATAGCGCCTCGGCCAGAAAGAGGCCTTTGGCGCGGGCCAAACCCACCAGTTCCGCGCCTTGGGCGTGGGTCATCGCCATGGGCTTTTCGATGAACACATGCTTGCCTGCCTCAAGCGCCAGTTTGGCATGGGCAAAGTGCAGGTTGTGGGGCGTGGCCACATAGATCACGTCCAGATCGGGGTCGGCCACCAGTGCCTCATAGGTGCCGTGGGCAGTAGGGATATCCCATGTCTTGGCAAAGGCATCAGCCTTGCCCTGACTGCGTGATCCGACCGCCTGAAACACCTGCCGCGTATGGGCGCGGGCACTGCGGATAAACTGTTCCGCAATCCAGCCCGACCCCAGAATGCCCCAGCGCAGGGCCGGGGCCTCCATCGGATCAGGAATGCGGGACGTGGGTAAATGGTCGGGAAAGCCCATCACACGGTTTCCCACGTGCGGCTGGCCAACGAGCGTTCCATCGCGTCAATGATCCGCTGGTTTTCCAGCCCGAATTCAAAGTTCGGATAGCAGTCATCGGCGGCATAAAGACCGGTGATCAGGTCGCGCACCTCAATCACCTTCACGTCGAAATAGCCAAGGCCACCGCCCGCGAAATCAAACGGGAAGAAGGCCGAGAACTGCGGCACCTGCGATCCGGCCAGCAGGGTCTTGAACCCGCGATCCGGCTTTTCATCATTAAAGCGCGAGACTTTAAGCTCATTGAACCGCTCGCCATCCATCAGGATGGTGCCTTCGGTGCCCGAGACTTCCCAGTAGACGCCAAAGACCTTACCGGCCGAGACGCGGCTGGCCTCGATCGTGCCGCCTGCGCCATTGGCAAAGCGCACCATCGTCTGGATCTGGTCTTCGTTTTCCACCGCGCGACGCTCGGCGTTTGCGTCGGCCTTGGCGCTGTAGTTCGCCGCCCCTGTGGCGACGGGGCGGGTGGGGAAATAGGTCTGGGTCTGGGCCACAGTTTCAGCCACCGGACCCATCAGGTATTGGGCCACCGAGATCACATGGCTGCCCAAATCCCCCAAAGCGCCCGATCCGGCCTCTTTACGGGTGCAGCGCCATGAGAACGGCAGATCGGGATCGTTGAAAAATCCCTGATCGAACCAGCCACGAAAGCGCATGGGCGTGCCGATCTGGCCGCTGTCGATGATCTGTTTGGCCAGCATCGCCGCAGGGGTTTTGACGTTGTTAAACGCCACCATCGTCTTGACGCCCTTGGCCTTGGCGGCGGCGGTCATCTGTTCGGCCTCATCCACGGTGACGGCCAGTGGCTTTTCGCAGTAGACATGCTTGCCCGCGGCAATCGCCGCCATCGCCATGTCAAAGTGCATCATGTTGGGCGAGGTAATATCCACCACATCCACATCGGGATCATTGACCAAGGCGCGCCAGTCGCCGGTGGATTTCTCAAAGCCGAAACGGGCGGCGGCATCGGCGGCCAGCGCCTCGGACGCGTCGGCCAGCATGTAAAGATGCGGGATCGCGGGCAGGTCTTTGTACAGCATCGCCGCACGGCGGAAGGCATCGGCGTGGGCCTGTCCCATAAAGCCCGACCCGATCAGGCCGATGTTCATACGTTGTGTCATGGGTTGGTTCCTTTATTGGCCCTGAAACAGGGTCCGAAGTGTCTGGTGGGCACGCATTACCGCCGGCAGGGGCGGGGCGATTTGCGGGTCTTGTTCGGCCTCGACAATCAGCCAGCCCTGATAGCTGCCGGATTGGACGAAATCCTTGATGGGGGCGAAATCCACGCAGCCGTCACCGGGGACGGTGAACATTCCCGCGCGAACGCCATCGTTGAAGCTGGAGTCATTGCGACGGACATCGGCCATCACATCGGCCCGCATGTCCTTCAGGTGGATGTGGTTGATCCGGTCGCCAAAGCGGTCAATCAGGCGGGCATAGTCAAAGCCCCCCGCCGCCGCGTGCCCTGTATCCAGCAGCAGCCCAAGGCGGCGGCCCGCACGGTCAAACAGGCGGCTGACCTCATCCAAACTCTCGCAGACCATCATCAGATGGTGGTGATAGGCCAGCGCCAACCCGAATTCACCTGCCAGCCACGCGCCGTATTCGCTCAGGCGATCGGCGTAATCGCGGGCCTCGTCAGGGCTCAGGGTCAGGCGTGTGGACATGGGCGCGTCCAAAGGCGCGTCCCCTGCCATCATCGCCACTTCGCCGTAGACCATCACGTCACAGCCCATCGCCTGCAACAGCGCGGCGTGTCCCCGTGTGGCGGCGCATTCCGCTTGCAGATCACGGCTGGCCAATTCGCCCGAGTACCAGCCCGAAGCCAGTTTCAACCAGTGCGAAGACAGCATCGGCCTCAAGGTGACCGCATCGCGGGGAAACAGACGCCCCAGTTCAACGCCCTCATATCCGGCCTTGGCGGCCTCATTCAGGCATGAGGACAATGGGTTATCGCCCCCCAGATCAGGCAGCACATCATTGGTCCAAGACAAAGGGCTGACCCCAAGACGGACCCCATAGGGCAGAAAATCGTTAACACTCACGGGTCAGGGCCTCCAATCCGCGCCAAATTGCACCGGCTGGCCGGTCTTGGCCGAGACGATGGCGGCCTCGACCAGACGTTGCGCCTCATAGCCGTCGCGGATACCTGCCAGAGGGGCGGTGCCGTCACGGATCATGGCGACAAAGGCGGCCATCTCATCTCGGTAGGCTTGGGCGAACCGTTCGATAAAGTAGTTTTCGGGCGCGGCCTGAAGCGCACCGGCAGGGCTGGCGACCGACAGCATGGACTGGGGCTGGTTGCCGATGGTCAGCACCTCATTGGCGCAAAGGGCCTCAAGCCGTTGATCATAGCCCATCGGGCCACGGCGGCAGGCGGTGATCTGGCCCTGACGGCCAGACACAGTGGTGACAGTGATCATCAGGCTATCAATATCCCCCGCTGCACCGATCTCGGGACTGATCAGGCAGGCCCCAACCGCATAGACCGAGGCGATCTCTTCGCGCAGGAAGAACCGCAGCATGTCCGCGTCATGGATGGTGCTGTCGCGGAACATCCCGCCCGAGGTTTCCACATAGCTGCGCGGCGGCGGGCTGGGATCGCGGGACCACATGCTAAGTTGCTCAATGGGGCCGGTAACGCCGCTGTCGATCCGCTGGCGAGCAGCCAGAAAGCTGGCGTCATAGCGGCGCTGAAAGCCAAGCATACAAGGGATGCCACTGGCCTCGACTTTTTCCACGACAGCGGCGGTCAGAGCGAAATCCAGACTGATTGGCTTTTCGCAGAACACCGCTTTGCCGCTGTCGGCCGCTTGCTCTAGTAGGCCCGCGTGGGAATTGGTGCTGCTGGCGATGATGATCCCGTCGATCGAGGCATCCGCGAACACCTCTTCAGTTGAGGTGATCTTCGCGCCGGTTTCTGCCGCCAATGCGGCCCGTTGTGGCGTGTCAATCGGGTCCACCAAAGCGGCCAGCGTGACGCCCTGTTGCGCGGCGGCATTGCGTGCGTGAACGCCGCCGATCCGGCCCGCGCCGAAACAAGCTAGTTTCATCTGATACATCCTCCCATTGCAAAGCCGCAGCCTTGCTTGCCCTCTGGAATACGGTTGCCAAAAGCCGCGCGGCAGTCCCATATTTGATGAAATGTCATCAAAGCGGATCGAAACGGATGGGCAGCAAAGTCACGGCAGCGGATGTGGCACGGGTGGCGGGGGTCTCGCCCGCGACTGTAGACCGCGTGTTGAATGCCCGCGGCGGCGTTGCCAAAGACAAAGAAGCCCGCGTTCTGGCGGCAGCGCGGCAGTTGCGTCTGGATCGGGCGCTGGATCTGCGGGCGGCGCGGACCTTGCGCGTGGCGGCCTTCTTACAACCACCAGAAAACCCTTTTCACGCGGTGCTGGCGCAGGCTTTTGCCGATCAGAACAAGGGGCCGAACCCCTATAACCTGCAAACCAAGGTCTATTACGTGGGCCCTGACGAATCCCCTGCGAAAACCATCTCGAAAATCGCGCCGAACTATGACGCCGTCATCGTGAGCCAGCCTCAAGAGGCCGCTCTGGCCGGTACACTCGAGAAACTGGCGGCCGAGGGCACGCCTGTCATCACCCTCGCTACGCGCATTCTGGCCAAAGGAGTCAGCCACGTCGGCCCTGATGACTATCGCACGGGCCGCGTTGCCGGAGAGCTGGTGGGCCGCTGCCTCGGGCGGGCTGGCGGCACGATATTGGCGATCGCCGGACATATGTCGATGGCAGGGCAGGCCGCTCGGTATCAGGGATTTCGGGATGTCATCGCCGAGAGGTTCCCGGGGTGCAATCTGCTGCCCCTTAGAGAGAGCAGGGATTCAGGATCGCGTGCTGCGGCGCTCGTGGGGGATACGCTCGCGGCTCATCCCGACCTCGCGGCGATCTACAACGCCTCGGCGGGCACGATGCCGATTGCGGACCTACTCAAACGGCAGGGGCTTGCGGGGCAGGTCATGTTTTTCACCCATGAGTTGACATCCGAACGCCGCGCCCTGCTGGCAAATGGGGTGTTGGATGCGGTGCTGGATCAGGACCCCGTGAAAGAGGTGGCCATCGCCTTGCACGTGGTTGCAGATGCCTTTGGGCGCAGTCCGCTGAAAGTGGAAAGTACAGAGCCGCCCGTTCGGATTTATTTTCGGGAAAGCCTCTGAATCGTCATTAGGCCAGTCTTGATGATGCGATCATCTCGGCCCATGATCATTTCGCATCATGGATTTGAGCGGAGGCAGACATGGCAGGACGACCGACGATCAAGGATCTGGCCCGCGCCGCCGGTGTCGGCACAGCCACTGTGGACCGCGCCCTGAACGGTCGCGGCACCGTGCGCGAGGATACCGTGCGCAAGATCGCCGAGGCCGCCCACCGCATCGGCTATCACGCTGCGGCCCTGATTGATCAGCAGATTGACGCGGCTCTGCCAGAGATCACCTTCGGCTTTGTCCTGCACAAGGGAAAGCAGCAGTTCTACCAGAATTTCGCCAAAGAGATCGAGGCCGCCATCGCCGCCCGCACCGATATCAGGGGGCGCGCGATCATCCGGTTTTCGGCCTCGCAAACGCCCGAGGACTTTCTGAAAGAGATCCGCAAGATCGCGCCAAAGATCGACGTGCTTGGCAGCTCGGCGGTGAACCATCAGAACATCACGCAGGAAGTGCGACAGCTGAAAGAGGCCGGAACGCCGACCTTTGCCTTGCTAAATGATTTCGCCCAAGGCATCCGCGAGGCTTATTTGGGCCTTAATAATATGCAGGTTGGCCGTATGGCGGGGTGGATGGTGACCACGGCGGCCAAGGCGCCGGGCAAGCTGGCGGTCTTTGTGGGTGGCAACCGCTGGCACGGCCACGAACTGCGCGAGACCGGCTTTCGCAGCTATGTCCGCGACAGCGCGCCGGGCTTCACGGTGCTGGACAGCCTTGTGAATCTAGAGACGCGGCAACTGACCTATGAATCCACTTTGGACCTCTTGGACCGGCATAACGACCTGCGCGGTCTTTATGTGGCGGGCGGCGGGATGGAGGGGGCTATTGCCGCCCTGCGCGAGGTATCACAGCCCCATCAGGTGGCGCTGGTGGTGAACGAATTGACCATCGACAGCCGCGCCGCCCTGACCGACGGCTTCGTGACCATGGTCATCTCGACCCCTCTTCAAGAGCTGTGCACCGACATGATCGACAAGATGGTGAACGTGGTCAAACACGGTAGCTCCGAGACGCCGGGCCAGAGTTTTATCCAGCCGCAGGTCTATCTGCCTGAATCTTTCGGGTGATGTAATCACATCAAAATTCTCCCAAGAAATACATCATGAATGATGTGATATTTGAGGGTCGGATTGACGCACCCCTATCCGTTCGACCATGGTCCCGCTACCGGCGAGGTTCAGAATCTCGCCAGTCTGGGAGGACAATCGTTTCTGCGAAGACCCCGCCAATCCCCGCAAAGGGAACGGCTGGTGATCCAATCCGCACCAATGTGCGGAAACGATATCCTCTTGCCTGACGATAGGAGGTCCACACGCGGTAATTGTATGGCGTGGGGGTTACGGCAAAGCCCGAGGGCCGCGCCACCGGCATGAGAGCACCGCTGGCCCGCCGGAGCCGGCATGGGAGGAAAGACATGAAAAAGACACTTCTGGCCGCTGGCCTAAGCACCCTGATGGTCACCACCGCAAGCGCCGAAACCATCGGCGTGTCGATGGCGCTGTTCGACGACAACTTTCTGACTGTTCTGCGCAACGGCATGATTGAAATGGCCGACGGCATGGACAACGTCGAAATTCAGGTCGAGGACGCGCAGAACGACGTGGCCAAGCAGCTTGACCAGATCAACAACTTCATCGCTTCGGGCGTGGATGCTGTGATCGTGAACCCCGTGGACACTTCGGCCACTCAGGCGATGACCGCAGCCGCAGAGGCCGCCGGCGTGCCGCTGGTCTATGTGAACCGCCAGCCCATCAACGTGGACAGCCTGCCCGACAACCAGGCGTTTGTGGCCTCGAACGAGATCGAGTCCGGCACGCTGGAAGCCTTTGAAATCTGTAAAAACCTGCGCGCAGCGGGCAAGGGCGGCGGCGCTCGTGCCTATGTCCTGATGGGCGAGCTGTCGAACCAGGCCGCCGTTCAGCGGACCAAGGACGTCGAGGACATTCTGGGCACCGACATGTGCAACTTCATCACCGTTGTCGATCAGCAGACCGCCAACTGGTCGCGCGATGAGGCACAGGATCTGATGACCAACTGGTTGTCGGCGGGCGAGCCCTTTGACGCTGTGATCGCCAACAACGACGAAATGGCCATCGGTGCCATTCAGGCGATGAAAGCGGCAGGCATCGATATGGCATCGGTTGAAGTGGGCGGCGTTGACGCGACCGCAGACGCGCTGGCAGCGATGGCCGCCGGTGATCTGGACGTGACCGTCTTCCAGAACGCAGCCGGTCAGGGCGCAGGCGCGCTGGACGCGGCGCTGAAGCTGGCGGCAGGCGAGGCGGTGGACCAGAAGGTCTACATCCCCTTCGAACTGGTCACCCCTGCGAACCTCTCGAACTACGCCAAGTAAGCAAGAACGGGGCGCCTTCGGGCATCCCCGAGACAAAAGGCAAAGCGGCGGAACAGGCGCCGCTTTGTCCCTGCGCGGGACGCACCGCGCAGCATTATCTGGGAGCAAGACATGTCGCAAAGTTCGCATGGCATCGGGGGTCTGACCTTTGATGAAAAGAAGAAAGCGCGCGCGCCGGAGTGGAACGTATTCTTCGCGCTGCTGCTGATCGTCGGGATCTTCGAAGGTCTTGGCGCTCTGCTGATGGGGCAGAGCCTGCTGTTCGACAGCGCCGACCGCTTTGACAGCATCTTCAACGAGGCACGCCTTAAGATCATCATCCTTCAGGTCGCGATTATCGGGATTATCGCACTGGGATCGACGCAGGTGATCATCCTTGGCGGGATTGACCTGTCACCGGGCTCGATCGTGGGTGTGACCGCCATGATCGCCATGTCTTTCGCTCAGGTCGCTGAAATCAGCGCCGGTGTAGTGAACCCCAAGTTGATGTGGGCGGGGATTTCCGATCTGCCGGTGATCGTGCCGATTGTGATCGGTCTGGCCGTGGGTATCGCGGCGGGCGCGATTAACGGCCTCTTGATCGCCTACACCCGCATTCCGCCCTTTATCGCCACCCTTGGCATGATGGTTTTCGCCCGTGGCGCTGCAAAGTGGTGGTCGAAGGGTCAGCCGATCTCTTTCCCGACTGACAGCTATGCCGCCCTTGGCGCGGGTATGATGCCGGTCTTCATCTTCATCGCACTTGCGATCCTGTTCCACCTGATCCTCAAGTACACCGTCTACGGCAAGCACACCTACGCCATCGGCTCGAACGAGCAAGCCAGCCGCATGTCGGGCATCAAGGTCGAGCACCACAAGGTGCTGGTCTACACCATCGCAGGCGCTCTGGCCGCTCTGGCTGCAATCGTCCTGTCGTCCAAGAACCTGACTGCTCAGGCCGGTATGGGCGTGATGTACGAACTGGACGCCATCGCCATGACCGTGATCGGGGGCGTGTCCCTGTCCGGTGGCCGAGGCTCGATCCTTGGGACTGTGCTGGGGTCGCTGATCTTCGGGGTGATTATCTCTGGTTTCACTTTCCTCAAGCTGGATGCCTACTATCAGGAAATGGTCAAAGGCATCATCATCGTCGGCGCTGTGGTCCTTGACCAGTATCGCCAGAAACGCAACGCGAGCCGGATGTAAGGGACTGATATGCTTGACTATACCAATGCGGAAGTCGTCCTTGAGACGCGCGATCTGACCAAGCACTACGGCGGCGTGCATGCGCTGGAAGGGGCGAATTTCAAGATCCACAAGGGCGAGCATGTGGCCATCATGGGCGACAACGGGGCGGGGAAATCCACCTTCGTGCGCCAGATCACAGCCGTGGAACAGCGCACCCGTGGCGACATCATCCTGAACGGCCAGCCGACCCAGTTCGACAGCCCGATCGAGGCCCGTGAAGCCGGGATTGAAACCGTGTTCCAGAACCTTGCGCTAGCCGATGATCTGGATGTCCCCTCGAACCTGTTTCTGGGCCGCGAGAAGGTCAAATTCAAACTCGGGCCGTTCTCGATCCTTGATAACAAGGCGATGCGGGAAGCGACGATGGCGGGTCTGGTGAAAACGGGCGTGAAAATCCCGAACATCCTGAACTCGATCCAGAACATGTCGGGCGGTCAGCGCCAGTGTGTGGCCATCGCCCGCACCGCCGCCTTCCATTCGAAACTGACCATCATGGACGAGCCCACCGCTGCGCTTGGCGTTCAGGAAACCGCTCAGGTCGAAAACATCATCCGGACCCTGAAAGAACAGCAGGAACCGGTGATCCTGATCAGCCACAACATGCGGCAGGTCTTTGATCTGATGGACCGGATCGTCGTGTTCCGTCGGGGCCGCATCTGCGCGAACTTGACCATCGATGGTTCGATCAAGCCCGAGGATGTGGTCGCCTACATCACCGGCGCGAAAACCGGCGAAGAGTTCCCCGAGGCGATGTAATCGCCAAAGGGCAACCAGCCGGTCAAAGGGACCGCCTTTCCTCCCTCTCCACGGGGGCGGTCCCTGAAATGTCCTGAACGGACACGACTACCCCAGATTTCTGCCCGCGCCTTGCGGGTGGACCTGTCTTCTGCAACCCGACGAAAGGGTCTGACCTATGAAAATCGCACTCGACCCCTTTATGCACCGGCACCTCAGCCTTGAGGATCTGCCCCGCAAGGTCAAAGAGCTTGGCTATGACCATATCGAACTGTCCCCCCGCGGTGACTTTCTGGAATGGTTCAAGGCCCCCCGCGTGTTTCCGGACCGCATCAAAAGCTTCAAGAAAGCTCTGAAAGACGCCGAGGTCGAAGTGGCCACACTGCTGCCCATGTACCGTTGGGCCAGCAACGATGAGGACGAACGTAAAGCGGCCATCAAACACTGGAAACGCGCCATCGAGATCGCGGTCGAAATGGGCGTGGACACCATGAACAGCGAATTCGGCCGTGGCCCGCACCCTGACAAAGGCACCTGCTATTGCTGCCACACCGGCTCCATGATCGAGGCCTGCGAGGATGCATGGTGGCGGTCCATGGACGAGTTGGTCCCCATTCTGGAGCGCGAAGGCATCCAGCTGAACATCGAGCCCCACCCCGAGGATTGGGTCGAAACCCTTCAGCCCTCGGTCGATCTGATCCGCACAGTGAACAGCAAGAACGTCCGGTTCCTCTACTGCACGCCGCACACCTTCTATTTCGGGGATGACACGGTGGCCATGCTGCGCGAATGCGCCGATGTGCTGGCCCACGTGCATATCGCTGACACTTTCAACCACAAGGCCTCTAGCGGGCTGCGCTACATCATCAACCCGCCGGGCAGCAGTGCCCGCGTGCACCAGCACCTGAACATCGGTCAGGGCGAGGTGCCGTGGGATGACTTTTACCGCACGCTGGCCGAGATCGGCTTTGACGGCATCATGACCGCCTGCGTCTTCGCTTGGGAAGAGCGCGCGGACGAATCCGGCATCTTCATGCGCGCGGAAATGCAGCGCTACGTCGACAAATACTTCAAATAAGGAATGCACCAAATGACACTCAAAATCGGTGTAATCGGAACCGGTATGATTGGCCGCGACCACACCCGCCGCATCCAGCAGGTGCTGGCCGGTGTCGAAGTCACAGCCCTGTCGGACGTCAATCTGGACAGCGCCCGCGCGGTCCAAGCGGACCTCTGCCCCGACGCGCAGGTGTTCGAGACCGGACAGGACCTGATCGCCAGTGATACGGTTGACGCAGTGCTGGTCTGCTCGTGGGGTGCGACCCATGAGGAATATGTGCTGGCCGCAATCGCCGCAGGTAAGCCTTGCTTCTGCGAAAAGCCGCTGGCCACCACGGCCGAAGGCGCCAAGCGCATCGTTGACGCCGAAGTCGCCCACGGCAGCCGTCTGGTGCAGGTCGGTTTCATGCGCCGTTATGATGTGGGCTATGTGGCCCTGAAAAAGGTGGTCGATAGCCAGATCGGTGCACCGATCATGGTGCATGCGGCCCACCGCAACCCCACAGTGCCCGAACAATACGTGACGCCCATGGCGATCCACGACACCCTGATCCACGAGATCGACGTGTTCCGCTGGCTGCTGGACGATGACTATGTCTCGGCCCGCGTGACCTTTCCGCGCACCTGCGCTGCCAGCCACGCCAAGCTGCGCGACCCGCAGATCGTGACCCTGAAGACTGCCAAAGGCACCGTGATCAACACCGAGATCTTCGTGAACTGCAAATACGGCTATGACATCCAGTGTCAGGTTGTCGGCGAAGAGGGCATCGCATCGCTGCCCGAACCCATCGCCATCACCAAGCGCCTGAACGCGACCCTGCAAAACGAAATCCTGACCGATTGGAAGGATCGCTTTGTGGACAGCTACGACGTGGAACTGACCGACTTTATCAAGGCCGCCACTGCGGGGACCGCCGCAGGCCCGTCCTCTTGGGATGGCTATATGGCGGCTGTGACCTCGGACGCTTGCGTGACCGCGCAAGAGGACGAAGGCGCATTGGTCGAGATTTCCTACCCCGCCCGTCCGGCGCTTTATAACTGAGGCTTCCCATGGACTTTGCAATCAACCACATCTGCACGCCGAAAAAGTCGCTGGAAGAGTTCTTTGCCATGACTAAGGCGCTAGGGTGCTCGAAGGTCGAAATCCGCAACGACATCCCCGATGTCGTCGGCACCCGCACTCCCGAAGAGGTCAAGGCAGCCGCCGAGGCCGCAGGGGTCACAATCCTGTCTATCAACGCGCTTTACCCGTTCAACGTCTGGTCCGGCGATCTGCCCGCCCGCGCCGAGGCAATGGCCGATTACGCCGCCGCCTGCGGGGCAATGGCGCTGGTCATGTGCCCGCTGAACGACGGTACCGAGGTTTCGTTTGACGATCTGGTAGCAAGCCTGAAAGCCATGAAGCCCATTCTGGATGCGCGCGGCCTGACCGGTCTGGTCGAGCCTCTGGGCTTTCCGGTTTCCTCCATGCGTAAGAAGTCGGTCGCGATCGAGGCCATCAAGGCGGCAGGCGGCGAGGGCACCTACAAGCTGATGCATGACACCTTCCACCATCATCTGGCAGGCGAGACCGAGTTCTTTCCCGAATGGACCGGCCTTGTGCATATCTCGGGCGTCGTCGATCCCGATGTGGTGGTGGATGACATGCTGGACGCCAATCGAGTGCTGGTCGATGGCGCGGACCGTCTGGAAAACATCCCCCAGATCAAGGCGCTTTTGGCGGCAGGCTATGACGGCCCCTTCAGCTTTGAACCCTTCGCAGAAGAAGTCCACGCCTTGGCCGATGGTCAGGCAGCATTGGCCGAGAGCATCGGGTTTATCAAAGCTTCGCTTTGATCGGGGTAGGGGGCTCTGCCCCCTCTTGGCCCATTTTGGGCCAATTCACCCCCGCGGTATTTTTACCAAGCTGAATGTTTGGTGCATGGAGGGAATTTGGGATGCTTGATTTGGATGTAATCACCATTGGGCGTGCTGGTGTTG
>NZ_PVTQ01000011.1 GCF_003003355.1 Donghicola tyrosinivorans
CGTCGGTCAGCCAGAAAAGGTCGCTCATGTCACCGCTCCGTTTTCCGGGCCGTGAATCACGCAGCGCTTTGAAAATCAATGCATCCTGACCCTAGGGCGGCTTCTTTCGCATTGTGTTTGAGGGTCTTCGTAACTCCCAAAAAGGCGAAAACTCCTACTATAAAAGTCTGCCAATCCTCCAGAAAATCGATGCTGCACTTAAAAAGTGTCAGAAATTTCCCCCCAAAATATACAACGCAACTGAGAAAATTTTGCTCAGACAAAATCGCAAGAAAATTCTCGCTCATATCAATATCTCCAGACTTTGAATGATGTCTTCTGGTTCTCTCGCAATACGCTTTCTAGAAACTCTGTCCATACCTGAGGGACCGAAATCTGGATTGAAGATAAGCCTTGCTCCTTTTCAAAGGCAATTCGTAGAAGGCGCATTGGCACATAGCATAAACGTCGCAGTACTAAGCATTGGGCGAGGTAACGCTAAAACTGCGCTGTCTGCAGGGCTCGCTCTAGGGTCTTGCATGGGCGTATGGGATAGCCAGCCCCGCCGCGAGACCATCATTGCGGCTAGAACACGGGACCAAGGGCGGATCGCTTTTGAGTTCGTAGTCGGCTTTATCCGAACTCTACCTGACGAAGATCAAGCGCAGTTCACCATCCGTCGCAGCCCACGCCTTGAAATTGAGTTTGAAGGCGACGGCGGTGGCCACTTCATCCGCGTAATTGCTGCTGACGGGAAGTCTGCACTGGGTTCAGCGCCAACATTGGTTTTAATGGACGAGCGCGGCCACTGGGCGTCAGATCAGGGGGACGCGCTAGAACACGCGCTTCTGTCCGGTTTAGGAAAGCGCGGCGGTCGCGCCTTGATCATTTCCACATCTGCCCCAGACGATACGCACCCGTTCAGCGTCTGGCTCGACGAAGATCAACCCGGAGTCTACCGCCAAGAACATCGCCCTGCCCCCGGTCTTCCTGCCGACGATCTCGAAAGCCTAAAGGAAGCAAATCCCGGCGCTTTGCACGGAATTGGTTCTTCAATTGATTGGCTTCAGGGACAGGCGCGCCGTGCGATTGCACGCGGCGGATCAACGCTGACAACTTTCAGGCTGTACAACAGGAACGAGCGGATCAGCGGTGAAACCCGAGATCAGTTGGTCACTGTAGACGAATGGCTAGCCTGTGAGGTTTCAAAACTTCCCGAGCGCGACGGACAATGCGTCATCGGCATTGATCTTGGCGGCAGCGCCAGCATGACAGCAGCGGCATTCTACTGGCCCGACACAGGAAGGCTGGAGGCTCTAGGAACATTCCCGAGCCGCCCCACGCTTCTGGACCGCGGGCAGAATGACGGTGTCGGGGATCGTTACGTACAAATGAACGACCGCGGCGAACTCTCGACCATTGGAGATCAAACTGTTCCCATTTCAGCGTGGCTCACTGAGGTCATCAATCACGTTGAAGGTGAACCTATCGCGGCGATAACGGCGGATCGTTACAAGCAAGCTGAGCTTGGCGAAGCCATTGAACAGGCGGGCATTCGTTCGCCGATTGTATGGCGGGGCCAAGGTTTCAAAGACGGCGGACAAGACTGCGAACGATTCCGCCGCGCGGTCTATGAAGGCAAAGTAAAAACCAACGCATCCCTTCTGCTTCGGTCCGCATTTGCAGATGCAGTGGTTCTTCGCGACCCCGCCAACAACATGAAACTAGCGAAGGCCAGATCCACAGGCCGCATTGACCCCGCAGCGGCGACGGTTCTCGCCGTGGCTGAAGGTGCGCGAATTATCGGTCGCCCCCGCAACAAAGGGGGGCGCGTGGCATGGGGTTGATCAAGGAATACAAGCGGCATTCAGCCAGGGTTACCCGCTCTGCCCGCTGGAAGTCTTTGAGACTTCAGGCGCTAGAACGCGATGATTGGAAATGCGTCCAGTGTGGCGAACGGCGGCGCTTGGAAGTGGACCACATTAAACCTGTCCGCACTCACCCCGAACTCTCCTTTTCTCTGGCCAACCTCCAGTGCCTCTGCGGGCCGTGCCACAGCAGAAAGACCCGTATCGAGATCGGCTTAGGCCGACCCGACCCCAAGCGAGACGCTTGGAAGAAACTGGTGCGCGATATGCAGCGCACCCCCTCCCTGAAAGGAAAAGACCTTGCTTGATTCTGTCAAAATCCAGCGCCGTCAAAGTGAAATCCGCCAAGAACTGGCGGTAATTGTCGGCAAATCCCAACCCTCTGAAAACGAAACCCGCTCGATGGAGGCGCTTGATACCGAATACCGATCGAACGAAACCCGCTATCGTGCGGCCCTCATTGCTGAGGACACCGAACGCCGGGAAGCGGGCGCGGAACTCGAAACCCGTTCGGAACGCGAATGGTCCGACCTCATGGCAAATTTCGAGATGCGCCAAGTCGCCTTGGCTCTGGACGAAGGGCGCACCCTGTCCGGTCAAACGGCTGAGATTGTGACCGAGCTTCGTGCTTCTGGGGGCTACCGCGGCCTACCTATTCCATGGCAGGCGCTGGAGGTTCGCGCCGGTGAAACTGTTGCCAGCGGCACCCCCAACCCGATCCGCACCGCACCCATCATCGAACGCCTGTTCTCTTCTTCGGTTGCAAGCCGCATGGGCGGGCAAATGGTCAACGTTGGTATCGGTGAACTGGAATACCCCGTTGCGACCTCTGGCGTGACCGCCGGTTGGGCAAACGGCGAAACTGCGAACGTGGCTGGTCCCTCGGCATATGAGACCATCGACCGCCCCTTGAAGCCCGATCATAACTTGGGCGTTCAAATGCGCCTGACCCGCAAGACCCTGAAGCAATCGGGTGACGGTCTGGAACAGGCGGTTCGTCGCGATATGAACGGCGCAATCCAAGAGGCCATGGACAAGGCGGTTTTCCTCGGCAGCGGGGCGAACGGCGAACCAACCGGCATCTTCGCGGGTGCATCCACTTGGGGCATTGCCGAAAACGCGGTTGATGCAGCGGCATCTTGGGCGGCATTCCGTTCTGAGGTTGTCAGTTTCATGACCGGCAACGCGGCGAACGGCCCCAGCGATGTCAACGCCCTGATCCGTCCCGAAATCTTCGACGGCATGGACGGCACTTACATCTCGGGAACTGCTGTAACCGAATGGGACCGCCTGACCCAAGCACTCGGCGGCGTAACCATGAGCCATAACGCTTTGGCTGCACCGACCGGTGATCCTGCGGCAAGTTCGGTTGTTCTGACCACCTCAGCGGGCGGAGTTGCACCGTTCTTCGTAGGCACTTTTGGCGCAATAGATTTGGTTCGCGATGTTTTTAGCGACGCACAATCCGGCGGCCTTCGTCTGACCGCTCTTGCGACCATGGATGTGACCATTTCGCGGGCTGCTCAAATCCGCATCATGACGGGCGTTCGCTAATGCTCTGGGGCGGTCACACAGGCGGGCTAGAACTCCGCAAGCGTGCATCTGGCGCAATGGCGTTGCGTGGCCGCTTCCCCTACGGAAAACGGGCGGTCCTCAGCGATGGGGGCCGAACCGGACGGCCACGGAAAGAGGCAATCGCCCCCCGTGCCTTCGCCTATCGGGTAGAACGGCCTGAGGAAGATATTCACCTGTTGGTTGGTCATAGTTATGACCGGCCCCTAGCATCGCGGGGGGCTGGAACACTAACCCTTGCCGACAGTGACGACGCCTTGACCTTCGAGGCGCTGATTACTGAGGAAATGCAAGAAGTCTCCTATGTGCGGGACTTCCTTAACGCCTTCGCGGCGGGCTTGATCATGGGTATTTCCCCCGGCTTCAGGCTTCCCCCGAAACGTGCGGTCCCGAACCCTGAGAAGATCGAGGATGAAGGCCACGACCCTGAAAACGGGATGCACAACGCCATTATCCGAACTGTGCTGGCGGCGTTGCTGTACGAACTCAGCGTAGTGACCCGTCCTGCCTATCCTGAAGCCCAGATCGAGGCGCGGAACTGGCAAGAGACTGACGCGGGCTTGATCGTCCCGCAAAACCCCCTGAACCGTTGGAGGCTGTGAGATGGCGACCACGCTAAAGCAGACTGAAACAATCCCGTCTTACCCTAGCGCCCCCAGCGGTCTTAGCGAGAAGGCGGCGGCGATTGATCCCGGCGCGATCTGGTCCCGCATCGAGGCATACACGGCCTATCGGTATTCCCCCCGTTCCGTGGTCTGGATTTGTGAAGGTCCGGGCGAATGGACTCCCCCACTTGCCGATACCGTCTTGGGAACCTGCGAGATGTGGACCGGCGAAGGCTGGACGCCTTACCCCCTTAAGCAAGGCCCTCTAGGCGGCGTCCTGCTGTACGGCGAAGGCCCTTACCGCATCACCGGCACCACCGGCAGCCAACAAGCCCCTAAAGCCGTCCTAGAGGCTTACAGGCGCTATTCGGAGTATATGGCCGAAGAAACCGGAGCAGCGCCAGCTACGGGCGGTTCTACCGGCGGCAACATAAAGATTGGCGATGCAATGGAACTTTCATTTGAGCGCCCCGGCAACTGGATTGCCCGCGCTTTGCAGAACAGCGGCGCTGCGGACCTACTCCGCCCCTATCGGAGAGCCTGAGACATGTTCAATTGGTTCAAAAAGAAAGCACCTATCGAAGCGCGTTCGTCATCCTGCGGGTTTACTGCTGAGGTTATCACGGCGCGGGAAGCCTACATTTCGGGAACCCGTGGCATAGGTGAGCTGACCGCCACTGTCCAAAGCTGCGCAACGCTCTGGCAAGGGGGTCTTAGCCTAGCGGACGTGGAAGGCACCGACCTGTTGACCCCCCGTGTTCTCGGCATGGTGGCCCGTGGTCTGGCGTTCCGTGGGGAAGCCCTGTTCTTGATCCGTGATACCGGCCTTGTTCCCTGTTCAGATTGGGAACTGAAAACCCGCGACAGCAAGCCGACCGCGTACCGCGTGACCGTGCCTGAAGTCGGCGGAGGGCGAACTGAAACCGCCCTAGCTGGTGAAATCCTGCATTTCAGGACTGGCACCGACCCGCTGGCCCCGTACGCTGGGCAAGCCCCGCTGAAGCGGGCGCAACTGACGGCGGGATTGCTTCAGGCTATCGAGACGGCTCTAGCTGAGGTTTACGAAGACGCGCCCTTAGGTTCGCAGATCGTGCCTTTCCCTGAAGCCCCCGAAACCGACATGAACGAACTAGCCCGTGGTTTCCGTGGCAAGCGGGGCAAGGTGCTTATTCGTGAATCGGTCAACGTCACAGCGGCGGGCGGCCCTGCACCGGTCCAAGACTGGAAAGCGGCGGACGTAACGCCGGACTTGTCCAGGGCAATGACGCGGGAAAGCCTTAACGCGGCCCGTGATGCGATCTGCATGGTATTCGGCGTTTTGCCCGGAATGAACAGCAGCGCCGTCACCGGCCCTCTAGTTCGTGAAGGACAAAGGCATCTCGCTCAATGGGTTCTAAGCCCCTTAGCCGCGGAGATTGCTGAGGAATGCACCGACAAGTTGGGAACGCCGGTCAAGCTGGACGTGATGCGCCCGCTTCAGGCGTTTGACGCGGGCGGACGTGCTCGAGCGGCGGCCGGCATCGTCCAGACATTAGCACTTGCGAAAGAAGCCGGCGTCGATCCGTCCGTGGCGCTGCGGCTGGTAGATTGGGAGAACCGGGCATGAATATCGGAATCACAGGACTGAATTGCGTGGACGCACCGAAACCGAACGGCAAGGGAGATATGATTATCGCATACTTCGACTTTCAAGCGGACTTCGTAACCATGAAAGGGGCTGCGCTGGTGCAACTGGCCAGCGGCGGACTCACGACTTGGGAACCGCTCGCTAAGGATGACCGCCTGCCGCGCCGTTCGGTCCAGATGACCGGCGACGCGCGGCGCAAGGTAGCGCAAGCGGCGCTGCCCCTATTCAAGGTGTTAAGCAGTGGCAAAAAAGCGCCAATCGCTATTAGAGATTAGGGCAATCGAACGTCATCGCGGAGAATGGTCTAGACTGATCTAGAGGGAAAAGCATGAAACAAGAACTCACAGCAAAACAGAACTTCATTCTTCAAAACGCACTCGACCAAATGGATGCTTGCGGCCCCTCGATGTTGAAACTGATCTGCAAACTTGTGGAGCTTGGACGATTGCCACTAGCCGAAGAAGTGATGAAAATTGCCTATGCCCAACCAAGCCCCGATAGCGGCGTGGTTCTTCCATATGACCACGAATTTGAGCGCCAGCTGCGGTGCATTCCAGAACGAGAAATGCCCTTTTGGTTCGGTGCATTTTCGGCGCTTGTACGGATAGATGACAAACCACGGTTCGACCGCTTCTTGGGCGTCTTCCAAGCTCGATCGGCAAACTAGAATCGCTCGTTGCGAATTTTCTCACAGAAATTTGGGGGGAATTTCGTGCGGGGTAACATCATTGAAACCTGTTACCCCGAACGTTACCCCAAAGAAAAACCCCGCTGCTGAGGCGGGGTTTTTTCTTGGCTAAGCCTTTGTTTTTAGTGGTGCCCCCACACGGACTCGAACCGCGGACCTACTGATTACAAATCAGTTGCTCTACCAGCTGAGCTATAGGGGCACTGACACGCGTTTACGATGACCCGTAGGGCTTTGCAAGCCCCTATCGGTTCGCACGTGCCAAGAGCGCGACGGCGACCAAACCGACGGCGCTGACCAGCAGCGCGGCAGGGGCCGCATCGCCGATATTCTCAAGGCTGGCCTGATCGTAAACCCGCGTTGCAAGGGTGCTGTAATTAAAGGGACGCAGCAGCAGTGTGGCGGGTAACTCTTTGACACAATCCACAAAAACCAGCAGCAAGGCCGAGCCGATAGACCCGCGCATCAGCGGCAAATAAATCTCATACAGCACTTTCAGCCGGTCCCGTCCCAGCGACCGCGCAGCCATCGGCAGGTTGGGGGCAACACGCTCCATCGCGGAATCAGCGGCCCCTTGGGCGATGGCGAAGAAACGCACCGAATAGGCCAGCACCAGCGCAAAGGCCGAGCCGGTCAGGATCAGGCCGATGTTATTGCCGGTCAGGGCCTCGACTGCGTCGGCCAGAAGGTGGTCACTTGCGGCCAGCGGGATCAGGATGCCGACCCCCAGCACCGCGCCGGGCGCAGCATAGCCGATGGTGGTCAGCGGCGCCAAAAGCTGCGGCAGGCGGCGGCCCGAAAGGCGCACGCCGTAGACCATGAATAGTGCAGCAACGACCGTTAGAACCGCCGCGATGCCGCCAACGGTCAAGGTGTTCCAGAACGCCTTCAACAGACCGCGGGCGACGAAGCCCTCCATATTTTCAAGCGCGTGTTCTCCGATCACCGTCACCGGAAGCACAAAGCCGATCAGCACAGGCACCACGCAAAGGGCAGTTGCCAGCCAAGCCCGCACACCCGACAGCGGCAGGCGCTGGATCGGACGGTGCCGACGGGACAGCGCGTAAAAACGGACCTTCTTACGGCTGAGTTTCTCCATCGCGACCAGAAAGATCACAAGGCCAAGGATGACACAGGCGATCTGTGCCGCGCCACCCGCGTTGTTGCCTTGTAGCCAAACGGTAAAGATGCCCGTGGTCAGGGTCTGCACCGCGAAATAATCCATGGTACCGAAATCATTCACGGTCTCCATCATCACAATCGCAGTGCCTGCGGCAATGGCCGGACGGGCCAGCGGCAGCCCCACGCGGACAAAGCGGGACCAGCCCCCTGCCCCCAATGACTGCGCCACCTCATGACCACAGCCCGATTGTTCGCGGAAACCCGCGCGGGTCAGCAGGTAAACATATGGGTACATCGAGGCCGCCAGAACGATCACCGCAGCGCCTTGGCTGCGCACCTCGGGGAACCAGTAATCCCGGGCCGTTTGCCAGCCGAAGGTGCTGCGCAAGGCGGTCTGGAGCGGACCTGCATATTCCAGAAAATCCACCAGTGCATAGGCCCCGATATAGGCAGGGATCGCCAGCGGCGTCAGCAGCGCCCATTCAAGCCAGCGCACACCGGGAAAGCTGTGACGCACCACCAGCCATGCCGCACCCGTCCCGACCATCGCAGCCAATAGGCCGGTACTGAACATCATCACCAGCGTCGTGCCGAAATAGCGCGGCAAGGTGGTGGACAGCAGATGGGGCCAGATATTTTCAGTGGGATTGAAAGCGATCAGCAGAACCGAGACGATCGGGGCCAGCACAAGGCCCGCGATCACGATTGCGCCCACGGACCACGGGTCAGGCAACGACCAGCTTTTGCGATGAGGTTTGGCGGATGTGAAATCAGTCATAACAGCCTCCTGCCCGAATGCGGTTTAACTGTCCATAAATTAGAATATAATTAATACCAATCGGGACCACTCGAAAAAGTTAGGCAGAGCAGATGCAGATTGCACTTCATATCGGCGCACATAGCACAGATCACGAACAACTGATCCAGACGCTTGCCAAGAACGGGCCGCAATTGGGCTTTGAGGGGATCGCGGTGCCTGCGCCGAATGCCTATCGCAAGCCGATGCAGGATCTGCTGATGTCCTCGATGAAGGGCGAGTCCACCGACAGCGCCGTGCGCAAGACGATGCTGGACGCCATCGGCTTTGGCGGCAGCGCCACGCGGGCGCTTTTGTCTCATGAGAACCTGCTGGGTCGTCAGCACCGGATTTTCGAGAAGGGCAAGATGTATCCCGTCGCGCCGCGCCGTCTGGCTGACCTGATGTCCCTGCTGCCGGTGACCGAGCTTCAGGTCTATATGGCCATCCGCAATCCGGTTCTGTTCGTGGCCGACAGCTATCCGCAGGCCAATGCTCCCAGCTTTGCCGAATTCATGGACGGTGTACGCTTTGCCGATATCCGCTGGTCCGACATGATCGAACAGATGGCCGCGGCAGTGCCCCAAGCCGACTTTACCGTCTGGTGCCATGAGGACACTCCGCTGATCTGGGGCGATATACTGCGGGACATGGCGGGCGTTGCCTCAGATTTCGCCCTGAATGGCGAATTCAACGGCTTGAAAGAGATCATGACCGAAGAAGGGTTCCGCCGGATGACCGCCTACATCCAGCAGCACAGCCCCCAAACGCCCCAGCAGAGACAGCGGATCATCAGCGCGTTTCTGGACAAATTCGCCCTGCCCGACGCGCTGGAACAAGAGATCGAGCTGCCCAATCTGGACGATCCCGCGATTGAACGTCTGACCGCCCAGTATGAGGCCGACCTGGACAAAATCGCCGCCCTGCCAGGCGTACGGCTGATCCAGCCAGCGTTCCAGAAAAGCTAAAGAAACGCACTGAGAAACAGCGGGCAATAAAAAAGGCGGATGCCGCAGCACCCGCCTTCTGATCTGTCGCGGCAAGCGCGCCTTAGCTCATGCCAAGCGCTTCTTTGTACATTTCAAGAATCGCTTCTTCTTCCGCGATGTCATCACGGTCGCGCTTGCGCAGAGAGATTATCTTGCGCATCACCTTCACGTCGTAGCCACGGGCTTTGGCCTCGGCCATCACCTCTTTTTGCTGGTCGGCGAGGTCTTTCTTTTCGATGTCCAGACGCTCGAAACGCTCGATGAACTGGCGCAGCTCGTCCGCGGTCACGCGGTAGGTGGCATCAGCGGCGCTGACTGCGCTTTCGGGGATATCACTCATGAGGGCTCCTCGGAATTGGGTTGCAAAGGGGATAGACCGCCGCAGGGGGCGGTGCAAGGGCTGGACGTAAGCGGCGGCATCATTTACCGCTGCGCCCAAGCAATGCAAGGAGTGTAGCGATGAGCTGGCTGATCTGGGGCGGTGCCCTGCTGTCTGTACTGGGCCTGTGCGGGATCCTCTGGTCGATCGTGACGGTCTGGCGGGCGAAAAAGGCGAACCTGCCCGATGAGGAAATGCGCGAACGTATCCGCAAAGTGATGCCGGTGAACATGGGCGCCCTCTTTGTATCGGTCATCGGCCTGATGAGCGTGATCATGGGCATTTCCCTGTCCTGATCCTATCGCTTCGCTGTATCGCCAGTACCAACGGTATCAACGAAAAAGGCGCACCCGAACCGGTGCGCCTTTTCTATTGGGTCATGCCTTCCGCGATCCGGCCCGAAGCCGCTACGCGGCCTTAGACAGGCATATTGTCCATTTCAGCCTCGGTGGCTTCGTCTTCCATCTCTTCCAGCGTGGTCCGCAGGTTGATGGAAACCTCCATACCCCGCGCCGAGATATCCGCAGTCAGTTTGCGAAGCTCTGCCAGCAGTTCGTAACGGTTCTCGCCGGCAGCGTTGATACGTGCCAGCAGGTCGGCTTTTCTACGGTTCAGTTCCATCGCATTTCCTCCCAAGCGCATATCGCGCCATGACCTTCTCACAAGCGGTTAAACCCGCTCAGGTTCGGTTGCAGTTTTGCACGTCTACGACGATGCCGGTTGACGCATGTCAGGACAGCACGAACACAAACATTTAACTGCAAACCAAGTGGCGCCTCTCCCTTTGCACCAATGTCACCTCTGCCACGCAAGCGTCAGAGATTTGTGACACCTAGACTGTTTCGTCAGCACTTTCATGCGTCAACCCGCCACAGCAGCTGGTACCGGTACAAAAAAGCGACATGCACGTCTTGAGTGCAAAAGCGCCGACTCATTCATCAAATATCGGAACAATACTACGAAAGATCGCCGGAACGTACATTGATACGGATCAAATCTTTTACCCCCTTGCAAGCCATATTCAAGTTTCTATATATGTAGGGAAACGAAACCGGAGGACTCACCATGCACCCCGTCGTAAAAGCATTTTTTGATCAAGCCACCAATACCATCTCGTATGTGGTCCGTGATCCTCAGGGCAGCTCTTGCGCCATTGTCGATAGTGTTCTGGACTTCGACTACGCGTCGGGCCGCACGGACACCCGCTCGGCAGACGCCATCATCAACTACGTCAAAACCGAAGGTCTGAATGTTGAATGGCTGCTGGAAAGCCATGTTCACGCAGACCACCTGTCGGCAGCGCCCTACATCCAGCGTGAAGTTGGCGGCAAGATCGGCATCGGCGACCGGATCACCGTGGTGCAGGACACCTTCGGCAAGGTCTTCAACGAAGGGACCGAGTTCCAGCGTGATGGCAGCCAATTCGACAAACTGTTCCAGGAAGGCGACAGTTTCCACATCGGCCAACTGCGCGGCGACGTTCTGCACACACCCGGCCACACACCTGCCTGTCTGACCTATGTGATCGGCGACGCGGCCTTTGTTGGCGACACACTGTTCATGCCTGACTTCGGCACCGCACGTTGTGACTTCCCCGGTGGCTCGTCGGAAACGCTCTATGCCTCGATCCAGAAAATCCTGGCCCTGCCCGATGAAACCCGCATCTTCGTGGGTCACGATTACAAAGCACCGGGCCGTGATGAATATGCATGGGAAACCACCGTTGGCGCACAGAAGCGCATGAACATCCACGTGGGTGAAGGCAAAGCGAAAGAGGACTTCGTCCGTATGCGCAACGAGCGTGACGCGACCCTTGATATGCCCAAGCTGATCATCCCCTCGCTTCAGGTGAACATGCGGGCGGGCAACATGCCCGAGCCCGATGAAAAAGGCGACGTGTTCCTGAAGGTTCCCGTCAACAAGATTTAATCAGTACCAGCTCCGGCAGAGCCGCGAACTCTCTGCCGGACGTTCAGGACAATAGGAAACGCAATGGAACAAGACTGGATTATGGGTCTGCTTGGCGGACTACTGATCGGGCTGGCAGGGGCTGTCTTCCTGCTTGGCAACGGCCGCGTCATGGGCGCGAGCGGGATCATCGGCGGATTGGTCGATGGGTCGGGCATGAGCAACAAATGGGAGCGGATTTCGTTCCTTGTGGGCTTGATGGTCGTCCCGCTGGCACTGCTGCCGGTATATGAAAAAGTGGACACCCACCTGACCAGCAACCTCTGGGTCATCGTCGCCGCTGGCGTTCTGGTGGGCGTCGGGACCCGTCTGGCCAATGGCTGCACCTCGGGTCACGGGGTTTGCGGGATCTCTCGCCTATCGCTGCGCGGCATTGTCGCAACGGTCATGTATATTCTGGCGGGCGGTCTGACCGTTGTCTTCTTCCGCCACCTGCTGGGAGTGATCTGATGCGCAACGTATACGCTCTGATTTCCGGTGGCCTCTTTGGCCTTGGTCTGTGGATTTCCGGCATGATTGACACCACCAAGGTGCAAGGCTGGCTGGATGTCTTTGGCGACTGGGACCCGACTCTGGCCTTCGTGATGGGCGGGGCAATCGTCCCTATGGCCATCGCATGGCAACTGACCCGAGGCCGCAAGCCGCTGGTTGGCGGTAACTTCCCCGAAGCGCCCGCGCCCCGTCTGGGCCGCAATCTGGTACTGGGGTCGGTGCTGTTCGGCATGGGTTGGGGTCTGGCCGGTCTGTGCCCCGGCCCCGCAATGGCTGCCGTTGGTCTGAACGGTCTGGGCGGTCTGGTTTTCATCGCCGCAATGGCCGCTGGCATGTTTGCTGCGCCCGCCGTGCGTACAACACTAGACCGAGCCGTTCCGGCAGAGTAAACGCAAAGCATGGATATCCGTGTTTTGACCCCCACATACTCGGTCTCGCCGCAGATCACCCCCGAAGACATCCCCGCAATCGCGGCGGCTGGCTATAAGGTGGTGATCTGTAACCGGCCTGACGCCGAGAACCCGCCGCAGCTTTGGGCCGAAGAGGTCGGTAAAGCCGCAGCAGATGCAGGTCTGGAATTTTACGTCCACCCTGTCACGCATAGCACCATGACCCCGCAGGTCATCGCGCACCAAAAAGAGATCATGGACAACGCCGCTGGCCCCGTTCTGGCCTACTGCGCGTCGGGAACCCGCTGTTCGGTCGTCTGGAGCTTTGCCATGGCAAAGGAACTGTCCGCTGACGACATCATCGCGACCACCGAACGCGCGGGTTACGCCTTGGGTCAATTGCGTCCGCAGATTGAAGTGCTGGCAAGCAGCTAATCCCTGCCCATGCACCAAGTTATACGGGGCTTCCTTCAATGGAGGCCCCGTTTTCGTTTTCCACCGGCAACGCTGGCGCAGGTTCTGCCTTTTGCCCGTCGGTGAACTTGAAGGCCCGCCGCCCGCCAAAGCGGCCCAGTTTGCCAATCCCGACCTTTTCGCCGTTGCTGATGCGCAGTTGCGCACGCTCCAACGCCTCCATCGGGATGGTCAGTTCGTCCCCGACCGACAACGCCTCAACCCGCTGCAAGGGCATCCGGTATTCTTCAAGGACAACCTGCAAGGATACCTGCGCCGCGCTGACATTCTCGGACAAAGCCGCGCGCCATTCAGCAGGGTCCATGACCTCTGACGCCTCATCAGGCATGGGCGGCGGCATGATCAGGCGGACCTTTCCCGAGTGATCTGCCCCAAGCTTCAATTCGCTCCAGTATTCGTCCAGCGCCCCTTCCGGCATCACCCGCGCGAAATGGGCCGGTGCCAGCAACGCCCCGAAGCGCAGACGTTCAAAGCCCTGATCCGCCTCGGCCATGTCATCCAGCACCCGATTGACCAGCGGCTCTAGCAAAGCCGCATCCGTGGCTGTCGGCATTCGCGGCGCAACCGAAGCCGCTGTCAGCATCCCGAAGGTCAGCAATTGCACCATGCCCGCGCTAAGAAGCGGTGGCACCAACAACGCCCCCGTCCGCCCGTCGGCCGCGTCCAGCAGCAAGATCAGCGTGCCCGCCTCAAGATTATCGGGGATCAAACGTGCGGCCACCTGCCCCCGCCCCGAGGCCATCACCCGCACCGGATGATCAAGCCCCGCGCCAAAGGCCACCTCACAGCTACGGGCGAACCGCTGCTGCGGTTCGGGTCGCCCGCCATTCGCCATTGATCTCAGAATCGAGTCGCCCATTCGGCCCCCTGTGATCCAAATCTTCTGACAGGGCTAAGGCACCAAGGTTATCAAAGGGTTTCTACGCGCCTATTGCGCCGCCATTTCCAGTGCATCAGGCAGGGTTACGCGGAAAGACGCGCCACCCTGTCCAGGCAAATAGGCAATTTGCCCACCAAGACGCAGCATGATCTCTCGGCAGATGGCCAGCCCAAGGCCCGCGCCTCCCGCCGCCTGATCACTGCCCACGCGCGAGAATTTCTCGAAGATCACCTCTTGCGAGGCTTTAGGGATGCCGCTGCCATTGTCGGTGAAATCGACCACCAACTGGCCTTCGACCTCGCGGACCGAGATCGTCAGAACCGGACTCTTTGCATCACAGTATTTCTGCGCGTTGGAGATCAGGTTGATGAACACCTGCGCCAATCGATCCAGATCGGAAAAAAGACGCACATCCTCACGGGCGCCAGAGCGGCGAATGCGCATCGGATTATTCTCGGCCCCTGCCGCCGCCATCGCCTGATCCAGAACCGAGGCAATCGTGCCACCACGCATATTCAAACTGACCTGCCCGTTTTCAAGCACGCTCAGGTCCAGAAGATCATCCAGAAGACGGGTCAGACGGATCGCCTCATCATGGATAATGCCCGCGTATTTTTCCTGAGCTTTCAACTCTAACGTCCCGCCATCCCTCAGAATTTCTGAAAATGCACGGATCGAGGTCATGGGCGTTCGAAGTTCATGACTGATCTGGCTGAGAAAGGCGTCTTTCTGATGGGAAATCTGCGTCAGCTTTTCGTTGGCGGCCCGCAACTGGCGGGTGGTGTGGACCAACTCGGCAGATTTGGCCTCAAGCTGGTTCGAGTATTCCATGATCTGAGCGGTTTCATCGGCCACGGCCATCAGGTCCTCAACCGTGACGCTGGCGCGGCCCATGATCTGACCGATCATCGCGTGAGCTGTCGCAGCACCAACCGAGCCCGCCATTTCCCGTTCCAGCCGTTGCAGAAACTCGGGGCTGATCTGGGGCAGATAGCCGGTGATACCCTGACTTGCGGCCTCGGACCGGAACAGGGCCTGCGCATCGGCGGGGCCCAAGATACGCTGCGCCATCACCAGCAGATCCTCGGCCTCAGCTGCGCCACGGGACCAGACGCCCGGTCGAGCCGAGTGGTCAAAGACGTTCACAAACTGCGCACCCTGAAGCCGTTCCAGCGGGGTCGGAAAGCTGACCAGCGAGGCGACCACAAAGAATAGAGCGTTCAGCGACATGCTCCAGACCAAAGCGTGGATCATCGGGTCCAACCCCGAAATCCCGAACAATGCCTGTGGCCGCAGCCAGACAAGACCCAGCGGACCGTGATCCAGCACGTCTTGGGTAAAGAAGACGTCAGGGCCGAAACTGGGCATGAACATGGTGTAACCCCAGATCACAAAGCCGGTCACCAGCCCTGCCAAAGCCCCCACACGCGTGGCCCCACGCCAGAAAATCCCGCCCAGAAGCGCGGGCAGCGTCTGCGCCACACCGGCAAAGCTGATCAGACCGATGGCGGCCAGCGCCTCGCCCCCGCCGGTGGCGTGAAAATAGAAATACCCCAGCGCCAGAACACCCATGATCGACAGGCGCCGCGACAAGAGAACCACGTGGCGCACGTCGCCCGCCACCATCGCACTAGCCCCTTGGCTGCTAAGCCAGATTGGCATGACGATATGGTTCGACACCATCGTCGACAGGGCAATCGCCGCCACGATCACCATCGAAGTGGCAGAAGAAAACCCGCCCAGAAAGCTGAGCATCGCCAGCGCATCCTGCCCCTGCGACAGGGGCAAGGTCAGAACGAAAAGATCAGGGTTCGCGCCTGCGGGCATCAATTCTAGCCCCACCACGGCGATGGGAACTACAAAGAGGCTCATCGCCATCAGATAGGCGGGAAAGGCCCAACTGGCGGTTGCGAGGTGGCGTTCATCCTCATTCTCGACCACCAGCACCTGAAACATGCGCGGCAGGGTCAACAGTGCGGCAGCAGACAGGAACATCAGTCCCGCCCAACGCCCGCTAGAGACCTGCCAGACCGCAATCTCGGACTGGCTGATCATCTCCATCACCGGCCCGACGCCGCCCGCGATGCCCCAAACGACAAAGAGGCCAACGGCGACCAGAGCCAGCAGCTTGACCACGGCCTCAACGGCAATGGCCATCACCACCCCGTCGTGCCGTTCATTCGCATCCAGATTGCGGGTGCCGAACAGCACCGTGAAGAGGGCCAAACCTGCGGCCAGCCAAAGGGCCGTGGCGTTATGGCCCGCGCTGGTGCGCGCCTCGCCGGCGAAAGCCTCAAGCGCTAGTGTCACTGATTGAAGTTGCAAGGCGATGTAGGGCGTGGTGCCCACCACCGCGATCACCGTCACCACAACGGCCAGCGAGTTCGACTTGCCAAAACGGGACGAAATCAGGTCCGCAATCGACGTGACGCGCTGGCTTCGGCCAATCCGCACCAGTTTGCGCAGGCCCCACCACCAGCCGATCATTACGATTGATGGTCCAAGGTAGATGGTCAGATACTCAAGCCCCGACCGCGCCGCATAGCCCACCGCACCGTAGAAGGTCCATGCGGTACAGTAGATCGACAATGACAGGGTATAGATCAGCGGGCTTTGCAGCCACTTCGCGTGGCCCCGAGCCGCCGCGTGATCAGCCAAAAATGCGACGACAAACAGGAACAAGACATAGGCCAGCGAAACCGCGACCAGAACGTTTAACATGCCCATCAGCGGCGCGTCCGATCTGTCCGGCCAGGCATGTCACGAAGGCGGCGCGATAGGAAATACGCCCCGACGACTAAAACCAGCCAAACCGAAAAAAGGTAAATAATAGCGAAGGTTGTCGGGACATCCTCACGCCCCACCCACAACAGAGGAAAGCAGAACAAAAAGGCCGTGATCACTGGGGCAACCCGTGCGGCATCCATCAGACGCCGCCTGCGGTAGCTTTCTCTTTCCAGAAACAACGGGTGATCGGCTTTTCTCATGGCTCAATCGCCTGCCTCATGATGCCGCCTTTTGCCCCTCGACCAGCGAGCGGACAATATCAAGCACCTCCGCATTCGAGAACGGCTTAGTCATGAAACAGGACGCCCCCAGACGTTTGGCCATCTCACGGTCCTTGGTCTGGCCGCGGGCGGTCAGCATCAGTACCGGTAGATCAATCGTCTCGGGCTGGTTCCGCAAATCTCCCAAAATGTCGAAACCGCTGCGCCCCGGCAGCATGACATCCAGAATCACCAGATCCGGATTGCGTTCTTTCACACGGTCCACGGCGTCACGACCGTTGGCGTGGGTGTCCACATCCCAACCGTCGCGCGACAAAATAAAACTGATCGCT
This sequence comes from Donghicola tyrosinivorans, assembly GCF_003003355.1. Taxonomy (GTDB): domain Bacteria; phylum Pseudomonadota; class Alphaproteobacteria; order Rhodobacterales; family Rhodobacteraceae; genus Donghicola; species Donghicola tyrosinivorans. The sequence goes on from NZ_PVTQ01000011.1 coordinate 17,169, forward strand.
TCGATGATGTTTGGCTCATCCTCGATCAGCAATACGCGTTTTCCCATGCCATCACCCCTCCCCTTGGCTTGGCACTATAGTCCAAAGACTATCGCAAGAAGCATGATCAAAAGTCAAAACCCCTCTGCCAAAATTGAAGGTTCACGCCGCGCATCGCAGCGTTCCTTGGGGCAGATTCGACAACTCACCCCCACAGATTCGGACGAATCGGCAGGCTCCTGATCCACGGGAAGAATCAGCATGGCTGATTCAAAGCGCATCGGCTTACCGAATTCCAGCGCTCCGGTCGGTTGCGCGATGGCATAAGTTTCGAATGAGCCACTTCCGCGCCCGCTTTGGGCAACCACCTCAAAAAGCGGCATCATCGGTTGACTGAGGGCACGGAAAAGGCTCCACAAAGGACAGGCCGCGCCGAAACGGGGCATCGGAAAGCCTTCCAGTGGCTTACGCTGGATCAATGTCCCAGAGGCATCACAAGACACAAAGCCGATGGACCCATAACCCGCCTCCTCCGGCAGGGCCGCAAGCCGCCGGAACAGCCGTGCCATATCCACGCCAAGACGACTGGCCAGCAATGAGGGCTGCATCCCCACATCATGCAGGGCCTGCTTCAGCCGCCCCATGGGCAAGGCCCGAACATCTTCGACGTAGCGTTCCAAGAACGCCTGCGCCAAGGCTTTGGACGAGGCCGAGGCAAGATGGGTGTCCCCTGCCAGAACCTCGGCAATCACATCCTCTTCGGCCTCGGGATCCTCAAGTTCAGGGAAATGGTATTTGTTCAGGGTCAGAAAGGCCTCAACCTCTTCCTGAGGCGAGGTCACACTTGCATCGATGTCATCCACCCCATCCAGATAAGAAGCCAGCGCCCGCGATGCCTCGGTCAAACGCTGACTGTCTTCGTTAATGTTCCGATGGAAACGCCCCCGCCATTCCGGCTCCAGCCCCGGCGTATCCACAAGAATGGTCGAGGTTGACCGGATCGCCGTCACAGCGGTCAGCATGTCGTGCAGGGCCGCCGACAAAAACGGGTCGTGGGTCAAACGGTCGGTCAGAACCTCAACTGTTCGTTCCAACGTGGCCACGCGCCGCTGCTTTTCAACGATCAGCTCGGCCCAACCCGGAAAGCGGCCCGCGAATTCATCAGCACGATCCAGTTCGGCCCGCTTGCCGCCCTCTGCTGCGGCTTCGCGCAAACGGGCGACCATATGCGCCTCTGCCCCTTCGGATAGGGCTGCGGGTTCCACATCCAGCGCAATCGCAATATCACGCAACAGTTTGCCAGCGATTCTCCGGCGATTGTGCTCAATAAGGTTAAGGTAACTGGCAGAAATACCTACTGTCCGGGCAAGATCTGCCTGTCTCAGCGCTAACATATTTCGGCGCTCTCGGATGCGGCTTCCGGTCAGGGCACTGCGTGACATGCGATTTCCTTTTGCATTCAAGGCTTTTCTGCAGTTGCGAGAAAAATAATTTACTACGTATACCACCGTATTGTGTAGGTATTTACAAATTTTTCCTTAAAGACAACGTGGTTGTTGCGAAATTTTACAACTCGGAGCGATACTGAATTTGCACGAAAGTGTCGCTTTACCCGGGGAAGAGGAGCCCTGGCCGAAGCAATCGCAAAAATTTGGGAGGAACACATGTCCAAGACGGATGTGACACGCCGCGGCGTGCTGAAGACCGGTGCAGTCGCCGGTACTGGCCTACTGCTGCCGACGTATCTACGCGCAGCTAGCCACGAAGGTTTTACCAACGCACCCACCGGTGACACCGTAACTCTGGGTTTCAACGTACCCCAGACCGGCCCCTACGCGGATGAAGGTGCAGACGAGCTGCGCGCATTCGAACTGGCGGTCGAGCACCTGAACGGTGGCGGCGACGGCGGCATGCTGCAAACCTTCAGCTCCAAGGCTCTGGAAGGCAACGGCATCATGGGTAAGAAGGTCCAGTATGTGACCGGTGATACCCAGACCAAGTCGGACGCAGCCCGCGCATCGGCAAAGTCGATGATCGAAAAAGACGGCGCGATCATGATTTCGGGCGGCTCGTCCTCGGGCGTGGCTGTGGCTGTGCAGGGTCTGTGTCAGGAAGCTGGCGTGATCTTCATGGCGGGTCTGACCCACTCGAACGACACCACCGGCAAGGACAAGAAGGCAAACGGTTTCCGTCACTTCTTCAACGCCTACATGTCGGCAGCGGCTCTGGCCCCCGTTCTGAACAAGCTGTACGGCTCGGACCGTCGCGCTTACCACCTGACCGCCGACTACACCTGGGGCTGGACCCAGCAGGAGTCGATCCAGGCAGCAACCGAAGCAATGGGTTGGCAGACTGTGAACAACGTTCTGACCCCGCTGGCAGCGACCGACTTCTCGTCGTATATCGCGCCGGTTCTGAACTCGGGTGCAGACGTTCTGGTTCTGAACCACTACGGCGGCAACATGATCAACTCGCTGACTGCTGCTGTTCAGTTCGGCCTGCGTGAAAAGCAGGTAAACGGCAAGAACTTCGAAATCGTTGTTCCGCTGTACTCGGAGCTGATGGCGAAGGGTGCTGGTGCCAACATCAAGGGCATCGTCGGTTCGCAGAACTGGGACTGGAAACTTGAGAACCAGATGGGCGCTCGCTACAGCGGCACCAACGCGTTCGTTAAGTCGTTCGGTGAGAAATACGGCTTCCCGCCGAGCCAGGCTGCACAGACCTGCTACGCACAGACCATCCTGTACGCAGACGCAGTTGCACGTGCCGGTTCGTTCAACCCCTGCGCCGTTGCAGAAGCTCTGGAAGGCTTCGAATTCGACGGTCTGGGCAACGGTCCCACCAGCTACCGCAAAGACGACCACCAGTGCTTCAAAGACGTTCTGGTTGTGCGCGGTGCTGAGAACCCTGCAAACGAATACGAACTGGTCGAAATCGTCGAGGTCACCCCGACCGAGCAGGTTTCGTACGACCCCGAGCACCCGATGTTCGCGGGTGGCGCCCTGGGTACCTGTAACCCCGGCGCATAATCGCCCCCTACAATCGGTCCGGCCAGCCTACGCGCTGGCCGGTTGATCAGCCGGTCCGAGATACCTCTCGGACCGGTCTAGCATCCTATTGAAAAGACGGTCGGAACCATGGACGCGATCCTACTGCAAATCCTGAACGGGCTCGACAAGGGCTCTGCCTACGCGCTGATCGCGCTTGGGCTTACACTGATCTTCGGCACACTTGGCGTTGTGAACTTTGCTCACGGCGCCCTGTTCATGATCGGCGCATTCTGCGCGGTCACCGTGCAGCGAATCCTCAACCTCAGCTTTGAAACCATTGACCCCAGCAAGACGGACTTTCTAGGCAACCCGCTGAAAGTACAATCGCCCTATGTGGTCGAATGGTTCGGCGCAGACTTCGGCAACGCCATCATTGACTGGTCGGTTCCGATTGCGATCCTGTTCGCGATCCCGATCATGATCTTTGTCGGCTTTGCGATGGAGCGCGGGCTGATCAAGCACTTCTACAAGCGTCCCCATGCGGACCAGATCCTTGTGACCTTCGGCCTTGCGATCGTTCTGCAGGAAATCGTCAAGTACTTCTACGGCGCGAACCCCATCCCCACCGGTGCCCCCGAGGCATTCCGTGGCAGCTTTGATTTCGGCGTTCTGCTGGGTTTTGATCCCAACGCGATCATCTACCCCTACTGGCGTCTGATCTACTTCAGCTTTGCGGCTGTGATCATCGGCGGCGTGTTTGCCTTCCTGCAATTCACCACCTTCGGCATGGTCGTCCGCGCCGGTATGGCCGACCGCGAGACCGTGGGCCTGCTGGGGATCGACATCGACAAGCGCTTTACCTTCATGTTCGGCCTTGCTGCCGCCGTGGCTGGTCTGGCCGGTGTGATGTACGCCCCCATCAACAGCCCGAACTACCACATGGGCATGGACTTCCTTGTGCTGTCCTTCGTTGTGGTGGTTGTCGGCGGCATGGGCAGCCTTCCGGGCGCCGTTGCTGCGGGCTTCCTGCTGGGTGTTCTGGAAAGCTTTGCATCGATGAACGAGATCAAGTCGATCATCCCCGGCATCGACCAGATCATCATCTACGTGGTCGCAATCATCATTCTGCTGACCCGCCCCCGTGGCCTGATGGGCCGCAAAGGCGTGATGGAGGAATAATTCATGTTCGGACTGAACAAAAAGGACGCCAGCCTTCTTCTGGTGGTCGCGGTGCTGACCATGTTCGCACCCTTCATCCTGAACCCCTTCCCCACTGACAGCGGTCTGGCGCAGTTCAACGCGGGCTATCCCGACCTGATGCAGCGCTTTGTGATCTTCGGCATCTTTGCTGTGGGCTTTAACATCCTGTTCGGCCTGACCGGCTATCTGTCCTTCGGTCACGCAGCGTTTCTGGGTGTGGGTTCGTACTCGGCCGTATGGATGTTCAAGCTGCTCAGCATGAACGTGATCCCCGCGATCATCCTGTCGGTTATCGTCTCGGGCCTGTTCGCCCTGTTGATCGGCTTTGTGTCGCTGCGTCGCTCGGGGATTTACTTCTCGATCCTGACGCTGGCCTTCGCACAGATGTCGTTCAACCTGGCCTACTCGGTTCTGACGCCTATCACCAACGGTGAAACCGGCCTGCAGCTGACCCTGGACGACCCGCGCATTCTGGGCGAATCCGTCACGGCTGACGGCTCGATCCCGGTGACCAACCTCTTCGGTATGGAAATGCGTTCGGCCTTCAACCTTGAAATCGGTGCATGGGACTTCCAGTTCTCGGTCGGCTACTACCTCTGTGCCGTCATCATGCTGCTGACCTTCTACCTGGCGATCCGTATCTTCCGCTCGCCCTTCGGCCTGATGCTGCGCGCCGTGAAGTGTAACCAGAACCGGATGCGCTACACCGGCCTGAACACCCGTCCCTACACTCTGGCGGCGTTCGTGATCTCGGGCATGTATGCGGGTCTTGCTGGCGGCCTGATGGCCTCGATGGACCCCCTTGCAGGCGCAGAGCGTATGCAGTGGACCGCATCGGGCGAAGTTGTTCTGATGACCATCCTTGGCGGCGCAGGCACTCTGATCGGCCCCGTTCTTGGCGCAGGCTTCATCAAGTACTTCGAAAACATCTTCTCGAAGATCAACGACAACGTTCTGCACCAGTGGTTCAGCTTCATGCCCGACGGGATCGAGGACTTCGTCGTCTTCATCATCCATCCCTTCATCGGTAAAGGCTGGCACCTGACCCTCGGCATCCTGTTCATGCTGGTGGTGATCTACCTGCCCGGCGGCCTTGTCGAAGGTGGTCAGCGTCTGATGAGCCTGTTCAAGAAGGACAAGGCAGATGACGACGGCAGCCACGCCCCCACCAAGCACCCCGCAGAATAAGGAGAGCAACCAATGGGTATTCTCGAAGTCAAAGGGGTTGGGAAACGCTTCGGCGGTCTGCAAGCCCTCGGTGATGTGAACCTCAGCGTTCAGGAAAACACCGTCCACGCAATTATCGGCCCGAACGGGGCCGGTAAATCCACCCTGCTCAACTGCCTTGTGGGCAAGCTGATCCCCGACACCGGCAGCGTCATGTTCGACGGCCAGTCGGTTCTGGGACGTAGCCCCCACGAGATCAACCAGATGGGCATCAGCCGCGTGTTCCAGACGCCCGAGATTTTCACCGATCTCACGGTTCTGGAAAACGTGATGATCCCCTGCTTTGCCCGCCGTGACGGCTCGTTCCGCATGCACGCCTTAGGCGCTGTCAGCAACGAGCGTGACATGCTGGAAAAAGCAGAGAAAATGCTGTCCGACGTGAACATGCTGGAAAAGGCCCACCTGCACGCAGGCAGCCTGTCGCGCGGTGATAAACGCCGTCTGGAAATGGCCATGTGCCTTGTTCAGGAACCGCGCCTTCTGCTGCTGGACGAACCCACAGCCGGTATGGCCCGCGCCGACACCAACAACACCATCGATCTTCTCAAAGAGATCAAAACCAAGCGCGACATCACCATGTGTATCATCGAACACGATATGCATGTGGTCTTCAGTCTCGCCGATCGCATCACCGTTCTGGCTCAGGGCACCCCGCTGGTCGAGGACACCCCCCAGAACATCAAAGGTCATCCGAAGGTGCGCGAAGCCTACCTCGGCGAAGCCCACGTGGATTAAGGAGAAAACCAGATGAACGTCAGACCCGATTTCTCCAAGAACTCCAACCACGCAGAGACGGCACCCGCCTTTCTGTCGGTCTGGGACATGCACGCCTACTACGGCGAAAGCTACATCGTCCAAGGCGTCAACTTTAACGTCCACGAAGGCGAAATCCTCGCCCTTCTGGGCCGCAACGGTGCCGGCAAGACCTCAACCCTGCGCGCCATCGCCCGCACGGGCAGCCCGCAGGTTACCCACGGCGAGATCTGGCTGGACCACCAGCCCCTGCACAACATGAGCAGCCATCAGGCCGCCGCTGCAGGTCTGGGTCTTGTCCCCGAAGACCGCCGTATCATCCCCGGCCTCACGGTTGAAGAAAACCTGCAACTGGCGCAAATCGCGCCCCCCGTCGGCTGGTCGATTGAACGTCTCTATGACCTCTTCCCCCGCCTCGGCGAGCGTCGCAAACAAGAGGGCGTGACCCTCTCGGGCGGCGAACAGCAGATGCTGGCGATTGCCCGTGCCCTGGCCCGTGACATCAAGGTCCTGCTCCTCGATGAACCCTATGAGGGCCTTGCCCCCGTCATCGTGGACGAGATTGAAAAGACCCTGATGCACATCAAGGAACAGGGCATCACCACAGTGATCGTGGAACAGAACGCCGTACGCGTGCTCCAGATTGCCGACCGCGCAATCATCCTCGACACCGGCACCATCGTTTATGACGGTTCCGCCGCCGAGGTTCTGGCAAACGCCGAACTGCGCGCCGAATATCTGGCGATCTAAAGAAAATTCTCTCCCAAGACGATCAGAGCCCCCTCGTGGGGCTCTTTTCACATGCCCCTCTTTCATCTTGGCAAAAATACCTCGGGGGAGCAGCGCAGCTGCGGGGGCAGCGCCCCCTACCCGCCAAACGCCTGCGCCATCGCAGCCAGCTTGCGCACTGTATTCAGGTTCCGCATGGTCCCCATCGCAGCCTCAGGCAGAACCAGCTTTGAACGGCCCATGCCTGACGGATAAAACACAAAGGCCTCGCGCCCACTGGGCAGAACCTCTTCATCGGCCTGCCCGCGCAAACTCTCAAAGCCACTTTCAGGCACAACATCCTCATAGAACATCACCCCCACTTGCGCGCCGCCCCGATCCCCGAACGGCGTGCTCTGCGCCAGCGTGGCCATCTCCTCCGCAGACCGTACCAGCACAGACACTGCCACTCCTATACGCGCCAGCAACATGGCTTCCAGCCCCTCCGCCACGGCGTCCCCGGACAAATCCGACCGCAGCACCAGATTGCCGCTGGCGATATAGGTCTGCACCGCACCAAAGCCTGCCTCAGTGCACCAGTCCCGCAAATCCGCCATCGCCAACCGCCCGTGGCCACCCACATTCACCGCCCGCAACAGCCCGACAAAAACAGTCATACGACCCCCATGGTTTTTACAATCACTCGCGCGAGCCCTTAATTGCTTTACAAAAACATCCCCAGACGCCAAAGAACAGCAATTATGAGAAAGCCCAAGTCACGTACCCGTATCCAGCAAAAAAATATTCAGGCCATCCTTGATGCAGCGCTGGAGGTTTTCTCGCAATTTGGATTCCGCGGCTCGACCCTTGACCAGATCGCGACCCAAGCAGGGCTTTCAAAACCGAACCTGCTTTATTACTTCCCCTCGAAGGAAGCGATCCACGCGGAACTTCTGGAAGAGCTGCTGGAGAACTGGCTGGCGCCCCTGCACGAAATCACCGCTGACGGTGATCCCATCGAAGAGATCATGGGCTATGTGCATCGCAAGTTACAAATGAGTCGAGATTTCCCCCGTGAAAGCCGCCTCTTTGCCAATGAAATCCTACAAGGTGCGCCCCGCATCATGGAGGCGATCACCGGCGATCTCAAAACGCTCGTGGATGAAAAGGTCGTGATCATCCGCCAATGGAGCGCCGAGGGCCGCATCGCCGAGACCGATCCCTATCACCTGATCTTCTCGATCTGGGCACTGACCCAGCATTACGCGGATTTCGACGTGCAGGTTCGTGCGATCCTACCGGACCAGCGTGACGACCAGATCTACGCCCAAGCCGATGATTATCTGACCAAACTGTTCACCAGATTGCTGACCGCATAAGGCGCATCGGGCGTTTTTCCGCATATTTCTGCGCAGACCACCCGCCCGATTGCCGTCATACGCCCATCTTCCGCGCAACAGGCTTTCATACAGGCCCCGCTTCGCGCAACGATCTAACGCTGCATCTGCACAGTTTCGCAAATCCCCATCAAAACTCTCGTATTGAGGTTGACCACAGGGCATCAGACGCTTTTCACCAGTGCAAGCCTCGCGTATAAGCGCCCAAAATTCGACATGTGCCCTTGGATGGAAGGGCAACAAAAACCCTATCGAGGACGGCATGACAAAACATTCCCATGACGCGGACGTAGCCTTTATCCAGGCGCTGGCAGAATTGCTGCGGGAAAATGACCTGACCGAACTGCAGGTCAAACGTGAATATGGCGAAGACGACAGTCTGGATGTCCGCGTATCGCGCGCGGCCCCTGCCGCAGCGCCGGTCCACTATGCCGCCGCTCCCGCACCTGTTGCTGCTGCGCCTGCCGCCGCGCCCGTCGCCGCTGCGCCGGAAGCTGCCTCGGACAACCCCGCCGACCACCCCGGCGCGATCAAGTCGCCGATGGTTGGTACCGTCTACCTGCAGCCCGAACCCGGCGCGCCGTCGTTCATCTCCGTTGGCGCTCAGGTCAAAGAGGGTGACACCATCCTCATCATCGAAGCGATGAAGACCATGAACCACATCCCCGCCCCCAAATCGGGCACCGTCAAGCGCATCCTCGTCGAGGACGGCTCGGCAGTGGAATACGGCGCACCGCTCGCGATTATCGAGTGAGGCTGACCCATGTTCGATAAAATCCTGATCGCAAACCGGGGCGAGATCGCGCTGCGCGTCATCCGCGCCTGCCGCGAGATGGGCATTGCTTCGGTCGCGGTCCATTCGACCGCCGACGCCAATGCAATGCACGTGCGCATGGCCGATGAGGCCGTTTGCATCGGCCCCAACTCCAGCGCGGAAAGCTATTTGTCCTTCCCTGCGATCATCGCGGCTTGCGAAGTGACCGGCGCTCAGGCGATCCATCCGGGTTATGGCTTTCTGTCGGAAAACCAGAACTTTGTGCAGATCGTCGAAGATCACGGCATCACCTTCATCGGCCCTTCGGCCGCGCACATTAGCCAGATGGGCGACAAGATCACCGCGAAGGAAACCGCTGAAAAGCTGGGGATTCCGGTGGTGCCCGGTTCCGCCGGTGGCGTGCCCACCGTCGAAGATGCCAAGAAAGTCGCGAATGAGATGGGCTATCCCGTCATCATCAAGGCAACCGCCGGTGGCGGTGGTCGCGGCATGAAAGTGGCCAAGTCGGACACTGATATCGAAGTCGCTTTCCGCACCGCCCGTTCCGAGGCCAAAGCAGCCTTCGGCAATGACGAAGTCTACATCGAGAAATACCTGCAAAAGCCCCGTCACATCGAGGTTCAGGTGTTTGGCGACGGTCAGGGCAACGGCGTTCATCTGGGCGAGCGCGACTGCTCGCTTCAGCGCCGTCACCAGAAGGTTTTCGAAGAGGCCCCCGGCCCCTGCATCACCGAAGAAGAGCGCGCCCGCATCGGCGGTATCTGTGCCAACGCGATTGCCAAAATGGGCTACCGCGGCGCCGGTACCATTGAGTTCCTCTATGAGGACGGCGAATTCTACTTCATCGAGATGAATACCCGCCTTCAGGTGGAACATCCCGTGACGGAATCGATCTTTGGCGTGGACCTTGTCCGCGAACAGATCCGTGTGGCCGCAGGCATGCCCCTGTCGTTCACGCAGGACGATCTGAAGATCAACGGCCATTCGATCGAAGTGCGCATCAACGCCGAGCGTCTGCCCAACTTTGCACCCTGCCCCGGCACCATCACCCAGTATCACGCCCCCGGCGGTCTGGGTGTGCGCATGGATAGCGCGCTCTATCAGGGCTACACGATCCCGCCCTATTACGACAGTTTGATCGGCAAGCTGATCGTTCACGGCCGCGACCGGACCGAAGCACTGGCACGCCTGAAGCGGGCGCTGAGTGAGCTGATCATCGACGGCGTCGACACCACGCTGCCCCTCTTCCATGCCCTGCTGGCAGAGAAAGACGTGCAGACCGGCAACTACGACATCCACTGGCTGGAAAAGTGGCTGGCGGCGAACGGCGCATAAGCACCTACGCTATCAAAGAAATTTCAAGGGCAGGCCATCGGTCTGCCCTTGTGCGTTCTGACGGGCGGGATAGGATCGCGGAATGACGATCACACCGGAACTTTTGCTGAATGCCTACGCCTCGGGGGTCTTCCCCATGTCCGAGGGCCGCGACGATCCAGAGTTGTTCTGGGTTGATCCCAAGCGGCGAGGGATCTTTCCCTTGGCGCAGTTTCGCATCTCGCGCTCACTGGCGCGACGGATGCGTCGGCAGGAATTCCGACTGACCTTGAACGCTAATTTCACCGGTGTCGTCGAAGGCTGTGCCCATCGAGATGAAACATGGATCAACCACGAGATATTCGATCTCTACCACAAGCTTCATGAGATGGGTTTCGGCCACAGTATCGAGGTCTGGGACAAAGACGGCGATTTGGTCGGCGGCGTCTATGGCGTCACCCTTGGCCGTGCGTTCTTTGGGGAAAGCATGTTCTCGTACCGGACGGATGCGTCAAAGATCGCCCTCGCCTATCTGTGTGATCACCTACGGCGGACCGAGTTTGCCCTGTTCGACACCCAATTCCTGACGCCGCATCTGGCCAGCCTTGGCGCGATTGAAATCCCTCGTGCCCGCTATCGCGGGCTATTGGCGGATGCCTTGTCAGGAGTGGCCGATATTCACTCGGTCCCGCTAGAATCCGCACCCGAAGCAGTCTTGCAGCGCAGCACCCACACGTCGTAACGCGCGTGGTCCATCGGGTTCAGCGCGGGCGAGGATGCAACCATCCAGCCTTGAAACACGTCGGTTCCATCGTTTTCAGCAATCGAAAGGAAAGCAAAGGCGTCGCCCGCCGGATCGCCCTCGGGATAACGGCATTCGGCCATCCCGATCGTCACGCGCCCGAAGGTCACATAGCCGCCATTGTCGACCTCTAGGTCAGTGACATGGCCGGTCAGCTTGTCCAGACCGCGCAATACAGCGCCGGTGCCGGTTTCTGTCCGCTCTTGCAGCACCGCCCCTTGGGCCGTGCCCGCAATCAGAACCAACGCAAGGGCAGAACGGATCATTGATCAGCTCCGCCCGATACGAATTTCATCATCAAAGAGACCAGACTGATGGCGCTTTGGGTGTCTTCAATCTCGGCCCCTTCTTCAAAATTGAAGGGCGAGCCGCCGGGAACAATCTCGATGAACGAACCACCCAGCAACCCTTCCGAGGCCACAGTGATCGCGCTGTCATCGGGAATATCGATCCCCTTTTTGATCGTGACGGTCGCATCGGCGCGGAAAGTTTCGGGATTTAGATCCAGAGCCGTCACCGTACCGATTTTGACACCGGCCAAGCGCACATCGGTGCCAAGACCAATCCCCTCAGCCGAGCGGAAGCTTGCGGTCAACGGATAGCTATCCGCGGTGCCGATGGTCAGACCGGCAACCTGCCCTGCGTAAACCACAAAGCCAATCGCCATCGCCAGCACAATGCCACCGATGGCCACTTCGGTACGGTTTTCCGACATGATGGCTTATTCCGGACTCCAGGCCTCATAGTCCTGACGGGGCGCCGGCGTCGCATGACGGATCGAGCCCGCAGGAGCATAGGCCAGCGCGGTACCGGTCAGGTTTTCCTGATGGGGCTGTTCCCATGCCTTGTGGGTCAGGGGTTTATCACCGGGATGTTCGTCAAAGGTGTAGTGCAGCCAACCATGCCAGTCAGGGCTGACGCGGCTTGCTTCTGCTTCACCGTTGAAAATCACCCAGCGGCGTTTGCCATCTGCGGTCTGGTAAAAAACGTTGCCTTGCTCATCTTCGCCCACTTTCTGGCCGTTGCGACGGGTCCAGAGCATTGTGTTCAAAGTAGCGCCGTTCCACCAGGTGACGGCCTTCAGCAGCGAGTTCAGGATACCCATAGGTGCCTCCGATCTTGGTCATCTTCGTATGGACGAAGTACCGTAAAAGGTCCAGTCCCTTAGCTGTGAGCCAAGGCGGTTACTTCGATTTCGATGCGGTATTTATCGTCGATAAGACCGCATTCGATCATCGTCGCGGCGGGCGGGTTTTCCCCGAAAGTCTCAGCCAGAATGGGCCAGCAGGGTTCAAACTCGGCCCGATCCTGCAGATAGTAGTTCACCCGCACCACGTCGGCAAAGGTGCTGCCCGCCTTTTCAAGTGCGGCACCAATGACATCCAGCGCCGATTTGCACTGTTCCTGCACGGTATCGCCCTGCCCGACGGTGCCCGCCACATGGACAAAGCCCCCTGCGACCACCGCGCGGCAATAGCCGATTTTCTCTTCGAACACACCGCCAGATTTGATGCGCTTCATTTGTCTTACCTTCTGAAATCAGTGGGGCTTGCCTGCGCAGGCCCGATACGAAAAATGCCCGCCGGAACCGGCAGGCATTATGTTGTCTCGTGAAACGGGGCTTAGCCCGCGCTTGCGCCGCCTTTTTTGGCTTCGGAGTAAATCATCAGCGGTTTTGCCTCGGCTGCGGTGACAGCCTCTTCGTTGACGACCACTTCTTCGACCTCATCCATACCGGGCAGTTCGAACATGGTGTCCAGCAGGATGTCTTCCATGATCGAGCGCAGGCCGCGTGCACCGGTTTTGCGTGAAATTGCCTTTCGGGCAATCGCCAGCATCGCATCCTCGGTGAAGGTCAGCTTGGTATCTTCCAACTCGAATAGGCGCTGGTACTGCTTGACCAAAGCATTCTTGGGCTTGGTCAGGATGGTTACCAGTGCGTCTTCGTCCAGATCTTCCAGCGTCGCGATAACGGGCAGACGGCCAACGAATTCGGGGATCAGGCCGAATTTCAGCAGATCTTCAGGCTCCAGCTCTTTCAGCAGTTCGCCCACGCCCTTCTGGGTTTCGTCCCGTACATCGGCACCAAAGCCCATCGCGCTGCCTTTGCCGCGCTGCGCGATGATCTTGTCGATGCCCGCAAAGGCGCCGCCACAGATGAAGAGGATGTTCGTGGTGTCCACCTGCAGGAACTCCTGCTGGGGGTGCTTGCGTCCACCTTGCGGGGGAACGCTGGCCACAGTGCCTTCCATCAACTTCAGAAGAGCCTGCTGCACGCCCTCACCCGACACGTCGCGGGTGATCGAGGGGTTTTCAGACTTACGCGTGATCTTGTCGACTTCGTCGATGTAGACGATGCCGCGCTGCGCACGCTCAACATTATACTCAGAGGCCTGAAGCAGCTTGAGGATGATGTTTTCCACGTCCTCACCCACGTAACCGGCTTCGGTCAGGGTCGTGGCATCTGCCATCGTGAAGGGCACATCCAGAATGCGCGCCAGGGTCTGCGCCAGCAGGGTCTTACCGCAACCGGTGGGACCCAGCAGCAGGATGTTCGATTTCGAAAGTTCGATCTCGGACGCGCTCTGCGAATGGTTCAGACGCTTATAGTGGTTATGGACCGCCACAGACAAAACGCGTTTCGCCTGTGCCTGACCGATTACGTAGTCATCCAGAACCTCGCAAATTTCGCGCGGGGTGGGAACGCCGTCGGTAGACTTCAGCCCGCCGCCTTTGGTTTCTTCCCGGATGATATCCATGCATAGCTCGACACATTCATCACAGATGAAGACGGTCGGGCCGGCGATCAGCTTGCGCACTTCGTGCTGGCTCTTGCCGCAGAAGCTGCAATACAAGGTATTTTTGCTGTCGCCGTTGCTATTGTTCGCCATGTCTCGCCTTTCGGTCGTTCACGCAAAATGGCCGGTGCCAGCCTGCGCGTATGTGTTCGTACGACATGCTAGGGTGTTGTTCTGCCCTTCACAATGTCAAAAGTGCCGCGAAGTTAGGTTCCGCGGCACCTAATTTGGCTTACTTGTCTGCGTCGGGTTTGACGCGGTTTTCGACGATTTCGTCGATCAGGCCCCAAGCCTTGGCATCTTCAGCCGACATAAAGTTGTCACGCTCCAGCGCGGCTTCAACGGTATCGTAATCGTTGCCGGTGTGCTTCACGTAAATCTCGTTCAGGCGGCGCTTCAGCTTTTCGGTTTCACGGGCGTGGATCATGATATCCGTCGCCTGACCCTGATAGCCACCCGAGGGCTGGTGCACCATGACGCGGCTGTTGGGCAGCGAGAAGCGCATGCCTTTTTCGCCAGCGGTCAGCAGCAGCGAACCCATCGAGGCCGCCTGACCGATGACCAGCGTGCTGACCTTCGGTTTGATGTACTGCATGGTGTCGTAGATCGACAGGCCCGAGGTCACAACACCGCCGGGGCTGTTGATGTACATGCTGATCTCTTTCGAGGGGTTCTCGGCCTCAAGGTGCAGCAGCTGTGCGACGATCAGGCTGGACATGCCGTCATGGACGGGGCCGTTCAGAAAGATAATCCGCTCTTTCAGCAGGCGCGAGAAAATGTCGTAAGCACGTTCACCGCGGCTGGTCTGCTCAACCACCATGGGAACAAGGTTCATGTATGTTTCGATCGGATCGCGCATTGCCTGCCTCTGTCTGTCGTCGTCTCAAGCATTCAAAACCAAAATGCCTAAAAGAGTCTTAGTCTTGCACCAGACCCCCTGCAAGAGGTGTGCCTTTTTAAAAACGCGTCATTTGGCGCGATATTGATCGCTTTGTTTGCCGTACTATCCTTTTTCTCCGACTTAGATCACCGGAAGGGTATGAAATGATTGGGACTTTGCAACAAAATGCCGTGCCGGACAGAAATAACGCGTTGACTGTTTTGCAGGCTTTTCTGCCCAAGGCGGGTGAAAATTATGCACAATTGCGAAATTTTGATCGCGGGGCGGGGTTGGATAGCTGCACCGTCTCTACCCTGTCCCCTTTTATCCGTCGCCGCATTCTGACCGAGGAAGAGGTGTTGCGCGCGACCCTTGGCCTTCATTCCCCCCGCGCGGCAGGCAAATTCATCCAAGAGGTGTTCTGGCGCAGTTACTGGAAGGGCTGGCTGGAATTGCGCCCCACGGTCTGGCGCGACTATCGCCAAGAGGTCGACCGGCAACTGAACCGTATCCAGTCAGAGGGCGGTTTGCGGCAGATGTGGCAGGATGCCTGCGCGGGCGACACGGGAATCGCTTGTTTCGATGCTTGGGCGCGGGAGTTGGCACAGACCGGTTATCTGCATAATCATGCGCGGATGTGGTTCGCCTCGATCTGGGTCTTTACGCTGGGGCTGCCTTGGGCCTTGGGCGCTGATTTTTTCCTAAGGCATCTGCGCGATGGCGATCCGGCGTCCAACACGCTTAGTTGGCGATGGGTGGCGGGACTGCATACCCAAGGTAAACACTATGTGGCCAGCGCCCAGAATATCGCCAAATTTACCGAAGGACGGTTCTTCCCAAGTGGCCAGCTTGCGCAGGACCCTGCCCCTTTGCCGTGGCAAGCATCACCAGCCCCGCGCGTCTTGCCGCCGACTTTATCCGTTCAAACCGGTTTGCGCACGGGACTGCTGGTCCATGATGAGGACGTGGCATTAGACCAAGCCCTAAACGCCTGCCCCGAACCTGTGGCTGTCGGGCGCATGAATTCTGCTGCTAACCTAAGCCCGTTAATCGTCGCGCCGATGGTCACAAATTGGGCAGAAGGTGCGATCACCCATGCGCTTGCAGCCTACCCGCAGCTTGCGTCAGCAACCGCACTAATGCCCGATATAATCGCGGAATGGGCCAAATCCAAAGGGTTAGAGCAGATCGTCACCCCCTATGCCCCCACAGGCCCCGTGGCCGAGGCCTTTGCAGCCGCGCTGCCAACCTTAGAGGCCGCTGGCATCCGTCTGTGCCAGATACGCCGGACATACGATAGCCGCGCATGGCCCTTCGCCACGCACGGCTTTTTTAGGTTCAAAGACCAGATCCCCGCCCTATTGGCAGCACTGGACGGATCAGATCACTCGGCCGCCTGAGGCATCCGCGCCAGTTGGCACTGGGACCACAGGTCGGCCAACGCCTTGACCAGATGCTCGACATCCTTTGCGCTATGCACGGGGCTGGGAGTAATCCGCAAACGCTCGGTCCCTTTGGGAACGGTGGGATAGTTGATCGGCTGGATGTAGACACCGTGGGTCTTCATCAGCTGGTCCGAGATGAACTTGCATTTTACCGGATCGCCCACCATCACCGGAATGATGTGGCTGGGGTTCGGGATATGGGGAATGCCGATCTGGTCCAACTGCGCCCGCAACTCGGCCACGCGCTGCTGCTGCAACGCACGCTCGGTGCTGCTTTGCTTCAAGTGCTTGATCGAGGCCGCAGCCCCCGCAGCCACACTAGGCGGCAAAGCGGTGGTGAAGATAAAGCCGCTGGCGAAACTGCGCACAAAATCCACCATCTCGGCCGAGCCGGTGATGTAGCCGCCAACCACGCCGAAGGCTTTGCCAAGGGTGCCTTGGATGATGTCCACACGGTCCATCACCCCATCCCGCTCGGCGACGCCGCCGCCACGGGGACCATACATGCCAACCGCATGCACTTCGTCCAGATAGGTAATCGCGCCGTATTTCTCGGCCAGATCACAGATTTCGGCGATGGGGGCGATGTCGCCATCCATCGAATAGACCGATTCAAAGGCGATGATCTTGGGCTGACCCGCAGGAAGCGCCTGCAAATGCGCCTCTAGGTCGGCCAGATCGTTGTGCTTCCAGATCACCCGCTGCGCCCGCGAATGGCGCATGCCTTCGATCATCGAGGCATGATTCAGGGCATCCGACAGGATCACACAGTCAGGAATTTTGGCAGCCAGAGTGCCCAACGCCGCCCAGTTCGAGACATAGCCGCTGGTGAACAGCAGCGCCGCCTCTTTGCCGTGCAAATCAGCCAGTTCGGCCTCTAGCAGCACATGGTCATGGGTGGTGCCGGAAATATTGCGCGTGCCGCCTGCACCAGCGCCGCAACGGTCCAGCGCCTCATGCATGGCCTCCAGCACTTTGGGGTGCTGACCCATGCCAAGGTAATCATTGGAACACCAGATGGTTACAGGGCGCTCTTCAGTGCCGCTACGGTGCGTCGCCTGCGGGAAATTGCCCGTGTGTCGTTCCAGATCCGCAAAGTGGCGGTAGTTTCCTTGCGCACGCAAATCGTCCAGCGCGCCCTTGAAAAAGCTGTCGTAATCCATCGTCCCTCGTCTCTTAGGTGGGACGGCCCTTGCGGGGCCGTCCTGCCGCCTTGGGGCGGACGTGTTAGCCAAACATGTCTGCGGTGATACCGGCGTACCAGCCAACAGATTCCTCATAAGTTGCTTTGCGCAGCGCTGCATCCTCGCCGGTTGCGCTGATAAATCCATCGACTTTGGCGATTTTTTCATCAGTTGCTTCATAAGTCGCGCCGACCTTGATCCCGTCATCCGAGTCAATCAGCGACCAGCAGGTGTTCGAGAACTTGGCCGGGAACACTTTGGAGCCGGTCAAAGCACCGCGTACGGCCATTGCCGCCACTTTCGCCTGCGAGTTCGCCGAGAAGCCCGACTTCGGCATATCGCCCTGCGCACAAGCATCGCCAAGCACATGGATGTTCTCGTCAATCCGGCTTTGCATGGTGTGGCCGCTGACAGGCGCCCAGTTGCCGTCGGTGATGCTGGCCATCTCGCAGATACGGCCCGCTTTCATGGCGGGAATCACGTTGCAGACGTCAGCCTTGATCACCTCACCGTCCACATCAACGGTCATCTCATCCGCATTGACGCTGACCTTGTCACCGCCGAAGTCAGGACCGATGCGTTCGATCATACCGCTGTAGTGCTTGCCCCAACCTTCCTCGAACAGAGCCTGTTTCGAGAATTTGTCCTTGGGGTCCACGATGATGATCTTCGCGGTCGGGTTTGTCGCTTTCAGGGTGTGCGCCACCATGCTGATCCGCTCATAGGGGCCAGGGGGGCAGCGGTAGGGGTTCGGCGGTGCGACCATGACATAGGTGCCGCCTTCGGGCATCGCCTCGATCTGGGCGCGCAGCAGTTCGGTCTGGCTGCCCGCCTTATAGGCGTGGGGCATCTTGTTCTGGCTGGCCACCGACCAGCCGGGGACTGCGCCTTCGATGAAATCAATGCCGGGGCTCAGGATCAGACGGTCGTAAGAAACACTGCCGCCACCGGCCAGCGCCACAGTCTTGGCGTCGCGGTCAATGCCTACGGCCCAATCATGCACAACGTTGACCCCTTGCGAGGCAAGCGCACCGTAGGAATGGCCAAGGCTCTGCATCTCGCGGAAACCGCCAAGGTAGAGGTTCGAGAAGAAACAGGTGTAGTACTGACGACTGGGTTCGATCAACGTCACGTCGATCTCGCCTTTGCTGTCCTTAGCGATATAGCGGGCCGCGGTCGCACCGCCTGCCCCGCCGCCGACAACAACAACACGGGGCTTGCCCGATGCGCGAACCATGGGCGCGGCCATGGTGGCTGTTGCCACGCCGGTCGCGATAAAGGTGCGTCTGTTCAAAGTCATGGTCTTTCCTCCCTGAAAGAGGCCCTGCGCTGAATTTTCTCAGTCTTCCAGAGCCGCAAAATACGCAGCCAGCGCCGCGATTTCTTCGTCCGTCAATCGGCCTGCCATCATTTGCATGACCGGATGGGGACGGATTTTCTCCTTGTATGCATGCATTGCCGTCACGAAATCTTCGGTCGCCCACTGAGTAATCGAGGGGATCCCCTCGTCCCCACCATCGCGCTGATGGCAGGTCGTACACTCGCTAGATAGATATTCACCGTACTCCGGATCGCCCACAATCGCGAGGATCTCATCGGATAGCTCTATCTCCTTTGGGATCGCTGTCGGCTGCGCCTCGGGAATATCGCGGGGGCTGGCACTGAACTGGCGCAAGTAAGCCAGTACATCGTGGCGTTCCTGTTCGTCCTTCAACCCGCGAAAGTTCATGCGGGTGTCGCTGACCAGCGCCTTGGGGTTATTCAGGTAGGCGTCCAGATGTTCATAGTCCCAGACCAGCCCGTTGTTACCTTCACGGATCAAACCGTCGGAATAGCGAAAGCCTTCAATCGCGCCCGCTTTGCGACC
Source organism: Donghicola tyrosinivorans (assembly GCF_003003355.1). GTDB lineage: Bacteria > Pseudomonadota > Alphaproteobacteria > Rhodobacterales > Rhodobacteraceae > Donghicola > Donghicola tyrosinivorans. The sequence continues at coordinate 36,488 of NZ_PVTQ01000011.1, forward strand.
GAAAACCTCGTTCAACTGGGGGCCGACCTTGTTCTTGGCGTCCGGCCCGACCGCGTGGCAGCTTTGGCATTTGCGGAAGATAACAGCGCCATTGTCGGCATCGCCCAATGCCTCGGTTTCTTCAGCAGCTAACGCCGGAGACAGAAAAGCAGCGGCGCTGAGCGCCACTGCTGAGAGGTATTTCGCAACACCCGACATCAGATCACTGACCGAAGGTCTTGAGGTATTCGATGACCGCGGCCACATCTTCCTCTTTCTTCAGACCCGCGAAAGACATCTTGGTGCCTTTTACCTCTCCCTTCGGATTAGCAAGGAACGCCGCCAGACGCTCGGGCGTCCAATCGCCGCCGTGATCGACCATCGGACCCGAGTATTTGAACCCGTCCGCGCTGGCCACAGCACGGCCCACGATGCCATTCAGCTGCGGACCCGAGCCGTTCTTGGCCCCGTCCCCAACCTTGTGGCAGGCTTTACACTTCTTGAAGACCTTCTCGCCTTTACCGGCCAGATCCATGTCGATGGCAGCGGGTGCTGCGGCCTCAACCACAGCTTCCGGTTCGGCTGCGGGCTCTGCAGCGGGTGCCGCTGCTTCTTCCGCTGCCGGAGCTTCGGCTGCCGGAGCAGTTGCGGCCTGCTCTTCCGCGGTATCGACACCCGGCGTCACGTCCAGATTTGTCGCGCGGCGGGTAATCTCGACGCTTTCCTTGCAGTTTTCCATGCAGGGCTCGCCGGACCAGATCGCGTATTCGGTCTCGGCCCGATCGTCGATGATAAAGCCTTCGGCGTTCGGCAGGACGATCTCGGTGAAGTTCTCGTTCGACAGAACAAAGTCGTCTTCGACCAGATAGTTCGAATAGAGAATGTAGGCCACAATCGCGTAGACCTCGTCCGCTGTCAGGCTTTGGGCATTGCCAAAGGGCATCGAGCGGTTGACGTAGTCCCATGTGGTCGACAGGTGCGGCCAGTAGCTGCCCACGGTCTTCAATGGGTCATCATCGGCCAGCGTGCCGTCACCACCCGCCAGCTTGGGCCAGTTGTCACGACCTTCGGCAAAGTCACCGTGGCAGACGGCGCAGTTGTCGGCAAAGACCTCTTCGCCGGTCATCACGTCGCCCGAACCTACGGGCAGGCCAGTGCCATCGGGGCTGACGTCCAAGTTCCACGCGGCGATCTCTTCGGGCAGTGCCTCACGGCCCAGACCAAAGGGCGCATCCGCCTTCGCCTCGTCCGCGTAAGCACGGGCGATCAGGTGGAATTCGCGGTCATTCTCGACGGCCACACGATCGAACTCGGCAGGCATCTCGGGGGTCAGACGGTCGGCGAAGTTCACCGACAGGGTCAGCATCAGCACAGTGCTGATGGCCGAGCCCGCAAAGAGTTTAAGAGACTTCGACATTTTCTGCCTCCCCGTTCGTTTTCACATGCCAGGTCTGGATACAGTTGTTGTGGTAGACCGAGTTCAGACCGCGCACTTCGCGCAGTTGCTTTTTGGTCGGCTGGACATAGCCGGTTTCGTCCATCGCGCGGGATTGCAGCAGCATCTCGCTGCCATCCCAATTGATGTCCAGATAGAAGCGCGCCAGAGCCTTGTCGCCGGGTTCAGACGCCAGACGGGCCTGCTGCCAAGTCTTGCCACCATCGATCGAGACATCGACGCGCTTAATCTTGCCATGGCCAGACCATGCTAGACCGGTGATAACCAGCGGGCCGGGACCGTGCTTGATCGGCGATTGGGGGCTGGGGCTGGTGACGACCGATTTGGCGTCCATAACCCAAGTCCACTTGCGGCTGGTGCCGTCCGCCAGCGTGTCGGTATACTTGCTGGTTTCTTCACGGCTTTCAACGGCTTGTGTGGTGACCTCAATGCGGCGCAGCCACTTGACCCACATGTTGCCTTCCCAACCGGGAACCACAAGACGAACGGGGTAGCCATGTTCTTTGCGCAGGGCTTCGCCGTTTGCCTTGAAGGCCACCAGAACATCTTCCAGCGCCTTTTCCAGCGGGATCGAGCGGCCGTTCGACGACGCATCCGCGCCTTCGACATAGACCCACTTGCCCTCGGTCTGGATGCCAGCCTCGTTCAGCAGGGTGCGCAGGGGCACGCCGGTGTATTCCATGTTGTGGATCATGCCGTGGGTGAACTGCGCACCGTTCAACTGCGCACCTGCCCATTCCATGCCGGTGTTCGCCGCACATTCGCAGAAGTACACATGCTGTTCGCGGGGAAAGCGTTCCAGATCTTCATAGGTGAAGACCAGCGGACGATCGACCAGACCGTTGATCATCAGGCGATAATCTTCTTTGGCCAGTTCAATCGCGCCCGAGTGGTGGCGTTCGAACGCACAGCCTTGCGGCGTGATGGTGCCATCCAGCGCGTGGATCGGCGTGAAGTTGATCGAGCTGATCGGGTCCGCCGTCAGCCACGGCACGTTGCGGCGCACCACGTCCTGTTCGAAGCGGATCGGCATCCCGTAGGGGGTTGCGTCCACGCCATCGCCCAAGCCCTGTGCCCAAGGCTGGATTTCAGTGATCAGCGGATCGGGAGTCGCGGCACGGACGCCGGTCGCGGCCCCTGCCCCGATTACAGCCGCACCCGCCAGAAACTGGCGACGCGATGCTTTAGGTCCCTTGAAGCTGGATGTCATTGTCCCTTGCTCCCTTTTTCAGATCGACGAATTCGCGTTCGTGAATTCGTAGGTGTAAAAAATTTTGCCGTAGTGGCGCGTTGTTACGCGCCAACCACTTTCACGGTGGTGTTGGGCTCGACCACAACGGTGCCCTTCTTGCGGATGTGGCTTTCGACCACGTCCCAGATCTCGGGACCTTCGGTCCCTTCGTTCACGCTGGCCCAACCGGCGACAACGTAATTCTTTGCGGGATCCAGCTGTTCGCCGGTCTTCAGCAGGGTCAGTTCGCTGATACGACTGCCTTGCGGTTTATTGATGTCGATGCGGTAGCCAAGACCACCCATGCGCACCATGTCCCCGCCCTGCTGGTAATAGGGGTTCGGGTTAAAGATGTTGTCGGCAACATCTTCCATGATGGTATGGATGAATTCGCCAGTCATCTCGGTGCGGTAGGCCTTGGGATAGGTCATCGAAGTGACGTTCCACAGGTCTTCTCGGGTGATCGCCTGACCCGGCAGGATCGACGGTCCCCAACGCACGCCCGGCGACATGGCGATGTCGGCCTCACGCTCTTCCAGAAGCGCCTGACAGATCAGGTCGTCCCAGGTGCCATTAAAGTTGCCGCGCCGGTACAGCAGCGAATCCGTGTGACCGATCACCTCGGACAGGGCGGATTCATAGGGGGCGCGCTGCTCATCAATCAGTGCGGCAACCTCTGCATCCGGTGTAATCACATCCGAGAAGATGGGGATCAGCTTGTGACGGAAGCCCATCAGGCGACCATCACGCACATCCAGATCGACGCGGCTTACAAACTTACCATTTGAACCGGACGCAACGATGATCGTCTGGCCCACAGCCACCGGCTCAGGGAGGGCGTCGTGGGTGTGGCCCGAGAGGATCACATCGATACCAGTGACGCGTTTCGCCATCTCGCGATCCACGTCAAAACCGTTGTGCGACAGAACGACGACCAGATCAGCACCTTGGCCGCGGACTTCGTCTACCATCGCCTGCATGTTCTCGTCGCGAATACCAAAGCTGTATTCAGGGAACATCCAACCGGGGTTCGCGATCGGCATATAGGGGAAGGCCTGACCGATCACGGCGATCTTGGCACCGCCACGTTCGAACCACTTGTAGGGTTTGAACAGCTCGGCGGGTTCGTCCCATTCGGCGTCAAAGATGTTCTGCGCCAGCGAGTCAAAGGGCAGTTCCTGCACCAACTGGTTCACACGCTCGGAACCAAGGGTGAATTCCCAGTGGAAGGTCATCGCATCAGGACGCAGAGCGTTCATGACGTTGACCATGTCCTGACCTTGAGTGTGGTAGCAGGTGTACGAGCCGTGCCATGTATCGCCACCATCCAGCAGGATCGCATCGGGGCGGTCGGCGCGGATCGCGTTGATCACGGTTGCCACGCGGTCCAGACCACCCATCTTGCCGTAGGTCTGACCCAGCGCGGCGAAATCATCATAGCTTAGCGCATAAGCCGAGGCCGAACCGTCGTCGATGCCGTAAAGCTTGCGGAAATCTGCGCCGGTCACATGGGGTACAACGCCCGCCACATCGCCCACACCGATGTTGATGCTGGGTTCGCGGAAATAGATCGGCTTCAGCTGCGCGTGAATATCGGTCACGTGAATCAGCGAGATGTTCCCGAAGGTGTCGAACTGAAGCAGTTGATCCTGCGTCAGGGCCTGCTGTGCAGCGAGACGGCTCCAGTTGCCAAAGCCTGAAGCACCGACCAAGGCCGAAGCGGCCATGCTGGCCTGAAGAAAATCGCGGCGGGAAATCATGAGTTACTGACTCCGAAATGTGATCCGTATCAGATCATTGAGGACAAAAGCTCCCTGCCCCGTGCAATAATGCACGGGCCAAGGCGTTGGTTTTAGGTAGTTTTTCGCTTAGTTGCGAACCGAGGGCCCTTCGACCGACAGACCGTTGCCGCGCGATGCGACATACAGTTCCAGCGCCACGAATTCGGGGCTACCGGGCTTGTAGGTTTCGGCACGGGTGTCGCGAACGCAGCCCTTGAAGCGGTCGTGGACCGAGTTCAGCTTGGCGTTGTTCAGACGATACACGGGAAAGCCGTTGATCTGGCCCTGGCTGAGGTGGTCAGCGCGGATCAGATTGTCGTAGTTATCTTCGTGGCAGTTCGCGCAGGACAGCTCCAGCTGGCCGGTGCGTGTGTAGTACAGCTCTTTACCCTGTTCCCAGGTTGCCTGAGCGGGACCGTCGATCGCCACGTTAACGGGCAAGCCACGCGACACCGACGAAATCAGCGCCGACATGTCGGTCATTGCGCCATCGCTATAGCCGTAAGCCTCGGCGCCCATGTTCTCGGTACGGCACGCGTTGATCTGCATCTCAATGGTGCGGACCTCGCCTGCGTCCTCGTTCCACTTGGGGTAAACCGCTTTGACACCGGCCAACGTTTCGGGCTCGCCATGGCAAGACGCACAGCTTTTGCCTTCGCTGCCTTCGACAGTCGCCCATGTTTCACGCGCATCGTCGACACCCAGCATGCCGGGGTTGTCAAAGTCGTCACGCTGCAGGTCCTGCGTATCGGGCGTACGGAATTCCCAGCCCGACTGGATCGTGCTGATGTTTTCCATGTGCGCAGGTGCCGCGGTGTTGGTGACGATTTCGATGTCGCCGTTGATCACCAGCGGCGCAGCGCCGTGGCCTTCTGCGCCAGCAACGCTTGCCAGTGCGAACGAGCTGACAGCCAGCCCCATCGCGATCAGTGCCTTGCTCTTGTTTAGCTTGGTCATATGTTCCTCCCTGAAGCCAGTGAGCGGGGCGGCAAGGTTATCCTCCTCCCGCGCCCCGCGCCTTCGCATTAGACGCTGATCGACTGAGTGTCTTCGTAGACCGAGCCGTCGTCATCGTACCAAGTGAACTTGAAGTCACCTGCTGCGGGAACAGTGGCGTCGAACTCGAAGTACGGGTTGGTCGAGATCGCCGGCTCCAGCGTCACATCGATCACCATCTCGCCGTTAAACTCGCAGGTGAAACGGTTGATGATCGAGCGCGGAATCACGTTGCCGCTGCTGTCTTTGCGCTGGCCCGATTCCATCGGGTGGCTGATCAGGGTCTTGAGGGTGATGGTTTCACCAGCCGAAGCGGACTTGGGAACCTTAACGCGGGGGCGTACACCAGATGCCATTTTAGGACTCTCCTAGGAATTTCGTTGATCGACAGGTCGCGGGCGGTTAGCCGCCACAGCCGCCGATGGTCACTTTGACGGTCGACGAGGCCTTCACGAAGCTGCCGTCCGCCATTTTGGCGATTGCGACAACGTCCTGAGTGCCAGCCAGACGGATACGGGTGGTCACTGCCTGCGAACCGGCCAGAGGACCAAAGTTGAAGGTGGCCACACCGGGGGTCGGGTTGCCGGTGGCCAGCAGCATGATGCTTGCCGCGCCGGGCGCGTCGACAGTGATCGGAACAGTGTTGCCGTTTTCCGCGATTTCAGGCGCGGTCAGGGTGATGCCAGCATCGCCCATGGCAGCGCCGCCGGTGAACTCTGCGATATTGTCGTCAGCCGAAGCCGATACACGGAACGGCAGCGCAGCCATTGCCGCAGCGCCGAAGCCCATAGCGATGGTCTCGCGTCGGGTGAATTGCATGGTTTTCTCCTCTAAGCTCTTAAGTCGCTTATTATTCTTTCAGGGTCAGCAGGAACGCGACCACGTCCTCGATGTCCTGCGCGCTGAGCAGCGGACCAAGGGGTTCAGTCGGCGCCTTACCTGTGTAGGCGTCACCGGGGCGGATATAGCCTTCGGTTTTGTAGAACGCGGGCATGATGGTACCCTCGTAGGTCATCTTGGCGTTGGCCACGATGCCGCGCATCTCTGCTTCGTTCCAGCGATCGCCTACCCCATCCAGAACGGGACCGACTTCACCGTGGAACGGAAATTCAGCAAGACCGGCTGCCGCGTGACACGACACGCAGTTGCCTTTGCTCTTGGTGCCCATGATCACTTTGCCATTGGCAGGATCACCTGCCACGCCAGTCAGCGACTGGGCTACGGCGCCATATTCATCATACTGGACCTCTGCCGGAGCAACGGGCTCGGCGGCTGCGATACCGGCAACACAAGCGAGCGCGGCCGCAAGTGAAATTGAAATCTTCATGTTTCCTCCCTGGCTACCATTCTGGGCTGGTTAGCTTTGTACACGATAGAACACCGTGACTTCGCAACGCAACAACAAATTCATGTACTTGAATTTTAGAAGATGTTGCACCGCAGCATTCTGCAACGATTTTATTGCGATCTTTCCTGTTCGATCATCCGCGCAAGGTACTTCTGGAACGGCTCATCTCCTTGATAGCCCTTCTCAACAACCCAGCGTAACATGTTCAAAGTAGTCATCTTTCCGAAAGCACCGGGCATATTCACCACGGTCGCCTGATTGGCCATCAGCCCCTCTGGAACCTCTTCGGGAAAAAACATCATTGTGGGCGTGAACATCGCCCCCCAACGGCGCACCATGTCCTTTTCGGCCATGGCTGTACCGTCAAAATCGACCACTTCGACGTCGCCGAACATGTTGATCTGCACCACGAAGAAATTGTCCTTAATGAAGGAATCAATCGCCGGATCGGGAAAAACCTCTTCGTGCATTTTGGTGCAATAGATGCAGCCGCGCTGCTCGATGATGATGGCCAGACGCAAGCCCTCGGCATTCGCCTCTTCCAGATCATCGCGCAGGTCTTTGAAGGTATCGCGCATCCAATCGGTCTTGTGCAGACCGTCGTCGCCCATTGTGGCGGCCCCTGCGGGCAGCGCCATTGCCAGCATCAAGGCCAGCGTCGTTCCAAGTCTCAACATGTCTTTCCTCCCCAAAAAGACGCGGCCCCTCAGCCGAAAGTACCGAACGATGGGAACCACTCGATCATGAATGCCGCGATAAGGTTGACGGCATTCGTCGCAATCAAAATCGCGAAAAGGATCAGCATGACCCCCATCGCCTTTTCCACATAGGCCAGATGACGCCGGTGCTTTGCGGCCCACTTCAGGAACGGGCGGGCAAACAATGCCGCCACCACAAAGGGCGCGGTCATGCCGATTCCATAGACCAACAGCAAAGTGCCCCCCTGCCACAGATCCCCCATCCCGCTGGCGATCATCAGAATCGAGGCCAGCGCCGGCCCCACGCAAGGGGTCCAGCCAAAGCCGAAGGCCAGTCCCATCAGATAGGCGCCGCCGATGGTCGAGGGCTCGGCCTTGCTTTCAAGCCGCGCTTCTCTGTACAGAAAACCGATGCGCAGAATGCCAAGGAAATGCAGACCGAACACAAACAGGATCGCCGCAGCAACATAGGAAAGCGGTTGTTTCCATTGGGCAAATGCCTGCCCGACAGCGGTTGCTCCCAGTCCAAGCATGACGAAGATCGTGGTTACACCAGCTGCAAAAGCCACCGCACTGATCACCAAGCGCCGCTGCGCGCCTTTGTTGATCTCGCCCGCCCCGTTCAGCTCTGCCATGGACAAACCGGCCATGTAGCTTAGGTAGAACGGCACCATCGGCAGAATGCATGGGGTGAAGAACGATAAGAGACCCGCAAGGGCTGCACCAAGGTACGACACATCGAACATTGAAATTCTCCCCACTTATTCATATATTCGATTGCATCGACGTTACACTCTGTCAACGGTAGAAAAGAGATCACATGTTCCGCCGCCTCATCAGCGCTATGGCCTTCGCGGGGTTTGCAACGGCAGCACCTGCCGCCGATCTACTGATGGTCGAACAGACCGGCTGCGCCTATTGCGTTCTGTGGCATAAGCAAATCGGTCCGATCTACCCGAAGACAGCAGCCGGAGCCACCGCACCCCTTGCGCAGATCCAGCTGACAGACCTGAAAGACGACGGACCGGTCATCAAACGGCCTGTGGTCTTTACTCCGACCTTTCTCTTGGTAGAAAACGGTGCGGAAATCGCGAGACTCGAAGGATACGCGGGCGAAGACTTTTTCTGGCCCCTTGTTGAAAAGATGATCGCAGACCACATGCCATTGGCAGCAAAGCCTGTGGCGGTGAACTGAACGGTTAGGATTTTAAGGTAGTCAAATGTCTCTCCCTGCACTTTCAAATGACCTGAGTGAGTTCGAGATGGATCGCATGGTCGAACGCGCGACCAATGCCTCGAACTTTCTAAAAGCCATCAGCCATGAAGGCCGCCTGATGATCTTGTGTCATCTGGTCTCTGGCGAGAAATCCGTGACCGAACTGGAAGAGCTGCTGGCCGCACGTCAGGCTGCGGTCTCGCAGCAGTTGTCGCGCCTGCGCCTTGAGGGACTGGTTGTCCCGCGCCGTGATGGCAAAACCATCTACTACAGCCTTGCCGATGACCGTCCCAAACGGATCCTTGAACGGGTCTACGAAGTCTTCTGCGAAGAGGAATAGTCTTCGCTAAAAGCTTTTGGTAGCCTGTCGCATACAATCGGGCTTGGGGAGGAGCACGGATGTTTGCAGGTCTACCGGACGCAGTCCTTGTGACCATGATTGGTGGTGTCACAGGGCTGGCTCTTGGGCTGGCGGCACGGCTGGGGCGTTTTTGCACCCTCGGTGCTATTGAAGACCGCACTTACGGCGGCAGCTCTGTGCGGATGCGCATGTGGGGCATCGCAATCGGCGTGACCTTGGTGATGGTCTTTGCAGCCCTGAAGCTTGGCTGGTTCGATCCGACCGAAGCGTTCTACCTGAATTATAAATGGCTACCGTGGCAATCGGTGATCGGCGGCGGCCTGTTCGGCTACGGCATGGCGCTGGCGGGAAACTGCGGCTATGGTGCGCTTGCCCGTTTGGGCGGCGGTGATCTGCGGTCCTTCCTGATCGTGGTCGTCCTCGGGATTTCTGCCTATGCCACCCTCTCGGGACCGACGGCATTTATCTTTGATACGGTATTCCCCCGCATCCCAGCCGAGCATCCCCAAAGCTACGCCTATCTAGCCGAACGCCTGACCGGCATTGATGCGGCTTGGTTCGGCATCTTGGCGGGGCTTGCGATCCTGACCTACACCCTCAGCGATCAAGAGATGCGACAGGACCGCTCTGCGATCCTATGGGGTGCTGTCGTTGGGCTGGCGATTGCGGGCGGCTGGATCGGCACGCACTATGTCTCAAACCACGGGTTCGAGGTGACGCCGGTGGTGTCGCACAACTTCTCTGCCCCGATTGGCGAGACGATGCTGTGGCTCATGCTGGGAGAGAACCACGCCCCTACCTTCGCAATCGGATCGGTCATCGGCGTCTGGAGCGGCGCGCTAATTGGCAGCTTTATGCTAGGTCACTTCCGCTGGGAGGCGTGTGAAGACCCGCGCGAGCTGCGTCGTCAGATTTATGGAGCGATTATGATGGGCGCCGGTGCGGTCATCGCCATGGGTTGCACCATTGGGCAAGGCATCACCGCCTTCGGACTGCTCAGCTATTCAGCGCCAGTCACCATGGTCTCAATCTATTTCGGTGCCGCATTTGGCCTGCGACACCTGATCGAAGGGTTTGAAATCGCGGACTAGCGATTAAGCAGGAACTTTGATCTTCGGTGTGCGCTGGCTACAGGTCGGCGCCATCAGCAACAGGTCTTCCAACTGGTGGTTCTCGCAGATCAGCATCTCAAGTGTGATCTTCTCCAGATGGCTGTAAAAGGCGTTGATCGCCTCCGAGATCGCAATCCGCAAGCGGCAGGCCTCGGTCAGCGGGCAGGTGTTGTCCACATCGGCAAAGCATTCGGCGACGGGCACGTCGGCCTCTAGCTGGCGGAACACATCCCCGATCGAGATCTGCTCGGCAGGGCGCGACAGGGTCAACCCGCCCCCGCGACCGCGGGTGGTGCTTAGGAAACCAAGCTGCGACAGCTGGTTCACAATCTGCCCCAAATGGTTTTCCGAGCTGTTACAGGCCTCAGCGATGTCATGCTTGGTAACGCGGCGATCGTCATTCACCGCACAAAACATCAGAGCGCGGATGGCGATATTCGTTCTTTTCGTGATGCGCACGTTACGTCCTCCGATTCATCTGCAAAGGACGCTATCAGAAGGTGTATCAAGTAAACTTGATCTAGATCAGATGTGAGTTTTTGATAAATCTTCAAGAATGGGGCAATCAGGGCGATTGTCCCCCGCGCAGCAATCCACCAAGGTTGCAAGAGTGGCACGCATTTCCTGCAATTGCTTCAGTTTCACTTCAATCTGCGCCAGATGGTTTTTCGCAATACTGCGCACATCTGCAGATGACCTTTCGCGGTCTTCCCATAGCGCCAGCAGGTTGCGGCAATCCTCAATCGAAAAATCCAAATGCCGTGCCCGACCGATAAACGCCAGTTTATGCATGTCGCTGTCTGCAAATTTGCGATAGCCGTTCGCGCCCCGTGCAGGTCTGATCAGGCCAATCTCTTCGTAATAGCGGATGGTTTTGGCGGGCAGACCTGTCCGCTCTGCAACCTCTGAGATATTCATCTTGCTCAAATACCTTTTGTTGACCTTACCTATGTCCGCACGCCTTTTCATAAAGGCAAGCACCGGCAAGGAAACAAGAGGTAGGCGTTAATTCTGTGGCGAACAGATCAGAATTTTCGCATCTGACAATTTTTGACGCACAGCTTTTGCCATTTGAACAGCGCCCGGCGTGTCCCCGTGCAGGCAAATCGTATCCACCGGCACATTCACCCGCGCACCGGACTGAGCAATCACACAGCCCGCCTGAACCATCGCCAGCACCCGCTGCGCCACCTCTTCGGGATCGTGCAGCACAGCGCCCGGACGGGACCGAGGCACAAGGGTGGCATCATCCTGATAGGCGCGGTCGGCAAAAATCTCGGCACTGTAGGTCGCGCCCAATGCCGCTGCCGCCCGTTGCTGCGCCGTGCCTGCAATAACGAACAGGCGCAGATCGGGGATCACCTGAAGCGCCGCGCGATAGCAAACCTCGGCCATCGCCTGATCGCGGGCTGCCATATTTGCCATCGCCCCGTGTAGCTTCAGATGAGCAACCGGAACGCCCTGCCCCGCAGCCATCGCCGCAAAGGCGCCGACTTGGTATTGCACCAGCGCCGCCAGCTCGTCCGAAGGCAAGTGCACATCACGGCGGCCAAAGCCTTGCAGATCGTCGAACCCTGGGTGGGCTCCGACAGCCACGCCTTTGACCTTGGCGGCGGCAATCGTTTTGGCCATCACCAAGGGATCGCCCGCATGTTTGCCGCAAGCCACATTGGCGCTGCTGATCACCTCCAAAAGCGCGGCGTCATTGCCCATGACCCAAGGGCCAAAGCTTTCGCCCATATCGGCGTTCAGATCGACAGTGATGGTCATTCCCAAGTCTCCGGATCGGTGGCCGAGACAACGCCCGCCACAAGGGTATAGCCTAGCAAATCATGCATCTGATGCGGGTCTCGCACCAGAGGGGCAACGCGGCCCTTCAAAGCAGCCAGTTCGGCAACGAAAGTGGCGCGGGCCGCCAAAGCCTCTTCCAGATCCACAAAGCGGAACCGAACCTGTTTGCCCGCTTGCACCTGCGCGAAGGCAGGCAGATCGGCCGAGATCACCGTGGCAATCCGTGGATAGCCCCCTGTGGTCTGCGCCTCGGCCAACAGAACAAACGGCGTGCCGTCACCGGTCATCTGGATATCGCCAAGGCTGACGATTTCGGACGTGATGGACAGCCCCTCGGGCATCGCAACGCCATCGCCATCGACCTGCAACGCCGCTCCCATGCGGCTGCTGCGGGCGGTCTTGGTCAAACTTGTGGTCTCAAGCCAAGCACGTCCATCGTCGCCGAACAATGCTGTCTGGACCGACGGCAAGACGCGGAACACCTGTGCATCATTCCAAGCGCGTTCGGGCAAGCCGTTTCCCATCAGCGCGGGCTTGGGCTGCACAGGCAACACGTCGCCCGCCACCAGTTCTGCGCCAATACCGGCCTGAAGATGGGCACTGCGGGCTCCGAAACAGTCAGGCACAGAGATCTGACCCGCAACGGAAAGATAGCCATAGACACCCTGCCGCGCCGCGCTCACCTCTAGCACCGCGCCTGCGGGCAAAAGATGCGATGCGCCCCAGCGCAGGGGCACCCCGTCCACGTTGGCCTTCATCACCGCGCCCGTCAAAGCGACGGTCAGATCGGCCTGCATGCAGCGAAATTTTCCGCCCGTCTGTGTCATCTCGATGGAAAGGCCATCATAAGCGCTGCCCAAGAGGGCCGCAGCCTCGGCCAAGGCCACAGGGTCCATTGCCCCGCCACGGGACAGCCCATAGGCCGAAAGGCCCACGCGGCCCGCGTCCTGCAAGGTCATGCGCGGACCTGCGGAAAGGATCTCCAATTGAACGCTCATGGGCTGGACCTTTCAATAAGGAGCCCGCCAGCCGCCAGATGGGCGCGGAAGGCCCCCTCACCACAGGGCGCAAAGCGCAAGGTATCACCGGCAGTCAGGAATTGGTCCGGCCCGCCCGAAGCATCCCAACCACGCCACGCCGCCTGCCCGATCTGCCGCCATCCGGTCGAGGACGGCACCGCAAACAGCACGATCTGCCGGATCGCTGCGGTGATCGCACCCACCGGCACTCGAGGCGTCAGACTGGTCTGGCGGGGGACATTCCACCCCTCAGGCAATTGCCCCAGATAGGGCATGCCGGGGGCGAACCCCAACGCCAGAACACGCAGCGGCGTTTCCGAAAGCTGTGCAATCAGATCGCTTTCAGAAATTCCTGATAACTCAGAAAATTCAGATATTTGCGGCGCGAAGTCACCATCAAAGCAAGACGGCAATTCCCAATGGCGCGCCTCTGGCATGGGGGCCGTGAGCCAGTCCCGATCTGCCATCAACTCCTTGATCTTCGGAATGATCTGCGCGTGCGGCAACGCCACCGGATCAAAGCGGATAAAGGCAGATTTCAGGGTGCTGCCGACCTCGGTCACACCGCGCAAGCGCAGCCCTTCCAAGGCACGGCGAAAAGCGATCGCGGCGGCGTTGGCCTCCATCATCAGAGAGGAGCCGAATTCCACCAGCAGGCCATCCTCGCCCAGATTGTGTAGTGTGGGGCTACTGTCCTGCACCATGTTCCTTACCCGTCTGCTTGGCGGCCAGACTAGGGAAATGCCCCGCCGCTGCAAGAGGGCTTTAGCGGTGCAAAGGCGGCATATGCCGAACCAGCGCGACCAGCAGAAACCCGACCATCGCTCCGTTCAAGAGATGCCAAAGGTAGTGCGTCCCGATGGGCAGCGCGCCGCAGACCTGCAAGTCGATGGCCCGAAACACCAATGACAGCGCAAATGTCCCCGCCGCCAAGGCCATCCAGCGCCAACCAGCAAAGCCGTGGCCATTGAGAGTGCGGCAAAGATCACCAAAGCCGCCAGCGCCGCCAGAGGGAAGGACAGATTGGACAGGGTATTCAGAGGCTCATTCCACAGGCCAAAGGCCAAAGGCTGAGCGCTCGCAGTAAAGGTCAATGAATTCGGGCGTCATGGCAAAGACTTATGTTCTGAAATCGCCCCGATCTTAGACCTTAGCCCTTGGATCGCAGCGAAAAACCCCCGCGGTTCAGCGCGGGGGTTTTCGGGATTATTCTGCGGCGTCCATGTAGTCCGACAAGGGTGGACAGGTGCAGACCAGATGACGGTCACCAAAGACGTTGTCCACACGGCCGACGGGCGGCCAGTATTTGTCCACGCGGAAGCTGGCAGCAGGGAAACATCCGGCCTCGCGGCTGTAGGGACGGTCCCAATCCCCCACCAAGGACGCCACCGTATGGGGTGCGTTCTTCAGCGGGTTGTTGTCACGGTCCATCTCGCCCTTGGCAATCGCCTGCGCCTCTTCGGCAATAGCGGCCATTGCGGTGATGAAACGGTCCAGCTCTGCCTTGGTCTCGGATTCAGTGGGTTCCACCATCAAAGTGCCCGCCACCGGCCAGCTCATGGTCGGTGCGTGGAAGCCATGGTCCATCAGGCGCTTGGCCACATCATCCACGGTCACGCCAGCACTGTCTGCAAAAGGACGGGTGTCCAAGATGCATTCGTGTGCCACACGGCCAGAGCGGCCTTTGAACAGCACATCATAGTGGTCCTTCAACTGGCTGGCGATGTAGTTGGCCGACAGGATCGCAACCTTGGTCGCCTGCGTCAGACCTGCCCCGCCCATAGCCAAACAGTAAGCCCAAGAGATCACCAAGATCGACGCCGAGCCCCAAGGGGTCGAGGTCACAGGACCAGTCTGCCCCCCCGTTTCCGGATGACCGGGCAGATAAGGTGCCAGATGGGATTTCACGCCAATCGGACCCATGCCAGGACCACCGCCGCCATGCGGGATGGCAAAGGTCTTGTGCAGGTTCAGGTGGCTGACGTCCGCGCCAATCTCCCCCGGTTTGACTAGACCGACCAATGCGTTCAGGTTCGCACCGTCCAAGTAAACCTGACCGCCGTAACGATGGGTGATGGCGCAGACCTCACGCACGGTTTCCTCAAACACCCCGTGGGTCGAGGGATAGGTGATCATACAGGCCGCCAGATCGTCGCCGGCCGCCTCGGCCTTGGTGCGGAAGTCCTCAAGGTCAATGTCGCCGTTCTCCAGCGATTTGACGACGACCACCTTCATGCCGCACATCTGGGCGCTGGCAGGGTTGGTGCCATGGGCCGAGGTCGGGATCAGGCAAACCTTGCGGTGCGCGTCCCCATTGGCCTTGTGATAGGCCATGATGGTCAGAAGACCTGCATATTCCCCCTGCGCACCGCTGTTGGGCTGCATGGACATGGCGTCATAGCCGGTGACCATACACAGAATGCGGCTAAGGTCATCGACCAGTTCCTGATAGCCTTCGCGCTGGTCGGCGGGGGCAAAGGGGTGAATGGCGCTGAATTCGGGCCACGTAATGGGGGCCATTTCAACAGCGGCGTTCAGCTTCATGGTGCAAGAGCCAAGCGGGATCATCGCGCGGTCCAGCGCCAGATCACGGTCACTGAGGCGACGCATGTAGCGCATCATCTCGGTCTCGGCGCGGTTCATCTGGAAGATCGGGTGGGTCAGGTAATCGCTTACGCGGACCAGATCTTCGGGCAGACGATAGGCGTGGTGATAGTCATCAAAGCTGCGGGTGATGCCAAAGGCTTCCCACAGACGTTCGATGGTTTCACCACGGGTTGTCTCATCCACCGCGATGCCAAGCTTGCTGGCCCCCACTTTACGCAGGTTGATTTTGCGATCCAAGGCGGCCTGATAGATCACGCCCTGCATAGGGCCGACCTCAACCGTCACCGTGTCAAAGAAGTTTTCAGGCTCGACCGCGAAACCGGCGCTTTCCAGACCTTCGACGAATTGCACCGCCACGGCGTGGATACGCTGCGCGATGGCCTTCAGGCCCTTAGGGCCGTGGAAGACCGCATACATCCCCGCCATCACCGCCAGCAGCGCCTGCGCCGTACACACGTTCGAGGTCGCCTTTTCGCGGCGGATATGCTGTTCGCGGGTTTGCAGCGACAGACGATAGGCAGGCGTTCCGTGGCTATCAACCGACACGCCCACAATCCGCCCGGGCATCGAGCGTTTGTAGGCATCGCGGCACGCCATATAGGCCGCGTGGGGACCACCACCGCCAAGAGGCACGCCAAAGCGCTGGGTGTTGCCGACAGCGATGTCGGCACCCATAGCGGCAGGCTCTTTCAAAAGGGTCAGGGCCATCGGGTCCGCGACCACAATACCAAGGGCGTTCGCCGAATGCAGCGCATCGATCTGCGCGGTGAAATCGGTCAGACCGCCATAGGTGCCCGGATATTGGAAGATCGCAGCAAAGACCTGATCGGGCACCAGATCGGTGGCGGGATCACCGACGATCACCTCATACCCCAGCGGCTCGGCGCGGGTTTTCATGACCGCGATGTTCTGAGGATGGCAGTTCTGGTCGATAAAGAAGCCCTTGGCTTTGGTCTTGGCAACACGCTCAGCCATGGCCATCGCCTCGGCGCAGGCGGTGCCTTCGTCCAGCAGCGAGGCATTGGCGATCTCAAGCCCAGTCAGATCACAGACCATAGTCTGAAAGTTCAACAGTGCCTCAAGACGGCCCTGAGAAATCTCGGGCTGGTAAGGGGTGTAGGCCGTGTACCACGCGGGGTTTTCCAGAATGTTGCGCTGGATCGCAGGCGGGGTCACGGTGCCGTAGAACCCCTGCCCGATCATCGAGGAGTTCACAGTGTTTTTCTTGGCGATCTGACGCAGGAACCACGTCAGTTCGCGCTCGGACTTGGGCGCGCCAAAGTCCAGCGGATCGGTGGTGCGGATGCTGGCGGGCACCGTCTCATCGATCAGGGCATCAAGGCTGTCTGCCCCCACCGCTTCCAGCATCAGCGCCATCTCCTCGGGCGAGGGCCCGATGTGGCGACGGTTGGCGAAATCGTAGGGATCGTAGTCAGTGGGGGTAAACGGCATGATGATCCTCAGCCCGTAAAGTCGTTATATGCGTCCGCGTCCATGAAACCGTCGATGACCGACAGGTCCGCGACCTTCATCTTGAAGAACCAGCCCGCCCCAAGCGGGTCTTCGTTCACCAATGCGGGGTTGTCGGCGATGGCCTCGTTGACCTCGACGATCTCGCCGTCCAGCGGCGCCAGAATGTCCGAGGCCGCCTTGACGCTCTCGATCACCACGATCTCTTCGCCCTTTTCCACTTCGCGGCCCACATCGGGCAGCTCGACGAAAACAACATCACCCAGCTGGGTGCTTGCGTGTTCGGTGATGCCAACGACCAGAATGTCGCCTTCGACCTTCAGCCACTCGTGTTCTTCGGTGAATTTCATGGGGGTCTCTCCCTGTGTTTATCGTTTGAAGGTGTTGGGGACGAAGGGCAGGTCCACGACCTGTACAGGCATACGCTTGCCGCGCACTTCGCCGAAAAGGGTGGTTCCGGTGGCCGCCAGATCGCGGTCCACGTAGGCCATCGACATGGGCGCTTCGAGGGTCGGGCCAAAGGCACCACTGGTCACTTCGCCGATGGGGTCGGTGGCGTCCTCGGAGGCAAAGATCATCGTGTGGGCACGCATGGGCGCACGGCCTTCGGGGCGCAGACCTACGCGGGTACGCGATGCGCCATTGGCGATCTGGTCCAGAATGATGTCCGCGCCGGGAAAGCCGCCTGCCCGTTCGCCGCCCGTGCGGCGGGTTTTCTGGATGCCCCAGACCAGCGCGGCCTCAACCGGCGTGGTGGTGGGGTCAATATCATTGCCATGCAGACACAGGCCCGCCTCAAGGCGCAGGCTATCACGGGCGCCAAGGCCGATCGCCTCGACCGCCTCTTGCGCCAGCAGGGCTTTGGCAAAGGCAACGGATTGATCCGCCGCGACCGAGATCTCAAAGCCGTCCTCGCCGGTGTAACCGGAACGCGAGACCCAGAGTTCACCGAAATCGCTGGCAACCGTGGCCACATCCATGAACACCATATCCGGCAGCGCAGGCGCGATGGCCTTCAACGCCGCCTCTGCCGCAGGGCCTTGCAGGGCCAGCAAGGCGCGGTCGGTGATCTCCTCGACCCCGTCGATATGGGCACGCAGGTGGGCCAGATCGGCCTCTTTGTTGGCGGCATTCACCACCAGAAACAGATGATCGCCACGGTTGGCAAACATCAGGTCATCCAGAATACCGCCCTGATCATTGGTAAAGAACCCGTAGCGTTGGCGACCCTCTTTCAGACCCAGCACGTTCTGGGGGATCAAGCCTTCCAGCGCCGCGCCCGCGTTTGCCCCGCGCAGGATCACCTGCCCCATGTGGCTGACGTCAAACAGACCTGCCTGCGCACGGCAGTGCAGATGCTCGTTCATCACGCCAAGGGGATACTGTACGGGCATCTCATAGCCCGCGAAAGGCACCATCTTGGCGCCAAGCTCCAGATGCAGGTCGTATAGCGGTGTGCGATGCAGATCGCTCATTCGTCTCTCCGGTTCTCCGGAGGCGCACTCCGGCATCGTAAAATGACGGCAAATCCCGTCACCCGATGCCCCCTCTGTCCGTTGCGCCTGAGATCGCTATCCCTTCGGCGGACGCTGTTCGCGCCTCTCTCCAGAGTTTTTGAGTAGGAAGGTTCTTTTGCCTGAGAGTTTACCGGGGCGGTTGCTCCTTCGGCCCTGAGAGTACTCAGTGTCTCCCGTTCCTGTCGTTTTCCCTAAAAGAAGAGTCGCAATGGCGCAATAGGGATTCTTTATCGATTTGAAACTGCGGCACCTTTGCGGGCCGCGACGGCGTCAAAATGCACAAAGGCGACCCGATGGGCCGCCTTTGCAGATGTCCGATGGACGGTCTTCAGTGATCGTCGGGATGCTCTTCGGCCAGCCGAGCATCCTCGCGCAGCTCTAGCCACATGGCGTTCAGAACTGCCAGCAAAGCGGCCAGAGGCAGACCCAGCATCCATGCAAAATACCACATAAGATTGGCTCCTTTTCCTTAGTACAGCGTCTCGCCGCTGGTTTTGATTTGCTCTTCGGTGACCTTGCCCCACAGCACTTTGTAGACCCATGCGGTGTAGGCCAGAATGATCGGCATAAAGAACACCGCCGCCACCAGCATGATGAACAAGGTCATGTGCGAGGACGACGAATCCCACACCGTAAGCGAGCTATCGGGATCGACCGAGCTTGGCAGGATGAAGGGAAACATGGTCAGCCCCACGGAAGAGATCACCCCAAGGATGCCCAGTTTGGACCACAGCAGCGTGGTCGCCTCGCCCCCCGACTGCAAGCCGCGCAAGGCCATGGCCATCCCGACGAACCCCATGATGGGCGCCACGATGATCCACGGACGATCTGCATAAGCTGCCAGCCAACTGCCGCCGTGAGCCACGCCATTGAACAGCGGGTTCGACGGGCCATCCACTGCTACTGCGTGGGTGAAGTGATAGCCCGGCATCATTGTCAGCCAAAGACCGGCCAGCGCATAGCCTGCCATCGCCACCACACCCGCGCGAGTGCCAAAGCGGCGGGCACGGGACTGGATCAGCCCTTCGGTCTTCAGATTGATCCAAGCCGCGCCATGCATGGTCAGCATTGCCAGCGACGTCAGACCCACCAGCAGCGCAAAGGGGTTCAGAAGCCCAAAGAACGAGCCCTCATAGGTCGGCATCAGAAAGTCATTCAGGCGGAACGGCACACCGCGCAGCACATTGCCCACGGCCACGCCAAAGATCAGCGCCGGAACCGCGCCACCAGCAAACAACGCCCAATCCCAGACGCTGCGCCACGTACTGCTTTGCCGTTTACTGCGGTATTTGAACGCCACAGGCCGCACGATAAACGCCGCCAGAACGATGAACATCGCCATGTAAAAGCCGGAAAAGCTGATCGCATAAAGCGGCGGCCAAGCGGCAAAAATCGCACCGCCCCCAAGGATGAACCACACTTGGTTGCCTTCCCAGACGGGGCCAACAGTGTTGATCACCACGCGGCGTTCGGTGTCATTGCGGGCGACGAAAGGCAGCAAAGCCCCCGTCCCCATGTCAAAGCCATCGGTCATCGCGAACCCGATCAGCAGCACCCCCAGAAGGGCCCACCAGATCACGCGCAGCGTGCCGAAATCGATCAATTCATGCAGGATCATCTTCGTTTACTCCGCAGGGGTTGCGCCGGGGACGTTGCCGTCATGGGTACGCAAACGGTGGCTGTGCTTTTCCATCCACTTGTCCGTGATCTCCTCGTCCTGGACGGGGCCTTTGCGGATGTACTTCAGCATCAAGCCCATTTCGACGATGAAAAGGACCGAATAGAACAGGCTGAAGCCCGCGATGGTCAGCAACAGCTGCCCTGCGCTTAGGTTACTGACCGACATGGCGGTTGGCAGAATGCCGTCTACGGTCCAAGGCTGACGGCCGAACTCGGCCACGATCCAGCCCATCTCGGCGGCGATCCAAGGGGCGGGAATGACCACGACGGCCAGACGCAACGCCCAACGGGGGAACTGCATGCCTTTGAACGATGCGCGGTAAAAGAAGTACCCCAGAACAGCGATAAAGCTGAACCCAAGGCCCACCATGATACGGAACCCCCAGAACAGCGGCCAGACGGTGGGCACGGTATCCTCGGCCGCCTGCGCAATCTGCGCGTCGGTCGCCTGACGGGGATCATCCAGATACCGCAGCAACAAGAAGGCATAGCCCAAATCGTCGCTGTGCTCCTCAAAGGTCGCCTTCACAGTGTCAGAGGTCTTCTCACGCTCGGCCTGAATGGTCATCAGCGCGTCATAGGCGATAAGACCCGAGCGAACGCGCTCTTCGGCCTCTTCCACCAGCTGCTCGATCCCCGGAATTTCCGTGTCCAGCGAGCGGGTGCCGATCAGGCCCATCACATAAGGCACGTGGATCGCATAGTGGGTTTCGCGTGCCTCTTGATCAGGGATACCGACCAGCGTGAACGAGGCTGGTGCGGGCTCGGTCTCCCACATGGCCTCAATCGCGGCCAGCTTCATCTTCTGGTTCATGCCCGCGTCATAGCCGCTTTCATCCCCCAGAACGACGACCGACAGGGCCGAGGCCAGACCGAAAGACGACGCTATTGTGATCGAGCGGCGGGCCAGTTCCACATGGCGTCCCTTCAGCAGATACCAACTGGACACCCCAAGCACAAAGATCGACGCGGTCACATAACCCGCCGATACGGTGTGAACGAACTTGGCCTGCGCCACTTCGTTGAAGATCACCTCAAAGAAGTTCGTCATCTCCATCCGCATGGTCATCGGATTGAATTCCGCGCCCACGGGGTTCTGCATCCAGCCGTTGGCGATCAAGATCCACAGGGCCGAGAAGTTCGAGCCGATCGCCACCAGCCATGCCACCACAAGGTGCTGCACGCGGCTGAGCTTATCCCAACCAAAAAAGAACAGACCCACAAAGGTCGCCTCAAGGAAAAAGGCCATCATGCCTTCCAGCGCCAGCGGTGCGCCAAAAACGTCGCCCACATAGTGGCTGTAGTAGGCCCAGTTCATGCCGAACTGGAACTCCATCGTGACGCCGGTTGCGACACCCAGCACAAAGTTGATCCCGAAGAGGGACCCCCAGAATTTCGTCATTTGCCGCCAGATCGGGCGGCCTGTCATCACATAGACTGTCTCCATGATCGCGACGATGATCGACAGACCCAGCGTCAGCGGCACGAAGAGAAAGTGATACAAGGCGGTCAGCGCAAATTGCAGGCGCGACAGCTCTACCACATCGAATTCCATTTCCTTCTCCTTCGCAGGAAAGCTGAAACAAAGATTCAGCTTTACAGGTGCATTCGTGCCTCATGAAGCAACTGGCGCACCTTGATCCATGTCAAAAGATGAATCACAGATTTGGAATTTATGAGAGCGCAAATCAGCGCAGGGGGATCACCCGATCCGCAAAGCGGCGGTCAGACTGGCGATGGCTGGCGATCACAATCGCCGCCTCTGGCAGGGCTTTGCGCACCCCTTCCAGTACCGCTTTGGCCGTGGCTTGATCCATACCTTCTGTTGGCTCATCCATAAGCAAAATCATAGGCTTGCATGAAATAGCTCGTGCAATTGCCACACGTCGACGCTGGCCGCCCGACAGGGTATCGCCCGCAACACCAACGGGCGCATCCAAGCCGCCCCGCGCAACCAGTAACTGCGACAGATCGACCGAGCCATAAAGCGACTGCATAGCGGCATTGTCCATCTCTCCGCCAGCCAGAGTCAGGGTCTCTGCGAACGTCCCGCTTAGCAGGACAGTGCGCTGGGGCACGTAACCCAGCATGTCCCGAAGGACAGCTTCGGGCATCTTGTCCGGCGCAGCACCATAGATTCGCACCGCCCCGTGGGTTGGCGCCGCAAGCCCCGCCAACTGCCCCAACAGCGTGGTCTTACCGCCTCCGGATGCGGCCGAGAGGATCACCGTTTCCCCTGCCCCAACCGTAAAGCTGATCGGCGCGTCATCGCCGCGCAAGCGCCAGTCGCGCACTTCGATCATAGGAGCAGACAGATCGGCCTGCGCCGCGCCGGGATCCGGTGCAACGGCCATGACATCCCGCTGCACGCGGCGGGCCGCATCGGCCATCCGCCCCAGTTCTGAAACGGCACGGGCCAGCGGCATCAGGCTTTCACCCAAGGCCAAGGCCACCAGAACCGCCATCATCGCCAGCGGAGCGCTCAGCGCCCTCTCAGCCACAGCTGTGAAGCCCACATAGACCGACAGCGCCAATGAGGTTTGCACCCCAAGACTGGTCAGCAAACGTGTCCCGCGCTCGATCCGATCTTGTTTATCCTGAGCATCATCCAGACGACGGGCCGCCGACATCACATGATCGCGTTGCCGCCCCATCGCACCGTAGACGGTCAGATCAGCGCGGGCGGCGAACAGGTCATAGGCCCGCTTGCGCACCGCTTGTAGGGCGCGTTCGGCGCGGGTGGCAGGTTTCAGCCCTGCCCGCCCGAACATTGCCACCACCACCACCACCGCTGCGATCTGGGGCGCAACCACTGCCAGCGCGACAGGCCATGAGGTCAGCCAGACCAGTACCCACAGCGCCGCCAGTTGCGTCAGAACACCAGCCCCAAGCGGCAAGGCCAAACGCAGCAGCACCCCGTCCAGCGCATCCACATCCGCCACCATCCGGTTCAGGGCGCTACCGGCCCGCAAACGCTCGATCCCGCGCAGGGGGCGGGTCATCAGACCGGCCAACAAATCCACGCGCAAAGCGGCTAGCGCCCGCAAGGTCGCCTCATGGGTCACAACACGCTCACCATAGCGGGCCGCCGTGCGGCCAATGGCCAGAAAACGCACGCCTGCGCTGGGACGGAAGACGTCAAATAAAACGCCACTGCCCGCAAGGCCCGCGATCCCGGCCGCCGTGATGAACCAGCCCGACACACCCAGCAGCGCCACGCCCATCAAGAGCACCGCCACCGTCAGCAATGCTCCCGCAATGATCGACTTGGGGGCAGAGGCAACCGTCCGCCTCAGGATAAACCACATCGCCCTCATGCTGCGGCCTCCGCAAGTTCCGGCGCGATTTGCAGATCACACGCAGCGATAAGAGCAGGGTCATGGCTGGCGATCACCAACATCGCGCCCGAAGCGCGTAGCCCCTGCAAATGCTGGCGCACCGCCTGCGCGGTCTCTTCATCCAGATCGGCGGTCGGCTCATCGACCAGCAAGACTTTGCCGCCAGCCAGCAAGGCACGGGCCAGTGTGATCCGCCGCGCCTCTCCCCCCGAAAGCCCTGCGCCAGAGGTGCCAAGCGATGTACCAAGACCCTTGGGAAGCGCGACCACTTGCGCGGCAACGCCTGCATCTTCCAATGCGCGCATCGCAGCAGAGCGATCAGCATCCGGCGCACCAAGACGCAGGTTCGCCAGAACCGACCCTTCTAAAAAATGGGGTGACTGCGGCATCCAGCCCAAACCGGCCCGCCACGCATCGGCGGTCTCATCGGTCAAAAGGGTGCCATTCACCACAACCTGTCCGCCTGCCACGGGCAGCAGCCCCGCGATAGCGGCCAGCAAAGTGGATTTCCCAGCACCACTGGCACCGCTGACGGCCAAAGCCTGACCGGCTGCAACCGTGACATCGGGATAGCTGATGATTTGATCGCCACGCCGGATCCGCACCCCTTTCAGGGACAGTTCCGAGGCAGCAGCGGCCGGCTTCGCGGCATCTGCATTCCCCAGAATGGTGTCCGCCTGCGCCTCACGCCACTGGGCGAGTTCTGCCAGCACCGCATTGGCGGAGGCACGGTCATGCCATGCAGCCGACATCTCGCGCAGGGGGGCGAAGAAATCAGGGGCGATCAGCAGCAGGAAAACGCCGGACCAAATGCTTAGCGGAGCGCCCCACGTGCCAAATCCGATCTCACCCAGCAGGGAAAAGCCCACATAGACCGCCATCATCGCCACCCCAAGGGACGAGAATAGCTCTAGAACGGTCGAGGTCAGAAACGCGATGCGCAGCACTTCCATCGTGCGCTTGCGCAGAGTGTCGGCGCTGGTGCGAAACTGATCCAGAACGCGGGTCTGCGCCCCAAGAACACGCAGGTCCAAAAGCGCACTGACCCGTTCTGACAGCATGGTGCCAAGGCTTGCCATCTGGTCCAATTGCCGTGCGCTGGCCTGCTGCGCCGCCATCCCCACAAGGGCCGAGAACAAAGGGATCAGCGGCCCCGCCACCAGCAGGATCAGCCCCGCCGCCCATGATTGCCAGAAAGCAACCACCAGCAGAACCAAAGGCACCGTCCGCACCCGCAGGCCTGCAGGGCCATAGCGCAGGATCGCAGGGCGCAGCATCTCTAGCTTTTCTGCCAGCAGCCCTGCCAGAACAGCAGGAGACTGGCTTTGATGGCGGCGGCTTTCGGTGTTTAGAACCTCGGTCCGGTAGGCCGCAACGGTCCGTCGGGCCATCGCCGACAACCTGCCGCTGGCAAAAAAGTCCAGACCGGCCCGCATGCCCCCCAGCGCCAGCAAACCCGCGCCCAAAGGCAGCAGCCCCGCCAAATCACCCGCAATCGCTCCAGCTACGCAGCTTGCGATCAGTGCCGCCTGCCCCAGCCATAGCAAGGACGACAGTACCAGCGCCGCTTCGGCAGCAGGGTCCCGTGGCAATTTGGCTGCGGAGGTCTTTGTCTTGCGCGTCATGGTTTCGGGGCTACCCGCGCGCCGTCACAAGAACAAGAGCGATAGATGCGACAAATTCTGCTGTTTTCACAATCACACGTGCCGCCACGCCGAGGACCGCTTTTCCCACGGCTGAACCAGCAGATATTCGATCAGCAGCATCAGGGCCGTAAAGCTGAAGGCATAGGCCAGCACCGAGGCCGTATCGAACAGTTGGAAATACAGATGGATCTGAAACCCCACCCCGTTCGAGCGGCCCAAAAACTCGACCACCAAAACGATTTTCCATATGACAGCCAATCCGTTACGGGTCGCAGTTGCCACAAACGGACCAAGCTGCGGCCAAACCACATGGCGCAGCCGCGCCCACGGGCTCATCCGATAGACCTGCGTCATTTCCGTGACGCCGCGATCCATGGACCGCACCCCTTCGCGTACGGTGACGATGACCATCGCGGTTTTGTTCATTGCCACAGCGATGATTGCGGCGGTCTCGTTCAGACCGATCCACAGGTAGCACAGCACGATGATCACAAGCGCGGGGATGTTCAGGAACACTGTGACCCACGGGTCCAGCCATTGGTTCAGCCGCGCGGACTGCCCCAGCGCCACGCCGATGATGCCGCCAACGACCATCGCCAGCACAAAGGCCAGCACCACCCGCCGCAGGGTGTGTCCGATGTGGAACCAAAGCTTGCCGCTGGCCGCTTGTTCCATGATCACCTGCCACACCGCATCGGGAGTCGGCAGCACCATCGGATCAGCGGTTAGCACTGCCGCGCCGTACCAAAGCGCCAGCAGACCTGCCAGCGACACAAACGTGACCCAGGTCTTTTCCATCCTGTTCCTCCCCGTTCGTCACCTTAGCGGCGCTGGCTGCCGCATCAACCTTGGACGAAGGTCGCATATCTCGGACGGGGGCGCTGCTTCTAACGTCGCGCCATGGGAGTCTTTCGTTTTCTACTTATCGCGATTGCTACGCTGTGGCTGGCCGTTCCCCTTGGGGCCGCCCCCCTCAGCCGTGAAGAGATCGCACCCTTGATCATGCCGCCCATGTCCTTGGGCGAACCTCTGAACGATCAGGGGGTCTGGCAGCTATTGAACTCGGGCGGTGCCCCCGCAGGCTACGTGTTCGAAACCAAGGAAATGGCCCCTTTACCGGGATTTTCCGGTGCGGCCATCAACATCCTTGTGGTTCTGGACCCCGAGGGGCGCTTTCTGGACGTCAAACTGCTGTCCCATAATGAGCCGATCTTTGTATCTGGCTTGGGCGAGGCACCGTTCCACAAGTTCTTTGAACAGTACCTCGGGCATTCGATCTCGGACTCGATGGTGGTCGGCACGCCTTACGGCCACGGCGCAGATGGTGGCCAGTTGGTCTATCTGGACGGGGTGACCAAGGCCACCGCTTCGGTCCGCATCGCCCATGAGACCATTCTGGGCGCCGCCAACCAAGTGGCCCGTACCTTCCTGCAAGGCATCTCGACCGGTCGTCCTGCCTACCCCGATCTAGAAGTGGATGAGGCACTAAGCTGGCAGGATCTGTTGGACCAAGGGTTGATCGGCCACCTGCCCGTGAGCAACGCGCAGGTGCAAACGCTGTTCGAAGGCACTCTTTGGGAAGATGACGATCCCGTCGCTACCGATGAACCCGACGCGCTTTATCTGGACCTCTGGGTTGCCGATCTTGGCCCCAAGTCCATCGCTCGCACCCTACTGGACGAAGGCACGCTGGATGAGTTGGACCACTTCATGTCCATCTCTACCACCGATGAGCCGATCCTTGTGGTGGACACCGCCCGCCACGGCCTTGTCTCGCCCGAATTCGTCCGCAACACTTCGCCCGAGTGGATCGGGATGCATCAGGACGGCTTGCCCATCGCCCTGCGGGATTCCGACATTTATACAGAGTTGTCCGATCAGGTGCCTGAGGCCCTGCGTGATGGCACCGCGATGATCCTGCGCACGGATCGCCGCTTGGGCTTTGATCCCAGTCGCGAATGGACCATGACCCTGCAAGCCGTCCGCCAGCACGGGATGTTCCAACCGGAAACCGGCTCGGTCGATCTTGAGATTACACACACCACCGACACCCGCTTTTTCGTCCAACCCGATAACGTGGAACGTCTGTCGCCCTTTGAAGAAGCGATCCGCAACCGTCAGACCGATCTGGTCATTGCGGCGGTCTTTCTGGCGGTGCTGCTGCCCGCCCTGCTGTTTGCCCAATCGCGGCTGGCAGGGCATCGGCATTTCCAAACCATTCGCCTGACCGCGCTGGCCTTTGTTACCGGCTTTATCGGCTGGTGGGGCCAAGGCCAGCTTAGCATCGTCACACCCATGGCCACGCTGCAAGCGGCGATCAGCAAAGGCTCGTTCGCCTTCCTGCTTTATGATCCCTTCGGCCTTCTGATCTGGGGCGCGGCGATTCTTGGCTTTGTTCTCTGGGGACGCGGGCTATTCTGCGGCTGGCTCTGCCCCTTTGGCGCACTACAAGAGTTCGCAGACCGCTTCGCCCGCCTACTGCGCCTGCCAACGATTCGCATTCCCGACCGCATCGACCGCCCCCTGCGCGGGTTGAAATACGTGATCCTTGCAGGCCTTGTGGCTGTCACCATTTTCGCCCCCCAGCACATCGACAAAGCCGCCGAGGTCGAGCCCTTCAAGACCGCTATCACCACCTTCTTCCTGCGCGAATGGTACTATGTGGCCTATGCGGCGCTCTGGCTGGTTCTGGGCCTGTTCGTGTTCAAAGGCTTTTGCCGCTACGTCTGCCCGCTTGGCGCGCTGATGGCCATCGGTGGCCTGCTAAGGGGCCGCAAATGGATTGACCGCCGCAGCGAATGCGGCAACCCCTGTCAGCTGTGCAAGGTCCGCTGTCAGTACGGAGCCATCAAGAAATCCGGCGCGATCCAGTATTCCGAATGTTTCCAATGCCTTGATTGCGTCACCATCCATGATGACCCCAAGCAGTGCGTCCCGCTCATTCTGGCCAATCGCCCGAACCGACACATGCCCAAGACGGAGCCCGCCGAATGAAGCGCCGCCGTTTCCTGACCCTTGCCGCCGCCTTCGCCTGCGCCCCCCGTCTGGCACAGGCCAGCACATGGCAGGGCTATGCCTTGGGGGCCGAGGTCTCAATCACTCTGCACGGTCCCCGCGAATGGAGCGCCCCGTTGCTGGCCGCCCTGCCCGCAAGACTGAGCCAGATAGAAGAGGACTTTAGCCTCTACCGCGACACCAGCACCTTGTCGCGGCTGAACGCCCGCGGGCAGCTTGAGGTCAGCGACAGCTTTACCAAGCTCTTGGATCACTGCGACACCGCCCACCGCCTGACACGTGGCGCGTTTGACCCCACCGTGCAGCCCCTGTGGCACGCCCTCAGCCAAGGGGCAGACACCCAAGGGCCCCAAGCTGCCATCGGCTGGGACCACATCACACGGCGGGGTCGCAGCGTCACCCTTGGCAAAGGACAGGCGCTGACCCTGAACGGCATCGCCCAAGGCTTTGCCACCGATCTGATCGCAGAAGAACTGGCACAGGCTGGTGCCACCAAAGCGCTGATCAACATTGGCGAGTTTCGCGCCCTCGGCGGTCCCTTCACCTTGGGCCTCTCTGACCCCCAGCAAGGCTACATCGGCAACCGGCGCCTGCAAAACGCAGCCATCGCCACCTCCAGCCCGCTGGCCACCCGCGCAGGCACCGCGCCCCATATCCTTGGCCCCCAAGGGCAGCGGCCATTGTGGTCCACGGTCTCGGTCACCTCCAAAAGCGCAGCGCTAGCCGATGCCCTGTCCACCGCCGGCTGTCTGATGCCGAAAAGCGCCCTGAAAACACTGGCGCAACATCCCGATATTCAGGCCATCCAGATCGTGGATCAAAACGGCACCCTCTTCACCCTGTAAGCACCAAGAAAAAGGGCGCGCTGACCATCGCCAGCGCGCCCTCTTTTTCATGGATCAGGCAAGATCAGCTGGCCGCAGCCACCGCCCGCTTGGTCATCACACCAATCAGATGCGCACGGTATTCAGGCGTGCCATGCAGATCGCCGATCATGCCATCCGCACTGACGCTCAAGCCGTCCAAGGCCGAGGGGCTGAAGTTCGCGCTCAGCGCGGCCTCTGCCTCGGTCCAGCGGAAGACGCCGTCGTTCGACGCGCCGGTCACCGCCACACGGACACCGTCCGCATATTTGGCTACAAACACGCCCACCAACGCAAAACGTGATGCGGGCTGGACGAACTTCTGGTAGTTCGCGGCCTGCGGCACGGGGAAGCGCACCTCGGTCACGATCTCGCCCTCTTCCAGCGCGGTCTGGAACAGACCCTGGAAATAGTCGTCCGCCGCAATCTCGCGGCTGTTGGTGACGATGGTCGCCCCCGATGCCAGCGCCGCCGACGGGTAGCACGCCGCCGGATCGTTGTTGGCAATGCTGCCACCGATGGTACCACGGTTGCGCACCGCGGGATCACCGATGTTGCTGGCCAGTGCTGCCAGCGCCGGATAGGCGCTTGCTTCGGCGGCCACCACCGCATGAGGGGTCGCCCCGCCGATGCACAGGGTATTGCCGTTCATGCAAACGCCCTTCATCTCGGGGATCGCCGTCAGGCTCACCAGCTTCGAAGGCATCGCCAGTCGCTGCTTCAGGGTGGGGATCAGGGTCTGACCACCCGACAGAGGCTGCGCCTCGTCGTCGGCCAAAGCCGCCACTGCTTCCGCAATGGTCTTGGGTTGTTCAAAGTCGAATGCGTACATATCGCTCCTCCTGAAGACGCAGTTTCCTGCTTCCTCTTGATAGAAATACTCCGGGGGTCCGGGGGCAGCGCCCCCGGTCCGTCCTCTCGCTTCTTAGTCTTGCATCGCAGCCCAAACGCGCTGGGGCGAAAGGGGCATGTCGATATGCAGCACATTCTTGCCACCCGACTGGATCGCATCGATCACCGCGTTGACCACCGCCGGCGGCGAGCCGATCGCGCCGGCCTCGCCGCAGCCCTTCACACCCAGTGGGTTGTGGGTACAGGGCGTCTGGCAGGAATGGTCAACCACGTAGAACGGCACGTCATCCGCGCGCGGCATCGCATAGTCCATGTAGGACGCGGACAAGAGCTGGCCTTCGTCGTCATAGACGCAGTTCTCCAGCAGAGCCTGACCGATCCCCTGTGCGATACCGCCATGAACCTGACCTTCCACGATCATCGGGTTCACAACGTTGCCGAAATCGTCAGCAGCGGCGAACCGTTCGATGGTGACCTTGCCGGTATCGGGGTCCAACTCGACCTCGCAACAATAGGCACCCGACGGGTAGGTAAAGTTCGAGGGGTCATAGAACGCGGTCTCTTCCAGACCGGGCTCGATGTCCTCAAGCGGGTAGTTGTGGGGCACATAGGCCGCCAGGGTCACATCGCCCCAAGCCACCGACTTGTCGGTCCCTGCCACGGTGAACTTGCCGTCCTTGACCTCAATATCGGCTTCGGAAGCTTCCAGCAGGTGGCTGGCGATCTTCTTGGCCTTCTTGATGATCTTCTCGGTGGCTTTCACCATCGCGCTGCCGCAAACCGCCAACGAACGCGAGCCATAGGTGCCCATGCCGAAGGGGATTTTCGAGCTGTCGCCGTGGACGATCTCGATCATCGATTCGTCGATGCCAAGCATATCCGCGACAACCTGCGGGAAGGCTGTTTCATGGCCCTGACCGTGGCTGTGCGCCCCGACCATGACGCTGATGGTGCCGGTGGCGTTCACGCGCACGGTGGCCGCATCATACAGACCGGCACGGGCACCCAGCTGACCCACAAGGTTTGACGGCGCGATGCCGCAAGCCTCGATGTAGCAGTTCACGCCAAGACCACGCAGTTTGCCGCTGGCTTCCGACGCTTTGCGGCGCGCTTCAAAGCCTGCAAGGTCTGCGACCTCTTCCAGCTTATCCATGGTCGCAAAGTAGTTGCCGGTGTCATATTCGACCGCCACAGGCGTTGCGTAGGGGAACTCGGAAATGAAGTTCTGACGGCGCAGGGCAATCGGATCAACGCCAAGCTCACGGGCAGCTTTGTCCACCACACGCTCCAGCTGGTAGGTCGCTTCGGGACGACCTGCCCCGCGATATGCGTCCACCGGTACGGTGTTGGTGAAGACAGCCTTCACGTTCACATAGATCAGAGGCGTTCTGTAGTTGCCCGCCATCAGCGTGCCGTGCAGCCACGTGGGAACCGAAGGCGCGAATGTGGACAGGTAAGCGCCCATGTTCGCGTAGGTCTCGGTCCGGATCGCGGTGAAGTTATTGTCCGCATCCAGTGCCAGTTCGATCTTGGTGACGTGGTCGCGACCATGGGCGTCCGACATGAACGCTTCCGAACGCGAGGCCGTCCATTTCACCGGACGGTTACACTTCTTGGCCGCAAAGGTGCAGAAGGCCTCTTCCGCGTAGTGGAAGATCTTGGTGCCAAAGCCACCACCCACATCGGGGGCCACCACGCGCAGCTTGTGCTCGGGGATCCCCAGAACAAAGGCGCCCATCAGCAGACGGATCACGTGGGGGTTCTGGCTGGTGGTGTAGAGGGTCGACTCGTCGTTGGCACGGCTATAGTCGCCCACCGCCACACGAGGCTCCATCGGGTTCGCAACCAGACGGTTGTTCACCAGCTCCAGCGTGGTCACATGCGCGGCGTTCTTGATCGCCTCATCAACGGCTGCCTTGTTGTCCTCGACGAAGCCCCAGTCATAGCAGAGATTCGAGGTCAGATCGTCGTGAACCTTGGGCGCGCCTTCTTGCAGAGCGGCCTTCATGTTTACAACAGCGGGCAGTTCTTCGATGTCCAGCTCGATCGCTTCGGCCGCGTCGCGGGCCTCTTGCAAGCTGTCAGCGACAACGGCGGCGATGGGATCACCGACGTGACGGACCTTGCCCTGCGCCAGAACCGGGTGGGCCGGTTCCTGCATGGGCTGGCCGTGACGGTCGGTGACCTGCCATCCGCAAGGCAGACCGCCGACACCCTCAAAGTCCGCACCGGTAAAGATGCGGACAACGCCTGGCATCTCTGCTGCGGCGCTGGTGTCGATGCTGTTGATCTTTCCGTGCGCTACGTCCGAGCGCAGGAAATACACATAAGCCTGACCGTAAATGTTGATGTCGTCGGTATAATTACCGGCTCCGGTTAGGAACCGCACGTCTTCGCGGCGTTTGCTGGCCGCGCCAATGCCTGAATCCTTCGGCATGTCCTTCCTCCCTAAATCTCAGTGGGTTGGAACCACCTAGCTCCGGCGCCTCCCCGCGCCGGCGCCACGATTACTCAGCTGCGATCTTGCTAACGTCCTGACCGGCAGCGGCCAGGATGGCTTTCACAATGTTGTGGTAGCCGGTGCAGCGGCAGATGTTGCCTTCCAGATAATGACGCACGTCGGCTTCGGTCGGGTTGGGGTTGTCCTTCAGCAAAGCTGCTGCCGACATCACCATGCCCGGAGTGCAGAAACCGCACTGAAGACCGTGGTTGTCCTGAAATGCCTGCTGGATCGGGTGCATCGTCCCGTCCGCTTCGGCCATTCCTTCGATGGTGGTGATGTCTGCGCCATCGGCCTCGCTGGCCATCATGGTGCAGGACTTCACCGCCTTGCCGTTCACGTGCACGACGCAAGCGCCGCACTGGCTGGTGTCACATCCTACGTGCGTGCCTGTCAGGCGCTGATCTTCACGCAGAAACTCAACCAGCAAACGGTTGCCGGGAACCTCTCCGCTGACCTTACGACCGTTTACGGTCATGGTTACTTTTGCCATCTAACTCCTCCCTAGCTGGCGAAATGCTTGGTACTTTCAACTAAGAGCCTGTCACGAGAACAGGCGCTTGAAAAATCCTTTCTTCTCTTCTTGTGGTTCTTCGGCGGCTGCGGGCGCAGGTGCGGCAGCGGGGGCAGCAGTCTCCTCAGGTGCTGCGGCTGCGGCGGGGCCTTCGACCGTCTCTTGGAAATTCTGGAAGAACTGGTCAGCCATCTTCTTGGCGAACCCGTCGATCACGCGGCTGCCGAGCTGTGCCAGCTTGCCGCCGACCTTCGCATCCACGTCATAGGTCAGCAGCGTGCCACCATTGCCAGAAGGGGCCAGCGTTACCGCAGCCTCGCCTTTGGCAAAGCCTGCCGCGCCGCCCTTCCCCTCGCCCGACAGCTTCAACGAGCTGGGGGCAACCATGTCGCTCAGGGTCACTTTGCCGCTGAACTTCGCCTTCACCGGTCCGACCTTCTGGACCACGGTGGCATCAAACCCTTCTTCGGGGCTGCCTTCCATGGCCTCGCAGCCGGGAACGCACTGTTTCAAGACTTCCGGATCCAGGATCGCCTTCCAGACCTCCTCGGGGCTGGCGGCGATCTCGCGCGAGTCGCTCATTTGCATCGGTAAACTCCTCCCTAATGAAAAACAGCCTAGGCGCGGGACCTAGGCTGTTCATATTAGACTAAGGGATGAGAAAGATGCGACTTTACCGGACCGGCATTTGATGCGTTAGGCCGTATTCCGCATAGATTTCCGCGATCCGACCGTTTTGCAGGCCCTCTGCGATTGCGTCATCTACTTGATATCCCAGCTGTTTATACGCGAAATGCACCGCAACGCCCAAGGTCCACTTGGACACGGCGAAACCGGCCAGCGGTGGCTGGTGAATTCCGATGGAATCCGTCGATCCGAACTGCAACTGACTGATCGGTCCCATCACAGCGCTTACTTCGTGCGCAGACAGCCCTTCCATCGCGTCCAAAGTGTCAGGATAGCGGTGGATATTGTCCCCAAGCTGCCCCCCAGCCATGCCCGTCAGATAAAAATCGGAGATCGAGTCATTCTCGACCCCGACCGCATCATAGCGGAAATAGGCAGGAACAGGTTTGTCTTCGGGATAGGTTGCCTTGTCATAGGCAATCGCGATGCTTTCAGCCGCATACTGACCGGTAAAGGTCACTTGCTCGACCCGGCATTTGAACTGGCGGTCATAGGGAATACGCATCATGACGTTCGACACGCGCCCTCCGACAACCGGACCCTTCCAGACGTTGTTACGCAGGTCCGCATCCAGATTTTCATCAGCCATGACGAAATTGAACTGGGCCTTTACGCCGATGTAGTCGGCGATCATACGGGCAATCTCGATGTCCACCCCTTTGGGTTTTCCACCTTCCTGCCAGCTGTAGGGAGCGTAATCGTCGTAAACCGCGAACAGCATATGTCCTTGTTCGAGAATCTGGTCAAAGTCCTGACCAACGATATCCCGACCTGCGTTCTGCGGTTTGGGTTGCGGCACGTAGTCCGCACAGGGGTCCTGTGCATGGGCGGCAGTTACGCCGCCCATGACAAAGGCTATAACAAGGACAGAGAGAGAACGGGTCCTTGCTGCCGTCATTTAGTGCGCCGCCGACAGGCCGATGGTCAGGGTCTCGGCCGCCTTGTGGTAGGCATTGTCGCCGCCTGCTTCCAGGATCAGGGCCGCGCGACGTGCGATGCTGTCTGCGACAGGTGCGCCCGACAGGGTCTCGATGCCGCCAGCAACTTCGGTCAGCTCATCATGAATAGCTTGCGCGTCGCCTTCGCCACCTTTGGCCATGGCAACCAGCTGGTCACGCAGAGCGGTCAGTTCGCCGGTCAGTTCTTCGATCTGGTCTGTATCGGGACGGGTTTCTATGTAAGTACGGATCGCCCAAGCGGCTTCCTGACCCAGCAGCTCGCCAAAGGCGGGCATCTTGGTAGTGCCGTTCTGGGTGTAGCCAAAGCGGAAACGCTCGATGAACCATTCATCACCGAATTCTTCAGCTTCAAGGAAGCGCAGGTCAGGGGCAAGACCACCCGAGACCACGCCAAGACCGTGGCAGCGTGCGCAGTTCTGGTTGTAGCCAGAATCGCCGATCGCAACGGCTTTGGCCCAAACTTCTTGACCGGCAGCTTCTGCACGGTAGGGGTTTTCGGTCAGCCATTCTTCGCCAACAGCGGGCAGACCGGCGGTATCTACAGCCTGAGGCGCGACATCACCGTGCGCAAGCGCAAGAGTGGCGGTCAAGGCAAGGGTAACCCCGGCAAGGGTCAGCGACGAGGGTTTCGTGAGCATTGGGATCTCCTCCTGGTGCCGAATGCGTTTTTTTGCTTTTTGCATTTTTGTTTTTTCTTGTTCTAAATCGCCGCCCCCAGCGCGGCTATGCGACCTTGGTTGGGGATCGCCCCGTTCAAAGGGTCATAGGGCAGGACATTGGTCGTATTTCACCCGCACCTGCGTATTCGTAGCGTGCAGGCAGGGAGGAATTTTCATGCGCTTCACACCCCACGCTGCCGCTGTGGTTGCAGGGCTTTGCCCGCTTTCAGCCTATGCAGATGGGCTGGAGATCAACGTCCAGTTTTTACGACAGCAGACCGAGGCGATTGCCACGCTTTCGAATCTGGACCCGCGTCCCGAAGATCTGGCGATCCGCGGGGCCGAACTGGCGACGGTGGACAATGCGACCACCGGAAAATTCCTCAAACACACCTACAGCCTGACCCTGCATTACGTCCCCGTCGGCGGCGATGTTCTGGCCGAAGCAAAGGCCGCGCTGGCGCTTTCGGACCTGCTGGTCACGGATGTGGATGCGGCAACGCTGCTGCAAATCGCCGATCTGCCCGAAGCCGCAGGTGCCCTGATCCTGAACGCCACCGCCGAGGACACCGCCTTGCGTGACGCAGACTGCCGCGCGAACGTCCTGCACACCGCGCCATCTATGGCGATGCGGACCGATGCCTTGATGCAGTTCTTCCTCTTCAAGCGCTGGCCGCGCCTTGCCATGATCGAAGGCACCTACCCTGAGGATAAGGCATTTGCCGCCGCCCTAAACCGCTCGGCCGAGAAGTTCGGGCTGGAGATCGGCGCAACCAAGACATGGGCTTTTGACGCCGACATGCGCCGCAACGCCGCCGCCGAGGTTCCCCTGTTCACCCAAGACCTGCGCGATCACGACGTGCTTCTGGTCGCCGATGAGGCCGATGATTTCGGGCGTTACCTGCCCTATAACACATGGCTGCCCCGCCCTGTTGCGGGCACCGAAGGGATCACCCCTCAGGTCTGGGCACCGGTGGTGGAACAATGGGGCGCAGCGCAACTGCATTCGCGGTTTGAGGATCTGGCCCACCGCAACATGGCCCCCGAAGACTATGGCGCGTGGGCCGCTCTCCGCAGCATTGGCGAGGCTGTGACCCGCACCGGCAAAACCGACGCCGCCAGCCTACGCACCTATATGCTGTCAGAGGATTTCGAACTGGGAGGCTTCAAGGGCTCGCCCCAGACCTTCCGCGACTGGAACGGCCAGATGCGCCAGCCGATCCCACTGGTCACCACCCGCGCGGTGGTGATGCAGGCCCCTCTTCCCGGTTTTCTGCACCAGACCAACGAACTCGACACTCTGGGCGTCGATGCGCCCGAAAGCACCTGCACTGCCTTCAAGGAATGATCATGCGTGTATCCACTCTTGCCCTGCTTGCCGCGATCACCGCGCAGCCTGTTCTGGCCGACGAAATCTGGGTGACCAACGAAAAGGACGACACCGTCAGCGTGATCGACATCGACACGATGGAGGTTACCCACACCTATGAAACCGGCGAGCGGCCCCGCGGCATCACCTTCAGCCACGACTACAAATACGTGTACATCTGTGCCTCGGACAGCGATGCGGTTCAGGTGATGGACCCCGCAACGGGCAAAATCCTGCACGATCTGCCCTCGGGCGAAGATCCCGAACAATTTGTGCTGCACCCCGACAACAAGCACCTCTACATCGCCAATGAGGACGACGCGATCACCACTGTGGTAGATGTGGAAAGTCGCACTGTGGTTGCCCAGATCGACGTGGGGATCGAGCCCGAAGGCATGGCGGTCTCGCCCGATGGTAAAATCGCCATCACCACCTCCGAGACCACCAACATGGCCCATTGGATCAACACGGAGACCCAAGAGTTGTTCGCCAACACGCTGGTCGATTCCCGCCCCCGCCACGCGGAATTCGTCAAGGATGGCGCAGAAATGTGGGTCAGTTCAGAGATCGGCGGCAGCATTTCGGTCTTTGACACGGCAACCCAGACCGAAAAGGCGAAAATCCGGTTTGAACTGCCCAACATCCACCCCGACCGCATCCAGCCTGTGGGCTTTGAACTGGGCGAAGGGGACAAGTTTGCCTATGTGGCGCTGGGTCCGTCGAACCACATCGCCGTGTTGAACGCCGAGACCTATGAGGTCGAGGATTACATCCTTGTGGGCCGCCGCGTCTGGCACATGGCCTTTAACGCGGACAAATCGCGCCTTTTCACCACCAACGGTATTTCCGGCGACGTGACCGTCGTCGATGTGGCCAAGCGCAAAGCGCTGAAGACCATCAAGGTTGGCCGCTTTCCTTGGGGCGCCGCCTTCCGCCCCACCAACTGACTTGTCCTAACGAACGAGGAAACCGATGAAGAAATTTATCGCGATGGCGGCTCTTGCCGCCACCCTGCCCCTTGCTGCTCTTGCGGATGACGACGGCGACGACGATGCACCCCAGTTCGGTCTGGCAGGACTTTTGTCCGCCAAGAACAAACATGATCTGGAACCTATCCAGCTGAGCGCCGGCATGCCTTTGACACAGGCCCCTTGGGTGCTGAAATCGGGCAGCTACTATGAGTTCGAAATTCAGGGCGACGGCAGTCAGGAACTGGGTCTGGTCGGTCCCGAGTTCTTCCGCGCCATCTGGATCGACGAGATCGTCGTCGAAGGCCTTGAGATCCGCCCCTTGGGTCTTGATTCCATTGAGTTTGACGAAGCGGGTGAAATGGAAATAGGCTTCATAGCAATCAAGCCCGGTTCCTATTACCTCAAAATTCCGGGCTCCACCGGGGACTCCCAGAGACTGGAGATTACGATCGAATGACCAGCGGCCTCAGCGTCGAAAATCTGGCCTACCGTTATGGGGCGAAAGAGGCGCTGAAAGGTGTCTCGTTCCAGCTTGAGGCAGGCGAATTCGGCGCGCTTTTGGGGCCTAACGGCGCGGGCAAGTCGACCCTGTTCAGCTTGCTCACGCGTCTTTTCACCGCGCCGCAAGGGCGGATATCGATCGCGGGCCATGACATGGGCCGCACACCCCGCGCCGCTTTGGCGCGGATGGGGGTAGTATTCCAAAGCTCGACTTTGGACATGGACCTGAGCGTCAAACAGAACCTGTCCTATTTCGCGGCCCTTCACGGCATCGCAGGGCGCGAGGCCGCCCGCAGATCCGATGGCGCGCTGGAACGGATGAACATGGCCGAGCGCGCCCATGAGCGGGTGCGCGACCTGAACGGAGGCCACCGACGCCGCACGGAAATAGCCCGCGCTTTGCTGCATGATCCGGCGGTGCTGCTGCTGGATGAGCCGACCGTCGGCCTGGATGCCGCCGCCCGCCAATCAATCACCAGCCATGTCCACCAGTTGTGCGCCGATCAGGGGCTGACCGTCCTTTGGGCGACCCACCTGACGGATGAGGTCTACGACAGTGACCATCTGGTCCTGCTGCATCAGGGGCAAATCCTGCAAGATGGAAATGTCGGGGAATTACGCAGCGAATCAACCCTTTCCGACCACTTCCTCAACCTGACCGGAGCCCGCGCATGAACGCCTATCTCATCGCGCTGAGCGCCATCGTCAAACGCGAGGCGCTGCGCTTCCTGCACCAGCGCGAACGGTTTATCGCCGCCCTCGTGCGGCCTCTGGTGTGGCTTTTGGTCTTTGCCGCAGGGTTTCGCGCCGCGCTGGGTCTGTCGATCATTCCGCCCTATCAGACCTACATCACCTATGAGACCTACATCATCCCCGGCCTCTGCGGGATGATCCTGCTGTTCAACGGGATGCAAAGCAGCCTGTCGCTGGTCTATGACCGTGAGATGGGATCTATGCGGCTGTTGCTAACGGCTCCTTTGCCCCGTGGCTGGCTGCTGTTTGCGAAACTTTGCGGGTCCACGGCGATCTCGATCCTTCAGGTCTACACGTTCCTAGCGGTGGCATGGGCCTTTGACATCATGCCCGACAGCCCTTGGGGCTATCTGGCCGTCCTGCCTGCCCTGCTGATCAGCGGTCTGATGCTGGGGGCGCTGGGGCTGGCCCTGTCCAGCCTGATCCGCCAGCTTGAGAATTTCGCGGGCGTCATGAACTTTGTGATCTTTCCGATGTTCTTCCTGTCCTCGGCCCTCTACCCGCTTTGGAAGATGGCCGAAAGCTCGCCGCTATTGCGGGACATCTGCGCCCTGAACCCCTTCACCCACGGGGTCGAGCTGATCCGCTTTGCCCTCTACCTCAAGTTTGAACCCATCGCCCTGATCTGGGTATTGGCATCGACCGCGGTGTTTATGGGGCTGGCGATCTGGGGCTATGATCCGGCCCGCGGCCTGACCCGCCGCAAGGGTTGATCTACGACCCTAAGGGGGCAGAAAACCCTATGATAATATGCTAGTTTCCCCAAAAGGGAGGAATTTGATGCGCATATTATCCGTGATCTTTGCAATGACGCTGGCAGGTGGCGCATACGCTGCTGAAATGGGTCCTGGGGCCGAAGACAATCTGAACCCCGATGAGCTGACATGGCAGCGCAACGTTCAACTGGCCGAGGATGGCAAGGTTGACATGATGGTCTGCGCCTCGGGCTATCTGATGACCAAATCCGGTGATCACGCCAACGCCCGCAAGATTTTTGAGGCTTGCGCAGAGGCCGGTTACACCGCTGCGATGACGTGGATGTCCTATATGGAGAACAACGGCTTTGGCGGCGAATATAACCCAGACGCCGCCGCCCAGTGGGACAAGCGCGCCGCAGAACTGGGCGATCCGGTGGGCAAGTTCAATCACGGGATCAACCTGATGCGCGGCCACGGCATTGCCGCCGATCCGGAAATGGGCCGCAAATATGTGGATCAAGCTGCCAAGGAAGGGCTGAAGATCGCCCGCCGCCTGCAAGGCGCAG
Source organism: Donghicola tyrosinivorans (assembly GCF_003003355.1). Taxonomy (GTDB): domain Bacteria; phylum Pseudomonadota; class Alphaproteobacteria; order Rhodobacterales; family Rhodobacteraceae; genus Donghicola; species Donghicola tyrosinivorans. The sequence continues at coordinate 76,641 of NZ_PVTQ01000011.1, forward strand.
GCTATGATCTGGACGAAGTTACCCCTGACGCAGACAACTGGCGCTACGCCCCGCTGTTCTAAGGATTTGGCCTGCGGTTCAGACTTGGGTCAGGACGGCAGGCGCCCCTTCCAGCCGCAAAGTACGGGTGGCCAGACGCTGCGCCTCTTCCTGCGAATGTGTGACGATCAGGGTCGCCATCGTCCGGCGCTGGCGGCGCAGGTTTTCGAACAAGGTCATCATCTCGTTCGCCATTGCCGGATCAAGCGAGACAAAGGGTTCGTCCATCAGCAAAAGCGGCGGCGTTCCCGCGAACGCGCGCGCCAGCGCCAGTCGGCGCTGCTGCCCCAAGGACAACTGCCCCGGCATATCGGCCCCCCGGCCTTCTAACCCGACCTCGGCCAGCAGGGCAGTTGCGTCCCGCAAGGCGATGCCGGTGGTCAGCATCAGGTTCTGCGCCAAATTGCGCCATGGCAGCAAAGTGGGTTCCTGGAACACCATTCCGATCCTGTCGGGACAGGTCAGCGTGCCGTCATAGTCGCTGTGCAGACCGGCGATCACCCGCAAAAGCGAAGTCTTGCCGATCCCCGATGGCCCCGTCAGGGCCACCGTTTCACCTTCATGCAAGGTCAATTGGCTGGCGCCAAGAATCGCCCTCCCCGAACGGCGCAGACCGTGCAGGTCCAGACGCATCACCACAGGGTGCGATGCGCCTCGGGGATCAGGATTTGAGGCCACCAGCCGGATCGACACAGGGCCGCCTCAGCTACCAGGCTGGACGAAGACCCCTTCGGGCAGGGTGTCGGCCTTACCGGTCAACTCTGCGCCGCCAAGACGGGCCATCAGCGCCAGCATCTTGCCAGCTGCCTCTTCATCAACAGGCGCGTCCGAGGGAATGCCAGCGCGGTAACCCGCAATCAGCGCCTCGAACTGGGCGTCGTTGTTGACATTCATCCGGTCTTTCAGGCGATCCCAAGCGGCCTGATCATCCGCCAAAAGATGTTTTGCATCGCGCGAGGCTTGGGCGAAACCGTTCACCAGTTCGGGATGCTCTTGCAGCATTTCGCCTTTAAAAACATACCCCAGCAGCGGCGTTTCAGGGTCCAGCCCCAGCGCCTGCGCCGCATCCGCGACCGAGATCACCGAGCGCATGCCCGCCGCTTCCATCTTGGCCATGAAGTGCCAGAAATTGATCGCGCCGTCCGTTTCGCCCTGTAGGGCAGTCTTGAAGATCAGCGGCGGTGCGCCGAAGACCTGCTCGGTCTCGGTGGCCAGATCCATGCCGTATTCCTGTTCCGCATAGGCACGCAGGATCAGCCAGCTTTTGTCCAGCGGACCGCCTGCGATCCCGACCTTTTTGCCTTTCAGATCGGCCAGCGTCTGCACAGGGCTGTCACCCTTGACCAGAAGGCCGCCCACGGCCTTGGAATAGGGTACGAACACATAGTCATGCCCGTCCGCCCGCTGCCGCGCGACCCAAAGCCAGTCGGAGACGATCACATCCGCTTCGCCGCCCTGAAAGGCCACCTGCGCGGCAGGACCGCCCGCTACACCTTGCACGTCCAGCGTAAACCCGTTCGCGGTGTCGAACCCGTTGTGCTTGATTGTATCCAGTTCCCAGTTGACCGTGCCGATCTCAAGAACCGCCGCTTTCAGCACCGGCATCTCTGCCCACGCGCTGTTTGCGATCAGAACCAGCGCAGTCGCTGCTGCGCCAATGGCTTTTGTGAATGCCATAATAACCCCTCCCTAAACTTGCGGGCAGCTTACCAGCGCAAAGAAAATGACCCATATAGGACTAAAGGATAGGTATCACAGCCCCTCTGTGTTGACCTGCGTCAAAACGGGTCTCTTTTTACACGCCTACCCTTGGCGCGTGTGACCAAGGAGGTTTCCCATGCACTATCTTAAAACTCTTGCCATTGCCGTCGCAACCGTCAGCGCCCTGCCCGCCGTTGCCGCCGAAAGCACCTTTGAAGCCGTGAAAATCAGCGCAGGTGAAACCCTGTTCGAGACCGAATGCCGCCGCTGCCACTCCCCCGACGCGGACAAAGAATCATACGGCCCGCCGCTGGAGAATATCGTTGGCCGCGCCGCTGGCATGTCACCGGACTACGACTATTCGACAGCCCTTGAGGCATCGGGCATCGTCTGGACCCCTGCCGCCCTGCGCGCATGGATGGAAGACAACGACGGCTTTATGCCCGGCACCAAAATGCGCCACGTGGGCATCGAAGACCGCACGGTTCAGGACTTTATCCTAGCCTATCTGGCTTCGATCACCACGGTCGATAACAGCGCCGTATCGAAGTAAAACACCCCCTTCGGACGGGGTGCCGAAAAGTTGATTTGCAGGTGCGGCGACTCAACGCATCCCGTCCGAAAGTTACTGTCAAGGCGACTGGGGTCGTACGACCTAAGCCGTGTACCCGACGATGACCTGTTCCGTATACTAGCGATGTCAGAAGGCCGAACACCCCATGCAAACGGCTTTCCGTACATCGTCTAGGGAGGACAGAATGAAAAAATTCATCGCCGCAATGTCGGTAAGCGCTCTGGCTGTGACCGCAGCCTACGCGGGCGTGACCGAAGAGGATCTGGCCAACGACCAGGCCTCGACCGACCAGGTCGTGACCAACGGCATGGGCCGTCACCTTCAGCGCTATTCGCCGCTGGAAACCCTGAACAAGGACAACGTCAAGAACCTGGTTCCCGCATGGGCCTTCAGCCTTGGTGGTGAAAAGCAGCGCGGTCAGGAAACCCAGCCGCTGGTTTATGACGGCGTGATGTATATCACCGGTTCCTATTCGCGCCTTTACGCGATCGACGTGAACACCGGCGAAGAGCTGTGGCAGTACGATGCCCGTCTTCCCGAAGGCATCCTGCCCTGCTGTGACGTGATCAACCGCGGCGCGGCCATCTATGGCGACAACATCTACTTCGGCACGCTGGACGCACGTATCGTTGCGCTGGACCTGAAGACCGGTGACGTTGTCTGGCGCGACAAGATCGCTGACTACAAAGCTGGCTACAGCTACACCGCAGCACCCCTGATCGTTGACGGTCTGGTTGTGACCGGGAACTCGGGCGGTGAATTCGGTATCGTAGGCGAGGTTCAGGCCCGCAACGCAGAGACCGGCGAAATCGTCTGGACCCGTCCGATGATCGAAGGCCACATGGGCACCCTGAACGGTCAGGAATCGACCATGACCGGTACCCTGAACGCGACCTGGCCCGGCGATCTGTGGAAGACCGGCGGCGGCGCAACCTGGCTGGGTGGCTCGTACGACATCGACACCGATACCCTGATCTTCGGCGCGGGTAACCCTGCTCCCTGGAACAGCTGGCTGCGCGGCGCGGGCGAGCCCACCGAAGGCAATGTTGGCGACAACCTGTACGCTGCAAGCCGCGTCGGCATCGACCCCAAGACCGGCGACATCAAGTGGCACTTCCAGACCACGCCCCGCGAAGGCTGGGACTATGACGGTGTGAACGAAGTCGTTGCCTACACCGACCGCGGCGGCAACAAGCGCTACGCGACTGCTGACCGTAACGGCTACTTCTACGTTCTGAACCGCGAAGACGGTGCCTTTGTTTCGGCAGCACCCTTCGTGAAGGACATCACCTGGGCCAACGGTATCGATGAGACCGGTCGTCCGATCTTCAACGAACCCAACCGTCCCGGTAACCCCGCGAACGCGACCGATGGCAACAAAGGCGAAGTCGTCTTCTCGTCGCCCTCGTTCCTTGGCGGTAAGAACTGGATGCCGATGGCCTTCAGCCAGAAGACCGGCAACTTCTACGTTCCCTCGAATGAGTGGGGCATGGACATCTGGAACGAGCCTGTAACCTACAAAAAGGGCGCGGCTTACCTGGGTTCGGGCTTCACCATCAAGCCGAACTACGAAGACCACATCGGTTCGCTCAAAGCGATCGACCCCGACACCGGCAAGTGGGTTTGGGAATACAAGAACGACGCACCCCTGTGGGGCGGCGTGATGACCACCGCAGGCGGTCTGGTATTCTTCGGCACCCCCGAGGGCAAGTTCATCGCTCTGGATGACGCCACCGGCGAAGAACTGTGGTCGTTCCAGACCGGCTCGGGCATCGTTGGCCAGCCCATCACCTGGGAAATGGAAGGCGAGCAGTACGTCTCGGTCGTTTCGGGCTGGGGTGGCGCGGTTCCGCTCTGGGGCGGCGAAGTGGCCAAGAAAGTGAACTACCTGAACCAGGGTGGCACTGTCTGGACCTTCAAACTGCCCAAGCAGCTGGCATCGAACTGATCCACTGATCTAACGGTCAAACATTTGGAAACGCCCGAAGATTTTCTTCGGGCGTTTTCCTTTTCCCGCCCCTTCTGTGGGCAGATAAGATGCGCCGCGAAAGGGTATTAGACTTTTTGGCTAAAGCAGACCTTGATCGAATGGCGTAAGCTGAAGATGAGGAAACAAGGAAAACCCAAATGTCTCAGGTCAGCGCAGCAACACATTTGTCCGGCAACGCCTTGGTGGTCGACGATCACCCCCTGTTCTGCGACGCCCTGACCCTGACGCTGAAATCGATTTCCGAATTTGGCACCATCCACACCGCGGGCACCCTTGAGGCCGCCTTGGATGAGGTCAGCGCCGACAGCGATATCCGTGCGATCATTCTGGATTTGAACCTGCCCGACGTGAACGGCCTGGACGGCTTGGTCCGCCTACGCACGGCCGCGCCGCGTGCCAAGATCATCATCGCGTCCTCAATGTCCGACAACCGCATGATCAGCCGCGCCATCAAGGCCGGTGCAGATGGCTTTGTTCCCAAGCAAGCGCAACGCGCCGTGTTCCAGCAAGCTTTCGACACCGTGCGCACGGGCAAACACTTTGTTCCCGAAGGGTTTATCGATCCCGATGGCGAGTCGGCCACGCAGGATGATGCACTGCAACGCCTTGGCACCTTGACCAACCAGCAGGCCCGCATCCTGAACCTGATCTGCGAGGGCAAGCTGAACAAACAGATCGCCTATGACCTGTCGATCGCGGAAACCACCGTCAAAGCCCATGTCACCGCAATCATGCGGAAACTTGGCGTGCATTCGCGCACTCAGGCCGTTCTGATCGCGCAAGAGGCCCACTTTAACCGGGTCTTGCCAACGAATGAGTAATCGCTCATCCTCACGCAACTAAAGTACAGAGGACATCGGTCTAGTGAACGAAGCGCCACCACGCTTCGCCAGGGAGGGGACCGAAGACAGTAAGGCAGTGTGCGTCGCACAGGTCTTTTGTGATGAGCTGGCGCCTGTAGAGGAGATCAAGCGCCAGTTCGGATCAGAGCCTATGGCGCTCGTGTGTTTGTTTTCAGCTCCCTGCGCGGATTTCAACGGCCTGATCATGGCCGCCCAATCTTCTTTCGGAGATGCCGATATCGTCGCCTGTACCACAGCGGGCGAGCTTGGCCGTGCGGGATATGAGGAAAAGCAGATCATCGCGGTGGGCTTCCCTGCCCGCTATTTCTCGGCCATCACCTTTGCCTTGGAAGACCTGAAAGCGCTGGATGATCAGAACGTTATCGATTCTATCATTCAAAAGCGCATGGCCCTTGCGCAACTGGCCCCTGACCGTCCCCATGAATTCGCCTTCCTCTTGGTGGACGGCCTGTCCTTGTCGGAAGAGAACCTGACCACCGCGCTGGCCTCGGGTCTGGGGCCCATGCCACTTTTCGGTGGCTCGGCTGGCGACGGGATCGATTTCCGCCAGACATGGCTGGCCTGCAACGGCCAGATCATGAAGGACGCCGCCATCCTGACCATGGTGCGCAGCCTCTGCCCCGTCCGTGTTTTCAGCCATGACAATCTGGCCCCGACCCAGGCCCGCATGGTCGTCACCAAGGCCGATCCTGAGCGCCGCATCGTGCAAGAGATCAACGCCGAGCCAGCAGCAGCCGAATATGCCCGCCTTTTGGGCAAAGACCCCAACCAGTTGGACCCGTTCATCTTTGCCGAACACCCTGTCGTGGTGCGTCTTGGCGAAAGCCATCACGTCCGCGCCATCCAGCGGGTCAATGAACACGGGGAATTGGTCTTCTTTTCCGCCATCAACGAAGGCATGGTTCTGACCCTTGCCGAACATCTTGATATTGCGGCACATCTGGAAAGCGGCTTAGATGAGCTATACCGCAACGGTGCGCCGGACATGATCCTTGGCTGTGACTGCGTGTTGCGCCGGATCGCTGCCGACCAGCGGCAAAAAACCCGCGAGATTTCGCAGATACTCGCAGATAAAAAAGTTATTGGTTTCTCGACTTATGGTGAACAGATTGGTGCCCTGCATGTGAACCAGACCCTCACGGGTGTGGCGATCTATCCTCCGCCCCGCGACGAAAGCAACTGATGACCCTGATCAACCCGTCCGACAGTCTAGAACGGCAGAATGAAAAACTCCTGAAGATCGTCGACGCGCTGATGAGCCGTGTGGAATACGGCACAGCGCAATCGAATGCCGCCTATGCGCAATTCGAACGGGCGGCCTTGCTGGAAAAGCGGGTGCGCGAACGCACGCTGGAACTGGAAAGCACCCTAGAGCTGCTGCACGACAGCAACTCGGAACTGGCTAAAGCCCACGCCGAAACCGAAGCGGCCCGCCGCAACCTTGCCGACGCGATCGAGGCGGTCTCTGAAGGCTTTGCCCTGTTTGACCCCGAAGACGTTCTGGTTATGTGCAACTCGCGCTTTTGTCGCGATTTCAAAGACCTCAGCCCGCTGTTGTCCCCCGGCCTGCCCTTTTCCGACTATGTGCGCCATATCGGAAAATCTGCCTATCTGGCCCTGCCAGAGGATGAAACGCCCGCCTCTTGGGCCGCCCGCCGCATCCGCCGCCATATGGATCGGCACGTCATGTTCAACGTCGAGCTTAGCGGCGACCGCTGGCTGCAAGTGTCGGAACATCGCACCAGCAACGGCGGTACCGTGGTCCTGCAAACCGACGTCACCGACATCATGCGGATCGAGCGGCAGGAACGCGCCCGCCTGAAAGACAAACAGACCCGCGTCATCCGCGCCACGCTGGACCACCTGAACCAAGGGGTCTGCGTCTTTGACGAAAACGCGCAGCTTGTGGGCTGGAACCACAAGATAAGCCAGCTGCTGTCGGTCCCTGTTCGCCGTCTGGTAATCGGCGCGTCCTTCGGTGGCCTGCTGGACCGTTTGGGCGATGATGTACAGTTCAGCCGCGGTATTGACCTTGAAGGATTCCGTAACTGGGCGCTGGTGAAAGGTGCCCGCGCCCCGATTTCCTTTGAGGTACGCCGTGGCGGCATGACCCTGCAAATCTTCGGCCGCGGAATGCCGGATCAGGGCTTTGTCATTTCCTGCACCGATGTGACCGCCGAACGGGAAGCCGCGCAAAAGCTGTATGAGTTGAACGAAATCCTCGAACAGCGCGTGATGGAGCGCACGCTGGAACTAGAGGACGCCCTATCCGCCGCCGAACGGGCCAACGCCTCGAAATCCCGCTTTGTGGCTGCTGCCAGCCACGATCTGCTGCAACCCTTGTCGGCAGCAAAGCTGTTCATCTCGTCCCTCTCGGACAAGGCGACCGACCCCGATGACATGGCGGTTCTGTCCAAGGCCGAGACCGCACTTACGGGGGCCGAGCAGATTATCGATGCGCTGCTGGACATCTCCAAACTGGAGTCCGACGGTCTGCGTTTCGACGTGCGCCGGTTCTCGCTGCGGGAAATCCTTGCGCCCCTGCGCGATGAGATGACCATCCACGCCGTTCGCAAAGGGTTGGAACTGACCGTTGTGGACAGCAATCTGGTGGTGGAAAGCGATCCCGCCTACATGCGCCGCATCGTGCGCAATCTGATCTCGAACGCGATCCGCTATACCGCCACGGGCCGCGTGTTGGTCGGGGTACGCCGTAACGGAGGCTCGGCCCGGATCGAGGTCTGGGACACCGGCCCCGGCATCGCCGAGGAAAACCAGAACACCATCTTTGAGGAGTTCAAGCGGCTGGACACCAAAGCCAGCGCCAACGAAGGTCTGGGCCTTGGCCTTGCCATCGTGGAGCGCGCCTGCGCCCGTCTAGGCCACCCCCTTGGCCTCTGGTCCGAAGTGGATCAGGGCAGCTGCTTTATGGTGAACGTCCCCGTCGCATCCGAGGCCGATCCCGCCCGCCCGAAAAGCGCCCGCATGACCCTGCCCATCGGGCTGGAACAGTCAGGCCTGATCGTCCTGCTGGTGGAAAATGACCCGCAACTGCGCCGTGCGATCTCAATTCTGGTGGAAAGCTGGGGCGTTAACGTGATCGAGGCCGAAGACGCCGCATCGGCGCTGGATCTGTTAACGGATTTGCAAATCCGCCCCGATGCCTTGCTGCTGGACTACCAACTGGGTCCCGGCATGTCGGGGATCGAACTTTACAGCGCGGTTCAGGACAGTTTGGGGCCAATCCCCTGCGCCATCATCTCGGCCGACCGGTCAACCGATCTGCGCCAAACCTGCAAATCTATGGGGCTAGAGCTGCTGCTGAAGCCTCTGGACCGCCATAAGCTGGGGCATATGCTGCATACTGCGGCGCAGGCCATCACCCTTTAACAGGCCCCCATCCATTTACGAGTCACTTAAGTTTCGCTGCACTCACCTGAGTCGGGGTCACACATTTTATGGCCAAAGTGTTTGCGGATATGTCGTTTGAAGTCCGAAATTACAAATAATTAGGCAGAAATGTGAAATTTTTTAGGTCCGAACAGGTTAATTTCCTCGCCTTTTGGGTAGTCTTGCGTTATCCTTCTGTTAACCCCTTTAACCATTAAGAGCTAACTTAAAGGCAGGGTTTCGGGGGTCAGTTAAGTTTTGCATGCCCTTTGGGGAGCGGAGTAAACGATTATGTCTAAAGAACAGGCCGCCACATCTTTGACCGCCCTGGCCCACTCGAATAAACTTGGAAAAGACAATCAAGAATTCTGCATGAGCATGTGGGCCGCATGGCGCCTGAAGGCTCTGTGTGAAGGCCAGAAGGCCACAGCGCCTCAGACGCAAAAATAAGCACCGGTCCCGTCGCATTTTGCCCGGGACCAGCACAGCCACTTCTTATTAAGACAGATGGCACTTGGCCGGTTCGGCCCACCTTTCAAAAATTCCACCGATCGCGGCCCCTGCCGCGACCCCGGACAAGGCTTGGGGACAACGCCCCTTGCCTTTCAGCCCGTGCCAAAGCGCGGGCGGTTGCTTTTTGCGAGGCCGCAAATCCTTAGTGGAACACACCCGGACGTGGCACCGCCAAGGCGCGGGCCAGATCACTGTCCGCCCCATCCATCTGCGCAGCCAATAGACCCGCCGTCACCGGCCCCAGCGTAAACCCTTGGTGCCCATGACCAAAATGGCACCATAGCCCCTTGTGGCGCGGCGCCTCGCCGACCACAGGCAGCATGTCGGGCATACAGGGACGTGTGCCGGACCACTGAGGCTCATCCACGCGCGGCCCTAAATCAATGATGTCCGAAACACCTTTGGCGCCCCGCGTGATCTGGCGGGTATCCACCGCCCCCTTGCGCCCTACCAGCGCCGCGCCGGTCGCCAGACGCAGCCCCTTGCGCATGGGCGTCAGCACCACCGCGTTATCTGCGTCCATGATGGATGCGTTCAGGGTCTGCTCCATCCGGTAATGGGCGTGATAGCCGCGCTTGTAGACCATTTGCACGCGATAGCCGAAACGGGCCAATACCTCTGGCGACCAGGGTCCCAGCGCAACAACTGCCGCCGTCCCGCTTTCAAGGCCGTCCTCGGTCTGTACCTGCCAGCCTGCCCCACTTTGGCGCAGGGATAAGGCATCACCATGCCGGATCACACCGCCCCGCGCTTTGAACAATTCCGCATAGGCCTGCACCAAGCCACCGGGATCGGCGCATAGCATTGTGGCCTGCCAGTGGATTGCCCCGGCCACATCGCCCTTCAGCACCGGCTCGGCCCGCCGAAAGGCGCGCGTATCCAGAAAATCTGCCTTCACGCCATATTCCCGCTCCAACCGTTCAGCATCGCGGGCCATCGCGGCGAACTCACTAGGATCGCGGTGAATCTGGTAATAGCCCGCCTTGGTGATCAGATTGCCCGCGCCCGCCGCCTCGATCAGCGGCGCATGGGCCGCAGGAGCGCAAGTTGTCAACCGAGTGTATACCTGCGAGACCGCCCGATGCCGGTCGGGCCGCGAATAGCGGTAGTAGGACCACAGCGCTGGCACCATCTTGGACACGCCCGCAAATGACCACATCACGTCATTGCGCAGGCCCAAAGCGAATTGGGTCAGTGTTTTCAGATCACGGGGCAAGGCATAGGGTTCAGACGCCTCGCCTTGGATATAGCCCGCATTGCCATAGCTGGTCTCACGCCCCGCCTCGCGGCGGTCGATCAGGCAGACCTCATGCCCGCGCTCTTGCAAGGCAAGCGCGGTCGAGACCCCGACCATCCCCGCCCCAAGGACCAATACCTGTGCCATATCGTTCCATTCCGTCTTTTGCCCGAAAGGAACATTTCCACGCGCAAGGATGCAAGCACCGAATTGAACTGAATTCAGTCCGTTCCTGCATACCCCTTGTTGCGCTTAGAAACGGGGCATGCCCTTGGGCCGCATCAGACGCTTTTGCGCGGCGATCCGGAAAGGCGCGTTGGGGGCACCATAGCCCGCATAACTTTCACGACGTTGCAGGATTTCAAAGAACATCCCGTTGCCGAAGGGCTGAGAATACAGCTGGAAGATCTCGCCGTGGGCATCCTGATCATAGAGGATGTTGCTGCCCTTCATGCGGGCCAGCATATCAGGCTCCAGATCGAAACGAGCGGCCAGATCGTCATAGTAGTTCGCGGTGATCGGCAACGGCTGGAAGCCGCGCTTGGACAGCTTTGCCGCCGTCGCAAAGATGTCGTCGGTCGACAATGCGATATGCTGGACACTGGCCCCGAAGCTTTCAGCAAGGAAGCCACCCGCCAACGTTCGGTGCGTCTCGGCCCCGTTCAGGGTGATCCGGAAGTCCCCGTCACCGGCCTGCAACGCCTGCGAGCGCACCAGACCGTCAGGGTCAATCACGTCCACCATCGGCGACTTTTCCATCTCGAACAGCGAGGTGTAGAACAAAGACCAGCTGAGCATCTCGTCGTAAGTCATTGTTTGCGCGATATGATCCACGCGCGTCACACCTGCACCAGTATCTTCGGTCGGGGCCTGATTGAACTCGACCTGCCAGACGTCCGACAGACCGCTGGTCTCGTCGATAAAGTGCATCAGGCTACCACCAAGACCACGGATCGCGGGGATGTCCAGCTCACCGGGCCCAATGGGCTGCGCGAAGGTATCCGCGCCCAAGGCCACCGCACGGGCAATGGTATCGGCAGCGTTCGAGACCTTCAGCCCCATGTCACACACAGTCGTGCCGCGCACGTTATAGGCGCTGGCCGCATAGCCTTTGGTTTCGCGGTTCACCACGATCCGCACCTCACCCTGCTGCCACAGGGTCAGTTCTTTGCTGATATGGCGCCCTTCCAGACGGAAGCCCAACGCAGCCAAGGTCGCCTCAAGGCGGTCTGCGTCGTCCCCACGGCTGGCGAATTCGATAAAGGCGGTGCCCTGCACGTCGATCCGTGCGGGCATCGGCTCTAGGTCAACTTCCAGCGCGGGTTCTTTCCGGCGCACTTCGTCCATCACGTAGATCAACGACCGGTAGCCGTCCTTGGAAATCGTGCGCGGGCTGCCACCTCGGAACTGGTCGTTAAAAATCTCAAGGCTGACAGGGCCGTCATAACCGGTCGCTGTCACAGCCCGCATGAAATCGGCCACTGGCAGATCGCCCTCTCCGGGCATGTTGCGGAAGTGGCGCGACCAATACAGCAGGTCCATATCGATCAGCGGCGCATCAGCCAGCTGCACAAAGAAGATCTTGTCGCCGGGGATACGTCGGATGGTCTCAGGGTCAATCTTGCGGCTCAGGGTGTGGAAGCTGTCCACGATCAAACCGATGTTCGGATGATCTGCACGGCGCACGATCTCCCACGCGTCGCGATGATCATTCACATGACGGCCCCACGCCAGCGCCTCATAGCCCACACGCAGGCCGCGCTTGGCCGCCCGTTCTCCTAGTTCAGCAAAGTCATCGGCGGCGCGGTCAATCCCGCCCATTGATTCAGGATGCACGGTCGAACAGACCAGCACCAGATCGGTGCCCAACTCTTGCATCAGGTCAAACTTACGCTCTGCCCGATCAAAGGCCTTGGTGCGCAGCGCCCCCGGTAGACCTTCAAAATCGCGGAACGGCTGGAACAAGGTGATCTCAAGGCCCTTGTCGCGGATCATCCGCCCCACATCACGGGGCGAGCCGTCATAGGCCAGAAAATCCTGCTCGAAAATCTCGATTCCATAGAAACCTGCGGCCGCAATCGCGTCCAGTTTTTCGGTGAAATTACCGGAAATCGAAACCGTCGCGATCGAAGTTTTCATCTGTGCATCCCGCCTTTTGCGCCGCGCTGACCTGCCAGCCGCAATGATGTCTGAGTGGTTTTGACCCCGACAGACAATCACTTTGTTCCCATCGGTTAATTTCGTGATATAGAAGAGCCGTCACCATTTCCAGCCTGCATTTCGATAGCCATGCCAGAAAAAACCGCACCTGCCCGAAATCCGCGCCGCCAGTCCTGGAAACAGGACCCCGAGGCCGTGCGTGCCGACATCCTGCGCGCTGCCACCGAAGAGTTCGCGGCCAAAGGGTTCAAGGGCACACGCATCGATGACATCGTGGCCCGGACGCAGACCTCGAAACGGATGATTTTCTACTATTTCGATGACAAAGACACGCTCTACCGGACCGTGCTGGAACAGGCCTACAGCCGCATCCGCACCCATGAGGCTGCGCTGGACCTAACCGGCCTGCCCCCCGAAAAGGCACTGGCCCGTCTGGTAGCCTTCACGTTCGAATACCACCGGCAGGACCCCGATTTCATCCGCCTTGTGATGATCGAGAACATCCACCGCGCCCGCCAGCTTAAAGCCTCGGATTCGGTCGCCCATGAAAACGCGCAAGCGATCGAACGCCTCAGCACCCTGATTGACGAAGGGATCGCAGCGGGCCGTTTCCGCGCCGATCTGGACCCGCTGGAATTGCACTGGCTGATCTCGGCCCTTTCGTTCCACAACGTGTCGAACATGTTCACCTTCCAACACATCTTCGGGGATGCCCTCCATTCAAAAGCAGGCCAACACACGCTTTGCCGTCATGTGGTCTCGACAGTGCTGCGCTCAGTACTCATAGACACCCACGACATCGACACTCTTCTGGACGACTGACATGCTCAGCATTCTTGCGATCACCACACCGATTTACCTGCTGATCACGCTGGGGTTCGTCGCCATCAAAACCAAGTATGTGGCGTTGGAGACCACTCGGTCGCTGGGGATGTTCGTCCTGCGGGTCTGCATGCCCGCGATGGTCATCTCGGCAGTGAACCGCGAAGGGGCCCCTGCCCTGAACTGGCACTTTCTGGCCTGCTATGGCGCGGCATCGCTGGCGCTTTTGACCGGCGGCATTACCGTGATGCGCCTGCGCGGGCGCTCCATCCCCGAGGCGTCGATGTTCGCCCTAGGCATGTGCAACTCAAACAGTGGCTTTATGGGCTATCCCATCGCCGCATTGGTCGTCGGCGGCATGGCCATCGACATGCTGGCATGGGCCTTGATGGTCGAGAACCTGCTGACCATCCCGCTGGCCATCGCCATCGCGGACGCAGGCATGTATGCGAATGAACGCTTCACCACGGCCTTCCTCAAAGCGATCAAGGGCCTCTACAAGAACCCGATCTTCGTCGGCCTTGGCGCGGGTCTGGTGATCAAGATCACCGGCCTGCCAATCCCCGACGTCATCGGCACAGTGCTTGGTTATCTGACCTACACCGCCCCCGTGGTGGCGCTATTTGTTGTGGGCGGCACCGTGGCCAGTTTTCCGGTCAAGCGCATCTCTGGCGATACTGCGCTGATCACCTTCGGCAAGCTCTTCCTCCATCCGGCCCTGATGTTCGTGGCCTTCACACTGTTCCCCGCAGGCCAGCCCGAATACATCCTAGGCGCCATGCTGTTCGCCAGCGTGCCGATGCTGTCGATCTACCCGATTTTCGGCCAGCGCTACGGGATCGAGAGCATCACCGCGACCACGCTGGTCTTCACCACCACAATCTCGTTCTTCACGGTCAGCGCCCTGATCTACCTGCTGGGATAACCCTACCGCGCCAAGGCAAGCAGGCCGTCCACGTCCAGATAGGCGTCCATATGGTCGGCCAGCTTATCAAGGGTCTCTTCAACCACCGCCCCATAAGACTGGCCCGCTGACTGCACACCAAAACCCGCCAGATAGGCGCGACGGAAGGCATCATCGGTGAACATCCCGTGCAGATAGCTGCCCACGATCCGCCCATCGGCCGAAATCGCCCCATCCGCCTGATCCCCGATCATGGCAAAGGGCCGCGCGCAATCGGGCCCCTCGGTCCGGCCGATGTGGATCTCATAGCCATCCACCTCAAGACCACTGGGCACATGCAGCGCCCGAACCTGCGTCAGGCGCTTGTCTGCCGTCATCCGTGTCTGCACATCCAGCAGCCCAAGGCCCTTTTCCGTGCCAGCGGTACCTTCCAAGCCCTCAGGGTCAATCACCTCTTGGCCCAGCATCTGATAGCCACCGCAAATGCCCAATACATGGCCACCGCGCCGCACATGGGCCAATAGATCAATGTCCCAACCCTGCGCCCGCACATAAGCCAGATCGCCCCGCGTGGATTTGCTGCCCGGAATGATCACCAAATCCGCATCCCCGGGGATCGGTTCACCCGCCAGCAGAACACTTAGATCAACGCCCTCTTCCTGCGCCAGCGGGTCCAGATCATCAAAATTAGCGATCCGTGATAGCCCAAGGCACACAACCCGCAGCCCCTTGCCGCCCGAGCGTTTCGGCAAGTCCAAAGCATCCTCAGCCGGTAGCTTCGAGGCATCAGGGAAGTAGGGTAAAACCCCGAAACCGTGCCAGCCGGTCTGTACCTCAATCATAGCATAGCCATCATCAAACAGGCTTGGGTCACCGCGGAACTTGTTAATCAGAAAACCCGCGATCATCGCCTCATCCTCAGAGGCCAGAACCGTGCGCGTCCCGACCATCTGAGCGATCACCCCGCCCCGATCGATATCCCCCGCCAAGATCACCGGCACATCTGCGGCAACCGCAAAGCCCATATTGGCGATATCGCCTTTGCGCAGGTTCACCTCTGCAGGGCTTCCCGCCCCCTCGACAATCACCAGATCATACTGCGCTTTCAGACGGTTAAAACTCTCAAGCACGCTTTCCAAAAGCCGAGGCTTCAAGGCCGCATAATCCCGCGCCTTCACCGTCGCAATCCGCTTTCCCTGCACAACCACTTGCGAGCCCACATCGGTTTCAGGCTTCAAGAGCACAGGGTTCATATCCGTGTGCGGCTGCACCCCACAGGCCAGCGCCTGCAAAGCCTGCGCCCGACCGATTTCTCCCCCATCAGACGTCACAGCAGCATTGTTCGACATATTCTGCGGCTTGAACGGCGCAACCCTCAAACCCCGCCGCGCAGCGATACGGCAAAGCCCCGCTACCAGCATGGACTTGCCCACGTTCGAGCCCGCCCCCTGTACCATGATTGCCCGCATCAAAGACCTTCCTGCGACCAAAGTTGGCGCCCGCTCATGCCTCCGGCGGAGGTATTTTTCACCAAGATGAAATAGGGGTCACTCTGCATCCGACGCGGCACATGCGGCGCGGATGCAGAGCCTTCACCTTGGGCGGTCATCGGGACCTCTCCCTGTACCGCAAGAGCACTTTGACGGATCATCATTAACAAACCGTTGCTTTCATCTTGGCAAAAATACCTCGGGGGTGAATTGACGCCGCAGGCGGCAAGAGGGGGCTGCGCCCCCATCTCTCAGGCTCAGAACTCAACGCCTTTCTGGCCTTTGACCCCAGAACGGAACGGATGTTTGATTAGTGTCATCTCGGTCACCATATCTGCGGCCTCGATCAACGGCTCTTTGGCATTGCGGCCAGTCAGGCAGACGTGGGTCATCTCCGGCTTATCGTTCTTCAGAAACTGAACAACTTCGTTCACATCGATATAGTCATAGCGCATCGCGATGTTGATCTCGTCCAGCAGCACGAACTTGATCTCCGGATCTAGGATCAACTCTTTCGCCTTCGCCCAGCCCTTCTGCGCCATCTCGATATCCCGCGCCTTGTCTTGGGTTTCCCAGGTAAAGCCCTCGCCCATGGCATGGAACTGGCAGAGGTCGGCAAAGTTCGCCTCGATGAGGGTCCGCTCTCCGGTCTCCCAAGCGCCTTTGATGAACTGCACCACGGCGCAGGGCATCTGGTGCGCGATGCACCGCAGGATCATCCCGAATCCGGACGAGGATTTCCCCTTTCCCGGCCCTGTATGCACGATGATCAAGCCTTTCTCGCCCTCTTTCGAGGCCATGATCTTGTCCCGCGCCGCTTTCTTCTTGGCCATCTTGGCCGCGTGACGGGCTTCATCGGTTTGGGGCAATTCGCTCATAGGACGATCCTTCCGCTTGACAAGGTAGGGCACCTTCCCTCAGGTGGGCGCGCTGGTTCCTGTCTATGACAGGCGAAGAGGGAATGCGATACCACTTTGCGACGTCATACCGTCCCAAAGCGTAAAGCGCAGCCGCCCCCGCGACCGTGACCGGAGACGCCCCGCAACCACTGGCCTCAAATGGCCCGGGAAGGCGGCGGGGCAGCCGCAGGGCCGATTGGCCTTACGGGCTCCGCAAGCCGGGAGACCTGCCAGCGCGTTGAAATGTACGGGCGAACGGGGTGTGTCGCGGCCGGCTTTGACAGGCGCACTCTGCCTGTTGGCCAGTGATCCCTGTTTCCCCCAAACCCAATGGGAGGCACCCTATGGCCGAGGTCACCCTGACCGTCTGCACCACCTGCCGCCGCATCGCGGGCGGCGAGCCCGTGGCTGATGAGCCCCGCCCCGGTGCGCGCCTCTATGAGGCTCTGACCCAAGCCGATCTGCCCGACAACGTGCAACTGAAACCGGTCGAGTGTCTCTCGGCCTGTTCGCGCGGGTGTTCGATCGCCCTGACCGGTGGGCCCGCCCGCTGGACCTATGTCTATGGCGACATGGACCCCGACACCCAAGTAGACGAGATCCTGACCGGCCTGCGCGCCTATGCCCAGACCAGCGACGGTATCGTTCCGTGGCGCGAACGCCCTCAGGCTTTCCGCAAGCAATCCATTGCCCGCATTCCCCCGCAGGAGTAACCATGTCCGATCTGTCCAAAATCCCCGTGACCGTGATCACCGGCTTTCTCGGTTCCGGCAAGACCACACTGATCCGTCACCTGATGCAGAACCCGCAGGGCAAGCGTCTGGCTGTGTTGGTCAACGAATTCGGCACCGCTGGTGTGGATGGCGATATTCTCAAATCCTGTGCCGATGAGAACTGCCCCGAAAGCAACATCATGGAGCTGGCGAACGGCTGCATCTGCTGCACCGTGGCCGATGACTTTATCCCCACCATCGAACAGCTTATGGCCCTGCCCGAAACGCCCGAGCATATCATCATTGAGACCAGCGGTCTGGCCCTGCCCAAGCCCCTGCTCAAGGCCTTCGACTGGCCCGCGATCAAATCGCGTATCACCGTCGATGGCGTGATTGCCGTGGCCGATGCCGAAGCTGTGGCCGCCGGTCAATTCGCCCCCGATCTGGATGCGGTACAGGCCCAGCGCGAAGCGGATGACAGCCTTGACCACGAAACGCCCCTCTCTGAGGTCTTCGAGGATCAGATCAGCTGCGCCGACATTGTGCTCTTGTCCAAAGCCGATCTGGCCGGTGAGGCAGGTATCGCGAAGGCCAAAGAGGTGGTCGAGGCTGAGGCCCCCCGCAAGCTGCCGATCATTGCCATCACCGACGGGGTTGTAGACCCCCGCGTGATCTTGGGTCTGGAAGCCGCGGCTGAGGATGATCTGGAGAACCGCCCCTCGCACCATGACGGGCACGATGATCACGAACATGACGATTTCGATAGCATCGTGGTCGATCTTGGCGAAGTCGAAGATGTTCAGGCGTTGCAAGATGCCATTGTGAAAATGGCAAAGGACCAGAACATCTTGCGTGTGAAAGGCTATGTGGCAGTCAAAGGCAAACCGATGCGCTATCTAGTGCAGGCGGTGGGCACCCGCATCCGTGCGCAATATGACCAGCCTTGGGGCACCCGCCCTCGTGCGTCCTTGCTTGTCGTGATCGCCGAGCATGACCACATCGATGAGGCCGCCATCAAAGCAGCACTGGGCGTCTAACCCATGCATGTTGTCTTCCGCGAAAGTCACGGGCTCGACCAGAGCGACACACCGCAAGATCTGGGGCAAACGCCTTCGGAACTGATTGTGCTGTCCTTCTCGGATTCGGACCTTGGCGCTTTCGCGGCAGGCTATCACCGTGCCAAAGGATCGCTGCCCAGCTTGCGGCTGGCGAACCTTGTGGCGCTAAAACATCCGCTCTCGGTGGATGTCTACGCCGAGCAAACGCTTGAAGGGGCCAAGGGCATCCTTGTTCGTCTGATCGGCGGCGAAAGCTATTGGTCCTACGGGCTAGCGACGCTGCAAGACTTGGCGCGGCGCAAAGGCATTGCCTTGGCGATCCTGCCTGCGGACGGGCGCGAAGACCCCCGTCTGGATGAACTTAGCACACTGCCTGTGTCCACCCTGCGCCGTCTACAGCACCTGTGCGATGCAGGCGGCGCTGTGGCGGCCCAAGCAGCATTGGCGCAACTGGCGCTGGCAGCGGGTCTTTACGCGGCCCCCGTCATCGGTGCCAAGACCGTCCCTGATGCGGGCTTTTACCTGCCAGCCAAAGGTGTCATCGCAATCCCAGAGCGCGACCACCGTCCCTTGGCGCTGGTGACCTTCTACCGCTCTTACCTGACCTCCGCAGATACATCGCCCGTGGATGCGATGATCGAGGCGCTGGAAGAGCGCGGTTTTCAGGCTCTTGGCGTCTTTGCCAGCAGCCTCAAGGCGCCGAACGCCAGTGCTTGGCTGCGCGAACAGATCGCCTTCCTTGCCCCCGCCGCTATTGTCAACGCCACCGCCTTTTCCGCCCAAGGGCGCGATGGTGAGCCCTCGCCCCTTGATGCCGCAGGCTGTCCGGTGTTCCAGATCGCCCTGTCCACCGCCCGCAAGAAGGATTGGGCAGAGGCTGAACGGGGCCTGTCGCCCGCCGATCTTGCCATGCATGTGGTACTGCCAGAGGTGGACGGCCGCATCTTCGCCGGTGTTGCCAGCTTCAAGCAGCCTTCCAAGCGCGACCCAGAGCTTGAGTATTCGCGCTTTGCCCACCGTGCGAACCCCGAACGCATTGCGGCATTGGCTGATCGGGTGCTAGCGTGGCACATCCTTGCCACCTTACCGACTGCGGACAAACGCATCGCGCTGGTGCTTTCGACATATCCCGGCAAGCAATACCAGATCGCCCATGCGGTCGGCATGGATGCCCTTGCCTCGGCAGAACAGATCCTGACCGGTCTGGCGGGCAGCGGCCACAGCGTCCAGCCCCAGACCGATCTGGGCCAACGCCTGACCACTGAGGCATTGGAATACCCGCTGGCGGAATACCTAGAGGCGCTGGACACCCTGCCCCAATCCCTGCGCGATGATCTTTACGCCGCATGGGGCCAGCCGGAAACCGATCCGCTGTTCCAAGAGGATGCCTTCCTCTTTCCGGCCATTGACGCAGGTAACGGGCTGGTCGCCCTTCAGCCTGAACGGGGCGATGTTGCAGTGCGCGATGACGATTACCACGATCTGTCGCGTACCCCGCGCCACAGCTATGTGGCCTTCTACCTGTGGCTCCGCGCCCAATCCGACGCACTGGTCCATATCGGCGCCCACGGCACACTGGAATGGCTGCCCGGTAAATCCGTGGCCCTCTCGGACGCCTGCTGGCCCGAGGCACTGATCCGCGATTTGCCCGTGATCTATCCCTTCATCGTCAATGACCCCGGTGAAGCCGCCCAAGCCAAGCGCCGCATCGCTGCCGTGACCATCGGCCACCTGCCGCCCCCTATGGCGCAGACCAAACTGCCCGAGGGCATGGGACGGCTTGAACACCTGCTAGACGAATACTCGACCGCAGACGGCCTTGACCCCGCCCGCCGCGACCGCCTGATCAAGGACATTCGCGCCGAGGCGCAGGGGACCGGCGTTGAGGCCGACCTTGGCATTCCCGAAGACGCCTCTGCCGCCGAAGCGATCACCCGCATCGACCGTTTTGTCTGTGACATCAAGGAAAGCCAGTACGGCGAAGGTCTGCACATCTTTGGCACCGGCGATTGCGGGGCCGAGGAAACCGCTGGCCTGCACGCCGCCCTGAGCGGACGCTTCGTTACCGCTGGGCCGTCGGGCTCGCCCTACCGTGGCCGTTCAGACGTGCTGCCCACGGGGCGGAACCTTTACACCACAGATCCCCGCTCGGTTCCCTCGCGCGCCGCCCATGCCCATGGGGTCAAGCTGGCCGAGGAACTGCTGCGCCGTCACCTGCAAGACCACGGAGACTGGCCGCGAGGCTTAGTGATCGACCTATGGGGCAGCGCCACCATGCGCACCGCAGGCGAGGAATTCGCCATGGCCCTGCATCTGGCGGGACTTGCGCCCAAGTGGGACGACGGATCGGAACGCGTCAGCGGGTTCGAGGTCATCCCCCTTGCCCTCTTGAACCGCCCCCGTATCGACGTGACCTTGCGTGTCTCGGGCCTCTTCCGTGATGTCTTCCCCGGCCTTGCCCAGATGTTCGAAGCCGCCGCCGACAAACTGGCCGACCGTGAAGAGACGCCAGAGGATAACCCCTACGCCGCCCGCACCCCCCGCGTCTTTGGTCCCAAACCGGGCCAATATGGCTTGAACATGGGCGCGGCGATGGACGATTACAGCGATGAGGCCCGCAAAGCCGCAGGCGAGGCATGGCTTGCCGCCAGTTCTCACGCCATCGACGCCAAAGGCGAAATCCGCGAGGCCCGCGCCGCGCTAGAGACGCGCCTGCAAACCGCAGACAGCTTTGTCCACCTACAGGACTTGCCCGAAACCGATGTGCTGATGGCCAGCGACTATGCCGCCCATGAGGCAGGCTTTGCCGCCGCCATGGCCCGCCTTGGGCAACAGGCCCCCAGCCTTTACCACATGGACGCCACGCAGACCGACCGCCCCCGTGCGCGGTCCCTGAACGAAGAGATCGCCCGCACGGTCCGCGCCCGCGCCGCCAACCCCGATTGGGCCAATGGCATGATGCACCACGGCTTCCGTGGCGCGGCAGAGATCGCGGCAACGCTGGATCACATGGCCGCATTTGCCCATCTGGCGGGTGTCGTCGGCGGGCATCTGTTTGACCAATACTATGAGGCCACCCTTGGCCGTGATGACCTGACCGATTTCATGGCCGACGCGAACCCGCAGGCGCTACAGGCCCTCAAGGACCGCTTCCGCGCGCTGATGGACGCAGGCCTTTGGGTGACGCGCCGAAACTCGATCATTGCCGAACTGGAGGCGCTGTCATGAGCGATCCTGTGAACCAAGGCCCGATCATTCAGGGCTGGTGCCCCGGTGCCCTGCGTCCCATGCAATCGGGCGATGGTCTGGTGGTGCGCGTCCGTGCGCCCCTCGGGCGGCTCAGCCAGACACAGGCCGCGCAAATCGCTGATCTGGCGCAGACCTACGGCGACGGCCTGCTAGATGTGTCGAACCGTGGCAACCTGCAAATCCGCGGCGTCACCGAAGCCAGCCACGCGCCGCTGATCGACGGGCTGCGGATGCTGAACATGATCGATCAGGATGTGGCCCGCGAAACCCGCCGCAACATTGTCCTGACCCCGTTCTGGCGTCATGGCGACGACAGCCACCGCGTCGCCACCGATCTGATGCTGGCCCTCGCGGCCGAGGACGCCCCCGCCACCCCCGGCAAATTCGGCTACGCCATCGATTGCGGCGCGGACCCTGTGCTGCAAGACACCCCCGCAGATATCCGGATTGAACGCACACCCCACGGCCTGATCGTCCGCGCGGATGGCTCGACCAAGGGCCTGCCCGTCACAGCAGACAGCGCCGCCGAGGCCGCGCTGACCCTCGCCCGCTGGTTCCTTGACACCGGCGGCGTGAAAGATGGCCGTGGCCGCATGGCCCGCCATCTGGCCAAGCCCGACGTTCAACTGCCCGACAGCCACTGCGCCCCGATGCTGCCGAACCAGTTGGCCTTCGCCCCCGGCAAGGCCTGTCAGGGCTTCATGGTCGCGCTGGAATTTGGCCAGATGACGACAGACACCCTGCGCACGCTTGCGCAAACCGCCGCAATCCGCCTGACCCCGTGGCGCATGGTGCTACTGGAAGGGGCCAGCAGTATTCCCGCCACCGAAGGGCTGATCACCGATCCCTTCAGCCCGCTCTTGCACGTCACCGCCTGTACCGGTGCCCCCGGCTGCCCGCAGGCGCTTAGCGAAACACGTCCAACCGCCCGCGCCTTGGCCTTCTATACCCAAGCGCTGCTGCATGTGTCGGGCTGCGCCAAAGGCTGCGCCCACCCCACGGCCGCGCCCGTAACCCTGACCGCCACGGCGCCCGAGACATTTGACCTCATTGTCGGCGGCACCGCCGCCAGCCACCCCACCCGCACGGGCCTGAGCTCCCAAACCCTGCTCGCCCGTCCCGAATTGCTGAACGAAAGACCCTGAATGCCCCACGTGTATGAGACCAACGGCGCTGCGATCTACAAGGAAAGCTTCGCCACCATCCGCTCCGAAGCCAACCTTGCCCGCTTCAACAAGGACGAAGAGCCTGTGGTCGTGCGCATGATCCACGCTCTGGGCTTTGTGGGTCTGGAAGAGCATGTGCGCTTTTCCGAAGGCATGGCCGAGACCGCCCGCGCCGCACTGGCAAATGGCGCGCCGATCCTGTGCGACGTGCGCATGGTCTCCGAAGGGATCACCCGTCCGCGCCTGCCCGCCGACAACCAGATCATCTGCACCTTGCAAGACCCGCGCGTCCCCGAAATGGCCGCCGAAATGCAGAACACCCGTTCAGCCGCCGCGGTCGAACTGTGGCGTCCCCATATGGAGGGCGCACTAGTGGCCATCGGCAACGCGCCCACGGCGCTGTTTCACCTCTTGAACATGCTGCAAGACCCCGACTGCCCGCGCCCTGCCGCCATCATCGGCTGCCCCGTGGGCTTTGTCGGCGCCCGCGAATCCAAGGATGCACTGATGGCCGACCTGCCTGTTCCTTCGATGATCGTCGAAGGCCGTCTGGGCGGCTCGGCCATCACTGTGGCCGCGGTGAACGCGCTGGCCAGCTGGAAGGAATAACCGATGGGCAAGGTGATCTGCGTCGGCCTCGGGCCCGGCGATCCGGACCTCATGAGCGTCAAGTCCCATCGCCTGATCGGGACCGCCCGCCATGTGGCCTACTTCCGCAAAGAGGGGCGCAAAGGTCAGGCCCGCCAGATCGTCGAAGGCATGCTGCCCGCGACCGCCATCGAACACCCGATGGAATACCCCGTCACGACCGAGATCCACTTCAGCGATCCCGAATACAACCGCGTGCTTGGGGCGTTCTACGATGACTGGGCCGACCGTCTGCACGCCCTGACCGCAGATGAGGATGTCATTGTCCTGTGCGAAGGCGATCCGTTCTTCTACGGCAGCTTCATGCACCTGCACAGCCGCCTGCAAGGCCGCTGCGAGGTTGAAGTCATCCCCGGCATCACCGGCATGTCCGGCTGCTGGACCGCCACCGGCATGCCCATCACATGGGGCGACGATGTACTGACCGTCTGCATGTCCACTCTGCCGCAAGAGGAACTGAACCGCCGCGCCGCCGACTCTGACGCGCTGATCTTCATGAAAATCGGCCGCAACCTACCAAAGGTCCGCGCCGCATTGCAGGCCGCAGGCCGCCTGCAAGATGCATGGATCGTAGAACGGGGCACCATGCCCACCCAAACGGTGCAGAAACTGACCGACATCGGCGACGAGGTTCCCTATTTCAGCATCATCGTTGTCCACGGCCACGGGAGACGCCCATGAGCGGTAAAGTCATCATCGCAGGTCTTGGCCCCGGCGCCGACGATCTGATCACACCCGAAGTGCAATCCGCGCTGGATGAAGCCACCGATATCGTCGGCTACTTTCCTTATGTGGCCCGCGTCCAGCCCCGCGACGGTCTGACCCTGCACGGATCAGACAACCGCGTTGAGGTAGACCGCGCCACCCACGCACTAGAAATGGCCGCCGAAGGCCGCACCGTTGTTGTGGTCAGCAGCGGCGATCCGGGCGTCTTCGCCATGGCCTCGGCCGTGTTCGAGGCGCTAGAGGCCCGTCCCGAATTCCACGATCTGGATATCCGCGTCCTGCCCGGCATCACCGCCATGCTGGCCGCTGCCTCGCGCCTTGGGGCGCCTCTGGGCCATGACTTCGCGGCCATCAACCTCAGCGACAACCTCAAACCGTGGGAGCTGGTCGAGCATCGCCTGCGGCTAGCCGCGCAAGCCGGATTCTCGATGGCCTTCTACAATCCGCGCAGCAAATCCCGCCCGCACCAGTTCGGTCGCGCACTTGAGATTCTACGTGAAGAATGCGGGCCTAATGTTCTGATTTCATTTGCGAAAGACGTGACGAAGCCGACGCAGGAATTGCTGACCGTCACCTTGGGCGAAGCCACACCAGAGATGGCCGACATGCGTACTGTGGTCATCGTGGGCAATGCCGACACCCGCCGTGTCGGCCCCCACGTCTACACCCCCCGTTACGCCAAGCCGTCCGCCTCAAGCGCATGATCCAGCCAGTCCATCACATCGGTCACGGTCCGCATGATCGGGCGCGTCGGGATATGGGGACGGTCGATCAGAATGACCGGAATGCCCAGCTCTCGGGCCGCGTCCAGCTTGGCTCGCGCCCCGACCCCGCCCGAGTTTTTGGCGACGATCAGATCGATTTTATGCTCTTGCAACAGCGCCCTGTCGCCCGCCAGATCGAATGGCCCACGCGCCAGCACGACCGAGGCATTCGGCACCGGCAGATCGCTCTCGGGCGCATCGACCAGACGCAGCAGGTAATGGTGCTGGGGCTTGGCGGCAAACTCGGCCACGTGCTGACGGCCAATCGCCAGAAAGATCCGGCGCGGGCTGTCAGGCAGTGCCGCCAAAGCACCCGCCATGTCGGTCACGTTCTTCCAGCTGTCACCGGGTTTGTTGCGCCACGGTCCGCGCTCCAACGCGCACAGATCAATGCCTTCGGCGGTGCAGGCCTCAACAGCGTTCTGGCTCATCTGCGCGGCAAAGGGATGTGTGGCGTCCACCACATGGGTGATGCCCTCATCGCGCAGATACTGACGCAGGCCATCCACGCCACCAAAGCCGCCCACGCGGGTAGGCAGCGGGGGCTCGACGGGGTTGTTCGTCCGGCCCGCGTAGCTGAACACCGCATCCACCTGATAATCGGCCAGCGTCGCGGCAAGTTTCATGGCTTCGGTGGTTCCACCAAGAAGAAGGATGCGTGTCATGTCTGAACCTTGGTTAAGCATCATCGGGCTGGCGGAAGATGGACCGGGCGGCCTCTCGGATGCAAGCCGTGATCTGATCGCCCGTGCCGAAGTCATCTTTGGCGGCCCGCGCCACTTGACCCTACTGGGGATCACCGACCGTGGCCGCGCATGGCCCGTGCCTTTCAGCATCGATCCGGTACTGGCCGAGAGGGGCCGAAACGTGGTGGTCCTCGCCTCTGGCGATCCGTTCTGGTTCGGCGCTGGCACCACTTTGGCCAAGCACTTGTCGCCTGAGGAATGGACCAGCGTTCCCGCCAAATCCAGCTTCACCCTAGCCGCGAACGAGCTTGGCTGGCGCATGGAAGAGACTCTGTGCATCGGCCTGCACGCCGCCCCCTTTGACCGCCTGCGCCCCATCTTTGGCCGTGGCGTCCGCGCCATCTGCACCCTGCGCGACGGCGCAGCGGTGGAACAGATCACCGACTGGCTGACCGACAACGGCTTTGGCCCCTCGACCTGCCACGTGCTGGAACGGCTTGGCGGCACCCGCAAACGCGTGCGCACCATCACTGCCGAGACCTTTGATCTGGTTGAGGTCGACGCCCCCGTGGTCATCGCCATCGACTGCGCCGGTGATAAAGGCCTGCCCCGCGCCTCTGGCCTCAAGGATGATCTCTTTGCCAGCGACGGGCAGATCACCAAACGTCCCGTCCGCGCCCTGACCCTCTCGGCCCTTGCCCCAAGGGTGAATGAGGTGCTGTGGGACATCGGCGGCGGCTCGGGCTCGATCTCGGTGGAATGGTGTCTGGCCGCAAACGGCTGTACCGCTGTCGCGCTTGAACCGCGTCAGGATCGTTGTGCCAACATCCGCCAGAACGCCGCGCAATTCGGCTTGGATCACCGCCTGACCTGCGTCCTAGGCACTGCGCCTGAGGGCCTCATGAACCTGCCCACCCCCGATGCGGTCTTCATCGGCGGCGGCAACAGCCCTGCCCTGATGCAGCACCTTTGGGACACCTTGCCCACCGGCACCCGCATCGTGGCAAACGCCGTCACGCTGGAAACCGAAAGCCTGCTGCTGAACTGGCACGGCATGCATGGCGGAGACCTGCTGCGGGCGGAACTGGCGGAAAGCGCCCCCTTGGGCCGCATGCGCGGATGGGACCGCGCCCGCCCGATCCTGCAATGGAGCGTCACCCGATGAAAATCGCAGGTCTCGGCTTCCGCTCTACTGCGCCGGAAAGCGCCCTTGCTCAGGCCATCGCCCTGACAGGCCACAGACCCGACGCGCTGGCCACCGCCGAAGGCAAAGCCCAAGCGCCGCAAATCAAAGCGCTGGCCGCAACCCTTGGCCTGCCCCTGATCGCCGTGCCTGAGGGCGATCTTGCAAACCAACCCGTTTTGACCCATTCCCCCCGCGTGGCCGCCCGTTTCGGCACCGGATCACTGGCCGAGGCCGCCGCTCTTGCTGCCGCAGGACCGCAGGCCCGCCTGCTAGGACCCCGCGTGCAAACCCAAGACGGCATGGCCACCGCCGCAATTGCTGAAGGATCTCTGACATGACCGTTCACTTCATCGGCGCCGGCCCCGGCGCGGCTGACCTGATCACCCTGCGCGGGCGCGACCTGATCGCCTCTTGCCCGGTCTGTCTTTACGCAGGCTCGCTGGTGCCTGAGGAACTGCTGACCCACTGCCCCGAAGGCGCAAAGATCGTCAACACCGCCTCCATGTCGCTTGACGATATCGTGGCCGAGATCAAAGCCGCCGACGCCGCTGGCCATGACGTGGCCCGCCTGCACTCGGGCGATCTGTCGGTCTGGTCTGCCATGGGCGAACAGTTGCGCCGCCTTCGGGCTGAAGGCATCGCCTATGACGTCACCCCCGGTGTGCCCTCTTTCGCCGCTGCCGCTGCTGCCTTGGGCGCAGAACTGACCCTGCCGGGTGTCGCCCAGTCACTGGTCCTGACCCGCACCTCTGGCCGCGCCTCAAGCATGCCCGATGGCGAAACGCTTGAGAACTTTGCCAAGACCGGCGCGACGCTGGCCGTGCACCTGTCCGTCCACGTACTGGAAGAGGTGGTTGACCGCCTTTCGCCCAGCTACGGCAGCGATTGCCCCGTCGCCGTGATCTGGCGCGCCACTTGGCCCGACCAGAAGATCATCAAAGCCACCCTTGGCACGGTGATCGAGGCAACCCAAGGCGAACGGGGCCGCACCGCCCTGATCATGGTCGGCCACGCCCTTGGCGCCGAAGACTTCGACGAATCCTGCCTCTATGCGGCAGACTATGATCGTCGCTACCGTCCGCTTGGCACCAACCCGCGCTTTCCCGAAGGAACCGAATGATGCTGCCCAAGGGCCTTTTGATCTCGGCGCCCGCCTCTGGCACGGGCAAGACAACCCTGATGCTGGGTCTGTGCCGCGCTCTGTCCGATCAGGGCCTGACGGTGCAACCGTTCAAAAGCGGCCCTGACTATATCGATCCGGCCTTCCACACCGCAGCCGCAGGACGGACCTCGGTCAACCTTGACAGTTGGGCCATGGGCCGTGGCCTGATGGCCGATCTGGTCCAAGCCGCAGAAGGCGCGGATATCGTGCTGGCCGAAGGCTCGATGGGTCTCTTCGACGGCGTCGCCTGCCCCGGTGAAACCGGATCAGGGGCCAGCGCCGATGTGGCCGCCCTGATGGGCTGGCCCGTGGTGCTGGTGATTGACGTGTCGGGACAGGCGCAATCCGCCGCCGCCGTTGCCAAAGGCTTTACCCTGATGCGCCCCGATGTGCAGGTGGCAGGCGTTGTGCTGAACCGCGTCGCCAGTCCCCGCCATGACGCGCTGGTCCGCGCGGGCATGGCCGATGCAGGCATCACCGTTCTGGGATCGCTTCCACGTATGAAGGACATCGAGATGCCCGAGCGGCACCTTGGCCTTGTCCAAGCAGAAGAGCATTCGGATCTGAACCGCATCCTCTCGGCTGCCGCCAGTTTCGTAGCCGAGCATGTGGACCTGAACGCGATCCGCGCCGCCGCCGTGCAAACCCAGCCCCCAGCGATCCAGCCGCGCCCCTGTCCGCCCCCCGGTCAGCGCATCGCCCTGGCTCGTGACGCAGCCTTCAGCTTTGTCTATCCGCACCAGCTGAACGCTTGGCGCGCCGCCGGCGCCGAGATCCTGCCCTTCAGCCCCCTTGCGGACCAAGCCCCCGATCCCAGCGCCGACGTCTGCTGGCTGCCCGGTGGCTACCCCGAACTGCACGCAGGCAAAATCGCAGCGGCGCAGAACTTCCGCAGCGGCCTGCAAGCCTTTGCCGAAACCTGCCCCGTCCACGGCGAATGCGGCGGCTACATGGCTATGGGCACGGCCCTGATTGACAAAGACGGCACCCGCCACCAGATGGCAGGGCTCTTGGGTCTTGTGACCAGTTATGAGAAACGCAAGATGCACCTCGGCTACCGTCTGGCCGATCTGCACGCCCCCTTGCCGGGGTACAGCGCCAAGGCCCGCCTGCGCGGCCATGAATTCCACTATTCAACCATTCTGGAACAACCGGACGCGCCTCTGGCCCATGTCACCGATGCCAATGGGGCCGACGTGCCCGAAACCGGCTCGGTCAAAGGTCACGCCACCGGCACGTTCTTTCACATGATTTCGGAGGCCACATGAGCGGCTTTGTCAGTTTCGTATCCTCAGGCCCCGGCGATCCAGAGCTTTTGACCCTCAAGGCCCTGAACCGGATGAAAGAGGCCGACGCGATCCTCTATGACGATCTGGGTGCAGCTCCGATTCTGGAACATGTAAAACCCGAAGCCGACCTGATCGGCGTCGGCAAACGCGCTGGCCGTCCCAGCCCCAAACAGGACCACGTCAGCCAGCTTCTGGTGGATTACGCCAGCCAAGGGGCCAAAGTCGTGCGCCTGAAATCCGGCGATTCCGGCATCTATGGCCGTCTGGAAGAAGAAATCATCGCTCTGCGCGCCCACGGCATCCCCTATGAAATTGTCCCCGGCGTCACCACCGCCTCGGCTGCCGCCGCTGCCGCTGGCATTCCCCTGACCCGCCGCCTCACCGCACGCCGCCTGCAATTCGTCACCGGCCATGATGTGACAGGCGGCCTGCCCGACCAGCTGAACATGGCCGCTCTAGCCGATGCGAATGCCACCACAGCAGTCTACATGGGCAAACGCACCTTTGCCCAGATGGTAGCCGAACTGATCAAACACGGCATGCCCGCCGACACCCCCGCTATGCTCTGCGAAGGGGTCTCGAAACCAGATGAGGTCCTGACCCGCAGCACCATCGCGGAACTGGCAGATAGCCTTGAAGGCGCGGAAAGCACCCAACCCGCCCTTATCCTCTACGGACCGCTGGCGGACTGATGGCCTATACCCTGAAACTGGTGGGGATCGGCTCAGGCAACCCCAAGCACCTGACCCTTGAAGCGATCGAAGCCCTGAACAGCTGCGATGCCATCCTCATCCCCCACAAAGGCGCGGATAAAGATGACCTCGCAGGCCTGCGCCGCCAGATCTGCGCCGATGTGCTGACCGGCGACA
Source organism: Donghicola tyrosinivorans (assembly GCF_003003355.1). Lineage (GTDB taxonomy): Bacteria > Pseudomonadota > Alphaproteobacteria > Rhodobacterales > Rhodobacteraceae > Donghicola > Donghicola tyrosinivorans. The sequence continues at coordinate 106,739 of NZ_PVTQ01000011.1, forward strand.
CCCCGATCCATGAATTCACCCTGCCCATTCGGGACGAGGCCACCACCGACTACCGTCAGCGCGTAGACGACTGGCACGACGCCATCGCCGCCGTCTGGCTGGACGCGATGCAAAAGGCCCTGCCATCGGGCGGCACCGTCGGCTTTCTGGTGTGGGGAGACCCCTCTCTCTACGACAGCACCCTACGCATCGCAGACCGCCTCACAAAACAGACCCGAATCACCACACAAGTGATTCCCGGCATCACTTCGATCCAGACCCTGACCGCAGGCCACGCCATCCCGCTGAACCGGATCAACGGACCCTTTACCATCACCACAGGCCGCCAGTTGCGCGATAACGGCTGGCCGAACAAAGTGGATACAGTCGTCGTGATGCTCGACGGTGCCTGTAGCTTCCGGCATCTGGACCCAACGGGCATCACCATCTACTGGACCGCCTTCGCAGGTATGCCCAATGAAATCCGCCGCTCCGGCCCCCTGAGCGATATCACCCAAGACATCATCGAAACCCGCGCCGAGGCCCGCAAAAAGCATGGATGGTGCATGGACATCTACCTGCTACGCAAAGACGATTAAGTCCCTGACTTCTTTATTGCCCAAATACTCAAATCCATGCCGTACAAGGTGAACCACATTTCGAGATAAATCGCGCCAACAACCATAGGGTTCGATCAGTAGGCGATCGGCTATGAATGAGTATTTATGCAATAAAGAAGCAGCAGTTTCTTCTTGATCCAAATACTCACAGTCCCGCCAGCACCGCCGAGTGCTGCAAACAAATAAGGGCCGCCCCGAAAGGCAGCCCCTCTGTCAATCTTTGCGACGCAAATCAGCTGTAGGCGACGGCGGTTTGCTCTTGCTCGCCCAGACCTTCGATGCGCACGGTCATCTTGTCACCGGGCTTGAGGAAGCGCTGGGGCTTCATGCCCATGCCCACACCCGAAGGCGTGCCGGTGGCGATGATGTCGCCCGCCTGCAGCTGCATGAACTGGCTCATGTAGCTGATGATCTGGCGGACGGTGAAAATCATGTCGTCAGTGTTTGAATTCTGCACGGTCTCGCCGTTCAGATCCAGGCTCAGAGCCAGTGCTTGCGGGTTCGGCACCTCATCGGCGGTGACCAAATAGGGGCCGGTCGGGCCGAAGGTGGGGGCCGATTTGCCTTTGACCCACTGGCCGCCCTTTTCGATCTGGAACTCGCGCTCGGACATGTCGTTGATCACGCAGTAGCCCGCAACGTAGTCCAGCGCGTCGTCTTCGCTGACGTAGCTGGCGTCCTTGCCGATCACCACACCCAGTTCCACTTCCCAGTCCGATTTGACCGAGTTCTTGGGAATCACCACGTTGTCGAAGGGACCCGACAGAGCGCTGGTGGCTTTGTTAAAGATAATCGGCTCTTTCGGCGGCTCGGCACCGGTTTCGGCGGCGTGCTTGGCGTAGTTCAGACCGATGCAGAAGAAATTCGGCACCGACGCCACGCAAGAGCCGATCCGGCCGGGGTTTTCCACCACGGGAAGGCTATTCACATCAATCGCACGGATTGCGTCCAATGCGGCCAGCGACACGCCCTGACCTGCGAAATCGGCCACTTTGCCGCTCAGGTCGCGCACGTTGCCGTCGCTGTCCAGAATGCCCGGCTTCTCCTCGCCAGCAGGGCCAAAACGCAATAATTTCATCACTCTCTCCTATGATGTCCCCGAGACCATATTCGCCTCGGCTTCTTGTTCGATAACCTCGCGGATATCGTGTTCCAGATGGCCCAAATGGGCCTCGATGGCTTCCAGCGCCGCGACCCGGTCGCGGGCTTTCAGCGCGTCCAGAATCGCTCCGTGCTGCAGGACCACACGCGCGCGGTTGCGGCGGCGGCGGGCGGCTAGATAGCGGGCGCGCCAGAGGCGCTCAAGCAGGGTGCGGTGCATGTCGGCGATCACGTCATTGCCCGACGCCCGCGCGATGGCGGAATGGAAGGACATGTCCACTTCGAACATATCCAGCGGGTCCGAGCCGTCGAAATTCAGATCCACGTATTCCTGAATCCGTTCCAGTTCCGCCAGATCTTCTTCGGTGGCGTTCTTGCAGGCCAGTTCTGCGGACAGTTTTTCCAGTGCCAGCAGAACCTCGACCTGATCGGAAATCTCTTTGATGCTGGGTTCGGCCACGATCGGGCTGCGGGCGGGACGCAGAATCACCAGCCCCTCTTTGGCAAGAATTCTGATGGCCTCGCGCATAGGGGTCCGGCTGACGCCCATCTCTGCGGCGTTGTCCCGTTCTTTAATAGAAGAGCCCGGCGCCAACTTTCCGCGCAGAATGTCACGTCGCAGTTGCCGCGCAATCTGTTCGGCCAGTGTTTCTTCGATCATTTCAGGCCAACTCCCCGTTATTAAACGCTTTTTACCCGAACCACAGGCCCATCGACAGCGCAGTTATCTATTTTTTCAAATTTGGTATACCAAAAGTCGTTGATTGTCTGCAACGGTTTCGCTAGCGTCTTTTCAGGATGGTATACCATTCGACCGCAGGGCCACACTCAAGCGTGGTTCTTAGGGATAAATCGGCGGCAGAGGAGGCCGCCATAGGGAGGATTACGAATGAAACTCAGCAAGCTTCTTGCATCCGCAGCTCTGGCCGCCGTGGCCGCTGGTGCCGCATCGGCAGCAGACGTGACCCTGCGCATCCAGACGCACTACGCGACCGAGCATCCCTCGGGCAAACTGGCAGCTGGCTTTGTCGATGACATCCAGACCATGTCGGGCGGCGAGATCGCGATCGAGATGTTCTACAGCTCGTCGGTTGTTGCGACCACCGAGACCTGGGATGCGGCTGTGAACGGCATTCTGGACTGTGACATGACCGGCGGCGCTTACCAGACCGGTAAGAACCCTGCGTTCCAGTTCGTTGGTGACATCATGGGTGGCTATGACACCCCCTGGCAGCAGATTTCGTGGCTGTATTACGGCGGCGGTTATGACGCGGCTCAGGCACTGTACAACGCAAACGGCATGCAGCTGATCGGCTGGTGGCTCTACGGTCAGGAATCCCTGTCGTCGTCCAAGCCCATCGCAGGCCCCGCAGATCTGAAGGGCTGGAAATTCCGTTCGCCCCCGGGCCTGGAGACCGAAATCTTCACCGAAATGGGCGCAACGCCCATCGTGATGGACTTCACCGAGATCTTCACCGCGCTGGAAACCGGCATCATCGACGGTGCGGACGCTTCGGGCCTCTACAACAACGTTGGCCTGGGTCTGTATGACATCGTGAAGCACGCCACCTACCCCGGCTTCCACTCGATGCCGTCGGACCACCTGGCATGTAACAAAGAAGTATGGGACGGCCTGAGCGAGAAGCACCGTCGCATCATCGACACTGCGATGCAGAAACTGACCCTGCACACCGCTCTGTCGAACGAGAAGAAGAACGCCGAAGCAGCAGCTGAACTGGCCGCAAACGGTGTGACCCTGTACAACTGGTCGGAAAAAGACCGCGCAGACTTCCGCGCGGCCGCCCAGAAAGCATGGGACGGTTGGGCAGCCAAGACCCCCGAGGCAGCGGCGCTGGTTGAAAGCCACCGCACCTACCTGGGTCAGCTTGGCCTGCTGGCAAAGTAATCCGGTCTTAATACAAGACCTTACAGCCTGAACCCCTTCGGCGGGCCAGTCGCCCTGGCCCGCCTTTTCTCACCCGGACATATGCGTCGGGTGACAGGCCGGGAGATTTTTTCATCATGGTTACCGAAAGCGTTTGGCTAGGGTCCCTCAGAGGACCGGTCAAAAAGGGCATGATCGGCTTTACTGCTCTGACACTTCTGCTGTTCGTTGGCATCCTAGCCATGAACGCGGTGTCTGCCGAACCCATCACGATGTTTGACATGATCCGACCCAAGGGCAAGCCCATGGTCCAGATCTTCCTTGCATCGATGTCACTTGCACTTCTGTTTGGTTCTCTCTTCCTGTCCGATACCGTCGGCGCGATCGAGGACAAGCCCAGTGGTTTCTTCGACTACCTCAGCCTTGTGACCTCGCGTCTGGCGATGATCTCGATCGCCTTCGTTGTGATCGTCATGTTCTACGAGGTGGTCGCCCGCTACGCGTTCAACGCCCCGACCCTCTGGGCGAACGAACTGTCTCTGTGGATCGCGTCTTTCATCTTCCTGCTGGCCGGCCAATACGCCATGCAGCAGCGCAGCCACATCCGTATCTATGTCATCTATGACATGTTCCCCCGCTGGATGCAGAAAGTGGCGGATGTGATCTCGGTCTCGCTGATCGTCATCTTCACCTTCACGCTGGTCTGGGGCGGCTACAATGACGCCATGACCCGTATGCTGCGTCTGGAAGGCTTTGGCACCGCATGGGATCCGCCGATCCCCGGCACCGTCAAACCCGCAATTCTTTTCATTATCGTTCTGGTGACCATTCAGGCCGTCTCGAACCTGATCGCCGACTGGAACAAAGCACCCGAGCACCACGCCCATGACGATATCGACGAAACCGAGATCGAAATGCTGCGCCGTACTCTGGAGGACAAGTAATTATGGTTGATATCGGAACCCTCAGCCTCATCCTGCTACTCGGGATGTTCGCGCTGCTGGCGATCGGGATGCCCCTTGGCTTTGCCTCGGCCTTCCTTGCGGTCGTCACGCTGGTCCTCAAGTTCGACGTCGACATCCTGTTCAAGACCTTCGGCAAGGGACCGTTCTCGGTTCTGGGACAGGCGGTCTACCGCCAGATGACGAACTACGTACTGATCTCGGTGCCACTGTTCATCTTTATGGCCGCTCTACTTGAGAGGTCAGGCATCGCTCGGGACATGTACAGCTCGCTGAACACATGGCTTTCGCGCACCCGTGGGGGTATCGCTCTGGTGACCTCGCTGATGGCGGTGATCATGGCGGCCATGTCCGGCATCATCGGCGGCGAAGTGGTTCTTCTGGGCCTCATCGCCCTGCCCCAGATGCTGCGTCTTGGCTATAACCAGAACCTCGCAATCGGCACCATCTGTGCGTCGGGCTCGCTGGGTACCATGATCCCCCCGTCGATCGTTCTGATCTTCTACGGTCTGGTGACCGAGACCTCGATCAAGGCCCTGTTCACCGCGTCGTTCCTGCCCGGTTTCATGCTGGCGTCGTTCTTCATGGTCTACATCCTTGTACGTACCCAGATGAACCCCGACATGGCACCCCTGCCCGCCGAAGATCCTTCTGCCCCCAAAGGCGGTGAAAAGGGTCTGATGTTCCTGGGCTTCCTTGGCCGTCTGTCGATCTGGATCATCGGTGCCCTGATCCTGCGCAACCTGTTCTTCACCGTCACCGGCATGAACGAAGTTGTCGAAGGCGTTGATCCGATCCTGCTTGGGATGGTCTCTGACCTGCCCTATCTGGCAGGTGCCCTGATCCTGTCGCTGGCGGTTGTCTTTGTCATCGTCGGCAAGGCGCGCACCAACGAAGGTTGGGAAATGGGCAAAGGTCTGGTCGCTCCCATCGTGGTGATCGGCGTTGTGCTTGGCTCGATCTACGGCGGTATCACCGGCATCACCGAAGCCGCTGGTATGGGTGTGGTTGCGGTCTTCGTGATCAGCGTCCTGCGCCGCGAGATGACCTTTGACATCGTCTGGGACAGCCTCATGCGTACGCTGAAGTCGACCGGCACCATCATCTGGGTGACCATCGGCGCTGCCGCTCTGGCTGCTGCATATACTCTGGCCGGTGGTCCGACCTATGTGGCGAACCTGATCGTGGGTTCGGACCTGCCGACCATGGGCGTGATCTTTGTGATGATGTTCATCTTCCTGATCATGGGCATGTTCATGGACTGGGTTGGTATCGTGCTGCTGATCATGCCGGTGTTCCTGCCCATCGTACTGCGCCTGCCCGTGGACGAGATCGGGTATCTGGGTCACCTTCAGCCCCAGCACGTCGCAGTCTGGTTCGGTGTGGTCTTCTGTATGAACATGCAGGTCAGCTTCCTGTCGCCGCCCTTCGGCCCCGCAGCCTTCTACCTGAAGTCCGTGGCTCCGGCACACATCAGCCTGACCGACATCTTCCGTGGGTTCCTGCCGTTCATCGCGATCCAGCTGCTGGCCCTCTCGGTCCTGCTGATCTGGCCGCCGATTGTGACGCTGTTCCTCTAACGGACCTCTGACAAAGGGGCGGCGCGGTAACCCGCGCTGCCCCGCCTCCACGACCGACCGGCAGCGGTTCTGCCGGACCCATTTCCGCCCCGTCCGATGCCTTTTACGGCGATCCGGGGCACCGGCCCGAAACAGGCCAACGTACATACCTTTGCCATACGTCTGCCAGACGCGAACCAGACCCTGATTTTTCGACCGTTTGCGCCTCCCAGACTCCCGCGATTTGGAGACCGCCATGAAGACCGTCCGCCTCTCGGAAGCAGACAATGTCGTCACCGCCAAAGCCCCTCTGGAAGTGGGTCAGGAAGGTGCCATCCAGCCCATTCCCCGCGGCCACAAGATGGCCACGCAGGACATCGCCAAAGGCGCGCCGGTCCTGAAATACGCGCAGCTGATCGGCTACGCCGCCGAGGACATCGCCAAGGGCAGCCACGTCCACACCCATAACCTTGAGTTCCGCAATGTGGACATGGCCTATGAGTTCGGAACCAACCTGCGCCCCGTGGAACCGTCTGAAAAGATTGATACTTTCATGGGCTACCGCCGCGCAACGGGACGCGTGGGCACACGGAACTACATCGCGGTTCTGACCTCGGTGAACTGCTCGGCCACGGCGGCGCGGATGATCGCGCAGCACTTTACCGACGACAAACTGGCCGCCTATCCCAACGTAGACGGCGTGGTCGCCTTTGTCCACGGCACCGGCTGCGCTATGGGCGGCGACGGTACGGGGTTTGAGCTCTTGCAGCGCACCCTTTGGGGCTACGCCCGCAACCCCAACGTGGGCGGCGTTCTGATGGCAGGTCTGGGCTGCGAGATGATGCAGATCGACTGGCTGATCGAGGCCTACGGCCTCACCCCCGGTCCCCTCTTCCAAACCATGAATATTCAAGACGTTGGCGGCCTGCGCCGCACCGTGGAACTGGGTATTCAGAAGATCACCGCCATGCTGCCAGAGGTCAACAAAGCCACCCGCCAGGAATGCCCCGCGTCCGAGCTGATGGTGGCCCTGCAATGCGGCGGATCGGACGCTTGGTCCGGCATCACCGCCAACCCCGCCGTCGGTTACGCCTGTGATCTGCTGGTCGCCCAAGGCGGCACCGGCGTTCTTGCTGAAACTCCTGAAATCTATGGGGCAGAACACCTGCTGACCGCCCGCGCCGCCAACCGCCAGATCGGCGACAAGCTGATCGACCTGATCCACTGGTGGGAAGGCTACACTGAACGCAACGGCGGCAGCATGGACAACAACCCCAGCCCCGGCAACAAAAAGGGCGGACTGACCACCATCCTTGAGAAATCCTTGGGCGCGGCAGCCAAAGGCGGCACCACCCCGCTGAATGGCGTCTACAAATACGCAGAACCCGTGACCGCCAAGGGCTTCACCTTTATGGACAGCCCCGGCTACGATCCCGCCTCGGTCACCGGCCAGATCGCAAGTGGTTGTAATCTTGTGTGTTTCACCACCGGACGCGGCTCGGCCTTCGGGGCGAAGCCTAGCCCTTCCATGAAGGTCGCCACCAACACCGAGATGTACAGCCGTCTGCACGAAGACATGGACATTAACGCCGGCACCATTATCAGCGACGGCACGACCGTCGAACAGGTCGGCCGCGAGATTTATGAGATGTGGCTGCGCATGGCATCGGGCGAGCAGTCGAAATCCGAGGCTCAGGGCCTTGGTGATTACGAATTCGTCCCCTGGCAAGTCGGAGCCGTGATGTGACGGCACAGCTTCCTCTTTGCGTGATCGGCGGCGGTTCCATCGGGATGCGCCATGTGGAGGTCGCCACCAAGTCCGAGCAAATCGCGCTGACTTGCGTGGTCGAACCCCACGCCCCCCGCCGTGCAGAGTTGCAGCAAATGGGCCTGAATGCGGTGGCCAGCATCGACGATGCACCAAGTGAAACCTGCGCGGCGATCTCGGCCACGCCCACCCAATTGCACCACGAAAGCGGCCTGCAGATCCTTGGCAAAGGTTGGGCGGGGATCATTGAAAAGCCCCTGACCGGCACTGTGGGCGAAAGCGATGCCCTGATCGCCGCGGCGGGCGATGCGCCCCTCTTTTGCGGCCACCATCGCCGCTGCCACCCGTTCAGCGTCGCCGTTCGTCAGGAACTGGCGCAGATCGGGGATATCGTCGCCGTGCAGGGCCTGTGGTCCCTGCGCAAGCACAACACCTATTACGACACGCCGTGGCGCTGCCAACCGGGTGCAGGCGTGATGATGACCAACCTCAGCCACGAATTGGACCTCATCCGCTTTATGGTCAGCGAGATTGCCAGTGTGCAGGCCATGGTCTCGAACGCGCAGCGCGGCTTGGCGGTCGAGGATACCGCCGCCATCAACCTGCGCTTTGCCAGCGGCGCTTTGGGCCAGTTCCTGATGTCGGACGCGGGCGCCTCACCTTGGGCGTTTGAGGGCGCGACAGGTGAAAACCCCGCCATCGCCGCCTCGGGCGAGGATTATGTGCGCATCATCGGCACCGAAGGCGCGGTTGCCTTCCCGTCCCTGACCCGCTGGGGTCGCAGCGACTCCGGTGAAATCGAATGGTCCAAGCCCCTGCGCCGCCATGAGGGCCAGAGCTTTGCCAAGATCGATCCGCTTCTGGCGCAGATCGAACGCTTTGCCGCCGCGGTGAACGGGGTATCAGATGACGTGCTGTGCACCCTGCAAGACGGGCGGGCAGCACTGGAAATGACATTGGCCGCCAAGCTTTCCGGCGCAACGGGACAGCCCGTCGCCGCAGGCGAAGTGCCACAAGATTACACGGGCGCATAACGCGCCAAAAGACGGAGATAACACCATGCGTTTGCAGGGAAAAAAGGCATTCATCACCGCAGCAGGCCAAGGCATCGGCCGCGCCATTGCCGAACACTACGCCCGCGAAGGGGCCATCGTCACCGCCACCGATCTGAAGGCAGACTTGCTGGACGGTCTGGATGTGGCCAAGACCATGGCGCTGGACGTGACCGACAAGGCCGCGCTGACCGCCGCCATCGAAGAGGCCGCGCCCGATATTCTGGTGAACTGCGCAGGCTTCGTTCACGGTGGCACCATTCTGGAAGCCAAAGATGACGAGTTCGACTTTGCCTTCAACCTGAACGTCCGCGCCCAGTTCCACACCATGCAGGCCGCCCTGCCCGGCATGATCGCCCGTGGTGGCGGGGCCATCGTGAATATCGCCTCGGTCGCCAGCAGCATCATCGCCGCGCCGAACCGCTGCATCTACGGGGCATCGAAAGCGGCTGTTATCGGCCTGACAAAATCGGTCGCGGTGGACTTCGTCAAACAAGGCATCCGCTGTAACTGCATCTGCCCCGGCACCGTAGACAGCCCTTCGCTGCACGACCGCCTGCGTGCGATGGGTGACTATGAAGAGGCCCGCAAAGCCTTTGAGGCCCGCCAGCCCATGGGTCGCATTGGCACCGCCGATGAAATCGCCCATCTGGCGGTTTACCTTGGCTCGGACGAAAGCGCCTTTACCACCGGCCAAGCCCACATCATCGACGGCGGATGGGCCGCCGCCTAAAAGGAGGCCCGATGGGCACGTCGAAACCCCGCGAGGAACGCTCTACCGCTGGCCTCTTACTAATGGCGCTGGCGGTCGGGTTCTTTACCTGCATCGATACCTCGGCCAAATGGCTGATCCTGTTCGGATTGCCCACGCTACAGGTGGTCTTTGCGCGCTATGCGGGGCACTTCATTCTGGCGTCCCTGTTCTACCTCCCCCGTGAGGGGCGCAGCGCGCTGGTGTCGAATGCGCCCGCGAAACAGATCCTGCGCTCGGCCTTTCTGCTGGGATCGACCGTCATGAATTTCATGGCACTCAGATACCTGCCAATCACCGTCACCACGACAATCTTCTTCGCCGGTCCCATCGTGACCAGCATCCTTGCCATCCCGATCCTAGGCGAGAAGGTTGGTATGCGCCGGATCATCGCCATCTGTGTGGGCTTTAGCGGCGTTCTGGTGGTGATGCAGCCTTGGGGCGCGGCGTTCCATCCAGCGATGTTCTTCAGCATCGCAGGCCTCTTCTGTGCCTCGCTCTATTTCATCATGACGCGCCTTCTGGCGGGGGTCGAGGCGAACGCCACCCAGCAAATCTGGTCCAGCGGCGTCGCCATGGCAGCTTTGGCCCCGTTTGCCTTGCAGAACTGGATCTGGCCGGACACCCTGCAAGCGTGGCTGGTCTTCTGCTTTATCGGGTTCTTCGGCTTTACGGGTCACGCCATCGCAACCATCGCGCACCGGTGGGCGGATGCGTCCTTGCTGGCCCCTGTGGTCTATGTGCAGGTCTTTATGGCCACCCTTGCGGGCATTCTGGTCTTTGACACATGGCCCACGGTCTGGACCCTTGGGGGCGGCGCGATCATCATCGCCTCCGGCCTTTATATCTGGCAGCGCGAGCGCAAGATCAAAGGCTGATCCCCCTCTTCCACACTTGGACAAAAAAAGACCCGCCAGACAATGCTGGCGGGCTCTAGTCGTCCGGGTTTACACCCAACAGGAAGCACGAAATTGGTTAACGAATGGTTAACCGCGCCCGATATAGGGCATGTTTGTTGCCATCACGGTCATGAACTGCACGTTCGCATCCAGCGGCAGTTCGGCCATATGCAGCAGCGAGCTTGCGACGTGTTTGACGTCCATCACAGGCTCGACCGCCATTGATCCATCCGCCTGCGGCACCCCTTGAGTCATGGCCTGCGCCATGTCGGTCAGGGCGTTGCCGATGTCGATCTGTCCGCACGCGATGCTATAGGGCCGCCCGTCCAGCGAGATGCTGCGCGTCAGGCCAGTGATCGCGTGTTTGGAGGCGGAATAAGGCGCCGAGCCCCAACGTGGCACATAGGCCGAGACCGAACCGTTGTTGATAATCCGGCCCCCTTGGGGGGCCTGTGCCTTCATCCGCGCAAAGGCAGCGCGGGCACAGATAAAGCTGCCCGTCACGTTGATGTCGATCAGGTTGCGCCACGCTTTCACGTCCACCTCGTCGATGGTGGTCCCTTTCAGGGCCACACCGGCATTGTTGAACAGCGCGTCGATCCGGCCCCATGTGGCCAAAGCCTTGTCAAAGGCCGCGTCAACCTGCGCCTCGTCGGTCACATCGCAAGGCAGTGCCAGCGCATTCTCATGGCTGTCTGCCATAGCCTGAACGCTTTCAGGCGTGCGACCAACAATGCCGACCTTCCAGCCGTTAGCCAGAAAATGCTCGGCGCAGGTTTTGCCGATGCCGCGAGCCGCGCCGGTGATGATGATAGATTTGGACAAATGCTCTTCTCCCCCTAAGAGGCCGCGCGTCAGTGGTTGTCGCGCGGCAGGTCCTTACACACTTTCTGATAAGCGGTTGCCAGTTCCAGACAGCCCCCCTTGTCGAGCTGCCCCACGTGGGTGCGGTAGATCTCTTGCCACGGGGTCTGGTGCTTGATCTCGGGGGCTTCCCAAGCATCAATCCGCGCCTGCCACTCGGCCTCATCCACAAGGGCGTTCATGGTCGAGTTGTTCAGGTCCAGACGCACCATGTCACCGGTCTTCAGGTAGGCCAGACCGCCGCCCACAACCGATTCAGGCGAGGCGTTCAGGATCGACGGGCTTTCCGAAGTCCCCGACTGGCGACCATCGCCCACGGTGGGCAGGTGGTTGATCCCCTGCTTCAGCAGAGCATCTGGCGGCTGCATGTTGACGACTTCGGCGCTGCCCGGATAGCCCACGCAGCCCACACCACGGATGAACAGGATGCATTTCTCATCGATGTTCAGCGAGGCATCATTGATGCGATCGTGATAATCTTCGGGGCCTTCAAAAACGATGGCCCGCGCTTCATGCACGCCCTCGTCACCGGGATGGGACAGAAAGCGCTTCTGGAAGTCCGCCGAGATCACCGAGGTCTTCATCAGCGCACTATCAAAGAGGTTGCCCGACAGCACCTTGAAGCCAGCGTTCTTGCGCAGCGGCGCGTCATAAGTGGTGATGACCTTCTGATCCTCAGAGCCCAGACCTTCAAGGTTCGCGCCCATGGTCTTACCAGTAGCAGTCATTGCGCCTTCGTGGATGTGACCAGCCTTTTTCAGTTCGGCCATCACGGCGGGAACGCCGCCTGCACGGAAGAAGCTTTCGCCCAGATATTCACCAGCAGGCTGCATGTTGACCATCAGCGGGATTTCGAACCCGACGGTCTGCCAGTCCTTCACATCCAGCTCGACGCCAGCGTGACGGGCAATCGCCTGAAGGTGCGGCGGGGCGTTCGTTGAACCGCCAATCGCGCTGTTGGTTTTGATTGCGTTTTCAAAGGCTTCATGGGTCAGGATGTCAGAGGGCTTAAGGTCCTCATAGACCATCTCAACGATCCGTTTACCGGTCTGATAAGCCATCTCCATCCGCTCGCGGAAGGGCGCAGGAATGGCCGAGTTACCGGTCAGCGACATGCCAAGAGCCTCGGCCATAGCGTTCATGGTCGACGCGGTGCCCATGGTGTTGCAATGCCCAAGAGAGGGCGCGGAAGAACACACACGGCTGATGAATTCGTCATAGTCAATCTCGCCTTCGGACAGCAGACGGCGGCTTTCCCAGACGATGGTGCCAGAGCCAGACCGCTTGCCTTTCCACCAGCCGTCCAGCATGGGACCGCCGTTCAGGGCAATCGCGGGCAGGTCAGCCGTGGCCGCGCCCATCAGCATGGCGGGGGTGGTCTTGTCGCAACCGGTGGTCAGCACGACGCCGTCAATCGGGTAGCCGTGCAGAACCTCGACCAGCCCCAGATAGGCAAGGTTGCGGTCCAGCGCAGCGGTCGGGCGCTTGCCGGTTTCCTGAATGGGATGCACGGGGAATTCCATCGGCACGCCGCCAGCGGCACGGATGCCGGCCTTGATACGGTCCATCAGGAAAACGTGGATCTTGTTGCACGGCGCAATATCCGAGCCGGTGTTCGCAATACCGATGATCGGCTTGCCACCTTGCAGCTCTTCGCGGGTGTATTCCTGGTTCAGGTAACGCTCAAGATACAGCGCAGTCATGCCCGGATTATTCGGGTTATCGAACCACTCTTGCGAGCGGAACTGCTTGTTCGCACGGGTATTAGACATAATTTCCCCTCCCAAGAAAATCCCCCCGCCCCTGCGAATCCCGTTGCGGGGCGGCGGTTCTTCAACAAAACTCATTTGGTATACCAAGTGCAAGATAATTTTGGTATACCAGAATCTGCGAGGCCACTCGCAAGGGAGGATACTTATGACTTTTCGCATGGGCGCGGTCTGCGCCGTATGCCTTGCTGCCTTCATGACACCGGCAACTGCCGAGGTCTCGATCGAGGCAGTGGACACCTGTCTGGAACAAGCGTTCACAGCAGGTACAAACCCCAACGAATGCGTGGATCAGGCCCATCAGACCTGTGGCACCATGCCCGAGGATATGCACTCGGCCTCGGCCCTGTGCTTTACCAAAGCGCGTGAGGATTGGGGCGCAGGCATTGCCGCACAAATGGACGCGCTGAAGGCAAAAGCCGACGACAAAATCATGTCCATCGCGGGAATCGAGGTGAAGTACGATATCCTCTCCAGCCTGCTACAATGCGACCGGATGGAAGAGTTGAACCGCCTTTCCGACCAAAGCGGTGAGCTGATCCTGCGCCAGAAGGCTGGCTGCGAGTCCACTGCCTCAGGTCTGGCCTATGTGCGGCTGGTCTGGCGTTCGCGTTCGCTGAAATGACAGAACTGACCGCGCGAAGAGCCTTCTGGCGCGGCTATCTGGACTGTGCGCCCTTCATCCTGATCGTGATCCCCTATTCAATGCTGTTCGGAGTGGTGGCGCGGGATGCGGGACTGGATCTGTTCCAGACCATGTCGATGACCATTTTGGTGATCGCAGGGGCTGCGCAGTTCACAGCACTGGCGCTGCTGCAAGACAATGCACCGGTGTTCATCGCCCTGCTGACCGCTTTGGCGGTGAACCTGCGGATGGCGATGTATTCGGCAGCCCTTGTCCCGCACATCGGCCATGCACGGTTCAGCGTGCGGGCATTGATGGCCTATCTCATGGTGGATCAGGCCTTTGCCGTCTGCGTAAAAACTTATGAAGAGCGCCCCGACATGCAGCCCGCCGCCAAGGTGGCTTATTACTTTGGCTGCATGATGCTGATCTGCCCGTTCTGGTACGGCTTTACATTCGTGGGTGCCTATGTGGGACAGGCCATTCCGGCCTCGCTGTCGTTGGATTTCGCCCTGCCTATCTGTTTCATAGCTTTGACCGGCCCGCTGCTGCGGTCGGTGCCGCACTATGTGGCGGCGCTGGTATCGGGCGTGGCGATCCTGTGCTTTGCGTGGGTGCCGTGGAACCTTGGCATCATGGTCGCCGCAACACTGGCAATGATCAGCGGCGCACAGACAGAACTTTACCTGCGTCGCCGCGCGGCGAAGGGGGCGGCATGATTTCCGATCTGGATTTCTGGGTTCTGACCATCCTTCTGGGGATCGGCACCTTTCTGATCCGCTTCTCGTTCCTCGGGATTTTCGGCGGCAAAAAGATGCCCGAATGGGCGCTGCTGCACCTGCGTTATGTGGGCGTTGCGGTGTTTCCTGCCATCTTCACACCGCTGGTGGTCTGGCCGCCAGCCACCGAAGGGCAGATCGATCCGATCCGCCTGACCGCTGCCCTTGCCGCCTTGCTGGTGGGGCTACGGGTGAACGTCATTTTCTCCATCATTGCGGGCATGGGTACATTTTACGCCCTCCGCTTTTTCTTCTGATTGAAAGGCCGAACACATGCTTGAAGAACCGCCCATCCTGCGCATCCGCCGCGGTTTCCCCCGCCCCACCGCCGCCCAGATCGAGGCGTTTCGCGGCGTTCCCACGGGTTTTGTCTGTGACGCGATGAATGGTGCAGGCTCGCTGGACACTGCCATCGCCCCCATCGGCGCGGCAACCACCAGCGGTCCCGTCGTTGGCACTGCTGTCGTGGCTGACAATGGCCCGGCCGAAATCCTTGCCACAATGGCGGCTCTGTCATTGGTTCAGGAAGGTGACATTCTGCTGTCGGCTGTCCATGGCTATCAGGGAACATCCGCTTGTGGCGACCTGATCCTTGGGATGATGAAGAACAACGGCGTCACCGCCTTTGTCACTGACGGCCCCATGCGCGATGTCGAAGGCATCGAAGAGGTCGGCCTGCCTGCGTGGTGCACGGGCCTCAACCCGAATTCGCCCTATTCCAAAGGGCCGGGCGCAGTGGGCGATGCGGCTGTAATTGGCGGTCAGCGCGTGGCCAGCGGCGATATCATCGTGGCAGACCGCAGCGGCGTTGTGGTCATTCCCCACGCCAAGATCAACGAAACCATCAAAGCTTTGGAAGCAGTCAAAGCCGCCGAAGCGGCCTTTGAGGCCAAGGTCAAAGGCGGCGCAAAGACCTTCTTCGACCTTGATGCAATGGTGGCCGAGGGCAAGGCCATCTGGATCGACTAAGCCCTGCCATCGGCTCAGGGGGGCGGGTTAGCCCTGCCCCTTTTTCACTTCTTCGGCCATGTTCATGCCGTTCATCTCGGCCACGATATCGCCAAGCATGGGCACATAATCACCGCCGCGCCCGATGGCCTCGGCATGGGTGTAGTACTGCTTGACCGCCGCCGCCATGATCCCCACCACACCTGCATCTGAGGCCATGTTGTTGGCATAGCGCACGTCTTTCGAGGCGTTGGTGATCGTGAACAGATGCGCATTGCGATCGCGATCCACGGTGTACTTCATAAAGGTGTCGAAGAACCCGTTTCCTAGCCGGCTAGAGCCGATCACCTGCCGTACGATCTGCGGCGAGATACCGACCTTGGCGCCAAGCACGGTGGCCTCGGAATAAAGCGCCGCATAGCCCATCGCCATGAAGTTCATCAGCAGCTTCATCTTGTGACCTGATCCGGTGCCGCCCGTGCGGGTGATGTTGCCTGCCCAACATTGAATCACCGGCTCAACCTTGGCGTAGGTGGCGTCATCGGCACCGACCATCGCGTCCAGATTGCCCTCTTCCGCTTCTTTCGGGGTTCGTCCCAAAGGCGCATCCACCAGCGTGCCGCCCTTGGCCGCCAGTTCCTCTGCCAGCGCCATGGTCGAGGTCGGATCGGCGGTCGATGTCTCGATCACGATCAGCCCTTCGCGGGCACCGGCCAGAATCCCGTCTTCATCGCGAAAGATCGCCTCAACTTGCGCCGAGTTCGACAGGCAGATGTGGATGATATCGCACTTTTCCGCCATCTCGCGGGCGCTGGCCACCTCGGCCGCGCCCATGCCGGTCAGGCTGTCCACAGGGGCACGGTTGCGGTTGCCCTTGATGAACAGCGTGTAGCCATTCTTGATGATGTTCTTGGCCATGCCGTGGCCCATGTAGCCAACGCCAATGAAACCGATAACCGGTTTGTCACTCATGTCTTTTCCTCCCCAGTAAAGACGGTGTGTGTTTTACAGACTTGCGGTGATGCCCCCGTCCACGAACAGAGTATGTCCGTTCACGAAGGACGCGCCATCGGACGCAAGGAAGATGCAGGCCCCGACCAGCTCTTCGACCTTGCCCCAGCGCCCTGCTGGGGTGCGCTTTTCCAGCCATGCGCTGAATTCAGGGTCCGCGACCAAAGCCGCGTTCAGGGGCGTATCAAAGTAGCCCGGCGCGATGGCGTTGCAGTTCAGACCATGCTTGGCCCAATCGGTTGCCATGCCCTTGGTCAGGTTGGTGATCGCCCCTTTCGAGGCTGTGTAGGGCGCAATCCCCGGACGGGCCAGCATCGACTGTACCGAAGCGATGTTGATGATCTTACCTTTTCCACGCGGGATCATATGCTGCGCCACCGCCTGCCCCACATAGAAGGCCGAGTTCACATTGGTGCGCATTAGGCGATCAAAGGCATCCACCGGAAACTCTTCCAGCGGGGTACGGTGCTGCATTCCGGCGTTGTTCACCAGAATGTCGATGCCGCGGCCCATTTCATAGGCGGCCACTGCCTCTTTCACCGCTTTCGCATCGGTCACGTCAAAGATCAGCGTGTCCACCTGCGCGCCAGTGCTACGCAGCTCTTTCGCGGCCTCATCCAGACGATCGGGGTTGCGGGCGTTCAGGACAATCCGTGCCCCGGCCGCCGCCAAACCCTTGGCCAGCGCAAAGCCGATCCCCATCGACGAGCCCGTAATCAGGGCCGTCCGCCCGCTCAAATCAAACAGTTCCATGAATCCTCCATAGGCAGCGGTCTTGGGTGGTTGACAAACCTTACCAAAATCGCCTTTTTGAAATGGTATACCATTTTGGCGATGATGCAAGTCGCCAACGGTTCGGGAGGAGACCGTCCGTGAAAGCGATTTATGCCCATGGCGCAAAAGATCTGCGCCTGACTGAGTGTGCCGTTGATCCATTGGGATCCGGCGATGTGCGTGTGCGTCTGGCCCGTGGCGGGATTTGCGGATCGGATCTGCATTATTTCAACCACGGTGGCTTTGGCACCGTGCGCCTGAAAGAGCCCATGATTCTGGGCCATGAAGTGTCCGGCTATGTGGCCGAGGTCGGCGCAGATGTGACCGGCGTAAAGGTGGGTGATCTGGTGGCCGTATCCCCGTCCCGCCCTTGCGGAGACTGTGTGGAATGTCATCGCGGCCTGCCGAATGAATGCCTGAACATGCGGTTCTATGGCTCGGCCATGCCCTTCCCCCATATCCAAGGGGCCTTCCGCGAAGAGATCACCGTCATGGCCAGCCAGTGCCACGTGGCCACGGGCCTGAGCGCCGGTGAGGCCGCCATGGCCGAGCCGCTGTCGGTCTGTCTGCACGCTGTGCGCCGCGCGGGCCAGATGATGGGTGCGCGGGTGTTGGTGACGGGCTGTGGCCCCATCGGCCTTTTGACCATTCTTGCCGCCCGCCGTGCTGGCGCGGCTGAGATCATTGCAACCGACATCTCGGACAACTCACTGGCGATGGCGAAAAAGGTGGGCGCGGATGTGGTGTTGAACACCATGACAGATGCCGATGCGCTAGCCCCCTACAAGACCGGCAAAGGCACGCTGGACGTGCTGTTCGAATGCTCGGGCGCGGCGGTGGCTTTGGCGGGCGCGATCCCTGCCCTGCGGCCCCGCGGCGTGATCGTGCAGCTTGGCCTGTCGGGCGATATGCCCCTGCCGATGATGCAGATCACAGCGAAAGAACTGGAGTTGCGCGGATCGTTCCGCTTCCACGAAGAATTCGCCGTGGCGGTCAAACTGATGGCCGCTGGCCTGATCGATGTGAAGCCCCTGATCACCCATGATTTCGCGCTGGACGATTTCCAGACCGCATTTGAGACCGCCAACGACCGCACGCAGGCGATCAAGGTCCAACTGGCCTTCGGCGCGTAAGGAGAGAGACATGACCAAACCCTATACCGGCATCTGGCCCGTCGCCCCCACCCCTTTCAATCCCGATGGCACCCTTGATCTGGAGGGGATGAAGCGGGTTCTGGACTGCATGATCGATCAAGGCGTCGATGGCATCTGCATCCTTGCGAACTTCTCGGAACAGTTCCTGATCTCGGACGCGGAACGCGAGACCCTGACCCGTCTGTGCCTTGAGCATGTGGCAGGCCGCGTGCCGGTCATCGTCACCATCAGCCACTACGCCACCCCCATCGTGGTCGAGCGGGCGCAATTCGCCAAAGACCTTGGCGCGTCGATTGTCATGATGATGCCGCCCTATCACGGTGCGCTTCTGAAAGGCACGCCAGAGCAAACCTTCGAGCAGTTCCGCGCTGTGGGCGAAGTGGGCATCCCGATTATGCTGCAAGACGCGCCCCTTTCGGGCGTTGATCTTCCAGTGCCGCTGCTGGTCAAGATGGCGCAAGAGATCGAGATGCTGAAGCTTTTCAAGATCGAATGCCCGCAGGCCGCGATGAAGCTGCGCGCGTTGAATGAACAAGGCGGCGATGCCATCGAAGGCCCCTTTGACGGCGAAGAGGCGATCACGCTGCTGGCCGATCTGGATGCAGGCTGCACCGGCACTATGACCAGCGCGATGATCCCCGACCTGATCGGCCCCATCGTGCGCGATTTCCTTGCGGGCAACCGTCAGGCTGCATTTGACGGCTACGCCCGCGTATTGCCTGCCGTGAACCACGAGAACCGCCAGTGCGGGTTCCGCTCGGCCAAGGCGGCGATGATGGAAGGCGGTGTGATCAAGTCCGACTTCTGCCGTCACCCCATCGCGCCGCTGCACCCCGCCACCCGCGCCATGCTGCTGGAATTGTTGAAACCTCTGGACCCGATCGTCCTGAACTGGGGTAAGTAATTATGCACGACGCCGCCATTGCCGCGCTTTCCGACCTGCTGGGGGACCGCCTGGTCACCACCAGAGCCGACCGTGAATTGCACGGCCAGAACGAGACCTATTATCCTCTGACGCTCCCCGATGCGGTGGCCTATCCGGAAAGCACCGAAGAGGTCTCGGCGATCCTGAAGATCTGCAATGAACACCTCTGCCCCGTCGTGGCCTATGGTGCGGCCAGTTCCCTAGAGGGTCAGCACTTGGCCGTTCGGGGCGGCATCAGTCTGGACATGAACCGGATGAACAAGCTGCTGAAGGTCAACGCCGAAGACCTGAACGCAGTGGTTCAGCCGGGACTTACCCGATTGACCTTGAACGAGGAATTGCGGGCCACGGGCCTGTTCTTTCCAGTCGATCCCGGTGCCGATGCCAGCATCGGCGGCATGACCGCCACCCGCGCCAGCGGCACCACCGCCGTGCGCTATGGCACCATGCGCGAAAACATTCTGGCGATGGAGGCTGTGCTGGCCGACGGCACCATTGTGCGCACCGGCTCGCAGGCGCGCAAATCCGCGACCGGTTATGACCTGACCCACCTGTTGGTGGGCAGCGAAGGCACGCTGGCGATCATTACCGAACTGACCGTCCGCCTTCAGGGCCAGCCCGAAGCCATCAGCGCCGCCACCTGCCGTTTCGACAGCGTCGAGGATGCGGTGAACTGCGTGATCCTGACCATCCAGTCGGGCCTGCCGATGGCGCGTATTGAACTGCTGGATCAGAACATGGTCAAAGGGTTCAACAAATACGCGAACGCGGGTCTACCCGAGACCCCGCATCTGTTCCTTGAGTTCCACGGCACCCCTGCGGGCGTTGCCGAACAGTCCGAAACCTTTGGCGCGATTGCCGAGGACTTCGGCGCGCAGGATTTCAAGACCGCCACCAAGACCGAAGACCGCAACGCCCTGTGGGCCATGCGCCACAAGGCCCACTATGCCAGCGCCGCACTTGGTGATGGCGGGCATCTGATGACCACGGATGTTTGCGTGCCGATCTCGCGTCTGGCCGAGGCCGTCACCCAGTCGCAAGAGGCCGCTGGCCGCTATGGCCTGTGCGTGACCATCGTGGGCCATGTGGGCGATGGTAACTTCCACTGCGGGATCAGCCTTGATCCCACCAATGACGAAGAGCTGAAACGCGGCAAAGCCTTCAGCGCCGAGTTGAACGAGCTTGCCCTGCGCGTTGGCGGCACCGTCAGCGGAGAGCATGGCATCGGCGTCGGCAAGCAAGCCTATATGGAGGCCGAGCATGGGAGCGCGCTGATCATGATGCGCGCCATCAAGACCGCTCTGGACCCCAAGAACATCCTCAATCCGGGCAAAATGTTGCCCTCGAACGCATGAGGCCCAATGATGCTGCCCAATAACAACCACGCTTCCGAAGGAACCTTTGTCGGCCGCGTCTGGCGCCCCGGCATCGGCCCCGCCATCGTCACCCTGCGCGGCGATCAAGTCATCGACATCACCAGCAAGACCGCACCCACAATGCGCGACCTCTTGGAACTGGCCGATCCGATCGCCTATGTGCGCGACACCGAAGGCACGGTGATTGCCACCCTGCCCGATCTGTCTTCGGCCAGTGTCGAGGGCGCAGGAAAGGACGATCTGCGCATTCTGGCCCCTTGTGACCTGCAAGCGGTCAAAGCCTGCGGCGTGACCTTTGCCGAAAGCATGGTCGAGCGGGTCATCGAAGAACAGGCCGCAGGCGATGCCGACCGCGCCGAAGAAATCCGCGCCAAGGTCAAAGAGCGCATCGGTGACAGCCTGTCCGGCATCACCCCCGGTAGCGACAAGGCGATGGAGGTCAAAAAGATCCTGATCGCCGAAGGTCTCTGGTCCCAGTACCTAGAGGTCGGCATCGGCCCCGACGCCGAAGTCTTCTCCAAGGCCCAACCCATGAGCTCCATGGGCTGCGGTGCCGCCGTCGGCCTGCACCCGATCAGCAACTGGAACAACCCCGAGCCCGAGATCGTTCTGGCCGTCAACAGCCGTGGCGAGATCAAAGGCGCCGCCCTTGGCAACGACGTGAACCTGCGCGATGTGGAAGGCCGCAGCGCCCTGCTGCTTGGCAAGGCCAAGGACAACAATGCCAGCTGCGCCATCGGCCCCTTCGTTCGCCTCTTTGATGACAGCTACGGCATGGAACAGGTCGAAACAGCCGAACTGACCCTCAAGGTCACTGGCGAGGATGGCTTTATCCTGAACGGCCATAGTTCGATGACCAAGATCAGCCGCAAGCCCGCCGATCTGGCCCGTCAGACCTGCGGGCGCCATCACCAGTATCCGGACGGGTTCTTCCTGTTCCTCGGCACGCTGTTCGCCCCCATTCAGGATCGCGACAATCCGGGACAGGGTTTTACCCACAAAGTCGGCGATCTGGTCGAGATTTCCGAGCCCAACCTCGGCACGCTGACCAACACCGTCCGCCTGTCCACCGAATGCCCCGAATGGACCTTTGGCACCAGCGCCTTGATGCGCAATCTGGCCGGCCGCGGCCTGCTGTAATCCGTCTTTGGGAGGAGACCCCATGAAAGTACTTATCATCGGCGGCGGCGGTCTTGTGGGCCAAAAGCTGGCCCGCGCTCTGGCTGCCCGCGAAACCCTGCGCGGCGCCCCCATCAGCAGCCTTGTGCTGGCGGATGTGATCGACCCCGCACAGGTCGACGCTCCTTTCGAGGTGCAGACCGTCACCTGCGACATCGCCGATCCGGCCAGCGTTGCCAGCGTCATCGATGCCGACACCGATGTGATCTACCTGCTGGCGGCCATCGTATCGGGCCAAGCCGAAGAGGACATGACCCTCGGTTATCAAATCAACATGATGGGCACCATGAACGTGCTGGAACGTTGCCGCGAGTTGGCCTCGAAACCGGTGGTGGTTTTCACCTCATCGATCGCGGTCTACGGCGGCGAAGTGGCCGACCCGATCATCGACGACAGCTTCCTGAACCCGCAAACCAGCTACGGCGCGCAAAAGGCGATTGGAGAGCTGTTGATCAACGACTACAGCCGCAAGGGCATCGTGGACGGTCGCGGCTTCCGCCTGCCCACGATCTCGGTCCGCCCGGGCAAGCCGAACCGCGCCGCCAGCGGTTTCATGTCGTCGATCTTCCGCGAACCGTTGAACGGGCAAGAGGCCGTCTGCCCTGTCGATCCGGACTTCCCGCACTATTACCTCAGCCCCCGCAAATGCATCGAGAACCTGATCAAAGGCGCGGAAATCCCTGCGCAGGACTTAGGCAAAAACCGATGCATGATGATGCCGGGCCGTATGTGGACCATCGACCAGATGATCGAGGCCATGCGCAACGTCTGCGGCCCCGAGCCGGAAAAGCTGATCCGCTGGGAAGAACAGCCCGAAATCCTTGCCATCGTCAAAGGTTGGCGCTTCGATCTGCGCCCCGAAAAGGCGCTGAGACTTGGCCTCACTGCCGACGACAGCTTTGAGGACAACATCCGCTACTATCTCGAAGACGACAAACCTGTCGTGTGAATACCAAAGGCCCGCCTCTCATAAGGCGGGCCTTTTTCGTTACGCCAGACCGATCACACAGGTACCGCGAAACCCCGCGGCCGGATCGCCGGTCAGCTTCAGCATCTGCTGGTCTTTCTGAGCGTCGGAATTGTCCTCAAAGATCATGTCACGATTGAAATCCTGCCGCGCTAGATGTCGCGACCCGTTGCTATATATCCCGCTCTCGGCCTCATATACCGCCACACAGTCCGCCTCCGGTAGGGATATCTGCGATGTCAGCACACTCTCCCGCCCCGAGACGATCTGATCCGCGCTGGTAAAAACCTCGAAATGGAAATGCGGCCATCGACCGTCATAGCAGCCTGGAAAGATCGTCGTGAAACGCACAACCCCGTCTTCATCTGAAATTCCGACGCCACGCAGGTAGTTGCGATCACCATCGTCGTACAGGGAATAATTTCCCACCGCATCGCAGTGCCACAGATACACCGCCCGCCCCGCCAAAGGCGAACACCCGTCTGCCGCATCTACCAAGGTCAACGCCACATCCAGCGGCACGCCTGCCGCAACAGGCGTCATTCCGTTGAAACTCGGGCGCAGGTCCTGACGAATGATCCCCTCCTGCGTCAGGACATTGACCGAGCCCCCGCGCCCGCCAGCACCATCCGCAGGAAAGGGTCCCGCCGTCTCACGGCTATTGACCACGCATTGCAGCAGGCCCGCAGCAGAACTGGGTGTCGCCACCATAGCCCCCGCCCCCAGCAAAAAGCCCAACGCACTGCGGCGCCCCAATAAACGCGGCAAGTCGTGGCGCAGACCCAAATCGTGGTCGTCCGTGTGGCTGTTCACTGCGATACTCTCTCTGGTCATGAAATTCTCCTTTCATGACACAAACGCAGCAACAGATCATTTCCGCCAGATTGCCACGTTCACAACCCCGCGACCGCAAACGGACCCAATTCATCTTGGCAAAAATACCTCGGGGGTGAATTGGGCCCGAAGGCCCAAGAGGGGGCAGCGCCCCATCCCCTTAACCGTAGGCCTTACGCGCCGCGGCCAGACTGTCGCGCACCGTGCGCTGCATGGCGATCATATCCAGATCGACCGCAGTAAAGACGCTGCCCGCCTCAACCGCCATTGCCGTCAATTCAGGGTCCAGCGACAGGAAGCCCGCAGGCTTGCCGTGGGCCCGCACCCGTTTGATCCCATCCACAATCGCCGCACGCACATCGGGGTGCCGCGCATTGCCTGCATGCCCCAATGAGGCCGACAAATCCGCAGGGCCAATGAACACGCCGTCAATGCCGTCCAGCGCGGCAATCTCGTCCAGATTGTCCAAGCCCTTCTGGGTCTCGATCTGCACCAGCAGGCACACCTCTTCCCTTGCACGGGAAAAATAGTCCTTCACCTGCCCGAACTTGTTGGCTCGGGTCGAGCCGCCCATGCCGCGAAAGCCCCGCGGTGCATAGTCCACAGCGTCCACCGCAAGCTGCGCTTCCTCGACGGTCTGCACATAGGGGATCAGCAGGGTCTGCGCGCCGATGTCCAGCAGGCGCTTGATCTCGCCGCTGTCCAGTTGGATGGGACGAACGACAGGGTGCGTTTCATAGGCCGACATTGCTTGCAGCATATGCAGAACACTAACCACATCATTGGGTGTATGCTCGCAATCCAAGAGCATCCAGTCATAGCCCACACCCGCCAGCATCTCGGTCGCGGCCACATCGCGGACAGTGGACCATAGACCGATCTGTTGCTGACCGGCCTGAATGGCGCGTTTGAAACCGTTGGCGATCTTTTCCATCAGTTCACCGGCGTGACCAGATCACGTCCCTCAAAATATGCGGTGACGTTGGACAGTTGTAGTTCTGCCATATCGCGGCGGGTCTCATGGGTGCCCGAACCCTGATGAGGCTGCAGCACCACATTCTTCAGTGCATAGAAGCGTTCATCGATCTTTGGCTCGTTCAGGAAAACGTCCAATGCCGCACCGGCGATCTTGCCCTGCTCCAGCGCGTCCAGCATCGCACCTTCATCAATGGTCGACCCGCGCGAGATGTTGCAGATGATGCCCTTTTCGCCCAGAGCGTTGATGACCTCGGCGCTGACATAGCCTTCGGTCTCGCTACCGCCCACAAGCGCCACAACGAACCAGTCCACCGCTTTAGCAAGGCTGACGGGGTCCGCGTGATAGGTCCAACCGGGGGTCTCTTTCTCGCTGCGCGAATGGTAGTGGATATCCATCTTGAAGGCTGCCAGACGGTCAGCGATCTCGCGCCCGATGCGGCCCATGCCGCAGATACCGACGGTGCCACCGGACATCTTGCGGTTCAGGGGCAGATTGGTCCCCGCCGCCCACTGCCCCGAGCGGGTCAGCGCGTCGCCTTCGACCATGTTACGGGTCTGGGCCAGCATCATGCCAACGGCCAGATCGGCCACATCATCATTCAACACGTTCGGCGTATTGGTGACTTTGACGCCACGTGCGCTGGCAGCCGCCACGTCGATCGCATCATAGCCGACGCCAAAGTTGGCGATCAGACCCAGACCGCTAAGCGGGTCCATCGCCGCGCCGCCAAAGGGCGCGTGCCCCTTGAAGACCACCGCCGTGATCCCTGCGCGAATATCCTCAGCCACGGCTGCGATGTCATCAGGCGTTTCCGCGTAGATGTTGGGATAATTGGCGTCGAAACGGGCACGCTCTTCATCATTGAATGCGCCACAGACAAGCAGTTTAACTTCGGTCATTTCGTGTTTCCTTTCCGTGGCTTAAAGAAGCTTTTTGATGCGCGAAATCGCTTCGAGAATATTCTCGGTCGAGTTCGCATAAGAGAACCGCAGGTAGCCTTCGCCCCATGCGCCGAAAGAGGTGCCCGCCACCGTGGCAACGCCAGCCTCTTCCAAGAACTTGTCCTGAGCCTGCTTTGAGGTCAGCCCCGTGCCTTCGATGTTCGGGAAGGCATAAAAAGCCCCCGCCGCATCGGCGCAGCGCACGCCGGGCAGATCGTTCAGCGCATCGACGATCACCTGACGGCGGGCGTCGAATTGGGCCACCATGTCCGTGACGCAATCCTGCGGGCCGTTCAGCGCCGCAAGGCCTGCGTACTGGGTCGGCGCATTCACACAGGAATGGTCGTTGATGCAAAGACGGGTCACGTGATCCACCGCCGCCTCAGGCCAGACCGCATAGCCAAGACGCCAGCCGGTCATGGCATAGGTCTTGGACCAGCCATCCAACATGATCAGGCGATCACGGATTTCAGGGTATTGCAGCAGGCTGGTGTGCTCGCGCCCGCCATACAGCATCTGGCTGTAAATCTCGTCCGACATCAGCGCCACATGGGGGTGATCCATGAGACCTGCGACCAGCTTGTCGATCTCGGCCTTGGGGGTCACGCCGCCGGTGGGGTTGGCGGGGCTGTTGATGATAATCAGGCGAGTACGTTCAGTGATCTGTGACAGAACCTGTTCCGCGCTGAAGGCAAAGCCGTTCTTCTCTTCCAGCGCAATCGGCACCGGCGTTGCGCCCGAGTATTTGATGACCGATTCATAGATCGGAAAGCCCGGATTGGGATACATGATCTCGGCTCCCGGTTGGCCGAACATCATCACCGCAAAGAACATGGTGGGCTTGCCGCCGGGCACCACGACCACGTTGTCAGGGTTCACCTCTACCCTGTGACGGCGATGCAGGTCTGCGGCCACTGCTTGGCGCAAAGGCAGGATGCCGTTGGCGGGCGTGTACCCGTGCTGACCGTCGCGGATCGCTTTGATGGCGGCCTCGCTGATATGCTCTGGCGTGGCAAAGTCCGGCTGGCCGATCCCGAGGTTGATAATATCCTTGCCCTGCTGCGCCAAAGCCTGAGCCCGCGCCAGCACCACAAAGGCAGACTCGGTTCCCAGACGCGACAGACTGTCGGCGAAAATCATGCCCGACATAAGCGCTCCTCCCAACTGAAATAGGCGGTTCCGGTGCCCCTCCTCCGACCACCGGAACCATTCAGGAAATTTGGTATACCAAAATTTCCCTTATGCAAAGAGCCATTGCCGCCCTGCGCGGCAAATCCTCAGAGATAGTCTTTCAGCCAGTCCAAAGTCTCTTCGGTGCTGCCGGTGGGTTTGTATTCAGCCCCCACGGGTGCCTTGTAGCCAAGACCCTCAATGACCTTGAAAATATGGGCGTAGTTCACCTCGCCATGATCAGGCGCGCCGCGATCGGGGACCGAGGCAAACTGGATATGGCCAATCTTTGGCAACAGGCGCTCAATCGCGTGGCTCAGATCCCCCTGCATCAGCTGCATGTGGTAGCAATCGAACATCAGTTTGATGTTGGGCTCGTCCACCAGTTCGATGATCTGTTCTGCATGATCGCTGGTGGTCATGAAGTAGCCCGGCACATCATAGGTGTTCAGCGGCTCGATCAGGATGGTGATGCCGTGGGGCGCGGCCTGTTTACAGGCATAGCGCAACTTCGAGACGAACATCTTCTGCGCCTCAACACCCTTTGCCTTGCCCGCCATAACATGGATCGCGCCTGCGCCAATCTCGGCGGCATAGGCAACGGCTTGATCGATGGCTGCGCGTGCATCCACCTCGCGTCCTGGCAGCGCGCAAAGGCCGAACTCGCCCCCCGCCACATCACCGGGGATGGTGTTGAGGCCAAGCATCTTCAGCCCTGTCTCTTCCAACGCCGCCTTCACCTCTGCGGCTGGGGTGTCATAGGGAAAATGGCATTCAACCGCGTGAAATCCCGCCGCTTTGGCAGCGCGGATGGCATCGGGCAAGGACAGTTCTTTCCACAGAAAGCCAAGATTTGCAGAAAATTGCATCAGTCCCACTCCACATTAAATTTCGTAACAACTTGATTGATCTGTTCCGGCGTTAGCTGATTGGCGTCATAGCCACGCATCAGGATCGCCAGACGGGCGGTGTCTTCTAATTCCTCTATGGCATTGCAGGCAGCCTCAATGTCTTTGCCCGCGACGACCGGCCCGTGGTTCGCCAGCATCACCGCGCTGCGCTTGCCCGCCAGCCCGCGTACCGCATCGCCCATGGCCGGATCGCCGGGCATGAAGAAGGGCAGCAGTTTGACTTTACCCAGTTTCATGATCGAGTACGGCGTCAGAGGCGGCAGAAAGTTATCCGCGTCCACCTCTGGCATCAGTGACCACGCGACCGAATGGCACGAATGCAGATGCACCACCGCGCCGCACTGGTTGCGGGTCTCATAGAATGCCGAGTGCAGGGGCATTTCCTTGGTGGGCTTATCACCGCCAATCAGGTTGCCCGCCGCATCAAAACGCGACAGCCGCGCCGGGTCAAGCCGACCAAAACTGGTACCTGTGGGCGAGACCAGCAGCCCCCCATCAGGCGTGCGAGCCGAGATATTGCCGGTCGAGCCACCCGTCAGACCCCGATCAAACATTGACTTGGCCAGCAGGCAGATCTGTTCGCGCAATGCGCTTTCTTCGGTCATGCGTCCTCCAGCAGGTTCAGGGCGTTAGCAAAAAAGCCCTCTTTGCCAAAGTTGCCGGATTTCAGCGTCAACGCAATCTTGTGGCCCTCTGCCTCGCAATAGGTCCACGGAACACCCGGCGCGATTTCCTTCCCGATGTCCAACTGCGTGACACCAAGTGCCTTGGTCACGGCACCCGAGGTCTCTCCGCCCGCCACTACAAACCGGCGCACACCGGCGGTCAGGGCCGCGTGAGCCAGTTCGGCCAACGCATCCTCGATCATCGCGCCGACCTCTGCCACACCAAAGGCCTCTTGTGCTTTGCGGACGGTTTCGGGCTGCGCTGTGGCATAGAACATGGGCGCGGCGGTCAGGTCTTGCTTGGCCAGCCATGCCAGCGCAGGACCGATCCCCTTGGCGTCCAGTTCGAACGGATCAAGCCGGTAGCTGGCCGCCGTCACCCCATATTCACAGACTTGCTTGCGCGTCATGGCCGAACAACTGCCCGACAGGACAATCGCCTTGCGGTCCAGTTCGGGCCTTTGGGGACGCTCGGCATCCGCCGCCAATACCCCGTCCCGCACGTAGAGCGCAGGCAGAGGCATGGCCACGGCACTGCCGCCCGTCATCAGGGGCATATCGCGGCAAGCTTCGGCGATGGTGTAAAGGTCTTCGTCCGCGACGGCGTCGATCACCACATGGGCCACGCCTTGGTCCGCTAGTGCTGCCAGCTTGTCCTTCAGCGCCTCGGCCCCTTTGGCGACGGTCAGGCGATTGGCAAGGCCAACCTCTTTGGTCACCTGCGGAGCAAGCAAGCGCATCAGGTTGCTGTCGCGCATTGGCGTCAGGGGGTGATCCTTCATTGGACTTTCCGCTAAAGGCTGATCACCCACAAAGAGATTGCCCATAAAGATCGCGCGCCCGTTTTCCGGAAACGCAGGGCAATACATGGTCTGGGTCGCTCCCAGATCGGCCATCAGCGCTTCGGCCACAGGGCCGATATTGCCCTTCTCCGTGCTGTCGAAGGTCGAGCAATATTTCCAGAAGAACCGCTGCGCGCCCGCAGCCTGAAGCCATTTCAGAGCCTCACGGCATTCGGCCACCGCCTCATCCACCGGAGCCGTCCGGCACTTTAGCGCGATGACTTCGAACGGCGCGGTCTCGGTCGGGGGCTCATCCGGCACGCCCATGCGCAGGGATACCCGCACGCCGGATCGCGCCAGAAGGCCCGCCAGATCGGTGGCGCCGGTAAAGTCGTCAGCGATGCATCCAAGGACAGTGGTCATCATTCCTCTCCGGGCAATTTCAGGCCGGACTGGCGAGCATAGACCTTGGCGACCGCTGCGTCATCTTCGGCCCCAAGACCCATTCCTTGGGCAGCCAGATACATTTGCAGCGCCGCCGCAGAGATCGGCGCACTGAACTGAGCTGATCTGGCAATATCCTGAACGATTCCAAGGTCTTTTGGCCAGATATTCACCTGACTCTTCGGGCTGTAATCTGCATCTACAATATGCGGCGTGCGGTTCTCCAGCGCCCAAGAGGTGCCCGCGGATTTGGTGATGATCTCATAGAACTTATCGGGCGTGACACCTTGGGTCATGCCAAAGGTCAGAGCCTCGGCCATGGTCGCGATATGCACGCCGACCAGCAGCTGGTTCACCGCTTTCATTGCGCTCCCCGGTCCGGCCTCATCACCCATGTTGAAGACGTGGCTGGCCATGCCATCCAGTACCGGTTGCAGCGCCGCAAAGGTATCAGCCGTACCCGAGGCCAGCACCGACAATTCGCCATCCGCCGCACGGATCGGCCCACCCGAGATCGGCGCGTCCAGATACATCACACCGGCCTCAAGGCAGGCAGCCTCCATCCGGCGGGCGAAATCGGGGGCGACGGTGGCGCAGCTCATGACCGCCGCGCCTTTGCGCAGCAACGGCACAGCGCCGCCTTCGCCAAACAGCACCGCCTCGGTCTGGGCCGCGTTCAGAACCACGGTCACAACCGCGTCCAGATCGCCCGCCACATCCGCCAGAGTGCCCTCGGTGCCGCCTTTGGCCACAAAGCGGGCCACCGCATCGGGGTTGATGTCAAAGCCATAGACCGTCAGCCCCGCCCGCAGCAGCGAGCTGGCCACACCAAAGCCCATAGAACCAAGGCCGATCACGGCCACTTTTGTCGTTTGCGTCATATGAAGTCCCCTCCTCCATCGCACCTTCGTCGGCGCATAGGCTGGCCGGATCGCCAGAAACTGGTATCGGTACCAGTTCTACGGAGATTCCCGCGCAGGTCAAGCGGTATGGAATTGAAACGCCGCCGCCCCGCCGTTACCCTCTCTCAACGACAAACGTTCCGGAGACGCGCCCCATGCCGCGCAAAGTAACCTTGGCCGACGTGGCCGCCGCAGCTGGTGTCAGCAAGATGACCGCGAGCCGCGCTATGCGTGGGGCAAAGGACGTCAGCCAGAAGAATTTGGACAAGGTACGCAAGGCTGCTCAGGACATCGGCTATGTAGGCAACCACGTAGCTGCCAGCCTGTCGAACAACCGCTCGGATCTGATTGGCGTTGTAGTGCCATCCCTTTCGAACATCGTCTTTTCCGAGGTGATGTCGGGGATTGAACGGGCCATCGACGGCACTGGCTTTCAGCCGGTCTTCGGAGTGACCGATTATGACACCGAAAAGGAATATGACATCGTCCGCCGCATGTTGTCATGGCGGCCTGCGGGCTTGATCGTGACGGGTCTTGACCAGTCAGATGCCACGTTGCGCCTTTTGCAAGAGGACAGCCTACCGGTGGTGCAGATCATGGACACCGATGGCACGCCGGTCGATGTAAGCGTGGGCTTTTCCCAAGACAACGCCGCCGAAGAAATGGCCAAAGCTCTGGTGGCTTCTGGCCGCCGCCGCATCGGCTATGTGGGTTGCAATCTTGACCAAGACACTCGTGCTGCCCGTCGCCGGATACGTTTCGCCCAAACGCTAGAGGAACTTGGACACCCCTTAATTGGCGAAGAGATTGCAGATGGCATGTCTTCGGTCGCAGCGGGGCGCTGGCTGACCTCGGCCCTGCTAGAGAGGCATCCGGATCTGGATTGCATCTATTATTCGAACGATGACATGGCCGCTGGCGGATTATTCCACTGCATGGGCAACAATATCAAAGTCCCCGAAAAGGTGGTGCTGGCGGGGTTCAACGGCCTTGATCTGCTGACCAGTCTGCCCGCGCCAATTGCCACGACCCGCACCCCTCGGGATCAGATTGGCCGCCGTGCAGCCGAGGCCATCCTTGACCGCCTTAACCGGACCGAGCGCGACGGACCAACGGTGATTGAACTGGCTCCGGAAATTCGACTTCCCTGAGGGACGGGCCATGGGCGCGGCGCCCCAACGCCAAAACGTTCTGCAAATAGGCATCGGGAGCATAGCGCGCACCCGATGGTGTTGCCAAAGCACGCCGCACGATAATGATGCCAAAGTCACGCGCGATCTGCTCTAGCACCTCTTGCGGGGCGCTATAATCACACAGGACATGGCTGACCAAATCTGAAGGCGCTGCATGGGACGCATCCTTCGACAGATGATCCAGCAAAGCCCGCACCTGCCCGTACAAATCCAACCCCAGACATTCGGGATCAGCCCCAAGACTGGGGGTGTAGATCTTTGGCGCGGATGAGGCGGCAATCGCCTGCCCCGTTCCCGCAGGCAAAAGCGTTGCGATCACGCTGGTGAACAGGCTACCCGGCGCATAAACGATCCGCCGCGCCCCGCCGATCAGCTGCCTGTTGCGCAGAGGTATCCGCACCTCATGTGCGGGAACATTATGATGACCGTCGTGCAGGAACAGATGCTGCAAGCCGCAATCCAGTGGGCGCACTTCCTTGCCGGTCAGTGACCGCTGGCCGACCACCCGCCGCCCATCCTCTAACGTAGCACCGATGTGCAGGTTCACATCCGCCGCAACAGTAACCTGCCCCCGCACGCCCAGAAACTCGGCCAAGGCATCCAGCGCCGGCTGCAAGGCGCAGTCATGCTCTAACCACAGACCTGTCAGCATCAGGTTCCCGACGCTGGCCCCGCGCAGATCAAGGTCGGCAGGCATGTGGTCCGCGATCAGGCGCAACGGACGCACCAACTGGGGCCAGAGCCGGATAGAGACATCCCGCGTCAGCGGATGCACCCCTTGGCACATCAGCCCGAATTCATGGCGCAAGGCGTCCGCGCCAGCATCTTTCGGCAGCCGGTAAGAGATAAGGCGATGCGCCGCTCGCTGACCGGTCTCGGATCGCTCGGCCAGAGCCACCAGACGACTACGCGCATCCCCGACAGCGGGCATCCCGAAGGCCTCGCGCAGCACGCGCGAACTGCCGCCACTATCAAAGGGCGTCAGGATATGGGCCGAGTTGTTAGTGTAGGACGGCAAGGCCCGCGCGATCTCATTCAGGGCGCTACCGCCGCTGAAAAACAGAATCGAGGGGTCAGGCCGAAGGGCGGTGATACGCGAAGTCACAGGTGAAGCAATGTCCCTGATAGGTAGAATACTCCATCACAAAGACACACGAAAAACGTGAATGTCCAGTCGGGGTAACCTGTCTTGCGCGCAAACCAGCCAGTCTTTGTCACAATTCGTGAAGAAGGCCGCACAGAAATGCGGCCCTCATTTAATGCACTTACAGCTTTGTGCTTACACCCAGCCGCGTATCTGCTCGGCCACTTTCGTAACCGAGAGGCCATACATGTCGTGTAAGGTGGGCAATGCGCCTGCTTCCAGAAACTCATCCGGCAGACCGATCATTCTGAACGTCGGCGTGATTCCACGGGTCAGAAGCGTGGTCGCCACAGCCTCGCCCAAGCCGCCAACCTTGGTGTGGTTCTCGGCTGTGACAACCAGACGGCCACCCTTTGCGGCCTCGGCAGCGATGGTTTCCACATCCAGCGGCTTGATGGTCGGGCAATGCAGAACCGCCACGTCCACCCCGTCCTTGGCCAGAGCCGTCGCCGCATCCAGCGCCCGCATGGTCATGAAACCGGTCGAGATCACCAACACATCGCGCCCTTCACGGATCATCTGCGCCTTACCAAGCTGGAACTTGTAGTCCGGCTTGTGACGGGTCAGCACCGAAGGCACCTTGCCACGCAAAAGACGCGTATAGACGGGGCCATTGTGTGCCGCAATCTGGGGCACCATGCCCATCAGATCATCGGCATCACAGGGATCGATAAGCGTCATGTTCGGCAAACCGCGGAAGATCGCCAAATCCTCGGTCGCCTGATGGCTGGGACCGTAACCGGTGGTCAGACCGGGCAGCGCACAGCAGATCTTTACAGGCAGGTTTTCCTCGGCGATCGCCATCGCGATAAAGTCATAGGCGCGGCGCGAGGCGAACACGGCGTAAGTAGTAGCAAAGGGAATGCAGCCTTCGCGGGCCATACCGGCGGCAGCCGACATCAATAGCTGCTCGGCCATACCCATCTGGTAGAACCGATCAGGCATCGCCTGCCCCAGAATATGCAGGTCGGTGTACTTGCCCAGATCGGCGGTCAGCCCCACGATCCGGGCATCGGTACGAGCCAGATTGACCAGCGCATGCCCGAAGGGCGCGTTCACCGTCTCATACCCTTCCGCCGCCAGAGAGGCGATCATGGCGCTGGTGGCCTGACGTTCCTCTTTCGGGGTGACTTTGCGGGCCTCATATTTGCGGGCCATGGACGCGTGGGTCATGCGGGTTTTCCTTCTTCCAATACGTCCAGAGCCTTGGCCCATTCGTCCGCCTCGACGCGGACAAAGTGCGTGATCTCTCGGGTCTCGAGGAATGGCACGCCTTTGCACATGCGGGTGTCAAAGATGATGACGCGCGGGCCGGGATGATCGGTGTTGCGGGCCTCATCAAAGGCAGCAACCACAGCGTCCAGATCATTGCCATCCACCCGTTGCGCGTGCCAGCCAAAGGCCGCCCATTTCTTTTCCTCATCCCCCTGCGCCAAGGCATCCCGTGTGGGGCCATCGGCCTGCTGGTTGTTGAAATCCACAAGGCAGATCAGATTATCCAGCTTCCACTGAACAGCGGACATGACCGCCTCCCAAGTGGAACCTTCGCCCAACTCGCCATCAGACATGAGGTTATAGATGAAGGCAGGGTTTTCCTTGCGCTTCAGCCCCATCGCCATGCCCACAGCGATCCCAAGGCCCTGCCCCAGAGAGCCGCCAGTGATCTCCATCCCCGGTGTGTAACTGGCCATGCCGGACATAGGCATACGGCTGTCATCCATGCCGTAGGTCTCAAGCTCTTCTTCGGGCAGGATACCAGCCTCCATCAGCACCGCGTAAAGGGCGATGGCGTAGTGGCCGATGGACAGCAAGAACCGGTCGCGTCCTTCCCATTCGGGATCATCGGGACGGTGAGACATGGCATGGAAATAGCTGGTAGCCAGCACGTCAGCGATGCCCAATGCCTGACCGATATAGCCTTGGCCTTGCACCTCGCCCATCAACAGCGACTTGCGCCGGATATTCCATGCCCGCCGAGCCAACGAAACGTTGGACAACGCGGCAGGTCTTGTCTCTGTGGTCATAAAGTCCTCCCCCCACAAAAGCCTGCAATCTGGCGCTGGTGTAACAGCCCCGCCCGCCAGAGTATTTTAAGAAAAATTCAAAGCAACTTTAGCCAAGCTAAGCAAATGGCGCTCCATTGCCAACAGGTATAATGAGTACTACAGTCGCGCCAACTGAAGGAACGAGGTCCCATGTCTGCCGATCTGATCAAAGTCACCTACCGTATCGAGACCGCTGGCGATCCCGCAGCGATGGCGGCCAACATCGCCTCGGATCAAAGCACGGGCACCTTCACCGAACTACCGGGCGAGACAGAGGCCGTACGCGCCCGCTGCGCCGCCCGCGTGTTGTCCGTGACCGCCCTGCCCGATCTTGATCAACCGTCGTTACCGAACACCGGCGCGACCGGCCCTGTCAAACGGGCTGATGCGGTGATCGCCTATCCGCTGGACGCAGTGGGCACCGATATCGCGGCGCTGATGACCATCACCATCGGCGGTGTCTTTGCCATTCGCGGCGTTACCGGCATTCGTGTCATGGACATAGACCTGCCCGAAGCATGGTCCTGCCATCCGGGGCCGCAATTCGGTGTCGAAGGCTCGCGCCGTCTGATGGGCGTGCAAGAGGGGCCGATGATTGCCTCAATCATTAAGCCATCGCTGGGTCTTCTGCCCGATGAAACCGCCGAGGTCGTGCGCCAGTTGTGCGAGGCAGGCGTGGACTTCATCAAGGACGACGAAAAACTGATGAGCCCCGCCTACTCTCCCCTAGAGGCGCGTGTGAAAGCGATCATGCCGGTGATCGAAGACCACCAGCAGCGCACCGGCAAGAAGGTGATGTATGCCTTCGGGATCAGCTCGGCCGATCCGGATCAGATGATGCGCAACCATGACATCGTGACCGCCCACGGCGGCAATGCAGCGGTGATCAACATCAACTCGGTCGGCTATGGCGGCATGAGCTTTCTGCGCAAACGCAGCGCCCTTTGCCTGCACGCCCACCGGAATGGCTGGGACATCCTGACCCGCCACCCCGCATTGGGAATGGAGTTCCGCGCCTACCAGAAAATCTGGCGGCTGCTGGGTGTGGATCAGTTCCAGATCAATGGCATTCAGGCCAAATACTGGGAGCCGGATGACAGCTTCGTCGCCAGCTTCAAAGCCGTGCGTGAACCGATCTTCAGTGACGCTGACCGCCCCCTGCCGGTGGTGTGCAGCGGCCAATGGGGCGGTCAGGCCTATGAGACATACCAGCGCACGGGCAAGACGCTTGACCTGATGTATCTGGGCGGCGGCGGCATTCACGGGCACCCAATGGGGCTGGCCTCAGGCGTCCGCGCCATCCGTCAGGCGTGGGATGCGGCGGCAGCAGAGACTCCGCTGGCCACCTATGCGGCAACCCATCCGGAACTGCGTGCAGCGCTGGACAAATGGGGTCCGGTCTAAGCTGCCGCCCCAAATCCGAAATCACAGCTTACACGACAGGCGCACCCGCTTCGGGTGCGCCATTGCTTTCGACACGCTCAGACCCGCGCGAAGCCACCACTCGGGTCGCTCTGGCACCGGAACGTGGGCCACAAGCGAAACACCACGACCAAGCCCGCAGCCCCGCCATGGTCAGCCCTGCTAACTTGCGACTTCAGCCCACCTGACAAAACAACCCAAAATTGATTGACACTTTCAAAGGCCGCGACTGCGCACGCAAATGCACACATCGAAAGATTACTCTTACAGTCGCGAAATTTATCCATAAAACCTGCATATTTGGACTACCACCTAAGAGGCATCGCGCAAGAATCGCAGGCAGCAGCCCCACAATGATTCAACCATTGAGGGAAAGAAGCATTGAAATGTTCCCCTTATTCATATTATCAAACAGGTATTCATTTCGCTTTTCATTCTATCAGATTTCGTTGTCCCATGACCTATTCCGAGACCCTCCTGCCCCTAGACACAATCGCGCTTTCGCCCACCGAAAGCAGCCTTTCCGCCTTGGCCGCCAGTGAAGGTGATCTTGCCTCCTGGTCACTTCGCGCGCAGGCCATGAGCCTGATCGGCACCGCCGCCTGGCCGACGGGAACCGTTACCATCTCTTATCCCGCCGCTGCGCCCGCAGATTATGCCGGCAGCGTTTACGAGACCGCCTTGCAGCCCCTCACCGCCAGCCAGATCGAGGCCGCAAGCCTTGCGTTTGACCTGCTTGGGGATCTGATCGGCCTGACGTTCACTGAACAAGAAAACGGCGGCAGCATGCGGATCATGGGCGTGTCTGACGCGGCGCTGGCCAGCGCCTTCGCCGCGGATGCAAGCGGCGCGGGCGGCGATCTACTGATTGCTAATCACGGCAGCGCACCGGGATCCCTTGGCTTTCACATGATGATGCGCGGCGTGGGCCAGATATTGGGTCTTGTCAGCACCGGCGCCACTGTCGAGGAGAGCTTTGCGACCAGTGCGCAATATCTTCAGGACAGCAACATCTACACCATGATGAGCCCCCTCTCGGCGGGCTTTGCAGGGGCCCGCTGGCTGACCGACTATGCAGCCACCCCGATGCTGGCGGACGTCAGCGCCTTGCAACTGATCTACAGCCCCAACTTCGACACGCGCACAGGCGATACCACCTACGGCTTTGGTTCGACCGCGGACCGGATCGTTTTTGACTTTGACGCGATGATGAAGACCTACGGCGCTGTTGCCGCAGTCACCGTCTGGGATGCCGATGGTGAGGATGTGCTGAACATGTCCGGCTTTGGGCAGGACGCAACGATCAGCCTGAGCGACGGCACCTATTCGAACATCGGCGGCGGCATCGCGAATTTCGCGATCGCGAACGGCACCATCATCGAAAATGCCGTGGGCGGTGTTGGCGATGACTGGATCATCGGCAATGGCACCCGCAATGATCTGTTCGGCGGCTACGGCGGCGATACGCTGGAAGGTGGCAATGGCCGTGACAGACTGTTCGGCGAAGCCCGAAACATGGAAGAAATCGACGTCACCCATAGCATGGTCTCGCTGGATTTCGAGGCGCCTTTGACCCTTTCCAGCGACGCGCAAATCGCGGGCTTCACCGCCGAGATGCTGGTAGCCTTCACCGATCTGGCCGCTGGCACGCAAACGATCACTTTACCGAAGGGCCTGACGCTGGTTCTGGATGAGGCCAATGAAAAGCTGCAACTGGTTGCCGGTGACCAAACCTTCGATGCACCGATATTCCTGTCGGATCTGGCAGACGGTGATGTTCATCGCCTCAGCATCAGCGTTGGTGGTGTTGTCCGCTTCTACATCGACGGGCAATTGGCTGGCACGCTAGAGGATGTGCCCACCAACGGCACCGCCGCTGAGGTCAGTTTTGACATGACCGGCTTGGTCGGCGATGTGCGCCTCTTCGCTGGCGTGCGAGGCCCGGCCCTGATCGAGGCTAACGCCTTCACCCCGCTCGACACCGCCTCTGAGAGCGAGTTGCTGTGGGATATCCGCGCCGACAAAGCCAGCGCCACGCTGACCGACGCGCTAGAGCAAGCAACCTTCATCCTGCCCGAAACCGTCAGCTACACCCGCGCCACAGCGGTCAGCTTTGACGACCTATTGGATGGCGGTTCTGGCGCCGATGTTCTGCGCGGCGGAATTGGCGATGACACCCTGATCGGGGGTGAGGGCAATGACATACTGGATGGGGGCGTCGGTGCCGACGTTCTGCGCGGCGGTGATGGTGAGGACACGGTCGATTACCGCGCCTCGGACAAGGCCGTTCAGGTGGCCCTGAACAACGGCTATGGGCGCGGGGGCGATGCTGCCGGAGACCGCCTTTTCTCGATAGAGAAGGTGATCGGAACCGATTACGGTGACCAACTTGTGGGCGACAAAGGCGACGAAACCCTTTGGAGCGGCAACGGCGATGACACCATCTCGGGTCTTGATGGTGACGATGCCCTCAAGGGTCAGGACGGCAAGGACGTGCTGAACGGCGGTAACGGTGATGACCGCCTGACCGGCGGAGCCGATGCGGACGTTATAAACGGCGGTGCGGGCGACGACATGGCGCGGTACTACAGTTCGGGCGGCGCAGTTGAGATTGATCTAAGCGCGGGCACCACCGACGGCACAGATGCTGTTGGGGACGTTCTAATTTCCATCGAAAGCCTGCTTGGCAGCCGCTATAGCGACAAGCTGACCGGATCAGCTGAGGCCAACCGCCTGTTCGCTGCCGAAGGCAACGATACGCTGACCGGCATGGAAGGTGATGACCTGATGCGCGGCGGCGACGGCAATGACACCTTTGTCTTTGCCGGTGGTCACGGCAACGACACGATCTTCGACTTTGAGAATGGCAGCGATACCCTCGCGCTTGCGGGCATATCTTCGCTGGACGGCGTTAGTATCCAGCAAAGCGGGGATGATGCCCTTATCAGCTTTGCGGGCACCACTGTGACCCTACGCAACATGCTGATCGACAGCATTGATGCGACTGACTTTATCTTCGATTACGATCTGTAACGCGTCTTGCGGCCACTGAACCTTAGCGTTCGGTGGCCTCTTTCAGGATCAAGGGAATGGGGCGCTGGCCTGCGTCCGCCTCTTGTTCCCGCCAACGCTCTAGCATCGGTTTGCCCGAGTTAACGCAGTGATCCCGCATGGCGACACGCGCGCCATTTGCATCCCCTGCCCGCAGCGCGGTAACGATCGCGGCATGTTCATCCCGCGAGAACCGCGCGATGTCTTCAACATCCCGACGATTGCTCAGTCGGGTCCATTCAGGAAAGCGCGTCCGCGCCCGCCAAAAATCATCAACAATCGTCACCAGAACCGAGTTGCCAGTCGCGCGGGCAATGGTCAGATGGAAATCCCGGTCATAAGCCTCGATCTGTAGCAGTGACAGCGTGGGATCGCACATGCCTTCAACGCAGCGTTCCAGATGGGCAATGGTGCCCGCGTCGATCTGGGTGGCCGCAGCGGCGGCGATTTCGGGCTCGATCACATAGCGGGCCTCGACAAGTTCGAAATATCCTGGCAGCCCTGTATCCACGGGCGCGGCAGGCACAACGTTTGCCACGAATGCCCCTGCCCCGAACCGCGTCACCACATAGCCCATCAGTTCCAGCGCGATCATCGCCTCACGCACTGTGGTGCGGCTAACCCCCAGTTGGGCCACCAGATCCTTGTCTGCGGGCATCTTCGAGCCCGGCTCGAAATCGCCCGCCCGAATACGCTCGGCAATCTGGTCGGCCACAAGGCGGTAACGCGGTGTCTGGATGATGGAGGTCAGCATGGCCCCTGCTTTCAGGTCTTGGGAAGATCGTCTTCCATATAGTACCTGACATTTTCCTCGAAACTCTGGTCAGCTTCAAGCCCAAGGGCCGTGGCCTTGTCAAAGCGGTAGTCAAAGCGCCAACCGCGCACGATGGCGGCGATGTCGGGTTGTTCTTCCCAACGGATCAGCTTGGCCGGCTCTGGCCCTGCCACCGCTGTCAGCGCGTCGATCATCTGGCGGATCGACAGGCGCAGACCCGGCAGGGTCATGCAGCGTTGTTGCCCCAGATCGGAAGCGTCCAGTTCCGCCCCTTTGATCAGGTTCTGCACACAGCGACGGGGCGAGAGGTAGAAATGCTCTTGCTCGGGATCCACGGGGCAGATCGCGGGTTCGCCATTCAATGGCTCGCGGATGATCGAGGACATAAAGCTGCTGGCGGCCCTGTTCGGCTTGCCTGGCCGGACCGAGATCGTCGGTAGCCGGAACCCGCGCCCGTCGATATAGCCCTTGCGGCTGTAGTCGTTGATCAGCATCTCACCCACGGCCTTTTGCATCCCGTACGAGGTCTGTGGGTTGGGGATTGTAAAATCGGTGATCGGGTCGGGAACCTCCCCGCCAAACACGGCGAGCGAGCTGGTAAAGACCACAACAGGACAGGTACCCAAGGCGCGGCAGCGTTCCAGAATATTGTAGGTGCCAAAGAGGTTCACCTGCATGCCGGCCTCAAAATCCGCCTCTGCATGGGCCGAAACAACGGCGGCCAGATGGAAGATCACATCCACATCCGCACCGATCAGCCCGTCCACAGCTGCGCGGTCAGTGATGTCACAGGCCGCACCGGTCACGGGGAACGGGGCCTCAACCGGATCGGGCTGCGCCACGTCCGCCAGAACCAGTTTGGTGATCGGCTGCCCGCGCAGGCTACCTTTTTCCGCAAGAGATGCCGCAATTTTCCGGCCTACAAAGCCGCCGCCGCCGATGATCAGGATATTCATGTCAGTGTCTTTCAGAGAAAAAAGAAGTCCGAAGGCGCAACTCAGCACGCGCCTTCGGACACAGCAGATCAGAGCTTAGTTGACGCTAAGACCAATCCGCTGGAGGAACGCTTTATGGCTGTCCACAAGGGTGGCAGCTTCGGGGGTGCGGGCGGCCCATTCGTCCCAACGGCCAATGGCCGCCTTACGGAAGGTGGCGCGATCTTCGGCCGACCAGTCGTAGATGGTGACGCCCTGCTCTGGCAGCTTGGCCAGTGCCTCGCCGTTGTTGACCAGCGTCATGGTCATCAGCTTCAGGGCCAGACTGTCCATCGCCGTGGTCAGGATTGCCTGATGCTGTTCACTCAGGCCATTCCAGACGTCAGTGTTACAGGCCAGATGGTCTGCCGCCATCGAATGGAAACCGGGGTATGTGGTGTGCTTGGCAATGTCATAGATCCCCAGACCCACGTTATTCGCCAGAGTCGAGGCATCTGCCCCGTCGATAATACCGGTCTCAAGCGAGGTAAAAATCTCGGTAAAGTCCATGACGATCGGCGTCGCGCCGAGGGCTGCGAAAATCTCGGACTCCATGCCGGGGGGCGAACGGAACTTGAAGCCTTCAAGATCAGCAATGCCCGCCAGCGGACGGGTCGAGTTCAGGCTTTCCTGACCGCCCAGATATGTCCCGACAAAATGCATGCCGTTGGCCTCGTAGAGCTGGTTGATCAGCTCGGCGCCGTCGCCGTATTTGATCCACGCCACCCATTCCAGCGGCGTGTTATAGCCGCCCATCGTGTCGGCCACGAACTGGAACGCCGCGTTCTTGCCGGTCTGGTAGTTACCGTTGGTCATGTCGCAATCAAGGATACCATCCGCCGCGGCGCTGAAGGTCTCCGCCGACGCAACGACTGCCGAGCTAAAATACATCTCGATCTGCAATTCGTTGTTCGACATGGCGTGAACCTGATCGACAAAGTCCTGCACCAGCTTGCCCGATACGGACTCTGGCGACTGATGGGTTTGAATCCGCAGGTTCGTGGTTTCAGCTGAAACGGCACCAGCGGCCAGTGCGATGGCCGAGGCGGCCGCGACATACTTGAAAGACATTCATACTCCTCCCGATTGAATCACTTTCACTGAGGCCAGCGTAGCGGAATTTTGCCGGATTGCCAGACAATCCAGCAATCAAACACAAAATTCCCTGCACAGATCATCTGTGCGCGCCAAGCATGGCGTTCAAGCTTTTGATAAGTTGTATATTTTCAGGGATTGGCGCCTTGCGACACTTACGGCTGATCCAAAGCCGCAGTGCCGTTAAGCCGTCATTTCACGCCAGAACAGCGGTAGGAAAAGAACGAAGACCGTCATCATCTCCAATCGGCCCAGATACATGCCGACTGTCAAAACAACCTTTACGGGATCACTTAGCGGGGCAAAGTTTCCGGCGGGTCCGATGATCGGACCGATCCCCGGCCCTACGTTCGCAAGAGCCGTCAGTGCCCCGCTAGAGGCCGTCACCAAGTCCAGCCCAAGCATGTCCAGCAAGATGGTCAGCATCATAAAGGTGAACAGATACAGCGCCAGAAATGACATCACCCCGTTGATCACGTCATCATCAATCCGCCGACCTTCGTATTTCAGGGTCATCACCCTATTGGGTGATCTCAGGCGGCTCATTTCGACCAGAATGGCGCGGCCCATGATCAGCCAGCGCATGGCCTTAGCCCCGCCTGCGGTCGAGCCGGTACAGCCCCCGACCCCAGTTAAGAAAAAGAACACGCCCGCCGCGAAGGGGCCCCAAAGCTGGTAATCGTTGATCGCGTAGCCTGTGGTCGTGACCACCGAAACCACGTTGAAGGACACCATACGCAATGCGTCAGCAAAGCTGATTTTGGTGGTCGCAAATAGCCAAAACGTCAGAACAGCAATCACAATTCCCAGAGTGATCAGCATAGACTCGACTTGTTCGCTGCGGAAAGCGCCCCGCTGCAGACAGCGGATATACCACGCAAATGGCAGCCCCCCAAACAGCATGAACAGCGTCGCGGTCCACTGTAGGAACGGACTTGAGAAATGCCCGAAAGAGGCATCATACCCCGAATACCCGCCTGTCGAGAGGGTCGTCATGGCGTGGGTGATCGCATCAAAGATGCTCATCCCGCCAAGCCAGTACAGCGCCGCACAAATCAGGATCAAT
This sequence comes from Donghicola tyrosinivorans, assembly GCF_003003355.1. Classification (GTDB taxonomy): domain Bacteria; phylum Pseudomonadota; class Alphaproteobacteria; order Rhodobacterales; family Rhodobacteraceae; genus Donghicola; species Donghicola tyrosinivorans. Next base: position 150,079 of record NZ_PVTQ01000011.1, read on the forward strand.
CCGCCATAAACCCGCATGGTCAGAATGCCAAACCGCGTGGCACTGTTGACCTCTTTATCCCCCTTGTCCGAACTTTCAGTGCGGAACAGCTGCATGCCGCCCACCCGCAGCATCGGCAACAGGGCGATACCGGTGACGATAAAGCCGATCCCCCCGAGCCCTTGCAGCAAGGCCCGCCAGAAGATCACACCCTTCGGTGTCCCATCCAGCCCCGTCATCACGGTCGAGCCGGTCGTGGTGATGCCGGACATCGCCTCGAATACCGCATCTACGAAGCTCAGCCCGAAGGTGGTCAACGGGATCGCCCCCGCAAGGGCAGCAATCAGCCAGACCGATGCGGTCAGCACAAAACCGTGTAGCCGATGAAAGGTCGGGGGCTTGCTGGAATAGCTCGCGATACACAAAAAAGCGCTCGCCACACCGACAAGCACCCCGCAAAACGCGAAAATGTCGCGGGTTTCTGGAAAGAGAAGCGCGTCAAAAAGCATCAGCAGAGCAAAGCCGCCAAGCACAAGACCATTGAAAAACACAACAAACGTCATGAGGCTGCTTTCAAAGGCCGAGGATCATTGATCGTTTGGGTGCAAGACGACAGAGTTTACAGCACCTGTCAGGGGATATTTTACCCAAGAAAAACAACGGCTTTCCTTAACTGGCGGGCCTCACGCCCCACCTGATGCGCGCGCAGAATCTGCACAATCCGATTTTATCACCCCGTAGAACAGTAGCAAGCCACCGCGTTAACCACGCCCGTCAACCCTGACTTTTAGTCAGATTTGCTTATTCTATAGATAGTTTCACCAGCCTTGCGAATTCTCATATCTGTACGATTGTATTTTGATTGGACTGGCTCATGAACTCTTCAATTGCTGCCGCCAGCACCGCGCCCAAGCCCAAAAGCATGCCTCTTCGTCGCTGGCTTTGGGTCTCGTACCTGAGCGCGGCTCTTGCTCCGCTGCTTATGATCGAACTGTCGTTTCTGGGGATTTACTGGGGCACCGCTCAGTTTGTTCACGACCGCAGCACTGCGGCCGTCATCGATCTGTCCCAGAGCATTCTGGAAGACGCAGCCGTGCGCGAAGCCAAGTCGATCTCTGAACAACTGGGCACGATCGAGGCCCTGACCAAGGTCTATGCAGATGCCACCGGCACCGCGCTGGCAAGCCCCAGCAGCCTGACACCGGAAGAGATCGGAACCTACGCCTACAGCCCCGATGGCGTCTATTACACACGCAAGGACAATGGCGGTTCTGCGGTCTATTACAGCGGCATCATTCCCGTCACGGGGACCGAGCGTGAAAAGGCTTGGCGCACCGCCGCGCTGGACCCGCTGATGAAATCGATCCAGCAAAGTGACCCGCTGATCACTCAGGTCTATCTGAACACCAAGGACAGTCTGAACCGGATTTACCCCTATTTCGACGTGCTGGATGTCTATCCGCCCAAGATGGATATCCCTTCGTACAACTTCTACTATGAGGCGGACCCCCAGCATAACCCTGAAGGCAAGGTTGTCTGGACCGATGCCTATGTGGATCCGGCGGGCTCTGGCTGGATGATCTCGGCGATTGCGCCGGTCATGGATCAGGACCAGCTTGAGGCCGTCGTGGGCATCGACATCACCATCGACACCGTGATCGATCAGGTTCTGAACGTGGAACTGACCGGCGGCGGTTATGCGATGCTGGTGGGCAGGACCGGCACCATTCTGGCCCTACCCCCTGCGGGCGAAGATGATCTGGGCCTGACCGAACTGACCGACCACAAATACGACGAGGCGGTTCTGAACAACGTGCTCAAACCATCCGAGTTCAACATCTTTCGCCGCAATGACATGACCGATCTGGCCCTTGCCATGGTCGATGCCCCCTCGGGACTGGTCAAACTGGATCTGGCCGAACCGTCCTATGCCTCATGGGCGACAATCGAAGGGACTGACTGGAAGCTGATCAGCGTCGTTCACGAAAGCGCCCTGCTGACCACCGCCACATCCCTGCGCGATATGCTGACCGACATCAGCAAATGGATGCTTGCCGCCCTCTTGCTGTTCTATCTGATCTTCTTCGCTGTGCTGTGGAAGCGGGCCTCATCCCTGAGCGCCACGGTCGCCGAACCTCTGACCGCCTTAGAGGCTGACATGACGCTGATCTCTTCGGGGGGCTCTCTTACCCGCATCCGCCCGCAGACCATCGAAGAGCTCAAAAGCCTGAACAAACATCTGGTGACCATGAGCACCAAGCTGCAGTCAGCAGCGAAAACCAAGGCGGCGTTCCTGTCCACCATGAGCCATGAATTGCGCACGCCTTTGAACGCAATCATGGGCCACGCGCAACTGCTAGAGCTGTCCGCAGGCAAGCCGCTGGACAGTGAGCGGATCAAAGAGGTCCAGCAGATCATCCGCTCGGGCACCGAGCTACTGCTGTTGATTGAGGCAGTAATGGACATCAGCCGTCTGGAACGGGGCGAGGTTCAGGCCAGCGCCCGTGCCATCGACGTGATGCCGCTGATCCGCAACGCCTATATCCCGCTGCAACCCTTGGCAGAAGACCACGGGATTATCATGGAGATCGTTCCCACCGCCGGCGTGGACACTCGGATCGAAGCCGACCCCGGCATCGTGACCCGCGTTCTGTCACACATCATCGCCAACGCTGTGAAGTACAACAAAGAAAACGGCAATATCCGCATCGCCCTAAACGAACGGGACGGCGCCTTGGAGGTTGCAATCAGCGACACCGGCGAAGGCATCCCCGCCGCCGACCTGAGCCGCCTGACTGAACCCTTCGACCGGCTTGGCAAGGGGGGCGGTACCATCGTTGGCGCTGGGGTGGGCATGTCGATCACCAATCGACTGATCCAGATTGCCCGCGCTAGCCTGAAGATCGAAAGCACCGTTGGCGAGGGATCGACCTTTACGGTAACCTTCCCGCGCTCGGCGAACGAATGATGTGACTTCGGTGCCCCGCCTCGGTGCACCGAAGTCACAGTCCCCGCGAAAGCAGCGCGCCTGCGGCGACCTTTGCCGCACTCTCATGGTAGATGGATAGGGAACCATCCTGCCGCCCAATGACTTGGGGCAGTAGGACCGATGTCGGACGGACAGATTTCTAAGGGTATTTCGGACTATGAGTGGACTAATCGCGCTGCTGGATGATGTGGCTGCAATCGCAAAGGTGGCCGCAGCCTCGGTGGACGATGTGGTTGGTCAGGCGGTCAAAGCCTCTAGCAAGACCGCTGGCGCCGTGATCGACGATGCGGCTGTCTCGCCCAAATATGTCCACGGATTCGAACCCCACCGCGAATTGCCCATCGTGTGGAAGATCGCCAAAGGATCGTTCTTTAACAAAATCGTACTGCTGCTACCCGTGGCCTTGCTTCTGTCCACCTTTGCCCCTTGGGCCATCGCCCCGCTACTGATGCTTGGCGGCTGCTATCTGGCCTATGAAGGCGCGGAAAAGATCTGGCATGCGGTCAGCCCCGCACACCACGATCAGGCAGAACTGGTTGAAGAAAAAAGCCACAAATCCGGCTCTCTTCTGGAAGAGCAAAAGGTCAAGGGCGCGATCAAAACCGACTTTATCCTCTCGGCCGAAATCATGACGATCGTGTTGTCCAGCGTCCCAGAAGGCGACAGCATCTGGATGAAAGCGGCCGTTCTTGCTGTCGCAGGCATCCTGATCACCGTTGCAGTCTATGGTGCCGTTGCGTTGATCGTGCGGGCCGATGATTTTGGCGTCCACCTTGCCCAAGAGGGCCGCTTGGCCGCCACGCGCAAGCTTGGCCTCGGGATCGTTCATGCGGTGCCTTTCGTGATGGATGCGCTGATCGTCATTGGCACCGCCGCAATGGTCTGGGTCGGTGGATCAATCATCGTCCACGGCCTGCACGAGATAGGCGTCCATGTCCCCTATGACTTTATCCACCACGCAGCAGAGGCGGCCGCGCTTGCCGTTGGCCAGTTCCAAGGCGCGGTGACATGGGCCGTCACGGCGTTGCTGGACGGCATTCTGGGCCTTGCGCTGGGTCTTGTCCTGATCCCGATTGTCAGCGTCGCAACCGGCCTATTTGGCGCGAAAAGCGCTCACTAAGAGGGGTTCAAGCAGGACGCCGCGCGACCAGATCAACCAAGGCCGAGGGGCCGCTGTGCCCCTGCCCCTCTTGCAGCTCGGCGTCATAATCGCGCAAGGACAACACGTCCCAATGGCCGAAACGATCCTGTAGCATCTGGGTGGTGTAAAGCTGATCAGCCTCTTTCGGGCCGCCGGTGCCATAACCCAACTGCCGCACCTCATAGCCATGTAGCAAAAGCAGCCCGCCGGGTTTCAGCGCATCCTCGATCCCATCGAATATCTGAGCGCGAAAGGCCGGTTCAGCGAACTGGAAAAAGATGGCCGCAATCACATCGTATTGCGCCTTGTTCCAATCCCATGTGCGCAGGTCTGCCAGCCGGAAATCAATCGAGACGCCTTTTTCAGACGCCAGCTTGCGCGCCTTGGCAACGCCACTCGCGGCACTGTCCACTGCGGTCACTTGCATCCCGAGACCGGCCATATAGACCGAATTGCGCCCCTCTCCATCGGCGATGGCCAGAGCGGTCTGACCCGGTTTTAGAAGATGTGCATTGGCCTTCAAAAACTGGCTTGGTTCAGTCCCGAACACATAGTCCGGCGTCGCGAAACGATCTTCCCACATGGCTGCGCTCCCGTGCATGGTTCAAGCTAGGAAAATAGCCATGCGAGTGCGTCCACGCACGTCTTGCTTGCCACTATTGACAAGATTGCGCAGCCGATTGTCCCAAAGTGTAATGACCCAGCGTTTTCTGCTCAGTTTAGGGCGTTAGTCTGAATGCCTCGGCAGGCGTGCGCATGGCAAGGGCCTGATGAGGACGACGGTTATTGTAAAAACTGATCCAGTCGCCGATGACGCGTG
>NZ_PVTQ01000012.1 GCF_003003355.1 Donghicola tyrosinivorans
GAACCAAACAGCCTTGCGACCGTCCCGTCCGCCCCAACCGCGCCTCAGCGCCGCCGGTGAGGGGTCTTCTACGGATAGGCGAGAAGAGTCGCAAGACCTAAATCAAAGAAAATACACCGCAAACGCAGAAAAATCGTAAGTAACTGATTTTAAATGTTAAAATGGCTCAGGCAGGCGAAAACGGGTAGATTTGACCTCCAGAATGCTGCGCTGCGCCACACAAAACAGCCCATTTCACCTAAGGCGCTAACGGAAAATCGCAACAGTGAGTGCCCTTACTGGGCCGCAGCCTCGGCACCCGCGCGATGACGGCACGGGCCCCACACTGCGGCCGCAAACAGGATCAGACCCGAAACCGTCGCCACCATGCCTGCGGCGCTCACGGAATCCCGTGCGCCAAGCCAGATCGGGCCATAGCCCGCCAGGACATATCCAATGTTGGCCGACAGCACAGCGAAGAAGACAGACCACATGACCTGACGCTCAAGACGGTTGGTCATCAGACGGGCTGCCGCTGGCGGGCAGATGAACATCGCAATCACGATGATCGAGCCGACCGCATCAAAAGCCGCTACCGCAGCCATCGCAGCCACAACCACCAAGCCAAGCCCCAGCCATCCGGTCCGGACCCCAAGCACCTGTGCATAACCGGGATCGAAGGTCGCGATCCGCAGGGGACGCCAGAAGAGGCCAATGAAGGCAACAACAACTGCCAAGGTCACAGCCAAACGCCCCAGTTCGGGGGGCAGATAGGCCAACGCCTCGGGGTCAAACAGCGATCCCCACCCTGTCGCGTCCAGCCAGATGAGGGATTCAAGATTGCCCATCATCGCGTGTTCAACATCAAGATGGACGCCAGAGGTATCAGAGCGTTCAAGCAGCAGCACACCACCCGCGAACATAGAGGTAAAGACGACACCCATTGCCGCGCCGGGCTCAATGCCACCGATCCTCTTGATCAGCTCGATCAAGGCGACGGCGATCAGGGCAGCGATGCCCGCCCCCAGCATCATGGCCCACGCGCCGATGCTGCCCGTCAGGACAAAGGCCAAGACGATCCCCGGCAGGACCACATGGCTGATGGCATCCCCTACCAACGCCTGACGGCGCAGCAGCAGAAAGTTCCCCGGCAAGGCGCAGGCCACGGCGGCCAGCGTGCCAATCACCATAGGGGGCAGCGACAGAGGGACGAACTCAGCGCCAATCATAGGGTGGCCTCGCGCGGGCCGCCGATCTGGCGGTCGATCTCTGCCAGTTGGTCTTGGGTCAGCACCCGTTCAATCGGGCCGAGGCCGTCATATTGGGTCAGCGCCACCTCATATTCCGAGCGGTGACGGATGTGCTGCCAGCGTGCCTCGTCCAGCACGGCGCGGGCGGCAGCGGCGCGGCCTTTGTCAGTCAGCACGCCATCAGGACGGATCAAGTTGTTGCGCTTAAGAATGCGCAGGGTCAGGGGCTCGAACACCGGCTGTCCATTGGCCAATGCCAGAATGCCCTGCCGCAAATGCACCGCATCGCGGAATTTCATATGGGACAGCATCGCCGCCAGCACGCCCCGACGGGGCGACAGCAGGATCGAGATCACAAACAGGCCCGCAGCAACCAGCACAATCAGCGCACCAGTGGGCAAACCGGGATAGGCGGCGGACAGAGCCGCGCCCAGATACCCCGAAATCGCCCCAAAGACAGAGGCCAGCAACACCACGCGATGGCTTTGCTCGGACCAGAAGCGGGCAGTCACGGGCGGGATGATCAGCAGGGCGACGATCAGGATCAGGCCCACGACCTTCAGGCCGATCACCGTCACCGCCATCACCAGCGCCATCGCCGCCAGATCCATATGGCGGACGTTGATACCAAGCGAGGTCGCGAATTCCTCATCAAAGGCCACTAACGTCAGGGGTCGCCGCAGAATCAACAACGCCAATAGCGCCAGACCGCCGCCGATGGCGATCAAAAGGGCCTCGGACTGAAGCATCCCAGCGGTCGCGCCAAGCAAAAAGCCCTCAAGCCCTGCTTGCCCCGTGGCGGACATGGACTGGATGACCGTCAACAGCACAACACCTGCGCCGAAGAACACCGAAAGGACCGCGCCGATGGCGGCGTCCTCGGACAAGCGCGTGCGGTTGGTCAGCCATTGCACACACAATAGCCCCGCCAACGCCGACAGGGCCGAGCCCGCCAGCAGCACCGGCAGGCTGCGTCCGTCAAATCCCAGCAGAGAGGCGGCGATAAAGGCCAGCGCAACACCGGGCAGGGTGGCATGGCTGATCGCATCACTGACCAGCGCCCGTTTGCGCAGGGTCAGAAAGGTGCCGCAACCGCCCGCAGCCCCACCAAGCAAGGCCGCGCCAATAGTGACAAGTGTTGCGTTATAGCCAAGGCCAAGCCCGAGTGCCTGCCACAACATGGCTTAGACTCCGCCCGCGACCGCGCCCAGATGGCTGGTTCCCAGACGCCCGCCGTAGGCGGTTTGCAGGTTCTCTTCGGTAAAGGCCTGCGCGAGAGGGCCTTCGGCAACGCGGTGGGTGTTAATGATAAAGACACGGTCGAAATACTCGGACACCGTGCTCAGGTCATGGTGAACGGCGATCACCGTCTTGCCCCGTGCCTGAAGGTCTTTGAGAACGGTGATGATCGCCCGCTCGGTCGCCGCATCAACGCCCGCGAATGGCTCGTCCAGCAGATACAGATCTGCGTCCTGCGCCAAGGCGCGGGCTAGAAACACCCGTTGCTGCTGGCCGCCGGACAACTGACCAATCTGGCGGTCGGCAAAAGCCTCCATCCCCACGCGGCGCAAACAGTCTTCGGCAGCGGCACGGTGGCGGGCAGTTGTCCGCCCCAGAAGACCCACCTGACGGTACATGCCCATCAGCACCACATCGATGACACGGGTTGGGAAGTCCCAATCCACGCTGGCACGCTGGGGCACATAGGCCACCTTGCGGCGCACCTCATTCAAGGGTTTGCCAAACAGGGCCACCTGCCCCGACAGGGGGCGGATCACCCCGAGGATGGCCTTCAACGTGGTGGACTTACCCGCGCCGTTCGGACCGATGATCGCCATCATCGCCCCTTTCGGCACCGACATATCCACCGAGAACACCACCGGCTTGCCCCCGTAAGACACCGTCAGCCCGCGCACGGTCAGTGCGTCATCGCTGGTGTCAGGCAGCACACGGCGCCCTTCTTTACTGATCAGAGACAACATGCTCATGCGTTCGAGCCTTCCTGTTGCAATTTTCCGCGATATCCGCGGTCCGGCGCAGAGCCACCCAAAGCGCGTGCGATCTGCGTCACATTATAATCGATCATGCCCAGATAGGTTCCTTCATAGGTCCCCGCAGGCCCCATAGCGTCGGAAAACAGCTGTCCGCCGATGCGAACCTCATGTCCGCGGGCCGCAGCGCCTTCGATCAAGGCACGAACGTTCCGTTCCGAGACCGAGCTTTCGATGAACACCGCGCCCACTTGTCGCTGAACCAGCACATCAACCAACTGGCCGATGCGGTTCAAGCCAGCCTCGGATTCGGTCGAGATGCCCTGAACCCCCAGCACCTCATAGCCGAACGCCCGCCCGAAATAGCGGAACGCGTCGTGGGCCGAGACCAGAACCCGCGCCTCTTGCGGCACGGTCGACAGAACATCGTCGGCGTAGGCGCGCAGGGCAGTCAGTTCAGTGACATAATCCTCTGCCCTCTGCTGCAAGGCCTGCGCATGTTCGGGAACCAGATCACCCATCGTGCGGCCGATCTCTCGGGCCACATAGGTCCACAGGCTTGGGTCCATCCAGACATGGGGGTCAAAACGGTTCTGGTAATCCTCATGGGCCAGACGCAGCGCCACCGGCACGGCCTCGGCCACGGGGGTTACGGCCCGCTTGCGATCCAGCGCGGCAAAGAACTCTTCCATCTGGGCTTCCAGATAAAGGCCATGCCACAGGGTCAGATCGGCGCGAACCATATCCACAATATCGCTGCGGGTTTGGCGGTAGGAGTGGGGATCAATACCCGATCCCATCATGCCCGCCACCTGCACCAGATCACCGCCAATCACCTTGGCCGTGTCCGCGATCATCCCCGTCGTCGCCACCACTTGCAGAGACGCCTGCGCCCGCAGCGGTGTTCCCGCTACGGCAAATGCGCTGGCTGCGCCAAGAAACTGGCGGCGGTTGATCATCGGTCCTCCGGTGCTCGTTGCATTAGATATGAGAACGGCTCGCAACTAAGTCAACTAAATGCGAATAATTCGCATTAACATTTTTGAGATTTGACAGTTGCACGCCTAAAAGACAGACAGACCCCAAGAAAACTGACCCCAAATCCAAGGCAGACCATGCCCCAAGACGCCCTGAGCCACCTGTCGCTGCCCGCCAACGCCCCCCGCCGCGAGTCGCGGCTAAAGCCGAAGTACCAGCTTCAGGGCTACGCCGAGGGCTTTGACGATGACACGCTATGGTATGATGCGATCTGGCGGGATGGCCGCGTGCATCTGGTCTGCCCCAAGCTGAACAACCTGAAGGCCCATGTGCAAAAGGGGCAGTTCGCACTGGACGGGACGCCGGTGAAAATCGCCCGCCTGTGTCAGTATTATCGTCACGACATTATTGAGCTGAAGGCTAGCACCGCGCCTAAGCAGGTCTCGCTATCTGCCTTCGGCACGACGGTCAGTTCAGAGGTCAACGCCGCCGCGCCCCAGATGTTCGCGGGTCTGAACACCGCTCTGTGCCTGAGCAAAGACAATGATCTGCGCTGGATCGTGGACTTTGCCCGGTATCACCAGACCATGCACGGGCTTGAGGCGCTGATCCTGATGGACAACGGGTCAGAGACCTACGGCCTTCAAGACATTCGCGATGCCTTGTCGCTGACGGACCTGAAACAAGTGCTGGTGCTGTCAGTGCCGTGGAAATACGGCCCGCGCGGCAAGGCCCCCTTTGCCCGCACAGAGAAGTACCTGCAAACGGCCCTGTTCAACGTCCTGCGCCTGCGCTGGCTGGGGCAAGCCCGCGCCGTTCTAAGCTGTGACATTGACGAGTTGATCTACACCCCCGGCACCACGGTTTTCGATCTGGCGCAGCAGAGCATGGGCAAATACGTCCGCTTGCCCGGCACGTGGCGCTACCCCGACCCCGATGCGTCCGAGCCTGCCCTGCACCAGTCCCACACCTACCGCGCTACAGACGGCAAACGCTGCCCGACCAAATGGTGCATCGTGCCATCGGGGCCTTTGGGCGGATTTCAATGGGACACACACCTGCTGGAAAAGCTGCCGCTGCCGTCGCTTTTCACTTCAAAGAGGGGCGAGTTCTGGCACTGTCACGCGATCTCGACCGGTTGGAAAGCGGGCCGCTGGAACAAGGAAGAGAAGAACAAGCTGCCCGATCCAGAGGCCGCAGCTGTGCTGGCCGAGGTCTTTGGCCCACCCGCCTGACCCCATACGCAACGTCACATCTGATCCATGACAGGGCCCACACGGCGGATATACCTGTAATTTCTCTTGGAAATTACCCGCCCTTGCCCCCATTCTGCCCGTGAGGAACGGGTCAGCGCCGCGCTTGCTCCTGCTGAATGTGCGTGGCATTTTGACCAAAAAGTCAACTTTCCAGAAAAGGGTGCCTTTGTGACATCCACTTATGATTTGGCCGCTGACGCCAGCTTTGCCCGCAATCCAGGGGTTCCCCTGGATGTGGAATGGGTGGGCGCGGCCCGCGCCAACACCCCCGCGATCGAGCGCCGCTGCGCCACGCTGCCCGGACGGCGCAGCGTGAAAAAGGACTATCAGGCCGCATGGCTGTGCCGTGCGATCAGCTGTATCGACCTGACCACATTGTCCGGCGATGACACAGCGGGCCGCGTGGCCCGCCTGACCGCCAAAGCCCGCCAGCCCGTCCGCGCCGACATTCTGGAAGCGCTTGGGATGACCGGCCTGACCGTGGGCGCAGTCTGCGTTTACCATGACATGATCGCTCCGGCAGTTCAGGGGCTGAAGGGCACTGCGATCCCCGTTGCCGCGGTCTCGACCGGTTTTCCCGCGGGCCTGTCGCCCCTGCATCTACGCATCGCCGAGATCGAGGAATCCGTCAAAGCCGGCGCCCATGAGATCGACATCGTCATCTCGCGCCGCCATGTGCTGACCGGCAACTGGCAGGCGCTCTATGATGAGATGCGCGCCTTCCGCGATGCTTGCGGTCACGCCCATGTCAAAGCGATCCTTGCAACGGGCGAACTTGGCCCGCTGTCCAACGTCGCCAAGGCCAGCCTTGTGTGCATGATGGCCGGTGCGGATTTCATCAAGACCTCGACCGGGAAAGAGCCTGTGAACGCCACGCTTCCCGTCACCTTGGTCATGCTGCGGGCGATCCGCGACTATTATGCCAAGACCGGCCATGTGGTGGGCTACAAACCCGCAGGTGGCATCAGCAAGGCGAAAGACGCGATCAACTATCTGGCTCTGATCAAGGAAGAGCTTGGCGATCGTTGGCTGCGCCCCGACCTCTTCCGCTTTGGCGCCTCGTCCCTCTTGGGCGACATTGAGCGCCAGTTGGATCATCGCATCACCGGTGCATACAGCGCCGCCCACCGTCACCCGATGGGGTAAACCATGTCCGTCAAAGAGATCTTCGAGACCATGAGCTATGGCCCCGCCCCCGAATCCGCTGCTGAAGCGCTGGCATGGCTGGAAAGCCGTGGCAACGCCTTTGGTCATTTCATCGATGGCGCTTTCACCAAGCCCGGCAAGGCCAGCTTTGAAACCAGCAACCCTGCCACTGGCGCAACTCTGGCAACGCTGACCCAAGCCAGCCAGAAAGATGTGGACACCGCTGTCAAAGCCGCCCGCATTGCGCAGCCCAAATGGGCCGCCTTGGGTGGCGCAGGCCGCGCCCGCCACATGTACGCCCTAGCCCGCGCCCTGCAAAAACATGGCCGGATGCTGGCGGTGCTTGAGACGCTGGACAACGGTAAACCCATCCGCGAATCCCGCGATATCGATATCCCGCTGGTCCAGCGCCACTTTTACCACCACGCGGGCTATGCCCAATTGATGGAGAAAGAGATTGAAGGCCGCGTACCCTTGGGCGTCTGCGGTCAGGTGATCCCGTGGAACTTCCCCCTACTGATGCTGGCGTGGAAGGTCGCGCCTGCGCTGGCGATGGGCAACACCGTGGTTCTGAAACCGGCGGAATACACCAGCCTGACCGCGCTGTATTTCGCAGAGATTTGCGCGCAGATCAGACTGCCCGAAGGGGTGGTGAACATCGTCACCGGCGATGGCGCAGTGGGCGAAATGGTGGTGAACGCCAAGGTCGACAAGGTGGCCTTCACCGGCAGCACCGCCGTAGGCCGCCGCATCCGCGAAGCGACCGCAGGTTCGGGCAAGGCCCTGACGCTAGAGCTTGGCGGCAAGTCCCCCTACATCGTCTTTGAAGACGCCGATCTGGACAGCGCCGTCGAAGGCTTGGTCGATGCGATCTGGTTCAACCAAGGCCAAGTCTGCTGCGCAGGTAGCCGCCTTTTGGTGCAGGAAGGCATCGCCGAGGATTTCTACAGCCGCCTGAAAGCCCGCATGAACCAACTGCGCGTGGGCGATCCCTTGGACAAATGCATCGACGTGGGTGCCATCGTGGACCCCGTGCAGGTCGAAACCATCACCAAATTGGTGGACAGTTGCACGACCGGAGACATCTTTCGCGCCGATATCCCGATGCCCGCATCGGGCTGCTATTACCCGCCAACACTGATCACCGGCCTCTCGCCCGCTGATACGTTGATGCAAGAGGAGATCTTTGGCCCCGTTCTGGCGGCCACGACTTTCCGCTTGCCTTCGGAAGCAGCGCAGATCGCCAACAACACCCGCTATGGTCTGGCCGCAACCGTCTGGACCGAGAACATCAACCGCGCCCTGAACCTTGCCCCCCAGCTTGAGGCGGGCGTGGTCTGGATCAACGGCACCAACATGTTCGACGCGGCTGCCGGTTTCGGTGGCGTGCGGGAAAGCGGCTTTGGCCGAGAAGGCGGATGGGAGGGCCTTGCTGCCTACACCAAGTCCGACCGCGATCCCCAGCCCCTGAAGCCCGTGACCGCTAAGACCGGTGAGGGGAAACCCGCAGACGCGATCGACCGGACCGCCAAGCTCTATATCGGCGGCAAGCAAGCGCGCCCTGATGGCGGCTATTCGGCGCCTGTCTGGCAGGCCGACGGCGCAATGGCGGGCATGGTCAGCCTGGCCAACCGCAAAGACCTGCGCAACGCCGTCGAGGCCGCCCACGCTGCAAAAGGCTGGAGCAAATCCACCGGCCACCTGCGAGCCCAGATCCTTTACTATATGGCCGAAAACCTCTCGGCTCGCGCCTTCGAGTTCGCCGAGCGGATTGACGCCATCACCGGCAAAGGCGGCGGCACCGCCGAGGTCAAAGGTGCCATCGACCGCCTGTTCACCTATGCGGCATGGGCCGACAAATACGATGGCCGCGTCCATGGGGTGCCGATCAAAGGCGTCGCCATGGCGATGAACGAACCCGTTGGCGTTGTCGGTGCTTTCTGCCCCGATGAGACGCCGCTGCTGGGTCTGATCTCTGTGATGGCGCCGCTGATGGCGATGGGGAACACCTGCGTTCTGGTCGCATCCGAGGCGATGCCCCTGTCGGCCACCGATTTCATTCAGGTGCTGGAAACCTCTGACGTGCCTTCAGGCGTGGTAAACCTTCTGACCGGGTCGCACACTGAACTTGCAAAACCCATGGCACAGCATATGGATGTGGCCTCTGTCTGGTCTTTCAGCAGCAGCGATATTTCGGCGCAAATCGAGACCGCCTCTTCGACCAACCTCAAACGCACATGGGTCAACAACGGCCTCTCGCGCGATTGGAACGGGACTGAAGGCGAAGGAGCCGAGTTCCTGCGTGAAGCGACCCGCGTCAAGAACATCTGGGTGCCTTACGGCGAATAAAGCAAAGCCGCCGCTCTTCTGCGAAGAGCGGCGGCCAAAAAAGAATTTTCTGCGAAAATTCTTCACCAACGGCGAATGTGATCTTCGCAGAAGATCATCAGGATAAAATCCTTCGTCGAAGGATTTTACTCGCCCAGTTTGGCGTGAACCTCATCAAGATCAATCTCGCCGATCGGCATTTTGTTCCCCGGATTTTCGAAGTCGTATTTGAACAGATCGAAGTCCTTGTGGAAGATCTCGTAGACCAGATGCATGGACAGATCGTCGAAGTAATCTTCAACAGGATGGGCACGTTTGGGGCCGTGGCCTTCGGATTCATTGAAACGCGGGATGTTGGCCAGATCGACGCTGTGCGGCGTTTCAATCGCGTCCAGCACCTGCTGCATGCCGTCGTTGAACTGCTCGGTCCAGAAAATCTTATCGTAATGCCCGCCGTTCACAATGAAGGTGCTGACGTGACCGGACATGGCTGACCAGTGGATGTCAGGCTCCATCGGACGCCGCCAACGGATGGTGTCACGAGCGAATAGCAAAAAGCGGCGGAAGGACTGGATCTGGTCAAACTCCTGCTTGCCGTCTTCGCCGCCGACTTCGATCCCGTATTTCTGGATCAAAAGCGGCACCAGATTGCCGCGATAGCGGCGACCGTTGCGCTGTATGCCGCAGATCTTGTCGAAGAATGACGACAGGATGCGCGTGTAGGGGTTGCGCACGCAGGTGAAGGCGTAGCTCTTGTGGGCCTTCACATTCGCCTCGATCAACGGCTGGCTAACGTCCTGGGACCACTTGTGCAGACCACTGGTCGAGTCGTGGATGTCTCCATCGAAGAAACGACCATGGTCCGAATAAAACATGATCTGACCGATGGTCGAGCACGCACACTTGGGTACGACACGATAGACCACGCTTTCGCTTTCGGTCATCCAGGTTCCGGGAAAGCCCATGCAAATCTCCTACGCAAACCGCTCTTCACTCAATTTAGCTATAGAAAGCAAAGATTGACGGTTTATTCAATTCTGCTTCTCTTCTAACTAAGGATAGAACCTTAGATTTTTGGATAGTCGGATACATGTCGCGCATCGCCTTCATCCTTTTATGCCACAAGGACCCCGAAGCGATCATCGCACAGGCACAACGCCTTACGGCTGTGGGCGACTACATGGCGATCCACTTTGACGCGAGAGCGAAGCCCGAGCATTACGCGGCCATCCGAGAAGCCTTGGCCGACAATCCGAACGTCGCTTTCGCCAAAAAGCGGATCAAATGCGGCTGGGGTGAATGGAGCCTCGTCGAGGCATCGCTCTATGCAGTTGAGGCGGCGTTGGACGCCTTTCCTCGTGCAACCCATTTTTACATGTTGTCGGGCGATTGCATGTCGGTGAAATCCGCTGAATACGCCCATGACTATCTGGACCGGAACGACGCTGACTTTATTGAAAGTTTCGATTTCTTCGAGAGCGACTGGATCAAAACCGGCATCAAGGAAGAGCGTCTGATCTACCGCCATTGGTTCAATGAGCGAAACAATAAGTGGTTGTTCTACAAGTCCCTTGAAGTGCAGCAGCGCCTTGGTCTGACCCGCCCCATTCCCCATGATATACAGGTGATGATCGGGTCCCAGTGGTGGTGTCTGCGCCGCCAGACCATTGAGGCAATCGTGGCCTTCACCAAGGCCCGCAAGGACGTGATGAAGTTCTTCCGGACCTCTTGGATTCCCGATGAGACCTTCTTTCAGACCCTTGTCCGGCACTTGGTCCCCGAAGTGGAAATCCGCACCCGCACGCTGACGTTCCTGATGTTCTCGGACTACGGGATGCCAGTGAATTTCTATAACGACCACTATGATATGCTGCTCAGTCAGGACTTCCTGTTTGCCCGCAAGATCAGCCCCGAAGCGAAGGAACTGCGGGCCCGTTTGGGCGACCTGTGGGCCAGCGAAGGGGTCGAGTTCAAGATCTCGGGCGAAGGGCGGAACCTCTATCGGTTCCTAGCGGGCCGTGGCCGGATCGGGCGCCGTTTCGCCCCCCGCTTCTGGGAGGCGGAAAGCACGCTTGGCCGTCACCGCGCGCTGCTGGTGCTGGTCTGCAAGAAGTGGCACGTGGCCAAACGGGTGACGGAACAGATTCGCAACCACACCGACATTCCCGGTCCCGACTACATTTTTGACGAAGAAGGCGGCGATCTTCCCGATCTGGGCGGCATCGAAAGCTCAAAAAACAAGCGCGCACGGCATCGTCGCGCCTTGGTGCGGATGCTGTTCGACTACTATGATTCGGACAAAATGATGATGTGCATGGACCCCAGTAATCTGGACCTGCTGCTGGACTTTGTCTCGGACCGCTCATCTACCCGCATTCTGGAGATCGATTGCGAGTTCACCGACGAATACCTAATCGGTCACGCGAAACGCACAGGGCTAGCAGGGGATCACACCACGCAAGAGCAGCTGGAACGACTGGTGCCCACCCTGCGCAACGACCTGCACTTTGAGGTGGACCGCATCCGCGATGAATCTCTGGATCACTACTACACCATCAAGGAGACCGCCTCGACTGAGGAAAACGGCAACGCGCTTCTACAATTCCTTGAGGTGGACATCGACACGGCGCTAGAGATAGCCGAAACCGAACACCTGTTTGCTGATTGAGGCCCGTCATGAGCTATACCTACGACGACCAGAACATTTTCGCGAAAATCCTGCGCGGCGAGATTCCCAACAAAACCGTGCTTGAGACCGAGCATGCGCTGGCCTTTCACGACATCGCGCCCCAAGCGCCAATCCATGTGCTGGTGATCCCCAAGGGCCCCTATGTCTGCTATGACCACTTTGCTCAGGATGCCTCGGACGCCGAAATCATCGGCTTTACCCGCGCTGTGGGCGAAGTGTGCAAGATGATGGGCGTGGAAGAGAACGGCTTTCGTCTGATCGCCAACGCGGGCGAGAATGGCGTGCAAGAGGTGCCCCACCTGCATGTGCATATTCTGGGCGGTCGCAATCTGGGCCGGATGTTGTCCCGCGCGGACTAAGCGCGCTGGATTTACCGGCTGTTTACCGATCAATTTCAGGCTCTTTGCCAGCTGGCAGAGGGCCTTTTTCATGGATATCGCACGGACACTTGATGCACTGGACGGCCCTCAGGCCAAGGCGCTGCTGGATCAATTTCTGACGGCCTACTGCGCCCCCGCCTTCGGCACCCTGCCGAAACGAGAGGTCGATCTGCTGGTGTACGGGATGTTGCAAGACTGCGGCGCACTGGGGGCCGCGCCATCGCTATATGATCTGATGACCGACCTGCGGATCAGCCGGACCCGCGCACGGGCATTGCTGTTTGATCTGCAAATCCGGCAGGTCGAAAGCCACGCGCGCCTGCAAGAGCAGGTCAAAACCGTGATGCTGAACGACAGCTATTTCCGCGATCACAACTGGTTCGTCCTAGAAGTCGAAAACCCTCTGGTCCAAGCCCACCTGCGCGAAATTTGCCGCCGCGCCCATGTGGTGACCGACGCCAGCTTTAGCGCCAGTATCGTGCGGCTGCCGGTCTCTGGTCTGGCCCATGTTCTGGCCGCCATGTTGTCCGAGGACCAACAAGACGCGGTAAAGCGCGGCCTCTACCGGACAGGCAAGCTGCGGGACAAATCCCTGCCGGGTCTGTTGCGGTCAGCCCTTGGGGATCTGGCCCGCAAATTCGTGGGCAAAGCCGCCGGAGAGCTGACCGACGGCGCGGTTGGCGTGATCGGAGACTTCTTGCAGCCCCTCTTTGACGGGGATGAAGAGGCCGTCGTCGATCTATGGTCGCAGATCTATCCGGCCTAGCCCGTCTTAACCCCGCGCGTGGGCGCGGCCCGTGTTGGTCAACTCAAGGAACACGTCCTCAAGGTCTGCCTCTTCGGTCTTTACGTCGCGAATCGTGATTCCCGCCTCACGTACCGCGCCAAGGACACGATCCGCCGTGGTCGTGTTACTGCGATAGCGGATCACCAAGGCACCGTCGTCGCGGCGCGAGACATCCAGCCCCTCGCCCTGCGGCATCGTGGTCACGTCGTGATCGGGGACAATGACCATCGCTTTGGCATCCAGACGCCCCAGCATATTCGCGGTGGTATCCTGCGCGATCTTTTCGCCTTGGTTGATGATGGCGATCTGGTCGCACATCTCTTCGGCTTCTTCCAGATAATGGGTGGTCAGAATGATGGTCTTGCCTTCTTCCTGATTCAAACGGCGGACATTGTCCCACAGCATCTGACGCAGGCCGATGTCCACACCGGCGGTGGGCTCGTCCAGCACTAGAATATGGGGGTTATGAACCAGCGCCTTTCCCAGCAGCAACCGGCGGCGCATCCCGCCCGAGAGGGTCCGCGCATAGGCGTGGGCCTTATCCGCAAGTCCCAGCATTTCAAGCAGTTCATCGCTGCGGCGCTGCGCACGGGGCACGCCATAAAGACCGGCCTGCACCTCTAGCGCGGCGCGGGGCGTGAAGAACGGGTCAAGGTTCAGTTCCTGCGGCATTACCCCGATCGAGGCGCGGCTCTGGCGCGGGTTTACGTCCTGATCCCAGCCCCAGATTTTCACGCTGCCTTCGGTCTTCACCACCAGACCGGCCAAAATGTTGATCAACGTGGACTTACCCGCACCGTTCGGCCCAAGCAAACCGAAGACAGATCCACGGGGAATTGACAGATCGATACCCTTCAGCGCCTCTTTCGGGGCGGCTTTGCCAGACCCTGCGTAGGTTTTCTTCAGACCTTTGATCTCGATTGCGTCGCTCACAAGTCTTGCCCCTTGCCAATGTGTGGATAGTATCGCACCTAACGTGCAAACCGCGCTCCGACAACTGTGAGGACAGAAATGACCACCAAAGCACCCGAAACCAAGATCGTTGACAGCTACCGCGTTGCCTGTGACGGGGGCGAGGGCGCGCTTGGGCACCCCCGCGTCTACCTGCAAATCGACGAAGTCAAAGGCTACGTAGAATGCGGCTACTGCGACGCAAAGTACATCCACAAGGATTTCGCGGACAAAGCCGCCGACTGATCCCCAGCGATCCATCTGATATTTTTGCAAGACCCGCAGGCCATCGCCCGCGGGTCTTTCTATATGGGCGGAAGATTGCCGTGCCACAAAATCGGCACATTTGCTTTGTGGAAAAGGCCCAAAATAACCCTTAGGTTGTAGAATGTTATCATTTTAGGGTTTTGCATAAATGTTGCAGCAGATCGGTACGGGCATCTGGATGACCGCAGGACGGGAAGTGTCCGTCGCGGGATTTCGCTATCCAACACGGATGGCCGTCATTCAGCTGGAAAGCGGCGCGGTGTTTATCTGGTCGCCTGTGGCCCTGACCCCGGAGCTAAAAAATGCCGTTGATCGCATTGGCCCCGTGACCCATATCGCCGCTCCGAACCACCTGCATCACCTGTGGATCAAGGACTGGCAGACCGCCTACCCCTTTGCCATTCTGCATGCCGCCCCGCGTTTGCAAAAGAAACGCCGCGATCTGGAAGTGCACAAAGAACTGAACGAGACTCCCGATTCCGCGTGGGCGGAAGAGATTGATCAGGCCTTGATGAAGGGCAATCTGATCACGACAGAGGTTGTGTTCTTTCACAAACCCAGCGGCACGGTCTTGTTCACCGATCTGATTCAGAGCTTTCCGAAGGGCTGGTTTCACGGCTGGCGCGGAATTGTCGCCGATCTGGATCGGCTGACCGCCAATAGCCCGACAGTCCCGCGCAAGTTCCGCATGGCCTTCGTGAACCGCAGCGCAGCCCGTCACGGTCTGCGCAAGATCAAGGCTTGGCCCACTCAGAATTTGCTAATGGCACACGGTCCACTGGTGGCCAGAGACGCAAAAAGCGCGGTCTCCCGCGCCTTTAGCTGGCTTTAAACTAGGTTTCAGGCCTTGCCGCGCCACCACCGGCGCAAACGGTGGGTGATGCTGTCGTAATGGTCGTCGATCGCTTCCATCCGGTCTTCCACATCGTCGAAGACAGGATCGATGCGGCGGGCTTTGAACCGGCGCCAACGGGTGCGCGCCGCCAGAAACAGGACAGCCAGCACCACCAGCACGATGATCGAAGTCCAAGGGATGATCCGCACATCCGGCCCCTCGACCACCTTCAGGCTCAAGGCGTTGGGATAGGTGCTTAGCAGCTCGCTGCGCCAGCCGTAGTGGCGGATCGCGACCCAGGTGGGGTTCGCTTCATTGGATTTCGAGATCAGATCGCTGGCCCGCGCCTGCAGGTTCGCCGTGTCGAACTTGAAATAGGGCGGCCAGCCCCAGCCCGTATCCTCGTTCCGGTAGATCGAGGGTTTCCCCCCTTCTTCGAACGTCTGGATAAAGAACACGTCGCGCGATTGGCTCAGGGCCTGCTGTTCGGTTTCAGGGCTGGCCCAGAAATAGGCGCTGATGCCCGAAAAGTCCTGTCGCTTTTCATAAGTGTCCGTGATCCGCACAATGTCGGTCTGCGGCAAGGTGTAATGAAGAAAGGCTGCAATCACGCCCCAAAACAGAATGATAAACGTCCAACGCACATAGGCCATAACAAAGAGCCCCCAAATAGCTTTGGCGCCAACCTGCAAGCTGCTGGCGCCAAAGTCCAGTGCCTTAGCCCACCACGTTGGTCTCGGGGCCGTAGGGATAGCCGGTGATGTTTTCTGCGCCATCTTCGGTGATGATCAGGATGTCATGCTCGCGGTAGCCGCCAGCACCGGGCTGGCCTTCGGGAATGGTCAGCATGGGCTCCATACTGATGACCATGCCGGGCTCCAGAACCGTGTCGATATCCTCGCGCAACTCCAGCCCCGCTTCGCGGCCGTAATAGTGCGACAGCACCCCGAATGAGTGGCCGTAGCCAAAGGTCCGGTACTGCAGCAGATCCCGCTCGGCGAAGAATTCGTTGATCGCCAAAGTGACCTCGGCACAGCTATTGCCGGGCTTGAGCAAGCTCATCCCGTATTCATGGGCACCCACGTTGGCCTCCCAGATTTTCAGGCTGGCAGGATCCACCTCTTCGACGAACAGCGTGCGTTCGAGCGCGGTGTAATAGCCCGAGATCATCGGGAAGGTGTTCAACGACAGGATGTCCCCGCGCTGCAAGACCCGTCCCGTTACAGGATTATGCGCCCCGTCGGTGTTGATCCCCGATTGGAACCAGACCCACGTGTCGCGGTATTCCGCATCGGGAAAGCGCTTGGCGATCTCAAGCTCCATCGCATCACGGCCCGCCATAGCCACGTCGATCTCGCGCACTCCGGCTTTGATGGCCTCGCGGATGGCATAGCCGCCCACATCGGCAACCTGCGCCCCGTGCCGGATCAAGGCGATCTCGGCCGCCGATTTGTGCATCCGCTGACGCATCACGCGGGCGGCGATCGGCACAGTGCCCGAGGGCGCAAGGAATCCCTTCAGCTTCTCCATCTGGACAAGCGTCATGTGATCCTCTTCGAACCCCACACGGGCACCTTCACCGGTGACACTGCGGATCGCCCGCCAATAGTTGTCACGGGCCCAGTCGGTATAGGTGATGTTATCCCCGTGACAGCGCCGCCACGGCTGCGCCGCATCAATGCCTGCGCTAATCGTGACGCTTTGATCCTTGGTCACCACCAACCCATAAGGGCGACCGAACGAGCAGTAGAGAAAGCCCGAGTAATAGGCGATCGAGTGCATCGACGTGAACACAGCCACATCAACACCCTCTTGTTCCATGATCAGGCGCAGGCCTGCCAGACGAGTATCATATTCTTCAGGTGCAAACGGCAGAACCTTGTCACCCTGATGAAAGCGGTAAAATTCGGGACGGTCCAATTCAGACCTCCTTTTTGGCAAAGAAGGTCCCGGCGTACAGGACGGACTGGCGCTGTTTGAGGGGGCGACGCCATCGCCCCGCGCTGCGCCAAGCATTGTGCCAGAGCGCGCGCCAAATCAAGCAGCATTTCGATTGCCCGAAAGGATATCCCGCGCCAAGGTAAACCCATGAAACCAGGTGCCAGAAATCTTATCACCGATGTGGCAGGCCTACGGGTCGGGAACGCTTCGGATGACCACATCAAAACCGGCGTGACCGTGCTGGTGGGCGATACGCCGTTCACCGCAGGCGTCCACATCATGGGCGGCGCCCCCGGTACGCGGGAAACCGATCTTCTCGCCCCTGACAAAACGGTCGAGCAAGTGGACGCGCTGGTCCTCTCCGGCGGCTCGGCCTTCGGTCTGGATGCGGCCTCGGGCGTGACCCAAGGGCTGCGCGATATAGGGCGGGGCTTTGCCGTCGGGCCACACCGCATCCCCATCGTGCCAGCGGCTATTCTTTTTGACCTGCTGAACGGCGGCGACAAAAACTGGCCAACAAACCCTTATGCGCCGCTCGGCCAAGCGGCCCTTGCCACAGCAAACCAAAACTTTGATCTGGGCACGACAGGCGCAGGCACAGGGGCCACAACGGCAACCTTGAAAGGCGGCCTTGGTTCGGCCTCCTGCGTTCTGCCATCGGGCCATACGGTCGGCGCGCTGGTCGCCGTGAATGCGCTCGGCACAGCCACTATGCCCACTGGGCACTTCTGGGCCGCCCCCTTTGAACAAGGGGCCGAATTCGGCGGCAAAGGCATCGGCACACCGCCCAAGGACCTGCACCCGACGAAACTCTCCAGCAACAACACCACCATCGCCATTGTGGCCACCGACGCGGCGCTCACCCAAGCCCAATGTACCCGCATGGCAACCGCCGCCCATGACGGCATGGCCCGCGCCCTCATCCCTAGTCACACCCCCATGGACGGAGACCTGATCTTCGCCGCTGCCACAGGCACAAAGCCCCTCTCAAACCCGATCGAGGATACCCTCTGGATCGGCCACGCCGCAGCCACCTGCCTTGCCCGCGCCATCGCGCGAGGCGTCTATCACGCATACGCCGCGCCCAACGATCCCTATCCGACGTGGCGCACAGCTTTCGGCAGCCACTGAAACTTCCTTATTGCCCAAATACTCAATCGCGACAAAAGCCAGCGAAACGCACATCAGGCTTCTTCTTGACCCAAATACTCACCGTCACCAGCGCCTGCCTCACAGGCTATCCTCAACGCGAAAGCCCTGCGGGATGCCATCAGCGCCCTCCAGTACCAGATCAGCCATGACCCGCGCCACCTCTGGCCCCATGCCGAAACCGATCTTGAAGCCTCCATTCGCCACGAAATGACCGGCCCGCCCGGGCCAGGCCCCCAACATCGGCGCGCGGCTGCGGGCGCGAGGGCGGACGCCAGCCCAACGCAGGATCACCTCGGCCCCAGCCAGTTCAGGCAGCGCAGCCCGTGCACGGGCAATCACGTCCTCCAACTGGCCATCGACAGAATCGGGCGCATCAAACTCCCGCTCGCTGGTCGAGCCAACGG
The DNA here is from genome assembly GCF_003003355.1 of Donghicola tyrosinivorans. Lineage (GTDB taxonomy): Bacteria > Pseudomonadota > Alphaproteobacteria > Rhodobacterales > Rhodobacteraceae > Donghicola > Donghicola tyrosinivorans. Next base: position 18,335 of record NZ_PVTQ01000012.1, read on the forward strand.
CAATGGTTCCATCTGCATGAGGCACAATATGCAGGCTGTCCGCATAAAGCTGCGGCAGGTCCCGCCGATCCAGCGCGAACAGCGCCGCCTGCCCTTTCACCCCATTGCCAACGCTGCGCCCGCCCAATTGCTCGGACAGTTCCAACAAACCGCGCCAGCCGGTGGCGTGAACCACAGCGCCCTCTAACGCCCCCTCGGCAACGACCTCGCCACCGCAGGCCGTGATGGCGGCAACCAAAGCGGCACAAGCCTGACGGGGATGCATACGGGCGCTCAGCGTGTCGTGGATCAGGTATCCTGTTGCCGACACCGGCGCCCACTCCCCCGCCTCTTCCGCCGCAATGACCCGCCATTGCGCCGCATCGCCCCATAACTCGGCAGCCGAGACCTCACGCGCCCGCGCCAACTCCAGCGCCCGCGCATCGGCGATGGGTTGCAATCGTCCCGTCCGCCCATAGCCCGCCGACTTGCCCCCTGCGGCCTCCACTTCCGCCCAAAACCCTTCAGCCCGCAGCAAACTACGTAGCTGAAAGGCCTTTTTCGGGTTCCAGTTTTCCGGCGTATGAGGTGCCAAAGCCCCGACAATCCCGCCCGAACTACCCGCGCCCGGCCCGAAAGGATCAATCACGCGCACGCGGGCTCCACGCTGGCAACAGGCCCAAGCCGTTGCCAATCCGAAGATTCCTGCCCCTAAAACGGTCACGTCTACCATTGCCAAACCTCCGATCAGCCGCCAGTGTCGCGCGTTAAGATCCCAACTAAAGGAAGTTGCCATGGGGAACCAGCACGGGGCGGACCTCGAATGGCGAGACGAACGAATTCCGGTCTCACGCAGGTTCGATGATCCATATTTCAGTCTGGACAGCGGCATGCATGAAACCGCCCATGTTTTTCTGGCAGGCAATCGCCTGCCGGAACGGTTTCGCCCCGACTTCCAGATCGCAGAGCTCGGGTTTGGCACCGGCCTGAACCTGCTGATGGCTCTGAAATGCTGGCGCGAAAGCGGCCAGACCGGCTCACTGCGCTTTACCACCTTTGAAGCCTTCCCCATGTCGCGCCCAGAGATGCTGCGCGCCTTGGCCGCCTTTCCGGAACTGGAAACGCTGGTGAGTGAACTTGACCCACATCTGGGACAAACACGCTTTTCCCTGCCGGATCTGGAATTCCGGATGCATCGGGGCGACGCCCGCGAGACTCTGCCCCTCTGGCAAGGCCGCGCGGATGCTTGGTTTCTGGACGGGTTCTCGCCTGCCAAGAACCCTGAATTGTGGGAAGCGGACCTCATGACCGAGGTCGGACGCCACACCTCCGCAAATGGCACCGCCGCCACCTATACCGCCGCAGGCTTTGTGCGGCGCAATCTGGAACAGGCAGGTTTCACCGTTGAACGCGTCCCCGGCTATGGTCGAAAAAGACATATGACCATCGCATTCAAAGGCGCAGCCGGATGACCCAGCAAAATAACCAACTCGGGATCATGCTCATGATCCTGACGACCTTCATCTTTGCGATGCAGGACGGTCTCTCGCGCCATCTGGCGGGCAACTACAGCGTCTTCATGGTGGTGATGATCCGCTATTGGTTCTTCGCGGCCTTTGTCATCGCGATTGCAGTGCGCAAAGCTGGCGGCGTAAGGGCTGCGGCGGCGACACAACACCCCTTCCTGCAAAGCTTTCGCGGGCTGCTGCTGGCCTTTGAAATCTGCGTCATGGTTACGGGCTTCGTCCTTCTGGGACTGGTCGAGAGTCACGCCGTCTTCGTCGCCTACCCCCTGCTGGTCGCTGCCCTCTCAGGCCCCATTCTGGGCGAGACGGTCGGCTGGCGCCGCTGGCTGGCCATCGGAACAGGCTTTGTGGGCGTGCTGATCATCCTAAAACCGGGGATGGGAGTGTTCTCGCCATACGCGCTTATCCCGCTACTGGCCTCGTTGATGTTCGCTCTCTACGGGCTTCTAACCCGCTACGTGGCCCGCTTTGACAGTTCGGCCACCAGCTTTTTCTGGACCGGCGTCACCGGCGCTGTTGCCATGACAGCCATCGGTGTGTGGTTCTGGGAACCCATGAGCCTGCCTGACTGGGGCTGGATGATCGCTCTGTGCTTCACCGGCGCGGCGGGACATTACACCCTGATCAAAGTCTACGAGGTCGCCGAAGCCTCGGCCGTGCAACCATTTGCCTACCTACAACTGGTTTTCGCCTCTCTGGTCGGCATCTTTGTCTTTGGCGAAAGTATCGAGGCTAACGTAGCCATCGGCGCCGCCATCGTCTTGGCCGCAGGCTTGTTCACCTTCTGGCGCGCGCATCTTGCGCAAAAACGGGCTTCTTTATTGTAAAAATACTCAATTCCACCGGTACCCACTGTGGGTCGGTTGAACATGAGTATTTGAGCAATAAGGAAGCGCTCTTTGCGCTCTACTTTGCGATCTCTTGCGAGAACGGCACTGGCAATGGTGCTTGCCCCAGACGGGCGCGGTAGATGGGCAGACTTTCGGTCACGCGCATCACATAGTTGCGGGTTTCGCGGAAGGGGATCATCTCGACCCAGTCTACGATGTCCCCTGCACCCCGACGGGGGTCGCCGAACTGTTCAATCCAGCGTTCGGGGCGGCTGGGACCGGCGTTATATCCGGCGGACATCATGATCGGGTTGCCTTGAAAATCCTCTTTCAGCTTGGCCAGATACGCGCTGCCCAAACGGGCATTGTAGATCGGGTCCCGCGTCAGAGCACCAAGATTGAAGGGCAAGGAGGTCTTTTTTGCCATCGCTTCGGCTGTGGCTGGCATCAGTTGCATCAGGCCCCTTGCACCGACGGGGCTAACTACGGACGGGTCAAATTCGCTTTCGCGGCGGGCGATTGCCAATGCGAACTCGGGTTCGATCGGAAGACCCAGTTTGGCAATCGGGTGCAGCGCATAATATGCGCGAGGCACTACCATACCGCGGCTGGCTGCGTCCTTGCCAACCATAACCGCCAGATGGGGTTCATTCATTTCGATCATCGCATCGCCCAAGGCGACGACTTCGGCTTCGGGCAGGGTTTCGGCCATCTGACGGATGAAGCGCTCGGCCAGAACCCGTTCATCTGCGGCGATCAGCAGAACTGCCGCGTGAAACAGGGTCGAGCGGACAAAGCCCGCGTGACGCCAATCCGTTGCTGGGGTGCCCCCCGCCAGCGAGATATCGAAGGGCAGGCCTGCCTTTTCGGCGGCCAGCAGGCCGTAGAAACTGGTCTGGTATAACCCGCCCGCCTCATAGGCCATCCGTGCAGCTTGGGCGTCGCCCAATGCCTCATAGGCGCGGCCGATCCAGTAGCCGGCCCTCCCCTTGGAGATGGGGCTTTCAACCTCGGCATTCAGGTTCTTGAAATGCTCTAACGCCCGTGCGGGATCGTTCAACTGGCGCAGAGCGATGTAGCCGGATAGCCATTCCAGATCGGCCCAGTCAGAGCCTGCCGTCAGCCCGTGGGTCGAGGCAATGCGGTAGGCCATGGCGGGGCTACCTTCGCGCATTTCGCGGCGGGTCAGGATACGGCGCCAGTTGGCCCAGTTCTCGGGGCGGCCAAGAAAATCAGCCGAGGCGCTGCGCTCAAGCAACAGATCGCGGGCCGAATCAGTGTAGCCCTTGTCGATCCGCCACTGATAGCGGTCATGGGCCAAACCTGCGTTGCCTTGCAGGGCGCTTGGGACCGCGTTGATCAAATCGTTCACATCGCCTGTGTCCGATTGCAGCGCGATCCGGGCAGCGGCCAAAGCCCGCCAGCCTTCGGACACATGCACCAGCATCCGGCCCGCGTCACTGCGCGCGCCTTCCCATAGCAACATGTCCAGACGCGCCTCATGCAGGTCCTTCAGTTGCACGGCGTAGCGGGCCTCATAGGCCGCTTGAAGGTCCGCCTCCATCGACATGCTGCGCCATGCGGTGCGGATCACATCATGGGCGGCTGCGCTATTGCCCGCTGCCTCATAGGCGCGGGCCAAGGCGAACGCCCCCCACGCGGTTTGCGGTGCGCCACTTTGGAAAAACCGGTTGGTTTGATCCGGCGAGGCATTCTCAGCAAAGGCTTTTTCCGATTGCTTGCGCAGATAGGCGATACCGGGCCAATCGCTGTGACGGTCCAGAAATGCCAGAACTTCGGCGGGCGAGCCCTCGCCCGCGCGCAAGCGATGCCACTCCACCAGATCGCGGGCGATCTCCCCGTTGCGTGCAGCCAGCCGGAACGCCGCCGCCCAATCTTTGGCTTCGGCGGCATCAATCGCGCTGGACAGCGCGTGCGGGGGGCGCATGCTTTGGGCGGCGGACAGCGGCCCGCTATGCATGCCAATGGCGGCGCAAACGACTGCTGCGCCGAGAAAGCGTTGGATCGGTAAGGTCATTCTGCTCTGCCTTTTTACAGCAACACAGTAACAGTGCCGCGCATCTGTGCAATTCACAAACTTGGCAATCCTGCATCCCGCTGGTATTGGGCGCTTCGATACTTAAGGGCAGCAAACGGGCTGCCATCACACAAGAGAGGAGCGTGTCATGTTCAAAGGGTCTATTCCTGCTATGGTCACGCCGTTCAAGAACGGCGAGCTGGACTTGGAGACGCTGCGCAAACTTGTGGAATGGCACATCGATCAAGGCAGCCATGGCCTTGTTCCTGTTGGCACCACTGGCGAAAGCCCCACCCTAAGCCACGAAGAGCACGAGATGGTCATCGAAGAGGTGGTCAAAGCCGCTGCGGGCCGTATTCCGGTGATCGCAGGCGCGGGCAGCAACAACACCCGCGAAGGCATCCGTCTTGTCCAGCACGCCGAATCGGTGGGCGCGGACGCGGTTCTGGTGGTAACCCCCTATTACAACAAGCCGACCCAAGCCGGTCTGATCGCCCATTACACCGCGCTGCACGAAGCCTGCGCGCTGCCGATCATGATCTACAACATCCCCGGTCGTTCGGTCATCGACATGACCCCCGCCACCATGGGCGAACTGGCAAAGCTGCCACGCATCATCGGCGTCAAAGATGCCACCGGTGACATCAGCCGCGTCAGCAAGCAGCGTGCGGCCTGTGGCGCGGACTTCTGTCAGGTCTCGGGCGAGGATGCGACGGCTCTGGGCTTTAACGCTCACGGCGGCGTCGGTGCGATCTCGGTCACTGCGAACGTTGCACCCAAACTGTGCGCGGAATTCCAAGAGGCGACTCTGGCAGGCGACTTTGCCAAGGCGCTGGAATATCAGGACCGTCTGATGCCCCTGCACGAAGCGATCTTTATCGAGCCCGGTGTGGCTGGCGCAAAATATGCCATGTCCAAGCTGGGTCTGTGCAGCGAAGAGGTGCGTCTGCCCCTGCTGCCCCTGACCGACGCCACCCGCGCCAAGATTGACGCGGCTATGGCCCACGCAGGTCTGGTCTAAAACTTCTTCGGCTTTGCCTCGCGCCACTCGCCCGGGGCAAGGCCGTGAACAGACCATTCACCAATTTGCGCTCTGATCAGCCGCAGTGTGGGATGCCCGACTGCGGCTGTCATGCGTCTGACCTGCCGGTTTTTACCCTCGGTGATGGTCAGGGCGATCCAGCAGTCAGGGACGGTTTTGCGGAACCGCACGGGCGGGTCGCGTTCCCACAGCTTGGCAGGTTCATCCATGCGCACGCAGATGGCGGGGCGGGTCATACCGTCTTTCAACTGAACCCCGTTGCGCAGGGTGTTCAAGGCGGCGTCATCAGGAATGCCTTCGACTTGCACCCAATAGGTCTTGGGCATCTTGTTGCGCGGATCAGCGATGCGGGACTGTAGCTTGCCGTTGTCGGTCAGCAGCAAAAGCCCCTCGCTGTCGCGGTCCAGCCGTCCTGCGGGATAGACACCGGGCACCTTCACGAAATCGGAAAGGGTCGGGCGCGGACTGCCAGCGGTGCCTTTGTCCGTGAATTGGGACAGCACATCGAAGGGTTTGTTCAGCAGGATCAATCGGGTCATGGCATATGGCCTACAGCGGCGGCAAAGCCTGCGCAATCTCTCTTGGAAAAGCGGGAACCCGTCCCCATATCCCGTGGTTCGTACCAGTAGACACCACGCACAGACCCCTGTAACACATCCCGACCATGGCCAAGAAACCCAAGACCGACCCGAATTACAAAGTGATCGCCGAAAACCGGCGTGCCCGTTTCGATTACGCGATCGAAAACGATATCGAGTGCGGCATCATCCTTGCCGGGTCCGAGGTGAAATCCCTGCGCAAAGGCGGCAGCAACATCGCCGAAAGCTATGCCAGCGTCGAAGAAGGCGAGTTGTGGCTGATCAATAGCTACATCGCCCCCTATGAGCAGGCCAAGACATGGGGCCACGAAGAGCGTCGCCGCCGCAAGCTGCTGGTCTCGCGCAAGGAAATGGCCGATCTGTGGAACCTGACCCAGCGCAAGGGCATGACCCTTGTGCCGCTGGTGATGTACTTCAACCACCGTGGCATCGCTAAGATCAAACTGGGCATCGCCAAGGGTAAGAAGAACGTCGACAAACGCCAGACCGAGGCCAAGCGCGACTGGAATCGCCAGAAGCAGCGACTGCTGAAACAGGCGGGCTAAACCGTCTGCGGAACGGCCAATCGGGTACAACAGGCCGTTTGGCCCACCTTAGGCGCGACTGTTAGAACATCTTCCCCGCGAAAATACCTGTGGCCCAAGCATAGGTCTTGCAGCCAAGCCCTGCCCCGCGCTAGACGAAACCGTATTTTCGTTCACTCTACGGGGGGAGATCGCCATGGATAATCCCAAGACGCTTGTCTCGACCGAATGGCTTGCCGCGCACCTGAAAGATCCTGACCTGCGGGTTCTGGATGCTTCATGGTATTTGCCCGACATGAATCGGGACGCCAAAGCCGAATATGATGCGGCCCATATCCCCGGTGCGCGGTTCTTCGATATCGATGAGAACAGCGATCACCGCTCGGATCTGCCCCATATGGCCCCCCCGATCGAGAAATTCATGTCACGCCTGCGGGCGATGGGTGTGGGCGACGGTCATCAGGTGGTGATCTATGACGGCGCGGGCATCTTCTCGGCGGCACGTGTGTGGTGGATGTTCCGCCTCATGGGCAAGACCGATGTGGCGGTGCTGGACGGCGGCCTGCCCAAGTGGCTGGCCGAGGGCCGCGAAACCGAAGACCTGCCCCCCGTTGTCCGCGACCGCCACATGACCGTGATGCGTCAGAACCAGCTGATCAAAGACGTGACCGAAGTCTCTTCGGCCTCGAAGCTTGGCGACTGGACCATCGTTGACGCCCGTGCGCCGGAGCGTTTCCGCGGCGAAGCGGCCGAGCCCCGTCCCGGTCTGCGCGCAGGCCACATCCCCAATTCGCGCAATGTGTTTTTCAAATCACTGCTGACCGAAGACGGCACCTTCAAGGATGCTGACGGGCTGCGGGCGACCTTTGCGGATGCAGGCGTAGACCTGAACAAACCTGTCATTACCAGCTGCGGGTCCGGCGTGACCGCAGCCGTGCTGAACCTTGCTCTTGAGCATCTGGGCAAGCACGACCACGCGCTGTACGACGGCTCTTGGGCCGAATGGGGCGCCTTCCCCACCCTTCCTATTGCCACCGGAGAGGCATAATGTTTTCCAACCTCAAACCCCAACCCGCAGATAAAATTCTGGCGCTGATGGCAGCGTACCGCGAAGACCCTCGCGACCAGAAGATCGACCTTGGCGTCGGCGTCTACAAAAACGCCGAGGGCGTCACCCCCGTGATGCGCGCCATTAAAGCTGCCGAAAAGCAGCTGTGGGAAGTTGAGACTACCAAAGCCTACACCGGTCTGGCGGGCGATCCCGGCTTTAACGACGCGATGATCAAGCTGGTGCTTGGCGGCGTTGTGGCCCGTGACCGTATCGCAGCCGTAGCCACCCCCGGCGGCACCGGCGCCGTGCGTCAGGGCTTTGAAGCCATCAAACTGGCCAACCCCGATGCCCGCGTTTTCGTGTCGGACCCCACTTGGCCCAACCACCTGAGCATCCTGAAGTTCATCGGCATGCCCACCGTCAGCTATCGCTACTTCGACGAGGCCACCGGCGGCGTCGATTTCGACGGCATGATGGATGACCTGAACCAGCTGAAAGCGGGCGACGTTGTGCTGCTGCACGGCTGCTGCCACAACCCGACCGGCGCGAACCTGACCATCGAGCAGTTCCAGACTGTCGTGGACAAGCTGAACGAACTCGGCGCGCTGCCCATGATCGACATCGCCTATCAGGGCTTTGGTGACGGTCTGGAAGAAGACGCCGCAGCCACCCGTCTGGTCGCACAAAGCTGCCCCGAAGTGATCATCGCGGCCAGCTGCTCGAAGAACTTCGGCATCTACCGCGAGCGTACCGGCTGCCTGTTGGCGATCTCGGAAACTGCCGCGCAGACCCCCAATACGCAGGGTACGCTGGCGTTCCTGAACCGCCAGAACTACAGCTTCCCGCCGGATCACGGCGCGCGTCTGGTCACCATGATCCTGAATGACGACGCCCTCTACAATGAGTGGAAGACCGAGCTGGAAGAGGTTCGCCTGTCCATGCTGGGTCTGCGTGAATCGCTGGCTGGTGAACTGAAGCGCCTGTCGAACTCGGACCGTTTTGACTTTGTGGCCCGTCACCGTGGCATGTTCTCGCGTCTGGGCCTGTCGCCCGAGCTGGTCGAGAAGCTGCGCGCAGACTTCGGCATCTACATGGTCGGTGATTCGCGGATCAACATCGCAGGTCTGAACAAGACCACCGTTCCCCTGCTGGCGGACGCCATCATCAAAGCGGGTGGATGAATTTTTCCCGAAAAGGGTCTTGGAAAGATCACGCATTCCATTATCTGAATGCCTGAACGGACCGGAACCTTGCTGGGACACAAAGCCTCAGAAATGCCGGCACCCTTCGGGTCGCCGGCATTTTTCATGTCGGTCCATATTTCTTTCGCCCCGCAGATCGCGGGCCCGCATACAGGATCTGACTGATGAAAACCGAAACCACCGAGACCGGCACTCTGGAAACTTGGACCGTGGACGAAGTGCAAAAGGCCTTCGACGCGGACAGCATCGTCATCATCGATGTCCGCACACCGCAGGAATACATGTTCGAACACATTGAGGGCGCGCTCTTGATGCCGCTGTCGTTCTTCAAACCCGCCAAGCTGCCCTGCCAGACGGGCAAGCGGATTGTGTTCCACTGTGGCTCGGGGATGCGGTCGGAACGGGTGGCACGCATCGCGCTTGAGGCAGGCCTTGGTCCCATCGCCCATATGGAGGGCGGCTTTGGCGCGTGGAAAGCGGCGGGCAAACCCTACATGGGCACCGACATGGCCACCGGCGCTCCCCAGCGCAAAGCCTGACCGATCCACAAAAGAAATCGGGCGCCCATGAGGCGCCCGATCTGCTTTCCGATAGTCGAAGGTCTGATTAGAGCTTCGAGAATTCGGGGTAGGCTTCCATGCCCAGTTCGGCTTTGTCCAGACCGTTGATCTCGTCTTCTTCGCTGACGCGCAGACCCATGACCATGTTCAGGATGAACCAAACCACTGCCGAAGCGACTACGGTGAAGATACCGACAACAACGATGCCGTAGATCTGTGCGCCGAAGCTTGCATCGGGGTTGGTCAGAGCGACTGCCAGAGTACCCCAGATGCCGCAGCACAGGTGAACCGGGATCGCACCAACAACATCGTCGATCTTCAGCTTGTCCAGCAGGGGAACAACGAAGACAACCAGAACACCACCGACGCCACCGATCAGGGTCGCTGCGCCCAGAGTGGGGGTCAGCGGTTCTGCGGTGATCGACACCAGACCAGCCAGCGCGCCGTTCAGAACCATGGTCAGGTCAGGCTTTTTGTACATGACTTGGGTCAGGATCAGGGCAACGATCGAACCACCAGCTGCTGCTGCGTTGGTGTTGGAGAAGATACGGCTGATGTCAGCAACGTCACCAACAGTACCCATGGCCAGCTGCGAACCGCCGTTGAAGCCGAACCAACCCAGCCACAGGATGAACGTACCCAGAGTTGCGAGGGTCAGGTTCGAACCGGGGAAGGGAACAACGCGACCGTCTTTGGTGTATTTACCGATACGGGGACCAAGGATCAGAGCGCCGGTCAGAGCCGCCCAACCACCAACCGAGTGCACAACGGTCGAGCCTGCGAAGTCCAGGAAGCCGCCAGCGTCCAGGAAGCCACCGCCCCATTTCCACGATGCCTGCAGCGGGTAGATGATGCCGGTCAGGATGATGGTGAAAATCAGGAAGGGCCACAGTTTGACGCGCTCGGCCAGAGTACCCGAAACGATCGAAGCAGTTGCCGCACAGAACATCAGCTGGAAGAAGAAGTCCGAGCCGGTTGCAGCATAGCTGTAGTCATCGGCTGCGTCGCGGGCAACGCCCACAGCTTCCAGAACGCCAACGCCCCAGACGCCGGACAGTACGCCATCAACGGCCCAGGTGCCGAGGGGGTACATCAGGTTGTAGCCGATCAGGTAGTAGAAAATCGCGGACAGCGAGAACAGCGCAACGTTCTTGGTACACTGCATCGCCACGTTCTTCGAGCGCACAAGGCCCGCTTCCAACATCGCAAAGCCGGCAGCCATAAAGAACACGAGGAAGCCGCCAACCAGGAACAGCAGCGAGTTCAGGATAAAGATGCTGTCGGTGCTGGCATCAACGCCGGGAGTGGCATCTTGCGCCAGACCCAGAGTCGGCAGGGCAGCAACGGCTGCGGCCAACGGGAGAGTCTTGATAAGTTTCATGATATCAATCGTTCCTATTGTAAGTACGCTTTACAGTGCGTCTTCGTTAGTTTCGCCGGTCCGGACACGCAGAGCCTGCTGCAGGTCCAGAACGAAAACCTTGCCGTCGCCGATCTTGTCGGTCTTGGCGGTTTTCTGGATTGTGTCGACAACCTGATCGGCCATGGATGCGCTGCATGCGATCTCAAGTTTGATCTTCGGAACGAAGTTCACGGCATACTCGGCACCACGGTAAATTTCGGTGTGACCCGACTGCGAGCCGAAGCCTTTGATCTCGGTCACCATCATGCCGCGTACGCCGATTGCGGTCAGCGCCTCGCGGACCTCCTCCAGCTTGAACGGCTTGATTGTAGCAATGATGAATTTCACCTCTGTCCCCTCTCGTTGGCAGGCATAACTGCGGGTTGCAGAGGCAGAAAACGCGTGAATCCGTCCGAAATCCAAGTTCCCGCAGCGAAATCTGAGCGAGAACTGAAGCTATATGATTAAAAAATGTGCAGTTATTAAAAAATGCATAATTTTTAATCAGCAAGCAAACGATCAAAAGTTCATGAGTGCCTCTACATTGGGGTAAGAGTTCGGTAAATTGCACGCGAAAATACAAACGAGCAGACCCGAAATGACCCAGAATGGCCGCGACTCCCGCCGACTCGTTGCAGACCGGCGCCCCGCTCCTGGTGGCACTCCTTCGAAGAAACCGCGCAAACCTGCGGTGAAAAAGCGGAAAACTTCCGCGCGACCCCCACGCAAGGGGGGGATCATTAGCAGATTCTTCGGATTTATCTTCGGGCTGATCTGGGGCTTTGGCTGGCGCGTCAGCATGATTGTCGCCCTGCTGGTCGGTGCGGGTGTGCTGTATTATTACGCATCGCTTCCCAATGTCTCGGCGCTAGTAGACGGACGCGCCAAGGGCTCGGTCACTTTGATGGACCGCGACGGCAAGGTCTTTGCGTGGCGCGGCGAGCAGTTCGGCGGCATGATTACGGCCAGCACGGTCTCTCCCTATCTGCGCGATGCGGTGATCGCGACGGAAGACCGTCGTTTTTACCTGCACCCGGGTGTGGACCCGATCGGTGTGGCCAGCGCGGTCAAGATCAACCTCAGCGAAGGGCGCGGTCCGCTGTCGGGCCATGGTGGCTCGACCATCACCCAGCAGACCGCAAAGCTGCTTTGTCTTGGCAACCCCTATGATCCGACCACCGGCCAGACCGAAGCGGATTATGAGGCCGACTGCCGCGTCAGCACCCTATGGCGCAAGATCACCGAAGCCACCTATGCGCTGGCGATGGAGGCCAAGTACTCGAAGGACGAAATTCTTACCATCTACCTGAACCGCGCGTTTCTGGGTGCAGGCACGCGGGGCTTTGAGGCCGCCGCGCAGCGGTATTTTGGTAAGTCTGCCGCACAGGTGAACCCCGCCGAGGCGGCCATGCTGGCGGGCCTTCTGAAGGCCCCCACGCGCTATGCCCCGACCAACAATCTGGAACGTTCCCAGCAGCGGGCGAACATCATCGTCGGATTGATGGAGGATCAGGGTTACCTGACACCGGCACAAGCCAACACAGCCCGCAGCAATCCCGCCCAACTGTCCGACGCGGCAGAGGCGAAGGCGGGCGGCTATTTTGCCGACTGGGTCATGTCTGACGGGCCCGACTACTTTACCCGCAACACCACCGAAGACGTCCTGATCAAGACAACCCTTGATCAACGCATCCAGACCGCGGCGGAAGATGCGATGAAGTACATCTTCGAGAACAAAGTCAAAGAAGGATCCAAAGCGCAGGCGGCGATCATCGTCATGAGCGCGGATGGTGCTGTCCGCGCCATGGTGGGCGGCCGCAAAACCAAGGTCAGCGGCGTCTTTAACCGCGCGACCACGGCGAAACGCCAGACCGGCTCGGCGTTCAAACCCTTTGTCTACGCTGCGGCGCTGGAACTGGGGCATCACTACAACTCGACCGTCGTGGACGAGCCCTACACCCTCGACATCCCCGGCTCTGGCCCGTGGAGCCCCGAGAACTACACCCGCAAGCACTACGGGCAGGTCACGCTGGAATATGCGCTAGCAAACTCGCTGAACGTGCCTGCTGTGAAGGTGTCCGAGGCCGTGGGCCGCGATAACGTGCGCCAGATTGCATCGGACTTCGGCATTCAAAGCGATCTGGCCGCAGGTCCCGCTTTGGCGCTTGGGGCCTCTGAGGCCACATTGATCGAGGTTGTCGGGGCCTATGCGGGCATCCTGAACGGTGGCAGTTCGGTGAAACCGTACGGTCTGACCGAGCTGACCTTGATGGGCGATGACACCCCGCTGATGGATGCCGACGGCGGTATTGGCGAGCGTGTGATCCGCGAAGAAGCCGCGCGTGAGCTGATCTATATGATGTCAAAAGTGGTCAGCGAAGGCAGCGGCCAGCGCGCGCGTCTTCCCGACCGCGAAGCAGCTGGCAAGACCGGCACCACCTCGGCGGCGCGGGATGCGTGGTTCGTGGGCTTTACTGCCGATTACGTGGCGGGTGTCTGGATGGGCTATGACGACAACACCCCCCTTAGCGGCGTCACCGGCGGCGGTCTGCCCGCCGAAATCTGGCACGAGGTCATGGTCCGCGTTCACGAAGGGCTGCCTCCGCGCCCGCTGCCCATGTTGCGCCCTGCCCCTGCGGCACAGGCCCCTGTCACAACCCAGCGTCAGGTGCCACGCGCCCCGCAGCAAAACAGCGATCCGCTTGGGCAGGCACTGTCTGACGTGCTGAACTCGCTGTTCGGCGGCGGACGGAACTAAGCCGATCACCAACGAAAAACGGGGCCGCTTGGCCCCGTTTCTTATCCTTCGCCTTGTTCCGTGGCGGCCACGGGAGGTTCGGGCGTCGCTTCGGCATCAATCGCTGCATCCGCGGCCCCGTCGATTTGCGCAGACGTTTCGCCAGTGCTTGCGACCTCCGTCGCGGGGGCATCATCGGGCAAAGCTGACATGACATCCGCACTGCCTGAAACCACCCCGTCAGAACTGGCTTTGGTCACATCCTCAGGACAGCGGTCATATTTGAACGCATAGCCGTCCCAAACCATGATGAGACCGCCGTCGGCGGCATGCACCAACATGGCACGGGCCGACCAAGGGCCGTTCGCCCCTTCGCACTGCATGGTATAAAGGCGCGCGTCCATTTCGTTCACGTCGACAGGCAGCGTCATCTCGCACTTATTCTCGACGCCGATAAACTGCGCGCCCTCGATCTTCAGGGCACCGCCATCCACTCCGACCAGGCTGCAATCAGCATTGGCTGACTGCTTGTACAGCCCATCAAACGCGTTCACCTGCGAGGCCGCGACCGACGCGACAAATGCAAGATAAGCCCCTGTCCGCATCAACCCGCCTTTTTCAGATCCACGATCAACTGATCCAGATTGCCACGGCGCTGATCCAGCATTGCGCCGATCTCGTCTCGTTCTGTCAGCAGCAGGTTCACCCCTTCGATGAACATGTTGAAGAACAGATCCTTGCCTGACTGATCCGACACAAGGAAGGTCACATCAAACGGGGACGAGCCGGGAATATGGGCCAACGTCCGAACTTCGTAAAAGCTTTTGACCGGCTTGGCGCTTTGCACCTCAAGGCGGCCACCCATGAATTCACGGAAACGCTTGCCGTATTTGCGGCTGATGTAGCCGGTGAAAGATTGGGTAAAGGCGCTCATCTGAGCGGCGCTGGCGCTGCGGGCATCCACCCCAAGGGCATAACGGGCAATCGTCGGAACGTCCGAATACTGGATGAAGATGCGTTCAAACTCGGCGATCATCGCCGCTTCGGATTTGCCCGAAGCAATCACGCTGTTGATCGAATCAACAACCGTTCCCACCAAGCGCGAAGCTCCGGCCTGATCCAAGGCGAAGGCAGGCAGCGCAGGCGCGATCAATGCGGCAACGGCAGACACCGTAAAACCACGGCGTGTCATGATAAATTCGGACATAGGTCGTCTCATTCTAATGCAGCGTAAGGATCCGCGTAGGGATCCAAAGTGGGGTCAGCGGCCGTGTCGGCATAGGGATCGTCGTATGCGGTCTCGTCTGCGATGGCAGACATGCCCAGTTCATAGCGACGGTTTTGAAGATAAACCGAACGAAGCTGCGCGTAACTATCCGCGCTTTCATAAAGTGTTGAACTTATCGTGTTGTCGAAGCGGTAGCGATCCCCCAGCACATCCGCGACCTTGATCCCCCGCGTCACGGGGATGGCCTCTGGCGGGAACATCAAGCCAAGCGGGTTGATCACCGCATCAACTACCTTGCCCACGGTGTCCCGCTCGGTCGAGGGGCCAAGAACGGGCAGTTGAATATAGGCCCCTTCACGGGCACCCCAGACATGCAAGGTTTCACCGAAATCAGCGGACTGCTTGGTCAGCCCCATATTAGCCGCCGGATCAAAGATGCCCGCGATCCCGACGGTCGAGTTGATGACAAAGCGAAGGGTGTTGTTCACCACCAGCTCGGCATCGGCCTGCAAGACGCCATTCACGACCGTGGAGGGTAGCGAAAGGTTGCTGGCCACATTCGCAACACCCACACGAGCAGGCTCGGGCAATGCTTTGCCGTAAGCCATCGCAGCAGGGCGCAGCACATTGGTATCCATGCGCTTGGACATCTCATGGATTTTGCGGTTGCGCTGCTCATAAGGGTCGGCAAAATTCTGGCCAGGCTCTGGCGTTGCACAGGCCGCCAATGTCGCCAGCGCCGCACCCAAAAACGCCTTTGCAAAAATCTGCATCCAAAAAGTCCCTCTTTAGCAAAATACTAAGATGTATCGCCCACATGTGTTGCGGTGAGTCCTAAGGCTTAATTCGGGAAATCCTAGAGGGTGGATGGTTTTTCTTTGGATATTGTGTTTAATCAGCGACGATTTTTCATGGTAGCGTGCGTGAAAACCACGCTCTGTATTAAGGTTATTATTTAGGATGGCGCAGGCAAAACCCCAAGCTGGCAAAGAGGAATTGCTCTCTGCTCGCAAAAGCTACCGCAGGTTGTTTTGGGCAGTGGGGATATTCAGTTTTTTCGCGAATCTTCTGATGCTGACGGGTCCGCTGTACATGTTGCTGGTCTATGATCGAGTACTTGGCAGCCGGTCCGAGGCAACGCTATTGGCACTCACGTTGCTGCTGGTTTTCCTCTTCGTTGTCATGGGTCTGCTGGATCTGGCGCGTGGCCGGATCATGGCACGGGTGGGCGCGAATCTGCAGGCCAGTCTGGAACACCGCGTCTATGACGCCAGCCTCCGCCGCGCTGCGATTGAGCCGAACGCAGTCAATGCGCAGACCGGACTGCGGGATCTGGAAAGCGTGCAGCGCATGCTGGCCTCGCCCGGCCTGATTGCCCTTTTTGATATTCCTTGGACGCCGTTCTTTCTGGGCGGCATTCTGTTGTTTCACCTCTACCTTGGCATTCTGGCTTTGGTCGGTGGCGCGATTTTGATCGCTGTTGCCCTGATCAACCAGCGCGTCTCGCGCCGTCCCTTGGTCCGCAGCGCCGAGGCGTCGCAGCGCGCCGATATGCTTGGCGACCAACTGCGCAATGAGGCCGAGACCCTGCAATCGCTCGGCATGCGCGGTGCCAGCTTCCGCCGCTGGAAGGCCCGCCGTGACGATGCCCTAGAGATGCAGCTGGCGTCCGGCGATCTGTCTGGTGGCTTCAGTTCGGTCACCAAGACCTTCCGGATGCTGCTTCAATCGCTGATGCTGGGACTTGGTGCATGGCTGGTGCTGCAAAACGAATTGACCGGCGGCGCGATGATTGCGGGCTCGATCCTGATGGGCCGCGCTCTTGCCCCGATCGAAGCGGCGATTGGCCAATGGCCCATCGTGCAGCGCGGTTTGAAAGGCTGGTCCAGCCTGACCGAACTGCTGACAACTACACCGCCCGAGCCCGAGCGCACCCCCCTACCCCGCCCCGAAGCAAAGCTACTGGTGGATCAGCTATCAATCATCCCGCCGGGCGAACAGCAGGCTGCCTTGCGTCTGGTCAGCTTTGATCTGGCCCCCGGTCAGGCGATTGGCGTGATCGGACCGTCGGGCGCGGGCAAGTCCACGCTGGCGCGGGCTCTCACGGGACTTTGGCGTCCTGTCAGCGGCAAAATCCGTCTGGATGGCGCGGCTTTGGACCAATATGATCCCGATGTTCTGGGCCAATTGATCGGCTACCTTCCCCAGCGGGTGCAGTTGTTTGATGGCACAATCACCGAAAACATCGCCCGCCTGTCGGAAAACCCCGACCCTGAACAAGTGGTGCTGGCCGCCAAACGCGCTGCCGCCCATGACATGATCCTGAAGCTGCCCAACGGTTACGACACCCGCGTCAGCCAACTGGGCGGTCGTCTGTCCGGCGGTCAGGTCCAGCGGATCGGACTGGCACGGGCGCTATACGGTGATCCTGTGCTACTGGTGCTGGATGAGCCGAACTCGAACCTCGACAACGAAGGCTCTGAGGCTGTGAATGCGGCGATCCGCCGGATGAAAGCTGAAGGCAAAGCCGCTTTGATCATGGCCCACCGTCCGGCGGCCATTCAGGAATGCGACCTGCTCTTGATGCTGGAGGGAGGCGCCCGCCGCGCCTTTGGCCCGAAGGAAGAGGTCCTGCGCAGCCTTGTGCAGAACCACGCTGAGATCAAGCAAGCCCGCCCCGGAGGTGTCGCATGAGCACTCCGCGCTTTTCGTCCCGCCTACCGCTCGTGATGGGTTTTTCAACTTTGCTTGTACTGGTCGGGGGCTTCGGCTCTTGGGCCACAATGGCCGAGCTTTCGGGCGCCGTCATTGCGGGCGGCCGCATTGAGGTGGACCAGAACCGTCAGGTCGTCCAGCACCCCGATGGCGGTGTTGTCGCTGAAATCCTCGTGAAAGAAGGGGATGTGGTCAACCAAGGGGACATGCTGATCCGGCTGGACCCGACGCTATTGACGTCAGAACTGACCATCGTTGAAGGCCAGTTGTTTGAATACATGGCCCGCCGTGGCCGGCTTGAGGCTGAACAGGACCAGTCAGACACCATCACCTTTGATCCCCTGCTGATCGAACAATCCGCCCTCAACCCGCAGGTTGCCGATCTGGCACAGGGTCAGGAACGGCTGTTCTTTGCCCGCCGCGATTCCATCGCAAAGGAAATCGAGCAGCTGACCAAGCGCCGCGACCAGACCGAGGATCAACTGGTCGGCATCGCGTCTCAGGTCAAAGCGATCGACCGCCAGTTGACCCTACTAAACGGCGAGATCGAGAGTCAGCAGCGCCTGTTCGATCAGGGTCTGACACAGGCGCAGCGTCTGCTGGCCTTGCAGCGCGAAGGTGCCTCGCTTGAAGGTGACAAAGCCGAGTTGATCGCTTTGGACGCCCAATCCAAAGGTCGCATCACCGAGTTGGACATCGAAATCCTGAAACTGGGCACCCGCCAGCGGGAAGAGGCCATCACCCAACTACGTGAAAACTGGTACGGCGAATTGCAACTGCGCGAACAACGCGCCCGCATTCTGGAACAGTTGGACCGGCTGGACATCCGTGCGCCCGTGTCGGGCGTGGTCTACGGGATGGCCGTCTTTGCGCCCCGTTCGGTCATTCGCGCGGCAGATTCCGTGCTGTATCTGATCCCGCAGGACCGCCCGTTGGTAATCACCGCGCAGGTACCGACGATCCACATCGACAAGCTGTTTCTGGGTCAGGACGTGACCTTGCGCTTCTCGGCGCTGGATCAACGGACCACGCCCGAACTGTTTGGCAAGGTGGTGAACCTCTCGGCGGATGCTTTCGACAACGAACAGACGGGTGCCAGCTTTTACCGTGCTGAGATTCAGCTGAAAGACCATGAAATTGAACGACTTCCTGAAAACACGACGCTGATCCCCGGCATGCCGGTTGAGGCGTTTATCAAGACAGCAGACCGCACCCCGATTGTCTATCTAACCAAGCCGCTCACCGACTATTTCGCCAAGGCCTTCCGCGAAGGGTAAGCAAGGGGTTTTCCAAACCCCGCTTCCCCGTTAGCGTCCACATGGAATCAAACGAAGGAAGTCTCCATGACCGGAAAGATCGAAGGCCGTCTGGCCGAGCTAGGCATCACTCTGCCCGACGCCCCTGCGCCGGCCGCCAACTATGTGCCATTTGTGCAGGTCGGCGATCTGGTGCATGTGTCGGGTCAGATCAGCTCTGATGAAAACGGGCTGATCACTGGTAAAATCGGCGCCGATCTGGACACCGCCGCCGGTGCAGCAGCAGCACGCCGCTGTGCGCTGAGCCTTCTGGCACAGGCCAAAGCGGCCTGTGGCGGCGATCTGGACCGCGTGGTTCGCGTCGTCAAACTGGTGGGCTTTGTGAACAGCACCCCCGACTACACCGAGCAGCCCAAAGTGGTGAACGGTGCCTCTGACCTGATGGTCGAGGTTCTGGGCGACGCGGGTCGTCACGCACGCTCGGCCGTGTCGGCAGGCAGCCTGCCCCTTGGTGTTGCGGTCGAAATCGAAGCGATTTTCCAGATCAAATGATCAGACTCGATCCCGGTTTTCTGGCCCGCCCCATCGCTCATCGTGCGCTCCATGGTACCGGTCGCCCCGAGAACAGCGAAGAGGCCGTACTGGCCGCCGTTGAGTCGGGCTACGGGATCGAAATTGATCTACAACCCAGTGCAGACGGGCAGGCGATGGTCTTTCACGACTATGACCTTGGCCGTCTGACGTTTGAAAAAGGCCCCATCGGCCTGCGAACCGCCGAAGAACTGGGGCGCATCCCTTTAAAGGGTGGCCCCAGCGGCATTCCCACGCTGCCCCAAATCCTTGAGATCGTGGCAGGCCGTGTACCGCTACTGATCGAGATTAAGGATCAGGACCTGCGCCTTGGCCCGAACGTCGGCCCATTGGAAGAGGCCACCGCGAAGGCGCTGCGAGGCTATGCAGGCCCCGTGGCGGTGATGTCTTTCAACCCCCATTCGGTCTATAAGATGGCGCAGCTTGCGCCTGACATTCCGCGTGGCCTGACCACCTGCGATTTCAACGCGGATGACTGGCCTTTGGTACCCGATGCGCGGCGGCTGGAACTGGCGAAAATTCCCGACATTGACGGCACGGGTGCGTGTTTTATCAGCCATGATGCCAATGATCTGTCGGCAGCCCGCGTGGCCGCCTTGAAGGCGCAAGGCATTGATATTCTGTGCTGGACCATCCGCAGCGCCGAAGCCGAAGGCACTGCGCGGGCGGTTGCGCAGAATGTGACCTTCGAAGGCTATCTGGCCGCTTGAACCCGACGCGGATCGGTCCAACTTAAGGGTCGGAGGGCCGCACGTGACCGAGACCATCGAAATCCATACCCTGTCTTCTCTGGACCAGATCACTGCGGTGGACTGGGATGCCTGTGCCTGCCCCGAGGCTGCCGATGGCGGGCGCCCCTTTGACCCCTTCACCACCCACCGGTTCCTGAAGGCGCTTGAGGATAGCGGCTCGACCGGTCCCCGCGCCGGATGGGAGCCGCACCATCTGGCTGCCTATCAGGGGGATCTACTGATCGGAGTCGCACCGCTATTCGCCAAGAACCACAGTCAGGGCGAGTACATCTTTGACCACAACTGGGCCCATGCCTATGAGCGCTCTGGCGGGCGCTATTATCCCAAGCTGCAAATCGCCGTGCCTTTCACGCCTGCTACGGGACGCCGCTTTCTGGTCCGGCCAGGATATGAACTGGCCGCCCAATCGGCGCTGATCCAAGGGGCAGTACAGATCACCGACCAGAACAACCTGTCCAGCCTGCACGTCACCTTCTGCACCGAGGACGAGGCGATCGCGGGCGAGGCGATGGGCCTTCTGCGCCGCAAGAGCCAGCAGTTCCACTGGCTGAATGACGGCTATGGGACGTTTGACGATTTCCTTGCCTCGCTATCGTCCCGCAAGCGCAAGAACATCCGGAAAGAACGGGAGCAAGCGCAGGGATTTGGCGGCACGATCCGCGCAATGACGGGCGACCAGATTGAGCCCGCGCATTGGGACGCCTTCTGGCAGTTCTATCAGGACACCGGATCGCGCAAATGGGGCAGCCCCTATCTGACCCGCAAGTTCTTTGATCTGGCACAGGAGCACCTGCGTGAAGACATGATGCTGGTTATGGCCTTTGACGGTGATCGCCCGATTGCAGGGGCGCTGAATTTCATCGGGCGCGAGACGCTTTATGGCCGTTATTGGGGCTGTATCGAAGATCACCCCTGCCTGCATTTTGAGGCCTGCTATTATCAGGCCATCGACTGGGCCATTACCCACGGACTTGCCCGCGTCGAGGCTGGCGCGCAGGGCGAACACAAGCTGGCCCGAGGGTATCTGCCCACTGTCACCCATTCGCTGCATTGGGTCCGCGATGCCGGTTTCCGCGATGCGATCACACGCTACCTTACCGCCGAGGGTGCCGCGATCGATGAAGAGGTCGAGATCCTGACCGAATACGGCCCCTTTCGCAAAACCACCACGCAGGAGCAGCAATGACCGAAATCCTGAATGACGCGGACCGCGACGCCCTACTGGCTGAACTTGGCCCCAAGGGTTGGACACTAACCGACGACGGCAAAGGCATTCAGTGCCAGTTTAAATTCGGCACTTTCCCAGAGGCGTTGGGGTGGATGGTCCGGATGGGCATCATCGCAGAAAAGATGAACCACCATCCGGAATGGACCAACGTCTACAACCGCGTGGACGTGACCCTGACCAGCCATGACGCAGGCGGGCTGACGACGCTGGATGCCAAACTGGCCCGCAAGATGTCTGCCGATTAATCGGGACTTTGCAGGGCGCTCTCCTCGGCAAAGCGGGTGATGGCCTGCGCAAAGACCAATGGCTCTTCCAGATGGGGGCTGTGGCCCGATTGATCAAAGCCCAAGGCCCGCGCCTGCGGCGCACGACCGAGCAGCCATGTGCGCAAGGCGCTGGGGTAAACGCGGCTGTGGGTGCCGTAGCAAATCAGCCAAGGCAGGGTGATCTTGCCGATCACCGACCTCTCGTCCGCCTTCATCATCGAGGCCCACATGACACGCATCGCCCGCTGGTCCTGTGACAGGACCATCTTTTTCGCCGCCTCTTTCAGGCGCGGTGTGGCATCGCCGCCAGAACAGAACATCCCCCGTGCAATCGCCTCGGCGCGGTCGGACCAAGCAAGCGGCTGGGGCTGAAGGCCAGCCCGCCGCGTACTGCGCTTCAGGCCGTACCGCCAGCGGGGGCCATTCGCTAGCTTGGGCGACATGTCCACGGTTGCCAGCGCGGCCAGACGGCTTTGACCGAATAGCTCGATATAGCGCCATGCCACCATTGCCCCCATCGACCAGCCCACCAGCGTTGCCTTCTGGTCGGGCACCCGATCCAGAACCTGCTGCAAAGCCATTGCGGCGCTGTCCAAGGTGGGCTCGATCAAGGCGCTGCGCCCGTGGCCGGGCAAGTCCGGTACGAGGCAGCGAAAGCTTGGTGACAAGCGGTTAATCTGATCTTCGAAAATGCGGCTATCCATGGTCCAGCCATGCAAAAGCACCAGAGGCGGCCCTTCGCCCGCATCCACGCAAAAAGGTTTCAAAACAATGGCCTCAAACCGAAATCACTTTGTACTCGGGCGGACCCTAGCACAACCATAGGGCGATAAAAGAGTCAGATCGCAAAGCGACGGTGCCTGTGGCGCGATTACATCCGATCGCCCAAGCCGTAAGCGAGATATGCCAAATGCATCAGCATCCGGCGCTGTTTTCCCAAGGGGAACCGACGTGATGGGCGGCCCATGAATTCGGGCCAAGGGTCGGAGACTGTGGTGCCCGCCATTTGCTGGCCCACGATCTTGCCCGCATAGCTGCCCATCGCCACACCGTTGCCGTGCCAGCCAAGCGCGGCGTAAAGGCCATTTTGCCCCGGCACCGCCCCGGCAAAGGGCACCAGATCGCCCATGATACAAACCAGTCCGGACCACATATGCGTGGCCTCAACCGCGGCCCACGCGGGGAACATGCGATTGAAATTCGCACGCAAACGGGCGCGGGTTGTCGCCTCGGCCTTGGGCGTGCTGGCCAGACCACCACGCATCCCGAACAGAAAGCGCCCCTCGGGCAGCAGGCGAAAATAGTGCAGCAGCGTGCGGCTGTCGTAGGACATCAGATCGCTGTGCCAGCCTTGCGCATGCAGTTCAACCGGCGTCAGAGCCCGCGTAACCATGATACTGGACAGCACCGGCAGGTAGCGGGCGCGCAGCCAGTCGGGCAGATCGTCGCTGGAATAGCCATTGGTGGCAACCAGCACCTGATCGGCGCTGACGCTGCCTGTGCTATGGGTCAGATACCAGCCGCTGCCGATCCGCTGCAAAGCGCCAACTGTCGTACCAAAGGCAAAACGGACACCGGCAGCGCGGCAGGCCTGCGCCAAACCATCAATGTATTTACGGGGGTTCAGGGCAAAGCCACGGGGGCCGTGTATGCCGCCTAGAAACTCGGGGCCTTTGATGCCTTGGGCGGCAAGCGCCTCGCGGTTGATGACGGTTGCCCCTGATCGCTGCATTTTCTCCAAAGCGCGAGGGGAATGGGCCAGCAGCATCTCGCCGTGACTGTGGCGATCCACATCGATACCGTAGCGCGACAATAGCCCGTCCACATAATTGATCGAGGCAGTTTGCGCCGCGTCCCAATCGGCCAATACGTTGGCGCCGTATTGGTGGCGCAGGGTGCTGACTTTGGCCTTGGCACCGCCTTCGCAGCAAAACCCGCCGTTGCGGCCAGAGGCCCCCCAACCGGCATATCCACTGTCCAGAACCACCACTTCGGCACCGGACTGGCGCAGTTCTAACGCGGCATTCAAACCGGCAAAGCCCGCGCCGATCACCGCCACATCTGCCCGCAGATCACCCTGCAAGGGCGGGTCCGTCACTGGTGTGACGGTGCTATCCCAGTAGCACCCCGCCCGCCCTTCATCAGAATAGGCGAGCGGTTCATAGATGCGTTGCATCAAGTCCGCTCGGCCGCGCGGGCGTCCGCTTCGGCACGGGCAATGTTGCGCTTGGAGATCAGCGAGAACAGGATCACCCCGCTGGCCACGATCCCGATCATGATGGTCGACAGCGCGTTGATCTCGGGGCTGACCCCCAGACGGACCGAACTGAAGATCTTGATCGGCAGGGTGGTTGCCGAAGGCCCTGCGGTAAAGCTGGCGATCACCAGATCGTCCAGCGACAGGGTAAAGGCCAACAGCCACCCCGAAATCACCGCAGGCGCGATGATCGGTAGGGTCACAAGGCGGAAGGCCTGAAACGGCGTACATCCCAGATCCAGCGCCGCCTCTTCCAGCGATTTGTCAAAGCTGACAAGGCGCGAGCTGACGACGACACTGACGTAGCACATGGCAAAGGTTGTATGGGCCAAAACCACCGTGACCACGCCGCGATCCAGACCAATCCCGATGAACAGCAGCAGTAGCGACAGACCGGTGATCACCTCTGGCATTACCAGCGGCGCATAGATCATCCCCGAAAACAGGGTCCGGCCATAGAACCGGCCCGCGCGGACCATCGTGTAGGCCGCCATCGTTCCCAGCACGGTTGCGATGGTCGAACTCATGACCGCCACGCGCAGGGTCACCCATGCAGCGTCCAGAAAGGCTTGGTTCTGGAACAGCTCGCCGTACCATTTGGTCGAGAACCCCGCCCAAACCGTCACCAGCTTACTGTCGTTGAAAGAATAGATCACAAGGATCAGCATCGGCACGTAAAGGAACGCAAACCCCAGCGTCAGCGAGGTGACGTTGAACCAGCTAAAACGTCTCATCCTTCGGCCTCCCGCTGCTTTTGCTCGTTGCGTTGGAACAGGATGATGGGGATCACAAGGATCATCAGCAGCACCACTGCCACAGCCGAGGCTACGGGCCAATCGCGGTTGTTAAAGAACTCTTCCCACAGAACCTTGCCGATCATCAGCGTGTCCGACCCGCCCAGAAGCGAGGGGATCACGAATTCCCCGATCGAGGGAATGAAGACCAGAAAACATCCCGCAATCATGCCTGCGCGCGACAGGGGGAAGGTGATCAGCCAGAAGGCTTTCAGGCGCGAACAGCCAAGATCCTCGGCCGCTTCAAGCAAGCTGTCGTCCATCTTTTCCAGCGCCGAATAGATCGGCAGGATCATGAAAGGCAGGTAGGTGTACACGATCCCGATATAGACGGCGGTGGTGGTGTTCATGATCTGAAGCGGCTCGGAGATGATGCCGGTCCAGAGCAGGAACTGGTTCAGAAAGCCCTCGTTCGACAGGATGCCCATCCACGAATAGACGCGGATCAGAAAGCTGGACCAGAACGGCAGGATCACCAGCATCATCAGGGTCGGACGCCATTCGGACGGAGCGCGTGCCATGCCATAGGCCACTGGATACCCCACCAGCAGGGTCAGGAAGGTCGCCACGACGGCGATCTTGAGACTGGAAAGATAGGCCTTCCAGTAAAGGTCATCCTCGGTCAGCCAGACAAAGTTCTCAAAGTCCAGCTCGCTGAAGAACTCCATCAGGCCAGACCAGCCAGCGCTGATATCCAGCTGCGGCATATAAGGCGGGATCGACAGGTTCAGGTCCGACAGCGAAATCTTCAGAACGATCAGGAAGGGGACCAGAAACAGCCCCAGCAGCCAAAGATATGGTAGTGCGATCAGGGTGAAGCGGCGCATGGATCAGTCCTCCAGCACCGAGCCACCGGTGCCGTTCCAACTGACCCAAACCTCTTCTTCCCAAGTGAAGGGTCGGCGGGCGATACGGCGGGTGTTGGCGCTTTGGGCCTTGATGATCTCGCCGGTTGGCATCTGCACGTGGTAGGTGGACAGGTTCCCCAGATAGGCAATGTCCAGAATGCGGCCCTTGGCCTTGTTCACCACATCTGTGGGCTCTTCTTTAGAGATGCCGACCTTCTCAGGGCGGATCGCATAGAACACCTTTTGACCTGTCGCCAGCTTGCGCTGGGTTTTGGCGCGGATGGGCTGTTGGTTTTCGGCCCAAGTGATGGTGACTTCATCCTCGCCCGATGGGGTCGCGGTGCCCTCGATCAGGTTCACGTCACCGATAAAGTCAGCCACATAGGCATTTTCAGGGAATTCATAGATGCGGTCAGGGGTGGCCACCTGCATGATGCGGCCTTCGTCCATCACCGCGATGCGGCTGGCAACGGTCATCGCCTCTTCCTGATCGTGGGTCACGATCACAAAGGTGGTGCCGGTCTTTTCCTGAATGTCCATCAGTTCGAACTGGGTGTCTTCGCGCAGCTTGGCGTCCAATGCGCCAAGGGGTTCGTCCAGCAGCAGCAGCTTTGGCTCTTTCGCCAAGGAGCGCGCCAGGGCCACACGCTGGCGCTGGCCGCCGGAAATCTGGTGCGGCTTGCGTTTCGCGAATTTCTGCAGGCGGACCATGCGCAGCATATCTTCGACGCGCGCTTCGATCTTGTCCTTGGGCTGGCCATCGCGGCGCAGGCCGAAGGCGATGTTCTCATAGACCGACAGGTGCGGGAACAGCGCGTAGCTTTGGAACATCATGTTCACAGGCCGCTGGTTCGGCGCAATCGGCCCCATGTCCTGACCGCCGATGTAGATCTTACCCTCGGTCGGGGTTTCGAAACCGGCCAGCATCCGCATCATCGTGGTCTTGCCACACCCTGACGGCCCCAGAAGAGCAAAGAATTCACGGGCGTAGATGTCCAGTGACAGATTGTCGATCGCAGTGAAATCACCAAACCGCTTGGTGACATTTTCGAACCGGATCAGAGGGGTCTGGTCGGGATCATCCCAAGGGGCAAAAACAGAAGCGCCGTTTGCGGCCATAATGAACCTCGAAGGGTCGGAAGTGCAAAAAGGAGAAGGGCGCACGGGACCACAATCCCGCACGCCCAGTTTCTTCGGAGCTTAGTTGCCCGATTTGACCTTGGTCCACATGCGGGTCACGGTCCGCTGCAGCTTGGGATCATAGGGCGAGAAGGTGTAAAGGTTCGCCACGGTCGCCTCATCGGGGTAGATCGCGGTGTCACCGATTACGTCCTCAACCAGGAACTCCTGCGAGGCTTTGTTGCCGTTCGCGTAGTACACATAGTTCGAGGCCGCGGCCATGTTCTGCGCGTCCATGATAAAGTTCAGGAACTTGTGCGCACCATCGGGGTTCGGCGCATCCACGGGGATCGCCATCTGGTCGAACCACATCAGCGCACCCTCTTTCGGCGCATTGTAGGCGATCTCAACCCCGTTTTCGGCCTCGGCGGCGCGGTCACGAGATTGCAGGATGTCACCCGACCAGCCGAAGGCCACGCAGATGTCGCCGTTTGCCAGGGCGTTAATGTATTCCGACGAATCGAATTTCTGCACGTAGGGGCGAATGGCCATCAGCACCTCTTCGGTGCCCGCGATCACATCCGCGTCTTTGCTGTCGGGGTCTTGACCCTGATACTTCAGCACGGCGGGGATAACTTCGGTCGGTGCGTCCAACATGTAAACGCCGCACGAGGCCAGCTTTTCCATGTTCGCCGGATCGAAAATCAGCGCGAGGCTGTCGATGGGGGCGTCCGCACCCAGAACCTCGGCCACTTTTCCGGTGTTTACGCCGATGCCGGTGGTGCCCCACATGTAGTTGATCGAATATTCGTTGCCGGGGTCATACTGGGCGGTACGCTCTTTGATCGCGTCCCACATGTTGCCAGCGTTCGAAAGCTTGGACTGGTCCAGTTTCTGGAACGCGCCTGCCGCGATCTGGCGCTGAAGGAAGCTGCCGGTGGGAACCACAACATCGTAGCCAGAACCGCCTGCCAGCATTTTGGTTTCCAGAACCTCGTTGCTGTCGAAGACGTCGTAGATCAGATCAATGCCGGTCTCGCTTTCGAACTTGGTTAGCAGTTCTTCGTCGATATAGTCGGACCAGTTATAGACCCGGACCTCTTCGGCCATGGCCTGAGCGGCAACCAAGGCCAGTGCTGCGGTGGTGGTCGCAAGTTTGAGTGTCATAGTTCTCTCCCGTTGGGCAATGAGCGCTTGTTGCGCCTCTGAGGAAGGATTTGATCAAGTTTTACCCGATGTGGCAACGTTTCATTATTTCCACACTCAGAGTAAACTCTTAAGGCATAGTGTGACGCAAGCGTGAGTGATGTAACGACGAGGCGATGAAAAATTGAACAAACCCAACGGGAAACAATCAGGAATGACGTCGGTTCCGGCCCATCAGATCGCATATCAGGCGTTACGTGAAAAAATCCTGTTCGGAGAGCTAGCTCCCGGTCAGGCGGTTACGATTCTCGGCTTAACCGAGCAACTGGGTGCGGGCATGACACCTGTGCGCGAGGCGATCCGACGCCTGACAGCCGCGGGTGCGCTGGACTTTCAAGGCAATCGTCGCGTGTATGTGCCGCGTTTGTCGCGAAAATCAGTGGAAGAGCTTGTGTATGCAAGGCTTGCGCTAGAACCAGAGCTGACCAGACAGGCCTGCCTGCACGCCACCCCGCCCCGTATAAAACAGCTGACAGCCATCGATACGGCGCTGGATCAGGCCATGAACAACGGCGATATCGCTGGGTATTTGATGGGCAACTACCAGTTCCATCACACGCTTTATGACATGGCCGATGCACCGATCCTTGCCACAATGGCAGACGGATTGTGGCTGCGATTCGGGCCGTCTTTGCGTGTGGTCTGCGGGCGATATGGCACCGCGAATCTGCCTGACAATCACAAACTGCTACTGACCGCACTGGCGGCTGGCGACGCGGACGGGGCCGCAACAGCCATGGAAGCGGACATCAAACAGGGCATGAAGCAGCTGGCCGAGACCCTCGGCGAAAGCGATTCGATTGACAGCGTATAATTTGATCATATTCTGCGTGTAAGGGTCGCGTGCCGTTGGTGCGCGACAGGACTCTTTTCCGACACGAGGACAGAATGGCGCAGATTTCGAACCACATGGCGACCGCCGAACTACAAGCGCTGGACGCCGATCACCACATGCACCCCTTTTCTACTCAGGCGGGGTTCAAGACCAAGGGCGCGCGGGTGATCACCCGTGCCTCGGGCACACGCCTGTGGGACTCTGAGGGGAATGAAATTCTGGACGCCATGGCGGGTCTGTGGTGCGTCAACATCGGCTATGGCCGTGACGAGCTGGCCGAGGTCGCCTACCGCCAGATGAAAGAACTGCCCTACTACAACACCTTCTTCCAGACGACCCACGTTCCGGTCATCGCCCTGTCGGCGCGTCTTGCCGAACTGGCGCCCGGCGATCTGAACCATGTTTTCTATGCGGGTTCGGGTTCGGAAGCGAATGACACCAACATCCGCATGGTGCGCTTTTACTGGGCGCAGAAGGGCAAGCCGGACAAGAACATCATCATCTCGCGCAAGAATGGCTATCACGGCTCGACCCTTGGGGCGATGTCCCTTGGCGGCATGAGCGGGATGCACGCCCAAGGCGGCGTGGTGCAGAACGTGCATCACATCGACCAGCCCAACTGGTGGGCCGAGGGCGGCGACATGACCCCCGAGGAATTCGGTCTGGAGCGTGCGCAACAGCTGGAAAAAGCGATTCTGGAACTGGGCGAAGACCGCGTTGCGGCCTTTATTGCCGAGCCCATTCAGGGCGCTGGCGGCGTGATCGTCCCCCCCGAAACCTACTGGCCCGAGATCAAGCGCATTTGCGACAAATACGAAATCCTTCTGATCGCGGACGAAGTGATCTGCGGTTTCGGTCGTACCGGCCAGTGGTTCGGCAGCCAGACTGTCGGCATCCAGCCGCATATCATGACCATCGCCAAGGGCCTCAGCTCGGGCTACGCGCCGATTGGCGGCTCGATCGTCTGTGACGAGGTGGCCGAAGTGGTCGGTTCGGGCGAATTCAACCACGGCTACACCTACGCAGGCCACCCGGTCAGCGCCGCCGTGGCCTTGGAAAACCTGCGCATTCTGGATGAAGAAAAGATCATCGAGACCGCCCGCGAACAAATCGCGCCCTACCTGAAACAGCAGTTCGAAGCGTTGGTGGACCACCCGATGGTGGGTGAGGCGAAAATCGTGGGCCACATGGGCTCGATCGCGCTGACCCCGAACAAAGAGACCCGCGCCAAGTTCGCCGCCGAGGCCGGAACCGTTGGCTACATCTGCCGCGAGCGCTGTTTCGCGAACAACCTGATCATGCGCCACGTGGGCGACCGGATGATCATCTCGCCGCCGCTGGTGTTCACCCGTGACGACGTGGACCTGTTGATTTCGCGGGCCCGCAAATCGCTGGATGAAGCCTATGCAAAGGTGAAAGCAGAAGGCCTGTTTGTGGCCGCATAGGAAAGTTTTGCGGGCCTTAGGGCCCGCAATGCCTTCGGCGAAGGTATTTTTGCCAAGATGAAAGAGCGCGCGCCTATTGCGTCAGGCGATGGGCGACGCCTTCGAGAATTTTGATACAGGCGGCGAGTTGATCTTTGGCGACGAATTCGTCCGGCTTGTGGGCTTGGGCGATGCTTCCGGGGCCACAGACGACAGCATCGATGCCGATGGACTGGAAAAGGCCAGCCTCGGTTCCGAATGACACCACATCAGCACTATTGGCGCCTGTGAGTTCTGCGAGGAGATCGCGGGCGGCGTTGATCTCCATCGGCTCAAGGCCCGCCACTTCGCCAAGGGTTTCGGTGTGGATCGCGGCCTCGGGGTGGATGGCCTGCATTTTCGGCAGGAGTTCCTGCGTCGCGTAGCGGGTGATTTCGGTTGTGACGTAATCGTAATCCGTCGCCTGTACTGGCCGGAATTCCCAGTCCACTTCGGCTTTACCCACGATCACGTTGTGGGCCACCCCGCCGTGCAGCCCGCCAATGTTGATCGTGGTCCAAGGGGGGTCGAAGCGCGAGCCTTCGGGGGCACGGGATTTCAGGCCTTCGCGTAGTTCTAGAAGTTTTGAAACATAGAGCACGGCGTATTCCACAGCGTTCACCCCTGCGTTGGGATTGCTGCCGTGGCCTTCAAGGCCGGTGAAGCGCGTGGTGTATTCGCAGCAGCCCTTGTGACCTTCGATGACCCGCATCTCTGTCGGCTCTCCGATCAGGGCGATGGCGGGTTTCACAGGGGATTTCGCCAACATTTTGACCAGTGCCTGAGCACCGAGGCAGGCGGTTTCCTCATCATAGGTGAAGGCGAAATGGATCGGGCGTTTGAGATCCAGCTTTGCGAAATCGGGGGCCAGCGCGATGCAGGCAGCGATAAAGCCTTTCATATCACAGGTGCCGCGCCCGTAAAGCAGCCCGTCTTTTTCAACCAAAGTGAAGGGATCCGTCGTCCAATCCTGATCCTCGACTGGGACCACATCGCTGTGGCCCGACAGGATGACACCGCCATCGACCTCTGGTCCTAAACTGGCCCAGAGGTTGGCTTTTTTACCGGTCGCGTCATGTTGCAGCGTGACGCGGGCGCCGACCTTAGTGAGGCTTTCCTCCAGATAGGCCATCATCTGAAGGTTCGAATCCACCGAGATCGTCGGAAAGGCGATCAGATCCGCCAATGTGGCTTGGACGCGGGATAGCTTGTTCATTGGTTTTCACAAAGAGTTTGCGCGGCTGGCTGCAGAAGCATTCAGCGGGGCCTTCAGGTTTGATCAGGATGGATTCGGTGATCTCAAGGCCCCAGTCCTGCATCCAGAGGCCGGGCATGAAGTGGAAGGTCATACCGGGTAGCAGAACAGTTTCGTCCTCGGCGCGCAAGCTGATGGTGCGTTCGCCCCAATCCGGCGGGTAGCTAAGGCCGATAGGGTAGCCACAGCGTTCGCCGCGGGTGATACCAGCGGCCTCTAGCGGTACGGCCAGGGCGTTGGCGATGTCGCAGGCGCGATTGCCGGCGCGGGCGGCATCAAGGCCGGCCTCAAGGCCCATGACCAGCGCGGCCTCGGCCCGTTTGAAGGTGTCATCAGGCTCGCCCAAGAAGATCGTGCGCGACAAGGGCGCGTGATAACGGCGGTAGCAGCCGGAGATTTCAAAGAAGGTCGCCTCGCCCCCCTGAAAAGGACGGCCGTCCCACGTCAGGTGCGGCGCGGCAGCGTCTGAACCCGAGGGCAGCAGTGGCACAATCGCGGGATAATCGCCCCAATGGCCATCAGCCCCAAGGGCAGCATCGCGCAGGATTTCGGCCACGATTTCGTTCTTCGGGACGCCAACCTCGACTCGCTCGACCAGACCGTTGATGATCTTGTCCGAGATTTTCGCGGCGCGGCGCATGAAGATCAGTTCTTCTTCGGACTTGATGCTGCGCTGCCAGTTCACGATTCCGGTGGCGTCTTCGATGGTGGCGGCGGGCAACTCTTCGATCAGAGTCAGGTGTGCCTTGGCCGAGTAGTAGTAGTTCTCCATCTCAACGCCGATACGGCCGTTTTCATAGCCCAGATCCTTCAGGATGCGGGCCAGATCTTGCATGGGATGGCGCACGCGGGACTGGACGAAGTTGTCCCGATAGCCGTGCACGTGGTCATCGGACATCCAGACCGTGCGCACCGCGCCGTTCGAATCCTGACCGCGGCCCCACCAGATCGGGTCACCGTCCAACCGCACGATCACCCCTTGATGGACGTAGAACGACCAACCGTCATAGGCGGTCAGCCAAGCCATGTTCGAGGGGTCGGTAACGAATAATGCATCCAGACCCGAGGCCTGCATGGCCGTGCGAACAAGGCGCAAGCGACGCTTGTACTCTTCCGGTGTGAAAGGGATTTGCTTGGCCGTCATCACAAGTCCTCCTCGGGGTCTTACCAGATGATGTTGCAAAATATCGGCGGGCAGAGTCGCCCTAAAAACGACAAAGATCAGCACAAAGCGCCCATTTTGACCGAAAGGAGGGCAGCTCATCTGCCCAAATGTGCAGCAAAAACCTTAGGAAATCGCTTGAAATCGTCAGGGCTGGTCATAATTTATGCAGCCCACTTCGACTGTTCAGGTCGTTTTTGCGATCCATATGGTCGGGTCAAGCGCAGAAAAATGACCGTTTGAGCCGACTTGATACATCACCATGATTTTGACCCTTAGAGGCTGTTGCAAGACTCGACTGCACAAGGTTTAGTCAATGGTGAACAAGCGCAGCACCAAAAGCTGCCAATAAACACAGGGAGCCAGTTTTGGCGCAGACATCTTCTAAAGATGCGTTCGTCGAGTTCGAACGCGTGCAAAAGAGCTATGATGGTGAAACTCTGGTCGTAAAAGACCTGAACCTCACCATGCCCAAAGGTGAGTTTCTGACCATGTTGGGGCCGTCGGGGTCCGGGAAAACCACCTGCCTGATGATGCTGGCAGGGTTTGAGACAGCCACCCATGGTGAAATCAAACTGGACGGCAAGCCCATCAACAACATCCCGCCCCACAAGCGCGGCATCGGGATGGTTTTCCAGAACTACGCGCTTTTCCCCCACATGACCGTTGCGGAAAACCTCGCGTTCCCGCTTGAGGTCCGCAAGCTTGGCAAGTCCGAGCGTGAGGCCAAGGTGAAACGTGCGCTGGACATGGTGCAGATGGGGGCCTTTGGGGGCCGTCGTCCGGCTCAGCTTTCGGGCGGTCAGCAGCAGCGTATCGCGCTGGCACGCGCTCTGGTGTTTGAACCCGAACTGGTTCTGATGGACGAACCGCTTGGCGCGCTGGACAAACAGCTGCGCGAACACATGCAGTTCGAAATCACCCGCATCGCGCACAATCTGGGGATCACCACCGTTTACGTGACCCACGACCAGACCGAGGCGCTGACCATGTCGGACCGCGTGGCCGTGTTCAACGATGGCCGCATCCAGCAGCTGGCTCCGCCGGATGAGCTGTATGAAGCGCCCCAGAACAGCTTTGTCGCCCAGTTCATCGGTGAAAATAACACCCTTGAAGGCGTGGTTCAGGAAATCCGCGACGGTTTCGCCGTTGTGCGCCTGGACAGCGGCGAAGTCATCGACTGTAAGCCCGTCAACGTCAGCAAAGCCGGTGAACGCACGCTGGTCTCGATCCGCCCCGAGCGCGTCGAGATCGACAAATCGCGTCTGCACCCCGATGCGCACACCCTGAAAGCCGAAGTGCTGGAGTTCATCTACATGGGTGACATCTTCCGCACGCGCCTGAAAGTGGCTGGCCGTGACGACTTTATCATCAAAACACGTAACGCCCCCGACCAGCGCCGCCTGCAACCGGGCGAGATGATCGACATCGGATGGCTGGCCAATGACTGTCGGGCGCTAGACGCCTGAGATTTAGGCGTTACTGTTTCTAATACCGCAGCGATTCACCTCTCTGCGGCGTCCCACGAACCAGAGGGTCTGTGAGGATTAGGGTGGCAGGCCAGTCCCGGGGCCAGAACCCGACAAGAACCAACCCGGGCGCTAACAGGGAGTATAACATGAAACTCACCAAACTGATGTTGACCACCACCGCTCTGACCATCGCCGCTGGCGCTGTATCGGCGGAAATGGCCGGCTCGATGACCGTTGTGTCGTGGGGCGGTGCTTACCAGAACAGCCAGGTTAAGGCTTACGTAGAACCCTATCAGGCCATGAACGATGGTCTGGAAGTCATCACCGACGAAAGCTCGGCCGAAGCGGTGACCAAACTGCGCGCGATGGCAGAAGCTGGCAACATCACCTGGGACGTCGTTGACGTTGTCGCAGCGGACGCAATGCGTCTTTGCGACGAAGGCCTGGCGCTGGAAATCGATCCCGACACCATGCTGGCAGATGCCCCCGACGGCACCAAAGCATCGGAAGACTTCGGCGATCTGATCGTCAGCGACTGCTTCATTCCCCAGATCGTGTACTCGACCACTTTCGGTTACCGCACCGACCTGCTGCCCGAAGCTCCCACCAGCGTCTGCGACATCTTCGACACCGAAAAGTTCCCTGGCAAGCGCGCGCTGGAAAAGCGCCCGATTGGCAACATGGAATGGGCTCTGATCTGTGACGGCGTCGCAATCGACGACGTTTACACCACTCTTGAGACCCCCGAAGGCGTCGCTCGTGCATTCGCCAAGCTGGACACCATCAAAGACAGCGTTGTCTGGTGGTCGGCAGGCGCGGAAACCCCGCAGCTGCTGGCAGACGGCGAAGTTTCGATCGGTTCGACCTACAACGGTCGTCTGTTCTCGGCGATCGCCGAGCAGGGCCAGCCGATCGGCATGCTGTGGGACTGGCAGATGTTCGACCTGGACGGCTGGATCATCCCCGCCAACCTGCCCGCAGACCGTGAAGCCCGCGCACTGGACTTCGTGAAGTTCGCAACCGACACCCAGCGTCTGGCGGATCAGGCCAAGTACATCTCGTACGGTCCCGCACGCGCATCGTCGGCACCGCTGGTTGGTCAGCACGCAGAACTGGGCATCGAAATGGCGCCCCACATGCCGACCGATCCCAACAACGCACAGAACACCTTCCTGTTCAACTACGACTGGTGGGCAAGCTACCGCGATGACCTGGACGCACAGTACCAGGCATGGCTGCTGCAGTAATCTGCACCTCGGAAGGGGGGCCACGCGCCCCCTTTCCACCCCGCTTTCTTCCCGAAACTTCAAGGTTCTTGCGCCAAGCCGATTTCAGGGCTTTGCCCAACAACCTTTTCAAATGACGCCGGACAACCGGCGCTGACCTTCAACAGGGATACACATGGCTGATACATCGACGAATGGCCCGATGATGGCTGCCGACGGCACTCCGCTAAAGCAAAGTCTCGCCCGGGCACTACGACGGCAAAAACGACGGGCGCTGCTGCTGACCGCGCCGCTGCTGCTGTTTGTACTGGTCTCGTTCATCATGCCCATCGGCTCGATGCTGATGCGTTCGATCCAGAACACAGCTGGCACCGACTATATCCCTGACATCATTCCCAACGTGGTCGTCGCTCTTGAGGACTGGGACCCCCAGTCCGGCGATTTGCCGTCCGAGGCCGCGTTCAAGGCGATGGCCATCGACTTCAAGGCCGCCTTCAAGAACAAACAGCACACCCAACTGGGTCGCCGTTTCAACTATGAAACCCCCGGCATGTCCTCGCTGTTCCGCAAATCGGGCCGCGCGATCTCTCGTCTGAAGATTGAAGAGATCACCGACTTTAAGGCCGAGATGCTGGACGTCGATAAGGACTGGGGCAAGATCGAATACTGGGCCACCATCAAGGCCAACTCGGGCTATTACACCGGCAGCTACTATATGGCCGCCTTTGACGCCGAGCGCACAATAGAAGGCGTTCAGATGAAGGACCCCGATCAGCGCATTTACCAAAAGCTGATGATCCGGACCCTCTGGCTAAGCGCCTTGATCACCTTCTGTACGCTGGTTATCGGCTATCCTGTGGCGTGGCTGCTGGCGGACCTGCCCCTGCGGACCTCGAACCTGTTGATGATCCTTGTTCTGCTGCCCTTCTGGACCTCGCTCTTAGTGCGAACCTCGGCTTGGAAAATTCTGCTGCAGGAACAGGGCGTGATTAACGACATCTGGATCGCCCTTGGCTTTACCGAGCGTCTGAGCCTGATCAACAACCAGCTTGGCGTGGTGATCGCAATGACACACATCCTGCTGCCCTTTATGATCCTGCCGCTTTACTCGGTGATGAAAACCATCCCGCCAAGCTATCTGCGTGCGGCAAAGTCGCTGGGGGCCACCAACACCACCGCCTTCCTGCGCGTTTACTTTCCGCAGACCACACCCGGTATCGGCGCGGGCGCCCTGCTGGTGTTCATTCTGGCGGTTGGCTACTTCATCACCCCCGAACTGGTGGGCGGTGCAGACGGCACCTTTATCTCGAACCGGATCTACTTCCAGTTCTCGACCCTTGGAAACTGGGGTCTGGCGGCGGCGCTGGGGACCATCATGCTGGTGATCGTTCTGCTGCTCTACTACGTCTACGACAAGCTTGTCGGCATCGATAACGTGAAGCTGGGATAAGAGATCATGGCAACCACCCTTCCCACATACGCAACCTTCGGGCAGAAAATCTGGTACTACACGTTCCGCGTCTTCTGCGGTCTGGTGTTCTTTTACCTGATCTTCCCAATCCTGATCGTGATCCCACTAAGCTTTAATGCGCAGGACTTCTTCACCTTCACCCCTGAGATGCTGCGGCTGGACCCTGAGGGGTATTCGCTAAAGCACTACCGCGACTTCCTTGGGGCGAACGGGGATTACAGCTGGCTGCAAGCGTTCAGCAACTCGCTGATCATCGCGCCGCTGGCGACCCTGCTGTCGGTTAGCCTTGGGACTCTGGCGGCCATCGGCCTGAGCCAGCCGCACGTTCCCTTCAAGCGCCAGATCATGGCGCTGCTGATCTCGCCGATGATCGTTCCGCTGATCATCACCTCGGCTGGTATGTTCTTCTTCTACTCTAGCGTCAGCCTGCAGGGCACGCTGGCGGGTGTTGTGCTGGCCCACGCGGCACTGGGGATTCCCTTCGTGATCATCACCGTGACCGCGACCCTCAGCAGCTTTGACCAGAGCTTGACCCGCGCGGCAGCGAACATGGGGGCCGATCCGGTGACCACGTTCTTCCGCATCCAGATGCCGCTGATCCTGCCCGGCGTGATTTCGGGTGGCCTGTTCGCCTTCATCACCTCGTTCGACGAAGTGGTCGTGGTGCTGCTGGTCGGCTCGGCCGGTCAGAAGACCCTGCCTTGGCAGATGTTCATCGGTCTGCGTGAACAAATCTCGCCCACCATTCTGGCGGTTGCGACGATCCTCGTGGTGATCTCGATTGCGCTACTGACCACCGTAGAACTGCTGCGCCGCCGCAGCGAGCGTTTGCGCGGCATGAGCCCCGGCTAAGCCTTGGGCACATCGACAAACAAAAAGGGGAGGATACCAACGTATCCTCCCCTTTCTTTTTAAGCGTCAGGCCGAATTACTGGTTGATCGGCGACAGCAGATCGACGTTCGTGACCAGATTGCGCACCCCGTGCGCGTGATCTTCGTCAAACATGTTATCCGCATACCAAGCGCCAACAGTGTTGATGTCCACTTTGATCACCTCGGGGCGAACCGACCAAGTGACCTGAAACGGCGAGGCCTTTTCATTGTAGCTGGGGCCAGTGGTCGAACCCAGATAGGCGATCGGCGTGCCGGTGTTTTCCGGCACATTCGGTGCCTGCCAATAACCGTTCACCTGCTGGACATCCGCCAGCGTACGGAAATCGATCGCGTTTGCATCGTTGACCAGAACCATCACCTGCGTCTCAACACGCAGCTGCGGGTTGCCGGTCGAATCCGCAAGACATGCGCCAAGGGTCGGACCCGGTTCAATGTCGCTGGTGGTGTGGACAAAGTGGACCTCAATGGTCTGGCCGGACTGCAGCAGGCCATGCTCGCCAGTTCCGATCGGTGCGGCCAGCGGCGCCAGTTCGGCCTCGGTCAAATCGCCGTCATAGACGTAACCGGTACCCCAGCCTTCGCCGTCACCATTGCCACGGAAGGTCGAGAACTGACCGCCCGCGTGTTCAGCACCATCATGGAAGTGGATGTTGCACAGGTTCATCTGGCTGGCAGGAGGTGCCATCGAGAACACCCGCGGGTTGCCACCCACAGTGTAGCGCAGATCGCGGGGCGACTGGGGACCAAAGCCTGCGTCTTCTGTCGCCTCGGCCAAAACAGCGCGCTGTGCGTCGATCACAGCATCTGCCACCTCTGCATGTTCGCTGGTTCCCGCGACAGCTGCTATGCTTGCCGCAAGAAACGCCGTTACCGATAGACCGGTTGTCATGATTTTCATGGAAAACTCCCTTACATCGTTAAAGAAAATTGCAGAGCTGCAAATTTTGTCCAGCGACACTAAAGGGAAACTGTTCTAACAAAAGTTTAATATACCTTAAGAAGTAATCTTTTACCCCAATACCCTATAACGTTGGCAAAACGAAAGAAGGGCTGGCACCGCAGCACCTGCCCTTCCTACGATCCTACAAGACGCCTCCTGAGGATTACTTGGTCAGGATCAACTTGCCCTGACGGGTGATCCGAAGGGTGTATATCTGGTCACCCAGCTGGATCAGGGCCTGAGCGCCCCCGCCTGTCAGTTCCTCGGCAAGGTGCAGGGGCAGTTCGGGCGAATGGGCACTGGCGGTGCGGAAAGTCGTAGGCATCATGGTCATCTTGCGTGTCTCCGGTTGTCGGGGCGAAGGGGTTCAGCGGTCGCCAAATTCGATCCGGTCCAGCAGGCGCTCGGTATCCAGATCGACGGGCCACGACAACTCGGCAAGGATCGCCCGCACGTCGGCTGCGCGCTCGCGCAGACTGCGGGCAGTTCGGGTCTTCTGATCTTGGGTCATGTCAAAGCAATCCGTCTAAGAATGGCAACTGGCTGACCCGTTGAAGGCTGGCTGACCTAAACCTGACTTTTTTAGTCGGTTTAGTCAAGGCCCTTCCTTGCGCAAATAAAAAAGGCCCGCAGCAGCGGGCCTTTCGTGCCATCAATTCAGGCAGATCAGAGGGCGTCAACCACCGCTTCGCCCGCCGACAGAGTGCAAACTCCGGGGCTTTCCTCAACGTTCAGAAGGGTCACGGTGCCGTCTTCGACCACCATCGCGAACCGCTTGGAGCGGCCAATCAGGCCCGCGGGCGGCGCGGTGAAATCAAGACCCAGCGCCTTGGTAAAGCTGCCGTCCGCATCGCCAAGGAAGGTCAGCCCCGCCTCTTTCGCGCCAGTCGATTCGGCCCACGCGGCCATCACGAAGGGATCGTTGACCGACACGCAGATGATCTCTTCAACACCCTTTTCGGCCAGCGCATCCTTGCTGCGGATAAAGCTGGGAACGTGAGCGGTGCTGCACACACCGGTATAGGCCCCGGGCAAACCGAAAATGACAACCTTGCGGCCTTTGACCTTGTCGGCCAGCGCCACAGATTCGGGCCCTTGGTCGCCCAAACGCAACAAATTGGCCTCTGGCAAAGCCTGTCCGGTGGAAATGGTCATATCTTACCTCTCTGCAGAATTGCACTCGCAGGGATCCTGCGGTTATGTCGGTTCAATTGTCCGATGACGCTAACATAGGCGAGGTTTTCAGAATGTCCCATATTGCAGTGATAGGCGCAGGTCAGGCCGCAGCAACTTTGGTTGCGGAACTGCGGAAACAAGGCTTTGACGGGAACATCACGATCTTCGGAGACGAACCCGTACCCCCCTATCAGCGCCCGCCCCTGTCCAAAGCCTATCTGCTTGGTGACATGGCGATGGACCGCCTCTACCTGCGCCCTGCAGAATGGTACGCCGAGAACAACATCACCCTGCGCCTTGGCACTCGCGTAGATGGCATCGACACAGCCGCCAAAACCCTGCTGGTCGGGGACGAGCGCATCGCCTTTGACCAACTGGCCCTGACCACCGGCTCGACCCCGCGCACCTTGCCTGCGGCCATCGGCGGTGATTTGAACGGGGTCTACACCGTGCGTACGTTGGCCGACATCGACGCCATCGCGCCCCATGCCACCGAAGGCCGCCGTATCCTGATCGTCGGAGGTGGCTACATCGGGCTTGAGGCCGCTGCTGTCTGCGCCAAGCGCCAGATGCAGGTCACTCTGGTCGAGGCCGCCCCCCGCATCCTTGGCCGCGTCGCCGCGCCTGAGACCGCAGACTATTTCCGCGCCCTGCACCAAAGCCACAGGGTAGACATCCGCGAAGGCATCGGCCTTGCCCGCCTGATCGGCACCGACGGCCATGTCACCCAGGCCGAGTTGGCGGATGGCACCATGCTGGATGTGGATCTGGTCATCGTCGGTGTCGGCATCACCCCGAATGACGGTCTGGCAGAATCCGCAGGGATCACGCTGGACAACGGCATCGCTGTAGACATCAAGGGCCAAACCAACGTGCCCGGCATCTGGGCTGCGGGCGATTGCGCCAGCTTCCCCTACAAGGGCAAGCGCATGCGTCTGGAAAGCGTCCAGAACGCTATCGATCAATCCCTGACCGTTGCCCGCAACATGCTTGGGGCGGATCAGGATTACCTGCCAATGCCGTGGTTCTGGTCGGACCAGTATGACACCAAACTGCAAATCGCGGGCCTCAACACCGGCTATGATAATATCGTCACCCGCGACAGCGGCGCAGGCTCGGTGTCCTACTGGTACTACGCAGGCGATACCCTGCTGGCCGTTGACGCCATGAACGATCCCCGCGCCTATATGGTCGGCAAACGCCTGATCGAGAACGGAAAATCCCCCGCCAAAGAGGCCGTCGGCAACCCTGAAACTGACCTGAAGGCCTTGTTGAAATGAGGATCATCTCTGGCAGCCTGCGCGGCCTGAAACTGGCCGAGGTCGGCGAAGGTGATGCCAAGGCTCACCTGCGCCCCACCTCGGATCGCGTCCGTGAAAGCCTGTTCAACGTGTTGGCCAGCCTTGATGGGGGCATCTCTCCGGTGGTGGATGCCCGTGTGCTGGACCTCTTTGCAGGTACCGGCGCCTTGGGGTTCGAGGCCCTTTCGCGCGGGGCCGCCCAAGTCACCTTTGTGGACGAAGGGGTCAAGGCCCGCGCCCTCATCCGCGAGAATATCGACAAATGCCGCGCCATCGGCACCACCCGCCTGCTGCGCCGCGACGCCACCGACCTCAAACGCAATGACGGTGCGCCCTTCAAGGTGATCTTCCTTGACCCGCCCTACGGTAAAGGCCTTGGGGAAAAGGCCATCGCCTCGGCCCAAGACGGCGGCTGGATCGCCCCAAGCGCCTTGCTGATCTGGGAAGAAAACGCCCCGCAATCCACCCCCGCAGGCTTCACCCTGCTGGACCAACGCAAATACGGGGATACGTGGATCACCCTGCTGCGTGCCCCAGCACCTTAAAGCTCACGGCGCCACAAGCCCAAATCACCCAAATCAAAAAGCCCCGCGGTCGAATATGACCTGCGGGGCTTCTTTATTGCAAAAATACTCACCCGATCCGAAGATTGGCCAAGTCCTCAGACATCATAGGTCGGGTGGAACTTGCCCGCAGGCGACAGGGTGAAAATGTCAAACCCGTCCGCCGTCACCCCGATCGAATGTTCGAACTGCGCGCTCAGCGATTTGTCACGGGTCACAGCGGTCCAGTCATCGGCCAGAACCTTGGTTTCGGGGCGGCCCAGATTAACCATGGGTTCAATAGTGAAGAACATACCTTCTTCCAGAACCGGACCGGTGCCTTTGCGGCCATAGTGCAGCACGTTCGGCGGCGCGTGGAACACCTGACCCAGACCGTGGCCGCAGAAATCGCGCACAACCGACATGCGCTGCGCTTCCACATAGCTCTGGATCGCGTAGCCGATGTCG
This sequence comes from Donghicola tyrosinivorans, assembly GCF_003003355.1. Taxonomy (GTDB): domain Bacteria; phylum Pseudomonadota; class Alphaproteobacteria; order Rhodobacterales; family Rhodobacteraceae; genus Donghicola; species Donghicola tyrosinivorans. The sequence goes on from NZ_PVTQ01000012.1 coordinate 60,290, forward strand.
CCAAAGGTGTTGCCGGGCTTCACAGTCTCGATCCCCAGCATCAGGGCATCATGAGTGACCTGCAGCAAACGCTCGGCCTTGCGGGGCATCTTGCCTGCCACATACATGCGGCTGGTGTCACCGAACCAACCATCGACAATGACGGTCACGTCGATGTTCAGGATATCGCCTTCTTTCAGCTTTTTATCACCGGGAATGCCGTGGCAAACCACGTGGTTCACGCTGATACAGCTGGCGTGTTTGTAGCCGCGATAGCCAATCGTTGCACTGGTCGAGCCCGACGCATTCACCTTTTCCTCGATGATGCGATCAATCTCGCCGGTAGTCTGACCGGGGAACACATGCTCGGCGATTTCGTCAAGGATCTGCGCAGCCACACGGCCAGCTTTATGCATGCCGGCAAAATCCGCTTCCGAATGAATGCGGATACCATCTTTGGTCACGCGTCCGTCGTGCTTGGTTCTCACCGCGCTCTCCTTCTCAAACTCTGTGCTTTCCTTAAATAACTTCCGCACATTATGCCAGAGGCCCTGCATTCTAAGCACCCCCACCCGATTGAGACGCCGCGTCAACGGGCAGCGCCGCGCCAAAGCGCACGCCGCGTGTGTCAATCTCGGTGCCGTGGGCGATAACTTCGACCCCTGCCGCGCGGGCAGCGTCAAAAGCCGCGGCATAGGTGGGGTCCAGATCGCCCGCCACTTTCACCCGCCCGCAATCGGTGCGCTGGATCAGGAACAACAGCACGGCGCGGTGACCAAGCGCCACCATATCCGACAGCTCAGCCAGATGCTTGGCCCCGCGGGCAGTAACGCAATCGGGAAACTCGGCCCAGTCATCCATGCGGCGCAGGTGGACGTTTTTCACTTCGACATAGGCATCGGGCAGACCCGCGCCAGTCAGCAGGAAATCGATGCGGCTGTTCTTGCCGTATTTCACCTCGGGGCGGATCAGGTCGTAGCCCGCCAGTTCCGGCACCATTCCCGCGCTCAGCCCTTCGCCCACCACGCGGTTGGGCAGGCTGGTATCGATCCCCGCCATGTGACCGCCGTCCAGTTCGGCCAGCCGCCAGCCGTAATCCAGCTTTTTCTTCGGATCATCGTTCGGCTCTAGCCAGCAGCGGATACCGGGATCTTTCAGCCCCAACATCGCGCCGGGATTGGGACAGTGCGCACGCACTTCCTGACCGGTGTCTTCCAGCATCATATCGCTGAGAAAGCGATTATAGCGGCGGATCAGCCGCGCGGGGATCAAAGGGGTCGCAAATTCCATAGGCCAAGCTTTAGGCCCCCTGCGCCCCTTTGGCAAATCCGCACGTGCGCTATGGAAACCACCCACCCACTGCCCTAACCTCTGCCCCGAACACTGCTGAACCGGAGCGCAAAAGATGCCGAACCCCACCGCCGCCATGTTGGTCATCGGAGACGAAATCCTCTCGGGCCGCACCCGCGATGCGAACATGCACCATCTGGCGAATGAGCTGACCCACGCGGGGATCGACCTGAAAGAGGTGCGCGTGGTCAGCGACGACCATGACGCCATCGTTGCAGCAGTAAAGGCCCTGAGCGGTGCCTATGACTATGTATTCACATCGGGCGGCATCGGGCCGACCCATGACGATATCACCGCCGACTGCATCGCCGCCGCTTTTGGCAAGCACATCGATGTGCGCGACGATGCCCGCGCCTTGCTACAGGCCCACTATGACGCCCGCGGGCAAGAGCTGAACGCCGCGCGTCTACGGATGGCCCGTATCCCCGACGACGCGACCCTGATTGACAATCCTGTCAGCACCGCACCGGGCTTCAAGCTGGAGAATGTCCATGTGATGGCAGGGGTGCCTTCGGTATTCAACGCGATGGTGGCCAGCGTCATTCCGACCCTGACAGGTGGTGCACCGCTGCTGTCGCAAACCATCTGCATCATGCGCGGCGAAGGCGATATCGCGATCCCCCTGCGTGCGCTGGCCGAAGAATTCACCGACCTTTCCATCGGCTCTTACCCCTTCCAGCGGGACGGGGTTTATGGCTCGAACATCGTGATCCGTGGCACCGATGGCGTGCGGATTGATGCTGCTGCCACGCAACTGGCTGACACATTGGGGCTGTGATGGATCTGAGTTACTTTGATGTGGTTGACGCCACATGGCCGCCCGCCAAGATCACCTGCAACGGACCTTGGCTGATCCGTGAGGGCCAAGGGGGCGGCAAGCGGGTGTCGGCGGTCTCGGCCACCTGTGAGGTTAGCGCAGAGGACATCCCGCAGGCTCTGGCAGCGCAGGATGCATTGCACCAGCCGCACCTATTCATGCTGCGCCCCGTCGATCAGGCGCTGGACCAGATGCTGGACGACCAAGGATACCAAGTCGTTGATCCGGTGCATCTATACACTGTGGAACCTTCCACCGTAGCGCAGGCCCATATCCCGCCCGTCACCACCTTTGAATCCGAGACACCTCTGGCCATCGCCCGCGAGCTTTGGGCAGAAGGCGGGATCGGACCCGAGCGCATCGCCGTAATGGAGCGGGCCGCTGGCCCCAAGACCTTCCTTCTGGGCCGCACCGATGACCGCGCCGCGGGTTGCGCCTTTGTGGCGATCCACAACGGCATCGCCATGCTGCACGCATTAGAGGTGATCACCGCCCATCGCGGCAAGGGCCTTGGTCGTTACCTCATGTATGCCGCCGCCAAGTGGGCGCACCGCAACGGGGCCAAGGAACTGACCCTGCTTGTGACGCGCAGGAACGTGCCTGCCAACGCGCTATACACTTCCTTGGGGATGCTGGTTGTGGGACAGTACCACTACCGCTTGAAGGAGGCATGATGACCAAAGACACTCGTCCCACCGCGCTTGACCTGCCGATGGTTGATCCACTGCCGCCAGAAACGCAGAAATACTTTGATATCTGTCAGGACAAACTGGGGATGATCCCCAATGTCCTGCAAGCCTATGCGTTCGACATCGACAAGCTGAACGCCTTCACGGCGATGTATAATGATCTGATGCTGGCAGACAGCGGCCTGACAAAGCTGGAACGCGAGATGATCGCTGTCACTGTCTCCAGCCACAACAAGTGCTTCTACTGCCTTGTGGCCCACGGCGCGGCTGTTCGGCAGCTGTCCGGCGATCCGGCCTTGGGCGAGGCGCTGGCGATGAACTATCGCGTGGCCAATATCACCCCCAAGCAGCGGGCCATGCTGGATTTCGCAGTACAGATGACGCTGGCCAGCGCCACCATTGAAGAGGCTGACCGCCAAGCCCTGCGCGATCACGGTTTCACCGACCGCGACATCTGGGACATCGCCTCAGTCGCGGGGTTCTATAACATGACGAACCGCATGGCCTCGGCCACCGATATGCGCCCCAACCCCGAGTATCACGCGCTAGCACGATGATCCGTACTCTCTGTTTGCTTGGCTGCGTGCTTGCCGCCAACGCCGCCACGGCTCTGGAACTGCCCCTACCTGCGGGTACCGAGCAGGTGCTGTCCTTGGCACCTGCCGCAGACAACTATGCCATGCCCACCGGCCCCTACGCCCAAGGCATCGTCCCCAGCGAAGAGATCGAGGGGCTGCGTTCGGTCTCGGTCTGGCGGGCACCGCCGCAAAGCTCTTACCGAGTGATGAGCGCCTTGATCGACGGCCTGAAGGCGCAAGATATCGAGATCATCTTTTCCTGCGATACCCTGACCTGCGGCGGCTTTGATTTCCGCTTCGCGACTTATGTAGCGCCGGGGCCGGAGATGTTCGTGAACCTGCGCGATTTCCGTTTTCTGTCCGCCCGTCTGCCCGATGGTGGCGCGATGACCCTGCTGGTCAGCCAGACCAGCAACCGAACCTATGTGCAGATGGTGCAGATCAGCCCCGATTCTGTGGGCGAAACGCCTGAAACAGTCAGACCTGCTGAGCCAATCACCGCCACTCCGCAAATTTCCTACGCCACGCCCCCGCTGCAACGGATGCTGTCCGTTGGCCACGCGGTTCTGGATGATCTGACGTTCGAGACCGGCGCCTCGACCCTTGGGAAAGGGCCGTTTGCCTCGCTCGAAGTGCTGGCGGGCTATTTGAAAGAGCATCCCACCGCGCAAGTGGTGCTGGTCGGCCATACGGATTCGGTCGGGTCGCTGTCTGGCAACACCAATCTGTCCAAAGTGCGTGCACAGGCCGTACGCCGCAGCCTGCTGGACCGCTACGGCGTGCCCCCCGCACAGGTGGACGCCCAAGGCGCGGGTTATCTGGCACCCGTCGCCAGCAACATGGAAAACGCCGGTCGCGAAGCGAACCGGCGTGTCGAAGTCGTGTTGCTGAAGCAGTAAAGCCTTACCAGCTGTTCGGGCCTTTTTCCGCGAAGGCATCAACCAGAAAGTCGATGAAGGCGCGGACTTTGGGCTGGGTAAAGCGACCCGGCGGGTAAACCGCGTAGATGCCTTGTGTCTCCATTGGCAGATCGGGGATCACATCCACCACCTCGCCACGCTCCAGCGCCTCGGCGTAAAGGAACGAGGGCAGATAGGCGATACCAAGACCCGCAACCGCCGCGTTGAGCAGCGATTGACCGTCGTTGACGCTCAGCCAGCCGCCGGTGCGGATCTGACGTTTTTCGCCCGAAGGCGCGGTCAGCTTCCAGACGCTGCCATTGGCTTGGCTGGAGTAATGCAGCAGCTTGTGTTCGTTCAGATCATCAATCCGCTTGGGACGGCCATAACGCTCGATATACGCGGGCGAGGCGATCATGCGGCGGTTGGTGTCGGTCAGCTTGCGGGCCCGCAGAGTGCTGTCTTCCAGCTCACCGATACGCACGGCCAGATCAAAGCCTTCGCTGATCAACTCGACGTAACGGTTGTTCAGTACCATGTTGACGCTGATGTCCGGATAGGTGGCCAGAAAATCGCCAATCACCGGGCTCAGGTGGTTTACGCCAAAGTCGGTCGCTACCGAAATACGTAGCTGGCCCGACGGCGCCGCCTGCATGGAAGTCACTAGTGCATCCGCCTCGCCTGCATCCGTCAGAACACGGCGCGCGCGGTCGTAGTAGGCCAGACCGATTTCGGTCGGGCTGACGCGGCGCGTGGTGCGGTTCAACAGGCGCGCCCCCAGACGCGCCTCCAGACTGGACACATGCTTGGACACAGCAGATTTGGAGATTCCCATCTTTTTGGCCGCATCGGTGAACCCACCTTGGTCAACAACCGTTGCGAAAGCCTCCATTTCGGTAAGCCGATCCATAACAATCCCTCGAACTAAAATCCTCAAGGACTGTATCCCGCTGAAATTGGGCAAGAGTGGGGCCGAGGGGGGACAATATCAGGGTAAATGGATAATCGTTAGGCATATGGAAACGACAAAACTGTCGTTTCGCTACGCCCTTAGGAACCATATCTTTGCAAAAACCTCAGTTAGAGCATATTCGCAAGGCGAGTTCCTTGATTTATCGCCCGTTTGGCGTCCAATTCTGCAGCCACGTCCGCGCCGCCGATCACATGCACATTCTTGCCTGAATCTGTAAGCGCATCGGCCAGATCACGGCGCGAAACCTGCCCTGAACACAGAATGATTGTTTCCACATCAAGAACCTGCGGGTTCTCGCGGGCCTCGCCTTGGCTAATGTGCAGCCCCTCGGCGGTGATCCGTTCATAGTTCACGCCGCCAAGCATCTTCACGCCCTTCATCGCCAGACTGGCGCGGTGGATCCAGCCGGTGGTCTTGCCCAGCCGCTTGCCCGGCCGTTCGGCTTTGCGCTGCAACAGTGTGACCTGCCGGACAGGCGGCGTGGGCTGGGGGCCAGCCTCGGCCAGACCGCCACGGGTCTTTTCAGGATCGCCCACGCCCCATTCCGCGCGCCACTCTTCAAGGTGTTCGGTCGGGCTGTCATCCATCACCAGATATTCGGCCACGTCAAAGCCGATGCCACCCGCGCCGATAATGGCCACGGTCTTGCCCACAGGGGCCTTGCCTGCCAGCACATCTATATAGGACAGCACATTCGGGCCGTCCTGACCTTCGATCTGCGGATCACGGGGGGCAACGCCGGTGGCGATGATCACCTCGTCAAAGCCCTCCAGATCGGCCGCAGCAACACGGGTGTTCAGACGCAGATCAATGCCCGAGGCTGCAACCTGCGCCTCAAACCAATCCACCAGCCCGTGGAATTCCTCTTTGCCCGGAACCTGACGGGCCATGTTCAGCTGACCACCCACGCGGGCATCGGCATCGAACAACGTAACCTTGTGGCCGCGCTGATCGGCGGTCAAAGCTGCCGACAATCCCGCAGGCCCCGCCCCGACAATCGCCACTGATTTAGGCGCATCGGTGGGCGTGATCACCAGTTCGGTTTCATAGCAAGCGCGGGGGTTCACCAGACAGGTGCTGATCTTGCCGCCAAAGGTGTGATCCAGACAGGCCTGATTGCAGGCGATACACGGCGCGATGTCCTTGGACCGGCCACGGGCCGCCTTTGCCACGAACTGGCTGTCCGCCAGAAACGGACGGGCCAGACTGACCATATCGGCGCAACCGTCGGCCAGCACCTGTTCGGCCACTTCGGGCGTGTTGATCCGGTTTGAGGTAATCACCGGAATCCCGACCTTGCCCATCAGCTTTTTCGTTACCCAAGCAAAGCCAGCGCGGGGCACGCTGGTGGCGATTGTCGGAATACGCGCCTCATGCCAGCCGATGCCGGTGTTGATGATCGTCGCGCCTGCGGCCTCAACTGCCTGCGCCAGTTGCACCACCTCTTCATGGGTGCTGCCATTCGGCACCAGATCAATCATCGACAGGCGGAAGATGATGATAAAGTCATCGCCCACAGCCGCACGGGCGCGGCGCACCACCTCGACCGGCAGGCGCATACGGTTTTCATAGCTGCCGCCCCAACGGTCTTCGCGCCGGTTGGTGTGGGTCACAAGGAACTGGTTCAGGAAGTACCCTTCCGAGCCCATGATCTCGACCCCGTCATAACCTGCCTCGCGGGCGCGAACGGCGGCAGTGACGATATCTGCGATCTGCTTTTCAATCCCGTCTTCATCCAGTTCATTCGGCGGAAAAGGAGAAATGGGCGAGCGGATCGCAGATGGCCCGACGCAATCCTTGCCATAGGCATAGCGGCCTGCATGCAGAATCTGCATGGCAATCTTGCCGCCTGCCCCGTGGACGCGGTCCGTCACGATCCGGTGGTTCGCAATGTCATCGGCACTGAAAAGGCCAGCCGCACCGGGGAACACGCCACCTTCACGGTTGGGGGCCATGCCGCCAGTGACGATCAGGGACACATCGCCTTTGGCGCGTTCCTCATAGAAGGTCGCCACGCGGTTCCAGTCACGGGTCTCTTCCAGACCAGTGTGCATCGAGCCCATCAGGACACGGTTCTTCAACGTGGTAAAACCAAGGTCCAGTGGTGCCAACAGGTGCGGATAGTCTGTCATCGGTGCCTCCCCTTTGCGTGCAGGTTGGCACCAAATCCAACGCCCTGTCATCCGCAACGCCGCGTCACATGGCGCGGCGTCAGGGGCAGGGTACCGGCGGCCTTAACCGGTGGTCCGGCAGTGATGACGGAAGGCGCGTTTCAACAGGTCCAGCTCTTCGCGCAAGAGGTTCAGTTCGACCCGCAGATCGCCCGACAGCGGATCGCCTGCCATGATGGAAAACGTCTCAAGGATTTCATCCGTGGTCACATCGCGGATGATAAAGGTCTGCACCCCGTCCGAGATCTTTTCAGCCGGAATCGGAACCCGCAGCAACCAGTCGCCATCCTGCGGCGAAACGCTAACCCCGTCTACGGGCTGGCCCAGATGGGTCACCTCGATCGAGGGGCCGCCGTCCTCAGAAGTCGAGCAGCTAAGAACACCATGCCACACGCCTTCAAGGATGCGAGTCTTGGTCAAGGTCACGTTCATCATTGCACAAGCTCCAAGTTACAGTTCGGCGCGCGGGCGGCGGCAGAAGGTCAGATCGCGAATTGTGATCTGGTTCATCCGCGCCCGCTCAAAGATCAGATCGACCCAGGCGCTTTCCAGCCGCTTTTCGTTAATATTGCTATAGCCAAGATCGAATTCCACCGTGTCCGAGCCTGAACGCAAATCAACCTCACGGACGATCTGTTCATTGTTGGGGCCGTGGCGGACATTCAGGCGGGCGAACAGCTCGATCGGTTCTTCGGTTTCGACGGTGATGTCCATACGCACAAGGTGTTTGCGGCGCAGTCCTTTCAAAGCCTCATCGGGCAGGGCCACCGCAATCGACAGAAAGCTGCCGTCAAAGTCATAGACTTCCATACGGACGCTGAAGGGGGCCATGTCCTCTTCGCGGCTGTTGCGGAACTGGCGCAACACCAGCTCGCTTCGGGGACAGTCGTGGAACACCTTGGCCTCATCACTGAAGGCATCCCCGTTGCGGGCACCGACCATCCCTTTATGGTGGATCGGACGGCGCCACAGCATCGGACGCCATGCCCAATCCGCATCGCGTGGACGCGAAAATATCTCGGACCCGATGTGGGGCAGGGCCAGACGCTGGTCAGCCGCAGCGATCACCTCGGCCAACTGATAATCCAGCAGTTCCGCCCGTGTCCGCTGACGCCGCAAACGAGACAATTCGGTGGTCTCTGCATGGCGTGCCACATCCCGCCAGCGCTTTAGCGTGCGCCGAAAGAAAAGCGCGTTCATCACACGTCTTAGCTTAGCCATTTCTCAGTCCGATCCCGCGTTCCATTGTTCTCTTTATCGGGAAAGTCTTTGAGAAAACAAATCCCTAATCCCGAAAATCATCAAGAAATCCGAACATTCTCAACTAGCACAACGATTTACGCAAAACCGGACAGACATTGTCCGAAACTTATGATGCCGATCCGGCAACAACTGCGGCGGCGGCGCTTGTTTTCGTGGCGCTGATCCCGCCCATCAGACGCAGCAGAATCGAACGGCCCGCATCGCCCGCCGCAGGGGCCCCTTGCCGCGCATAGAGCGCGATCGAGACCAGCCGCCCGTTTACAACCTTGGCTGCCCGCCAATAACGGGGATCGCCCCCCGGCACCACACGGCGTCCGCCTTCACCCAAATGGACAATAGCCACGTCGCCGCGCATTTCCTTGGACAGGATTTTACCCCCATCCAACGCCTTGACCAGCGCATCCAGCGTGATCGCATCCGCACCCACCTGCGCCCCGATCGAGACGGTCATGATCGCGGGCGATGCCTCGCTGCTGGACAGGGCCTGACAACTGGCGACCAGCGCGAATGCACCCAATTCACGGCTGTCCTTCGTATGGGCCAGATCAACGCAATAAGACGGCGGCGCTTTGATCTGCATCGTGCCGTCTGCAATCACCACGGCCCGCGGCGTAAGCGCCGTCCCGCCCGTCTCGACGCAGGCCGACAGACCAAACGCAATCAGACATATGCCAAGTAAATAACGCACAGGTTCCCCCAAACCCTGCGCCCGCATACTTTAGTTAAAGTTGTGCGGACCCAAACAGCACACTCCGGCCCCAAAGTGGCATCCGGCCTGCATTACCGACCAAACGAAGGCCCTTTTGGCAACCCAAAAGTTATCTGAATGAGACTTTCTGCCACAAATTTTGAAAGTTTGGCCTTCGCTTCACTGCTGACAGGCAGGAAATTCGGTATCACTCCGCCTCACAGACCGCAGGGTTTTCGGTGCGCGGCGATCATGTCCGATTGTGCTTGGCCCTGTCGCTGCTAATACTGGCACCATGGCCCCTGCGCACCCCTATACCCCTCATGATGCCCTTGCCCGCAATGCCGCAACCCGCCCCGAGCCGTGGCGGCTGCCGATTGGCATGATGGTCATGCTTGTGGCAGGCTTCGGGTTGGGCTCGTTCTATTGGACCATCCTTCAGGGCCTGACCCTGCCCCTTGGTTATGATCTACAGGCCGAGGCTGAAAGCGGCCAAAGCGCAGCAGGCATGTTAGCCTTGCTGTTCAGCTTTGCGACAATGGCCGGAGGGCTGGCCTTGGCGCTGGCTCTGGTCCACGGGCGCAGGTTGCTGGACCTGCTTGGTCCGCTGGATCTGTGCTGGCGGCAGTTCCGCCGCGTGGCTCTGTATCTGGTCGTGCTGCAACTGGTCATCGCCATTCTGCCACCGTGGTCCCAAGACACCGAACTGGTGCGCAATCTGGGTACAAACGCTTGGCTTGCCCTGCTGCCCTTCGCAGTCATCGCCATCGGCGTTCAGATCGCCACCGAAGAGATGATCTTTCGCGGTTACCTGCAACAGCATCTGGCTGCCCGCTTCGCGCGCCCTGCGGTCTGGATCTCTGTGCCTGCCATTCTGTTCGGGCTTGGGCATTATACTCCGGGCACTCTGGGCGACAACGCAATGCCTGTGGCAATCTGGGCGGCACTGTTTTCGCTGGCGGCCTCGGACCTGACCGCGCGGGCTGGCACTTTAGGGCCAGCGCTGGCGCTGCATATGGTAAACAACGGCTTTGCCATCCTGATCCTGTCCTATCAGGGCAACCTGTCGGGGTTGTCCCTCTACACCCTGCCCCACGACATGTCCGAGGCCGAAAGCATCCGCGCCGCTCTGCCAGTGGACCTACTTTCGCTGCTGGTGTCATGGCTGTGCGCTCGGATCGCCCTTCGCAGATGAACCAGTACGCCCCGCATCTCGCGTTTATCGCCCCTGCGAAGCCCCGCAGCACTCTTTGGACCTTGGTCATCGGCTACGCCCTGATCGAGGCCGCCTATTATGTGGCCCGCGGGGCCACCGGCCTTTTTGTGACGCTGATCGGCGAGTTGATCGGCTATCCCGCGCTGATCGACGGCTATGAGTGGGGCCAGAACTATCCCGGACTACTGATCGAGCTGGCCTCGTTCTCATTTCTCATCGGGGCGACAGTGTTCATCACATGGGCGCATCACAGCCGCAGTGGCTGGACCTTGCTGGGTGACCTGACAGGCTTTGGCCCAACGGTGATAAAAGTCACAACCGGCTGCCTGCTGGTCTTTGTCGCCACGGAACTGGCCCCGCCGTTCTACAGCTATGAGGGGGCCGAGTTTCAGTGGCTACGGCTGGTGTTGCTGCCCCTATCTGTCGCCGCGCTGTTAATACAGGTGACCGCCGAAGAGATGCTGTACCGTGGGTATCTGCAGCAGCAACTGGCCGCGCGGTTCCAGAATCCGATCATCTGGATGGTCGCCGTGAACCTGCTGTTCGGCCTTGCCCATTTCGATCGCGACGCAGATTTGGTCTATGCCATGCAATATGTGGTATGGGCGTTTGTCTTTGGGATGGCCGCCTCTGACCTGACCGCCCGCACCGGCAGTCTGGCCGCCGCCATCGGTTATCATCTGGCCAATAACCTGTTCGCCTTCATGTTCTGGGCCGAAGAGGGTGTTGATTCCGGCCTTGCCCTGCTGCTGTTCCCCGCGTTTGATGCCCATAGCGATGAGGGCATGGCTATGCCGTGGTTCGACCTTTACTACGCCTCAGAGCTTGCCATGCCGGTGGTCCTGTGGCTTGCCGCCCGCATAGTGATACGCCGCTGATTGCATTCTCTGGCCCATCGCCTTATCTGTGCGCCATTGCCGCACTTGGCCCAGAGGTAAGCGATGAACTGGATCACAAACTACGTCCGCCCGACCATCAACTCGTTCTTCTCGCGTCGCGATACGCCAGAGAACCTGTGGACCAAATGTGAATCCTGCGGGACGATGCTGTTCCACCGCGAACTGAGCGACAACCAGAACGTCTGCACAAGCTGTGGTCACCACATGGCGATCACCCCGCGTGACCGCTTCAAGCACCTTTTCGACGGCGGCACCTTTGCCGAGATTGACGTGCCCGAGCCGATCACCGATCCGCTGCACTTCCGCGATCAGAAGAAATACCCCGACCGCATGAAGGCGGCCCAGAAAAAGACCGGCGAGAAAGAAGCCATGCTGGTCGCTGAAGGCGAAATCGGCCGTACCCCCATCGTGGCGGCGGCGCAGGACTTTACCTTCATGGGTGGCTCGATGGGCATGTATGTGGGCAACGCGATCATCGCGGGTGCCGAACGTGCTGTCGCTACTGGCAAGCCTTTCGTACTGTTCTCGGCCGCAGGTGGCGCGCGCATGCAGGAAGGCATCCTGAGCCTGATGCAGATGCCCCGCACCACTGTTGCGGTGCAGATGCTGAAAGAAGCAAACCTGCCCTATATCGTCGTACTGACCCACCCCACCACGGGCGGCGTCACCGCGTCCTATGCCATGCTTGGCGACATCCAGATCGCAGAACCCAACGCGCTGATCTGCTTTGCCGGTCCCCGCGTGATCGAACAGACCATCCGTGAAAAGCTGCCCGAAGGGTTCCAGCGCGCCGAATACCTTCTGGATCACGGGATGCTGGACCGCGTGACCCCGCGCACCCAGCTGCGCGAAGAGTTGATCACCATCACCCGCATGCTGATGGGCCAATCGCCCGTTGTGGCCGGTGACCTTCCCGCGCCTGCCCCCGTCGCAGAGGCAGAGGAAGCGCCCGCAACAACACCGGACGCCGAGCCGAAATGACCCAGACAGGTTCCGACGCCATCCTTGAGCGGATGATGGCCTTGCACCCCAAGGTCATTGACCTGACCTTGGACCGCGTCTGGCGCCTGCTTGAGGCATTGGACAATCCTCAAAACGCCATGCCGCCTGTCATCCACCTGGCGGGCACCAACGGTAAAGGCAGCACGCAGGCCATGATCCGCGCGGGCCTTGAGGCAATGGGCAAGCGTGTCCATGCCTATACCTCGCCGCATCTGGCCCGCTTTCATGAACGCATCCGTCTGGCCGGAGAGCTGATCTCGGAAGAGGCCCTGACCGCCTTTCTGGATGAGTGCTACGCCAAGAACGGCGGCGAAAATATCACCTACTTTGAAATCACCACCTGCGCGGCTCTTTTGGCATTTGCGCGGACACCGGCGGATTACACCCTGCTTGAGGTGGGTCTTGGCGGGCGTCTGGACGCCACCAATGTGATCGACAAGCCCGCAGTGACCATCATCACCCCCGTCGATCTGGACCACCAGCAATTCCTTGGCGAAACGCTGGCCGAGATCGCAGGCGAGAAAGCCGGTATCATCAAGCGTGGCGTTCCTTGCGTGGTCGGTCCGCAAAAGCCCGAAGGCCTTGAGGTCATTGAAGCCCGCACCGAACGTCTTGGCGCCCCCCTGCTGGCCTATGGACAGCAGTGGCATGTCGGCACCGAGAATGGCCGCCTGATCTATCAGGACGAACAGGGCCTACTGGATCTGCCCCAGCCCAACCTGCCCGGTCCGCACCAGATCATGAACGCTGGCGCCGCACTGGCTGCTCTGCGCCATCTGGGTGCAGATGAGGCCGCCTGTGAGGCTGCTGTGACCAAAGCCTTCTGGCCCGCACGGATGCAGCGCCTAAAAACCGGCCCGCTAGTCGAGGCAGCAGGTGACAGTGATCTATGGCTGGACGGCGGTCATAACCCCGCAGCAGGCGAGGCGATTGCCGCCACACTGGCCCAGATGCCCAAGCGCGAAACCCATCTGATCTGCGGCATGCTGAACACCAAGGATATCGGCGGCTATCTGCGCCCGCTGGCCCCTCATGTGGCCAGCCTGCACGCAGTCTCGATCCCTGGCGAGGCGAATACACTGCCCGCGGATGTGACGGTTGCGGCAGCGACAAAAGCGGGCATCCCTGCCCATGAGGCCCACTCGGTCAACGAAGCCCTTGCGACCATCCGCGCACAAAACAAAGAGAGCCGCATTTTGATCTGCGGCTCCCTCTATCTTGCGGGCAATATACTGCGGTCGAACGGCTGAACCTTAGTAGGCCAACCGGCGGGCAGCGCGTTTCGGGGCAGCAACGATCGCGGCCAGAATTTCGGTTTCGGTCGCGGGCAATGTGATGATGCTGCCCGACGGCAGGTATTCCCGTGCGACGGACAGGTTTCCTGCATTGGGACGGGTCAACAGCACTGCTCCCGGCGCGGCCGAGATCACATGCGGCAGCAGAACCTCTGCGATCTCGCGGGTGGTTCCGCGACCTTCCAAGCACAGAACAACCGACTGGAACGCCATACCGGATCGCAGCAGCATCGACAGGCCCACAGACAGGCTGTCAGCGCCGGCCACCTGATATCCGTGGCCGGTCAACATCTCTGTCATGACGCCCAAAGCCTCGGCCTTGTCTGTGATCAACAGAACCGGAAGCGCCGGCGTCGCGCCAGTCGCCTTACGATGGGCATTCGCCCAAGATCGGCGTGCGTCATTCGCGACCAAATGGTTTGGCGCGGTGGTACGTTCAAAACAAATTCCGCCTGCCGCGTTCGCGACGAAGGTCAGACCCGACACATCTCCAAAAGGGATATATCCGCAGGCCCGATAGATAGGCAAAAGTCCAATTGTTGTGTCTTCGGTCTCCATGAGATCAACCCCAGGCATCCAAATTTATACCAATCACCATATTATTTAATCTAACGGACAAATAGACGGTCTTACGTATGCTTTAATATCCAAATGGGTATCTCCTATATCCTACACTCTGTTTGCACCTTTTTTCTTAAGGAAACAAAGCCTATCCGAAAGGCCCGAGTCGGTCGTCGATTAGTAAATATTAGTTACACATTGAGACTTCAGGTCCGCTTCGGACCTATCATGTTTCCCAAAGTCAAGGCATTCCTCATTTCTCTGCGGGGCAGAAATTAACAGTAGTTCCTATACGTTAGCCGCGAAAACTTCCGTCGTGCATTTTTGAAATGACGGGATTGCAGTACAGATTCGCCATTCTTGAAAGGATAGCCCTGCTGTGAGTCGCCCGCACAACGCAAAACGTCCGCGATATTTCGCGGACGCCCAAAACAATTTTCTACGAAAAAAAAGGGGATTTAGCCCTCTGACTGCCCCCAGCCTTCGGACTGCATTTCCCGAAGGCGGCTGGCGGTGCGTTCGAATTCGAAAACACCGTCCCCTTCGACATAAAGCATCTCTGGCCGGTCGGCGGCACTGGCGATCAGGCGGACCTTGGCTTCATAGAGGGCGTCGATCAGCGTCACAAAGCGCTTGGCCTCATTGAAGTTTGATCGCCCGAGGATCGGGATGTCTTGAAGGATCAGCACTCGCACGGCCTCGGCGATGGCCAGATAGTCGGCGGGACCTAGCGGCTTGCCGCACAGATCATGGAAACGGACCTTGGCAACGCCATTGTGGAAATCAGGCAGTTCGACCGTGCGGCCCTTAACGGTCAAATGCAGGGCCGAGGATTTGCCCCCCGTCAGGTCCTGCCAGATGCTGGCGATCTCGGACCGCGCATCCGCATCGGCGGGGTAAAAGTAGCTGGGGTTCCCTGCCAGACGGTTTTGACGGTAATCGCGCGGGCTGACCATTTCCCAGACCACCAGCTTTTCCTTGATCATCGCGATAAAGGGCAGGAACAGCTGACGATTCAGACCGTTCTTATACAGGTCATCCGGCACGCGGTTCGAGGTGGTCACCACAACCACACCCGCATCGAACAACATCTGGAACAGACGCCCCACGATCATCGCATCGGTAATATCGGTGATCTGCATCTCGTCGAAGGCCAGCAGCTTGACCTCATCGATGATCGACTTGGCCACCGGTTTTAGCGCGTCTTCGACACCATCAGCCCGCGCCTTATGCATGGCCGCGTGGATTTCCTGCATGAACGCGTGAAAGTGGACCCGCCGCGCCGGCACATCCAGATGCGAGACGAACATGTCCATCAACATCGACTTGCCGCGACCAACCCCACCCCAAAGATACAGACCCTTGGGCGGCTCGGGCGCTTTGCGGAACAGGCCCTTTTTGACGGGCTTTGCAAGCTCTGCGCGAATGCGCTCGAACTCGGGCATGACGGCTTCCTGAGCGGGATCCGCGTGGATTTCCCCCTTGGCAACCATGTCGGCGTAAATGTTTTGCAGGCTCTGGGTCATAGGAAATCACCTATCGCGCAGCGGCCGATCCGCCAAGTGCCTGATGTGCTGGAAAATCACATATTGAAACCAGAATTAAACCTTTTCGACAGAATGCTTTGCATTCATAAACATACCGAAGTTAAATGAGTGTAGATTTTTGCCGGTACCAGTTTATCATTTTAGACCAAAACATACGAATGAGTGAGCAGCACCATGAGCGCCGAGCAAATGAATACTAAGACAAGAGTCCTCATCGCAGATGACCATTCCATGGTGCTTGAGGTTCTTAGCCTTTTCCTTTCTTCACAACCCGATCTTGAGGTTCTGTCTGCCGGTGACCTCGATGGGGCATTGAAAGTGATTGCCGACGTCGGCCCTGTCGATGTGACATTGCTGGACCTGAACATGCCCGGCATGAACGGACTTGAGGGTCTGCGCCGCGCTCTGGATGCCTCGGAAGGCAAGCCTGTCGCGATCATCACCGGCACGCCGACCCGCCGTGTTCTTGATGAAACACTGGAGATGGGCGGCGCTGGCCTGATCCCCAAGACAATGCAGGCACGCAGCCTGGCGAACGCGATCCGCTTTATCGCATCGGGTGAGGTCTACACGCCTCTTAGCCTGATGCACGAAGAAACGAACACCAACAACAACGCCAACAGCCCCCTGTCCGATCGTGAGATGACCGTGCTGAACTATCTGGGCGAAGGTAAGCAGAACAAGGAAATCGCGTTCGAGTTGGAGCTGTCCGAGGCCACCATCAAGATGCACGTCCGGTCGATCTGCACCAAGCTGTCGGCCAACAACCGGACTCACGCGGTCTTCATCGCACGGAATACCGGACTGCTATAACATCTTTTGCAATTCTGCAAAATTGGCAAAGGCCCGCAATTCCATGCGGGCCTTTTTGCTTTCCATGACGTGTTATCTTGGGTCACTTTTCCCGCAGAGCGGATTTATCCCACATCTCCGATCAAACCGCGCAGGCGCATGATCGCCGCCTTCTTGATCTGTGACACCCGTCCAGTTGTAACCCCCAGAATGGCGGCGACCTCATAGACGTTCAGCTCTTCCACATAGTACAGGTGCAGCAGCAGCGCCTCACGTTCCGGCAGTTTCTCCAATGCCTTACGCAGCAATACTTTCAGCTGTGACTGATGGGTCAGGTCTTCCGAGTTCTGCTGCCGGTCTTCGAACAGCATGGACTGATCCGAATAGACCTCGTCCAGCGACTGCACCCGATTAACCTGAAAGCGGGCCTGCCAGTCTTCGTATTCCTCTATGGGA
Source organism: Donghicola tyrosinivorans (assembly GCF_003003355.1). Taxonomy (GTDB): domain Bacteria; phylum Pseudomonadota; class Alphaproteobacteria; order Rhodobacterales; family Rhodobacteraceae; genus Donghicola; species Donghicola tyrosinivorans. The sequence goes on from NZ_PVTQ01000012.1 coordinate 77,465, forward strand.
ATCTCCATCTTGGCGGCAACTTCCTTGGGCTCGGGCGTGCGGCCCAGTTCACCTTCCAGTGCGTTGATGGCGGCCTTGACCTGCTGCTGCATGGCAATCGTCTTGCGGCAGAGGTTGGAATTCCGCCTGAGCAAATCCACGATCGAGCCGCGCACACGGATCGCCGCATAGGCCGAGAACGTCACCCCTTCGCGGGGCGTATACCGTTGCGAGGCATCCACCAGGCCAAGATATCCGGCCTGCATAAGGTCTTCCAGTTCCACAAACCGGCCAACACGGCCGAGGAAGTGCCAGGCCAATCGCTTGACCAGATGCATGTGATCCTCGACCAGTTTGTCGGGCCGTGGGGCCTGTTCCGAGTACGCTTTGGGCGCGATCATGATTGTCCTCCATCAGAAGGCTCTTGGGCGTAGAGACTGCGCACTTGCGCAGGAATTTCAGGGGGGAGCTGCTCTGCCAGCCAGTCGCGTTCGACCGCCGTCAGGGCATGCACCACGGATTTCGTCGCGCTGATCCACGTCAGGGGCAGACCGGCATCGGCCAGATAGGTCAGATCCTCAGCTTCCAGATCGTCCCCGGCGCGGCGGCTCAGTGCGACTACAGGGTCTAATGCACGGTACGTGCCAGCTTGGCCGATGATCGCGCGACGGCGCAGACCAAATGGCAAAACCAGCACGACACGGCTGTTGTCCTGTTCGACCAACGCGTCGATGGCAGCCTCGCTCAGCGGCGCACGCCCCGAGATTACGATGATCTCCAGCATACCAGACCGCGGCGCGCGACGGATGCTGTCCAGATCAGCGTGTCCAACCGGACAGCCCAGGATACGCGCCTTGGTGCTTAGGAAGGCCCCGTCCGCGTGTGAGGCCCCGACAAAGCTGACCTGCACGTCGCGGCCCTTCTGGGCCTCTTGTGCGGCCAGTTGCAGCGCCAAGACGGATTTGCCGGCACCGATCTGGCCCACAATCACCAGCCGGTCGGCCCGCAGCACATCATTGGGGCTGGCAAGGGTCACGCGATCGACAGGGTTACGGGCCTCGGCCTTGCCTTCCGACAGGGCCACAGGGGCGGGCGAGGTAGCGGGGTTCATCCGCGAGGAAAACAGTTTGCCAAAGTTGGCCATCTTGCCCTTGCTTTCCGGCTTGGGCGCAGGCTCGGCTGCGGTCTTGTCCCGATGAGCCGCGATAGGAACGACCTTGTCGCTATCGGGCGTCACATCCGGCTCGACCACGCGCGCGGGCGCCTGAACTGCAGCACCGGTTTCGGCTGCGTCTTCGGCAGGCTCTTCGATCTTGGTCCGCTCGGCCTTGGGCAATCGCGGCGGCACAGGATCGGTGGTCGCGGTGATCTCGACCATGCCGTTCTTTTTCACCGTCGAGAGGATCAAGGCGTCCGGCCCGAGACGGGCGATGACTTCGTCCATCGCTTCGGCACTATCGGCAGCTCTTACGGTTGTGGTTGGCATTTTGGGGCCTCGTTAGCTGGCTCAGGACTGGCCGATCTGGCGGTTGCCGCCGATCGTCGCCACGATTTCGATTTTGCGGTTGTCGGGCAGTTCGTTGACCGCCAGCACGATGGCGTCGCTGCCATGACCGCGCAGGAAGGCGGCATAGGGACGGCGCAGCGCGCTAGAGACGATCACGACCGGCTGGCGCCCTTGGGCCAGCATCTCTTCGTTGCTCTGGTTCAGGGCCTGCAGCATCTGCTGGGTCAGACCCTGATCCACGATCAAACCGGCGCCCTTCTGGTAGCTGCGGGTCAGCAACTCTTCGAAGTCGGGCGACAGGGTGATCAGGGGCAGCGGGGTGTTCAGAGGAGCAATCTGTTGCAGCAGCAGCGGGGTCAGGGCGGGGCGAAGGGCCTCTGCCATATCCTGCGTGTCGGTCAGGCGGCCTGCCACATCGGCCAGACCTTCCAGAATGCGGCGCAGATCGCTGACGGGAATACGTTCGGACAGCAGGTTGCGCATGACCGAGGTCAGGGTGTGCAGCGCGATGGGCTTGGGCACGACCGATTCCACCAGCGTCGGGCTGGCTTCGGCCAGACGGTCCAGCAGACCCTGCACATCATCGGGACCAAGCAGGTCAGAGGCGTGGTTGTACAGCATCTGGCTGAGGTGCGTCGCAATGACCGACTCGGGCTCGACCACGACGTGATCATCTGCCTCTGCTTCGGCCTGCTGATGGGGCTGGATCCACGTTGCATCCATGCCGAATGACGGATCTTTGACATCTATGCCGCGCAGCTTCTTGACCGAGTTACCGCCCTGAAGCGCCAGTTTGCGGTCGGGGTAGACCTCATCCTCGGCCACAATCGCCTGACCGATGCGGATGCGATAGGTGTTCGAGGGCAGGTTCAGATCGTCACGGATACGCACACCGGGAACCACAAAGCCCATGGCTTTGGACACCTCGCGGCGGATGCCGGTGATCCGGCTTAGCAGCTCACCACCAGAGGTTTCGTCGATCATGCCGATCAGACCAAAACCGATCTGGATCGAGATGGGCGCGTAGTCGGTGACCTCTTCGGCGGTGATGGTTCCGGGCGTGGCAGGGGCTTCGCCGCCACCGGCTGCGGGCTTGGCGCCAGCCTTGGGTTTTTCAGCGGCGGTGGCCTCTTCGGTCTCGGCCCCGCGGGAATACCAGTAGCCCGCGCCTGCACCTGCCGCTGCAATCAGGAAGAGAAAGTTGGGCATGCCCGGAACAAGGCCCAGAATGCCCATCACAGCCGCCACAGGCAGCCATGCGCGGCTCAGGTTCACCTGCGTCTTGATGTGGCTGGCCATGTCGTGGCCGCCCGACACACGGGTCACGATGATCGCGGTTGCGATCGACAACAGCAGCGAAGGGATCTGCGCCACAAGACCGTCACCGATGGACAGCAGAACATAGGTCTCTGCGGCCTCTCCGGCGCCCAGACCGTATTGAGTTGTCCCGATAATAATGCCGCCGACGATGTTGGCCGCAAGGATCAGGATACCGGCAACCGCGTCGCCTTTTACGAACTTCGAGGCACCGTCCATGGCGCCGTAAAAGTCCGCTTCCTCGGCCACTTCGGCGCGGCGGGCGCGGGCGGTATCGGGGTCCATCAGGCCCGCGTTCAGGTCCGCATCAATCGCCATCTGCTTGCCAGGCATCGCGTCCAGCGTAAAGCGGGCCGAGACCTCGGACACGCGGCCCGCACCTTTGGTAATCACCACAAGGTTGATGATCATCAGGATGGTAAAGACGACGATACCAACGGCAAAGTTGCCCGCGATGACAAAGTTGCCGAAGGCCTCGATCACCTTACCAGCTGCACCGCCACCCGTGTGACCATCGGTCAGAACAATACGGGTCGAGGCCACGTTCAAGGCCAGACGCAAGGTGGTGGCAATCAGCAGAAGGCTGGGAAAGCTGCTGAAGTCCAGCGGCTTGTAGGTGTGCATCGACACCATCAGGATCAGCAGCGACAGCAGGATATTAAAGACGAAAAAGACGTCCAGCAGGAACACCGGAAGGGGCAGCACCATCATGGCGATCATCGCCATAATGCCAATGGGCAGAACAAGGCCTCCCATGCGTTCGGTTGGTGCAGCAGTTGCAGTATTTGCCATTCCAGCGGTTCCCTGCGGATTGTCGGTTTTCCGTCGCGTTGTGCGATTGCCGGAAATGCTGCAATTCCCGTGCCAGCTGTTGGCGAACACCTTGGTTTTAAGGGCCAATTGCGGGGATTAAGGCGGCGCGCCATGGCTGGCACGGCTTTTGCAGACCTTTGGCATCACCAATGGCCCGCAACCAGGAGACCCGGATGCCAAGGAACCCCAAAGCGATGCGCCTGATCGCCGCCGCAGGCCTGACCATGGCCGCGAGCGGCTGCATGATGCAGCAAACGCCCCGCGCCGTTGAGCAACTGCCCCTCGCGCCCGCCGCGCAGACCAAAGAACTGGCCGAACTGAAAGACGCGCTTGATGGGCGGACTCCGATGACGGCTATTCTGGCCGGAGGCCCAAAGACCGAACAGATCGTGCCCCTGAAGGGCATGGGCTATGCGCAGGTCGCGGGTCAGCCGGGCAAAACCACCAACGAAAAGCGTCTGATGGCCATCCGTGCCGCCCGCCTTGAGGCGATGCGCGATCTGGCCGAGCAGATCCACGGACTGCACATCAGCTCGACCTCGACCGTGAATGATATGGTCCTGCGCAGCGACTACATTCGCGGCGTTGTCGAAGGACAAATCCGCGGTGCTCGCACCACGGCCATCAATCCCAAAAGCGCCGATACCTTTGAGGTCGTCCTGACCCTTGACGCGGATGTGGTCCGCTACATCGTGCGCGCCGCCAAGAAAGGTCTCTGATCCATGCTGTCCCTTTCGCGTGTTGTTGCGACCTCTGGCCTGTTGCTGATCGCCCTTCTGGTGTTCCTGACCATGCGCCCTGCCTATGCGGGCACCAAGGATCAGGCCATCTGGGTCGAGGCATGGGGCCATTCGGCCATGACACGGGGGGACACGCAGGACACCGCCAAACGCCGCGCCCTGCTGGACGCGCTGGTTGCGGCGGCAATGCAAGGGGGCGCAACCCTTCGCGGCTACACCTACGTGGACAAAAGCGTTGTGCAGGCCGATCGCGCCCTGCTGCTGGCCAAAGGTCAGGTGCTAAGCCACAAGGTTCTGGACAGCAGCTTTGACGGCAACCTCTGGCGTGTGCGGGTGAAGGCGCTGGTCGGCCCCGTGCCTGCGGGCATCTGTGGCGGCAGCCGCAGCCTGCTGATCACGGCCACCATGCCGAACTACAGCATCTCTCCGGCAGCCCCCGCATGGACCGCCGAGATGAGCCAGACCATGTTCAACGACATGATGCGCACGGTTGAACGCAACCGCGCCACCAAACTAGAGCGCGTGATTGCCACCTCTTCGGCAGGGCAACCGGCCAGCTCGGTCCCCTCAGGGATGAATTACAACGCGCTGATGACAGGCGCCGCGCCGGCTGCGGCCAAGGGTGATCACATCCTTAGCACCACCTTCGATGTGGATGTCGTGCTATCCAACGCCATGAAAGCCATCGTCCTGAACGTGGATCTGGCCTTCAAGGAAAGCAACGGCAACATCCGCCGCCACCGCATCAGCCGCACCGCGCCGCTGCCCAAAAACACCACGCTGCACCAGTTGACCCTGCGCAACCGCACCACCGCCGAGGGGATGCTGTCGAACGGTGTGCTCAAAGAATTCAACACCGTCCTGTCGGCACTGGGATGCGAGCCACCCTCGGCCCGTCTGGCGCTGGCTGGCAAAAGCCTGAGCGTGCCCATCGGGGCCAGCCATGGCATTACCCGCGGCGCTTTGGCCGTGGTGGACGATCCCAACGACAGCTTTGGTCTGCTGGAAATCACCAAGCTTGAAAACGGTCGCGCCACCCTGCGCCCCTTGGACCCCAGCCGCAGCGCCTCTAGCTATGCGGGCCGTCTGGTCTACTTTATGGAGGCGGGACTGTGAAACTACGCGCCCTTGCCTTGGCCTTGCTGCCCATGGGCGCAATGGCGCAGCCCTATGCAGACGGGCTGGATCACATCGAGATCGCCTCGCTGGTGCAGACCGCTATGGCTGCCGAAGGTATGACCGGCCAGCCCGAAGTCAGCGAATTCCGCCGCTTTCCCGCCTGCGACACCACACCTTCGGTCACCAACCGCTCGGGCAACTGGCGGACGGTGGAATTGCGCTGCGACAGCCCTAGTGCATGGGCCCGCGCAGTGCGCACCTCGGCCGTCATGCCCCAGATCGAGCGCCATGATCCCCGGACCGCCCCCTTGGGTGAGCCGGTGGTAACGCTAACGGAAAGCTTATCGAAGGGCACAGTGATAGAATCCCGCCATCTTGCCCTAAAACCAATCGGCCAAGGCACGTTGGAAGGACTCATGACGGATCCGGAAAACGTCATCGGCCGCAAGCTGATGACCAATCTGGGCGAAGGTCGCCCGGTTCTGGCCCGTCACTTGGAAATCAGCTGGCTCGTGACCGAGGGAACTCCGGTCGCGATCGTTTTTGAATCCGCAGGAATGTCGATTTTAGCGACAGGAATTGCGGCCGAGAACGGGCAACGTGGCCAGATAATTGCAGTAAGGAATACAGGCAGTGACCGCCTCATCAAAGCTATCGTCCGCGAACGTAACAAAGTGGCCGTAAGTACTAAAATGAATTGAGACACCGCCGTTTAATGAGTCCGAGAGTGTGTGTTTGCTCGTTAAGTTTCAACCCGAGGAGAAAGTTATGGTCGACTCCATAAATCCGTCCCTCGCCCGCGCCCGAATTCAGAAGACGCAGGGTGATACGCCCGCCCCAAGCGGCAGCAAGGGTGCTGCCAGTGCCGGTAGCGTCGGTGCAACCGCTGCGACTGACAGCGTCAGCCTGAGTGCAGCTGCGATTCAGAAACCGACGAGCGTTGACGAAACCAATCCCCCCTTCGACGTCGAAGCGGTGAAACGCATCAAAGCCGCCATTTCTTCCGGTAACTATCCGGTGGATCTGGACCGTATCACGGACAGCCTTTTCGAAGGCTACCGTGAATTGATGATGTGACCTAATACGAACCAAAGACGGAACACGCACAGTGACCAGCCAATTTCTTTACCTTGCCGCCGCAGCAGGTCTGCTTCTCGCAGCTTTTGTTGGGGCGACATTTGTCGCACGCCGCAAGCGTGCCGCGAAAAAGGCTGTCGTGGCCGCCCCCGCGACCGCGACTGATACGTTGAGTGATCGACTGGAACGTCTGGAAGACGCCGTTGCAGAGATGAGCGATCTGATGAAGGACACCCGTTCCGATGTAGCGTGGCTGGCCGGCGAGCGGATGATTGACCAAGCCATCAGCCTGGCACGTCAGGGCGAAAGCGGGCTTGAGATCTCGCGCAAGACCGGCATCTCGGCGGACGAGTTGGTCGCCATGCAGGCCTTCCGCAAACACTGAGGTTTGCGCCTTATCTACATCAGTTGGATGGACAGGTTACCGGCAGTTTTTCTGCCGGTAATTTTTTGCACCATTCAGCGAACAGCTGGCGAGCACGGGCCTGAATGGTCAGACGCTCCTGCTTGCTGATTTCCTGACTGGTACCTTCACGGAAAAGCGCCGCATGAGGCGCCTCAAAGGCCGCAGCAACCGTGAACCACAACAGCGCCTCCGGCGGGTTCGCAGGCTCGCTGACTTCGCTGTAGACGCGGCCGATGGCTGTCAAAGCCCCAAGATCACCGCGCACGGCGGTATCCGTCAGATCCGTGATCAATCGGCCCGCCACTTCGGTGCGGCCTTCTTCGGTCAGACGTTCCTTCAAAAGCTTGATCATGCCCTTCGCGGCCAGCTCGCCGGAAAAGCGCGCGCGCCACGCCCAGTAGTAAGCCTCGGCGTCATCCTGCGTGATCCCCTGCCCCAAGGCATACAGCACCGCCAGATTGGCCTGTGCAGCGCCGTCGTTGGTGTCAGCCAGACGGCTGAACAGCATGATTGCCCGATCCGTATCGCCACCTTTGAAGGCCGCAACCGCATCGTCAAAATCATCTGCCCCCACAGGCGCAGTCATAAGGGCCGAGACCGCCACAGCGGCCAGCATTCGTCGCATCATCCGTTTCACCGTCCGGCCATCATCACCAGTTGTAGATACAAGAGCCGCCGCTTGGTCCCCGACACGGTCCGTTCATAAACCACAATGCGCGGGCGTTTACCCGGCTCGGTCTCGACCTCAATCGCGATGGCATCGGGCAGATGCACGTCATAGGTGGACAGCATCGCCTTGGGGTCATCCATAAAGGCGCTCTGGAAATTCTTGTCGATCCAGCCCCGCGCTAGCGCACGACCAAGGATGTTGGGCAAGTGCCGCTCGATCTCGGTCAGGCTCATGAGGCGGGTCATCTTCTGGACCAGCACAAAGTCCTCTTGCGGGATATGCCCGTTCTGGGGCGGTTCCTGCGGCGCGGTGGAGTCTTCGACCACGGGCAGGTTGTCCTCGGGGGCGTAGGGCGGCAGGACCGTCTGCGCAGCCGTCTCCGACCGCCTGAATAGACGCCTGAACGGGCTGAACACCCGAGCCAATCCTATCGCCATTCCCATCGTATCCTCACAAGCAGGGCAGTGCTGGGTCGGGGAACAGAATTCCCCTATTTATACCTTCGGACAAGACGGGGATAATTTTAGCAAACCTGTCCGAAGGGGAACTTGGCACCGCATTTGCACAGGGTTGCAGCAAGGTGATTGCACGAAACCCAAGGAATTTCCCGCATGTCTGACGAGACAGAAGACCAGCCAACCGTCGATCCCGGCGCTATCAGCGGCAAGGCCACCATTCTGCTGGGAATCCTGCCCGCGCTGGTGGTGATCGGTGCGTTCTCGGGCGGTCTTTTCCATGCTTTGCAAACCGGCCCTGCCCGCCCCGACGTGCCCGAAGAAGAGGTCGTCGAAGAGGTGGTCGAGGTCAAACCTGACCCGCAGCGCATGTATCTGGATATCATCAACCCGATCCGCGCCACGATCCCCGAGCTAGGCGGCACCGTCAGCATCAACATCGGTCTGGCCGTGCGCGACGACATGAACAAAGACGTCATCGAAAAGCTGAAATCCGCGTCCGAGCCCATCGTCGCCCCGCTGGCCGAGACCATTCTGGACATCATCCCGAACCTGCCGCCGCAATCGGACTGGCACGACCTGCGCAAGCGTCTGCCCAAGGCCTTCCGCGAACGGCTGAATCAGGATCTGACGTCTCCTGACGTTCCCGAACCTGTCTACGAAGTGCTGATTATGAATTTTGCTGTGGGGTCCTGAGGCCACTTGGCCCGCCCCTTGCAGGTATTGCCCCGAAGCGCCCTGTTGCGCACCCGAAACCGGAGAGCCCCGATGAACATGATGATCGACACCGCCACCACTCAAAGCACACCGGCCACCGAAGGCCATGATCTGCCATATATGATGGTAGAGACCGTCTACTGCGACAAGAACGGTCAACCGCGTGCCCGCGCACGGACCTCGCTGAGCGGTCTGATCGCAGCCCTAGCGGCGCCCCTGCGCCTGTCCTGAGCGGGGGATTTCCCGCTCGGTACCTTCTTCCTTGATGTAGCGTGCGTAGCGCACAGCAAAAATGCCAGCGCCCACGAACATCATCAGGGATGCAACAACACTGGCATCGGGCAGATAGCCCGCCAGCCGCACGATCCCTGCGGGCTTCAGCCCGATCAGGACGACCAACGCCAGCCCGATAAATAGAAACGCACGCAACCGCATGCAGGTTTCACAAGGCTTGCGCTCTGCCATCCCCTTAGTCCTTCCGCGAATAGGCCAGACGCAGCCGGTTTGCTTTGTGGTCACGGGCCTTCTGCGCCTTTTGTTGCAGGGCCAGCGTGTCCAGAGTTTCCCCTACAATCCGCAGAGCTTCCTTCAGGCTGTCCATCTGGCCTTCCTCGGGCAACTCGCCCGCAGGAACAGTGCCGATGACGGCCATAGCTGCACAGCGCAGTTCATGATCCAGCGCGGGCAGACGATCGATCTCGCCAGCCTCGGCGGCTGCTTGCAGTTCCGCAACCGTCCGCTCCAGACGCTCGATGGTCTGGCGCGCGGTGATTGCTCGGAGGACGTTACGGCTCACCCTTGCACCCTCACGGTCTGGCTGCCGATCTGGCGCCATGCGGAAAGGATGTCAGTGATGCAGTCACGGGCGACAACGATATCGCTGTTTTCTTCGCGGCGCATGCAGCACAAGATCTGCTGGCGGGCGTATTCATACAGCTGGAACAGGCTGACGGCGATGTCTTCGCCCTTTTCAAAGTCCAGGCTGCTTTGCAGGATGTAGATAGCGGTCAGGCCACGGCTGAGATGATCATCCGGAACCTTCTTGCCCGCTTCATAGGCGGTCGCCATCACCGACATCGAACGCTCCAGCTCGCGCAGCGTGATCATGATCACCTCATGGGGATCTTCGACCTCGGGGGCCGAGACGGCTTCGGTTTGACGATACCGGGATCTGGCAAGAGCAAAATTCATAACTTCCTCCGAAGACCTTGACGCTGTGTTTCGTATTAGAATCAACGACAGATGCTCTGCATCTTTTAGGCCAAAATGCACTTGCCCGAAAAACTAAGTCATTATTTTTAAATAAAAAATCGCGCCATAAGGCGCGATTCATTGGATACATACCGAAGATATTTCGGTCAGGCGGTCGCAAAGCTGCTGACGGACAGCACCATGCCTACATCCCCACCCGTGAGGATTGCGATGCCCGACAGGTCGCGCATGTTCGACAGAACACCACGCAGGGGACGCAGCAGAACCAGCTGTTGGCCCAGAAGTTCATCCACGGGGATCGCGCGGCGGATCTCGCCATACCGCACGATCACATAGAGACCATCGGGGCTGTCGCCGATCTTGGCGTGACCGTTCGACAAGGGCTGGATTCGGACCAGATCACCATCGTCCAGACGCAACATCGACATATCGCGTGCGGCGACAACCGGCACCAGATCCTTGCCTTGATGGATGCGCTGGATCGATTCGATCGGCAACACGTAACGCACATCGCCAACCCGAACGACCATGCCATCCAGAACGATCATGTGCAGCGGCAGGCTGATGTGGAACCGGACACCGCCATCAGGCAAGGCAACCGATTTCAGGGTGCCGCCCTTGTGCAGGACGTCTTCCTCAAGCTCGGCGAATTCCTTGTTCTTATCCAGAACACCGCCATTGTCGCTGAGTTCGACCGAGATCCGGTCATCCTCGTTCGCGACCGAGATGTGGAACTTGCCGGGGCGCTTTTCGTTCTTCAGACGCTGGGTGACCAGTGCCTTCAGGATCAGACGTAGATCCGAGATCATGGTCTGGTCCAGCGTAACCTCACCACCCGACGAAGACAGACGGGCATCGCCGCCGAACTTGCGGGCCAGCGTTTCCACGAAAGACGCCATCGGGCGCAACAGTACGGTCGCGGGACGCGAACGCATAGCCACGCTTTCTTCCTGCAACTGGGTCAGCTGAGAACCCAACTGGGTCTCGGCTTCGCTCAGCTGCTGAAGCTGGTTGATGTGTTCCTGTACGATTTCGCGCAGGATCGTCTTGTGACGGGCCAACAGCGGCGGGGCATCCGAATGCTGGATCGACTGTTCCAGTTCGGCGATCAGATCGCGCATGGCCAGTTGGCGGACCATTTCCTGCACCATCGCCTGACCCGAAGAGATCTCGCCGATGGTTTCCAGCATTTTCAGGCCATCACCGCCCGAGCCCATAACCACGTTGAAATCAAGCGCGGCATCGCCGCCTTCGCTCAGGGATACCGGCGCATCCTTAATCGTCAGTTCTTGTAGAACGAACAGCTTGTCACCCGACGGATCGATCTGGGCCAGCGTCTCATTGACGTGATCCGAGGGCAGGCTGGTGGCCACAAGGAAGTCAAACAGCGTGATGTCGTCTTTGAAGACCGTCACGTTGGTGATCATCTTGGCCTGCGGGCTGGAAATCCAGTCCAGGAAGTACTGGGCGATCTGTTCGTCGTCGTTCAGGTCCGAACGGATGACGAAGAAGTTCATCTCCGATTCAATCGCCGACTGCGCTTTCTTCACGCTTTCGGGCGACAGAACGCGGTGGAATTCCTTGGGCAGACCCAGACGTTCCTCGATCGATTTCGCCGTCACCATGCCCGAGGCAAGGAAGCAGACGGTCGAAGCCTCTTCGAACAGTTTTTCGATCTTGCTGGTGTCGGGCTCGTCGCCCTGATCCAGCGTGTCGAAGACCAGTTCCATCGTATCCACAAAGCCACGGGCGATCTGGATCAGAATGATGTCGGGCTTTACCCCGTCCACACGTACACGGGCGAACAGGTCGATCAGCGCCATGGTCAACTGCGCTGCGGTTTCCATCCCGTAGAAGTTACAGGCGTGGAAGGCACGGCGCATCAGGCCTTCAAAGCTGGCAAACCAGGTCTCGCCAGCGCCATTGTTGGCCTCAAGGCCCTGACGCAGCTGGGTCAGCGTGTCGAAGATATTGTCCGAACCCCAAACCCGCAGCAGACGGGTCGGCGTCAGCAGATCGTCGGGGATCGAGTTCTTGGGCAAGACCGCTTCAACAGCGGCCAGCTCTTCGTAAAAGCTTAGCTCTGCGCTACGGAAGCCTTCGATTGTGTTCGCTTTGGCCAGCAGTTCAGCCGCAGCAGTCACACGCACGTAGCCCTGCTTTTCGACAATCGCCACGATCTCTTTCGAAAGATCGGACAGTTCCTTGCCCGAAGGCTTCTTGTCGTTGGCAAAGCGCAAGCCCATCTCGGACACCCGCTTGAACAGATCCGACAGCTGGATCAACACAGCCGTATTGGGGTCCAGCTTGCTGTCAGGCTTGGCCGCAGCCGCCGGAGCAGGTGCAGCAGCCGCAGGGGCCGGAGCCGCCGCAGGGGCAGCAGGGCCCGGTGCAGGTGCAGGTTCTGCCGCGGGGGCAGGTGCAGCAGCCTCAGGGGCTGGCGCGGGTGCCGCTTCGGGCGCGGGTTCGGGTGCCGCCGCAGGCGCGGGGGGCGCACTTGCAGGGGGCTCGCCGACACCCAGATCGCGGTAGCGCAGGGCTTTGATGCCGTCGATAATCTCGGACAGCAGCGCCTTGGTGTCGCCTTCGGCATCCTTGGCCTTGTCCAGAAGCGCGGTCCATTCGTCCAGACCCAGCTGCTTGGCGGCGTAGGCCAAACCGCTGGCCTTCTTGGCGGCGGCAGCGTCCAGATCGTCGGCAGCTTCCAGCGCGGTCAGGGTCTCGGCGACCATGTCCGTGTAAATCTTGTGGTAAACCGCATCGTCCAGCAGACGCTTGGCAGCTTCCGAAGGCTGATCGTCCTCGGGCGCGGCAGGCGCTTCGGCAGCCGGTGCAGCCTCGGCGGGCGCAGGTTCCGGTGTAGGTTCGGGCGCGGCCTCGGCAGCGGGGGCCGGTGCGGGTTCCGGTGCAGGCGCGGGTTCAGGCGCAGGTTCGGGTGCAGCAGCTTCGGCAGGCGCAGCCTCTTCCTCTTCGTCACCGAAGATCGCGTCCGCATCTCCGAACGAGCCATCGTCGTCCATGTCATCAAATGCCGAGAACAATGCACCCATGTCGTCGCCAGCCGACGGCGCACTATCGTCGTCGTCCAGTTCGTCCAGCTGGCTCAGGGCATCGAGGCCCGAATCCGCGGATTCAGCGGCAGCTTCTGCGGGTGTGTCATCTTCGGCGCCACCCTCGCCCGAATATTTTGCAACCATCTTCTTAAGATCTTCATGCAGTTTCTCGGAAGGGCCGGGTTCAACGTCGGAACGGTGTGCCGCCGTGTGATCCAGCATGCCCCGCAGGGTATCGCCGGTCAGAACCAGCATTTCGAGGATCTCTTCGTTCATCGGAACGCCCTGGTCACGCACCAGCCCGATAAGATCCTCGGCCACGTGAGCACGGCTTTCGACGATCGCCAGACCCAATACGCGGGAATTCCCCTTGAAGGTATGCACAGCACGGAACAAAGCGCCGATATGCGGAGAAATGTCTCCGTCCAGACCTTCTTCCAGTGCTTCAAGGGCCTCTTCCATGGCATCAAGAGCCTGCGCCCCATCGTCGGCGTAGAGTTCCCAGATTTCATCCATTTCGTCGTTCATGGTCGCTTCCTTGATGCAACGGGTGAAAGGAAAGAGGTGAGCGGGTCAGGGAAAGCGGCGTTAGGCCGCTTCCACCAGCGAGCGCATCACGCGGCGCAGTTCATCGCCGACGCGTTCTTCCAGGTCGTGGGACACAGTGCCCGAGGGTTTGGTGACAACGCCGTCGGCGCCCAGTTCGCGGGCCTTTGCAGCCAGAGGCGATCCCGATACGGTCACCGAGGACAGCATGCAGATCTTGGCGCGGGTTTTCAGCTTGGCGTGGCGCAGGAACTCCAGCCCGTCCATCACCGGCATTTCGATGTCCAGCAGGATCAGGTCCAGATCCTCCAGATCGGCCAGTTTATCCAGTGCGTCCTGCCCGTTGGCAGCCTGTGCTACCATTTTGAAGTCAGGCAGTGTCTTAAGGAAGCTCGAGATGTAGAGGCGCATCATTGCGGCGTCGTCTACGATCATTACCTTGTATGCCATTTTATGTTCTCTCCAGGTTTAAGGTGCCGCCGCGTCTGATCCAGCGCGACGGCGCTTGTCTTAGAAGTTGCCGAAGCCACGTTCGTCGCGGTCGGAATTTCCGCGTCCGGCACCGGCGGTGGCGGGCGCTTTGCCAGCCATCATCTTGTTGATCTGAGCCAGCATCTCGGGCGAGAGGTTGGTCAGATCGGGCATGCCGTTCATGGCAGCAGTGCTGGCGCGCAGTTTGAAGCGGCCGATTTCGTTGCGCATCTGGGTCGTCGCAGAGGTCATCTGTGCCGAAGTTGCGGCCAGTTCTTCTGCCTGCTGGCTGGTGGCCAGCGCGGCTTTGGCGATCTCGCCGATGGCATCGTTGATCTGGGCCACACCGCGGGACTGTTCGCCCGATGCGCGGTCAATCTCAGATACGATGTCACGGACCTTCTGGATATCACCGGCGATCTGGCTGAAGGCCTCGCTGGTTTCGCTTGCGATCCGCACACCCGAGGTCACGCGGCTTGCCGAGCTTTCGATCAGATCCGAGGTCTCGCGCGCTGCTTTGGCCGAACGGCCTGCAAGGTTGCGAACTTCCTGAGCCACCACCGCGAAGCCGCGGCCATGCTGACCTGCGCGGGCCGCTTCCACAGCGGCATTCAGCGCCAGCAGGTTGGTCTGGAAGGCGATTTCGTCGATGACCTTGATGATCTTTGCGATGTCTTGCGAAGAGGTGCTGATGCCTTCCATCGCGTCGACCATCTGGCTGATCTTCTGGTTGCCCATATCGGCAACCTGCGCCGCGGCCTGTACCAGTTTCGAGGCATCCTGCGCGCTGGCCGCATTGGCACGGACCTGCGCATCGGTTTCCTCGACCGAGGCCGAAACCTCATCCACCGAGCTGGAGGCAATCTGGCTGTTGGTGGCCAGCTTCTGCGAGGCGTCGTTCATCTGACCCGAGGTGGACGAGACCTGCTCGACCTGCTCGTTGAACATGCTGAAGATGCTGTTCAGGCTTTCCAGCGCACGATCAAAGTTCTCGACGATGCGGCCGTATTCGCCACCGAACTGGCTGGTGTCGATTTTCACGTCCAGATTACCGGTCACGATTGCGTCCGACATCTTGCTGACCTCATCGGTCAGGGCGCGGAAGTTTGCACGCGAACGGTCAACGATGTCGTTCAGGAACACCTTCTTACGTGGCAGACGCGGGATATCAGCGTCAAAGTTGCCCTGTGCGAACTGGTTGAACACCTCAAGAACCATTTTCTTGGTCTCGATATGCGCTTTCACCATTTCGTTGACCATCATGCAGGCATCCTGAAGCGGACCAATACTGAGTTTGGTGTAGTCAATCTCTACATCGATGTCGCCAGCCTCATGGGCCATCGCCATGTTGTTCATCTCATTGATGAAGACCCGGAACTGCTCTTCGCGGGCGACCGCGTTGGTCACATCCTGCAATTCGCCCACCGCGTGGGTGTATTTGCCCGCATCATCGAAGAAAGGCGTCAGGCTCAGATCCAGTGCCATGCCATCCATGCGCACGGGGATCACCATCGTCGATTTCATTTTGGCAATCGTCTTGCGCTGGTGCGCGGGGTTGACGTGGAAATCATCGATGTTGCCGCCGACGAAATTAGCCGCGCTGAAACCAGGGATCCGCGAAGCGATGACGCTTTCATAATTGGTCAGCGCATCGACGCAGGCATCGTTCGCATAAACCACGTTATGGTCAACGTCCGTGATCACAACCGCCGTCTTCATGATGTCGAGCGCGCCGGTTTCCACCAACTTTTGCCATTCGGGCATCTGGGGGGTGGATGGTTGCATATTGGTCATCTCTTCGGTCCTTTTGGTAACGCCGGTGTCTTCGATACCGGGAACTGAAACTTCGTTTTCACCGCTGGCTTGGGGAGCAGGTGCGGCCTTGGGTTTTCGGGGTTGCCGGCGCGGGCTCGCTGCCGGCTTAGGGGTCTCTTCTGTCATCGTCGTCCTCCCTTGGCGCGCAGCGGTACTAGAAAGTCGTCAGTGCGTTTGGGGACCGGACGACACACCGCGCGCGCAGGCGCTGGTTCAGGCAAAGCCTCTCTCATCGCCGTCAGCGCAGAGATCAGCCCCAGAAGGGCGATCCGGCCTGCGCGACGCAGATATGTGTCCGGGCACATCATGGGTTAGTTCCGGAGCGCCTGAGGCGCGATCACGTCCATGTCGGACACCAGAACCGGTACATCCAGCAGGATGACCACGCGCTCTTCGATGCGGCCAAGGCCGCTGACAACGCTGCGGCTGTCCGCGCCGCCAAAGTTATGGGCGCTGTCGATGTTGGCATCGGGGATGTCGATCACTTCGCGAACACGGTCGACGATCAGGCCCATGGGGGCATCGTTGACCTCAAGCACGATAACAACGGTACGGTCGTCATAGGGGCGCTCGGCCATGTTAAAGCGCAGGCGCACGTCCATCAGCGGGATCACCTTACCACGAAGGTTGATCACACCCTTGATGTAATCGGGAACATCGGGAACGACCATAATGCGCTGCATGCCGACGATCTCGGTGACCATGCCGATGGTCAGACCGTAATCCTCAGAACCGACCGCGAAGGTCAGGTACATGCTGTCGATGCTGTCCGCACCCGCGACGCCGCCTTCTTCGGCAGCGCGCTTGGCGTCCGCGATCTGTTGTGTGGTCTGTTGATCCATTAGTAGGTTCCTTTCCTGAGAGGTGTGGAAAAAACGTTTGTTTCTTGTAGGGGCGCAGGGGGTGAGCCGACTGAATCAAGCATCGTCTGCGCCATTTTATGGATGGGGACCAAACCCTCGGCTCCGCCTATTTCCCAGGCTGCCGCGGGCATACCGAACACCACCGAGCTAGCCTCGTCCTGAGCAAAGGTCCGACCGCCCACGCGGCGGATCATGTTCAGACCCTGTGCGCCGTCCCGGCCCATTCCGGTCAACAGCGCAGCCGTCACGCGGGGGGCCGCGTAGTTGGCAACCGAGGCAAACAAAACATCGACCGCAGGCCGCGAATAACAAACCGGTGCGCCTTCGTGCAGAACCACGCGGTGCCCGCCAGGCATCGGCTGCAACACCATGTGGCGGTCGCCGCCGGGGGCCAGCAGAACCACCCCCTGCTTGATCACATCACCGTGCTGCGCCTCACGAACTTCGATCGCACACTGCTCGTTCAAACGGCGCGCGAACGCATTCGTAAAGCCCGAGGGCATGTGCTGGACAATCACTGTGCCCGGCGCATCTGCAGGTAGCTGTTCAATCAGCGTGCCAAGTGCCTGCACACCGCCCGTCGAAGCACCGATTGCGAACAACCAGCGCCCGTATTCGGGGTTGCTGGCGACCGACGGCACCGCCGCGCGCGGCATAGGCGCAGGGGCGGCTGCAGTCGTGGCGGCCGGCCGACGATCGGCGCGGGGCCGCTCATTGCGCACATGGGCCGCACGGGCCGCCTTCAGGCGCATCCGGATCTGGCTGGTGGCGGTCAGCATGTCATCGCCAGCGGTCATCCGCGGCTTGGGCAGCACGTCCACGGCACCGGCCTGCAAGGCATCGATGGTCACGCGGATACCGGAGGCCGTCGTCGACGAGACGACAACCGTCGGAATGGGGTCTTTCGAGATTTCTTCCTTCAGGAAGGTCAGACCGTCCATCTGGGGCATCTCAAGATCCAGCGAAATCACGTCAGGACGACGGATGCGGATGAACTGGCGGGCCTGTTCGGCATTCGCGGCAGCGCCGACCAGCTCGAATTCGGGATCGCTCTTGATGCCCAGTGCCAGCAGGCGCCGGAACATGGCCGAGTCATCGATGATCAACACGCGGATAGGGGTGGAAACCATTATGCAGGCCTCCGGTAGATACCAGCCACCACAGGCTCCCAGCGCGATCCCAGATCACGGATCGATTCCGTGACAGAGGTGATCAGCCAGCCACCGGGTTCGGTCGCGTCATAGATCGCTTCCAGCGTGCCGATCTGATCGGCGCGGTCGAAGTAGTACAGAATGTTCCGGCAGAACACGACCTGGAACGGGTGAATGAACGGATAGGGCCGCGCCTTCAGGTTCATCCGGCGGAACGTACAGGCATCGCGGATCTCTTCCTTAACGCGGTATTGCTCCATGCCCGCAGGCTCGAAGTAGCGCGACAGGATCGACGGGTCCGTCTGTGCGAACTGGCGGTGGGGGAAGACCCCCATCTCGGCGCGGGCCACGACGGGCGCGCTAATATCGGTGCCCAGAATCTTGAGCTTCTTCAGCGCCTGACGACCCAGAGTTTCGGCCACCAGAATAGCAACGGTATAGGCTTCGTCACCGGTCGAGGCCGCCGCACTCCAGACGCGCATCTCGGCGCGCTCGGCGATCTCGGGAAGGATCATCGTGCGGAAATTGTCCAGAACTTCCGGCTCGCGGAAGAAATAGGTGTGGTTGGTCGAGGCCGCGCTCATGACGGCCAGTTCGACCTCTTGGGGCGGATTGTGCAGCAGGTCGTGCGCCAAGCCGTTCAGATCGCCATAGTCAAACCGCCGCGTCACACGCGACAGACGCTGACGCAACAGATCCTGCTTGTTGTCGGCAAAGTTGATGCCGCAACGTTCGCTCAGCCAAGAGCGGATCTGTTCGTATCCAGCGTGGTCGGGGAAGCTCATTTCTCGTCCCCCGAAGCAAGGCGTTCGCAATCCAGAACGATTGCGACTTCGCCCGACGGCAACAGGGCGCAACCCCAGCTGGCACGCACCTTGGCAAGGCTTCCGACCAGCGGCTTCATCACCACTTGCTGACGATCCATCACCTCATCCACAGGCACCGCGATGGTCCCGCGCGAGGTGTTGAAGACGATGCAGACCATCTCCGACAGCGGAGTCATGTCGGTGACTTTGCTGTTGTAGAATTTCTCAAGGCGCAGGATCGGGATATGGGCGCCGCGAAGGCGCAACATGTCCGAGCCCTTTTCCTTGCCGCGACGGGCAGAGACACCCACGATGTCGCTGGGACCGGGTTTGA
Source organism: Donghicola tyrosinivorans (assembly GCF_003003355.1). GTDB lineage: Bacteria > Pseudomonadota > Alphaproteobacteria > Rhodobacterales > Rhodobacteraceae > Donghicola > Donghicola tyrosinivorans. The sequence continues at coordinate 96,516 of NZ_PVTQ01000012.1, forward strand.
CGATCTCGGAGATATCTTCGACCGGCACCGTGAACAGATGCTTGCCAAGACGCAGCAGGATGCTGTCAAGGAAGGCCAGCGACACCGGAATATGCAGCGATACCGTGGTGCCAGAGCCTTCTTCGCTGTCCACGGCAATACGGCCGCGCAGTTCGCTCATAGTGGTGTTCAGAACGTCCATGCCCACGCCTCGACCCGACAGGGTCGAGACCTTTTCAGCGGTCGAGAAGCCGGGCTCGAAGATACATTTCCAAAGACGCTCGGGTTCGGGCTCTTCGGTTTCGCCGAAAAAGCCACGCTTGCGGGCGATCTTCAGGATCTTTTCACGGTTCAGACCGCGACCGTCGTCGATTACCTGAATGCGCACTTCGCTGCCCACCTGCGCGGCGGTCAGTTTGATGGTGCCTGCTTTCTTCTTAGAGGTCTGCGCGCGCTCTTCCGGAGTTTCCAGACCGTGGTCGGCCGAGTTACGGACAACGTGCAGCAGCGGATCATAGAGCTTGTCAGCAACAAGCTTGTCGATGGCGGTGTCATCGCCCTCGATAATCAGATCAATATTTTTTTTGGTTTCACGCTCAAGCTCGCGGACCATGCGTTTCAGGCGTCGGAAGACCTCGCCGACGGGAACCAGTCGCAATTCGGTGGCGGCGTCCTGCACTTCGCGGACGATCATGGACAAACGGTGCGCGGCGGCATCGAACCCGACCAGATCAAGGCCCTCAAGATCTGGCGAGTTCACGGTTTCCGACACGCTGAGCGAAAGCTCACCGACAAGGTCCATCAAACGACCAATCTTGTCAGAGGACACACGGAGTAGTGCGCCACCGCTTGATTTTTCAGTTGTGGCTTCAGGATTAGCGCTCATGCGCGTGCCTTTCCTTGCCTATCGCTTCGTTCTCAAAGCCGCCGTGCATCACGTTGTCAGACAACGGTTTTCCGACAGCCTCATGGCTTTTCATTCAGTCCCGGGATGCCAATGCAAACCCCGTGCCGAGTCTGGAAAAATTCGTCAGGCTGCGTCGGTACTTGCGTCGAAGTTAAAGATGCAGACCCCGTCGAACCCCGTTGAGCGGAAGAGGAATGTGGATTTCATCGCATCCACAAAGCCGCCGTGGTTCTTTTCGAAGGTTTTCAGATCGGCCGCCGAGGGAAAAAAGACATTTACGGAAATGTCGCCCTCTTTACTGATCAGGACAGTGAGACCGGACATGTTGCACTCGGGGATGGCATTCCCGATGGACTCGGTCACAAAAGGAGCCGCGATTTGCGCCGCATCCAGACTTGGAAACTTCAGATGGTATGTTTTGGACAACATGGTTGGGCCTACGCTTGTTCATTTCGACGTCTGAAAAGCTAAACGGCCCCGTTGAATTTTGTTTCATACCTCTTTTGGACTCGGTCGCCCTATCCATTCGGCACACTTAGGGGTGGGTTGCCCTACCTACCTACGTCCAACAGCCTAGCCATAGGGAGTCTATCGGTGTGCAGGAAAGGCAAAGGGGGTGTCGGAATCCCGTCAACTGACGGCTTTTCCCTGTCAGAGTCAGCGCAATGACACGCCTTTCGCCCCTATCGGTTCATTCATCGGCTGGCTTGAGCCTTATTTTAGGGTCTTTGTGAAAAAAATTTTCGACCACATGCGATTTGGCACGACTCCTGCCTCTTAAAACCTCGACAGCTATGCGAGGACGCCATGACCGATATTCTGATTATCCCGACCGAATTTACCGCAGCCGCAGGTCTGACCGATCTGCTCTCGCGCCGCCGGGCACAAGTAGAATGCGCCACCGATGGCAAAGCCCTTACCTTTGTATGCAGCGCCGCAGCCGAAGCCGCTCTGGGTGGCCAGCGCGGTGTGGTGGAAAAGGCCAAGGTTGCTGGCGCCAAGCGCGTCATCATCGTGGATGAGGCCGCAACCGAACTGACCATCACCGAAGAGCTGGGTGGTCGCATGGTTCGCTTCGGCCTGCCCGCCGGTTCCGCGGATGCGCTGCGCAACGGTCCTCTTCTGATGCTGTCGGACCTGATCGCTGCGCCCTTCGGTGGCATGGTTGCCGCTGACGCACAGACCGGCGCCCTGATCGACATGACCGCCCGCGTGGCCCGCACCGATGTGACCGTCTTCATCAACGGCCCGACCGGCAGCGGCAAAGAGGTTCTGGCCCGCACCGTCCATGATCATTCGCGCCGCGCCGATGCGCCCTTCGTCGCTATCAACTGCGCCGCCATCCCCGAAAACATGCTGGAAGCAATCCTGTTCGGCTACGAGAAGGGCTCGTTCACTGGCGCATCGACCGCCAACAAAGGCATCGTGCGCGCCGCAGACGGCGGCACCCTGCTGCTGGACGAAATCTCGGAAATGCCGCTGGGTCTGCAAGCCAAGCTGCTGCGCGTGCTGCAGGAAAAGAAAGTCACTCCGCTGGGTTCGCAGAATGAATGCGCCGTGGATATCCGCGTGATTGCCACCTCGAACCGCGACATGGCCGAAGCCGTCGCCGAGGGCACCTTCCGCGAAGACCTGTACTACCGCCTGAACGTTTTCCCCCTGGCCACCCAGAAACTGGCCGAGCGCGCCGAGGACATTCCCGCACTGGCATCGGCCCTGCTGCGCCGTCACTGCGGCGAGGCCCTGCCCGTCCTGACCGAAGAGGCTTGCGACGTGCTGATGGCCCACAACTGGCCCGGCAACGTGCGTGAATTGGAAAACGTGATCCAACGGGCACTGGTCTTGCATGACGGCAAACAGATCACCGCCGCAGACATCATGCTGAACGGCAAACCGGGGCTGCTGCCCCACACCTCGATGGCCCAAGCTGCATAAGACAGCACGGCCACTTCTACCGCAGGCAACAACGACAATGACGAGCAGTAAAGCTAAGAGGATCAAAACCAAATGAGCATCAATGGCCCCACTTCGGTGTTCGGCGCACTGCCGCTCGGTTCGGTATCGGGGGCGTCCAAACCCACCGAGACCCTCAAACCCTCGGGCGCAGAAGGCCCCAGCTTTGGTCAGCGAGTGAATGACGCACTCGACAACGTGGCCAACGCACAAAGCAACGCGGCGCAATCCGCAAAGGATTACGAGACCGGCAAGACCGACGACATCGCATCGGTGATGATCGAACAACAGGTCGCCAGCCTCGGGTTCCAGATGACCCTTCAGGTTCGCAACAAGGCGCTGAACGCCTACCGCGATATCATGAATATGCCGGTCTGATTGACCGGTTGAACACGAGTTAGACGCTAGGGACAGAACATGGTGGACACATCGACAGCTCCGGTGCTCGCAGGTGGACAGGCAAATTCGCTGATGGCCAAAGGCCAGAACGCATTTGAATGGACCCGTGGTGTCACCGACCAGCCGGGCGTACGTCGGGCGATGCCGGCGATCGTGCTGGTCTCGGCCGCTGTGCTGGGTCTGATGATCTATATGTTCCTGTCCACACCGGGCATGGTGAACCTCAACACCGGCCTGCCTGAAAACGAAAAGGCCTCGGCGCTGGAGCTGCTGACCGGCCAAGGCATCACCGCGCAGCTGGACCCCGAAACCGGCCAGCTTCAGGTGATCAAGGCCGACTTCCACAAAGCCCGCATGGCGCTGGCCGCCGAAGGCCTGCCCGCAGGCACCCCCGATGGCCTGTCCACCATCACCGATATGCCCATGGGCACCAGCCGCAGTGTCGAAAGCGCCCGTCTGCGCCGCATGCACGAGCTGGATCTGGCCCGCTCGATTTCCGAGATCAAAGTCATCACTCAGGCCCGCGTGCATCTGGCCCTGCCCGAACGCACCGCCTTTGTGCGCGACACCCAGCCGCCCCGCGCGTCGGTGTTCCTGCAAGTGGCCCCCGGCAACACACTGGGCCAAAGTCAGGTCGAAGCCATCGTCAGCCTTGTCAGCACCTCGATCCCCGGCATGCCGCGGGCGAACGTGTCTGTTGTGGACCAGACCGGCCGTCTTCTGACCAACGGCAGCGATGACGCCATCACCCAGATGAGCGACCAGCAGTCGCGCCAGCGCATCGAGATGGAAGAGCTTTATCGCAACCGTATCGAAGCCCTGATCACCCCCATCGTCGGCCTCGGCAACGCAGCCGTTCAGGTCACGCTGGACATGGATTTCACCCGTTCCGAAGTGATGAACGAACAGTTCAGCCCGAACCAGACCGCTCTGCGCTCTGAGCAGAAGATGAACGAGGAAAGCAAAAGCGGCAAAGCGGGCGGCATCCCCGGTGCGATCTCGAACACGCCTCCTGCCGAAGCTGATCTGGCCGCCAACCAGCCGGGCGAAGGCCGTCTGAACGCGGGTGACGTGACCAACACCTCGTCGTCCTCGACCCGCAACTACGAAGTCAGCCGCCGCGTTGAAACCATCCAGCCGCCCAGCAGCAAGATCACCCGCGTGAACGCAGCCATCCTGCTGCGCGCGCCCACCAGCGCCGATCCCACCGAACCCGCAATGCTGCCCGAAGCCGTCCTGCGCGAGATCGAGGCACTGGCCCGCACCGCCATCGGTTTCAGCGATGATCGCGGCGATACCATCACCGTTTCCTCCAGCCCCTTCATCGACACCTTCGATGTCTACGAGGCCCCTTGGTACAAAGCCGACTGGCTGCCGACCGTTGGCCGCATCCTGGCCCAGCTGGTGGCACTGGCGATCGTCATCCTCGGGATTATCCGCCCGCTGCTGTCCCGCCTGCTGCCCAAGCCCATGGACTATGGCCTGAGCCCCGCACTGGCCGAAACCGTAGAGGTCGGCGAAGGCGACACCCTGTCCACCCTGCGCGCCCGCCTGGAAGGTCAGGACGCCCCCGAAATGGCCGGTGGCAGCGCAGGTGGCGAAGGCGGACGACCCGCAAAAGGCAGAGGCAAGGGCACCGCTTTGCCCGTCGGCCCCGAAGTGGAAATGCTCAAGAATGAAGCTGTCACCTATGAAGAGAAGGTCGCTCTGCTGCGCCATCTGGCCGAAGTGGAAAGCGCCCGCGTGGCAGCTGTGTTCGAACTGATGATCGAGCGTGACAAGGAGGTCACCCCATGAACGCCCTGGTTCCCGTAGGTGAAGAAAACACCCAACTCGCCGGTCTCGACGGCACCCAGAAGGCCGCGATCCTGATGATGCTGTTCGGTGAAACTGCCGCCTCCAGCGTCCTGAAGGAACTGAACCCCGGTCAGGTGCAGGATCTTGGCGCCGCCATGTACGGTGTCCGCCGCATCAGCCACGAAACCATCGCCGCCGTGGTGGACCAGTTTCTGGAAGAGTTAAGCCAGCAGACCAATCTGGGCATCGGCGCGGGCAACTATGTGCGTACCGTCCTGAATGACGCTCTGGGTCCGGACAAGGCACAGTCGGTTCTGTCGCGCATCACCCCCTCCAGCGCCGAGCATCCCATCGAGATCTTCGACTGGATGGACGCCAAAGCGATTTGCGAGCTGATCATGGACGAACACCCGCAGATCATGGCGCTGGTTGTGGCCTCAATCGACACGCAACTGGCCGCCGAGGTGCTGCGCCTTTTGCCCGAATCCACCCAGCCCGATGTGATCTTCCGCATCGCGACCCTGACCAATGTCCAGCCGGACGCCCTGAAGGATCTGGAAAAGGTCATGCAGCGCAAGTTCAAGGCCAACACCACCCTGCGGGCAAGCCAGATTGGCGGCATCCGCTCGGCGGCGCGCATCATGAACTTTACCAAGCAGGACATGGAACAGCGCATCATGAAGGCCATCAAGGGCGAAGACAAAGACCTCATGGAGAACCTGCAGGACAACATGTTCGTCTTCGACAACCTTATCCAGTCGGAAGACCGCGCCCTGCAGACCCTGCTGCGCGAAATCGAACCCGAAGTTCTTACTCTGGCGCTCAAAGGGGCGGACGACCAGCTGCTGCGCAAGCTGCTGGGTTGTATGTCCAGCCGCGCCGCCGCCAACATCGAGGACGAAATGGAGGCCATGGGCCCCGTTCGCCTCACCGCAGTTCAGGAAGCCCAGAAACAGATTGTCGCCGTGGCCCGTCGTCTTGCCGATGCAGGAACGATTACCCTTGCCGGTCGCGGTGGTGAGGAGATGGTCTAATGGCACAAAGCGCACGCAACAACGACACCCTCAGCCGCGCACTGGATCACGCAGACATCATGCGCCTGATCCGCGAGGCCGACGAAACCGGTTTTGTGGGCCGCAGCCCCGTGCCTGCCCGCCCCTCGGATGAAACCCGCGACTTCCAGCCCCGTGGCTTTACTTCGGTCGCCGCACAGGAACTGCCCGCGCTAGAGGTCCCCGAGGACCGCGTAGAGCTTAGCCCCCGCGCCCGTCCCGCACTTGGCGCGGATGCAGGCTCGCCGCTGGTGCAGGACGCACAGCCCAAGGCATCGTCGGTTGACGTGGAGGCGATCCGCAAAGAGGCATGGGCTGAGGGCTATCAGTCCGGCCTGATTGAAGGCGAGGCCAAAGGCCGCCTGACCGCCCCCGAAACCGAAGGAGAAGGTGAACCCGTCAGCGAAGACGCCCTAGCCACCGCCCGCGCAGAAGGTCACGCCGAGGCCTACGCCCAAGCGCAAGAAGAACTGGCCGAAGCGCGTGAAGCCTTCCTGAAAGCCGCCGAAGCCCTGATGCGCCCTGACACCGACGCAATGGCCGGTCTGCGCGATCAGATCACCGAAGCCGTGCGCAAGCTGGCCTCGGACCGTGCAGGCGTACAGATCGACAGCACCCCCGCCCGCTTTGCCAAGCGTATCGACACCATCGTCGAGAATATCGCGGCAGGCGTTTCGGACGTCATCGTCCGCCTGAACCCCAAAGACCTTGAGATCATCACTCCCCACCTGCACGAAGCGCCCATGCTGCAAGACGCCCGCTTGATCGCGGACAAAGACCTGCGCCGCGGCGATGTGGGTGTGGCGACGCCCGATATCTCGATCACTGACAGCCTGACCCGCCGATAAGGAGCCGGACAACATGAGCGCACTTCTCAGCCAACTGACCGCCGGCCTTGATGATCTGGCAAAGGCCCCCACCCCCGCCATGTCAGGCAAGGTGCTGCGCTATGACGGCCTTATTCTGGAATGCACCGGCTTTCCTGCCAGCCCCGGCGCGATTTGCCATGTGGAAACCGAAGACGGCGAAGGCGTCCATGGCGAGGTTGTGGGCTTTCGCGATGGCCGCAACATGCTGTTTCTGGATACCCCCGGTGCCCGCATCGTCTGCGGTGCCAAAGTCACCCGCAAGGATGGCGGCCATAACGCGATGATGGGCGAGGCCCTGCTTGGCCGCGTGATCGATGCCGAAGGCCAGCCGCTGGATGACGGCTCCGTGCCCGTGGGCGACGTGAAATGGCCGCTGGCGGGCAAAGTGCAGAACCCGCTGGCCCGCCAGCCCGTAGACAGCGTTCTGGATGTGGGTGTGCGCATCATCAACAGCGCCCTCACCGTGGGCCGCGGCCAGCGCGTGGGGATCATCGCAGGCTCGGGCGTGGGTAAGTCGGTCCTGATAGAGATGATGACCAAGAACACCAACGCCGACATAGTTGTCGTGGGTCTGATCGGGGAACGCGCCCGCGAGGTTGGCGCATTCGTCGGCCACATCATGAACGGCGAGAATGCCCATAAGACCTGCGTTGTGGCAGTACCCGCCGACCGTTCGCCCCTGCTGCGTTTGCGGGCGGCGAACCGCGCCACCGCGATTGCCGAGTATTTCCGCAGCAAAGGCAAAGATGTGCTGCTGATCATGGACTCGCTGACCCGCTGCGCCCATGCCCGCCGCGAAATCGGTCTGGCCTTGGGGGAACAGCCCACCGCCAAGGGCTATACACCGTCCGTGGTCTCGATGATCCCGACGCTGATCGAACGGGCCGGACCGGGCCTGAAGGGCGAAGGCTCGATCACCGCGTTCTACACCATTCTGGCCGACGGCGATGACACCAACGATCCCGTTGTGGACACCGCCCGCGCCATTCTGGACGGCCACCTTGTGCTGTCGCGCAAGCAGGCGCAGATGGGCATCTATCCCGCGATCGACATTCCCCAGTCGGTCAGCCGTGTGATGAACGACATCGTGGACAAAGACCACCAGCGCGCCGCCCTGAAGCTGCGCCGCATGGTCAGCATGTACATGGACAACCGCGATATGATGCTGATGGGCGCCTACACCCCCGGTCAGGACCCCGAACTGGACGAGGCCGTCAACAACTGGCCCCGCATCAAGAACCTGATCCAGCAACCCGTGGACGAAAAATCGCCCTTCCCCGAAAGCCGCAAAGCGGTGCTGGCCCTTTCCGGAGGTAGCATCGGATGACGCGCAAGGAAAAGCTGATGGACCTGATGGTCCGCAAGGAAAAGGCGGCCTTGGGCGAGGAAAGCAAAGAACTTGGCCAGATCAGCAAAAAGGCCGCCACGGCCGAAGCGCAGGCCAACCAGTTGCGCAACCTCTTGGCTGAAAGCAACGCGGGTAACTCGGGCATGGTTTCTAAGGGGCAGCTGGCCTCGAACATGTGGTTCGGCAACGCGATTGCGACCCAATTGGTGAAAACCGAAGAGCAGCGGCAAAAGCACGAAGCCTTGTTGCAAGAGGCCCGCATGCGTGTGGCCAAAGCCGAACAGCGCGTCAGGATCTACGGCGAAAAGGCCCAAGAAACCCGCCGTGAGGCCCGCGCCGAGGCCGACGCCAAGGAAGACGCCCGACTGGGTGAACGGGGTGTTCAACCGAAGTAACGCCAAACTTGGCACCGGTCTTGCAACACCATCTTTGAATGAATGCTTTTTCTCGAACGCATTGCGCGTGAAAGGATGACAATGACACCCGTATCTCTCTCGGAACCTAGTTTCCTGAAGGTCGACGCCCCCAAAGCCGCCGTTGCCGCCTCTGGCACGGCTCCGAAGGGCGAGACCTTTGGAAATCTGATCCATGAGGCCACCGGTGACGCCGGCTCTGAGGCCGAAGGAGCGAAGATCGTTGTCGCGCCCGAAGGCGAGGGTGCCGAGCAAGACACTGAAGGCAAAGAGACTGCTTTGAAGATTGCCGGTGCCACCAATGAAGGCGAGGACGACGCTCTGGGTCTGCCGCCCATTGCGCGTTTGCCCAAGGGTGGGCTGACCACTGCCAAGCCCGAAGCCGTCGCGACAGCGGTCCCCACAAGTGACAAGCCTATCAGAGCTGCCGAAACTGCGCACGACGCCGAAGGTGTGGTGAATGCCGTAACAGACGCAAAACCCGTGCAGCAGGTCGTGACCGAGGCCGCCGTAAAGGGAACCCCGCAAACCGTTGCGCAGACTGGCGATGCGCCGGTAGAGGCGGCGGTGGATGCACCGACCGAGGCCGCTCAGGTCATCAAGACCGCTGCCACTGTTGCTGCCCCCATCGCGGCGCAGCCCGAAGGCGACACCACGCCCGAGACTGTCAGCGCAGACACACCCGAAAGCCTAAAGGCGCAAGCCACCCGCGAAAAGCTGGCAACCTCTGCCCCTGTGACCGCGCAGACCGAAGAGGTCACACAGACCGCCAAGCAGGCAGAGGCCAAAGACATCAAGACCGTCAAAGCGGCGAAGTCACCCGTTGAAACGGCGACAAAATCTGAAAAGCCCGCCAAATCGGCAGAGGCATCGGACGTTGCGCCTGAACAAACCGTCGCGGCCCAGCCCGTGGACCAGGTCAAAGCGCAGCCCGACGCGGAAGTTGCCCTGCCGGATGCCGCACAAGTGACCGCACAACCGGTCGCACAAGATGATGCGCAACTGCAGGCCGCCGCGATCACCGGTCAGGCCGTGTCGCCCGCAGGCCAGACGGCACAAAACGCCACTCTCAGCGCGCCCACCACCGCCGCGCAACTGCGCAGTGCCGCAGGTCAGCGCATGGCCAGCACCGCGCCGCAAGCGTTGCAGGTCGGCACCCAAGGCGCTCCGGCAGCCTCGACCCTGTCGCGCGTTCAGTCGGCCGCCAACGCGAAATCTCCGGTCGTTGGCAAAGCCGCGCTGGCGGCTCAGGCGGAACAGACCGCCCCCGCGTTGTCGCGTACCGGCGCTGAGCCCCGCTTTGCTATGGAAATGGCCGCCGTCGATCCGATGCAGCAGGCCCTGAGCCCCGAGATGATCATGGGCGACACCGAGACCGACACCGTCGCCAGCCTGATCGCAGACAAGGGCCTGCCCCAGCAACCCGTGCAAGGCCAACCGACCGCCGCGCCCATGGTACAGGTCCAGCAATCGCCGGACAGCTTCACCATGCCAACCGGTGACACCCAGCGCCCCAGCCTGGCGAACGCAGAACTTTCGCTTGAGGATGCCAACTGGCCAGAAACCATGGTCGAGAACTTCGGCCTTGAACAACTGGCCGATGGCGAAGCGATCGAGATCCAGCTGACCCCCGAAAACATGGGCCGCGTCCAGCTGCGTATGGAACTGCGCGACGGTCAGGCCAGCGTGATGATCGTGACGGAAACCGCCGAAGCGGCGCGCCAGTTCAACGACAACCAGCAGCGCCTGTCCGAGATGATGGCGAAAGCAGGTATCGAACTGGCAAGCCATGACGCCAGCGCCGGACACAAGAACCTTGGCGGCCAAGGCGGTCAGGGCAATGGCAACGGCAACGCAAACGGAATTGCCGGACAGAACGGCGAAGACATGAATCAGACCAGCACCGCGCAAAAGCAGCGCGATCCCAACAGACTGGTGGACGTAGAGGCATAGGAATTGAACAATGAGTGACGCAAACGCAGATGCTCCCAAAAAGAAAGGTGGTCTGGTCAAGATCATCCTGATGGTTGTCGGCGCCCTCGTCATTCTTGGCGGCGGCTTTGGCGCGGGGATTTTCTACGCGGGCCAGCAGATTTCACCCTCGGAAGAGGTGCTGCGTCTGGTCGAACGGACCTCGACAGACGGCAGCGGCGGCGAAGGCGGCGGTGATGGCGCAGAAGGCGAAGGGGAAGGCGAAGGCGGTCCCCAGCGCAAGATGAAAGACATCCCCGAAACTCCGGTCTTCGAGACGAACTACTACGAATTCCCCGAACCTCTGACCACGAACCTGCGCGGCTCGCGCCGGTTCCTTCAGGTGGGTATCGGCATGTCGACCCAGTATGATCAGCAGGTGATCAGCAACGTAGAAAACCACGCAATGGCGCTGCGTTCTGATATGCTTGCGGTGATCAGCGGCTTTTCCGAAGAGGATGTGGCTGGCAAGGATGGCCGCGCGCTGCTGTCGCTGACCCTGAGGGATGCGGTGAACGAACGCCTTGAACAGCTGGAAGGCTTTGGCGGGATCGAAGACGTGTTCTTCCCCTCTTTCGTGCTGCAGTAAGATCGGCGGAGCGCGGTATGGCAAAGGCAACAAAACTTTCCAGCTTCGAGGTCGCCGCACTGGTCGACGGCCTCAAGAACCTGGACAACGATGGCGACGCCAACGACGCCAGTTCTCAGGCGAAACCGTATAAATTCGGCGAAGACAACCATTCGGCTCTGGGTGACTACTACGGCCTGCGCATGGTGAACGAGCGGTTCAACCGTCTGGCCCGCAGTGTGTTCCTGCCCTTTTTGCGGATGCAGCCCCGGATCAGCAGCTTTCCCCCCGAGGTGAAAAGCTATGACCATTACACGGACGAATTGGACAACTTTTCCAGCCTGACGATCAGCCGGATCGATGAGCTGCGCGGCACCCAGATGGTGGTGCTGCAACCCAGCTTTGTCTCGCTGCTGACGAACGTGTATTACGGCGGCTCGATTGATCAGCCGCCCCCCAGCGGGCGCAACGAATTCACCGCAACCGAACTGCGGGTGATCGAACTGGTGGTGGGCGGGCTGAACCGTGCGCTGGAGATGGCATGGCGTGATCTGTTCCAGATCAACTTCACCAAACCCAGCCACGAGGAAAACCTGCAATTCGCCAGCTTTCTGGACGGGCAGGATCAGGTGGTGAAGTGTTCCTTCATCGTGCAGCTGCCCAATGCGGACCCTGCGGATGTGGATATCCTGTATCCCCTGCAAACCCTGAAACCGATTGCCGCGCAGCTGCGTTCGCGCACCCAGTCGGATGTAATGGGCGAAGACCTGAGCTGGCGCCAGCGTCTGGAACGCGCCGTCATGGAGGTTCCGCTGACCATCGAGGCCCATCTGGACGAGCCCGAAGTGCAACTGGGCCAGATCAGCGGCATCACGGCAGGCAAAGTGGTTCCTGTGAACCTCAAGCCCAAACCGCGCCTGCTGATCGGAGGCGAGACCTTCTTTATGGGCGAGCTGGGGGAAGTCTCTGGCAAAGCCGCCATCAACATCACACAACAATTGCCCACGGGCACTGACCTTGCACCGAAAGGAGCACAGACATGAGCGACACCGTACCCGCAGAAGTCAGCGGCAAGCTGGGGATGCTGGCCAACGTCAAGGTCCGCATGACCGTCGAAGTGGGCCGCACCCAGATCACCATTCAGGACCTTCTGCGCCTGAACGAAGGCAGCGTGATTGAACTGGACCGCATGGCCGGTGATCCGCTGGATATTCTGGTCAACGGCACCATCATCGCCCGCGGCGAGGTCGTGGTGGTCGGGGAACGTTTTGGCATCCGCTTTGGCGAGATTGTCGACCCCGAAACCCGCATGGCCTCGGTCTAACCCCCGCTGAAGGGGTTAAAAACGCACACACGGCATTGCGGCGCATCCCTTTGCGCCGCCCAGCACCTCCTATCGGATAGGAAGGTGCGCCCACGGTCGGCATGAAACTTGCTCCCTTTCCTGTGCAAATGGCAGGAAACTGGAGCAGACCGTTGGATTTCCTAGAGACACAACAGATCCTCACCACACTGGCCTTTCTGGCCGTGATGGGCCTCGCGTGGGTCGCGGTGCAGATGAACAAGGGCCGGATAGGGTCCAAGATCAAGCAGGGCCGCCGTCTGGTGGTCTGCGAGGCCGCCGCCATCGGCGCAGGCGAACGCGCTGTTCTGATCGAGGCCGACGGCCAGCCCATGCTGGCGATCCTGCCCCGCAAGGGACAGGCCCAGATCGTTCCCCTTGCCGCCCGCACCCCTGCGCAAGAGGAGACCGCCCAATGATCGCCCGCACCCTGCGCCGCACGCCCCCGATGGTCTGGACCGCTTTGATCGTTTCCATGGCGATGATCTCTATCGCCATGCCCGCAGAGGCTCAGGGCCTGCCCGCCCTGAGCCTCACCCAACCCGGCGGCGAGAATGGCGAGGTCACCTATTCGCTGACCTTGCAAGTTCTGGCGCTGATGACCGTGCTGACGGTCCTGCCCTCGATTGTTCTGGGGATGAGCGCCTTTACCCGCATCATCATCGTGCTGTCGATCCTGCGTCAGGCCCTTGGCACCCAGCAGACCCCGCCGAACCAAGTGTTGGTCGCGGTCGCCCTGTTCCTGAGCTTTTTCGTGATGCAGCCGGTCCTGACCGAGCTTTATGACACCTCGCTCTCGCCTTATCTGGACGGCAACATGCCCGCCACAACGGCGCTGGAGTCGGGCAGCAAGATCGTCAGCGAATACCTGATGGGCAACACCCGCCAGAACGATCTGCTGATGTTCAGTGAACTGTCCGGCGAAGGCCCCTATGCCTCGCCCGAGGATGTGCCCCTGTCGGTGCTGCTGCCTGCCTATATTACCTCGGAACTGAAGACCGCCTTCCAGATCGGTTTCCTGCTGTTCCTGCCGTTTCTGGTCATCGACATGGTCATCGCCTCGATCCTGATGGCGCTGGGTATGATGATGCTGTCACCCATGCTGGTCTCGCTGCCGTTCAAGCTGCTGCTCTTCGTTCTGGTGGACGGATGGGCGCTGACGATGGGCTCGCTCGCCAGCAGCTTTATGGGAGGATAACCCCATGGATTTCGACGCGAATATCGAACACCTCAAGATCGCCTACTGGAACATCCTGATGACCGCCGGTCCCATCCTTGGCATCGCGCTGGCGGTGGGTCTGCTGATCGGGGTTTTGCAGGCCGCAACCTCGATCAACGAAAGCACCCTTAGCTTTGTGCCGAAACTGGCGGTGGTGCTGATCTCTATGGCGCTGCTCTCGGGCTTCATGCTGCGGGTGATGTCCGACTACTTCAGCTTTGTCTTCGAGACGATTTCGACGGTGCACTGACATGCTTCCCTTGGCGAACACAGTTAGCGGAATTCCCGGCCTGCCTCTGACAGAGGTGGTCGAGGTCGCGCTGCAATTCATGTTCGCCATGCTGCGCGTGGGCGCCTTCATTGTGGCGGCTCCGTTCTTTGGCGCGCGCTATATCATGCTGCCGATCCGCGTGATCACTGGCGTGTTTCTGGGCATCGTTGTCTATTCGAACTTTGACATGCCCCCCGTTGAGCAACTGGTGAAACTTAGCGCCGTCGGCATGGTCCTGACCGAGATCGCCATCGGTCTGATCCCTGCCCTTCTGCTAACCATCCTATTCGGCGCGGCCAGTGTGGCCGGTGACCGGATCGCCTCGACCGCAGGTCTTGGCTTTGCCGCGCAGATCGACCCCGCATCGGGCACCAACGCGCCTGTGGTCTCGCAGATTTTCAGCCTGTTTCTGCTGGGGCTGTTTGTGGCCACCGACGGGCATCTGGTGGCCTTGGAACTGGTGATCAAAACGTATGAAACCATCCCCGCCGGGGCCGGTTTCCAAGCTGCACCTGCCCTATCGGCCGGGCAAGAAGCGGCGGCGATGATGTTCCAGATGTCCACCCAGATCATGATGCCCATCGTCACGATCCTTCTGCTGGTGAACGTGCTGATCGGGGTCATCACCCGCTCGGCCCCACAGATGAACATCTTTTCATTCGGCTTCCCCATGACGCTGACCGCGACCGTGGTGCTGCTTTTCTTTAACGCGCCCGCGCTGGCAGTGGCCTTCGAACACCTGACGGACGAAGCCCTTGTTCTGCTGCGCGACACCCTGAGGGAGATGGCCAATGGCAGAGGGTGACGACGGCCAAGAAAAGACAGAAGACCCATCCGAACGAAAGAAAGAACAGGCCCGCGAAGACGGTAAGGTTCTTACGTCCAAGGAGATCTTTGTCCTTTTCAGCATTATCTCGGCCATCGCTCTGGTGATGACCACATCGGCTATGGGCCAGATGCTGGCGGGCCGTTGGGCCACGTGGCTGCGCTTTGACACCACCGAACAGCTGGAGACCATCATCGTCACCCGCAGCAGCGAGGCCCTTTGGACCATGTTCCTGATCGGCATGTCCTTTGGCATTCCCATGCTGATCCTGACCTTCGTGGTGCAGGCGGGCATGGGCGGTCTGAACTTCTCCACCAAAGCGATGTCGTTCAAGGGCAGCAAGCTGAACCCCGGTGCGGGGCTGAAACGCATGGTGTCCATGAAATCACTAGTGGAACTGGGCAAGGCGCTGATGAAGGTCGGCCTATTGGGCGGCGCGGCCTACGGGGTGCTGATGGGGATGCTGCCCAACATGGGCGAGATGTACTCCATGTCCCCCTCTGGTGCCCTCTCGACGTTCAACGGCGGGCTGATCAAGCTGCTGATCGCCCTGACCATCGGCCTGGCGGTCATCGGCTCGGTAGATGTGGGCTACCAGTTCTACAGCCTGAATAAGAGCCTGAAGATGTCTCGGCAAGAAATGAAGGACGAGATGAAGCAGTCCGAAGGTTCCCCCGAAATCAAAGGCGCGATCCGTCGCCGCCAGATGGAGGCCGCTCAGAACGGCGCTGCCCGCCGCAAATCGCTGGAAAAGGTGCCGGACG
Organism: Donghicola tyrosinivorans; assembly: GCF_003003355.1. Lineage (GTDB taxonomy): Bacteria > Pseudomonadota > Alphaproteobacteria > Rhodobacterales > Rhodobacteraceae > Donghicola > Donghicola tyrosinivorans. The sequence continues at coordinate 112,194 of NZ_PVTQ01000012.1, forward strand.
CCACAGCCGTCATCACCAACCCGACCCACTTTGCGGTTGCCCTGCGCTATAACCCCGATGAAAACGACGCCCCCATCGTGCTGGCCATGGGCAAGGGCGCTTTGGCCCACCGGATCATCGAACGGGCCGCTGCTGCAAAGGTTACCACCATTCAGGCACCCCCCTTGGCCCGTGCGCTGTTCTTTACCAGCGCCCTGGACCATCCGATTTCCGAGGCCCTCTACGTGGCGGTCGCCGCCATTCTGGCCCACGTCTACCGTCTGGATCACGACATGCCCACGGAAATGCCTGATCTGGAAATCCCGAAAGAACTGCGACTGGATGAACACGGTCGCCCCGAGGAGAAGAAGTAAGATGCAGAAGAAACGTCATCGTCAATCGGTCGGCACGCTGATCTCGACCCTCAGTTTTGCGGGCGTCAGCCTTGCGCTGGCCGATCAGGCCATGCAGGCCGAAGGGATGCGGATGCTGGGGTTGTGGCTGACCTCGGCGGTCTGTATGGCGGCCGCCCTGCGCTACCAGATCGCCCGCGCAATCGAAAAATTCCAGACCGGCGAATAAACGCAAAACGGGCCGCCTCATGGCAGCCCGTTCCGTAAATCGCTATTCCTATGAAAGCGGCGTTACATCACCGGCAGGATCTGTGCACCGGCGCCCAGACGCTCGGCCCAGCCGATCATATCGGCCGAGACCTCCAGTTCCAGATCAGGCTGCGCTTTGACCAGAGCTGCAACGGCGCGGTCTTTCATCTTTTCCTTCGGCATTTCGCCAATGGTTACGGTCGCCCAGTCCTCATCCCCGACCTTGATTTCAACGGTGGCAGGATCGGCGGTGTCACGGACCAGCCAGCTCAGGTCATCCAGCGCGTAGGGCACAGGGTCCGAAGGGCCATAGTTGCCCTCGATCCGCACCACATGAGTACGCACGAAACGGGCCAGCGCGTCAGGGCGGCTCAGAATGATGCCGCCACCAATACGGGGCCAGCCATCTTCAAGGATCATCCCCAGCGATTGCCAGTCCGACGTGCCTTCAGGGCGATAGGCCAAGGTGGTGTCATCCCCGCAACGCGCGACTTCGTGGGCCCCGTCACCGAAGACAATCTTGGCGAAGGGCTTGAGGTTTTCCAGCGAAACAAACGCAGATGCTTCAGAGGTTACGGGTGTTTGAGCAGTCTGGGACATGCGTTGCGGTCTCCGTTGCAGGCCATGGGTGCCGGTGCTGAGCGCACACCGGCGGATTGACTCTGACAACGGCACAAGGCCCCAGAGCTTTAGGCACCTCTCCGAAAGAGACTAATCCGATGGATCACCTAACCCGATCGGGTGGCCAGATCGCAACTGGCACGTAACATGCATAACCTCAGCGAATGCTCCCCCCTTAGTTTCCAGTAGGAGTGACCATGAGCAAGAGATCCAAAGCGGCAGACGTCGAAGATGCAGAAATCGTCGATGACGGCCCCAATCCTGCGGATGAACTAAAAGACGCCATCCGGCTGGCCCTTGAGGCCGCCGAAGCCGCCAATGATGCCGCCTCCGAAGTGTCGCGCCTGCAAAGCGAAACCTCGGCCGCCGCGGCCCGTCTGGACAAGTTCGGCAACAAGTTAAAGCCCGTGATGATCGGAACGCTGGTCGGGGCAGCCGTGTCTATCGCGCTTGGCGGTCTGGTCTATTTCAAGACACTGGCCGAGATGCGCCGCACCTCTGCGACCCAGATCGAAGCTTTGGCAATGTTCCAAGATAGCGTGACCCAGCTGAACGGTCAGCTTGATGCGGTGAACGGTCTGAGCGAACGCATGGCCAAGCTGGAAGCTGCCGGAAATGACGGGGTAACCCGTGTGATCGAGGCGCTGACCGGCACGGAAGAAAAGGTGATGACCCAGCTTGAGTCCACAACCTCCGAATCCGGCGGCATGTCTGCCCAGATGGCCAGTGCGATTACCGACCGGATCGACAGCAGCGCCACCACCACGCGCGAGGCGATCCAGGGCGGCATTTCGGACCTGCAACTGGCGCTTAGCAAGATGCTGGCAGCGGCTGTGACCAACGCGCCGCCCGCTGCGGCCGCGAAACCCGCAGCGCCCGCCCCTGCGCCAAAACGCACGACCTCTTCCTCCTCGAAGAAAAGCAGCAGCAGCAGCGCCCGTAAATCCGCGCCGAAAGCAGAGCCCAATCCGTTCAAATTCCCATGAGCACAGAACCCGCCTCCAACGACACTGATTCCAAATCGCCGCCGGCCCACCGCCTGAAGTTAAAGGCGCTGGACGTGGCGGCGATTGCCCTTGGATTAAAATCTGGGGATGAATTGATTGCCGTCAATGGCCTGCCCTTTGACGGCGGTGAAATGCAGCTGCGCGAACGGTTTGGCCGCAAAGGGATTACCGTGGCGCTGACCTTCGAGCGCGAGGGCCGCAAGTTTGTGGTTCTGGCCAGCAATCCCAACCTTGGCACATGGACACGCGGCGCGGAATACGACGCCGCAGAAGCCGCCAAAAACGCCAAGCGCATCCTGCCCGACGGGCTGATCAACTGGGAGGTCTATCGGGACATCAATGATGTCTACGATCTGCAACAGCAGCGCCCCTCGGCACTGGCGATTGCCCTGACGCCCCTGTGGCTGGCGCAGATGCGCCTGTGGACGCCGCTGGCGATCTGGGTGGCGACGATCATCGTCACCGCGCCCATCGGCCTATATGTGGTGCTTCTGACGCAGGTGCTGGCGTGGACCTATTTCTGGAACACCGGCCCCGAATTCTTCCGCCGCGACCGTATCGCACGGGGTATGAAGCCCTTCATGGTCATCGCCGCCTCATCCGAGGCCAAGGTGCACGGCTACCTGAAGAAAGAATTCCCCGAGCTGCACTTTGTCTACGATCCCGTCCCCCGCGTTGAAGAGCACGAGGTCGAGGCGCTGTAACTGCCCCCACTCACGAAAGCATGAAACCCGCACAGCCCTAGGGCTGTGCGGGTTTTTCTTTGATCGCACCTCCAACCACACGGGTGGGGGGCCGAGCCAATTCCAATGGCGGGCAGCGAACGCGGGCAACATCACATGTTCAGACACGAAGAAACCCCGTGCCTTGGGGGACACGGGGTTTCGGGGGGTGAAGCCGTCTGGAGGCCGGCTCCGGGGGTAAAGGGATCAGGCGTTCAGTTTCGCCATACGCTTGCGCTGGAAGGACGAAGGGATCTTCAGCATTTCGCGGTATTTCGCGACGGTGCGGCGGGCTAGATGGGTGCCTTCGTCGGTGATGATCTTGGCCAGCGCGTCGTCGCTGAGGGGACGGTTTGCGTCCTCGTCCTTGACCAGTTGCTGGATGCGGTGACGGATCGCCGCCGAAGAGGCCGCCTCATCGCCATCGGTGCTGAGGGCGGTGCTGAAGAAGGTCTTCAGGCCAAAGGTGCCCTGCGGGGTAACGATCAGCATGCCGGTGGTCACGCGGCTGACGGTGCTTTCATGTACGCCAACCTTCTCGGCCACATCCTTGAGGGTCATGGGCACAATATGCGCGGGGCCATGCTCAAGGAATTTGGCCTGACGGCGGACGATTTCAGCGCCGACCATCATGACGGTCTGGTTGCGATGCTCGACCGCGCGGCGCAGCCAGCGGGCAAGGTTCAGACGCTCGCCGACGAATTCGGTGGCGGTCTTGTCACGGGTGACGCTTTGGGCCTTGGCCTCATCCACCACAACCGACGGCAGGGTCGAGCGGTTCAGGTCCACGACCCATCCCTCTTCGCCTTTGGTCACGATCAGATCGGGTTCGCGCTGGGTCACGTCACCATATTCAAAATCTGCACCCGGCTTGGGGTTCAGGCAGCGCAGCTCTTTCAGAGTGTCGCGAAGGGTGTCCATATCGCAGCCACAAGCGCGAGACAGGCCGTTCAGATCGGCAGCCGCCAGCTTGGGCAGGTTGTTCAGAACGCCTTCCATCACGGGACTCATCAGGCCCTTGTCGATGGCTTGCAGACGCAGACATTCGGCCAAAGTACGAGCAAACAGACCGGCGGGTTCAACCTGCTGGATGCGGTCCAGCATATCTTCGGCCTCTTCCATCGTGATGGCGGCACGGAAAGCGATGTCTTCCAGAGGCTCGCTCAACCAACCGCTGGGTTCGATGCCTTCCAGGAACTGCTCTGCAATCACCCGTTCACGGGCATTGCCGAACATCAGATCGAATTGCGCAGCTACATGACCATAGAGGGAGGGAGCGTGGTCAGCGGCGCGAGCAGTGATATCGTCATAGTCCGATGCGGAATGCTTCTTCAGCAAAGGCTCACGCAGACGGTCATTGGTGGGGCGGGCCACCTCAACGAACGGATTCTCTTCCGCTTCGGATTCGATGTAGGATTGAAGGTCCGTGTTGCTCAGTTGCAGAAGGCAGATCGCCTGTTGAAGCTGAGCCGTCATCACCAGCGATTGGCGCTGTCCGATTTGTTGAGTGTAGCTGAGTTGCATGTCGTTCCCTCCTGGAATGACCCAATTAGGGACCCAGTGACGGATTCTCGCAAGGCAGCTTATTTGACACCTAACGGCTACCCATTCGGGCATTTTAGTAAAAAAGTGAAGAAAATTTCTTCTTATTGAATCTAAACGAAAAAACCCGACGCCGAGGCGCCGGGTTGATTCTTGGGTGTCAATTTTCCGTCAGCCGCGGAGCAGCGACAGGACGTTCTGGTTCGACGCGTTCGCCTGTGCCAGCATCGAAGTTGCCGCCTGGCTAAGGATTTTACCGCGTGCCAGATCCGACGATTCTTTGGCGAAGTCGGCGTCAGCAATCTGACTACGTGCAGCTTCCACGTTGGTGGTGATGTTGGTCAGGTTCGAGATGGTGCTGTCCAGACGGTTGGAGACCGCACCCAGATCCGAGCGAGACTGCGAAACCTTCGACAGAGCCACGTCCAGAACCTTGATCGCCTTCGATGCGCCTTCAGCAGTGGTCAGGTCGATATCCGAAACCTTTTCCAGCGAGGAGGTGTTCGAGTCTGCGTCCAGGAAGTCGACGTCTGCGCCAGCTGCACCACCCGAGACCGAGAAGGCCTTCATCGAGGTGAATTCAACCTGACCTGCAACAGTCGCGTCACCTGCCGAGCCGTCAGCCAACAGAGTCTGCGATGCGTTGTCGGAGGTGCCGTCACGCTCCAGAGCGGTCACAGTCATTGCAGCGGCCGGAGTGGTCTGCTGGTCTTCGAAGCCCGAGATCGAGATATCGTCACCGGTCTTGTCGGTCAGGATGATGGTGCTGTTGTCATCGCCCATCTTCGCAGTCACACCAGTGGTGCCCGCTTTGTTGTTGATGGCGTCACGCAGACCGCGCAGGTCGGTGTTGTCAGTCACAGCGACGGTACCAAGGTCGGTGCCGTTCACCGAGAAGGTGACGTTACCAGCAGCGCTCAGCGAGATCTCGGCGTTGGTTTCTGCCGAAGCGTCCACACCGGTCGAAGCCGATACTTTGTTCACAGCAGCTGCCAGATCTTTTGCCGAAGTGTTCGCTGCGACAGTGATGTCCGAAGTGCCGGTGTGACCGGTGACCGAGATGGTTTCGCCAGCGATACCGTTGTCGGTTGCATGCGCGTTGCTCTTGATCGAGGTGCTGAAAGAGTGCGAACCGATTTCGGTCGAGTGCACGCTGTCTACGTTGACTTCGATCGACTGGCCGGTGTCCGCACCGATCTGCAGCTGCTTGCCAGTGAACGAGCCGTCCAGGATCTTCATACCGTTGAAGGTGGTGTCGGTGGCGACGCGGTTGATCTCGGTGATCAACTGCGAACCTTCCGCCGAGATGTTACCACGGTCGCTAGCGGTGTTCGTGTCGTTCGACGACTGAACGGCCAGTTCGCGGAGACGCTGCAGCATGTTCGAAACTTCGACCTGTGCGCCTTCGGTGGTGTCCAGCAGGTTCTTGCCGTCGTTGGCGTTGCGAACCGCTTGATTCAGACCCATGATCTGCGAGGTCATCTTTTCAGCGATGGCCATACCAGCCGAGTCGTCTTTCGCCGAGTTGATGCGCTTACCAGTCGACAGGCGCTCCATCGAGACTTCCATGTCGGAGTTTGCGCGAGCCATGCTCGCCTGAGCATTGATAGAACCGATATTCGTGTTGATGATGGCCATTGTGGCGTCTCCTGTGTTCGGTTTGGTGTGCGCCCCTCGGCGTCTGATTAGGAGAACGGCAGGTCCGCGTTTTTTGTTTAGAAAAAAATGCGTATCGACCTAAGGCATTGATTCTATTCAGTATCGTTATCCCATATCCATATGCGCATGAGTCTTTGATATATATATAGCGTTTGGCACGTCGTTTGCTTTGACATCACCGAAGCAACATTTGACGGGAGTTCAGACCCCTCATGGATATCGCAACACTTATCGGATTTCTTGGCGCAATGGGCATGATCCTTGGCGCAATGATCTCTGCAGGCGGCATCGGGCCGTTCATCGACGTACCCTCGATCCTGATCGTTTTCGGGGGCGCGTTCTTTGCAGTTATGTACACAGCCCCTATGGGCGTGTTCCTTGGTAGCTTTGGCGCGATGGCAAAAGCCTTCATGCCAAAAGCCCCCAAACCCGAAGCCTTGATCGAAACTATGGTCGATCTGTCGAACAAGGCACGTAAGGACGGCATGATGGCGCTGGAAGGCGCAGAGGTGCCGGACAAGTTCTTTGGCAAAGGACTTCAGATGCTGGTCGATGGTGCGGACGAGCACAAAATGGCCAAGCAGATGAACCAGGAGATCAAAGCCATGAAAGCCCGCCACGCCGCGGCGCAGGGTGTTTTGAAAGCCTGGGTCGATATCGCCCCTGCAATGGGCATGATCGGTACGCTGATCGGTCTGGTGCAGATGCTTGGTAACATGGCCGATCCCAAGTCCATCGGCCCCGCGATGGCGGTGGCCTTGTTGACCACTCTATACGGTGCGTTCATCGCGAACGTTCTATTCGGCCCCATGAACACCAAGCTGGAAGGCTACACCGGCGACGAGGTGGTCTACCGCGAGATGGTCATCGAAGGCCTGCGCAACATCGCCCGCGGCGAGTCGGGCCGGAATGTACAGGAACAGCTGCTTGCGAACCTGCCGCCCAAGGCGCAGGCCAAGATGCAAGACGCCGCCTAAAGCAGCATAGAAGACAGAGTAGGGCAAATACGCCATGGCCAAAAAGCCGATCCCCCTTCCCGTTCAGGCCGAAGAAACCCCCGAAGAGGATTGCCCAAAGTGTCCTCCGGTGGGTGCGCCTGCGTGGATGGCCACATTTGCGGACATGGCAACGCTGCTTATGGCGTTCTTCGTGCTTATTCTGTCCTTTGCCGAATTCAACCAGCCTAAATTCAAGATGATCGCGGGCAGCCTGAAGAACAGCTTCGGTGTTCAGAAACAGGTGCCCGTGATGGAACAGCCCAAGGGCACCACGATCCTCAAGCTGGAATTCAGCCCCTCGCCCGATCAGGCGGTGATCAAAGAGATCACGCAGGAAACGACCGAGACCGAGAAAAAGCAGATCGAAACCAAACCCGATGAGACCGAAGGTGACGGCGCCCAAGGGGAAGGCGGCGACGCGCAGGATCAGGCCAAGCAAAAGGCAATGGAAGATTTGGCCGATGCCCTATCTGAGGCGATGCAGTCCGGTGCGATCGAAGCGAACGTGGAAAACGGTCAGGTCACAATGAACTTTAACGGTCAGGCCGAAAGCGCCGAGCAACTGGCCGAACAGCTGTCCGAAGCCGCAAATGCAATGGCGCAAGCACAGGCCCAGACCGGCGCAAACCCTGATGATGTGAAGATCGGCGGTTTGGCTGATGATCTGAAGCAGATGGCGGAAATGGCCCAAGGTGCAGGTGCGGGCGAAGGGGCCGGTGGCGGCGCCGAGGCAGGCGATGCCGCCCGCAAGGCCGGTATTGCCGCAGCCGAATTGCAGGTCGCCCTGCGTCAGGAACTGGGTCAGGGTCTGGTCACGGTGGAACAGGAAGAAGGCAAAGTGAAGATCACTGTTGGCGCAGGCGGGGCCTTCCCGTCGGGTACCGCAGATCTGACCGCCGAAGCGCAAGAGATCATGTCGCGCATCGCCTTCGCCTCGATGGACGAAAACAGCAGCATCACCGTCACCGGTCACACCGACGACGTACCTGTGAACCCGTCCTCCGAATTCCGCGACAACATCGGGCTGGCCGCCGCGCGTGCCTCATCGGTGGTGCGGGAAATGGCGAACTCGGGTCTGCTTGATGCCTCGCAATTGACCGCCGTGTCGAAAGGCGAAAGCGATCCGGTCGCTGACAACACCACAGCTGAAGGGCGTGAACAGAACCGCCGCATCGAGATCGAAATTTCGTATTAACCCTAATCCTTTTGAAGGATCGGCCGTTAGATCGGTCAGGAGGTGCCTACAATGGCAGTCGACGTCATCAGTTCTCTGAACACAAATGGCTCGGGGTTGAACATCACCCAGCTGGCCAAAGACCTGACTCAGGCCGAGACCAGCGCCAAACGGTCCATCGTGACCGACCGCATCGACAAGGCCGAAGTATCCCTGTCGGCGCTCGACCGTCTGCGCACCCAGTTTGAAAGCCTAGACAGCGCGGTTGGCGCAGCCGCCAGCGCCAGTGCCACCTCGATCACCAGCGACAACTCGGCCATCGTCCTGACCTCAGAGGATACCGAAAATCTGGTGATGGGCGACACGACCATTGCGGTAGAACAGATGGCCCAACAACAGGTTCTGGCCTTTGGCGGATTCTCTGGTGAAACCGACACGCTGGCGGGCGGCACGCTGGTCATCGACTTTGGCAGTTGGGATGACGCAGAACCTTCGGCCTTCACCGCTGACGCCACCAAGACCCAGCAAACCATCACCATTGCCGAGGGCACCACGCTGGCTGAACTGGCCGACCAGATCACCGCGCTTGACGGGCTTGCGGCCTCAATCATCGACGTGGGTGACGGGACGTTCTCGCTTGGGGTGCTGACTGATTACGGCGCAAAGAATGCCGTGCGCTTCACCGCCACGCAGGATGATCCGGCCTCGACGAATACAGCGATTGATGTGCTGGATATGACCGATCAGGTCGAAGACGTTCAGATGCAGGCGGCCATGAACGCCCAACTGAAGGTCAACGGCATCACGATCACCCGCCCAAGCAACGACATCGACGATGTTATTCCGGGCGTCAGTTTTACCGTGGCGGGATATTCCGACTACATGGCCACCGTCTCGGTCGAGATCAACACCACTGCCGCCGAAGAGGCGATGCAAGGGCTGGTGGATGCGTTCAACACGACGCTCAAGATGCTGGATACCATGACCGACCGCGGCTATGCGGGCTCGGCCGCGGGGGATCTGGCGGGGGATTCCGCGATCAACGGCCTGCGGCGTGAATTCGAACGCTCGCTCAATCAGGGGATCTCGGGCTATGGCGATCGGACCTACTACCTGTCTGACCTTGGTGTGCGCACCGAACGCGATGGCACCCTGACGCTGGACACGAATGCCCTTGAAGATGCGATGACCAACAGCCCGCAGATTTTCGAGGCAATCCTGCGCGACGGCCTCAGCAGCCCCACCGCAGGGGTCGAGCTGTCAGGCACCCCCGGCACCACAGCAATCGCGGGCCGCTATTCGCTGACCCGTGACACCGTCACCGGCACCGCCTTTGTGAACGGGATCGAACTGGTCAATGAAGGCACCGAGGACGGGATTACCACCTACACCGCCACCAGCGGCAACCTGCGCGGCGTATCCTTCAAGCTGGAAGACGGGGTCGAGAACGCGATCATCGACTTTGGCCGCAGCTTTATCTCGAATTTCCAAGACAGTATGGACAAATGGCTCAGCTCGTCCGGCGCGATGTCGCGGCGCGAAAACAGCATTGGCGACTCGATCAGTGATGACAGCACCATGCTGGATTCGATCGACGCCTCCGCCGAGGCGAAAGAGGCCTACTATCTGACCCGCTTTACCCAGATGGAGATGGTCGTGACCACGCTGAACAACACCGGCGACTATCTGGAAAGCCTGATCGACGCGTGGAACAACAGTAACAACTGATCCGCGTCACAGCCCTAAGCACAAAAGAAAAAACGAGCCGCCCTGTTCGCAGGGGCGGCTCGTTTGGTTCGCGCACCAAGGTATAGCGGAAGAGGGCGCGTCTTAGCTGGCCAGCGCGGCTTCGCGCGAGATTGCCAGTTTCTTCATCTTTTCAATCAGGGTCGTGCGCTGAAGGCGCAGGGTCCGGGCGGCGGCACTGACACTGCCACCGGTTTTTTTCAAAGCGGCGTCGATCATCATGACCTCCATGTCCCGCAGATGGCGGCGCATGTCGACCGAGGTGTCGGTATTCATGATCGAGTCCAGAATAGCGTCAGCGGGCGCGACAGACGCCGAGGGGGCAGGCGCCGCGCTGATCGGTTCCGCTGCAAGGGCGGTCATGCCCTGCATCGGCAGTAGATGGCTGCATACGGCCTCGGCGTTCACCACACGGCCTGCAAACAGAACGGCAGCGCGGTCAAAGACGTTGCGCAATTCGCGCACGTTGCCGGGCCAGCCGTGGGTCGCCAGTGCCTGAATGGCACCTGCGTTAAAATGGGGGGTCATCACGTCGGGATACTGGGTCTGACGGCGGTCGATCATCGCTTCCAAAATCAGCGGGATGTCATCCAAACGCTCGGAAAGCGAAGGTACGCTTACAGGAAAGACGTTGATGCGGAAGTAAAGGTCAGCACGGAAGCGGCCCTCTTCCACGTCTTTGGCCAGTGCGCGGTGGGTCGCAGTCACAAGGCGAAAGTTCACTTCGATCTCGCCGCGGCCACCCACTCGCTGGATGCGACGGGTTTCCAGAACACGCAGCAGCTTGGCTTGCAGAGCGGCGGGCATGTCACCGATTTCATCAAGGAAAAGGGTGCCCCCCTGCGCCTGTTCGATACGGCCCACACGGCGGCTGTCTGCGCCGGTGAAGGCCCCTTTTTCATGGCCAAACAGTTCAGATTCCAGCAATTCCGAAGGGATCGCCGCACAGTTTACAGCAACCAGGTCCCCCGGACGGCCCGACACAGCATGGATGGCTTCGCACACCAGTTCCTTGCCAACGCCGGTTTCCCCTTGCACCATCACAGGGGCATCAGACGGCGCCACCATGTTCAGGACTTGCTTGAGCTGGCGCATGGGCGCGGATCGGCCAACAAGGATCTTGTCCAAGCGGCTATCGATAGGTGCGTCCTGATCGCCAAAGGTGCTCTGCCAGTGCTGTGTCATGAGAGTGCCTCGTTAGGGTTTTGTTTCGTTGATCCTAGATTACGACTCCTACAAGTGGTCCGATAAGCCGCTCATCGGTTTTTTTAGGTCTACTTACGGGTAGTCGGTGAGATCCTTTGCGACCCGTACCACCCTGTGGATAACCCAACGTGCTGGGTTAATACCCAAATGCAGCCCTGACAGAGGCCTTCATTTCGGCCAGCGTTTCGATTCTCGCATCATCACCTGTGTTCACATCCGGCGTTGAGAGAATCACATTGCGGTTATCTTTGGGCAGAATCGCCGTGCCTGACGCGATCAGGCTGCGCCCGCCGTGGACCAAAGGCGCGCCAGAGATGCCAATCATCGGCGCGCGCGGGCGGCGCGGGGCGTTCGGATCTGCCGCCCCTGATGCATCGGCCACCTGTATATCCGGCCCCAGATCGGGGCTTTGACCGAAACCGGCCATGACCTTTTGGACACGGGTCAGATATGCCTCGCCCAGATTGGGCGTAGCCGAGTGGTAGTGCCGCGTCGCCTCTTGCCAGCTGCCCAGACGCTTCTTCAGACCTGTCAGGAATTGCGCTGCATAGGCGGTATTCACACCCGGATCGATCATCTGGTCGATCGAGGCGAACTGTTCCCCGTGCCAACGGTAGTTGATCTGCATGCAGCCCACATCCACGCTGGTTTCGCCCGCATTGATGGCTTGTTGCAGGGCGGCCAGTGCGTCTTCGCGGGTTTCAAAGTAGTAGCCCTTGCCCCTGATATTCAAAGTCCACGGCCACGCGCCATAGCCACGACCGGCACGGGTATGGCCCGTTTCCGTGCGCGAGATTGCCGCCAGCAGAAAGCTTGGAATACCTGCCGCCTTTTCGGCACGCACGGCGGCGGCCTCGCAACTGGGGACAGTCGCGGCAGCAGCGCCAGTAGCGGCACCGCCAAAACCAAAGGCGGCCAGCGCCGCAAACAAGGACATACGAAGGGTCATAGACCCCGAATTGCAAACGGCGGGCCAATCCTGCCCGCCGCTTTGTCTCTTTCGAAGGTCCCCGCCTCTAGCGGATATAATCAAAGAGGCTAGTCGAGGTGATCTTAACAAAGCTGGACTGGCTGGCCTCGCGGTTCAGCAGCAAGGATTGTAGCTTGGTGATCGCCGCCGCCAGATCAAGATCCGACAGGTTCGAGACCGCCTCGTCCAGAATGACCGTCCGTTCGGCCACCAACTTCTGGAACCGGTCCACAGATTCCGCCTGCGCACCGACCACGGCCCGCATATCCGCCACATGTTCACCTGCTGCAGTGATCTGGTCGATGATACCGGACGACGTGCGGTCCTTTGAGACCATCTGAATGAACACGCCTTCCTCGGGGTAGGCGCGGGCCACTTCGCCGCGCTGTTCCGGCTCGACCTTGATGTCCGAAAGGGTCACACCGTTGACGCCGGTCAGAACCATGCCATCACCATCATCAGTGAAAGCGGCAGTAATGCCGGTCTGGGTGCTGACCGCGTTGATCGCCGCAATCGCGGGGCCGGGCTGGCCGGACACCAGATCAGCGCTGATCGTCACCGCGTTCGCCCCTTCGCCAAGGGTCATGGTCCATTTCGCATCGCCTTGGGTTTTGGCCAGATCGACGCTCATAGTATTGGCCTCAGTGACCGAGTCCCTCAGGCTGTGCCCCTCTGATCCCAACGTGAAGATAAAGTCATCCACGATATCAAACAGGCCGCGCGTTTCGCCCGACAGCAGATCAACGCCCATAAAGGCCTCGTCGCCGCTGATGCCGGTCGAGACCATGGCGCTTTCGGAAACCCGCAAGTTATGGCGGCCCGCGTCCCCGTTATACTCGACGCCGTTGGTGCCTTCGGTGAAGGGGTCCATGCGGCCCTGATAGCCACCAAAGATCGGGCGGCCTGTGTCATCACGGGCATTGGCCTGCGTGATCAGTGAGTCCCGCAACTGCGTGGCCTTGTGCAACAGAACCTTGCGTTCGGACGGGGTCACGCTGGCATCCGCGCCGCGGATTGCCAGCTCGCGCATGGACTGAAGCAGATCGTTCACTTCACCAAGGTTCGAGTCCGTGATCTCCAGCCGTTTTTCCGCGACAATCAGGTTCGAGTTGAACCGGTCCAGCATGTCCTTGTGTTCATTCACAACCGACAGGCGCTGTGCGCGGATAGGATCGGCCGAGGCTTTGGGGTCCTCGGTTCCGGTCGAGATGTTCTCTTGCAGCTGTGCAATCTTGGCGTCCGACTTCTGGAACGCGCGGGTGTTCAAAGCTGCGAATAGGGATGTACCGATGGTCATTTTAGCCTCACAGCGAATTCAGTAGGGTGTCGAACAGCGAACGTGCGACCGACATGACTTGGGCGTTGGCCTGATAGGCCTGTTGTTGAGCCAAGAGGTTCGCCGCCTCTTCGTCCAGATCAACCGAGGTCTTCTCTGCATCGGCGCGCAGGGCGGCCTCGTGCATCGAATTGGCGGTCTCAAGTCGGCTGGTGGTGGCCGAGACAACGCCGCCCACATTGGTCACCATCTCATTGAAGACCGCCTGAAAGCCACCAAGGCCCGTGTCCACATTGCGCATCTGCAAATCGGCCAGACGTTCCAGAATACGGCTGTCGCCGCTATCTGCACGGGCGGGCAGCAGGGTGAAAGAGTCTCCGTCCTCATACCCGGCCGTCAGGGTCACCGCGTAGCCGCCGATCAACGTATCGCCATTGGCACCCAAAGTGCGGCGGGCGATCTCGTGTCCGGTTTCGGCATCATAGAGGCCGACCAGATCGCTAGAGGCATCCAACACACGCAGCTCCACTTCGCGGTCAGGTTCAGGATTGATCCTTGCCTGAATATCAACGGCCAGTTTCTGCGCACCGTTACCCGCCATCACGACCAGCAGATCTTCGTTCGGCAGATCGTTCAGGGTGATCCGGCTGCCAGACGCCTGCGTCTGCGCCGCAATATCCAGCACCCGGCTGTCGGTGGCGGTGATGGACAGTTTGCCATCGTCCGAGACCGAAACTTTGGCCGCGATGTTGCCAAAGCCCAACACGTCTGCCCCCGCCTGGGGCGCGAATTCAACCGGACCGCTGCCAGCGGGCGGGGTGATGATAATGCGGCCATTGGTGGCGTCCCAGCTGGCACTGCCTGCAAAGCCGCCGCCCACACTGACGCTCAGGGCCGTGCCGGTGCTAGAGGCGCTCAGGGTGTAACTGCTGCCATCGACGGTGAAGGTGGCGCTTTGGGTCCCGCCCGGCCAGTTGACCAGATCGACCTTGCCGCCAACTCCTTCGGACTGGACCACATTGGTCAGGCCCATGCCAAAGGCCGCCGCATCCGCAGGGCTGCTGGCCACTTGCAGGACCGAGCCATCCAGCGCACCGCCGTTGGTTTCCACCACCAGCCGGTTCGAGGCATCAAAGCTTGCCGTCAGGCGTCCCTCTTCTGGGCCAGAGACAACGGGAACACCGTTCTCCATGCGGATGGAATAGATATCCTCGCCCAGAGAGACACGCATCATGGTGCCTTCGCCGGGAATGCTGGTGACAGCCTCGCCGGTCAGGCGGCTGCCCACGGCGGTTTCACGCAGGGCGGCGGCCATGCCATAGGCGGCATCCACACTGTCCTGCGCCCCGTAGGCTTGCGGATCAAAGGTGGCGGTAAAGAGCGCGCCGTTGCCGTCCTGAATGGTCATCGTATACAGGGCCGAGCCCGCCGTTTGCAGAATGCTGTCATCCTGCGCACCGTCAAAGCTGGCATCATAAGAGACCGAGATCACCTGCGTGCTGCCCCCGTCTTCGATGCTACGCGCCATGCGCCCACCGTTGAAGGTATCACGCGCCGCAGTCAGCGAGCTTGCACCTTCGCTGACACTGAACGCGATCTGAGAGGCCAGTTTCACCGTGCCTGTGGCCCGCAAGGCGGTATCGCCGCCCGCGCCAAGGGTCGCGGTACCTGCCCCCAGCGAATTGCCGGTGGCATCTACGCGGTCTGCGGTCATCGTCCCGCCACCCGAATGGGTGAAGTGAGTGATGGTGATATCCGCGCCGGTTTCATGGGTCAGCACCAGACGATCGCCGTCAGGGGCCACCTCGGCGGTGATACCGGTGCCGGAACTGGCAAGGTTGATCGATTGGGCCAGCTTGGTCAGATCGCCGCCTGTCACGTCGGCGCTGATCTGGAACGGGTTGATATTCTCGCCCTTAATACGGAACGACACCGTGCCATCGCCGGTCACATCCAGCGCCAGATCGTTGCGGGCCGTCACAGTGGCCGAGACATCCTCGCGCAGCATATTGGCGATCTGGGTGGCAGTGGTCCCTTCCGGAACGGTAACCGTGCCGCCATCAATCGCGCTGAGGTTCAGCGTAACCGACGGGGTCACCGGCACCGGATCAGCCGCTGTCCACGTCGACAAGCCGGTCGAGGCCCCCAGCTGGGTGACAAAGTTGCCTTCGTCATTGCTTTGGACCTGCGTCATGCCGCGATAGGCGTCGGGGCTGTTCAGGTCGGCCATCCGGTAGGTGGCACCGGGCAGAAAGCCGTTGGCCTCGGTCAGGTAAAGGGCCGCCTCGGACGGGTCCATCGGCGCACCGGCCACTTGCAGACCGTCGCGGGTAAAGATCGCCATGTCGGCTGCGGGCTCGGGGTCGGCCAGAATTGTTGCCGCCGTGCCATCCAGATCAGCCGTCACCAGCGTTTCGGCCCCAGCCACATCCAGCAGGATTTCCGAGCCCGACAGCATCAGCCGCCCGCCGGTTTCACCCAAAGTCAGGCCGGTGGCGCTCTCGATCAGGCCACCATTCATCTGGCTGATGAAATCCGCCTCGGACAAGGCGCTTGGCGCGGTGAAGTCATGAGTGGTGCCATCAATCGTGATGCTCAAAGAGGTCAGCGTGCCCCCCGTCGCCGGAAAGCTGAGGCTGGCCTGACGGTCCAGTGTCGCTAAAGTCACGCTTTGCGTACCTGATGGGATCACCCCCACAACACCGGGGCTCAGGAATTCACTAGCCTCCAGCGCATTGTCGTTGGTTGCGATATTGATCGCTGTGACGTTCTCCAGCGGGTTCAGACCAGGCTCGGCGTAGATTTCGGACGTGCCAACGTTCGAGGCATGGGCCGAGGACGACACCGCCGCCGCTGCCGCGATCTTGCGCGGGTCTTTGATGATCAGGTTCAGGTCCGCCGCATGACCGGTCCGGCGCGACAGCATCAGACGGTCGCCGTCCACAGCCTTGCCGCTAAGACCGATGATCATACCGGGCAAGGTGATCTGGTTATCGCCAGAGGCCAGTTCGTCCCCGTTCGCATCCAGCGCGCGCCAAAGGCTGGCGGCGGTATCGCGGACCAGCTCAATCGGGCCGTCGGGCATGATGGTCGGGTCGGTCATGGTGACATCGGCCTGACCGGTACCACGGTTCAGGTCCAGCGCCTGCACTTTCCACCCGACAAGCGAGAACATGTCCTCGCCCGGTGCGCCGTTCAGGTCGACACCATCACGGTGCGCGGCGTTCATCTCGGATGCCACCTTCTGCGCCCAGAGGTTCAGGTCTGTGAGGGCCGCATCAATAGCACCCATAGACTGGGAAAACCCGTACAATGCCCCGCCGGTCAAAGGACGGCTTTGCGCAGGGGTGTCAGGGTCTTCGGGAACAATCTCGACGCGGTTCGGACCATCCTGCCGCAGCTGCGCCACCTCATCCCGTTCGATCAAAGGCAAGCCGCCAGTCGTGTTGCCAAAGGTGATGCGCACCAGATTGCCGTCTTCGGGGGTGACGGTGATGTCGATCAGCTCGTTCAGTTCCTTGATCAGCAGATCGCGGCGGTCCATCAGTGGGTTCAAAGCGCCCGTGTCCTGGGTCTGCGCAGTCTTTTGCTGCAACTGGCCCAGCTCTTTCAGGATCTTGTTCGCCTCATCAATGTGGTTCGCCTGATCGCCCATCGCGCTTTCGATCATGGTCTCCATCTCGACCGCCAGCGATTTGACCCCGTCCACAAAGCTTTCGCCCGAAGTCAGCATCAGCTTGCGCAGGCCAGTGTCCACCGGATCGCCCGACACCGCCGAGATACCGGCAAAGAAGGCGTCCATCATATCCAGCGGCCCGCCTTCCTGCGGGGTCACGCGGGCCTCAAGGATGTTCAGAACGGGCAGCATCGCCTCATTCTCGGACACATCCCCTGCGGTGGTGCGCACGCGCTCGGCGACGATGGCATCAAAGGCGCGGCGGATATTTTCAACGCTGACCCCCTGCGAGGTGGTCCCTTCGGACAGCGGGTTCATCTTGCCACCGCCGATCTCGCGCGTTTCAACCGAGCGCCTGTGATAGCCCTCGGTTTCCGCGTTTGCGATGTTTTCGCCGGTGACCTGAAGACGGGCAGCTGCCGCTGTCAGACCACTGCGACCTATAGCGAGAAGGTTGCTCATGAGCCCTTAATCCCCAGAACCATCGGTGCAAATTGCTGGTACAGCGCCTTGCCGATCCCCAGACCGGCCTTACCTGCCCCCAGCTGCGAGAATTTTTCGTCCAGCATGCCCTGCATGGTTTCCACGCCAGAGCCGCCCATGAGATCGTCGCCAAGACTGGCTTCTCGGGCGGTCTTCATGATCTGTTGAAGGAACAGGCCCTCAAAGGCGTCGGTGGCTTGTCGCAACTCGTCCGCTTTGGTGGGGGCCTTGACCCGCGTGTCACTTGCGGGGGCCATCTGGTGAAGGTCGGTGTATCCTGAAACGTTCATGCCTGCTCTCTTTTTTGCTTTGTTTCAGATGATGATCAGTTCGGCCCGCAGCGCACCTGCGTGGTGCAGCGCCTCAAGGATGGCCACCAGATCGGCGCTGCTGGCGCCCACGGCGTTGATCGCATCCACAAGGTTGGACAAAGAAATTCCGGGATCGAACAGGAAGGCCTGTGCGGCGGGCTGATCGACCTGGATGTTGGTGTCGGGCGTGACCACAGGATCACCGGGGGCAACGATCACGTTGTCACCTGCGGCAACCACAGCCGCGCCTTGATCCACGTTCACATCTTCATTCACCCGCACGGTCAGCGAACCATGCGTCACCGCCGCAGGGGCAACACGGACGTTGCCGTTGATCACCACAGTGCCGGTGCGCGAATTCACGATGATTTTGGCGTTGGGCTCGGCGGGTTCGACTTCGATGCTTTCCAGCATACCCATAAAGGACACGCGCTGACCCGGATCAGCAGGAGCACGGACACGCACCGAGGTGCCATCCAGCGGCAAAGCCATGCCGCCGCCAAAGATGTTGTTGATCGCCTCGGCCACACGGTTCGAGGTGGAAAAATCGTTCCGGTGCAGGTTCAGCACGAAGTATTCGGATTCAAGGAAGGGTGTTTCCACCAGGCGCTCCACAGTCGCGCCACCGGGGATACGGCCCACAGTCGGCACGTTCACCACGAGGGACGACCCATCGCCCCCTTCGACACCCAGACCGCCAACCACAAGGTTGCCTTGGGCGATGGCATAAATCTCGCCATCCGCGCCCATCAGCGGGGTCATGAGCAGGGTGCCGCCTTTCAGCGACTTGGCCTTGCCGGCGGTGCTGACGGTGATGTCCATCACCTGACCGGGTTTGAGGAAGGGCGACATCTCGGCCGTGACCATCACCGCTGCCGCGTTCTTGGCATCAAGGTTCGAGGCTGTCGTCTCTAGCCCGAGACGCGAGATGATCGACTGCATCGACTGCTGCGTCAGGCTGGAATTGCCATCGCCCGTGCCCGCAAGACCCACGACCAGACCATACCCCACCAAAGGGTTCGACCTAACACCCGCCACCGCGGCCAGATCCTTGATCCGGTCGGCAGACGCCGCAAAGGGGGCCACAATCATCAGGGCTGTGATCAGAATTTTGCGGAACATGGGCTTGGCCTTTCAGGTCAAACGGGAAGGGATCAGAACGGAGAGACGGTGTTCATAGCGCGGCTCATCCAGCCGCGTTTGCCGGTATCGGCCACCTGCCCTGCACCGATGTATTTGATCTCGGCATTGGCGATGCGGTCGGACTCGACGATGTTCTCGGGCGAGATATCGGCGGGGCGCACGATGCCCGTCAGGCGAATGTATTCGTCGCCATTGTTCAGGGTCAGCTTTTTCTGGCCGATGATCTCAAGGTTACCACCGGGCAGAATGCGGGCCACGGTCACCGACATGCGGCCGGTCAGGCTGTTCGACTGGCTGGCGCTGCCCTTGCCAGAGAACGAATTCGCACCGCTGGCCGACAAGTCTGCATCCAGCACGGGAATCGGCAGGACGTTGGGCAGGTCTACCTCAAAGCTGTCACTGCGCGACGCGGTGGCGTTCTGGCTTTTGGTGGCGGCGAAACGCTCGCTCAGTTTTACGGTCAGAATGTCGCCCACCTGCGCGGCTTTGCGATCGGTCGCGAAAAGGCCCATTGATCCGCCCGAATAAATGCTGCCCGAAGGCATGGTGCGGGTCATGGTGGGCGCTTCGACGGGGTAAACCGGAGCGTAGTTGGCCGAAGCGGCCTCTTCGATCTGCTGGGAACAGCCTGCCACAGTCAGGGCGGCGCAACCGGCGGCAATGGTCAAGCGCAGGGTCATCTAGATCACACCTTGTTCGAAAGGAATTGCATCATCTCGTCCGAGGCCGAGATCGATTTGGAGTTCAGCTCATAGGCCCGTTGGGCCTCGATCATATCCACCAGCTCTTGCACCACGTTCACGTTCGATGCCTCAAGCGAGCCTTGGTTGATCTTGCCCATCCCGTCCTGCATCGGGTTCGCGATGATGGGCGCGCCGCTGGCGGGGGTCTCGGTCACAAAGCTTTCCCCGACGGGGTTCAGACCGCGCGGGTTCGAGAAGGTCGCCAGCTGGATCTGACCCACTTCCTGATATTCCTGGTTACCGGGGGTGGTGATGCTGACGATGCCATCGTCGGAAATGTTGATTTCCATCGCATCAGCAGGGATCTGGATTTCGGGCTGGACCACATAACCGCTAGAGGTCGTCAGCGTGCCTTCCGCATTGCGCGAGAAGGTGCCGTTACGGGTGTAGCCGATTTCGCCGTTGGGCATCAGAACCTGAAAAAAGCCCTGTCCGTTGATGGCGATATCCAGATTGTTGCCAGTGTCCTGCAGGTTGCCCTGCGAATACAGCTTCTGGGTGTTCACCATCCGCACACCGGTACCGATGGCCGAGGCCGAGGTCAGCTGGGTGGCTTCGGAGGTTTGCGCACCGCCTGATTTCCAGGTCTGGTACAGCAGGGTTTCAAAGTTCGCGCGGTCGCGCTTGAAACCGGTGGTATTAACGTTTGCCAGGTTGTTCGAGATCACCTGGATTCGGGCCTGTTGGGCATTGAGACCCGTCTTGGCAACGTGCATCGCGGCGCTGGACATCTCGTGCTCTCCTTGCGAATGGTAGCTTCACGTCTCTACCTGCAAGGCACATGCCAAAATATTTTCGCGCAGCCCTAAAATTATTCGGGCGCACGCATCAGGCTGGTTCCGCTCTCGTCGATCTCTTTGGTGGTGCTGATCATTTTCAGCCCGACTTCAAAGTTCCGCTGGTTTTCAATGGTGGCCAGCATCTCTTCGATGGGGTTCACGTTGGACCGTTCCAACGCCCCTTGCATGATCTTGGCTTGCTGGTCGGCTTGGGGAATCGTGCCGTTGATGTTGCGCACCTGACCATCATCACCTTTTTGCAATGTGCCCTCGGGCGGCACCACGGTGCCCAACGTCCCGATGTTCAGCTGTTCGCCGGGGGCGCCGTCTACGGGCTCGATCAGGATTTCACCGACTTCGGTGATCACGATCTGCCGGTAGGCGGGCACCTGAATGGGGGCCATCTGCGGGTTCAACATCAATTCGTTCGCGCCGTTGCGCAGAAAGCCATCGTTGTCGATGTGCATGTCGCCGCGGCGTGACAGGGCGGGCTGGCCGCCCTCGTCATCTTGAATAAAGAAATAACCTTGGTCGGGAATGGCCACATCCAGCCATTCATCCGTTTTGTCGATAAAGCCCGGCGCTTCCGAAAAGGACGCGTGGCCCTTTTCAAGTTGGAAGGCGCGGACATTAGCCTGATCCATGGCGTCCAGAAATTTAGTGTGGCCCGGGTTGTCGCGGTCGGCCCGGAAACCGGGCACGTTCAAGTTCGCGAGGTTCTGCGCCTGCGTAATGTTGGCGTCACGCTGGTTGTGCAGGGCGTTCAGCGCCGTATAAATCAAACGGTCCATGGATCAGTCTTCCTTGGGTCTTAACCTAAACGTTAACCACGCATGTTCATGATGGTCTGCGACAACGAGTTCGAAGTCTCGAGCGCTTTTGCCGAGGCCTGATAGTTCCGCTGCGACGAGATCAGATCCACCAGTTCCGAGGTCAGATCAATGTTCGCCTGTTCCAGCGAGCCCGAGTTGACGTTGCCGAAACCACTCAGACCCGACTGGCCAAAGTAGGGATCGCCTGAGTCTGCGGTGGATTTGTAGGCCGCATCCCCAACCGGCGACAGGCCGTTAAGGTTTGTAAAGTTCGCCAGTGCCACCTGCCCCAGCGCGATGGTGTCCACGCCCGAATAGTTGGCCCATACGATGCCTTCACTGTCTACCTGCAGGTTCGACAGGCCACGGGGGGTATCGCCATCATGGCTAAGGGTCTGCACGGCGAATTTATCCGCCATCTGGTTCGAATCTGCGAAGTCCAGATTGATGGTACGGCCATCGCCGGTGAACCCAACGGGGGTCTCGCCCTCGATCGCCAGACCGGTCTCATCAAACGCCAGTGTCATGGGTGTCGCAGGAGTGTAAGGCACACCGTCCACAGTCATATGCACTTCGTAGCGCGAAATGGTCGAGCTCGCGTCAGGCTGATCGGTCATGACAAAGAACAGTTCCGCTTCCTGCGCGGTACCAGTGCTGTCGTAGATCGAGAACGGGGTCGAGAACGCATAGCTTTCGCTATCTGCAGTGTCGAAAGTCAGCGCACTGGGAACAGCATCCTGACCGCCCTGCGCCTCAACGCCCGAGGGGAAGCCCATGGTCAGCGAGGTATTGTCGGTCGCCTTCGGCGAGCCGCGGAACGCGGGTACCTGAAGGGGCTGGATTTCAGCCTTCGACAAAACGGTTCCATCCTCGGCGCTGGGGTAGGACATCATGTAGCTGCCCGACGAGTTCACAATATGCCCTTCCGAGTTCAGGCTGAACGCACCTGCGCGGCTGAAGGTCATCTCGCCAGAGTTCAGTTCGGGACGCAGCGCGAAAAAGCCCTGACCCTGAATGCCTAGGTCCAGCGTGTTACCGGTCTGCTCGAACGAGCCCTGATTAAAGCTTTTCGACACGTTGGTCAGACGGGTCCCCAGACCGGTCTGTTTCTTGGGGTCCGAGAACGGCGGCGTCGAATAGAGGTCGGTGAACTCGGTCCGGCTTTTGTGATAGCCGACGGTGTTCACGTTCGCGATGTTGTTCGAGGTATTTGCGATATCGGCCTGCGCGGCGTGCAGACCTGTCATTGCGACCAGTGCGGACATTTTTAATCTCCTAGGTGTCTTGCAACAGTGTGACTGGTGAGAGGGGGGCTATGGCGGGGCGGTGATCAGCGCAGGGCGCTGACCTCCATGAATTGCTGATCGTCGTAGTCTTCGATCTTGAGGGTGACGTCCCCGCCATCGGTGGGCAGCGTGACGCCTTGAACGCGGGCGTAGACCTTGGCACCCAAGGTCTGGCTTTCGTTGTTATTGGTCACCTCGACCGAGATCCGCACCTTGCGGTTGGTGTCAGTGATCTTGTCGGGAACATCGGTCCATTCGAAGGCCACATCGCCGACGTTCTGCATGCCCAAGGTCTGGGTGTGCAGGGTCTCGCCGGTAATGTCGTCCTTGTAGGTAATCTTCACACGGTCGGCCCGTTCGCTCAGGGTCACCATGCCGTGGATCTCGCCTTCGCTGTTGGCGCGGGCGGTATTGCCGGTGACCAGCACCTGCTTGCCCACCAGCGATGAGGCGTTCGAGATGCGGAAACTGTTCATCTCTTCGGTCAGGCCGGTCAGCGCGGTCTTGATCTCTTCCAGACCGTTCACGGTCGAGAACTGTGCCATCTGGGCGATGAACTCGCCGTTTTCCATCGGCGCGAAGGGGTCCTGGTTCTTGAGCTGCGCGCTCATCAGTTCCAGAAAGTCGCCCTGACCCAGATCTTTCTTGTTCTGGATCGTATTTGCGGTGTCGCTTGTGTCCACATAGGACCGGACCCCGGCAAGACTTGCAGCAGTGACAGCCATCAATGCTCTCCTAAATCGGCCTTATTGGCCCATGCTCACGGTGCGCGAAATCAGGGTGCGCAGCGTTGAAACCACTTCCAGAGTGTTCTGGTACTGGCGGTTGGTTTCCATCATCTCGACCATCTCTTCGTCGACGTTGACGGTGCTTTCCCAAACAAACCCCTGCTCGTCGGCCATAGGGTGGTTGGGGCGGAAAATACGCTCGGGCTCGCGGTCCAGCGAAACGATGTCCTTCACATCGGTGGTGGACAGGCCGCTTTCGAGAAAGTCGCTGGCGTAATCCACCTCAAAGACGGGGCGGATCGGGCGAAAGGCCTCTTCCTTGGTACTGGCCACGGATTTGGCGTTCGCAAGGTTGGTTGCGATGGTGTTCAGACGCGTCATCTGGGACGACATCGAACGGCTCGCCACATCGAAGATGTTGTTAATCGCCATCGTTATTCTCCTTTAATCGCGTTCTGTAGACCGGCGATTTTCCGGTTCAGCAGCATCAGGCTGGCCTGATAGCGCATGGTGTTTTGCGAGAACTCCATCTGCTCGACCGCCAGTTCCACGGTGTTGCCATCAAGCGAGGGGTTCAGGTTCTGCCGGAAGGCCAGCCCGTTGGCACTGGGATTGCCTACAGAGAAATGCTGGTCGTCGCTGGTGCGCAGATTTCCGACACCTTGGGCCTGTTTGAAGGCCGAGGCGAAATCGATGTCACGCGCCTTGTAACCGGGCGTGGCCGAGTTCGCGATGTTCGATGCCAGAACGTTATTGCGCTTTTCGCGCAGGACCAGCGCATCGGCGTGCAGGCTGATGTGATCGCGTATCCCGTTCATTGCGTCCTCGTGTTTCTTCTAAAAAATCCGGAAAACCGGTCGTAGCTGGTCTGGAAGTTGCAAGTGCCATGCCAAATGGAACTCAAAAGGCGGAGCACCCGATGACATCAGCCAGCAAGGACAATGCGAAAGCCAAGTCCGCACCGGCGCGCAAACCGATGCGCAAGATTCTGGATAAGATGCGCGGCGTCCAACCCTTGGACGGGGCCGACGCATTAGCTGATGTCTATGAGGACGAACGGGACGCGGCCCGCCGCAACCTTCTTATGCAAGCACGTCTGAAACTGCTGAATGATGCCCTGAAAGGCGAGGCCCCCAAGCCAAAGCCGAAAAAGGCCAAACCCAAGCCTCCCCCGCCCGAGCCAGAGCCCGAACCTGTCGTCGAAGAGGCCCCGCCGCCTCCGCCCAAGCGCGCACCCAAGATGGAGATGATGGACCTGACCGATCCGGGGGCCTTCGACATCTTTGCCGATCTGGACAGCGACGATGAGGACGAGTCCCCCGCGCCCGCGCCCAAACCTGCCGCGCCTGCACCGGCCCCCGCTGCCGCGACCGCTCCTGCGGCAGCGGCCGACGACGAAGACGATCCCTTCGCAGCCTTTGCCGATTTCGGCGGAGAAGGCGGCGTCTCTGGCGCGGATGACCTGTTCGGCGACTCTGACGACGACGATCCCTTCGCAGCTCTTGGCGGCGGAGACAGCAAAAGCGCGGATGACGACCCCTTCGCGGCCTTCGCTGACGATGACGCGGAAAAGGCCGAGGAAGACCCCTTCGCGGCCTTTGCCGATGAAGAAACAGACGAGGCTGGGGATGATCCCTTCGCAGCCCTCAGCGATGCCGAAGAGGACACCCCTGCCGAAGCACCCGAAGAAGATGACCCCTTCGCGGCCTTCGCCGATGAAGAAGCGGATGAGGTAGAGGAAGATCCCTTTGCTGCCCTCAGTGATGCCGAAGAAGACGCCCCAACCGAAGCGCCCGAAGAAGAAGATCCCTTAGCGGCGTTCACTGATGACGAAACGATTGAGGCAGAGGACGATCCCTTCGCCGCGCTCAGCGATGCCAAAGAGGACGCCCTAACCGACGCGCCCAAAGAAGAAGACCCCTTCGCAGCATTCACTGATGACGAAGCGATTGAGGCAGAGGACGATCCTTTTGCCGCCCTAAGTGATGCCGACGAGGACGCCCCTGCCGAAGCGCCCGAAGAGGATGACCCCTTCGCGGCATTTGCCGATGACGACGCGATTGAGGCAGAGGACGATCCCTTCGCAGCCCTCAGCGCTGCCAAAGAAGACGCCCCAACCGAAGCGCCCGAAGAAGAAGATCCCTTCGCGGCGTTCGCCGATGACGACGCGATTGAGGCAGAGGAAGACCCCCTCGCTCCCCTAAGCGATGCCGACGAGGACACCCCAACCGAAGCACCCGAAGAAGAAGACCCCTTCGCAGCATTCGCCGATGACGAAACGATTGAGGCAGAGGACGATCCCTTCGCTGCCCTCAGCGATGCCGACGAAGACGCCCCTGCCGAAGCGCCCGAAGAGGATGACCCCTTCGCCGCGTTCGCCGATGACGAAGCGGACGAGGCAGAAGATGATCCCTTCGCGGCCCTCAGCGACACCGACGAAGACGCCCCTGCCGAAGCATCCGAAGAAGAAGGCCCCTTCGCGGCATTCGCATACGAGGAAACGGATCAGGCCGAGGACGATCCCTTCGCCGCCCTAAGCGATGCCGGAGAAGACGCCCCAACTGACGCGCCCGAAGAAGAAGACCCCTTCGCTGCCTTTGCCGATGACGAACCGGTTGAGGCAGAAGAAGACCCCCTCGCCGCCCTAAGCGAGACCGACGAGGCCACTCCAGTAGAAGCACCCGAAGAGGAAGACCCATTCGCGGCATTCGCCGATGAAGAAACGATTGAGGCGGAGGACGATCCCCTCGCCGCGCTAAGCGATGTCGAAGAGGCCACCTCAACCGAAGCACCCGAAGAGGATGACCCCTTCGCCGCGTTCGCCGATGACGAAACGGACGAGGCAGAGGATGATCCCTTCGCGGCCCTCAGCGACACCGACGAAGACGCCCCTGCCGAAGCATCCGAAGAAGAAGGCCCCTTCGCGGCATTCGCAGACGAGGAAACAGTCGAGGCAGAGGAAGATCCCCTCGCCGCGCTAAGCGATGTCGAAGAGGCCACCTCAACCGAAGCGCCCGAAGAGGAAGACCCCTTCGCCGCGTTCGCCGAGGAGGAAGCGGAAGAGGCTGAGGATGATCCCTTCGCCGCCCTCAGTGATGCCGACGAGGACGCCCCTGCCGAAGCGACCGAAGAAAAGGACCCCTTCGCGGCATTCGCAGACGAGGAAACAGTCGAGGCAGAGGAAGATCCCCTCGCCGCGCTAAGCGATGCCGGAGAAGACGCCCCAACTGACGCGCCCGAAGAAGAAGACCCCTTCGCTGCCTTTGCCGATGACGAACCGGTTGAGGCAGAAGAAGACCCCCTCGCCGCCCTAAGCGAGACCGACGAGGCCACTCCAGTAGAAGCACCCGAAGAGGAAGACCCATTCGCGGCATTCGCCGATGAAGAAACGGACGAGACTGAGGATGATCCCCTCGCTGCCCTAAGCGATGCCGACGAGGAAACCCCAACCGAAGCACCCGAAGAAGAAGACCCCTTCGCAGCATTCGCCGATGAAGAAACGGACGAAGTAGAGGAAGACCCCTTCGCGGCCCTGTCTGACTTGCCCGACGATGAGGCCTTCGCGGCGGATGAGCCTTTTGATGGGTTTGGCGCGGAAAATGAGGACGAGAGCACGGACGAGGTGCCGGTCGAAGACGCGGCTCCGGAACCTCAAGCATCTTCGGCGGATGAGCCGTTCGCCGCTCTGGCGGATTTGCCGGAGGAAGACCCGTTGACGCTGGATGATCCGTTCGACGGCTTCGACGACGACAGTGCTGAAGTACCGCCTGCCACGGACGCCTCTGCCGTTGAAGAGGCTCCGGAGTCGGCGCCCCTAGAGGAAGACCGCGGAAATGCGCCGGAACTGACGCGATTGGAAAAGCTGCTCTTGGCCAAAGTTGCCGCCGGAAAGAACCTGCCCGACGGGATTTCGCGCGACGCGTTGAAAGATATCCCCGTGCACGGGGCAGCGATCGGGGCCAAGGATCAGGGGTGAACAGGCCCCGCAGCATCACCGCTGCTGGGGGGCTTTCATCACAAACCTTGATTTGACGTGCAGCTTTCATTTCGTAATGTCAGGGCCTCTGACCCAATAGAAAGCCTCTGCCATGCCTCGTAGCGCCGCGTTGTTCACGCCCGTTCTGATCGCAAGCTGCCTGATCATCATGATCAGCTTTGCCGTGCGCGCCAGCTTTGGCGTTTTCCAGATCCCGATTGCTGCAGAGTTCAACTGGCCGCGGGCCGAGTTCAGTCTGGCCATCGCGATCCAGAACCTTGCATGGGGCATCGGGCAGCCGATCTTTGGTGCCTTTGCCGAGAAGTTGGGGGATCGCAAGGCGATCATCTTGGGGGCTTTGGTCTATGCTGCAGGTCTTGTGGCCTCTAGTCAGGCTGTCAGCCCCGAAGCGCACCAGATGCTGGAAGTGCTGGTGGGCTTTGGCGTTGCGGGCACCGGCTTTGGCGTCATTCTGGCTGTGGTCGGTCGCGCTGCCAGTGACGAAAACCGCAGCATGGCGCTGGCGATTGCCACCGCAGCAGGCAGCGCGGGTCAGGTCTTTGGCGCGCCTTTGGCCGAATGGCTGCTAAGTTTCATGAGCTGGCAGCAGGTCTTTATGGCCTTTGCGGGCGCGATCATCCTGTCGCTGGCATTCCTGCCGCTGATGAAGGCCGAGCCTCGCGCCTCGAAGGCGGAACTGGAAGAGAGCCTTGGCCAAATTCTGGGCCGCGCTTTCCGCGATCCCAGCTACACCATGATCTTTATCGGGTTCTTCAGCTGTGGCTACCAACTGGCCTTTGTGACCGCGCACTTCCCCGCTTTTGTGACCGAGATGTGCGGTCCCATCCTGCCGGGTGGCGTGCTGCATAACATCGGGATCACGACGACCTCGGCCCTTGGGGCGGCGGCGATCAGCCTGATCGGTCTGGCGAATATCGCAGGCACCTTGCTGGCTGGCTATCTGGGCAAGCGCTATTCGAAAAAGTACCTTCTGGCGGGCGTTTACGCCCTGCGCACCATCATCGCAGCGGCCTTTATCATGACGCCGATCACCCCCGCGACCGTGCTGCTATTCTCGGTCGGGATGGGCGCTTTGTGGCTGGCGACGGTGCCGCTGACCTCCGGTCTTGTGGCGCATCTGTACGGCCTGCGCTACATGGGCACGCTCTACGGGATCGTGTTCCTCAGCCACCAGCTTGGCAGCTTTCTGGGTGTCTGGCTGGGGGGCAAGATGTACGATATCACCGGCGATTACACCGCTGTCTGGTGGGTCGGGGTTGGTGTTGGCGCGCTGTCCGCACTGGTTCACCTACCGATCCGTGAAGAGCGCCGCAGCTTTGCGACCTAACTAAGATCGATCCAGTCCGAGATCTGACGCAACACCTGCATGGGGTGGGTGTAGGGCAGCCCGTGACCTGCCCCCTCAACCACCTCTTGCACCGCGTTGCGGTTCCATTCCGCCAGCTTGCCCAAGGCTGACACAGGGATCACCACGTCATCAGCGCCCCAAAGGGCCAAGGTGCGTGGTCCCTGTTCGGCGATCTTGCGGTGTACAGGCTCTTGGGTGTCGCGCAGGAGGTAGCGGATGCTGGACAGGATGGCAGGGATCGCCCCACGGCGGCGGGTTTCGTGCCGCTGCACTTCGGGCAAACCGGCAACGGCGCTGGTGCCCCCGCGCAAGTCACGACGCAGCAGATGGCCGCCGATCAGGCGCGCAGCGGCATCCCCTAGAACAGGCGTATTCGCCATCCAAATCCATGGTCGCCCCACTTTGACCTGCATGCCCACCGGCGCGATCAGCACCAGACGGGCCACGCGGGTCGGGTTCTGCGCCGCAAAGGCCGAGGCAATCGCCGCCCCCATGGAATAGCCGATCATCATCACCGGACCGCGCACGCCGCAATGTTCCAGCACGCCATCCAGTTGGCGCAGGAAATGCCCCTGATCCTGCTGCTCCTTCGGGTTGTCAGAGTAGCCGCGTCCATAAAGATCATAGACCAGCACGCGAAAGCCCATACGGGCCAGCCCCTGCGCGATGCCCGACCAAACCTGTGAGGGCGTAGTCAGCCCGTGGACACAGACAACCACCGGCCCCTCTGTCGGGCCGATCCAGCGGAAATGTGTCGTGCCTTGGGGCAGATCGGCGAATGCGCCCGGCGCATTGGCGCGGCTGCGTTTGGTGACAGGACGGCGGCGGATTTCAATCAACGACGGGATCGCCAGAAGAAGAATAAACGCTGCCGCGAGCCATATCACTGAGCCTGCCTCCATGCCTCAAGGATGTAACGGCTGGTCATCAGGTCCAGATGAGCGCCGCCGCCGTTCTTGGCGATTGTGATCTCTTCATTGGTCAAACGACAGTAGGCGTCAGGCTCATAGAAGGAAGCAACAATATCTTTTTCACTGATCACACCGCGGGCGATGGGATCTTTGATCTCACCGATGTGGTGAACGGTGGTTTCGCGGCTGTCGACGAACAGGCGGGCGCGGGTCAGGGCGGTGTCGTCCACCTCACGCATGTCGGGGCGATAGGCGCCGATCAGGTCCAAATGCTGACCCGGTTGCAGCCATTCACCCTTGATCACCGGATCGGTGCTCATGGTGGCGCTACATAGAATATCGGCCTTGGCGATGGCTTCAGGCAGATCGGTGGCAACCGCCAGACCTTCGATCTCTGCGGCCATCTCTTCAGCGCGGGCGGTGGTGCGGTTCCAGACGGTGAACTGCGCATCGGGGAACGCCGCGCGATAGGCCGAGATCATCGAGGCCCCAACCGTTCCTGCCCCCACAATCAGAATGTTACGGCTGTCAGGCCGCGCCAGCTTGCGGGCGGACAAAAGGCTATCACCGGCGGTCTTCCACTTGGTCACCAGATGGAAATCAACCAGAGCCTCCAACAGACCATTGCGGTCCGCATAAAGGCTGACGCCCCCGTTCACCGCAGGCAGTCCCTGTTCGTGGTTGTTCGGGTAGACTGTCGCCGCTTTGACCGCGATCCCCAGACCATCGATCCACGCGGAACGCAGCAGCAGCGTGTCATCCCCGCGATAGAGAAAGCTGTCGCTAATCTCGGCCTTGGGCATCTTGTGACCGGCGATCAAAGCGTCAGTCAGGCCGATCCAGTCCAGATGCGCCTCGGCTTCAAAGGGGACGAAATCGATCATGCAGCCTCCTCCGCCGTCAAAAGCCCTTTCGAGACCAGACAATCCGCCCACCCTTGCGGGCCTTCGAACAGATGGGTCTGCCAACCACGAGCCGCCGCAGCGGCGATGTTGTCCGCGCGGTCATCAGCGAAAATCAAAGCCTCTGGCGCGACGCCACAATCCTCTTCGACCATCTCATAAATCCGGACCTCGGGTTTGATCACCCCCATATGCCCCGAGACATACTGTCGGTCGAATTCATTGAAAAATGGATAATGTCCGGTGGCCATGTCGAAGGTCTGGATGCCAAAGTTGGTCAGGGCAAAGACCGGAATGCCCTTGGCCCGCAGCGCCCGCAGCAAGCGGACGGAATGCGGGATCACAGGGCTGGCCATCTTGATCCAGTCATCGTGCCAACGGATCACCTCATCGCGCCATTCGGGGTGGCGGTCTGCCATGCCAAAGACCAGCTCGCGGAAATTGCCGCCCCGATCCACCGCATCGTTCATCCCGTGCAGATCGATGGTGTCAAACAGGGCGCGGCGACGCTCTTCCCCGATGATGCTGTCGTAGTGCCGCTCGGGCTGCCATTCGATCAGCACGTTGCCGATGTCGAAAATCACGGCTTCAGGGGTCATCGCGGTCTTATCCTTTGCGTTTCAATCGGCGCAGTGCGTCTTCCATAGCTTGCAGGAAACGAGAGCGGTCGGCCTTTGTAAAGCCCTTGCCGCCCCCCTGACGGAACGGATCGGCCGCCCGAAGGTCGGCCATCAGATCGCGGGTCGCCAGAACGTTGCCGATGTTCTTGGCGGTTAGGGGTTCGCCATTGGGGCGCAAGACCTCGGCTCCGGCTTCGACGCATTTGGCGGCCAAGGGGATGTCATTGGTGATCACCAGATCAGCCCCCGTGGCGCGGTCAGCGATCCACATATCGGCCACATCCGGCCCTTCAGGCACGATCACCAGTTCGATCAGCGGATTGCGCGAAGGGCGCAGCCCCCCGTTACACACCATCGCCACGGGGATCTTGTGCCGCGTGGCGATACGCTCGATCTCTTCTTTGACCGGACAGGCGTCCGCATCCACATAGATCATAGGCCGTGCAGGGCCTCTGCGTGGAAGGCGATATGCTCTTCCATGAAGGTCGAGACGAAGAAGTAGCTGTGATCATAGCCCTTCTGCATCCGGAAGGTGCCATCCTGACGGCGGGCGGCCATCGCTTCGGCCAGTGTTTCGGGCTTTAGCAGGTCAAGGAACTGGTCCGATGCACCCTGATCAATCAGGACCGAGCCCTCAAAGCCCTTTTCCCGCATCAGAATGCTGCTGTCATGGGCACGCCATTTGTCCTCATCTGCGCCAAGGTAGGCCCCCAGCTGCTTGCGGCCCCAATCACTGGCGGTCGGGTTCGCGATGGGCGAGAACGCCGAGACCGACGCGTAACGCCCCGGCAGGCTCATCGCCAAGGTCAGCGCACCGTGACCGCCCATGGAATGGCCGGTGATCGACTGACGCTCGGGATCGATGGCAAAGTTATGGTCCAGAATGCGCGGCAGTTCATCGGCCACATAGTCCCACATCTGGAAATGGGGCGCCCAAGGGTTTTCAGTGGCGTTCACGTAGAAACCGGCACCCTGACCCAGATCATAAGCGTCATCGTTGGCCACACCTTCGCCGCGGGGCGAGGTGTCGGGAAAGCACAGGGCGATGCCATGTTCTGCCGCCCACGCCTGTGCGCCGGCTTTTGTCATGGCGTTCTCATGGGTGCAGGTCAGGCCCGACAGGTACCACAGGACCGGCACGGGGCCGTGCTGCGCATCTTCGGGCAGGAACAGGCCAAAGGTCATCTTGGTGCCGGTCGCTTGGCTCTCATGGCTGTAAACACCCTGAACGCCGCCAAAGCACCGGTTTTCCGAAACGGTTTCAATCATCTCAAACGTCCTTTCATCGCCTCATCGGGCGGTTTGGGGAAGATGCCCTTAGACAGGCACCACCGCGACCCATGCGATCACGGCAGAGACAGTCAGAATGCTGACCGTCGTAGAAATCAGGATCGAGGCCGACACCCGCTGGGGGGCCGCCTTGTAGTGTTGCGCCAACATATAAACGTTCCCCGCCACAGGCAGCGAGGATGCGGCGATCATGACGCTGGCAGCAAAGGGCTCTACGTCGAAAACGACCAATGCGGCAAATGCCACGGCGGCAGGGTGCAGCACCAGCTTGCAGAAGGTCAGCCACGCGGCGACCTCTAGCCGTTCCGCGGATTTATCGGCCAATGAGGCACCAATCGCGAACAGCGCCCCCGGTGTGGCTGCCGCCCCAAGGATCGACACAAATTCGTTCAAAGGTTGCGGCATAGGCATTTCATAGGCGCTCCACGCCAGCCCCAGCGCGATCGAGACGATCATCGGGTTCTTCAGCAGCCCCATTGCCACGGTTTTCAGCACGCCAATGCGCATCCGCCCGTCCCGCGATCCGGTGATCAGAATGACGATCAGCGATGAAAAGACGATCAGATCGACGGCCAGTACCATCATCGTGGGACCAATCGCCTGCGCCCCCATCAGAAGGGCCAGCATCGGAATGCCCAAGAAACCGGTGTTGCCGGTGACTGCGCATTGCGCCTCGACCGCGGCCACGTCAACGGGCTGCTTTCGGGCAAAAGCCACAATGATCGCAAGCACATAGATCACGACCGAGGCCAGCAGATAGGCCATGATAAACTGGGGATCGAAGACCTCTGACATGGTCAGGTTCGCACTGAACCGGAACAGCATCGCCGAGAGGGCAAAGTAAAAGACAAACCGCGTAATGGCCGAGGTCGCCTCGGGTCCGAAAAAGCGGGTACGCGCCGCGCCATAGCCCAAAGCGATCAGGGCGAAGAACGGCAATGTCTTGAAGAAAATATCGATCATGCCGAAATCGTTAAGGGGCGCCGCCGTCTGTGGCAACGCCCCTTGATAGGTTTTTCATATTACGGACGGGCGCGGCCTATTTGCATCAGCCACCGCCGATCAAAACGCCCGCAGCAAAGACCAATGCGCCGCCCAGAACCACTTGGAAAGTGGCCCGCAGGAAGGGTGTCTCCATATAGCGGTTCTGAATCCAGACGATGGCCCACAATTCAATAAACACCACGATGAAAGCGGTGACAGTCGCGGTCCAGAAGTGGGGGATCAGATAGGGCAACGCATGGCCCAAGCCCCCCAATGTGGTCATCACGCCTGCCGCAATCCCGCGCTTGGTGGGCGATCCGCGCCCCGACAGCGCCCCGTCGTCCGAGGCCGCTTCGGTGAAGCCCATGCTGATACCCGCACCCACGCTGGCCGCCAGACCGACCAGAAAGGTGGTGTGGGTGTCTTGCGTGGCAAAAGCGGTCGCGAAAATCGGGGCAAGCGTACTGACCGAGCCATCCATTAGCCCCGCTAGACCGGGCTGCACCCACGTCAGGATGAACTGGCGGTGGGCCATATCCTCTTCGGTCTGCTTTTCGTCCGCTCCAAGATGGGCCTTTTCCAACTCGCCCGCTGCGGCCTGATGACCGGCCTCGGCCTGCGCCAACTCGCCCAGAAGATCGCGGGTCCGTGCGTCTGTGGTTCGCGCCGCCGCCATCCGGTAGAATTTCTCGGCGTCCCGCTCCATCCCTTCGGCCTCGGCGCGGATGCGATCAAGGCTGAGATTCTGGATCAGCCAGACAGGACGGCGGGCGTAGTAGCCTGCCACATGTTCACGGCGGATCAGGGGAATCGTTTCGCCAAACCGTTCGCGGTGCAGATCGATCAAGCGGGACCGGTGGGTGTCCTCTTCGGCAGCCATGCCATCGAAGACAGCGGCGGTTGCGGGGAATTCCTCTCGCAGTCGCGCCGCATAAGACCGGTAAATCTGCGCGTCGTCCTCTTCTGACGAAATGGCCAGCGCCAGAACTTCTTGCTCTGACAACTCACTGAACCGGCGGCGCTGTGTAAAGAAACGCATGGAACACCTCTTTTAGAATGGTTCTAATTTATCGCTTTCCACTATAACCGCAAGAGAAGAGATCGGGCTCACACCAAAGTGAACAGATCAGTTCACTTTCTAACTTCCCGATTCTGAACTGATCGGTTTAGTTTGGAGTATCCCTCAAACACATGAGACCTCCGATGAAACAGATTGCTCTTGCTACATTGATTTTTATCGGCTTTTTCGCCCAAGAGGGCCACGCCTGTGTTTCCTTCGATCTACCGTCTTTGACGTGGCCCGATGACGCACCGGAACCCACCAAGATCGTCACCGATCAGTGAGCCTTTGCTTGCCTGAACTGAACCGCTCGGTTTATGCTGGCGACCTGTTCAGGAGAGTAAATGATGCAGTGCGATAAGCCCGTCGTTCGCAAGGGGCGCAAGTTTGATCAGGTTCTGGAAGGGGCCCGTGAAATCTTTATGCGTGACGGCTTTGAAGGGGCCAGCGTCGATGACATCGCCAAAGCGGCCGAGGTGTCAAAGGCGACCCTCTACAGCTACTTCCCTGATAAAAGCCTTTTGTTCATGGAAGTGGCCAAATGCGAATGCTGTCGTCAGGCTGAACGGGCCGACAGCGAGATGGACCACACCCGTCCTCCAAGCGAGGTTCTGTCCTATGCGGGGCACCGCCTGCTGGATTTCATGATCAGCGCTATGGGGGAACAGATGTTCCGCCTCTGCGTCGCCGAGGCCCGCCGTTTCCCCGAATTGGGACAGGCCTTTTACGAGACCGGTCCCAAGATGGTCGCCACCCGACTTGGGGCCTATCTGGACATAGCCGTCGCAGATGGCAGCCTGAAGGTCGATGACACCAATCTAGCCGCCTGCCAGTTCGCAGAGCTGTGCAAGGCCGACATCTTTACCAAGCTGGTCTTCGGCATCCAGACCGAGTTTACCGCTGCCGAAAAGGCCCATGTGGTGGATAACGCCGTTTCAACCTTTTTGGCGCGCTACGGGGCCTGACCTATAAGGCCGCGCAAGGCTTACAGAATCCCTGCCTGCTGCAAGCCTTGCCGCAAGCCCTCTGCCCCGCCAAAGACATGGCCCTGCATGCCCGACTTTATCGCGCCTGCGACATTCTCGGCGCGGTCATCGATGAAATAGCCGCTCTGCGGCTTCACCCCCAGATGGGCCAGACAGGCGACAAAACATCTGGGATCGGGTTTAGCCGCGCCAAAGATGGACGAGGGGAAGATCAAGTCGCCAAACAGGGGGCGCAATTCCGGAAACAGATAATCGATGTTGTCGCCGACCAGTTCCGAATTATTGGTCAGAACGGCGATTCTATGGGTCTTGCCGACCTCTGCGACCAGCTCCAGCACCTCGGGCGCCGGCGTCATCGAGGATTTTCGCGCCTCTAGCCACTGGTCCGCCGAAAAGGGGACGCGCAGTTGCAGGGCGACCTCTCGCAAATAAGTGGTTGTGCTGATGGTGCCCGCATCCGCCGCCGCATCAATGCCCGAGCCCCAAATCGCGGCCCAGACCCGCTGCGCCGTCGTTCCTGTCAGATCGGCCAGATAAGCGCAGCGGTGCTGCTTGTCCGAGACGCACAGGACGTCATCCATATCAAACAGCACAAGATCAACTTTGGGCATGGGCACATCGCTTTCAACAAACACACTGGTAAAATTCAAGCGTGACGCATGGGCTTGGCCACGCGCAAGGAAAACCCAAGCGCGGATGTGCCTTTGGCGAAGGACCGCCTGTCAAAGAAGCTGGTACATCACGTGCGCATCCACCAGTCCGGCCTGCGGATGGCGGAAGGCTTTGGGCAACGTGCCGATGATCTGGAACCCGTTGCGCTGCCACAGCCGGATCGCACCGGTGTTGGTCGAGACGACAAAGTTGAACTGCATCGCCCCATAGGCAGCCGCCCGCGCCTGCGCCAACACATGGGTCAGCAGCGCCCGTGCTACGCCTTTGCCACGCGCATCTGGACTAGTGACAAAGCCCGCATTGCAGACGTGATCCGCGTTGCCCTTATGGTTCGGGCAAAGATAGGCGGTACCCAAAATCTGCCCACCCTCTTCGGCCACATAGGCAGTGTGAGAGCCGCGCAGCCAGTAGTCCAATGCCTGATCACGGGTGATGTCTGTCGGCACGGCATAGGTGTCGCCCGCATGAAACACGGGGCCAAGCATGGCCCAGAGGGCCTGATCATCTGCGGGGGTCGCGGGGCGGATATTCAACATGGGTCACAAGGGCAAAGCCCGCACGCCAACGCGCACGGGCCATGCCATCCGTTCTTAGTATTCGACCACCGCGCGGATGGATTTACCCGCGTGCATCAGTTCGAAGCCTTCGTTGATGTCTTCCAGCTTCAGCTTGTGGGTGATCATCGAGTCGAT
>NZ_PVTQ01000013.1:0-16559 GCF_003003355.1 Donghicola tyrosinivorans
GGCGAGAGCGCGATTGCCATGTGTGCGGCGGGCACCATGCCGGGGGCGCTGAAGCTGCTGTGGCAGCCCTCTCAGGGCGGGTACCACATGGAATATGGGTATTCGTGCATGGGCTATGAGGTTGCGGGCGCTATGGGCCTGAAGCTGGCGCGGCCCGAGCGCGAGGTGATCTGCTTTGTGGGCGATGGCAGCTACATGATGGCGAACGCCGAGCTGGCCACGGCGGTGATGCGGCGCATTCCCTTCACCGTGGTGCTGACCGACAACCGTGGCTACGGCTGCATTAACCGGCTGCAGACCATGGGCTGTGGCGGTGAGCCCTTCAACAACATGTATGTGGATTGCAATGTCGAGGTGCAGCCCGAGATCGACTATGTGGCGCACGCCGCCTCGATGGGTGCCTATGCGGTGAAGGCATCGGGGACGGACGCGCTGGAGGCCGAGATTGCGGCGGCCCGCGAGCGGAACATCCCGACGGTGATCGTGATCGAGACGGTGGCCAAGGACTTCCCCGGCACCGGTCTGGAGACGACGGCGGGCAGCCACGGATTCTTCTGGGATGTGGCGGTGCCGCAGGTGAGCGCACGCGAGAAGCAGCGCGCCCGCTATGCCGACTACATCACCCAGATCACCCGCCAGACCGGCATGAACTGACACGAAACAGCAGGACAGGCGGGGCTCTGCCCCGCACCCCGAGGTATTGACCCCCAAAATGAAGGGGGGTGAGAGGATTTGAGATGGCTGACCTACTGAAGAAACCCTTTGGCACCCACGGTAAGGTGCATCAGATCACACCGGAAAGCGCCGGTTGGCGCTATGTGGGGTTCT
Organism: Donghicola tyrosinivorans; assembly: GCF_003003355.1. GTDB lineage: Bacteria > Pseudomonadota > Alphaproteobacteria > Rhodobacterales > Rhodobacteraceae > Donghicola > Donghicola tyrosinivorans. The sequence continues at coordinate 829 of NZ_PVTQ01000013.1, forward strand.
CGCTCTACCGGCTAAGGGCGGGTGAGACGGTGGCCGAGGCGACAGGTGATCGTGAGGTCATTCTGGTGATGGTCGAAGGAAAGGCCAGCTTCAACGCAGCCGGTCAGGACTGGGGTGTTTTGGGCGAGCGGATGAGCGTCTTTGAAAAGACCCCGCCCCATTGCCTTTATGTGCCGAATGGTCAGGATTGGACCGCTGAGGCGACCACCGATTGCACCATTGCGGTATGCTCGGCCCCGGGCGTGGGCGGTCACGCGGCGCGGCGGATTGGGCCGGACGGGATCACCTTGACCCAGCGCGGTGAGGGGGTAAACACCCGCTTTATCAATAACATCGCGATGGAGAATGAGGACTATTGCGATAGCCTTCTCGTGACCGAGGTCTTCACACCTGCGGGGCACTGGTCGTCTTTCCCAAGCCATCGTCACGACGAAGATGATTTCCCGCGCATCACCTATCTGGAAGAGACCTATTATCACCGTCTGAACCCTGCGGACGGCTTTGGCATTCAGCGGGTCTACACCGACGATGGCCAACTGGATGAGACGATGGCTGTTAAGGATGGCGATGTGGTCTGCGTGCCCCGTGGCCACCACCCCTGCGGTGCGCCCTACGGGTTCGAGATGTACTACCTCAACGTCATGGCGGGCCCCCTGCGCAAGTGGCGCTTTGTCCCCGCGCCTGAAGTCGAGCATATGTTTTGATCCAGCGCGCGCTGAACCAAAAGACCTGTGCAGAACTGCCGTTTGAAGCATTCTTGCAGGTTGCAAAAGACGCTGGATGCATTGGGGTTGAGCCGCGCAATGATCTAGGGCGGCCGTTCTTTGACGGGATTGCGCCGAGCGAGGCCGCATCCATTGTGCAGCGCTATGGGTTGCGGCTGTTTGGATTGTCTGAAGTTTACGGGTTCAACGTCTGGGACGATGAGCGGGCGGCGCAGATTGCAGTGTTGCTTGATACTGCTGAAGCCAGTGGGGCTGAGACAGTCAGTCTGATCCCTTGTGTGGACGACCGTCAGGTAATGACCTTGGTCGATGTGCTGCGCGAGTTGGTGCCGATGTTCAAAGGGCGCTCGGTCGTGCCGCTGATTGAACCGATTGGCTTCGCAAGTTCATCAATTCGCTGCAAAGCGCCTTTGGTAAGGGCGATTGATATGGTCGATCCGGATCTGTTCCGAATGGTCCATGACACCTTTCAGCACTGCATTTCGGGCGAGACTGAACTGTTCCCTGAACTGACCGGACTGCTGCATATCTCGGGCATTTCTGATCCCGTTGTGACGCTGGACCATCAACAAGACGCGCATCGAATTTGGGTGGATGCGGATGATCGTTGTGGGAATATCGCGCAGATCGCCGCGCTACTTGATGGCGGCTATCGGGGCGGCGTGTCGTTTGAATGCACCGCACCTGGAAATTTCGGGGCGGACGGGCTGGCTAAGATGCAGGCCTCTTTCGCCTGTATCGAAGCAGCGCTGGCGTAATCGGCGCTTGGGCAAGGGCAGTCAACGCTGCCCCTGCCCCGCAAGGCCTTAACGTTTTGCCATGTAGGTGGCGGGGTTCATGGTGGTGATACGCACACTGGCGTGGCTGCTGGCGGCCTTTGACAGCAAGGTTTGCAAGGCCTCGGCCACGTCTTGCAAGACCTCTGGTCCTCGGCTTTCTTTTCCCAGAACCCGCAGATCGCCGTTTACCTTGATCTGGTCTGGAAGGCCGAACACGGGTGTGATGGTGAGCGAGGCAAACTCTTGCCCCACGGCCAGTTTCTCGCACAGCATCTGGCGGATGGCGGGGAGGGCCTCGGTCAGATCCTCTTGGCAGGCTGGCCAGATGTCCTGATGGACGGTGATTGAAAGCAGCGGCATCCTCTTACCCCTCCGCAACCATGACGAAATCGAAGGGAGAGCGCCATTCGGTGTCGCCTTTGATGTGTTCGAACGGGGCGACCAGCGTTTCCTTGACGCCGAACACGGTGTCGTCGGTGAGATAGGGATCATCGCCCACGAAGGTGTGGGTCACGATGGTTTTAAAGCCCGGAGCGGTGACCATGAAATGCATATGCGCGGGGCGGTAGGGGTGACGTCCCAATGATCCCAGCATCTTGCCCACGGGGCCATCGTCGGGGATCGGGTAAGAGACTGGCTTGATCCCGACGAACTCGTACGCACCATCAGACTTGGTCATAAAGCGGCCGCGGTTGTTCCACTTGGGCTGTATGTCGGGCTGTTGCACGTCATAGAAACCGTCGGAATTATCTGACCAGACATCAACGCAAGCGCCCTCGATCGCTTCGCCATGGACGTCAATGACGCGGCCCACAAAGCGGCAGCTCTCGCCTTTGCCATCCAGTGAGATACAGTCCCCCATCTGCCGGATCGGCGCGTCAGCCACGTGGAAGGGGCCGAAGACTGTGTTCTCGGTCGCGCCAGCCGGGCGGCGGTTGTTGATGGCGTCCACCAGCATCGAGAACCCCAGAACATCCGACAGCAGGATGAATTCCTGACGCTCGCCGCTGCAAATCTGGCCGGTCTTGGTCAGGAACTCGATCCCGAATTCCCATTCTTCCTGCGTCAGTTCGATCTCTTTGGCGAAGGCGTGCAGGTGCTTGACCAGCGCGGCCATGACGGTAGCCAAACGCGGGTTGATCTCGGCCCCCATGCGGGCGTTCACGGCCTGAACCGAGCCCTCTTCGGAGAAGTATTTGGTCATTGGATATCCTTTCAATTCAGTCGGATAGAATGGGGTCAGGGGCGGCGGGGCGCGGGATGGCGCAGCGAGAGCAGGTCTATTCCCGTGCGGGCGCTGAACATCCCCCACAGTCCCTTGCGGGCGAACAGCATCACGCTGATGCCGATCAGACCCAGAACAATCAGGTAGACGGTGCCGTAATCGGCCAGCGTCCGTTGCAGTGCGTAAAAGACGATCACGCCGACGATGGGACCGGGCAGCGTGCCGATGCCGCCGATCACTGTGATAAAGATCACAAAGGCCGTCCAATCCACCACCGAGAAGGCCGCATCGGGCGTCACCCGTGTGATCTGGATGAACAGCAGTGCGCCGCAGATGCCGGTGCCAAAGGCGCAAAGGACAAAGACCAGCGCCTTCAGGCGAGTGGGGTCTACGCCCACGGACTTGGCGGCCTCGGCATTGTCGCGGATCGCTTGCAGGCCAAGCCCCATGCGCGAGCGCAAGAACATGTAGCCCGCCAGCAAGGTTGCCGCCGCCAAAGCAAGTGCCAGCCAGTAGGTCAGCGCATCCGCCGCCGCGCTGGACGACCCATCGATCAGGTCTTTGATCACATCGACGCCGAACATGTCTTTGGTGGTGCCTTTGGGCAGAGAGGTGCCGGTGCCGCCGCCAAGGGCTTTCCACTGGGCGACCAGCAGGCGCACGGTCTCGGACGCGACCCACGTTCCGATGGCGAAATAGGCGCCGTTCAGGCGAAAGGCAAAGAAGGCCACGGGGATCGACAGGGCCATTGCCACAATGCCGCCCACCACGATCCCGATCAGCGGGTCCAGTCCCCAAAGGATCACGGCGGCGAACATGCCGTAGGCGCCGATGCCCACAAAGGCCTGTTGGCCGACCGAGACAAGGCCCGCAAAGCCTGCCAGCATGTTCCAGTTCAGGGCCAGCACCAGCATGGTTAGCACCATGAACAGGTCTTGCACCATCGCACGGCTGCCGATCACTGGCACAAGCGCCAGCCCGATCAGGGCGATCAAAGCCACGATCTTGGTGGCCGAGGATTTCATCGAAGGTGTCATCAGTGTTCCTCAGTCATTGGCGCGGGGGAAAAGGCCGCGCGGACGCACCAGCAGCACTAGGATAAAGGCGATGTGGCCGGACAGGATCTGCCATTCAGGGTTCACCGCCGCGCCCAAGGCCTGCGCGACGCCGATGACTATACCGCCTGCAAGCGTGCCCCATAGGGACCCAAGGCCGCCGATAATCACCGCCTCAAACGCGTAGATCAGGCGGGCGGGGCCGATGGTTGGGTCAAAGTTGGCTCGCATCCCCAAGTACAGCGCGGCGATGGTGGCTACGACCATGGCGACGCCGGTGGCGATGGCAAAGACATTGCGCGGGCGGATGCCCATTAGTCCTGCGGTCACCGCATCATCCGAGGTGGCGCGAAAGGCGCGGCCCAGTCGGGTGCGATAGAACAGCTGGTTCAGGGCGAAGATCACCAGAATGGCCGAGATCAGCGTCAGCAGCGGCATCACTCCTACCGTCACGGGGCCAAGGGGTAGCGATGCGGCCTCGATCGGGCCAGCGGATAGCTTCTGGCTGTCGGCAGAGAACCCTTCCAGTAGCCCGTTCTGGATCACGACCGAAAGACCAAAGGTCACCAGCAGCGGCGGTAGGATATCGTCACCAAGCACGCGGTTCAGCACATAGGTTTGCAGCAGCCACCCTGCCCCGAACATCACCGGCATCGCCAGCAAAGCGCCAAGAAAGGGGTTAAGCCCCAAGGCCGAGACGATCGTCAGGATCAGGAACGCCGCCAGCACGATCAGATCGCCGTGGGCCAGATTGACCAGCCGCATGATGCCAAAGACCAGCGACAGACCGGCGGCAAACAGGGCATAGAGCCCTCCCAGCAGGATGCCTTGCACAATAGTATCCAGCCAGATCATGCACTTACTCCGAAATAGGCGTCGTGGATGGCGTCGCGGGACAGCGCGTCCGGTGCGCCCGAAAGGGTCACGCGGCCCTCCATCATGCAGCAGACGTGATCGGCGATTTTCAAGGCTTGGCCGATGTCCTGTTCCACCACGATCACCGAGGCCCCGCTTTCGCGGATTTTCGGGAAAGAGGCGTAGATGTCGCGGATCACAACAGGGGCGAGGCCCAGTGAAATCTCGTCACACAGCAGCACATCGGGGTTCGACATCAGCGCGCGGCCAATGGCCACCATCTGCTGTTGCCCGCCCGAAAGAGCCGTGCCGGGGTTGTGGCGACGCTCGGCCAGAATGGGGAAGAGGTCGTAGATCCCGTCCAGCGTCCAATAGCGGCTGCCCGTACGCACGTGGGCGCCGATCAACAGGTTCTCCTCGACCGACAGGGACGGAAACAACCGCCGCCCTTCGGGCACCATGGAAATGCCAGCCTCTAGCACCTCTGGCGCAGACAGATGCCCGATGGGTTGGCCGTTCAGACGGATCGCATCGCGCGGGCTAGGCAGAATGCCGGTGATCGCCCGCATCAGGGTGGATTTCCCCGCCCCGTTCGCGCCGATAATCGCCAGCGCCTGCCCCTGTTGCAGGGCCAGATCAACGCCGAACAGTGCTTGGAAATCGCCATAGTAGGCGGTCAGGTTTTCAATGGATAAAACGGGTCCGGTCATACTTCGATCCCCAGATAGATTTCTTTGACCTGAGGCGAGTCCATCACCTCGGCCGGATCGCCGATCATCAGCATCTTGCCGAAATTCAGCACCATAAGCCGTTCCACCACCGAGGTCAGCGCGTGCAGCACATGCTCGATCCAGATGATCGAGGTGCCGCTGGCGTGGATGGATTTGATTGTCTGGATCAGTGACACGCATTCGCCTTCGGTCAGCCCGCCTGCGATCTCGTCCAGCAGGATAACCTTGGGCGAGGTTGCCATGGCGCGGGCCAGCTCCAGCCGTTTGCGTTGCAGCAGCGACAGACTGCCCGAGGTCGCATCCGCCACGCCCGCAAGGCCGGTCTGGTCCAGAATATCCATGCAGAAATCATCCGCCGCATGGCCATGATGCCCGCCGCCGAAATTCGCCGCGACCAGCAGGTTTTCAAAGACCGACAGATGGGTGAAGGGCTGCGGGATCTGGAAGGACCGGCCCACACCGGCCTGAACGCGGCTCATGGCGGGTTTGCGGGTCATGTCCACGCCATCCAGATAGACCGCCCCTTCGTCGGGGGCGATGTTGCCGGTGATCAGGTTGAACAGGGTCGATTTACCGGCCCCGTTCGGCCCGATGATGCCAAGCGCCTCGCCCTTGGCGACCTCAAAGGACACGCTGTCGGTGACCTTGAGCATGCCAAAAGACTTCGACACGTTGTCGAGTTTCAGAAGGGACATCTGTTGCCTCACTAGATCGGTGCGCCAGCGGGATGGAGGCCCGCTGACGCGGTGCCTCAGGACAGGGTTTCCAATTCGCCTGTCAGAGGGATTTCGGGGGCAAGGCCGTTCTCGACGATCACCAGATCGAAGGAGCCATCGTCCTGCATCCGCCACTGGCCACCCACCAGCGGGGTTTTTGAGATGTTTTTCTGCGCAAAGGGCGGAACGTTGTCGCGGTTCCACTCGATCTTGCCCACGGCGGTATCAAGGCTGGTGGCCCCGATCAGTTCGGCCATTTCATCGCCGTCCGTGGGGTCTTCGGCGCGTTTGATTGCATCCAGCGCCACTTCGAACAGGGCATGGACAAAGCCCAAAGGCATGGTCCATTGGCGCTTGGCGTAGTCCTCAAACTCGCCCGCCAGATCGGCGCAGCTTTGGCCCGTCAGGCTGGATGTGTAGGGATGGTTCGGCGACCACCAGACCTCGCATGTCATGTTGTGGCCTAGCTCGCCTAAGGCGGCGACACTTTCAGGGAACAGCAGTGCCTTCGCGACCGAGACCATCTTGGGGTTGAAGCCCTGCTGCTTGGCTTGCGTCCAGAAGGTGGTGAAATCCGGCGGGATCGGAATGCCGACCATGATATCCGCCTCTGCCTGTTTGAAGGCATTGATCTGTGCGCTGAAATCGTCGGTCAGGTTCTGATAGCGGCCCGGATCGGTCAGCTTGTAGCCCGCCGCCGCTAGCGCAGGCGGCATGCCCACGTCGGATGCCCATGCGTTGCCGTCCCCGTCATTGGGCCACAGCGCCCCGACGGATTTGTTGCTGTCGAACTTGTCCCACATGTTCATGAACACGCCGACGTTGTCCTCAAGCCCCCAGAAGAAGTGATGCACATAGTCGAACGCCTGCCATGAGGCCGGATCGGCAGGGTTGCCCTGCTGGCCGATGAACCACGGCTGCCACGGCGCCACGGACGAGATCACGGGGATCTCTTCAGCCTCGGCGATGGTGCAGACGGGGTTGGTGGTCTCGGGCGTTGAGGCGACGCAGATCAAGTGCACCTCATCGCGCACGATCAATTCGCGGGCCACTTCGGCGGCGCGGTTGGGGTTCGATTGGCTATCCTTGGCGATGACCTCAACCGAGATACCTTCGGCGGCGGCTGCCTTGATGAAGTTCTCGATCACATAAGCATCGGCCTGCGCAAAGGCCGACAGCGGACCCGATTGCGGGCTGACGTAGCCGATCTTGATGGTTGTGCCTTTGGCGAAGGCGGGCAGCGCGATGGCGCTGGCCGTGACTGCCGCCCCTGTTTTCAGGAATGAACGTCGTGAAAGCATCTTTCTCCTCCCTAAGATGACTTTTCGTTATGTTTTGAGTGGGCCTATTCTGGCGCGGCCCCTTCCCATGCGCGGCCCAGAAGGGCGCGGATGGCGTCCCGTTCCACGGGGCGCGGATTCCAGTAAGGGTTCTTGACCGCCAGATCGGCGGCACGGTCCAGATCGGCCTTTGCAAGGCCCAAATCTTTCAGGGTCATCGGCGCGCCAAGGTCCTTGGCGAACTGCCACAGGCCCGCGCCGATATCGCCACCGAAAAGGTCCGCTAAAGGTTTCATCGCCTCGGCTGCTGCGCCCGCGTTGAAAGCTGCGGTATGGGGCAACATGACCGAGTGGGTCTCGGCGTGGGGCAGATCGAACGAGCCTCCAAGCGTGTGGCAAAGTTTGTGATGCAGGGCCATGCCGACCGATCCCAGCACCGTCCCGCACAGCCACGCGCCGTAGAGCGCATCGTTGCGGGCGGCGCTGTTTCGCGGGTCGGCCACGATCTGTGGCAGGGCATCGCGCAGGGCGCGCACGCCTTCGATCGCCATCTGGCTGGCCACGGGATTGCGGTCCTGCGCATAGACCCCCTCAACCGCATGGGACATAGCATTAAGACCTGAAGTCACTGACATTGCTACAGGAAGTCCGCGTGTCAGGTCCGGATCGTAGATCACGGTTTCGGGCAGAATGGACGCGGCACGAACAGTGGTTTTCACCCCGTTCTCGGTCTGCCCCAAGATGGGCGTTACCTCGGACCCTGCATAGGTGGTTGCGATCACCAGCTGCGGGCAGTCGTTCCGGTAGGCAATCGCCTTGCCAAGCCCGATGGTCGAGCCGCCCCCCAGCGCGACAACCCCATCGGCACCGAGTTCGGTGTAAACGGCCATCGCTTTTTCGGTGACTTCAACTGGTGTGTGCATGGCCGCATCGCTGAAAACGCCAGCGGCCTTGTCGCCCAGTTCAGCGGCCAATGCCTGCGCGTCCGCCTTCTGGTATGGGGTGGACAAAACCAAGGCGCGGTTCACGCCAAGGGCCGCCAATTCATCTGCCACTTTTGCCCGCGTGCCGGACCCGAAAACGATCCGTGCGGGGTTCAATGTACAAGTAAAATCCAATGGACGTGCCATAGATGCTCCCGTTTTCCCTGCGCGGAAAGATGCGTCAGGGACTCCTCTTGGATTGGACGTTAGCCCCCGAAATTGGGGGAATGGATCGCAAGCGGCGCAGATTACATAACCGGATGTTATCTTGCGCCGCTTGTCTTACGCGGGCCGATTGGGGCTGCCCGCGGGAGGGATCATTCCGCAGCCACAGGCGCGGTGACGTGCAGGCGGTCCATGATCGCGGTGAATTTAGAGCGCAGCGCCTGCGCCGAATTGGCCGTCAAAGCCACATAGAAATCGGGACGGATCAGGACGTAGCGGGCATCAATGTCTTTCAACCACGCGTCAAAGGTGCCCTCGGCATCCACTACATCGCCCGAGGTCCCAGCAGGGCTGATCTGGACGGTGATCCCTTCCAGATGCTGCAATTGGGCCAGTTGTTCAGGCTCTAGCGCCTGCGCCGGATCGGCGTCATACCCCAGCAGCACCCAGCCTTGGCCGACGATCTGGTCAAACCGATCGCGATGTCCGCTAGATTCCACGATCCCCTGCACCGAGAGTTCGCCTGCGTGGGTACTATCAACATCCCAAACCCCCTGCCCCAAGCGGCAAATATCTGTGGGCACGGGCGCGTTGTCCCGTTCGGCCAGCGCCTTGATCATCGCGGCGTCACGCTCGGCGGCGGCGGCCTCATCGGCGATACAGATGATCTGGCCAAGCTCTTGGCTGAAGTTGATGTAGTGCTTGGCGTGCTCGATCCGCTCAGAGGTGTAGCTGTCCAGCACATCCATCGACAACTTGCCCTCAAGGATGCCGTTCAGACGCCACGCCATCGCCACCGCATCACGGACCCCGGCGCACATCCCCTCCCCCGCGAAGGGAGGCATTAAGTGCGCCGCATCGCCGCCGATCAGGCAGCGGCCCTTGTTCCACGCTTTGGCCCAACGGGCCTGAAAGCGGTAGACGGCGGCCCGTTCCAACTCGGCGTTGTCGGGGGTCAGGCCCCACGGTTCCAGCAATTTCCACGCGCTATCAGGCTTTTGCATCTCTGCCGCGTCTTCGGTGGGCAGCACCATAAACTCCCACCGGCGGCGATCAGGACCACCTGCAACGGGGCCGGGGCCGCCGGGTACCACGGTTGTCGGACGCTTGGGATCGCACAGCTGCCATTGGGCGGGCTGATCGGGACGCGAGGCCACATAGTCAAAGTTCGGGATCATATCGAGGATCAACCAGTCAAAGAAATAACCCTTGTCCTCATTCTCGATCCCCAGCGTTTCGCGGACAAAGCTGTTGGCCCCGTCGGTCCCCGCCACGAACCGCGCCCGCAGGGTGATACGTTCACCATCGGGGCCGAATTCTTCGGGGTTTTGCTTGATCGACAGGGTCACGCCGTCCGCGTCTTGCTCTAGCGCGTTGCCCTCATAACCGCGCAGAATGGTGACGGTTGGCAGTTCGGCGGCAATGGCCAGAAAGCGACGCTCAAGATAGGGCTGGTTGAACCAATAGCGCACCCGCCAACCGGACGCTGACTGGCTTTGCCAATCCACGATTTGCAGGTTCTGCCCGTCGCGATTTCGCCAGTAGTACAGCTCGTCATGGTAGTTGATCGCCTCATCGGTCTCCGAGTTGATCCCGAGGGTCGCCAGAATACGCGCAATCTCGTGGTCAAAGGTCACCGCGCGGGGCAGCGGGTAATGCTTGGACCAACGCTCGATCAGGGTCACTTTCTTGCCCCGCTGACCCAGAAGAATGGCCAGCAACGTGCCCACAGGGCCCGCGCCAACAATGGCAACATCGGTATCGAAACCGACCGGATTGGTCGATGCAGTCATGGTGTTCTCCTCCCTAGCGTCAGGCCTGCGCGCCTCCTGCGCTGGCCTGCTGTCCCCCCGGGCTTTCCGGTGCTGCTCTAAGGCTGTTCTAAAAATGAATGTTCGTCAACTTTGAAAATGCGTCATTTGTAGAGCGCGAAGTTTGGGCCTTATGGGATTGATCCCTTTGGGTTTTTCACGGTTTCACGATGCTGCGGGCTTAGGGTGCCGCGCTGCGGCGCAAGTTGAATGACAACCCAAAACTGAATAAGACTCAGGTTCGAATCCCCTCAGGAGCCCCCATGCCCGAACCCAAACCCGAAGGTCGCGTCGCCCGCAGACAGCGCCGGAACCGCGCCGCTTTGATCCGTTCTGCGCGGGATGTGATGGCCGAAAAGGGTGTGGATGCCGCCACGATGTTAGAGATCGCCGAGCGTGCCGATGTTGGCGCGGGGACGGTCTATAACTACTTCGGGTCGAAGGATGAGTTGGCCGTCGCGGTGCTGGAAACCCTGATGCACGAACTGGCGGTGCGGATCGAAAAGGTCACCGACACCTTTGAAGACCCCGCGCAGGTCTACGCGTTTGGTATTCGCCGCGTGTTGGACACCGCCACCACCGACCCCAGATGGGAGCAGATGCTGCACCGGTCCGAGGTCATTGCAGACGCGATTTTCCGTACGATGGGGCCGTTTGCGATCCGCGATTTGCGCTTGGCCTCAACCGCGAACCGGTTTCGGGTGTCGAACCCTGAACTGGTCTGGCGCATGACGACCCACACGATCATCGGTGCCAGTCTTGCCATCACTAAGGGAGAGGTTCCGGCCGCCGCCAAGAACCAGATTGTGGCGCGGATGCTGTGTATGACGGGGCTGGATCTGGATGCGGCGTCTGAACTGGCCGCCCGCCCCCTGCCCGATCTGCCCCCCTACATCGAGGGCGAATGATCAGGCACGGCCTTTGGCGATGCGGGCCTCATTCGCCATACGGCATTCCAGATTTTCGCACTGTCCTTCAAGGAAGGTGATGAAGGTTTTCAGCATGGGCGACAGTGCCTCTCCCTTGCGGGTCAGCACGCCTAATTTGCGGTCCGGATGGGCCACTTTTATTGGCAATGACACGATCTGCCCCGCCCCTTTCATCAGGTAGACCACCGAATAGGGCAACACCGTCAGGCAGTCCGTGCGGATCAGAAACGACTGGATTGAGGCCAGCGTGCCGCCCGAAAAGGTAAACCGAAAATTCTCGGACCCGATCGAGGTGATCGCCCCCTTCAAATCGCGGAACAACGGGCTATCGGCGGGCGGCGCTACCCATGAGTAGGCATCAATTTCCTGCAGCGTTATCGGCCCCTTACGAGTCATCGGATGGCCCGCGCGGCAAGCAATCACGTTGCGCCCCGGGATCAGCGGGCGAAAATCACAATCCACCGGTATCTGGTCTTCGCGCATGGGCAGGATCGCCATATCCAACATCTTGTTGCGCAGCTTGCCCAGAAGGCTGTCAAAGTAGCCATAGCTCTGGTCGAACTGCACCCCCTCGGCCCGTTCCTGAAAGTCCGCCAGCATGTGCGAGATCACCCCGTCCATGAAAATCGGCGTCCCGCCAATGCGGATGTGGCCCGCGTAGCCCTTGGTGAAGTTCTGGGCCAGCGTCTGCGCCTCGCGGTTCAGGGCGTAGATGCGCATGCCGATCTCGGACAGCATCCGCCCGAAATGGGTGGGTTGCAGGGGGCGGCGGCCGGGCTCGAACAGGGGCATGCCAAGACGCTTTTCCAGATTGGAAATGGTGCGCGAGACCGATGGCTGGGACTTGCCCAACGCCTCGGCGCCCTCGGTCAAGCCGCCCTTCTCGACGATCATCGCAAGAATTTCGAGATGTTCACTATCTAACTTCATAACAAAACGCGATGTTATTCGCGGCTCTTTGGAAAACCAGCCCATTTTCTGACCGCTAATGTCCCTTTGAGCAAGGATTTTCCTCTGTTCCTGTCCGGAGAGGAGACCGGCTAGGGGAGGATCCAAAGAATTCATACCATGATGGTATATAGGGAGGACTTTATGGCAGATATTTCAACCGATGTGCTGATCATCGGCACCGGCCCTGCGGGCTCGGCCACGGCGGCGTTGCTGTCCAGTTATGGCATCGAAAACATGGTGGTGAACCGTTACCGCTGGCTGGCGAACACGCCCCGCGCGCATATCACCAACCAGCGCACGATGGAGGTGCTGCGTGATCTGGGCCGCGACGTTGAGGATGAGGCTTATATGCACGCCACCCATCAGGACCTGATGGGCGAGAACGTGTTTTGCGAAAGCCTTGCGGGCGAAGAAATCGGGCGGATGAAGGCGTGGGGCAACCACCCCCTGTCGAAGGCCGAGCACGAAATGTCCTCGCCCTGCCATATGAACGACCTGCCCCAGACCTTTATGGAGCCGCTTCTGTTCAAGACCGCCTGTTCGCGCGGCACGCAAGCGCGGATGTCCACGGAATATCTGCGCCACGAGCAGGACGCCGACGGGGTGACAACCACCTGCCTTGATCGCTTGACCGGCAAGGAATTCACCATCCGATCAAAGTATCTGGTTGGGGCTGACGGGGGCAAATCCTTGGTGGCCGAACATGCGGGACTGCCATTTGAGGGCCAGATGGCCGTTGGCGGGTCAATGAACATCCTCTTCCGGGCTGATCTGTCGAAATACGTCGCCCATCGGCCGTCGGTTCTGTACTGGGTCATGCAGCCCGGCGCGGATGTTGGCGGGATCGGTATGGGTTTGGTCCGCATGGTGCGCCCGTGGAACGAATGGCTGATCGTTTGGGGCTATGACATTAACGGACCAGAGCCGGAGGTCACCGAAGAGTTCGCCACTGGCGTCGCCCGTCAATTGATCGGCGATCCCGAGTTGGAGATCGAGCTGATCAGCGCCAACACTTGGACCGTGAACAACTATTACGCCACGCGGACCTCTGAGGGTCGGGTGTTCTGTATGGGGGATGCGATCCACCGGCATCCACCCTCAAACGGGTTGGGGTCGAATACGTCCATCCAAGATGCGTTCAATCTGGCGTGGAAGCTGTCGATGGTGCTGAAAGGTCAGGCCGGCGCGCGTCTGCTGGACAGCTATGACGCCGAGCGCGCGCCCGTGGCCAAACAGATCGTCACCCGCGCCAACCAGTCCATCGCCGAGACCGGCCCGATCTTTGAAGCCTTGGGCATGGGCGAAGGGGTTGATCCGGTTCAGATGCAAAAGAACCTTGAAGCCCGTTGCGATGGCAACCCTGCCGCCGAAAAGCAGCGCGAGGCAATTCGCAAGGCGATTGCCTTTAAGAAATATGAATTCGACGCCCATGGGGTCGAGATGAACCAGCGCTATATCTCGGACGCTATTGTCTCGGACGGGCAGATCGAGCCCGCGATGGAGCTGGACCCCGACATGCACTACCAGCCCACAACTTGGCCCGGTGCCCGTCTGCCTCATGCGTGGGTCTATGAGGCTGGTGGGGCTGAGGTGTCCTCGTTGGATCTTTGCGGCCACGGGCAGTTTACGGTTTTGACCGGTCTTGGCGGCGAGGCATGGGCCAAGGCCGCTGCTGCAGTGGCCAAGCGTTTGGGGATCGAGATCACCACCCGCATCATCGGCCCCCGTCAGGCCCATCTGGACCACAGTGGCGATTGGGCGCGAGCCAGTGAGATCACCGACAGCGGCTGCTTGCTGGTTCGGCCTGATCACCATGTGGCTTGGCGATGCGCCAAGATGGCGAAAGAGCCGGAAGCCGAATTGTCGCGGGTCTTTGAGGCGGTGTTGGGGCGCTGATACCCGCGCGCTGGACGGGTTTCGGCCTAAGCGGGGCTCTGCCCCGCACCCCGAGGTATTTTTGCCAAGATGAAAGCAGGGCGCTTTTGGTGTTCGGGGGTGTTCGGAAAAGAAAAAGGCGACACACAAGGGAGGAGGAGATGTGTGCCGCCTGAATTTTCAAGACAACGTCAGGGAGGAGGAGAGACGCTGTCTACTTGTTCAATATGACGTGTCCGTTGGATCCGGACAATATCAAATGCTGCAATGCAGCTATGCACATGCAGAAACCCTTATCCAATGGATTGAGGAACGTTCGCGTGGCGAACCGGTGCTATCTTGCGATGTGAACTCTGCATTATGGAGCAGTATCCTGATCCGCAGAGGCATGTTCGAGCGATACAGAACGGTGACCTACGAGCCTGCGAGAGTGATCGAAAAACTATCGATATCCGCGATCACGGGCATCAATTCAGTAAAGATCTTATATCCTAAAGTATTACTTATCTGCAAAGTTGTGCTTGAGGCGCTTCTTTTAGAGAGAGTTATAGTATTTTAAATCAACCTGTTAACTGTCTCCTCAATGCTGAGGTTCAAAAATCGAAAGCATGTTATTGCATTTTTGCTATCTTATGGATGTACAGAGTACCCGTTAGGGGTGCTGACCGTTTCGCGCCACAGAAGTTAAGGGATAGATATTCAAATTTGGATATAGGATGGCGCGATGCTTGTTTCCCAACGAGTGCTTTCGACAGTAGTTGGTTTATCTCACCGTTTGTTCACATTGCTTGTGAGCACACTACTCATGTTCGCAGTCTGGACAGGAAACGCTGCGGCCCAATCGTGTAATGGCGCCGCAGAGCTCTGGTTTTTGAACGATGAATCCACCAGCGTTGATTCAACTGAATTTTCGCAAGCGCAGTCATTTCTGAATCTGGTCGCGGGGAATTTCACTTTTGACGCGACTACGGGCCTGCGTGGGGCGCTGGTTGCTTGGGGGACAAATCCTGTCTCCGTCAGTGGATTGACTGCGAACTTTCCTTCGGTTGCGAGCGGCTATTCGCGTGCCACAAGCGGAACCCAATACACCAATCCCGGTGCGGCGATGTCTTATGTTGAAGATGCGCTGACCAACTATGGCAGCAGCCAATATCAGAGCGATGGCGGTGCGGCAGCGCGTGCAAATACGGCTTCGGTCGTTGTATTGCTGACAGATGCGGACGGGATCAACGGCAATGGTGGCGGGGTCGGCGGCATCCGTGACGCCTCTACTTTTTCGTCAAGTGCTGCCAATATTCGTGCGGCAGGCCATGAAGTTGTTCTTATGGTGATTGGCGAGGCCGCGACGCGCTATTCTGGCTCGGACACTGCTTTTCAGACGCTGATCGACGGGGTTGCTGGGAGTTCCAGCAATGTCTTTGTTGGTTCGACCTATGCGGATATCGCGGACCCGAGCAAAAACTACATCAGTGGCCTGACGGCAAAGGTCTGTGCAGCGGTTACGACAGTGGCGGCAGCGTCCTCTAACCCTCAACTGACGGTCACCAAAACGGTAGACGAGACCGCTTTGGCCGATGGTGCCGCAGCGGGCGATGTGCTGAGCTACACGGTTAGCGTTGCGAATACCGGTAACGTGACCCTTTATGATCTG
>NZ_PVTQ01000013.1:16757-136561 GCF_003003355.1 Donghicola tyrosinivorans
ACGGCTTTGACGACTGATGGCGATACGGGCACTGCGTTTACTGTAGAGAGCACCTCGTCCGGCAACACCACGACTGGCGCGGGCAATGGGACCGCAATCACCTCGGCTCTCACTTCAGCGCCCGCAGTCACACTGGCGATGGCTGATACATTGAACATGACCGGCAGTTTCGCGCAGGTGGGAGAGACGATCTCGTACAGCTTTACCGTGACGAACACTGGTAATGTGACCCTGACCAACCTGAACCTGACCAACACCAATGCCATGGTGAGCGGCGGGCCGATTGCATCGCTGGTCCCGGGGGCGAGCGATACGGTCACCTACACGGCTGTTCATACGATCACCCAGACAGATCTGGATGCAGGCAGCGTGACCAATAGTGCTACCATTATAGGCAGCAGTCCTACTGGCAGCGATGATGTTTCGGATAGCTCTAGTGCCACGGGCACCGGCGACACCCCGACAGTCACTAGCTTGCCCACAGTGCCGGAACTGACAGTCACCAAAACCGTCAGCAGCAATGACGTGGACAGCAGCGGCACCCTGACGGCGGGCGATATCCTGACCTATACTGTGGTCGCCACGAACTCTGGTTCGGTCACGGTCTCGGATCTGAGCCTGAGCGATGATTTCACGCGCGCTGATAACACTGTTCTTGGCGCATCGTTAGGGACGCCTGCGTTCTCTAGCGGAGCAAGTGCGGCCAGCTTCCCTTCTGGGGCGACGGCAACCGTGACGATGACCCACACAGTGACCCAAGCGGACATTGATGCGGGCGGTCTTAGCAATAACGCGACCGCGACCGCATGGGTCGACGGCGACAACAACAGCACCCGTGCGGGCGACGGCAGTGAGGATGTGACCGACACCACTGATATGGCCGTGACCAACAGCGTGACGCGGGCGGGCGGGATTTCCTTGGTCAAGACCGCAACGCTGGGATCGGGCACGCCTGCGGCTGGCGATACGGTGACCTATGCCTTCACCGTGACCAACACCGGCAACGTGACCCTGACCAATGTGGTGCTGACCGATGCGGGGGTGACTTTGACTGGCGGGCCGATTGCATCTCTGCTGCCCGGTGCCAGCGACAGCACCAGCTACACCGCAAGCTACGTACTGACCCAGAGCGATATCGACAGCGGCAGCGTCGGCAGCACCGCGCTAGTGACAGCAACGACGCCGATGGCAAGTCAGGTCACAGACACGTCGACAACGGATACGGCTTTGACCCAAGCGGCGGATATTGCCATCGCGAAGACCGTCAGTCACACAGATGCGGACCAAAGCGGCACCGTCACCTTGGGTGATACGCTGACCTACACGATCACCGTGACCAACAGCGGCAACACCACCCTGCGCGATGTTGCGATTACCGAAGATTTCCGCCGCGCGGACAATACGGTCCTGACCGCCACTGTGCCTGCGGCCAACTTTAGCACCGGCTCCACAGCCGCGCTGATGTTGCCGGGCGCTGTGGCGACCACCAGCTTTGCCCATGTGGTTACTCAGGCCGATGTGGATGCTGGCGGGGTCACCAACTCGGCCACTGCAACCGCATGGTCGGACGACGATGGCAGTGGAACCAAAACCGGAGACGGGTCCGAGACCGTCTCGGACACCCTATCCCAAGCCCTCAGTACCCCGATTGCCGGCACTGCGGGAATTGCCCTGAAGAAATCCGGCGAATTGCAGGATATTGACGGCACGCTTGGCACCTCGCTTGGGGACAAGATTGTCTATACTCTGGAGGTCAAGAACACCGGGAATGTTACGCTAACCAATGTGACACTTAGCGATCCGCTGTTCGGCGGCACCGTGGCGCAGACCATTGCGTCGCTGGCTCCGGGGCAGACCGACAGCCTGACCTTCGTGCTGGACTACATGATTACTACGGCCGATCTGAACACCGGCTCGGTCAGCAACCTTGCCACGGTTAGCGCAACTGCTGGCACGGGCAGCGTCAGTGACCAATCGGGTCCGACGTTCGACACCGATGAGGCGATTGTGACCTTCCTCGGCTCGATCGGTGGTCACGTGACTGATGGTTCCACAGGTAAGCAAGGGGTGACAGTGATCCTCTATGACCAGAGCACTGGTCTTGAGGTTGCCCGCACAACCACGGACAGCACTGGCCTCTACAAATTCCTTGAACTGGAGCAGGCCACCTACAGCATCCGCTTTGTTCCACCGGGGGACGTTGCCGTGCAATCGCGTTCGGAACGGGGGAACCCACAGGGCGAAACAGTCCAGAACATCGAGGTTGCCGCCGGCGCTGATCGCGTGATTACCGAAGTAGACGCACTGGTCGTTGACCCCAGCGGTGTGGTCTACGATGCCATCACCCGCCAACCGCTTCAGGATGCAACCGTGACTCTGCTGTTCAACGGTAGCGAAGTGCCCAACAGCTGGCTGGACACCGCCGCAGGCGATAGCAACAACAAGGTCACCGGTTCGGACGGACGCTATTCGTTCCTGCTGCAATCTCCAGCGCAGTCCGGCACATATAGCCTGCGGGTCAGCCATGCCGACTACAGCTTTGTATCGGACATCATCCCGCCCCAAAGCGGCACCTACACACCGGCACTTGGCCTAGGGGTGGAAGAGATTGTGGCATCATCTGACCTGCCCAGTGCCTCGGGCGGAGATGAGACCTACTATCTGAATTTCGGCTTTACCTTCGGGGACTGGACCAATTCGGCCACCTTGTCGAAAGGGATCGTGCACAACCACATTCCCATGGACCCCAATGGCTATACCACTGGCCTACGGGTGACCAAGACTGCGGATGCCAGCGGTCTGTCCAGCTTCCCCGAAGTGGGCGAGGTCATCACCTACGCCATCACCGTGCAGAACCTTGGCCAGTTGGACTATGACACCGTCAGCCTTGATGATCCCCTGACCAGTGACGAGGCCCTTGTGGCAGAAGTGGGTGTCACCGATGACGGCATTCTAGGGGCGGGCGAGATCTGGCGCTACACTGCCAGCTATACGCTAACCGCAGCCGACCTGCGTCGGGGTGAGGTCAGCAACCTTGCGACCTTGCAGGCCACTTTGCTGGCCGGCTCGACCGCCACATCGGGGGCTGCCCCGACGGGATCGGATATCGGTGGTGTCCATGTCTACGAGAGCCGGCCTACCGGCAACACCCTGCGCGGCACGGGCAATGGCGAGGCGACCGTGGTCACCATCACCCCCGACATGATCGCCATGATCAAGGATGACCTGACCGATATCCTGTCGGACGACATCCGCGTGACCATGCAGCGCCAGTCGGCCCAGATTTCGGAGTATAGCGCCGATGCGCTGGACTGGCTGAAAGCCTCGCTGCGGTTTAGCGATGGCGTTGGTGTCGTGCCTTGCGCATCCAACAGCGATCCGCTGTCGGGCAAGGTAAATGCATCGGGCGGGTCTCTGGATCTGGAAACAGACTGGCAGCGCGAGCTGTGCAATGCCGACACCGGCGTGCGCGTGGTCGATCAACTGTCGCTGACCCTGACCCACGACGATGACTTGGGCACCCAGCATCTTCTAAGCTTTGCCCACCGCAAAGAACGTCTGCGCGGCGATGATCGGGTGACCGGCAACTTTATCGGCGGCTATCTCAGCCAGAGTGCCGTGACGGACAAAGCGGATGGCACCATTGCCGGCCTGGGCGTGAACGGTGGTTTCTATGGGGCGGGCCGTATCTCTGAAGAGATGTTCTATAGCTACCATCTGGCAGGTGTCGTAGGCCGACATAGCTATGATCTGGATTTCGAGCGAGATCGGACCATAAACGCGACCGGCGATTTCACTTACTTCGGCCTTTTTGCTGGGGCATCCTTGGCGGGCGATCTGAGCTTTAGCGACACCATAGTCACGCCAAGGGTCGGGATCGATCTCTACCACGCACCGGATACGACCACAGATGTCACCGCGACCTCGGGGCCGTTCAAGCAGTCCGGTAATCTGACCGTTGACGGTGTGACTGGTAACCGGACGTTCCTAGAAGTCCGTCTGGCCAATGATCCCAGCAAAGCCTTTGATGGTGAGGGAATGTGGGACGGGCTTGGCGGTGCACTTTCGCTGACCTTGCGCGGGTTCTGTGACAGCTTTGACGGGCTCGACAGCCGCTGCGGGGCTGGTGGGGCAATCACCTATGACAAGGTGAACCCCGAAACCGGCCGCGCGTTCGGGTTCGAGCTGGACGCCGAAGCGACCGAGCAGCACACCGCTGTGCGCGGGTCGCTGGCACTGACTCGCTATTTTGCGAAAGGACAAGGCAGCAGTGTCTTTGCTCTGCGTGCCGGATCTACAGGCGCGCCGCAACTGTCCTATGAGTTGAATCTGGCATTCTAAACGGCTGGCCCCGCCTGCGGGTGGGGCCTCTCGCACATGGGGAAGCTCTGTCGTCTGTGAGAAGGCGGCGGGGCTTTTCATATGCCCGCGAAGTGATCTCTAATTGGTTATCAATTATTACAAATTTGACAGCCGAAATTGGTCCATGGCAGGTGGCTTAGCGCACCAGACCATGCGTTCACGCCACATCAAAAGGTGGGAATAAAATTGGAGCTATGACTCATAAAAGGGTTTTTGGGCTGGTTACCCATACTATGACGCATAGAAAAATCCGAAATTTTATAGGGCATAGTGAAAAGCCGTAGTTCTTCCGCGCCATCGTGGCTCCGGGGGCGTTTCCCTGAATTGTAATTTCAAATTTCAAATATCAGCGGCTGCAGTTCGATTTTACCGCTGTGATCGTGTCAGGCGTTCGCGGGGGCTCTGCCCCGCACCCCGAGGTATTTTTCCCAAGATGAAGGCAGCGGTGGTTTTGGACTTTGGCGGCGTGGGGAAAAGAAAAAGGCGACACACAAGGGAGGAGGAGATGTGTGCCGCCTGAATTTTCAAGACTGCGTCAGGGAGGAGGAGAGACGCTGTCTACCCTTTGAACATAGCCGGATTGCTGCACCTGCACAAAGGATTTCTCTGCAATGCAGCAATGCGTGTACTGCATGGCTGAAAGTTTATGCAGATTGCCGCGCCGGACCGTCCACGATCATCATCGGGCAGCCGCGCGAGCAGCTTTCGACCCTTGCGTCGATGCCGTAGAGGGCGCGGATCAGGGTGGGGGTGAGGACTTCGAGTGTGGAGCCTGCGCCGAGGGTGCGCCCATTTGCGATAGCGATGGTCATGGTGCAGCAGCGCATCACTTGGTTCAGATCATGAAGGGCCAAGATCAGGACGGCTCCGGTCTCTTGGGCGTAGGATTTCAGGGCCTCTAGCACTTCGAACTGGCGGTGGAGATCGAGGGCTGAGGTGGGCTCGTCCATCAGGACGACTTTGGGCTGGGTGACTAGTGTTTGCGCGATTGAAACGGACTGACGCTGGCCGCCTGAGAGTTCCGCCAGTTGGTGTTCGGCCAGATGGGCAATGCCGAAGCGGTGGAGGGCTTTGTCCACTGCGTTCAGTTCTGTGGTGGATAGGCGCCAGCCTCCCCTGCCCTGTTTCAGCGCAAGGATCACGGATTCATAGACCGTGAGGGCAGCGCTCATGCCGGTGTCTTGGGGCATGTAGCGCAGATCGTCTTTTGTGGCGCCTGATAGGGAGACCGTGCCGGCGCCGCGCAGATGGCCTGCGATCCGGCGGAAGAGGGTGGATTTGCCAGCAGCATTTGCGCCGACAAGGGCGGTCAGAGCGCCGCCTTGGATCATCGGCGATGAGATGTCAGTCAGGATCTGGTGGCGGCCGTAGCCTGCACCGATGCGGTCCAGTTGCAGCGTTACCATGCCTTGCGCCCTTTCGTCAGGATCAGGGTCATGAAGACCGGAACGCCCACTAGGGCGGTGATGATACCAATGGGCAGCACGGCGCCCGGAAGGATTGCTTTGGAGAGGACCGAGGTGGCCGACAGGATCAGCGCCCCCGAGAGCATTGCGCCAGGTAGGAAGAACCGTTGATCCTCGCCCAATAGCAGGCGCGCCACATGGGGGCCGACGATGCCGATGAACCCGATGGTGCCGACAAAGCTGACCGGCACTGCCGCCAGTAGGGACACCAGAAACAGTGCCTCAAGCCGCAGGCGTTTGACCGGCACGCCCATGGCGGCGGCGCGGGCCTCGCCCAAGCGGATGGCGGTCAAGGCCCATGCGCGGCGGGCAAAGAGCGGGGCGCAGATGGCAAGGATTACGGCGGTGACGGCCACTTTGCCCCATGTGGCTTTGGTCAGGCTGCCCATGGTCCAGAAAACCACCGCTGATAGCGCCTGTTCCGAGGCGAAATATTGCAACAGGGCAAGGGCTGCGTTGAAGGTAAAGACCAGCGCGATGCCTAAGAGGACGATGGTTTCCACCGTCACGCCGCGTAAGGTCGAAAGGCCGAAGATCAGAAGGGATGCGGCCATCGCCATGGCAAAGGCGTTGATCGGCACCATCAGCGTGACCGCCGCCGGATAGATCGCAACCCCCAGCACCATTGCCATCGCCGCGCCGAATGAGGCCGCCGCCGACAGCCCTAGTGTAAAAGGCGAGGCCAGTGGGTTCGCCAGAATGGTCTGCATCTGCGCGCCTGCCAAGGACAGGGACGCGCCGACCGTCACGGCCAATAGCGCCATAGGCATGCGGATATCCCAGACCACCACACGCATCTGGATATCGGCTTGGGCAGGCAGGAAAAGGGTACGCAGCACATCGCTGACCGCATAGCGCGCGGGTCCAAGCGAGACATCTACCGCGACCGAGAGGATCAGGGCGATGACCAGCACGCCAAGGATCACAAGGCGGCGGGCCACAAGCCCGTGATACGCCTGCGCATGGGTGGGGGTGTTGGCGGCAAGGGTCATTTGAAATCTCATAGGAAAAAGGGGGCAGCCTGTCAGGTGCCGCCCCCGTCACTGGTTAATGAGTGGCTGTTTCGGGCAGCGAGACCCAGTAGCCCGGCTGGTAGTCCACGGGCAGGAAGCGTTCATGCAGCTCTGCCATGGTGGCGTCGGGATCAAGGTCGGGGAACAGCTCGGGGTGCAGCCACGTGGCCAGCTTCTGGACCGCCGCAAAGCTATAGGGCGAGTTGTAGAACTGGTGCCAGATCGCGTGGACGTTGCCCTCTTCGACGGCCTTGACGCCGGTAAAGGCAGGGCGGTGGGTCAGGGCAGCCAGTTTGCGGGCGGCCTCATCCATGTCCGAGCCCGGCCCCATGCCGACCCATGCACCACCCGGCACATAGGCATCCCAGTTGCCACCCGTCACCACGATTTGATCGGGGTCCGAGGCGATGACCTGCTCGGCGTTCACGGTGCCGAACGTGCCGAGGATGAATTCACTGCCCATGTTCTTGCCACCAGCGAGTTCGACAAAGCGGCCAAAGTTACCGCCACCGAAGGACATGCAGCAATCCTCGGAATAGCCGCCTGCCCGTTCCACGAAGACCAGCGGACGGTCCAGATCGGCATGCGCGGCGATCACATCAGTGACGCGGGCGATCTGCTCTTCATAAAAGGCGTTGAATTCGGACGCTTTTTCCTCTTCGCCAAACAGCTTGCCGATGATTTCCATCGATTGAGAGGTATGTTCGAACGGCTTTTCGCGGAAATCCACATAGACGATCGGAATGCCAACCTTGGCCAGCTTTTCCTCATAGCCCGCCTCATCGGTGGCGGCCTTGGATTCAAGATTCATGATCAGCACGTCAGGGGTCAGGGCAACCGCCTGCTCGATATCGAACGAGCCATCCTTGAAGCCGCCAAAGGTCGGGATGTCCTTCAGCTGCGGGAATTTCTCGGCGTAGATGTCGTAGCTTTCGGGCGATGCCTGACGGAAGTCATCGCGCCAGCCGACCACCCGTTCAAACGGGTTTTCCCCGTCCAGAACAGCGGCAAAGAAGATCTGACGACCCTCGCCCAGGATCACGCGGTCCACCGGCGCATCAACCGTGACCTCGCGACCGGCGATATCGGTCAGCGTTACAGGGGCGGCTTGCACGAGGCTGGCGGTGAAAAGGCTTGTCGCGGTGGCGGCAAGCAGGGCGATACGGATCATAACATGTCCCTCTTTAGTGTATGGGGCGGGACCTAGTTTAATCTTAGTGTTTTAGTCAAGAATAAAGTTGATTGAAATAGTATGATTTGTGCCGCGACCGGCGCCACCTTCTGTGGGTAAGACAGCGGTTGCGCCTTCTTGGTCAGGTTGAGTTTTTGAGGTGTTGTCGACTTCCGTGCAGTATTCGAATTCTCGAATAAATGGTAAAAAATTCTTTCATTTAATCGCTATTTCATAGGCAAGACATTTAGAGCCGAGGCTTGGTATCAATTTGCGTACAAATGGTATTGCTTTAGTTTTTAAAACTTCTTAACTGGCTGAGTGTCATATATTTTCTTGACAATTTCACGAGTACACGACCTTGCGAGGGACAATGAAGATTTTCTCAAAATGCGCGGTTGCCGTTCTGGCTTCTGCTCTTTCGACATCCGCGATTGCTCAGTCTGGCTTTCCAGATGGCTTTCCGGCACATGTCAGCGGCGTAGCGATTGGCGACACCCATGACAGTGTTGAGCCGAAAATCCGCGAAGCGCTGCTGCCCGATATCCAAACAGTGGAAATCAACCCTGATTACACGGCGAAAATCATCAAACGCGGTACCAATTTTAATGAACGAAAAGTAAGCAACCCTCTGATCACCGACCCTTTGCTGCTAGAATTCGGTGGGAATGAGGCCGTTATGATCAGGAACCGCCTAGGATACGAACCTGAGGGCGAATATTTCTATGTGACTTATTCTTCGCCGTCATCCGGAAGTGGCGTTGAGACGATTTCTCGCCGTGTTATCTACGATGAACCCCTCAACTTGGACGCGCTGATTGCCAAGCTGAAAGAGACCTACGGCGAACCGACAGAACAAAAGGGACGCTATCTGCGGTGGGCCTTCAACGATGGCAAAGCAATGTCTGATCTGCCGTATAACTGCCAGTTCTTAAGCCAATCCCCGCGCCGTTTGCAGGATATGAACAAAGAGGGCCGTATCCGCGTGAACACACCGCAGCTGTACTTCACCGGCGGAAATAACAGAGGCAAACCATGTGACGCGTTTTTGATGGTGAGCTATGGGCAGGACCAGAACGGCAATGTTCCCAATGTCGAATTCCTGTTCATCGATCATCTGAAAATGTGGAACGACCAAGAAGCATTCATGCAGGTTCTCATCGACGCGCAGGAAAAAGCAAACGCCGCCAAGCCGAAGGGCAACACGAAGGTCGGCGACTTCTGATCAAAGTCTGAGATGTGACAACAAACCGAAAGGTCGTGCTGGAAAACAGTGCGGCCTTTTATTTTGCATACGTCGGTAAATCTGGCGGTTTGCACGCTGAAATTTAGAAGAACTGGCACCCCCAGCCTTTGGCCAGCGATGCCGATGAGCGCCGCGTGATAAGGTGTTAAGAGAAAACGACCTGAATATCGGTGTATTCGGCCAGACCTTCTTCGCTGAATTCCACGCCAAGCCCCGATTGTTTGACGCCGCCAAAGGGGGCGTTCGGCTGGATGGCTCCGTGCTTGTTGATCCAGACCGAGCCGCATTCCAGACGGTTTGCCAAGG
The DNA here is from genome assembly GCF_003003355.1 of Donghicola tyrosinivorans. Taxonomy (GTDB): domain Bacteria; phylum Pseudomonadota; class Alphaproteobacteria; order Rhodobacterales; family Rhodobacteraceae; genus Donghicola; species Donghicola tyrosinivorans. The sequence continues at coordinate 26,322 of NZ_PVTQ01000013.1, forward strand.
CGCGTCCTTTCACGATGTCCGACGTCCAGATCGAGCCGCCAAGGCCATTTTCCGACGCGTTCGCCGCTGCGATGGCCTCATCAAGATCAGAATAGCGGATCACCGGCAGGGCCGGACCGAATTGTTCCTCGCTGACCAGCAGGTCCGAGGCGTCAAGATCCGCGATGATGGTGGGCGGATAGAAAAGGCCCTCGCCCGCCTGCCCGCCAAGCAAAACACGGCCTTTGGTTTTGGCCGCCTCGACCAGCCGTGCGACTTTGTCGAACTGCTTCTGGTTCTGGATCGGGCCAAGGATTGATCTTTCGTCCTGACCGTCGCCAACTGGGATCGTCTTGGCAAAAGCCACCAGATGTTCGCAGACAGCGTCATAGATCGAGGTATGCACATAAAGGCGTTTCATCGCGGCGCAGGTTTGGCCGTTGTTGATGAAAGCGCCCCAGAAAAGCCCCTCGGCGATTGCGGCGGGGTCCGCGTCGGGCAAAACGATCCCTGCGTCGTTACCGCCAAGCTCTAGGGTCAGGCGCTTCATAGTGTCGGCGGCGGTCTGCATCACGCGGCGTCCCGTTGCGCAAGAGCCGGTAAAGACGATCTTGCGGATACCCTCATGGGCGGACATGGCCGCGCCAAGGTTGATGTCTTTGTCGTCGCCAGTGACCACTTGCACCACATTCGCGGGCAGGACGCTTTGCATGATTTCCACCAGCCGGATCGTGGCCAAAGGCGTGAAGGGCGAGGGTTTGACCACCACGGTATTGCCCGTCCGCAGCGCAGGCAGAATGTGCCAAACCGCTATCATCACAGGAAAATTCCAAGGGGTGATCGACCCGACAACCCCAAGCGGCTTGCGGTGCAGTTCAACGCGGCCTTGGTCGGTGTCTTGCAAGGTTTTCACCGGCAGCGACAGGCTGGCCGTATAGCCCGCCCACGCCTGAGCGCCGCCGATTTCCCAGCGGGAGCCAAGCCCGTTCAGAGACTTGCCCTGTTCTTGGGTGACCAGTTGGGCCAGCTCTTCGGCGTGGGTGCCAATCGCCTCGGCGACCTTGGTGCAATAGGCCTGCAAGTCGGCATCGGGCGTTTGGGACCACGTTTGGAACGCGGTTTGGGCGCGGGCAACGGCTGCATCCAGATCGGCTAGGGTATTGTTCGGGGCATGGCCAACGGCCTTGGCGGTGGCGGGATTGAGGACGGCAAAACTAGTGCGCGCAGAGGTGCCCTCTGGCGAAGTGTGAAGGTTCATAGGGTCATTCCTGTTGGGGTGAGTTGCGCCGCGATTCAAAGAAGCGGCTGCTTTGCGTGCATCCCGCGCAGACCCGCGCGGGATGTGTGGTGGCGCGGCTCAGGCCAGCGCCAGTTCTTTGGTCTCGACCGGAAAATGGCACATGGTTGCGCCTTTGGGCGAATAGGCGGGGACATCTGCCGCCACCTCCGAGCCTTCTTCGCTCATCAATGCCTTCTTCATGGCGTCCGCGCTGTCGAAGTAGCCGCGAAAGATGCAGAAGGGCACATCCGTATCTGCGCCAAGGGCTTTGGGCCATGCCACCTCATAGGCCCGCAGGCCCGGTAGGGTTTCGGCCAAAGGAATATGGCGGTTCAGATAGTAATCGCGAAACTGGTCGGGATCGTCCGGCATCGGGTATTGGACACTGAGGCAGTACATGGGGCGTTCCTTACGGGGTCTCTAAAGGTCTCAGGCGGCCAGCATTTCGGCGGCATTGGCGTGGCCCGCACGGCGGGCCTTTGCCTCAAGAATGGCCTGACGCCCGATGGCCACCAGCGCGATCATGTTCAGCACGCCAAAGACATAGGCTGGAAACAGCGCCAGAAAGCTGAAGATATCCGCGCCACCCAGAACCGGTGTCTCGGCAAAGGCCAAACCCCGATTGGGCGAGAAATTCGAGAAGAAATAGAACCCCACGTTCGACCAGCCATCCAGCAACACGATCCAGCCCCAGATCTGGCCCCACTTCTGCGAAAAGCTGAGGTGAGGCATCACGAAGGCGACCGCGATCACCATCAACCCGTTCATCACCGGACCCGTGTGGGCGGCAGTCCAGCCCCGTTCCGAGCCGGGCAGTTGGAATTCCAAGAATACGCCCGGCAACAGTTCAAAGCCGCCAAGAACGTACATCCACAGGCCAAGCCCCCCGACCAACGCGGCAAAGATCATCAATACGCCGTTGCCCGCCATGATATCGCGCAGGCGCGGCTTCCAGCTTTCAGTGGTGGTATCCATCATAAATTCCTCCCTAGGATATGGATGTGGTTTGGCCTCTCCTCCAGAGGCCAAGGCGCGGCCGCTTAGCTGGCCAAACGTGCTTGCATATCGACAAGGCTGCGGAACGCGCCGGCGTGGTACACAAGCGGATCGATACGGTTCAAAGTCGCGCCCTTGATCTGGCCGAAGATGACCGCATGGGTGCCTGCGTTCACGATCTGCGAGACTTCGCACTCCAGTGCGCTGGTGCCGCCAAGGATCGGCAGGCCCAAGGCAGTGCCCGTGCCCCAAGCGCCGGTGCGAAAGCGGTCATCCCCCGTGATCCCACCCCTGCCTGCAAAGGTCTCGGCCACGGCGCGATGTTCGCTGCCAAGCATGTTGATGGCAAAGCGGCCAGAGTCGCGGATCATATGGTAGGTGCCGGTGTTCATGTTGGTGCAGGCCAGCACGGTGGCAGGCTCTGCGCAGACCGACGTGACAGCGGTCGCGGTGATCCCGCGGCGCTCATCCCCGAGGCAGGTGGTGACGATATTGACCCCTGCTGCCAACTCTCCAAGCGCGGCGCGGAAGGTCTCTACACAAACCATGGTGATCTCCTTGTGTCATGGATGGCCCCGCCTCAGCGTCCGGCGGGGCCGATGGTCAGAACCGGAAGCCGATCCCTGCGGTGACAATTGTGGGGTTCAGGGTGATGTCGGCTTCGGCCTTGGCACCGCCCACGGTGCCGCGGGCCTTGGTTTCCAGCGGGATGTACTTCACATCCACAAACCACTCAGCCGAGGACTGGGGGATCGCCCCCGAGACACCCACCTGCACAACGGGTGCCCATGCGTTGTCGACCTCAAAGCCGTCAATGACGCCATCTTCGGTGTCAAAGATGATGGTGTAGTTGACGCCTGCACCGCCGTAGACCTCAAAGCTGTCGGTGAGCGGCAGATGATATAGGCCGGTCAGGGTGGCAGGGCCGTAGGTGACCTTTCCCAGTTCCATCCCTTGCAGGGGACCGGTGCCGTTCAATTGCGCGGTGGGGGGCAGTCCGACTGTGGCCTCTGCTGAGAAGTGCTCGGCAAACCGATAGCCCAGAGACACGGTCAGCGTCGTGTCGTCATCCGTTTCAAAGCTGGCGCCGCGCAAGCGGGCACCGTTCAGGTTGATGTCTGCGCTCTCGTCAAAGCCAAGGTTGGCAATCCCCAGACGCAGGGACCAAGGGGTCGCGGCCTCTTGCGCCTGCGCGCAGGTCACCGTTGCGGTCAGCAGAGCTGCCGCGGATAGGATCGTTTTCATGTCATGTTTCCTTGAACGTGCAGCGGTCGGATCAGCGATGACCCCACCACGCTGCGACGGTTCGGTTATTCCGCCGCCATCGGAACCTGCGAACGGGCGACGGCTGCGCGCACGCGTTCAGGGCTAGAGAAAACATCCCACTGCTTTTCGGGATGGTTGAAGTCCTCGGTGAACTGGTCGGTCAGATCGCGGCTCTGGGCCATGCCGCCGATGTATTGCAGCAGGGTCGGGTCCAGCTTGGCCAGATTTTCCAGCATGTAGTTGGTCCAGCGGGTGCCGGACATCACGCGGTCATGGCGACGGGCGTCGAATTTCTCGATAAAGCGCTGATCGAACACATCGTTTGCCACGATCTCTTCGCCCAGAATAACCGCCGCGTATGAGGCCATGTTCGCCCCCTGCCCCAGCACCGGATCAACGACCGCATGCACATCGCCCAAGGCGACGGCCAGCTTGCCGTTTTCCAGCGTGGTGTAGGTCTTGCGGACCGTCGGCGTCACGCCCCCTTGCAGCAGATCAAGGTTCGAATTTGCCAGATCGAACGCCTCACGATCAATACGGGCATAGAGCGTGGGGTAATGCTTTTCGATCTTCTCAAGCAGCAGATCAAGGAACGCGCGGGGGTCGTCGTCGTATTTGGTCTTTGCCAGAACCTCCAGATCGCCGCCGATGTGGTTCTCGAACACCAGCGCCTGACACCAACCATTGAAGGACCAGGTGGGGATTTCGATCAATTCACCCGCACCAGGCGAGAAATACATGGTAACCGCACGGGTCTCGGTCTCTTGAATGCCTTTGAAGAGGCCCACGCACAGCATCCGCTGGGGGCGTTCAAACGGAGAGAAACGATCGTCGCGGCCGAACATCTGGCCGATCGGCCCCTTGCCGGTGCAAACCACGGTCAGGTCATGCTCGTCTGCGATGCCTTCGATCATCTCGCGCTCGACCGCGCCATAGACAACCTCGCCGCCGCGGTCGATGTAGTCCTGTAGCAGCTTGGGCTGGTAGATGCGGTAGTCCACAGCGCGGCTGGGACGGGCCAGATCGCCATAGATATGGATCGGGTCAGGGGTGCCGATGTAGTAGTAGTGGCCAAAGTAGCCGTATTCGTCGCTTGGCCAGTGGTTGCAGCCCAACGCATCCTCACGCGCGGTCGTCACATGGTGGTGGGCAACGGTGTTCATCAGGCGCGCACCGGCATATTCCTCGGGCGTGCGGTCCGTGTACAATTTCGGTGTGATCCCGTTCTGCAGCAGGTGAAGCCCCAGTTGCAGGCCTGCAGTCCCCGCACCGATAATCGCAATAGTCTTGGACATCTCTTCCTCCCAAATCTCCTTGTGAAAGGAATAAGTCGACAGGTCGGTCAACGAAAGATAAATTGTCGCATAGGACTTATTACATTTGGAATAAATCAGATGAGCGACCGCTTGCAGGCCTATGAGATTTTTGCCGAGCTGATGGAAAGGAAAAGCTTTTCCGACACATCGCGGGCCCTGCGCATTCCGCAAGCGACGGTCTCAAAGCAGGTTGTTTCGCTGGAGCAGGCGCTTGGGGTGCAGCTTTTCATCCGCTCGACGCGCAGAATCAACCCGACCGCCGAGGCCGAGGCGCTGATCCCCCACGTGCGCCATATGCTGGATGCCCGTAATGAGGTCTTGCGCGTCGCCCATGGCGAGCTGCCCAAACTGTCGGGGAACATCCGTATCGCGGCCCCCCATTCCTACGGGCGGCGGGTTCTGTTGCCGCAGCTGGTAGACTTTATGGATCAGTATCCCGACATCAGTGTCGAGGTTGCCCTGCACACCACGCCGCCCGATCTCTTGGACCACAAGCTGGATCTGGCGATCAGCGGCGCGACCATTCTGGACGGCCCTTACCGGCAGCGGCTTTTGAACACCCATCGCTGGGTGATTGTCGGCTCGCCCGAATACTTCGAACGCCACGGACGCCCTGCCCTGCCCACAGACCTTGAGGATCACTGGCTGATCGTGCCTGAGGTCTTTCCCTTTGACATGCTCAAGTTCGATTCAGAATTCGGGCAGCAATCCATTGCGATCCGGTCCCGCCTGACGGGCAACGATGTGGATTTTGCCGAAGGGGCGGCATGGCAGAATGCGGGCCTTGCGATCCTGCCCGACTGGATGCTGGAACGCAGCGGCGCGCTGGAGCAGGTGCTAGAGGAATATGCCCTAGAGCCGATCCCGATCCGGCTGATCTTTCCCGACGCCAAGATCATTCCCCGACGGGTCCGCACCCTGATCGAATTCCTTCTGGCTCGGGCGGGCCGGATGTGAGTGACTGGACACGGATCGCCTGATCCTTGAAGACATAGCCTATGACTCAGAGCCTCGCCCAGATTTGCCCGACCCCGCCGCGGGCCCCTCATTTCATCGTCACCCTTTACGGGGACGTGGTGGAACCGCGTGGCGGCGCGCTGTGGATGGGGTCCTTGATCGAGGTTTGCGCACAGCATGGCATCAGCGAAAGCCTGGTGCGCACGGCGGTGTCGCGGCTGGTGTCGTCGGGACGGCTAGAGGGGGTACGCGTGGGGCGGCGCAGTTTTTACCAACTGTCCGAGCAGGCCAAGCAAGAGTTCCAGAACGCCTCTCGTATCCTCTTTGACCCCGAGCCTCTACCGACCCGTTGGCAGATTGCGCTGCTGGGGCCAGAGACACCCGATCTGCGCAGGCCTTGGGTGCGCGTGGGCAACGGGGCCGCTTTGGCGCCTTTTACCTCAGACCCTTCGCTACCCAATGCGGTGGTGTTTGAGGCCGACCAGCCCTTCGGGAATTTGCCCGAACTGGCCCGCAGCCATTGGCCCTTGGACGATGTGGCCGCCGCCTACCGTGTCTTTCTGGATCGCTTCAGCGGTCTGAATACCCATGAGGCAAAGGACGCGCTGGCCCTGCGGTTGCGCCTTGTGGATGACTATCGCAGTGCCGCGCTGGCGGACCCGCGCCTGCCCAAAGGCGCTTTGCCCGATGACTGGCCCGCCGATGAGGCGCGGCGCCTTTTCGTCCGGCTTTATCTGGCAATGTCCGAGAGCGCGTCACGCCAGATTCCCGCCTTGTGCGAGTCACAAGACGGCCCCCTACCCCCTCAGACACCCGCCAGTACCCAGCGCGATACCCGCCTGATGGCTGAGGCGCGTAGCCTGTAACCTTATGAATTTTCATAAGGTTCTATTGGTGTCCCTCAAAACATCACAAGAAAATTAAAAACATTATTTACGCGTGATGTTTTGTGCGCTACTCATTCATCAACCGATCGGTCAGCGAATGGAGATCGCCCGGTCGAAGACGTTTGGAGGAGACGCGAATGTCCGAGGCATTCATTTGTGACAGCATCCGTACGCCCATCGGTCGCTATGGCGGTGCCTTGTCGGGCATTCGTGCGGACGATCTGGCAGCGATCCCCTTGGCGGCGCTGAAAGAGCGCAACGCCAATGTGGATTGGGACAGCGTCGATGATGTGATCCTTGGCTGCGCCAATCAGGCCGGTGAGGACAATCGCAACGTGGCCCGCATGGCGACCCTCTTGGCAGGTCTGCCAGAGGGCATTCCGGGCACTACGGTGAACCGTCTGTGTGGCTCTGGCATGGACGCGATTGGTCTGGCCGCCCGCACAATTCGGGCTGGTGACGGCGATCTGCTGCTGGCGGGGGGCGTGGAATCCATGTCTCGGGCGCCTTTCGTGATGGCAAAGGCCACCAGCGCCTTTTCCCGCAACGCCGAGATGTATGACACCACCATCGGCTGGCGCTTCACGAACCCCAAACTGCATTCGATGTTCGGCACCCATTCGATGCCCGAAACCGCCGACAACGTGGCCGAGGATTACAACATCAGCCGTGCCGATCAGGATGCCTTCGCGCTGGAATCCCAGCGGCGGTGGGCCGCGGCGCAGGCAGCGGGTGTTTTCAACGATGAGATCACCCCAGTCATCATCCCCCAGCGCAAGGGCGATCCGCTGGTGATCGACACGGACGAACATCCCCGTCCGCAGACCACGCCGGAACAACTGTCCAAGCTGCGCGGCGTTAATGGGGCGGACCTGACTGTCACCGCAGGCAATGCCTCGGGCGTCAATGACGGGGCGGCGGGGGTCATTGTGGCCTCGGAAAGCGCAGCGCGCCGCAACGGCCTGACCCCGATGGCCCGCGTGGTGGCAATGGCCGCCGCAGGGGTTGCGCCCCGCGTTATGGGGATCGGTCCCGTGCCTGCCACCCACCGCGTTCTGGCCCGCGCCGGTCTGAGCTTGGACCAGATGGATGTGATAGAGTTGAACGAGGCCTTTGCCGCCCAAGGTTTGGCGGTGCTGCGGGAATTGGGACTGGCCGACAATGCGTCCCATGTAAACGCCAATGGCGGGGCCATCGCGATGGGCCACCCGCTGGGAATGTCCGGCGCGCGCCTTGTGCTGCACGCCACCCGCCAATTGCACCGGACCCAAGGCCGCTATGCCCTGTGTACCATGTGCGTCGGTGTGGGTCAGGGCATCGCCATGATCCTGGAACGTGTCTGAACTGCCTGCCCCAAGGAGGAGCGACCATGTACGCCCAAATGATCACTTCTGAGAAATCCAGCGATGATCCCGAACTGCTGGCCGCCTTTCAGGCCCGCATTGATCGGGGCGAACGGATCGAGCCGAAGGAATGGATGCCCGAAGGCTACCGCAAGACCCTGATCCGCCAGATCGGCCAGCACGCCCATTCGGAAATCGTCGGTCAGCTGCCAGAGGGCAACTGGATCACCCGCGCCCCCACGCTAGAGCGCAAACAGATCCTCTTGGCCAAGGTGCAGGATGAGGCGGGCCACGGTCTTTATCTGTATAGCGCCTGTGAAACCTTGGGCATCAGCCGGGATGAGCTGTTTGATCGTCTGCATTCGGGCGCGATGAAGTATTCGTCGATCTTCAACTACCCTACTCTGACTTGGGCCGACATGGGCGCAGTGGGCTGGCTGGTGGATGGCGCGGCGATCATGAACCAAGTGCCGTTGCAGCGCACCTCTTATGGGCCCTATGCCCGCGCGATGGTCCGCATCTGCAAGGAAGAAAGCTTTCACCAGCGCCAAGGCTACACCATCATGATGAAGATGGCCCAAGGCACACCCGAACAAAAGGCGATGGCGCAGGATGCTTTGAACCGGTTCTGGTACCCCTCGCTGATGATGTTCGGCCCGTCGGACAAGGACTCGGTCCATTCGGCGCAGAACATGGCGTGGAAGATCAAGATCAACACCAACGACGAGTTGCGCCAGCGCTTCGTGAACGAAACCGTCCCGCAGGCCCGCTATCTGGGGCTGGAAGTGCCGGACGAGAACCTGACATGGAATGAGGACAAGCAAGGCTGGGACTTCTCGGAACCCGACTGGTCCGAGTTCTTTGCCGTCCTGAAAGGCGATGGCCCCTGCAACGAAGAGCGCCTAGGCGCACGTCGCAAGGCTTGGGACGATGGGGAATGGTTCCGCGATGGCCTGACGGCCTATGCCGAAAAGCAGGCCGCCCGCCGCAAAGCCCACGCCGCAGAATAAGACCAACGGAAGGAAATCCACATGTCCAAGAAAGAATGGCCCCTTTGGGAAGTGTTCATCCGTGGTCAGCACGGGTTGAACCACCGTCACGTGGGATCGCTGCACGCACCGGATGCGGAAATGGCGATCAACCACGCCCGCGATGTCTACACCCGCCGCAAGGAAGGGGTGTCGATCTGGGTGGTGCCTTCGGCGCAGATCACCGCCTCTAGCCCGTCCGAGAAAGGCGCACTGTTTGATCCGGCGGAAAGCAAGGTCTATCGCCATCCGACCTTTTACGACATCCCCGACGAAGTGGGGCATATGTGATGGTCGCGCTGGATCTGGACCGCCAGACCCTGTTCGACTGGCTGCTGCGGCTGGGGGACAATGCGCTGATCCTCGGGCACCGCACGTCCGAATGGTGCGGGCATGGACCCGCGCTAGAAGAGGATATCGCGCTGGCCAACACTGCGCTGGACCTGATCGGCCATTGCCAGATGTGGTACACCCTTGCCGCCGAGGTCGAGGGCAAGGGCCGCACCGCCGACAATCTGGCCTATCTGCGCGATGCCATTCAGTTCAAGAACGTCAAACTGGTCGAACTGCCGAACGGCGATATTGGCCAGACCATGATGCGCGAATTTCTGTTCAACGCCTTTCACTTTGAACTGCTGACCGCCCTAACCGGCAGCACCGATCCCAAAGTCTCTGAGATCGCCGCCAAAGCGGTGAAAGAGGTGGCTTACCAGCTGGACCGCGCGTCCGATCTGGTGGTCCGCCTTGGCGACGGGACCGAGGAAAGCCACCGCCGGATGCAAGCCGCGCTGGATTACCTCTGGCCCTATGTGGGCGAGATGTTCTTGGCGGATGCGACCGATGACGCTTTGGCAGAGGCCGGCATTGCGCCCCGTCTGACTGACATCCAAACCAAGTGGGAGGCCATCGTCTCTGACACTCTGGATGAGGCCACCCTGACCCGTCCCGACCGCCGCCCCGACGTACATACGGGCGGCAAACAGGGCCGTCATACGGAACATCTGGGCTATATCCTTGCGGAAATGCAGTTCCTGCAACGGGCCTATCCGGGGGCGGAATGGTGACGCCGACCCAAGAAATCTGGGACTGGCTGGCCGAGGTTCCCGACCCCGAGATCCCCGTGGTCTCGGTCACGGAACTGGGTATCATCCGAGAGGTTGCGTGGGACGGTGACACGTTGAAAGTCGCCATCACGCCGACCTATTCGGGCTGTCCGGCCACATCCGTGATTGATCTGATGGTTGAGGAAAAGCTGCGGGAAAAGGGCGTTCAGAACATCGCTTTGGAACGCCGCCTGTCGCCCCCTTGGACCACCGACTGGGTCGCGCAATCCGCCCGCGACAAGCTGCGGGAATACGGCATCGCACCGCCCATCGATGGCACCGCATCAGATGGCCGGATGGGACGCGCCGCACGGCTTTCGGGACACAACCTGACCATTCCCTGCCCGCGCTGCGCCTCTGGCAACACGGACAAGGTATCCCAATTCGGCTCGACCCCCTGCAAGGCGGCCTATGTGTGCCGCGACTGCCTAGAGCCCTTTGACTACTTCAAATGCCACTGACACCGGCCCCGAATTTCGGACCGAAGGAGGACTGACATGCCCCGTTTCCACACGCTGGACGTTCTGGACGTCAAACAGGAAACCCGCGATGCCATCGTTGTGACGCTGGCGCCGCGCGATGATGCGGACTTCAGCTTTACCCAAGGCCAGTACCTGACCTTCCGCCGCGATTTCGATGGCGAGGAACTGCGCCGGTCCTATTCGATCTGCGCCGGTCTGGACGATGGCACCCTGCGCGTGGGGATCAAGCGGGTAGATGGCGGGGCCTTTTCTACGTGGGCCAATGAAAACCTGAAGGCTGGCGACACGTTGGAGGCGATGGCGCCGCAGGGGCGGTTCTTTACCGTCCTCGATCCCTCCTCGGCCAAGAGCTATCTGGCCTTCGCGGGCGGCTCTGGCATCACGCCGGTCCTGTCGATCATCAAAACGACGCTGGCGCGCGAGCCCAATGCCACCTTCACGCTGGTCTATGCCAACCGTCAGGTGACCTCGATCATGTTCAGAGAAGAGCTTGAGGACCTGAAAAACACCTATCTGGGGCGGCTCTCGATCCTGCATATTCTGGAATCCGAGGGGGATATTGATCTTTTCACCGGCCGGATCGACGGGGAAAAGATGGATGCCCTGTTCCGCCTGTGGCTGGACGCCGAGGACACCGACACTGCCTTTATCTGCGGGCCAGAGCCGATGATGCTGACCATCAAGGACGGCCTCTTGCGCCACGGGATGACCGAAGATCAGATCAAGTTCGAACTCTTCGCCTCACAGCACGGGCGGGCCAAGCAGCGGGCGGCCTCGAAGGCCACCCATACGGGCGGTGAGACCTGCGATGTGACCGTGACGCTGGACGGGGTGACCCGCGCCTTCAAGATGCCCAAGGACGGCACCGCTGTGCTGGATGCCGCGATCGAGAACGCCATGGACGCGCCCTTTTCGTGCAAGGCAGGCGTCTGTTCGACCTGCCGCGCCAAAGTGACCGAAGGCGAGGTCGAGATGCGCACCAACCACGCGCTGGAAGACTATGAAGTTCGCGCCGGTTACGTGCTGTCCTGCCAGTGCATCCCGCTGTCGGACAAAGTTGTCCTGACCTACGACGAATAAGCCCCAAGACCAGAATTTCGGGGCCGATCCGCGCCCCCACGACGAATTGGAGAATGCCATGCTGGACACCGGACGGGACGCACGCCGCCTTGAAAGCTATCTGATGGGCGCTTGGCGGGCGGGCGCGGGCGAGGGGCAGCCTCTGCTGAATGCCGCCACCGGCGCGGTCCATGCGCGGATCAGTGCAGAGGGTCTGGATATGGCGGGCGCTCTGGCATGGGGGCGGCAGGTCGGTGGCCCTGCGCTGCGGCGCTATACCGTCCACGAACGGGCCATGATGCTAAAGACCATCGGCCTGAAACTGATGGAGATGAAGGCCGAGTTCTACGCGGAAAGTCTGGCCACCGGTGCCACCCCCCGCGATGCGTGGCCCGATATCGAAGGGGGCATCGGCACGATGCTGACCTTTGCCAGCAAGGCCCGTAAGGAACTGCCCAATGCCAAGGTTCTGCCCGAAGGTCCGGTTGAAATGCTGTCGCAGGACGGATCATTCGTGGGTCAGCACGTCCTAAGCCCGATGCTGGGTGTGGCGGTGCATATCAACGCCTTCAACTTTCCCGTCTGGGGGATGCTGGAAAAGATCGCGCCCGCACTGATCGCCGGTATGCCTTGCTTGGTCAAACCCGCCTCTGGCACCGCCTATCTGACCGAACTGGTCGTGCGCCGCATCCTTGAGATGGGCATTCTGCCCGATGGGGCGTTGCAGGTGCTGTGCGGCTCGGTCGGGGATCTGCTGGACCATGTGACCGAACAGGACGCGGTGACCTTCACCGGATCGGCAGCCACGGGGCAAAAGCTGCGTAGCCATCCGGCGATCGTGGCAAACTCGGTCCGGTTCACGATGGAGGCCGACAGTCTGAACGCCTCCATCCTTGCGCCTGATGCGGTAGCGGGCACGCCCGAGTTCGATCTGTTCGTCAAAGAGGTCCAGCGCGAGATGACCGGAAAGGCCGGTCAGAAATGCACCGCCATCCGCCGCATTCTGGTGCCGAACGGTCAAGCGGATGCAGTGATCGCGGCGCTCTCCACAGCGTTGGCGAAATCTGTTCCGGGCCTGCCCGACCGGCAAGAGACCCGCATGGGCGCGTTGGCCTCATTGGCGGACCGCGACAGCGTGCGCGACAAGATCGCCCGCATCGCCCAAGAGGCCGAGATCGTCTTTGGCGATCCTGCGCAGGTGACCACATCCAGCGGCGATCCGGAAAAGGGCGCTTTCCTGAACCCCGTGCTGCTGCATTGCGCCGACCCGATGGGAGCCAACGCCCCCCATGATATCGAGGCATTTGGCCCCGTCGCCACCGTCATGGGCTACGACGGTCTGGATCAGGCCGTGGAACTGGCGATGAAGGGACGCGGATCGCTGGTCAGTTCGGTCTTTACCAATGATGCAGGCAATGTCACCGATCTGACCCTTGGCCTTGCGCCGCAACATGGCCGTGTGCTGATTGCGAACCGCGAGACGGCGAAATCCTCGACCGGTCACGGCTCGCCCTTGGCCCCCTTGATCCACGGCGGGCCGGGCCGTGCGGGCGGCGGCGAAGAGATGGGCGGGATGCGCGGGGTAAAGCACTTCATGGCCCGCACCGCCATCCAAGGCAGCCCCACGATGCTGGCCACTGTCACCGGCCAATGGGTGGCCGGTGCGCCGACCCAAGATGATGAACACCCGTTCCGCAAATCGTTAGAGACCTTGCGCATTGGCGATCAGCTGATCACCGCGCGGCGCGAAATCACCTTGGAAGACGTAGAGCATTTCGCCCATTTCACCGGCGACACCTTCTATGCCCATATGGACACGGCGGCGGCGCAAGCGAACCCGTTCTTTGATGATCGTGTGGCCCACGGCTATCTGATCGCCTCATTCGCGGCGGGTCTTTTCGTGCAACCTGATCCGGGCCCTGTTCTGGCCAACTACGGCGTGGATAACCTGCGCTTCCTGACGCCGGTCTACTTTGGCGACACCCTTGGCGTGCGCCTGACCTGTAAGGAAATCAGCCCCCGCGAAGGCACCGAATACGGAGAGGTGCGCTGGGATTGCTGCGTGACCAACCAGCACGATGCGGTTGTGGCGCAATATGACGTTCTGACAATGGTGGCCCGCACGTGGCCGCTGCTGACCGCATGATGGGGCAGGTTTTCGCGTGGGACGGGGTCGTGCCGGTGGTGGACCCCAGCGCCTATATTCATCCGACCGCCGTGTTGATCGGTGACGTGATCGTCGGCGCGGGCTGCTATGTAGGGCCTGCCGCCGTGCTGCGGGGCGATTTTGGCCGCATCACCATGCAGGCGGGCAGCAACATGCAAGAAACCTGCGTCTGCCACGCCTTTCCCGGCAAAGACGTGGTTGTCGAGGAATTGGGCCACATCGGTCACGGCGCAGTGCTGCATGGCTGCCATATCGGCAAGAACGCCATGGTCGGCATGAACTCGGTCGTCATGGATGACGCTGTGGTGGGCGAGAATACCATCGTCGGCGCGATGGCCTTTGTGAAGGCGAACCAAGTGCTTCCATCAGGCGTGATGGCGGTCGGCTCGCCCGCGCGGGTCCTGCGGGAACTGAGCGCCGAAGAGATCGACTGGAAACGGCGCGGCACCGGCGTGTATCAGCAAACCGCCCTTGAGGCGCGGACCAAATTGGTGCGCACCCAGCCTTTGACCGCCGTAGAGCCGGATCGCCGCCGTGTAGAGGCCCCCAAATATGACCCGCTGGCCCTAGAGCGTGCGGCGTTTAACGAATACCCTTAACCCCTTCGAGGATTAGCGTGGTGGCAACCTTCGCATATTCTTCGCGGGTGATGGGGCCATCGTCGCGGAACCACAGATAGGCCCAGTTCATCATGCCAAAGAGGGACATGGTGACCGGCATCAACAGCGGCGGGGTATTCCCGCGCAACTCGGGGTGCATCTGGTGGATCACATCAGAGAACGGTTTCACAATCTCGCGGTTCTGGCGGGTGATCTCGGTGTGCTGCTCTTCGTTCAAAGCCTCGCCCGCGTTCAGCTGCACTTTGTGCATATCGTCCGCGCCCTGATAGGCGATCAGGACCGCCGTCACCATAGAGACCAGCCGGTCGCGGGGTTCCAGTGACGGATCATTCGCCTCTGCAATCACCGCGTTCAGATCGGTCAGATGTTCAAGGATGATCGAGTAGATCAGTTCCGACTTGGACGGATAGTAGTGATAGAGCAGCGACTTCGAGACGCCCGCCAGCTTGGCGATCCCTGACATCGACGCCTTTTCCATGCCTTCGGTCGCGAACACTTTGGCCGCAACCAACAGCAGTTGATGCTGCTTTTCCTCGAAATCCTTGGCGCGTGTACGTGCCATATGTCTCCTTTGTGGCCCTGACGGAAAGCGCCTGACCTTGCCCCTGCCCTGATACGGGTCTTTTCATGCAAAATCGCGGGGAAGCGTTGCTTCCCCGCTCGGGTTAGTTGGTTCAATAGACATTCACTGGTTCTTTGAACAGCCGGTCCATTGGGAACCTCATGCCTTACGATTGTCGACGACGCGCTTGGCCTTGCCTTCGGATCGGGCGACTTTGCCCGGATCGTGGACCTCGATCTTGGTCGAGATGCCGACAACCGATTTGATGTGATGGGACAGCTCTTTCGCAGAGGCCGCCCGCGCGTCTGCGGATGACATGGCCGCCGTTGCCTCGACGTGGACAACCATGGCGTCCATGCGCCCCGCGCTGACCAGTTCGATCTGGAAATGGGGAGCAAGGCCCGCGCATTTGAAAAGCTGCTCTTCGATCTGGGTCGGAAAGACATTCACGCCGCGCAGGATGATCATATCGTCACTGCGGCCGGTGATCTTTTCGATCCGCCGCATGGATCGGGCCGTGCCGGGCAGAATGCGGGTCAAATCGCGGGTCCGGTAACGGACCATCGGCAGACCCTCTTTGGTAAGCGTGGTAAAGACCAATTCGCCCATTTGGCCATCGGGCAGAACCTCACCCGTGACGGGATCAATGATTTCAGGGTAGAAGTGATCTTCCCAGACGTGCAGCCCGTCCTTGGTTTCCACACATTCATTGGCAACGCCTGGCCCCATGACCTCGGACAGGCCATAGATATCAACCGCGTGCATATCAAACGCCTGCTCAATCTCTTCGCGCATGGCGTTTGTCCAAGGCTCGGCCCCGAAAATCCCGACTTTGAGCGAGCTTTCACGCGGGTCGATCCCCTGACGTTTGAACTCGTCCAGAATGGCCAGCATGTAAGAGGGCGTGACCATGATGATCTGCGGTTTGAAATCCTGCATCAGGGTGACTTGGCGCTCGGTCATGCCACCGGAGATGGGAATGACGGTACACCCTAGACGCTCGGCCCCGTAATGGGCGCCAAGACCACCCGTGAACAGACCATAGCCGTAAGAGATATGGCACATGTCGCCCTTGCGGCCCCCCGATGCGCGGATGGACCGCGCCACGCAATCGGCCCAGACATCAATGTCATTCTGGGTGTAGCCCACGACCGTCGGCTTGCCGGTCGTGCCGGACGAGCCATGAATGCGCACGATCTGGTTTTGCGGCACGGCAAACATGCCGAAGGGGTAGGTGTCGCGCAGGTCCTGCTTCATGGTGAAGGGGAACTTGGCCAGATCGGCCAGCGTCTTGAAGTCATCGGGATGGGCGCCGTGCTTGTCAAAATTCGCGCGGTAGAAGGGCGAATTGTCGTAGGCATGACGCAAGGACCACGCCATGCGCTTTTCCTGAAGGGCGCTGATCTCGTCCCGACTGGCGATCTCGATGGGGTCCAGTAGCTCCCGCGCAGGGGTCAAGTCGATCATTGCGTTTCCTCCCGATTGGTCTGCGCTCCGCTGCCTTCTGCGGACAGGAACGAGCGATTGATGCTCCGCGAATGACCGCGGAATTCTGCGATGACGGTCCCGTCCTCTCGGGTGATCGTCACGTCATAGATGCCCGAGCGCCCCTGACGGGACAGCTCGCGCGCATGGGCGGTCAGCCTGTCGCCCAAAGCACCGGGCGCGATGTAAGTGACCGAGCAGTGCTGCGCGACCGTCACCTGCCCGTAACTGTTGCAGGCAAAGGCAAAGGCGCTGTCGGCCAGCGTGAACAGATAGCCGCCGTGAGCGGTGCCGTGACCGTTGGTCATCTGGCCCGTGAGAGTCATGGTCATCACCGCCTCACCGGGGGCGATGCGTTCCAGCGTCATCCCCAGCTTTTGGGTGGTTTGATCGTCTTGCCAAAGCGCGGCGGCGCTGGCTTCGGCCAAGGTTTGCGGGTCCATAGTTTCGGTCATGGTTAGCACCCCTTGAAGCTGGAAGGGCGTTTTTCCAAGAACGCCAGCACCCCTTCAGCGTAATCGGCGCTATGGCCTGCGGCCTGCTGGCAATCCCGTTCGCGGTCCAGCTGAGTGCTAAAGTCATTGGTAGCAGCCTCTTGGATCAGCTGCTTGGTCAGCCCCAGACCAAAGGTCGGGCCTGCGGCCAGCTTGGCGGCCAGTGCCTGCGCCTCTGCCATCAGGTCTGCATCCTCAACCGCCCGCCAGATCATGCCCCATTCGGCGGCTTGTTCGGCCATCACAGGCTCGGCCGTTAAGGCCAGCGCCTTGGCGCGGGCCTCGCCCACCAGTCGGGTCAGGGCCCAACTGCCGCCCGCATCAGGGATAAGGCCGATCTTAGAAAACGCCTGAATGAATTTCGCTGATTTTGCTGCCAGAACGATGTCGCAAGCCAGCGCGATATTCGCCCCTGCCCCTGCCGCCACGCCATTCACCGCGCAGACCACCGGCTTGTTCAAAGACCGGATCAGCCGCAGGGTCGGGTTGTAAAATGTATTCAGCGTGCGCCCCAGATCGGGCTTTTCCCCCGAACGCGGATCACGATCGCCCAAATCCTGACCGGCGCAGAATCCCCGTCCTGCACCGGTCAGAAGAACAGCCCGCACGTCGCCGTCGCTATGCGCGCGCTGGATCTGGTCCCGAAGGGCCAGATGCATCACCTCATTAAAGGAATTAAGCTTGTCCGGACGGTTCAGGGTCACGGTCAGCACGCCGCTATCCAAGCTGGACAGCACGGTCTGAGTTTCAGTCATAATGTCTCCTCCAAAGCCGAAGGCATCCTCCTCAGACGTCGGCCCGTTGAATATAGCTTGCATAAACCGTCCGGTCGGTCAATTATCTTTATGAACATCTGGGAGGAAGGTTTTCCAAGGGGCCGCGAATGGCAGCCGCTGTTGGGGAGAATTCGTCTTTGATCCTTATATTGGCCCACACTCAAAGCGGACGCCCCGAATGAACGACCTGACACCCAATGACGCCGCAGCCCTGTTTAAGCTGGAAAAGTTTGACCGGATCGCATGCCTGACGCTGGACAATCCGCCGGTAAATGCCACGTCGAATGCGGTCCGCGCCGGTTTGAAGTCCTATGCCGAGATGCTGGACCAAGACGCCTCGGTCGATGCAGTGGTTCTGCTTTGCGCAGGGCGCACCTTTATCGCGGGCGGGGACGTGAAAGAGTTTGACCTGCCACCCCAAGAGCCCGCGCTGCCCGATGTGGTGATGCGGATCGAGACAGCGGCAAAGCCTTGGATCGCCGCGATTCACGGCGCTGCTTTGGGGGGAGGGCTAGAGATTGCCATGGGTTGCCGGTTCCGCGTGGCCACCGAAACGGCCAAGCTGGGTCTGCCCGAGGTTAATCTGGGCCTGATCCCCGGCGCATCTGGCACCGTGCGCACGCCGCGACTGGCGGGCATGGACATGGCGATCCAACTGGCGGTCAGCGGAAAGCCCATCACCGCGCAGGCGGCCCTTGAAGCGGGGTTGATCGACGGGATCATCGGCGCGGACCTGCAAACAGAGGCGCTGGCCTTTGCACGCAAAGTCTTGGCCGAGCCCCTGCCCCTTGCCACATTGCAGCGGCCCAATCCGCGCCAAACGGACGTCTATTGGCATGAGGCCGCAGCAAAAGCGCCCAACGAAGGCCACGCCGCCCATCAAAGCGCACTGGCCTGCCTGCGCTTTGGCTCGGAGCATGAACCAGAGGCCGCGCTGGCCCATGAGCGTGAGACCTTCTTGACCCTGCGCTCTAGCTTTGAGGCCCGCGCTTTGCGCCATGTGTTCCTTGCAGAACGGGCTGCGCCGAAACCTCGGGCGCTTCGAGATACCACTCCGCGGGCGCTGCAACATTGCGGTGTGATTGGCGGCGGCACTATGGGTGCGGGCATCGCCGCCGCGTGTCTGCTGTCAGGTCTGCAAGTGACCCTGATCGAGCGGGGCCCAGAGGCCGCGCAAGCTGGCCTAAACAACGTCCAGACAATCCTGAACGGCGCGCTGAAACGCGGCAAGCTGACCCCTGAGGCTTATGAACAGCGCATGGCCGCCCTATCCTGCGGCGCTGATTACGCGGCGTTGCAGCCTTGCGATCTGGTGATTGAGGCGGTGTTTGAAGACCTTGCCGTCAAGCAAGGGGTCTTCCGCAAATTGACCGAGGTCTGCGGCCCTGAAACGGTTCTGGCCACGAACACATCATACCTTGATCCGTCTTTGATCGTTGCGGGCCTGCCCCATCCGGAACGGTTTATCGGGCTGCATTTCTTTAGCCCTGCCCATGTGATGAAGCTTCTGGAAATCGTGCCGACAGGGCAGACGTCACGGGACGTTTTGGCCACCGGATTTGCCCTTGGCAAACGCCTTGGGAAAATCCCAATACAGGCGGGCATCTGCGAAGGGTTCATCGGTAATCGTATCCTGAAACGCTACCGCGCCGAGGCCGAGACGCTGGTGCGCCAAGGCGTGCCCATTGCGGACATTGATGCCGCCATGCGGGCCTTCGGCTTTCGCATGGGCCCGTTCGAGGCGCAGGATCTTGGCGGTTTGGATATTGCCTACCTACAACGGGAGGCTGCCCGAAACAGCGGCGCGACCGTCGAAAGAGCCCTTGGCGACATTCTAGTCGAGGCAGGACGCAAGGGGCAGAAAACCCAAGGCGGTTGGTATGACTATGACGCGGGTGACCGAACGCCCAAACCATCTGAGGCCGTTGCCGAACTGCTGAACGCTCAGATTACAGCGGGACCGGCCCTGACTGCTGAGGCAATCGCAGAACGCCTTGTGGGCGCTATGGCCGCTGAAGGGCAAGCGATCCTTGATGAAGGGATCGCTCAGACCGCCAGCGACATCGATCTGGTCAAGGTCCACGGCTACGGGTTTCCCCGCTGGAAAGGCGGCCCGATGTTTTATGCGGCGAATGCGGAAGTATCGTAATCCGCGCATCCTGCGAAGGGGCAGAGGTCTAAGGGGTCATGAGGCCGATTTATGAAATGGAGTCATCAACCTGATGATGATTTCGCCCATTTACGGGGGCATGGTGCGACCCCACTTCTGTAGCAAGCGACCGCGTTCGCGAACCGTTTCAAGACACTCTGAAAGGCGAACCCTATGAAGATCACCCGCGCAGGCAGCAATGCCTCAATGAAAGGCCCCGCAGACTGGTTCACCGGCACCGTCCGGATCGACCCGATGTTCCAAGCCGAAGATCCGGGCCGTGTGGGCGGCAGCCATGTCACCTTTGAACCCGGCGCGCGTACCGCATGGCACACCCACCCCGCGGGCCAGACGATCATCATCACCTTCGGCCGAGGCCGTGTTCAGCGCGAAGGCGGTCCTGTCGAAGAGGTCTCGGCCGGGGATGTGGTATGGTTTCCGGCTGGTGAAAAGCACTGGCACGGAGCCGCACCCGACACCGCCATGAGCCACATTGCCGTGCAGGAGGCCATCAACGGCGTGGCGGTAGACTGGATGGAAAAGGTCTCGGACACCGATTACGCGGGCTAAGAGCTGCCATCTTGAGGGCTTGGATCAATGAACGGCTGCTCATTCGGGCGGCCGTTTTGCTGTTTGGACGCAGCCTTGCCGAATCTAAGCACCCTCCTTGGCGCACCGCGAAGGGCTCAATACCGCCTGCCTTGATGAATTCTGTGGTTTCCGTCCCAAAATCATACTCACCCGCAGGTCCGATACGCTGAACCTCTAACGTCAAATTCGAGGTAGACCTGACTTAAACCTGTTATCATCACCTATCGTATCGGAAATCGACCAAGTGGCATTGCATGCAGCCATTGCACTTTTCATTGATGGCTGATTTATTACAACTATAGGTTGATTATCAAAAAAGATTACAGGTTTTCCCGACCTGCGATCCACTAGGAATACCTACGTACATTTATCAATATATGGTATTTCTAGGATCGAATTTCACACCAAAAGATTTCGTCTGCCCCTTTTCGGAGGCAACAATGAATTTACGTACTAGGTCAGAATTATTGAGCTATTTCAGAGCCTTACGCGATCCAATCGCGGTTCGTTTCTCAAACTAGGATTTCATTTAAGGGCGCTAATGTTTCGCGTCGATATATAAGGCAAAAAGTATGGTCACCTTCGCTAAATATCTTAAAGGCACTTCCGGTAAGGACACCGTTGAGGGAACGGTCGGAAACGATCACATCAGAGGCTTTAACGGGAATGACCTGCTATGGGGAAATCGCGCAAAGGACAAGGTGCTGGGGGCGGGCGGCCATGATACGTTATTGGGCGGAACAGGTGATGACACCTTGCTTGGCGGGGACGGCAATGACCTGCTGATCGGCAGCGATGACGCGCTGATGAATCCGTTTCGCGACAAATACGCCGCCGAGCCCTCGTCCAAGCGCGAAACCGACAATGACCGGCTGGTCGGCGGCAATGGTAATGACAAGATCTTCGGCGGCAAGGGAAAGGACTTTCTCAGCGGCGGACAGGGCCATGACCGGATGTATGGCGGCGGCGGAGCGGACAGGATGCTGGGGGGCATCGGCAATGACCGGATGCTGGGGGGCAAGGGCAACGATATCATGGTCGGCAACGGCGGCAGTGATGTCCTGCAAGGTGGCGAGGGATACGACACCCTGCGCTATATCCTGCGCCAGAACAGCGGCGTGGTGGACAACTACAGCGGCAACAGCGGCGTAGACACCCTTCAGCTAGAGTTCACCAAAGCCGAATGGGCGCGCGCTGACATCAAGCAGGACGTGCTGGCCTTCGCCCGCTTTATGGCTGCCCACACCAATAGTGAAACCGGTCAGGCAGATAATGCGTTTTACTCCTTCAACGCGTTCAGTCTGACGGCCAGCAGCTTTGAAAAGGTGAAGGTCAAGGTGAACGGCGTTCTGACGCCCATCCTCACGGCCGAGGACGATCAGTTCTCGGTGCAAGAGGATTCCGCACCGGTCATCTTGGGCTCGGTTCTGGAGAACGATTTCGGTGCCGAACGGATTGAAGTGATCTCGGGCCCCGCAGAGGGCACCCTGACCCTTGATGGGGAAACCGGCGATATCACCTTCGACACGACCACCGGCTTTGCCGGCCTGGGCGAAGGGGATATCCGCGACATCAGCTTTGACTATCGCATCTTTGCGGCGAACGGCTCATCTCAGGACGCCACCGCAACGATCACCGTTCACGGGGTTGATGACAATCCCACGGGTACAGATGACCAGTTCATCACAAACGAAAATGCCACTCTGGATCGCGATGCAGCGAATGGCCTGCTAGCGAATGACATTCCTGCACGGCTTGGCGATACCTTGAGTGTTGTTCCCATGACCGGAACCACGGAAGGCGGCGCAGCCTTCAAGGTCAAAGCCTCGGGCGCGTTCGTTTATGACGCCCAAGGAATTGCAAACATTGATCAGCTTGCCGCCGATGAACGCCTGACCGACACTTTCACCTATGTGGTCAGGGATCAGGACGGAGATCAGGCTACAGCGACCGCAACCATCGTCGTTAACGGTATGAATGACGCGCCCACCCTTGAGGTCGGCACGCTGGCCGCGACCGAGGATGGCCCAAACGTCACGCTAGACCTTTCTACCCTTGGCGATGACGTAGACAGCGATGATACCGGCAGTTCCCTGACATACTCTGTCAGCTCAAGCCCTGCCGAGGGCACGGCGTCCATCAGCGGCACCACCCTGACCTTTGCCGCAGGTAGTGCCTTCCAAGATCTGGCGCAGGGCGAGACCCGTGACGTTCAGGTCGGCATTACCGCACTCGATTCCCACGCGGCCGCTACGATCAGCACCGTGAATGTCACCGTCACCGGCACCAATGATGCGCCGGTGGTTGCAGAAATTGACGCAGGCTCGGTCACCGAGGACGCTGCCGCGAAGACCATCAACCTGCTGGCGGGGCAGAGAGATGTGGACAATGGCGCTGTCCTGTCCGCGATCGATATCACCGCCGTGGATCAGAACGGTGTTTCGGTTGCCTTCACCAACAATGGAAATGGCCGCATTTCGATTGATCCCAGCCAGTTTGGCGCGTTGGACGATGGGCAGGCCGCGACTGTCACCGTTAGCTACAACGTCTCGGACGGGATCACAGGAACCGCCAATACAGCAACACTGGTCGTCAATGGCGTTACCGATCCAACCACGCTGACGTTCGATGACATTACGGCGGATCAAACGCGCCCGCTCGTGCCGAACGGATACGGTGGCCTGAATTGGTCGGGGGCAAAGGTCCTGCACACACCAAGCTTCGATTATCAAGACTCGGGCTATATTCGTGGCAACACATCCGGTAATTTCGTTGTCTTTAACACCGGCCAAAGTACGGTGACTGTATCAGATCCGGTTGATGAGTTCGATTTTGTCGGTGTCACACTGACAGCGGCTTGGAATGACAACCTGAATATCGATGTCACTGGTTACCGCGATGGTGTCGAACTTTATTCTCGGACAGTTGTGGTCAGCGATGATGAACCGACACCGTTCACCTTCAACTGGGAGGATGTGGATCAGGTAACGTTCGAAACATACGGGGGCACTGATGCTGGCACATCAGGAGATGGCACGCACATGGCCATGGAAGATTTCATCTTCGTCTAATCAAAGGCGATCCAGTCTTTCGACCCAATAAAAAAGGCCCGCAACACGCGGGCCTTTGATTTTGCACCAAGGCGATTACTCCGCGGTGGCCGTTCGCAGAAGATCGGTAATGCGGCGGACGGTGGCGCGGCGATTTTCTTCTTCGGGGCCGTCGGTTGCGATCTTCAGGTATTCCTCGCCATACCCTTGGATCACCAGATTTTCAGAAGGCACGTCGAAGTATTCGGTCAGTGCCAGCGCTAGGCTTTCGGCGCGTCGGTCCGACAGGGCAAGGTTAAAGGCCCCGCTGCCGACAGCGTCCGTGTGACCTTCGACAAGGAACACCTCACGCGGGTTTTGGGCGATACGCTCGCGGATGGCAGTGCCAAGCAAGGCCAGTTCTTCGGCCTGCTCGGGTCGGATGGCCGCCGAGCCGCTGGCAAAGGTCACGTTGTCCACCGTCACCGCAGGGGCAAGGGCGCGGACCGGCGCGATCTGGCGCACTTGGCTCAGGGTAAAGCTGCGCGAGGTTTCCGCCTGACGGGCCAAGGCTGCGGCCAGCGCATCGCGGTCCGTGGCGGTCACGGTTTCGGTGACATTCACTTGCGGCAGTTCAGTTACCTCAACGGGCGCGGCACCGCGACTGTCATCGACCAGCACATATTCATCGCCGTTCGGCTCGATGCGAGTGCGTTTGATGATCCGCTTCTGGCTGTCATAGATGGTCACGATTTCCGCGCCATCCGGACGGGTACTGACGGTCCGGCTAGAGCCATCACTGAAGTTCTGGGTGCGCACGGTGGTGCCCGGCTGACGCAGCAGCGCGCCATCATCCTTGATCACCCGATAGCTGCCATCGGGATCTTGCAGGACAACGCGGTCGCCCGAGTTCACGGCCACTTCGCTGCCGTTCTTCAGCACAGCGCCCACGGCCAGCGCCGCAAGACCGGCCAATGCGGCCTTCTCCAGATTGGTCAGACCCTTCTGTTCATCATCCGACGCCTTTGCCTTGCCGCTGACGCTGTTCGAGAAATCCTCGGAAGACGAGCGGGCTGTCTCCTCGGTCACGGTCTCTTCGACCATCGGCGCGGCGGCATCGTCTTGCGTTGTCGCGGCCAAAGCGGCAGCGGCCAGCGGCGCGCCGTCAGAAGCCTCTGCCTCAAGGGCCTGTTCCAGCATTTGCGCAGCGGCTTCAGCCTCGGGGGACATTTCCGGTTCCGGCGCGGTCGAGGTCTGGGCCGAGGTATCCTCAGCGATATTGGTTACAGGCTCTTGGGGTGCCTCAGGCGCAGGGGCCTTGGCGGTATCCTGTGCAGGTTCCTCAACGGGCGTCGCCTGAAGCGCTTCGGCTGGGGGAGCCTCAACGGTGATCTCAGGTGCAACCGTCTCATTTGTTTCGGTTGTGGCCTCAGCCGGTGCGTCTTCTGTGGCCTCGGTCTGAGCGGGCTCTTGCGCGGCAATGGCCGCTTCGGCTGCCGCCTGTGCATCCGCCTCGCTCATAGTCGGGGCTTCTGCTGCGACGTCGGGCGCCACGGTTTCGGGCTGCACTTCGGCGGCACCCTCAACTGCGGGCGCTTCGGGCATTTGAGGCGTTTCCGCTGTGGCCTGCGCCGCACTGTCCGCGGATGCGTCAGGGCTTGCTTCAGTCTCAGCGCCAGCAGCTGCGGCGGTCGTGGGATCTTCGGCCACATAACCCGCGCTTTCCCCCTGCGCAGCGCCGCCGTTGGTTTGGCAATCGGCTGTGGCATCCTCTTCGGTCATACCATCGGCAATGCCTTTGGTAATGCACGCCAGCGCATCCTCTTTAGCGGCGATATCCGCTTCGAGATTGGCTGCGGTCCCTTGTGCCAAACCGTAGTGCGGGGTCATCAGACCAAGCGCAACGACAAGCGCGGTCGAGTTCTTGAGGGCTTTCATGGCTATCTCCCGTGTCCATTGCGGCAGAAACTCTGCCCATTGGCGTCAATAACCATATGTCATCAGCGGTTGTTCCATGCAGAGGGTGTCGATGAGGAACACGTTGAATTGATCGGGCCAGAGGGAACCTATTAGTCAATGAGGAAACGGCCCGCAGCCAGTGGCCCTTCAGGTCTACTTTGCCTCAAGAGCCATTCGCACGGCCTCAGGCATGGGTGCGCTTTGCCGGGTATCCATGTCAAAGAAAACCTCAACCACTTCGCAAGTCGCCCTCAGGGTTTGGCTGGCAGCGTCCTGCATGGCCAATTGCACCGTTGCGGATTTGCCCCCCAGACGGGTGAGTGTAGCCGTGATCTCTACAACATCGCCCGCCTTCACCTCGCTGGTGAATGTCGTGGTTTGCTGCGCGGTCACGGGAACAATGCCGGCTTTTGCCGTGCCCATCGCACTCCAAAACGCAAAGATCGCGTCATCGAAGGCCGCCGCATAGTGGCGCACATTCACATGGCCAAAGTGGTCACAATGCCAGTTGTGAAAGACGGCCGTTAAGACGGGGGCGCTCATGCGCCTATCCCCCTCAGGCCAAGGATATCCCGCGCCTCATCCGGTGTGGCCACCTCACAGCCCAGATCGCAGATGATGCGTCTGGCCCGTTCCACCAGCTGCACATTCGTCGCAAAGACCCCCCGTTCAAGGTAGATGTTATCCTCTAGCCCCACGCGGCAATGCCCGCCCATGTTCGTGGACAGGGCCACCATTGGCATCTGGTGACGCGAGATGCCAAAAGCCGACCAGACCGCACCTTCGGGCAGCAAAGACTTCATATACAAAAGCGTTTGCGCGTCCGCAGGTGCCGACCATTTCACGCCAAGGCAAATCTGAAACAGCGCGGGGGCGTCGATATGGCCCTTTTTCATCAGGTTGCGGGCCAAGAGGATATCGCCAGGGTTAAAGGCTTCGATCTCGGGCTTGGTGCCGGCTGCGCGGATCAGATCGGCCATTTTGGCCAGCGTGCCGGGGGTGTTCATGAAGATGCAGTCAGGCGCACCCGCGATCCCGCCTTCAAGGTTCATCGTCGTGGTGTCCAAGGTGCAGATTTCAGGACGCATGTCCTGCACATGGCGAACCCTTTCAGCGGCACTGGCCACATCGGTTGAGGGATGCGCACGCCCTTCATCCTGCGGATCGGGAACAAAGGTTGCGCCCATGCCGGTGGTCAGGTTGATCAGCACATCGGTATTCTCGGCACGAATACGCTCGACGATTTCGCGGAAAACGGCAGGGGATCGGTCCCCTTCACCCGTCTCGGGGTTGCGCCCGTGGATATGCACGACCGAAGCCCCCGCTGCCGCTGCATCAAGGCAATTGCGAGCAATCTGTTCGGGCGTCACCGGATAGTCAGGATACTTGGGGTGGATCGGACCATCGCCGGTCACAGCGCAGGTCAGGACAACTTTGCGTTTCATGAGAAAATTCCTTGTGGGTTAAGCGCGGGCGCTGCGCAGGGCAGTCAAAACAGACAGCAACTGAGTGTCGCGGGTATCGCGCAAGGTCGCGTAGTCACGACCGTCGATTTCCTGGGCCAACCCATCGGTCAGGGCAGCGATGGTTTCAGGGGTCAGCGCGGGGCGGCCCAGATCATCCCACCATGCGGCATAACTGTCGGCGAACTGATCGATGTAGGCGCGCAGCCCCCCTGCCCCGCCACCAAGGTTCAGCAGCATATGCGGCCCCATCACCGCCCATCGCAGGCCCGGTCCGGCCCATACGGCCTTGTCAACATCCTCGACACTGGCGACGCCCTCGGCGACCAAGTGGATTGCCTCACGCCAAAGGGCGGCCTGCAGGCGGTTGGCGACGTGGGCGGGAACCTCTTTCTTCAGCTCGATACAGACCTTGCCGCAGCCTTCAAAGAACGCCCGCGCCGCGGGCACCACATCGGGCGCGGTGCGGTCATTGCCAAAAAGTTCCACCAAGGGGATCAGATGCGGCGGGTTAAAGGGGTGGGCGATCACCAGACGCGCAGGATCGGCCATCAGCGCCTGTAGGTCAGACAGCTTCAGTCCCGACGAACTGGTCGCCACAATTGCCTGTGGCAGCAAAACAGATTCGATTTCCGCGTAGAGGGTTTGTTTCAGGTCCAGCCGTTCGGGGATGGATTCCATGACGATCTCGGCCCCCGTCACAGCCTCTGGCGCGCTGGCACAGAGGGTCAGCGCGGGCGCATCGAAACCGCTGCAATCGTGGCCCAATGCCGTCAGGGTCGGGCGAACCTCGGCCAAAAATCCCTGCACGATATCACCTGCCTCAGGACGCGGATCGTAAAGGCGCACTCCATGGCCGCAGGCCAGAAAAAGCGCACTCCAACTGCATCCGATCAGCCCTGCCCCGATCACCGCCACTGTCTGTTTTGTCTGCTGCACGACATACCCTTTCGATTCTGGATCTCCAAAACCTGATCAGATATCATAAATGAGTCAACATTCTTTCCGCCCCTTCAGCCCGCCCCCATGGTGAACGCTTGAATTTCGGGCCAGATTTGCGAAACCCGTGACAGCAGAAAAAGAGGCCGCCCGTGACGACACCGCCCATTCCCGCCTTCGAAGCCCGCCGTCCGGTGTCCGATCTGGATTACGTCTATGGGGCGCTGAAGCAGTCCTGCATGAACGGAGAGTTCACGCCCGGTCAGAAAGTGACCCTGCCCCAGCTGGCCGAGGCCTTTGGCACCAGCCAGATGCCGATCCGCGAGGCCACCAACCGCCTGATCGCTGCCAAAGCGATGGAGGCACCGCCCCGCCGGTCCCTGCGCATCCCCGAGGCGACGCTTGAACGGTTGAACGAGCTGCTGCCCCTGCGTTTGCTGCTAGAGGGTGAGGCGACGCGTTTGGCGGCCGCACAAGGTGCCGCGCTGGCCGAAGCGCTAACCAAGATCAACGAAGAGATGCCCCGCCACGCCGCCGCCGAGGACCTCAAGGCTTATCTGAATGCCAATCAAAGGTTCCACTTCACACTCTACGGGGCAGCTGGGAATGCCGATCTGCTGGACATGATTGAACTGCTGTGGATGCGCTATGGCCCCTTGATGAGCACCGTGCGCAGTGGCGTTCTGTCCCGCACGGGCGCGAACCACCATCAAGCGGTGATTGATGCTATTCGCGTTGGCGATGCAGAGGCCGCGAAAGACGCCATTTCAGCGGACCTGACAGATGCTGCGGCGCATATTCGCGATGCCTTGGGCGCGGCAGCGAAATAGGACGCTGCCCGCCAAACTTGAAGAAAGCTGCTTTCAGCAGCCCGAAAACATAGGCGCGCCGGTGATGCCAAGGTCCTTAGGCAGCTCTGCCTTCAGGATGCTGCCGCTATCGCTTTCAGTGATGAAAAGGGTCCGTCCTTCAGGGCCGCCAAAGGCACAGTTGGTGGTGCCTAGACCGCGGGGGCTGCGGATCACGGCAATCGGCTGGCCTAGCGCATTATGCACCCAGACCAGCCCCATTCCGGTCTGACACACCACGACACCCCCGTCGGAGGTCAGCGCCAACCCGTCCGGCCCTGCACGTCCTCCGGAGAACTGGATAAAAAGGCCCGCCTTATTCACCCGCCCGCTGGGAGAGATCGGCAAGCGCCAGACCGCATTCGCCCGTGTGACGGCCAGAAATAGGACATGCTCGGCCAGATCCAGAACCAGACCGTTCGGGCTGGGAACTCTGTCGATCATGCATTCCAGCCGCCCGCTGTCCATCTGCCATTTCCAGACACGGCCCGAGGGGTCCTGTAGGCCCGTCTGCCCTTGGTCCGTGAAATACAGCGCTCCGTCACTGCCAAAATGCAGATCATTGCACCCTTTGAAGCTTTCGGTATCCGCGTCGCCAAGAGCTTTGGTGACGCCGCCCGTGGCGGGATCAAGCTGCATAATCCCGTTCTGGTAATCGGCCAGAAAAATCCGGCCGTCCTGATGGATCTTCAGACCATTGGGCTGCCCGTCATATTCGGTGATCTGCGTAATCTGACCCGAAGGGCTGGCGCGAAACACGCGGCCAAAGGGGATATCGACGAAGTAGAGATTACCCGCGCGGTCAAAGGACGGACCCTCCAGAAAGCTGTCCGCAGGGGCACCGCGCCGGTTCTTCTCGGCCCAGTAGGAGGGCTGTCCCGTGCGGCGCAGAGCGGCGGGCAGTTCGGTAAAAACCTCGGCGTCTATGATCACGGGTTCAGGGAAGGGGTAGGTGTGGCTCATCGGTAGGTGAACTCCGGCAGGAACAACGCGATTTGCGGTGCGGCGATCAACAGCAGCATGAAGGACACGATGATGATGAAGAAGGGCAAAGTCCCCATGATCACATCTTCGACCTTCACCTGATCGGACGAAGACGCCACAACGAACAGGATCACCCCCAGCGGCGGGGTCAGCTGGCCCAGTTCCACCAGAATAACCACAAAGACGCCAAACCAGATCGGGTCCACATCCAGCGCCACCAGCGCGGGGAAGATCACCGGCACGATGATCGCGATCATCCCCAGCCCCTCCATGAAGCAGCCCAGAATGGCGAAGACCACCATAATGATCAGCAAGAACCCCAAGCGCGAGACATCGGCGTTTTCCAGAACCCCGACCAAATCTTCGCCAATGCCCGACAGCGCCGTGGCGTAGGCAAAAATCATCGAGGTAAAGACGATGAACAGGATGTTCCCGCTCATGGATGCGGTGCGCGAGAGGGCCTCGGTGATCAGGCTCAAGGACAGTTTCCCATAGAGGCCAGAGATCAGGATCGCGCCTATGGTGCCTACGGCCCCTGCCTCGGTCGGGGTGGCGAAACCGCCGTAGATGCTGCCCAATACGATGACGATCAACATCAGGAACGGCACGATATCCAGAAGCGCCCGCCGCAGATCGCCCAAGCTGGCGGGGGTGTCATTCTTGGGTGCCAGCGCGGGGTTCATCTTCACGCGCAGGACGATGAACCCCATGTAGCACAGGGCCAGCAGGATACCGGGCAAAAGGCCTGCCGCAAACAGACGCGCAATCGAGGTTTCGGTAAAGGTGGCGTAGATGATCATGGTGATCGAGGGCGGGATCAGGATGCCCAAAGTACCCCCCGCCGCCAGCGACCCGGCCACCAGACGCTTGTTATAGCCGCGTGCTGACATCTCTGGCAGGGCAACAGTGGACATGGCCGCCGCAGTCGGGGCCGATCCGCCGGAGATCGCCGCAAAAATCCCGCTGCCCGCGATATTGGTGTGCAGCAGCCCACCCGGCAGACGGCGCATGAAAGGCGCAACGCCGTTGTAAAGGCGCGTGGACAGGCCAGAGCCAAGCAGGATTTCGGCCATCAGGACAAACAGGGGAATAGCGGCAAGGGTAAAGCTGTTGGCCGCGCCCCAACTAACCAGACCAAGGGCCTTCCAGCCCGCGAACCCCTTGAGCATCCAGATATAGGTCAGACCCGCACCGGCCACGGCAAATTGCACCCACATCCCGCCGAGGATCATTCCGATCAGCAGGCCAAAGGCAAGGATCGCTTCCATGGGGTCAGTCCTTTGATTTACGGAAGGTCAGCAGGAACTGCTCGACCAGAAAAAACGTCAAAACAGAGAAACCGGCAGGCAGGATGACCTGCGGAATCCACAGCGGGGTGCGCAGCACAGTGGGCGCGAATTTCCCCCGCGAGAATGAGCTCAGCGTCAGGTCCTTGGTCTTCCACGCAAGGACAAGGCAGATCAGTACGGCGATCACAACAAACAGCCGGATCAGCAGGCGGCGGGTCGGCTCTGACCAGCGGTCCAGCAGGAAGTGGACCTGAAACATGGATGATCCGCGCAAAGCCAGTGCCGCCCCGAAAAAGGTCAGAAAGACAACGCCGTAGCCCGTCAGTTCTTCGGCAAAGCCAAGCGAGTAATTGAAGGCCCCGCGCAAGAACGCCTCAAGGCACACAAGGATCACCAGCGCGGCCAGAACGGTGCTGGTCAGAACGCCCGTCGCCTTTGCCGCCATGTCAAAGAGGGGGCCAGCCGAAGCCGGCCCCTTTTTGGTATCAAGCTGCATCTTACTTGCCGATGGCTGCGCGGACGGTTGCAAGGGCGGCCTCATATTCGGGACCGTTCTCTTTGGCCCATGCTTCCCAGTAGGGGGCCAGTTTCGCGCTGGCCGCTGCCGCATCGCCGCCTGCGGCTGCAACAATGGTCATGCCAGCCTCGGCCTGCGATTTTTGCTGCGCGGCTTCGTCCTCGATAAAGGCGGCGGTGGTGTTGGGGCCTTCTTCGGCCACAATAGCGCGCAGGGCGTTCTGCGTGTCCTCGGAAAGGGCTGCAAAGCTATCTGCGTTCGCAATGATCATCGAGTTGCCGTAGTTCACCGCAAAGCGATAGTTGTAGGGCAGGAACTCATGCCAGTTCTTCGCCCCGCCCGCCGATGCGGTCAAAACACCTTCGATCACGCCGCGCTCAAGCGAGGTGGGCACTTCGGACCCCGAAAGGGTAATCGCCGCGCCGCCGAACTCTTCGATAAAGTGGCCCTGCTCGGGAGAGGTGACACGGATTTTGTGCCCTTCAAGATCGGCCAGCGAGGTGATCTCGAACGTGGTGAAGATGGTTTGTTCGGGATAGCGGTAGCCCCCCAGCAGAACCACACCCTGCTGTGCGAAGGCGTCGATCAGGGTCGGCTCCATCGCGGCATAGGCTTTGGCCCATTCGTCGTCATTCTCGATCAGCATCGGCAGGTTCAGAACCCGCGCCAGCGGCACGCTGCCCGAGAAGAAGAAATCTGCCGCCATATCGATGATTCCATCGCCCACCGCTTGCGTGATATCGGCCGAGGCGATTTGCAGCGTCTTGCCAAGGTGCAGGTCGATGGACAGATCGCTGTCTGCGCCGACGCGCTCGACGATACGGTTCATGCCTTTGACCGCCGACGTGGTGGATACCGACGAATAGGTGTAAGCGGTCCAATCATCCGCTTGGGCAACAGTGGCGGATGCCGCGATGAGCGCCGCAGCGCCAAGGGTTCTGAGTGTCATTAGATGTCTCCTCCAGTACTCATATCGGGTGTTTTGGGGGCCGGAAACAACCATCCGGCCTTACAATTGCGTTCAGGGCTTTTCTTCTTAGGGATGGCGACGGATTGCGCCGTCACGCGGGCTTTCGGCTGGCGGCAAGGCGCTGTTTGATGGTCGGGCCGATGATGACCGCGACGGTCAGTGCCACCAGCACAAGGCTTGTAGTGTTCTGCAACAGGACCAGCGGATCACCGCGGCCAATGCGCAGGGCAAGACGCAGGTTCTCTTCGGCAAAGCCGCCTAGGATCAGACCCAGTACAACAGGGGGCAGCGGGAATTTCAGCTTGTCCATCACCCAGCCCACAGCGCCGAAGCCAAGCATCAGGTAGACATCGAACATCCGGCCGTGGATCGAATAGACGCCGATCAGCATCAGCACGATGATCACGGACCCAAGCAGCGGGCGGGGCAGGTTCAAGAGCCGCGCAAAGCTGTTGGTGGCCAGACTGCCGCCCAGAAGAACCAGCAGGATTGCACCGAACAGGAACTGCCACATAAAGCCGAACACAACGTCAGGGTTGTCGCGGAACAGCATCGGGCCGGGTTGCAGACCGTGGACCAGCAGCCCCCCCAGCATCACCGCCGCCACAGCAGTGCCCGGAATACCCAAGGTCAAAGCGGGGATCAGCGCCGAAGCGGTATCGGCATTGTTGGCGGTTTCGGCGGCAGCCACGCCTTCGGGCTCGCCCTCGCCCCATGTTTCGGGGTTTTTTGAGGCGCGACGGGCCTCATTATAGGACATGAACGCCGCCATCGAGCCGCCCGCACCGGGCAGAATGCCGATCCAGATCCCGATGAAAGACCCTCGCAGCCACGTTTTCCAATAGCCCTTCATGCGGGGGATGGCCTTCCAGATCGGCTCGGTCCCTAAGTTAGAGCTGTTCACGCCAGTCTTCAGCGGGGTTTCCAGCAGATCGATCACCGGCGGCAGCGCATAAAGCCCCACCAGAAGGATCACAATATGGATGCCATCCAGCATCTCTAGCTGGCCGAATGTGTAACGGTCATTACCATAAATCGGGTCCGATCCGATAACCGAGACAAAGACCCCGAAACACGCAGAGATCAGCCCCTTGATCGGGTTCCCCCCCAGCAGAAAGATGATCGAGGCAAGGCCGAAGACCGCCACCCAGAACACCTCGGACGGGCCGAACAGCAAAGTGACTTTGCTCAGGGGCGGGGCCAGCAACATCAGCGCAAAAGCCGAGGCGATGCCGCCGATGGACGAAGACACCACCGCTACTTGCAGGGCAAAGCCCCCCTCGCCTTTTTGCGCCATGGGATAGCCGTCGAAGGTGGTGGCCACAGCGGCGGGAGTGCCGGGGATGCGCAGCAAAACCGCAGGGATCGCGCCCCCGTACATCGCGCCGTTATAGATACCCGCCATCAGGCCAAGGGCCACTAGGGGCTCAAGTCCGAAGGTGAAAGGCACCAGAACCGAAATCGCCATTGTGGCCGACAGGCCCGGCATGGCGCCGACAACGATACCGGCGATCACGCCGATCACCACGGCGGCAAAGTTGGTCCAAGCAAAGACATCCGGCAAAGCGTGAAGAAGGTCAGCGTACATGAATCAGTCCTTCCAAAGACGGCCAGCGGGAAAGCTTTGGGACATCCCGAAATCGAAAATCAGCCAAATGCTGCCCACCACGATTCCCGTCGCGACCAGCAGCCCCAGCGGATTGCGGTAGCCAAAGGCAAAAGCTACCAGCGGAATGGTGACGGCAGTGCTGACGTAAAACCCGATAAAATCGCAGGCCAGCGCGTAGCCAAGGATCAACAGGAATGCGCCCGCAACACGCTTTGGCGCTTGGGTCATCTGGACCGGAGCCTCGGCCCTAGCCGCCTTGCGCTGATCCATCACCAGCAGCACCAGCGCCAGCACGATCAGTCCAATCAACATAGCCGCAGGCAATAGCGCAGAGATCGAACGCAAATCCGTGGTCGGAACAAGGAAACCCGCTGCGATCAGAATGATGCCGACGGCGGTCAGCGTCTCGGGTCTGGTCAGACGGTTATGAGATCGGTCAGACATGACATGCTCTCGTTTGCAAAGAAGAAGAGGTGCGCGCAGACGCTGGACACGTCCGGTCCGCGCGCTGTGGCCTTGTCCCTAAGGGCACAGGGCCACTGGGAGGTCAGGGCCGGACACGCCGGCACAAGCGCGGATCAGTTCCAAGGGGTGGTTTCCCACGCCTCTTTCGCCAGATCGTAAAGGCTGTCGGTCAACTCTCGGAACTCTTGGCCGGTGACCACGGCAACGGGGTTCGCAGTGTCGGCCATTGCCT
The DNA here is from genome assembly GCF_003003355.1 of Donghicola tyrosinivorans. GTDB lineage: Bacteria > Pseudomonadota > Alphaproteobacteria > Rhodobacterales > Rhodobacteraceae > Donghicola > Donghicola tyrosinivorans. The sequence continues at coordinate 61,165 of NZ_PVTQ01000013.1, forward strand.
TGACGAACTCGGGGTCTTGCGCGGCCTTTTCAAAGGCATCGCGCAGCTTGGCCGCAATATCGTCGGGCAGGCCAGCGGGGGCCACGACACCGCGCAGCGATCCGTTGATCAGGTCCAGACCCTGTTCGCGGAAGGTAGGCGCGTCAGGGGCAAATTCCGAACGCTCGGGCTGCGCCACACCAAGGATGTTCAACTCGCCCGCGAATTTCGCCACTTCCGAGACGTTGAAGATGCCCACGGCCACATGGCCGCCCATCACCGCCGTCCGCGCCGGAGCCGAGCCTTTGAAAGGCACGATGGTGAATTCGGTCTCGGTCATTTTTTGCAGTTTGATCAGCAGGAAGTGGTCATCACCCCCAAGCGAGGACATGCCCACAGTGATCGCCAGCGGGTTCTCTTTCGCGGCTGCGATCAGATCGTCCATCGTGTTGATCCCGCTGTCCTTGGACGAGACGATGACGTTTGGGTCATTCACCACATTCGCCAGATAGGTAAAGCTGTCACGGTCATAGCCCGCCTCGCGGTCCAGCGTCCGTGCCATCATGCCGGGCAGGTTGAAGGTGCCCAGAGTATAGCCGTCAGGCGCCGCATTCGCGACTTCGGTGATGCCGATCTGGCCGGACGCGCCGGGGACGTTCTTCACGACCAGACTTGCGCCGTTGCCAAGGTATTTTTCGATGAACGGCATGGTGGTGCGGGCCATCACGTCGGTGCCGCCACCGGCAGAATAGCCTACGATGACCTCGATCGGCTTTTCAGGATAGCCTTCGGCCAATGCCGCACCCGCGGCGAGGGTCATAACGCCAGCAATGGCGGCCTTTTTAAAGATGGTTAGCATGTCGCTCCTCCTTGATCATGCGGTGTGTTTTTGGGGTCGGGTCAGTCGGTGGGCAGGATGCAGCCGCGCTGGGTCAGGGCTCGGTCGACCCACGAGCGGTCGTTGGTGCCCGCTTCGATAGCTGCCATCTGTTTGATTTCTGCTTCGGATTTGGCCTGCGTGGATTTCAGAATTTCTTCGGCCCCATCGATGGGCACGCACAGCACGCCATCGCTGTCGCCGATCATGATATCGCCGGGATGAATGACCATGCCGTCGATCGCGACGGGCACGTTGATCTCTCCGGGGCCATCCTTGTAGGGGCCGCGATGGGTGACGCCCGCCGCATAGGTGGGCAGGTTTGTGGCGCGAAAGTTGTCCAGATCGCGGATCGCACCGTTCAGGACAAAGCCCACAACGCCTTTCTTGATGGCGTAGGCCAGCATCAACTCGCCCATCAGGGCATTGGCCAGATCGCCGCCTGCATCAACCACGATGACATCGCCCGGTACGGCCATATCAATTGCCTTGTGCAGCATCAGGTTGTCACCGGGGCGCGCTTTGACGGTCAGCGCGACCCCCGCCATGCCGCCCGAGGTGTGCATCGGCCGCAAGGTCGGGCCTGCCGCAGTCATCCGCGCCATGCTGTCCGAGACATTGGCCACAGGCAGTTTTGCGAACTCTGCCACCAGCTCTTTCGAGGCGGTGCGTTCACGGTTCAGGATACGAAAACCGATGGTCATGCTTATTTCTTTCCTTGGGCAAGTTGCGCCTGATCGGCGGCCATGAGTTTGCGATTGATGATGCGTTCAGGGGCCACAGGCTGACCGTCGAGGATCTGGAAAATCCCACGCACCGCATCGACGCCCACCCGTGCGCCCGCCTCTCGGGTCACGCCGCCGATATGGGGGGTCAGCACGATGGCGGGTTCAGCAAAGAACGGATGGTCTGCGGCGGGCGGCTCGGTCGCGAAGGTGTCAAGCCCTGCCCCTGCCAAATGGCCCGAGCGGATCGCGGCAACCAGTGCGGCCTCATCGATCAGACCGCCCCGCGCGGTGTTGATCACGAAAGAGCCCTGCGGCATCAGCGCGATGGTCTTGGCGTTCAGAATCTGGCGGGTTTGCGGAGTTAGCGGGCAATGCAGGCTAAGGATATTGGACTGGGCCAGCATGTCCTCAAAGCTGGCACAGCGGGTCACGCCAAGCTCATCAAAGGCGCTATCGGGGGCGAAGGGGTCATAGCCCACCAGCTTGATCCCAAGACCCTTGGCCATACGCCCCGTCGCCTGCGCGATTGATCCCATACCCATCAGGCCCATGGTCGATTGCGCAATCTCGCGCCCTGCAAAACCGGGCTTTTCCCAGCGCCCCGCACGCAGACCGGCATCCAGCGGCAGGATGCGTTTCACCGTCGCCAGCAACAGGGCAATGGCATGCTCTGCGACGGAAACCGCATTGGCCCCCGTGGCGACCAGCACCGGAATGCCCCGATCCGCCGCCGCCTGAATATCGATGTTGTCAACGCCAACGCCGTGCTTGGAAATGACGCGCAACTGCGGCGCGGCATCCATCGCCGCGGCATCAATCCGCCCCATCCGAGAGACAATCCCCACCGCGCCGGTCTTCTGCAAAAATTCGGAAATCACAGCGTTGTCGGCATAGGCCGGGGTATGCACCGTCTGGTATCCGTGGTCCGCCACAAGGCGGGCAGCCAAGGGATCAAGATCAGGCCCCGTCACCAGGATTGTTTTGCTCATCGCACATCTCTCCAATGGCGTCCCGAAGCCTCGGAACGCGGTATTTTCTTGCATTTCTGTCGATTGAACCGCGGCAGGTCTCCCAACCCTGCCAGCAGCATCCTCCTTGAAAGCTGAACCTAATGCGAAGAATGTCTTATCAAAAGCGCGTAATTCTGGTTATTAGATTAAGCAAAACTGGATTTGATGATGGACACACGACAGCTGAAGACCCTTCTTGCGATCCAATCGCACGGCACCTTTGCCCATGCGGCGGATGTGGTCGGCCTGACCCCGTCGGCGGTCAGCCAGCAAATTCAGGCCCTGGAGGATGAGTTGCGCGTCAGTATTTTCGACCGCAGCACGCGCCCTCCGCGCCTGACGCCATCCGGCCTGCAAGTTCTTGAAATGGCCAAGGATATCCTTCAGCGCGAAGAGGATACAAAGGCCAGCCTGCGGGGTGATCAGATCGCGGGGACCTTGATGCTTGGCTCGGTCCGGTCCAGTGCATTGAACCTGCTGCCGCGCGCCCTCGTGCAAATGCGCCAACGCTATCCGGACCTGAAATCCAGCTTGCGGGTCTCGCTGTCCTCAACGCTGATTGCCGATGTGGCGGCGGGCCGTCTTGATGCAGCGATTGTGGCCGAGCATGTGGGATTCCCGAACGCCCTACGCTGGAGCCCCTTTCTGCGTGAACCTCTGTGGCTGATCGCACCCTCAGGCACGACTAGCACCGACCCGATCGAGCTGCTGAACACCCGACCCTACATCCGGTTTCGCAGCGCGGTTCCCTTGGCCAACCTGATCGACACCGAGGTCTCGCGCCTTGGGGTGGTCACCAATGACGTGGCCGAGATGGACACCATCGGGTCTATCGTGACCTGTGTCCGGCAAGGGCTTGGGATCTCGGTCGTGCCTCATGTGGCGCTGCAAGAGCCAGAGGACGTGGGCATCCTGCGCCTGCCCTTCGGCTTTCCACAAGTCACGCGGCAGATCGGCATCGTAGAGCGCACCGTCTCGCCGCGAGGTGAGATCATCGCAAAACTGCACTCGGTCCTGTCAGAGCTTTGCGGCGAATACGGGGTTGAGCGGTCTGCCTGAGGGGCACCGGTTGACGCGATCAATTGACAGCAGCAACCGAAGCAGGCAGGTGTGCGGAAGACTAGGTAGCCAACGCCACTGGTTTGAGATGGTTCAAGGATCTTCAGCCGTTCGATGCTGATGATCCTCCTAGCGTAGGCACGACACACCTTATGACATCCCAATCCAACCGCAGTTTGCGCGATGAAATCCGTGACTACTGGTCCGACCGCGCTGCGACATTTGACAATGACCCCGGCCACAAGATTGCTGAGGGGGCAGAGATGACCGCATGGCGGGCATTGTTCACGTGGCATCTGGGTGCCGCAGACGGGCGCAACCTGTTGGATCTGGCCTCGGGCACCGGCGAGATTGCGCGTCTGTGTCAATCCTTGGGCTTTACCGTCACCGGATTGGACTGGGCCGAGCCGATGCTGGAGCGCGCCCGCGCCAAGCTACCGGAGGTGAGCTTTCTACAGGCAGATGCCGAACGAACGATGCTGCCGGACGGGTGCATGGATGTGATTGTCACCCGCCATCTGGTCTGGACACTGGTCGATGCCGCAAGCGCCTTTGCTGAATGGTTCCGTGTACTGAAACCGGGCGGCGTGTTGTTGATCGTCGACGGCGATTTCGTGACTCGCAATTGGCTGGCCCGCTGGCTGGCACCGCGCCCTGCGACAGCAAACGGCAGAACCACGCGGCATCAAGAAATCCTGGCGCAGGTCTACTTCACGCAAGGGGCGCGGGCCGATGCGGTGGCGGACCTGCTGCGCCGCACCGGCTTTGACGGGCTGACGATCGACCATAAGCTTGGCCCCATCCACAGGGCGCAGGCGGCGCAGCTAGGTTGGCGCAAATCGCTCTTGCGGCGCAGTGAACACCGCTATGCGATCTGTGCCCGAAAACCTTAACGCTTGCCCAACCGGCTTTCCTGATCATCGGACAGTCGCCACGCGATCCCTTGCAGCACGGCGGCCAGCTTTGCACGCGGGATGCCCGGCGCATCGCCGTCCGTGTAAAAGCGCAGGATCAGCGCGTCTTTCTGCTCTGGCGTGGCCTGCAATCGCAGCCGGACGCCATTGCGCAGGTTTGAAACGACTGTGGCTTGCACCTCTCCGACGTCCCTCAACTGGACCGAGCCGACAGTCCCCAGCGGCAGCACCTGCCCTTTGATGCGCAAGGTGTCCATTGTCAGTTCGCGGACACTGACCGGCACTTCGCCCTCTGCAAAGGTAAAGACAGTCTGTTCGGGCTTGTCTGCCACGTGAACCTCGGTGCGGGGCAGCTCGACAAAGGTCAAAGCGGTCAGGGACAGCACAACAATGTTGTAGATGGTCCAGAACAGCACAACCTGCTTGCCCTGCCCCGCGTCATCATAGGCAAAGAAATCGGTGAGGATGCCGATGATAATCCCGCCGATGCTAAGCAGCAAAAGGATCAGATAGGGGCGCATCAGCTCCCACTGGACGATGATGTTGCTGCGGTCCCCGCCCTTTGCCGTCACGTGGAACGGGTGGCCCTTGGGCTTTAGCAGCCCCACAAAGGCCGAGCGCGCAATCGGGATCGCCCCGAGGATCTGGCTGACATCGTTCAGAACCGGCATCACCAGACCACGCGCGATCAGGCCCATCGCCAGCAGAATCCACAGGTAGTAGGTGCCGAAATAGTTGATGACTTCCGCAACGCTTGCATCCACCACAGTGATGTTAAAATACCAATAAAACAACGGGTAGATCAGGGTTGCGAGACGGAACGGAAAGGTCGTCAGCCAGTAGAGCGCCGCGTCGATGACGCTCCAACGGTCGCGCAGTCGAAGGTTGTTTTTGGCAAACGGGCCAACGCGGCTGCGGGCGATTTGCATCATGCCAAGACACCAACGGGCGCGCTGGGTGACGTATTCCTTTAGCCCTTCGGGGGCGAGGCCCTCGGTCAGGGGCTCGTCCAGATAGACGGTCTGCCAACCGGCATCGCGCAGCACCAGCGTCATCATGTAGTCTTCGGTGACGCTGTCTTCGGGAAAGCCGCCCACGTCCTGAATGGCCTGCCAGCGGATGACCGAGGATGTGCCACAGCAAAAGGCGATGCCCCACGCATCCCGCGCGGGTTGCAGGTGGTCAAAGAACAGGCGCTGCTCGTCAGGATAAGACCGGCTAAGGCCAAGGTTATGCTGAATCGGATCGGCGTTGAAAAAGTGCTGCGGGGTCTGGACCAAGCCGACTGTTTCATCATGAAACAGCGCCAGCGAGCGGCTCAGAAAGCCGCGATGCGGCACGAAATCCGCATCCAGCACCGCGATATAGTCCGGCGGCACCGGATCGGCGGCCAGCACACGGACCGCGTTGTTCATGTTTCCCGCCTTGGCCCCTTCGTTCTTGGTCCGCGTCAGATACCGCACGTCCTGCTTGGCGCAATAATCCCGCAGCCAATCGCGGCGACCGTCGTCCAGAACCACCACCTCTTTCGAAGGGTGGTTCAGCGCCTTGGCCCCGATGATCGTCCGCTCTAGCACCTCAAGCTCTTCATTGTAGGTCGCGATCAGGATCGCCACATGGGGTGGCTTGGCCGCGCCCCACCAGCCCAGATGTGCTGTCGCATCGGCGCTGCGGTGCCGCACGCGGGACAGAATGCCGAATGAGCTAAGCCCGCTTAGAACCGCAAGCGTTTCAATCCCCAGCAAGGACCAGCTTGCAGCGCAATCCCATGTCCAATCCAGCGGAGCGATGGTCTGCGTGGCCCGCCACCACAAGTAACGCAGGGACAAAAGGCCCGCGATCAAGAAGACAAAAGACCGGTGCAGGCTTTTGGTCCTGTCGAAGAAGAAAGGCAGCGCCAACGCGCAGCCCACCACCAAAAAGACCCGCGCTAGGCTGCTTTGAATTTCGCCGAGGAACAGAAAATCATCCATGATCAGCGCATCATCTGGCGCAACCAGTCCAAAGGACGGACGTCGAAAAAGACCCGTCCGGTTTGCCCGACTGAACACTTCAGCGCTGGTTGTTCGCGCAAGGCAGGCACAAGGATTGCCACGTCATACCGTTCTAGGTGCTTGATCGAGGGCGCAACGGCAAGGTTACCATAAATCGTTTCCGCGCCCGCGCCTGCCATCCGCGTGATGGTGCCGTCGTAGATCTTGCTTTTACCGCTCAGGCGGAACTGCGCGGCTTGGCCCACCTGTAGACGGGCGTAGACGTTATCCGACACAGACAATGTCACCAGCGCCGAGCCGCAGACCATAAACCGTGCGATATCCTGTCCGCGCTCGACGAATTCTCCGTCGCCAGCCAGGACTTCCCAAAGCAGGCCGTTGACCGGCGCCACCAAGTCCATGCTGGTGGCTCGGGGAGCGGTCTCTCCGTCCATCCACGGCTTGATCGTGGCAACAGTTTCTTGGGCGTCGAATTCCTCGCCGAAGGCCCGCAGGGGCATCTCCAGCTGTCCGGAAATCGGGGTGCGCAGCGTCGACAGACGTGCGTTGATAACCGCATCCGAACTAATGCCTGAAATCTGCTCTCCCAGGATAATCCATAAAGCTGTGATAACCAGTATGGCTCCGAGAAGCAGTCGCCAATATCGCACGTCTAATCCTTTCAGCGTATCGCTTGCGCAGGGTGAGTCACGATGGAAAGGAGAGGAAACTAGAAAATCCTGCTTACGCTAGGTTCTACAAATAGGTTACCAGAGATACATCCGGATATTCTAGTGATTACGAAAAAGTGTTTATCCTTACGTCGCGTAGCCCATTCAAACGAACAGTTTCCCACGTTTTAGGCTATAGCTGCTTCAAAACTAAGCGATTGCATCGGCAGAGTAGTGATGTATTGCAAAACTGCTGCACTTGGATCTGCAATTTTGCGACACTGCATGTCGCGTGCAGGCAAGTCGCACGCTGCAGATGAGACCTGAGGATCGAAAATGATTTTCAGCAAATTTTGGCCACCCAGTTGGCCAAACCCCGCCCTTTACCATGCGTTCATTAAGTAAGGTTTTCCTTACGTCCTTTTAAGTTGTTCTTAATAGTGACGTTTTTGGGCACCTCTAACCCCAGAAAGAACAAGCAGTTTTTGAATATGATCGATTAAGAGCTGCTGTTGCTTGCGTGCCATCGCGAAAGTTTACCTAAGGTAAGACTAAAGGTGATCTTTTAATTAATAAAAAAGGATGAAATATTAGCCTTTAGTGCGATTTACTTGATCTTTTACCCGTCATCCCTCCACTGACTGGATAGTTCCATGAATCGTATTGGCGTCAATTCCATCTTGGAAAACTGGCAACTGTCCCTGCTATCCGCCATCGTTGCGGTCGCCATTTCGATGATCGCGCTGGCTGGATGGCAGGCGGACAACTATGCGCTGGTGACTGTTCTGGACGGCCTGTCGCCCATGCAATCCTCAACAGCGCTGGGTATTCTACTGTTGGCCTGCTTCATTGTCGCGCGAATCTCGGATGCCCGCCAATTGATGGTGGCCTGCTTGGTTGGCATCGTGGCTCTGACGATTGGCGACAAAAGCTATTGGATGTTCAAAGGCTTTGCGCTGACCGACATTGCGGCGGGCAAAGGCCAGATGTCGAATACGACCGCCCTGTGGTTCTTGATGGCTGTTGGCGGCTTTTACGCCGCTACCTTCGCACGCTCTGACAATCAGGCGTTGGTTATGCATGCTGTTGTGGCCTGCGCGGCGGGCGCAAATGCGTTGGCGCAAAGTTCGTCGGTGTACAATATTCAATCGGCGGCGATCTTTCCGGGCGCATCGTTCAAAGCATCCCTAAGTTTCATGGTCATTTGCGGCCCCGAGGCCCTGCGTCTGCTGACCAACCGACTGAAGCTTAACACAAAAGGCCGCTTTGCCTTCCTTGTGTCCACAGCGTTTGTGGCGTTCCTGCCGCTGTCGCTTTTGCTCAGCTTGCTGCTCCAGACATCGAACATGAGTACGGTCGAAAGCTACCAGAAAAGCGTTGAGGACAGCACAACAACGGCACTGCAACTGAACCTGAGCCAGTTGGCGAAGACAATTGACGTGATGTCCCACGCAATCAGCGAAGCTGAGACCATCGACCCGCAGGACTTCCGCAAATTTGCCGAGCGCTATTTCTCGATGACTCACGTTGCCGGGGTGTCTTTGACCTCTGCCGATGGCAGGATTATTGCGGCCTATCCGGCTGAAATCGAACAGCGCATTATCGGATCGCAATACGATTATGACGTCGCCAGAGCGCAGGCGTTCGAACAAGCAATGGCCACGGATGATCCTGTCGCAACCGCGCCCTTCCGGCTAATTTCGGGGCCCCTTCGCAATCTGGTCATGCAGCGTGTCGTCGCAAAAGACGGCTCTGTCGCGGTCATGTCTGTGAACGTCAGCGCGGCCAAACTGTTCGAGGTTTCGGGCATCCTGAGCAACCGGTTCTCGTTTTTGCTAACCGACGCCGGCGCGACGCTACTGGAATCCAATGAACCGCTGACACCCGGCGCGATCCCCGCCCGCGCGACAAAGATCGACTTTTTCGGCCGAGACTGGCGCTTTTCGATCTCTCCCAGCGCGACCCATCTGATGTCCCTGCGGCAGTTGGATCCGTTGATCGTGACACTGGTCGGCGCCGCCCTGTCGTTCTTTGCGGCATTCCTGTTTGCGGTGATCATCTGCCAAAGCAGACGGGCCCTCAAAAGCGCCGAAAGCACCCGCGACCGTCTGGCCGACGTCATGGAAGGTGTGTCGGACGCAATTATCTTTACACGTCCGGACGGCACCATCACCCGCGCCAACCGCGCAGCACTGATGTTGTTGGGTGATCGCGACCTTGAATGCATCGGGCAATCGATTGACCGCTTCTTGCAGGATTATGACTTTTCCGAATTCGATGCAGCCTTCGGCGAACGTCATATCGACTATGACGCCTTCAAGAACATCCAGAAGTTCGTTCCGATGAAGGGCGACACCCAGATCGTCAGCATGTCGTCGTCGTTCATCTTCCCCGATGTGCAAGCGCGCAATCAAAGCTATGAGCAGGTGTTTTTCCTGACCTCGCTCGGGCCGCTGTTTGAAGAGTTCAAGCAGCAGACCGAACTGACGCAAAAGCTGATGCGATCCAACGAGGCGCTGTCGCGCTTTGCCTATATCTGTTCGCACGACCTGCAAGAGCCGGTGCGTATTGCGCTGACCTTCAGCCAGAAACTGCGGGAGTATCTGGATAGCAACCAGCTGCTGGACAAGAAAAGCGAGACCTATCTGCGGTTTATCGAAGACGGCACCAGCCACAGCCGATCGTTGATCCGCGATATTCTTGCCTATTCGAAGATCGAACATGACAACGTCGTGTCGGAACCGGCCTATCCCACCGAGGTGGCAGGCGCCGTGAAGGCTCTGCTAGAGCCGGAGCAAGCTGCTAAAGTCCAGATCGACGCCAACCTGCCCTCGGTGATGGTGAACCCCCGGCAACTGCATCAGATGTTCCAGAACCTGATCAGCAACGGACTGAAGTATCAAGACACCCCCGAAACCGCGCAGGTCCGGATCTATGGGCATGAGGAGGACGGCCTCGTCGAGCTGTGCGTGCAGGACAACGGCATCGGCATCCCAGAAAACCGCGGGGACGAGGTCTTTGCGATTTTCCGCAGGCTGCACCGGCGGGAAAAATTCTCGGGGACCGGCATCGGTTTGTCGAACTGCCAGAAAATCGTCGAACTTCACGGCGGCCGCATCTGGCACACCCCCGCCCCGGGCGGCGGCACGATCTTTCACATGACGTTTGAACAAGCGAAGGAAATCACCCTGAATGTCGCATGAAACGATAAAAATTCTGCTCATCGAAGACAACGAGGCAGACATCATGCTGACGCAAGACGCGTTTGAGGACGCCAAATTGCGCAATGAAATGGCCATCGCCCGTGATGGTTATGAGGCACTGGATTACCTGAACCAGACGGGTCAAAGCGAAGGCGCCGTGCTGCCCGATGTCATTTTGCTGGACCTGAACCTGCCCGGCCCCAGCGGCAAGGAAATTCTGGCCCATGTGAAATCCACACCGCACCTCAAAGACATTCCAGTGGTGGTTCTGACCAGCTCTGAAGACCCCCGTGAAATCAAACAGATCTACGATCTGGCCGCCAATTGCTACATTGCAAAGCCGATCGACTTGGATAAGTTTCTGGAAACCATGCGCGGGATCGAGCATTTCTGGGTGCAGATGGTCGCGCTTCCGACGGAACCTGCATGAGCCAAGGCACGGACATCGAAAAAGCCCTGTCGCTGATCATTCACGACATGGGCGCGCCTCTTCGCGCCGCGACCTATTTCACCAATAGGGTCCGCAAGGCCGGCGAAAGTCAGGACAGCGCAAGCCTTGAGCGGGATTTGGACATGCTACAGCAGTCCATCGTTCAGGCACAGGATGTTCTGGACAGCGTGCGCGGGATCCGCTCGATCCTGTTCCATTCGGCTAAGAGCGTTTCGTTCGGCCTAGATGATATCAGGCTGTATCTGGCGTTTGAGTTCAGCGGCGCGGACATCACGTTTGAGGTCGCGGATCAGACCGTTACGGGCTGCAATCATCTGATCAATCTGGCCGCCAAAGAGGTTGTCCGGAACGCCCTGACCCATTCTGACGCCCGCAGGGCCCATGTGAAAATCGCCCATAACGACGGCGAGTTATCCGTCATCGTGCGCGATTCAGGCCCCGGCATTGACCCAGCCTTCGCAGACAGGGCGACGGCCCCTTTTCAGGTGGGCACAATCGAAAAGAAGCGCAGCGGGTCAAAAGGCATGGGCCTCTACTATGCCCAACTTGCCGTGGAAAAGCTGAATGGCAAGCTGTCTTGGACGCAAGCTGACGACGGGTTTGAGGTGTCGATCACCTGCCCGATGCCCGCCGGATGATCCTCTATCTAATTGCGATCGCGTAAAGGCGTTCCTTATGCCGCGCGAAGGCGTCTTTGCCGCCTTGCGCCGCGGAATCGCTGCACGGTTTCCCCTAAAGTTGTGAAGTAATTCTTCACAACACTCAAATTCTTCCTGATTTCTTTCGCCGTGAACTCTCCTCATGGTTGCAAACACGGGAGGACAACATGCCTTTGATTTTATGCTGTTTCAGCTTTGAAACGGCGCAAAGCCTTGCGCCTATTTCTATGAGATTTCTGGTCATGGCGGCACAGACGCTATGACTTCTTTAAGTTCATCTACAACCCTTGCAGAAAGACAGTCTAACCCGCAGCGGCCCTTGGTGACCCTGCGCGGCATCCAGAAATCCTTTGGTCCGACCCATGTGCTGAAAGGCGTGAACTTTACCGTCCGGCCTGGCCAAATCCATGCGCTGCTTGGCGGGAACGGCGCAGGCAAAAGCACGATGATCCGTGTGATCACCGGTGAAATCCGCGCGAACGCGGGCGATCTTCATCTGCAAGCCTCACACGGGGGCGATCCCAAGGTCGCCGTGGTCTACCAAGAGCTGGCCTTGATCCCCGATCTGACCGTGGCCGAGAATATCGCCTTGGTCCACGCGCCCTCGGGTTTTGCTCTGAAACGGCAGGCGCAGGCGGCCCTCATTGCCGAAGAGGCGCTGTCGTTGATCGACCCGCATCTGGCGCGGACAGCCCTGTTTCGCAAGGCGGGTGATCTGTCCATGCACGAAGGCCAGATCGTCGAGATTGCCCGCGCCCTCTCGACCGGTGCCGAGGTGCTGTTGCTAGACGAGCCCACCGCAAACCTGACCGCCGCCGAAACCGAACAACTCTTCGCAGTCCTGAAAGGGCTGGCCAAAGACAAGGGCATCGGGATCGTTTTTGTGTCGCACCGGATGAAGGAAATCCGGCAGCTTTGCGATGTCTGCACGATCATTCGGGATGGCAAAACGGCCATTGATGCGCGGCCTATCGGGATGCTGACGGATGCGGCGATCATTCAGGAAATGGGCCAGCCCGCCCACCGTGCCGAGGCGCAAATCGCCCGAAATGACGGGCAGCCCGTCGTCGCGACCCTGACAGGACCGACCATCCAGCATCCAATCCAGCGCGGGACGATCTTGGGACTAGCAGGCGCGCCAGAAGGCCCCGCCCATGTGATCTCGTCCCTGATCGGGCACGGGCGGCACCGCGATTGGTGTATGACGGGGGACGGCTGGGGCAACGCGCCCACCTCTCCTCGCGACGCTGTCGCGCAGGGCATCGGCTTTGTGTCTGGCGATCGGGCCACCAAAGGCGTGCTGGCGCAGTTGCCGATCATCGACAACGTGCTGGCCTCGCGGCGGGTGCGGGAAAGGCGGCTGTTCGTCGGACAGAACGAACGGTCCGAATGCGCGGGGCTGATGCAGGCACTGAAGGTCAAGGCCGGATCAGCGTGGGACCGCCCCGGCACCCTGTCGGGCGGAAACCAGCAGAAACTGCTGGTCGCGCGCTGGTTGGGGCTGCCTCTGAAGATGGTGGTCTTTGAAGAGCCGACCCGCGGCGTCGATATCGGCACCAAACGGGACATGTACGCGCTGATCCGCCAGATGGCCGAGGAAGGCACCATCGTTGTGTGGTGGTCCACCGAAAACGTGGAGCTGCTTGAGCTGTGCCACGAGATTCTGGCCTTTGACACCGAGGGCCAGCCCAAAGGATTTCTACCCGCTGACAGGTTCGACGAAGACGCCTTGGCGGAATTGACGGGGATGGCTGCATGAACAGCACTTCAAACACACTGGACACCAATGGAACCACGGACACACGGGCCAAGCCCCCTTCGGTTTTGTCCACTTACCGCACAGAACTGGCCATTGCGGGTGCCATCATTGTCATCATGCTTGGCGTCGGCGCTTTCGTTCCGGCGGCGCTATCTCTGGGAAACTTTGCCAATATCGCGCAGGCCGCCGCGCCCTTGGTTATCATGGCGCTTGGCATCCTGTTGGTGATCATCACCGGCGGAATCGATCTGTCTGTGGGCTCGGTCTTTTCGCTGACAGGCATGGTGGCGGCATCAGCGATGGCGAACGGCGTGGACGGGTTCACCGCCAGCCTGATCGGCCTAGGGGTAGGCGTGGTCTTCGGGGCCATCAACGGCGCACTTGTCACTTTGGCGGGGCTGGCCCCGTTTGTGGTGACCCTGATCACCTACGCGGTCGCCGGATCGCTGGCCTTTATTGTGACCAATGGCCGCTCGGTCGGAGTTGCGGCCCCGAATTACTGGCTGTTTAACAGCGGATCGCTGGTGCCGGGCATCGCCAACTATGTGCTGTTCTGCATCATCTTCCTGATCTGCCTTGAGTTTGTGCTGCGCAAGGTCACCTTCGGACGCTGGTTCTATGCGGTTGGCAGCTCGTCCACGGCGGCGCATCTGCTGGGTGTTCCGGTCAAGCGCACTCGGTTCGCGGCCTATGTGTTCTCCAGCACCATGGCCTCTTTCGCGGGCCTTCTAACACTGAGCTACATCCTGAACGCCGAAAGCACATCGGGCGCGTCACTGATGTTGCAGGCGATTGCGGCTGTGGTGATCGGCGGAGCCAGCCTGTTCGGCGGCACAGGATCGGCGGTCGGCGCGGTATTGGGTGCCTTGATGATCACGGTAATCCAGAACGGCGTGAACCTGATTGGCATCAACAGTTTCTGGCAAGGCTCGGTCACGGGTCTGGCCATTCTGGTGGCGGTCCTGATTGACCGCTTCAGCCAGAAATAACCCCTTTATTTCAAAAGAATATCATCGCGGAGGAGATATGATGATGATTTTCAAGAAAGCAATTCTTGCGGCATCCTTGCTGGCAGTCGCCACCGGAATGGCCCATGCCGAAGACAAAAAGACGGTGGCCTACATCGCCCCGTCGCTGGACATCGACTACTGGCAATGGGTCGCCCGCGGCGTGCAGCAAAAAGCGGAAGAGCTGGGAATGGAGTATGTGGAATACACCTCTGAAAACTCGCCCGCGAAACAGATGGACAACGCCCGCGTGGCCGTGACCCGCGGCGTCGATGCGATCGTGATCGGGCCGGTTAGCTCGACCTCGACCCCGCCGTTCCTGAACTACCTTGAGAAAGAGGGCATTCCAGTGGCCTTCACCGGCATCGGCCCGCAACCGGGTCTGACCAACTACACCTCGGCGGTGACCGCGAACAACTATGAGACCGGCATCGCCCAAGGCAAATTCACCTGCGAATTGGCCAAAGAACGCGGTGGCAACAAGGTTGGTATGCTTTCGCTGCCCCAAGACCGCGAGAATGCGCAAAAGTACCTGAAAGGCGCGGAAGAAGCCTTTGCCGACAACGGCTGTGAACTGGTGCAGATGCTGGAAACCAAAGGCCTCACGATCAACGAAGCGGTCACACAGGCGAACGATCTGCTGACCGCGAACCCTGACGTGAAGGCGATCTACGGCATGTACGATCAGGCGGGCACTGGCGCGGCAAAGGCGCTGGAGACGCGCGGCATGACCGGTCAGGTCGCAGTGACTGTGGCTGACGGCAGCCCCACCACCATCCAGCTGATGAAGGACGGTGCCATTCAGGGCATCTTCTTCCAAGAGGCCGTGGGCCAAGGCATCGACGCGACCGAGCAGGTCTACAAGTCCCTGAACGGCGAGGAAACCACGCAGGATATGGCGCTGCTGATGCCGCTTGTAACCGCTGACAAGATCGACAGCGACGAAGCAAAGGCCGTCATCGCGCGCGTCTTCCCGCAGGATTGATCCGGCTCTCCACCGCCTTCGGGCGACAACCTGCTGGCTCCCGTTACTGACGGGGGCCTGTCTTTCCTTGCTTTGACAGAGGTTGCTATGAGCGACGACATTCCCCTGATCGACCCGCACCACCATCTGTGGGACATCACGAACAACTATTATCCGTGGCTGAACGACGGTGCCAAGCCTTCGGCCTTCGGCGATTACAGCGCCATCATCCACGACTATCTGCTGGATGATTTTCTGGCCGACGCCGCAGGTCAGAACCTTGTGAAATCGGTGCATCTGGATGTGGGCTACGACCCAGCCGATCCGGTGGGCGAGACCCGCTGGCTACAGGCCATCGCCAACAAGCGCGGCTTTCCCCACGGGATTGTCGGCTACGCGGACTTCAGCAAACCCGATGTGGGCGATCTACTGGATGCCCATATGGACAGCCCCAATTTCCGCGGCATCCGCCAATCGATGAACTATCACGAAGACCCGGCCAAGACCTATCTCTCGTGCCCCGAGGTCAGCCGCACCCCCGAATGGCGGCGCGGATTTCAGGAGTTGGTTCGGCGGGATCTGAGCTTTGATTTGCAGCTCTACTATCCCCAAATGGCCGAGTTCCACGAACTGGCCCGCGACTTTCCCGACACCCAGATCATCCTGAACCACACCGGCATGCAGGTGGACGGGATCGAGCATTTCGATGCATGGCGCGAGGGCATGCGCACACTGGCCTCAGCGCCGAATTTGGCCTGCAAAATCTCGGGTCTGGGAATGGGGGACTTCAACTGGACCACCGAAAGCATCCGCCCCTACGTGGAAGAGGCCATCGCGATCTTCGGGATCGACCGCTGCATGTTTGCCTCGAACTTCCCCGTGGACAAACTGTTCTCAAGCTACGGGACGATTTTCGACGCCTTTAAACAGATCACGGCAAGCTACAGTCGGGACGAGCGGATGAAGCTGTTCCATGACAACGCCGAACGGTTCTACAAACTGTGACGGAAAACGGCGACACACGGGGGAGGACATACCGTGTGCCGCCGATACTTGCTAGGCACCGCCACTCGGGCGGTGTCTCTACATATAAACAGTCGAATATGTATATTTAAGGTGGTAACGCATGCCGCGTTGCAAGTGTGCGGTTGCGGTGCTGCCGCGCCTCCAAATGGTTATTCTGCCAGATCGCGCATCACGGAGATCAGGTCCGATTTCCCCTCGAACCCAATGCCGGGCAGTTCGGGCATGGTGATGTGACCGTCGATCACCTGCACCCCGTCGGGAAAGCCGCCGTAGGGTTGGAAGAGGTCGGGATAGCTCTCGTTCCCGCCCAAGCCCAAGCCCGCCGCGATGTTCAGGGACATCTGGTGGCCGCCGTGGGGGATGCAGCGTTTGGGCGACCAGCCCGCCTGATCCAGAACGTCCAGAGTGCGCAGGTATTCCACCAAACCGTAGGACAGGGCGCAGTCGAATTGCAGCCAGTCGCGGTCAGGGCGCATGCCGCCGTAGCGGATCAGGTTGCGGGCGTCCTGATGCGAAAACAGGTTCTCGCCCGTGGCCATCGGGGCGGGGTAGAACTCGGCCATCGCGGCCTGCAACTGATAGTCCAGCGGATCGCCGATTTCCTCGTACCAGAACAGGGGGTACTGGCGCAGCATCTTGGCGTAGGCAATCGCGGTCTCCAGATCAAAGCGGCCATTGGCGTCCACGGCCAGCTGCGCCTCTGATCCGATTTCATCCAGAACGGCCTCGATCCGGCGCTGGTCCTCGGCCAAGGAAGCACCGCCGATCTTCATCTTGACCACGTTATAGCCGCGATCCAGATAGCCGCGCATCTCGGCCCGTAGGGCGCCGTCATCCTTGCCCGGGTAGTAATACCCCCCCGCCGCATAGACGAAGACGCGGGGGTTGGCCTCAAGGCCCTTCATGTCGGCCAGCATCCGGAACAGGGGCCTTTCCGCGATCTTCGCGATGGCATCCCAGACCGCCATATCGATGGTCCCCACCGCGACCGAGCGTTCCCCGTGACCACCCGGCTTTTCATTTTGCATCATAGCGGCCCAGATTTTATGGGCGTCCAGATTGCTGCCGTCTTCATTCAAGAGGGACGCAGGATCGGCCTCAAGAATGCGGTCCCGAAAGCGTTCGCGGATCAAACCGCCCTGACCGTACCGCCCGTTCGAGTTGAACCCGTAGCCCACCACCCGACGCCCATCGCGGACCTGATCGGTCACCACCGCCACAAGGCTGGCGGTCATTTTGGAAAAGTCGATGTAGGCGTTGCGGATGGGCGAGGCGATGGGCTTGGTCACCTCAACAATATCAATGATGCGCATGGCATTCTCTCCTGATTGGTTGGCCTCAGGCTACGCGCCACGGGGGCGCAAAGAGAAATGCCGTTTCCGGCTATATTCATACTGAATGCGTATTAATCATGTGGCGGCGGCCCTGTCCCAGACCGCCTCACAATGGGCAGAAAGGCGGGCGCGCGGGCGGTGCAGGACGATATCCACGGGGACCTGATCACTGTCACTGGCCCGTACCAGAGCGCCGCTGTCCAAGGCATCCTGCGCCAGTGTCAGAGGCAGCCACGCGATGCCTTGGCCGGACTTGGCCAGCTCCAGATTGCTGGCCGCAAGGACAGATCGCATCCGCACCTGACCAGCCACCCCTTGCAGGATCGCATGCAGGCCAGAGGCGGGCGCGTATGCCAGCAGCGGCGCATCGGGACCAGGTCGCCACATCGGTTCGCCGTCCTTGTCCGGCGCACAGAGGGGCAGCAAAATGTCCTGCCCGATGGTGATGGTGCGAAAGGCTTGCAGCGCCGCGGGTGCCTCGCCCAACCCCCTGTGAGAGATAAAGAATTGCGCTTCACCCCGTGCCATCAACTGCAAGCACGACTGAAAGCTGTCGGACACAAGGTTCAACGTTCCTGCCGTCGCTGCGCCGTAAATCCCCATCAGCCAGCGGGGCACAAAGGTGTAGGACAGCGCGTGAGTGGCGGCCAAGGTCAGGGTCTTTTGGGCAAGACCTGCGGCGGCCAGCGCCTCGGTCCGCGCGTCTTGGGCCATGCGCACCAGCGCCTCGGCGCGGGGTAGAAAAGCGCGGCCTGCTTGGGTCAGGGTGACGCTGCGGGTGGTGCGCTGGGTCAGGGGCGTGCCGATAGCATCCTCTAGCGCACGGATACGGCGCGAGAAGGCAGGCTGGGTCATATTGCGCCCCTCGGCGGCGCGGGAAAAGTTCAGCGTCCGCGCCAGTTCCAGAAAATCCTCGATCTGCGACAGGTCCATGATCGCCCTCTGACACATGCCTAAGCCGTATCAATGACACGGGCTGGCCCGCTTGTCGACGCCTCACCCGGGCGGATCAGCCTTCCAGCAGTTCAGGTGCGATCTGGAGGGGCGTGGCGGCGTTGACCTCTTGCAGGCGGCGGGACAGCAGATCGACGAAAAGGCGCACCTTGGCGGTCAGCTGGTGCCGCTCTGGGTAGATGGCGGTGATGTTGGCGCTTTGGAAATGTTTGGGCAGCAGCACCTTCAGCGTGCCGCGCCGCACGTGGTGGGCCACGTCCCATTCGGACCGCAACATGATCCCCCGCCCCGCCAGCATCCATTCGCGGGCCATCTCGCCATCGTTGGTGCTAAGCTGGCCGTTCACACGGACGGAATCCGCGTGGCCGTCTACTTCGTCAAAGCGCCAGATGTCGTAGATGCCATGCTCTTGCCGCAGGACGATGCAACTGTGCTGCGCCAGATCGCTTAAGGTCTGCGGCGTGCCGTGCTGTTCCAGATAGCGGGTCGAGGCGCAGATGAACCGCCGGTTCCGCTGCAACACCCGCTGATACAGCCCCGACGGCGGCGGCGAGCCGAAGCGGATGTTCAGATCCACCCCTTGCTCCACAAGGTTCAGGGGCGCGTCCGTGACCACCAATTGCACCTCAACATCCGGATAGAGCGCCGAGAATTCGGCCACGCAGGGCGCGATATAGCCACGGCTGAAACCAAAGGTCGCGTTGATCCGCAGCAGACCCGAGGGGTGTTCCTGCCCCGCCCTTAGCGACGTTTCCAGTTCCTCAATCTCGCCCAATAGGCGTTGGGCTTTGGCGAAATAGGCCGCGCCTTCGCCGGTCAGGCTGACCCGCCGCGTGGTGCGCTGCATCAGGCGCACGCCTAGACGGTCCTCAAGCCGCGCCAAACGACGACTGACCGCAGAAGGCGTCACGCCCAATTCCCGCGCAGTTCCGGCAAAGCTTTCGTGCCGCGCCAGCGTGACAAAGAACCCTAGATCGCCTTCGCTCATTCGTTCCCTCAACGCACTAATGAACTTCCTATTCTGAAATTAACAAATTCAATGAACCAGTCTAGGGTCTATCCATTCGGACAGAGGAGGTCCGGATCGAATGCCCGTCTCGCACGGGCGCAACGGGGCGCTGACGCACAACAATTCGAACCGATAGGGCGACCGGCCCCATCCGATCTGCACCCGCAGGCCGGACACAGTGGAGGATTACCATGAGAACTATTCTGACAACGGCATTTGCCGCGCTGGTGGCAGCCAGTGGCGCACTGGCCGAAGGCTTTCCCGACAAGGCGATGACCTACATCATCCCCTTCAACGCAGGCGGCGAATCCGATGTCTCGGCGCGCTATCAGCAGTCCGAGTGGGAGGCCGTGACCGGCCAGCAGGTCGTGATCCAGTACCAGCCCGGCGCGGGCGGTGCGCAGGCGTGGTCGCAGCTGAATTCGCTGCCCGGTGATGGCTATACGGTGATGGGCATCAACATGCCCCATACGGTGCTGCAACCGCTGGCGGGGTCCGTCGGGTACAAGACCGAAGACCTGACGCCCGTGCATTATTTCCACTACACCCCCAACGCGATCTTTGTGACCAAGGACAGCGAATACCAGACGCTGGCTGATCTGCTGGACTATGCCAAGGCCAACCCCGGCATGGTGACCTTTGCGGGATCGGGTTCGAACTCGGCCAACAATCTGGCGGCGGTGCAGTTGAATGCGGCGGCGGATGTGATCACCACCTATGTGCCGTTCTCGGGCACCGGCCCGTCGATCACCGCGATCCTTGGCGGCCAAACCACTGCGGGCTTTAACTATGCGACCTCGGGCGTGGCGCAGGGCGATGCCTTGCGGATGCTGGCCGTTGCCGCCGAAGAGCGTATGCCCGCCTTCCCCGATGTGCCCACCTTCAAAGAACTGGGCTTTGACATCGTAGGCGGTGCCTATCGCGGTGTGGCTGTGCCTGCCTCGGCCTCGGAAGAGACCCGTCAGGCGGTGTCCGATATCGTGTCCAAGATCAACGCGCAGCCAGGCTTTGTCGAGAAGATGGAAAGCGGCGGCTTTGTTCTGACCGACATCGGCTACGACAAGATGGACGCCTTTGTTGCCGAACGCGTCGAGGAATACACCGCAGGCGCCAAGGCGCTGGGGATCATCAAGTAAACGACGATGGACATTCTCGGCTACCTTCTGGACGCGATGACACCCTTTAACCTGATGCTGGCTTTGGTCGGCGTCATACTGGGAACGATCATCGGCGCATTGCCCGGACTTTCGGCGACCATGGCGGTGGCCGTGCTTGTCCCGTTTACCTTCACAATGGATCCCGCCGGGGGGCTGATTGCCCTCGGCGCGATCTACACCGGAGCCATCTACGGCGGGGCCTATGCGGCCATTCTGGTGAACACACCCGGCACGCCCTCGGCGATTGCCACCACCTTTGACGGCTTTCCCATGGCCAAGCGCGGCGACGGGGGGCTGGCGATTTCGCTGGCCACGCTTGCCTCGGTGGCGGGCGGGATCGTGGGGGCGCTGGCCCTGTTGATGCTAGCCCCGCCGCTGGCACGGGTGGCACTGGCCTTTGGTCCGACTGAATACTTCTGGCTGGCGATGTTCGGCCTAACGCTGATCGCTGCCCTGTCTGTGGGCAACACCGTGAAGGGTCTGATCGGCGCGTGTATTGGCCTGTTCCTGTCGATGGTCGGTGTGGCCGTGGTGGGGGGCGATGTGCGCTATACCATGGACATGCAACGGTTTCTGGCCGGCGTTGACCTGACATCTGCGATCATCGGCCTTTACTGTGTGCCGGTCATTCTGGACCTTGTCGCCTCGCCCGATCCGCATCTTAGCCCCTCGGCCACGGGTGGTCTGCGGGTGATGGAAGGCGCGCGTCACGCCCTTAGCCGCTGGGGCAACCTGCTGCGATCCTCCGTGATCGGCACAGTGATCGGTATTCTGCCCGGTGCGGGCGGCTCGATCGCGGGTCTTGTCAGCTATTCCGAGGCCCGCCGTACCGCCAAACGCCCCGAGACCTTTGGCAAGGGCAACCCCGACGGCGTCATCGCCACCGAGGCCGCCAATAACGCCACCGTCGGCGGGGGCTTTATCCCGACGCTGGTGCTTGGCATCCCCGGCACGCCGCCGGACGCGATCATCATGGGCGCTCTTCTGGTGCAGGGCATCAAGATCGGGCCGACCCTGTTCACCACCGATGGCAATGTTGTCTACACCTTCATCTGGGGTCTGCTGATTGCCACGCTTCTGATGCTGCCTGTGGGTCTGCTGATCGGCCGCTATGCCTATGGCTTTATCATCAAGGTCCCCAAGACCCTGCTGGCCCCCACGGTTGCCCTGCTGACCATCATCGGTGCCTTCGCCATCCATTCCAACGTCGCGGACGCACAACTGATGGTGGGTCTGGGTGTGATCGCTTGGGTGCTGAACCGTTACGGCTTTCAACCCTCGCCTATCGTGCTGGGGCTGGTGCTGGGGTCCATCGCGGAACAGGGCTTTGTGCAGACCTATCTGATCGGCAATGCCACAGGCCGCCTGCCAGAGATGTTCTTCAGCCGTCCCATCAGTATCGGCATTATCATCGCCGCCCTTGTGACCCTGCTGTTCCCGATCTGGGCCGACTGGAAGGCCAAGCGCCGCGCCCAGATGAGCGAACCCGTGGCCGACGAAGGCACCACCATCGCGCCGGAAATCAAGACCCGCGATCTGCCCTCTATCGGCTTTGCCGTGGCCTTCATCGCCCTTGGCGCGGTGATCTGGACCGGTGCCTCTGGCATGTCGATGCTGGGATCGGTGTTCCCCAAGACCATCGGGGCTGCGCTGGCGGTGTTCTCGGGTCTGCTGGTCATCCAGCACCTGCGCCGCCCTGCCGCTGAGCCCAAGCCGCGCCAACGGGATGCTGGCGCAATCCGCCGGATCGCCTTGGGGGCCGTGATGCTGGCGTGGGTCTTTGTAATGCCGCTGGTCGGCTTTCTGGTGACCAGCTTTGCCGCCTTTGCCGCGATCATGTTGATCGCTGACTATGACCGCCCGCCCCTGCGCCGCTGGCTGATCTGGGGGCTGACCGGCCTGCTGATCTGCTCTGGCTTCTGGTGGCTGATGGCCAACGTCCTGCTGCTGCGGATGCCCGCAGGACTACTTTTCTAATCGGAGAATAAAATGACTGTTAAGACGCATAAGATCGCCGCAATCGGCGGTGACGGGATCGGTGTGGAAGTTGTAGACGCCTGCCTTGAGGTGCTGGACGCACTGGCTGAACGCGACGGCGGCTTTGCCCTAGAGACCACCAACTTTGACTGGTCCACCGACCGCTACAAGCGCACCGGTGAGTTCATGCCCAAAGATGGCGCGGACCAGCTGCGGGCCTTTGACGCGATCCTCTTTGGCGCGGTGGGTGCGCCTGATGTGCCGGACCACCTGACGCTTTGGGGCCTGCGCCTGTCGATCTGCCAGCCCTTGGACCAATACGCCAACGTGCGGCCCACGCGGATGCTGCCGGGCATCACCTCGCCTCTGCGGGGTGTGGACCGGACCGAACTGGACTGGGTCATCGTGCGCGAGAACTCCGAAGGGGAATACGCAGGCCAAGGGGGACGTTCGCACCCCGGTCTGCCGATTGAGGTGGCAACCGATGTGTCGATCTTTACCCGCGCAGGGGTGGAACGCATCATCCGCTATGCCTTCCAGCTGGCGCAAAAGCGTCCCCGCAAGCTGCTGACTGTGGTGACCAAATCGAACGCGCAGCGTCATGGCATGGTCCTCTGGGATCAGATCGCCGCCGAGGTCGCGCAGGACTTCCCCGATGTGACTTGGGACAAGATGCTGGTGGACGCGATGACCGTGCGCATGGTCATGCACCCTGACAGCCTTGATACGATTGTGGCCACCAACCTGCACGCGGACATCCTGTCGGATCTGGCGGCGGCGCTGTCGGGGTCCATCGGTGTGGCGCCCACGGCGAACCTGAACCCCGAACGGGACACTCCGTCGATGTTCGAACCCATCCACGGCTCGGCCTTTGACATCACCGGCAAGGGCGTTGCCAACCCCGTGGCGACCTTCTGGACCGCCGCCATGATGCTGGAGCATTTGGGCGAAAAGCCCGCCGCGGATCGCCTGATGGCCGCTGTCGAAAGTGTCACCGCCGATCCTTCTCTGCACACGCCCGACTTGGGCGGCAAGGCCACCACTCGCGCCGTCACTGATGCGGTCATCGCCGCGATCCGTGGCCGCAATGCCTGAGGCCTCCATGAGCAACGCATTGAAAATCGCTGTCATTGCCGGTGACGGCATCGGCAAAGAAGTGGTCCCCGAGGGCATTCGCGCCCTTGAGGCCGTCGCCAAGCGGCACAAGATCGGGCTTGAGTTTGACGAGTTCGACTTTGCCTCTTGCGACTATTACCAGCGCCACGGGCAGATGATGCCTGATGACTGGAAAGCGCAGATCGAAGGTCATGACGCCCTGTTCTTTGGCGCGGTGGGCTGGCCGGATACGGTGCCGGATCATGTGTCCCTCTGGGGTTCGCTGATCCAGTTCCGGCGGCAGTTCGATCAGTATATCTCGCTCAGGCCCGCGCGGCTAATGCCGGGGGTGCCTTGCCCATTGGCAGGGCGCAAACCGGGCGACATCGATATGTGGATCGTACGCGAGAATACCGAGGGGGAGTATTCCTCGATCGGTGGCAAGATGTTCGAGGGCACCGACCGAGAGGTCGTCATGCAGGAAACGGTTATGTCCCGTCACGGGGTTAACCGCGTGCTGGCCTATGCCTTTGAACTGGCAGCGAAACGGCCAAGGGGGCGGCTGACCTCGGCCACGAAATCCAACGGGATTTCCATCACCATGCCGTGGTGGGACGAGCGTGTCGCAGAGATGGCGCAGCACTACCCAGAGGTCACCGTGGACAAGTACCACATCGACATTCTGACCGCCCATTTCGTGCTGAACCCTGATCGGTTCGACGTGGTGGTCGCCAGCAATCTGTTCGGGGATATCCTGTCGGATCTGGGGCCTGCCTGCACCGGCACCATCGGGATTGCGCCCTCGGGCAACATCAACCCCGAGCGGAACTTTCCCTCGCTGTTCGAACCTGTCCACGGCTCGGCCCCCGATATTGCGGGGCAAGGGGTGGCGAACCCCGTCGGGCAAATCTGGGCAGGCGCGATGATGCTGGACCATCTGGGCCACGCCGAGGCCGCCGCCGAGATGGTCAGCGCCATTGAAACCGTGCTGGCACAGCCCGCCCTGCGCACCCGCGATCTGGGGGGCAGCGCGGACACCGTCACCTGCGGAAAGGCCATCGCTGATGCCCTGTCCTGAGGCCCGCACCTTGCTGCGGTCGTGCTTTGGCGCGGCCGTGGCGGCGGCCGACCCGATGTCTGCCCTGCCTGCGGCGCTGCCTCCTCGGCCCGCAGGCAGGGTGGTGGTGATCGGCGCAGGCAAAGCCAGCGCCCGCATGGCCGAAGCGGTCGAGGCCGCTTGGGGCCCCTGCGACGGACTGATCATCACCCGCGACGGCTATGACCGCCCTTTGCAGGGGATCAGGGTTGCTTTGGCGTCCCATCCTGTGCCTGACCAACGGGGGTTTGATGCCACCCAGCGCATGGTGTCGCTGCTGCAAACCTGCGGCTCCGACGATTTCGTCCTGTGCCTGATTTCAGGTGGCGGCTCGTCCCTGCTGACGTGGCCTGCGGGGGAAATTACTCTGGCGCAAGAGCAGGACATGAGCCGCGCTTTGCTGGCCTCGGGCGCGCCCATCGGGGCGATGAACACCCTGCGCAAGCACCTAAGCCGCATAAAAGGGGGCAATCTGGCCGCTATGTGTGAGGCAAGGATGCTGACGCTGATCATCTCGGACGTACCGGGGGATGATCCGGCGGGCATCGCCTCTGGCCCTACGGTGGGTGATGTGACGACCCAAGCAGACGCGCTGCATATCGCGCAGCGCTGGAACATCCTGCTGACGCCGGAACAAATGGCTGTGCTGACGGGCGATCCGGTGACGCATCGTCCAGACAGCCCCGCCTTGAGCGAAGTAGAAAACCGCATCATCGCCGCCCCGATGCTGTCCCTTCAAGCCGCCGCAGATCTGGCGCAAGATCAGGGCATTTCTGTCCGCATCCTTGCCGATGATCTTGAAGGCGAGGCCCGTGATCTGGCCCGCGACCACGCGGCTCTGGCATTGGCAGAGCAATCCCGTTTGGCTGCTGGCGAACGCCTGCTACTGCTGTCGGGCGGGGAATGCACGGTCACGCGGCGCGGTGACGGCACGGGCGGACCGAATGCCGAATACGCCTTAGCCTTGGCCCATGCATTGAACGCCGCCAGCGGTATCTCTGCCATCGCCTGCGATACGGACGGAGTGGATGGCGCCGCCGATGTGGCGGGCGCCTTTGTGGACGCAACCACCTTAGGCCGCGCCCGCGCGTTGGGTCTGTCGGCCAGCAAAGCCTTGGCAACCAACGACAGCCATAACTTTTTCGCCGCCCTCGGGGATCAGATCATCACCGGCCCCACCCTGACAAACGTCAATGATTTCCGCGCCATCCTGATCTCAGGCCCCGCGCGCTAAAGCCTTTCCGGAGACCCATAACATGCGCCAAAGACGCGCCAAGATCCTAGCCACTGTCGGCCCCGCCAGCAGTGATCCCAAAGTGCTGCGCCAGTTGTTTGAGGCGGGCGTAGACACCTTTCGCCTGAACTTCAGCCACGGCACCCACGCCGACCATGACGCGGTGATCACCGCCCTACGGGCGCTGGAACAAGAGACCGGCACCCCCATCGCCATCCTCCAAGACCTGCAAGGGCCGAAAATCCGGCTTGGAGTTCTGGGGGGTGTGCGGCCCGTAAAACAGGGCCAGACCCTGCGCCTGATCAACAGCGACACAGCGCAGGGCGATGATATCCCCCTGCCCCATCCGGAAATCTTCGCCGCTCTGAAGGCAGGCGACCGGCTGCTGGTGGACGATGGCCGCGTCTGTCTTGTCGCGACCAAGGTCACAGAGGGTACGATCGCGGCCAAAGTGGTCTCGGGCCACGCGCTGAACGACCGCAAAGGGGTGAACCTGCCTGATTGTGTCTTGGAGATGCCGTGCCTGACCGCCAAAGACCGCGCTGATCTGGAATTCGGCCTGTCGCGCGGGGTGGATTGGGTGGCCCTGTCTTTTGTACAACGGGCCAGCGATCTGGAAGAAATCGCGCAGATCGTGCAAGGCCGCGCAGGCATCGTGGCCAAGATCGAAAAGCCCTCGGCCTTGACACAGATCGAGGCCATCGTGACCCGCGCCGACGCTATCATGATTGCGCGGGGTGATCTTGGGGTCGAAATCCCGCCAGAGGCCGTGCCGGGCCACCAGAAAGACATCATCGCCCTCTGCCGCCGCATGGCAACGCCAGTGATCGTGGCAACGCAGATGCTTGAATCCATGACCTCCGCCGCCGCGCCCACACGGGCCGAGGCTTCGGACGTGGCGACGGCAGTCTATGACGGGGCCGATGCGGTGATGCTGTCCGCCGAAAGCGCCGCAGGGCAATATCCGGTCGAGGCCGTCGCGGTCATGGACCGGATCATCAAAGCGACCGAGTCCCATCAGCTATATCTGGGGGCGTTGGCCGCAAGCCGCGAACCTGCGGTGACGCCCGCCGACACCATCGCCAATACGGGGGCGAAACTGGCCTGCGCCTTGGGTGCGCGGTCCATCGTGGCCTATTCCCGCAGCGGGGCCACGGCCCTGCGCGTCTCGGCGCGGCGGTCCGGTCTGCCGCTGGTGGTGCTGACCCCTGATCCGGCGGTCCAGCGGCGCATGGCATTGGTCTGGGGAGCAACGGCTTGCCAAGACAACGCGGCCTCTGATCATGGCGGAATGATCCGGCAAGCGCAGCAAGGCTGCGAGATGCTTTTGCAAGGGGCGGGCTGTTTCGTGATGCTCTGCGGCGAGCCCTCAGGCGCGTCCGGCCAGACCAACAACATCCGCGTCGGAGCGTTTGGAGGGGCGTGAAATAGTAGCCCCATCCACAAGCGCCCCGCTGGATCAGACCACCAGCCCGTGGGCATAGAGCAGTTCAATCACCATAGCGGCGGTCCATGTGAAGTGGGCCCCGCCGCAGGGTTCGGCGGTGATGGGATCGTGGTATTCGGCGAAGCCGCTGTCCTCGATCAGCGCCAGACAGTCGCCGACAATGCGGGGAACCATGGCGGTCTCTCCGGCCTGCTCTAGCCCGTCCGCGATCATGAAGTTCACGATCAGCCAGACCGGTCCGCGCCAGTAACGCAGCCCCTCAAAATCGGGCGAGGTCGGGTCGTGGCTGGGGACCAGATAATTACAGCTGTGCGACAGCACCTCGACCCGTTGGCTAAGGGCGGCCGCACGGGCTTTGGGGATGGGCGCAAAGGCGGCAAGGATGCCGCCGATCGACGGGCTGTCCAGCAGATCGCCGGTGGTGCGGTCAAGGCAAGCGTATTGACCAAGGCGGTCATTCCACAGGGTCTCCATCGCGTCCAAGCCGCGACGGGCCATGTCCCGCGATTGCACGGCGATATCATCCAGCCCCAGACGTTCAGCCAGATCGGCGATGTCATTGCACGAGCGGATCAGGATGGCGTTGAAACCGGGATCAACCATCTGAAAAGGCGAGGCATCGTGCAGCTTGGAGTTATCCCAGCCAAGCGCGCGGAAGGTCTGCACCAGCCAGATATAGCGTTTGTACTGGTCATCTGTGGGGCGATGCGCCGGATTGGCGTGGGTGGTGTCGCGGCGGGTGAAGGGGGCAACGCCCTCGGTCGGGACACGCTCAAAGGCCGCGTCCCAATCGACCGAGTTGTCGCGCCCCGTCTCCCACGGGTGCAGGACGGCGACCAGACCAGTGCCTTGGGGATCACGGCAGCGGTAGAACCACTGGTGCCACGCGTGAATCTTGGGCAGCAGCGCCCGCGCCTGTTCATCGGCCAGCACCTTGTCGTGGGCACGGGCGTGGATGCGCGCCACGGCAAAGCCCGCCACCGCTGGCTGGGTGATCCCCGATGTGGGAGGCGTATGTCCGGTGCCCCAGACCTCTGGCCCCGGAAAGTACCCATCGTCGGGCCGGTGAAAGATGATGTGCGGGACCATGCCGTCGGCCCATTGGTGGGCCATCAGGGTCGTCAGCTCTTGCCACGCGCGGGCCTCGTCAAAGTGGGAAAACCCCAACGCCGAAAGGGCAGAGTCCCAGTTCCACTGGAACGGATAAAGCCCGTGGGTCGGCACAGTGTAGGTGCCACGGTCATTGTCGCGCATCACCAGACGCGCGTGATCGATCATTTCGTGTCTTTGCATAGGTCTAGTCTCTGGCCGGTCTTAGGCGACGGCGCGGGTGGTTTCGGGATCGAACCAGCGGATGCGGTCGGATTGCGGGGCAAGGGTCAGGGTATCCCCCGGTTTCACGGACAGATCGCTGTCCAACACGGCGCGGAACAACGCCCCATTCACATCGCAGGTGACCAGCAGATGGGCGCCCAAGGGCTCGATCACTTTGGCAACAGCTTGCAGCCCGTGATCGGCAAGGCGCAGATCTTCGGGGCGGATGGCGAATTTCAACGCCTTTGGGGTCTGGGGTCCGTCCAGAACCTGCCCTGCCACGGCCCATCTGCCCCCACCTTGCGGCGTTGCGGGCAGGAAGTTCATCGGCGGATTGCCAATGAAACCGGCCACGAATTCGGCGGCGGGATTGCGGTAGACCTCAATGGGCGAGGCCGCCTGCACAATGCGCCCCTGATGCATGACGCTGATGCGGTCGGCCATAGACATGGCCTCAACCTGATCGTGGGTGACATAGATCGCGGTGGTGTTGCTTTCGGCCAGAACGCCTTTCAACTCGGCCCGCATCTCCATCCGCAAAAGGGCGTCAAGGTTCGACAAGGGCTCGTCCATCAGGATCACGTCAGGCTCCATCGCCAGAGCGCGGGCCACGGCGACGCGCTGACGCTGACCGCCCGAAAGCTCGCCCGAGTAGCGGCCCAGTAGCTGTTCGATGTGCATCAGGCCCGCAGTGCGTTCGACGCGCCGTTTGACTTCATCATTGGGCAGCTTTTTCATCCGCAGGCCAAAGCCGATGTTTTCGAACACCGTGAGGTGCGGAAAGACCGCGTAGTTCTGGAACACCATCGCAATGCCGCGATCCTTGGGCGGCAGATGGTCCACACGTTTGCCGCCGATCCAGACCTCGCCGGTGGTGGCGGTCTCAAGCCCCGCAACGATCCGCAAAAGCGTGGTCTTGCCGCAGCCCGAGGCCCCCAGAAGGACCACGAACTCCTGATCCTGAATGGTCAGGTTGATGTCATGCAGGGCCGTGTAGCTGCCAAAGCTTTTGGCGACGCCCTTGATCTGGATTTCTGCCATTGTGTCAGTCTCCCTAGGACAGCGCCGCCTTAGCGGTTCGCAATGCCCCACATAGCGAAAAGGTACTTGCGGACGGCGAAGATGAAGACCAGCGCCGGAACCACCAGAATAAAGCCGCCCGCGAATTTCAGATGCAGGGGTGCCTCGCCCAGTTTGGCCAAGAGAAAGGCCGTCAGGGTGCGGTTCTCGATCGTCAGGACGGCGGCGGCGAAGACCTCATTCCATGAGATCACGAAGGCAAAGATCGCCGAGGCCGCAATGCCGGGCAGGATCAGCGGCAGCACCACTTTGGTAAAGGCGGTGAAGCGGGTGCAGCCAAGGGTCCACGCGGCCTCTTCCAGTTCAATCGGGATGCCCGAGAACAGCGAGAAAGTGATCAGCACCGCAAAGGGGATCGCCAGCGTGGTATGCACCAGCGCAAGGCCGATGGCCGTGTCATCCAGCCCCGTGCGAATGAACATCACCGCCAAGGGCAGCGCCAGCAGCGGCAGCGGAAAGGCCCGTGTCAGCAGCACCAGCATCCGGAACAGCCCCTTGCCGCGAAATTCGAACCGCGACAGGGCGTAGCCCGCAGGGGCCCCCACGGCGATGGACATGATCATCGTCAGCACCGCCACCACGACCGAGTTCTTCAGCGCCTTCAGCATGCCCTCATAACCGGCAAAAAACTCAAGACTGCCCCAGTCGAATTCGGGAATGAACGGCTTGGGAAAGCTGTTCACCGTGTCCGGCGACGAGAGGGTGTTGATCAGCAGGAAATAGAGCGGCACCAGCACCCACGCGCACAGCAGCGCAACCGAAGCAGCATAAAGGTAATGCCCACTGCGACGCTGCGCGGCGCCTGATGAGACATCTGTCGCGGTCATATGGTGGCTCCTTTCGGGACGCGCAGGGCGCGTAGGATGATCAGCGTGAACACGACCGAGATCGCCAGCACGATCAGCGCAAGCGCCGCCGCGCCGCCGCCGTTCATCAGGTCAAACTGGTAGGAATAGATCTGCCCCATCAGCACAGGGAACAGGGTGCCCCCAAGGGCCACGACCACGGCGAAGACCTCAAACGCCAGCACCACCCGCAGGATCAGCGCGGTTTGCAGCGACGGACGCAAGAGGGGCAGTGTGATCTTGACGAAACGCTTCCACGGGGAGGCGCCAAAGACCTCGGCCGCCTCATAATATTCCTTGGGGATCAGGCCGATGCCCGCCACCAAGATCACCAGCATGATCGCCGTCGCACGCCAGATTTCCGCCAGCGCAATGGCCGCGAAAACCAGCCACGGGTTCTGATAGCCCAAGAGCGTAATCGGCTGATCCACCAGCCCCAACCCCGTCATCATCGAGTTTAAAAAACCCGACTGTTCAAAAATCGCCAGCCAGATGATGCCTGCCGCAAGGTCCGAAATCCCCAGCGGGATCGTCCAGACATAAAGCACCAGATCGCGGCCCTTCTGCATCCGGTTCACCATTGTCGCCATCAACAGCGCCAGCGCCAGCTGCACCGGCACCACGATGGCGGCCAGCAGCATGGTGTTCTTGAGGGAAATCGGGAACTTCCAGTAGCCGACCACCTCGCGGAAGTTATCCAGCGTAAAGCCACCGCCCGTGGTGAAAGCCTGCTTGGCCACCAGTGCGAACGGGTAGAGAAAGAACACCCCCAGAAACAATGTGACTGGCAGGATCAGGACGTAGGGCAGATATCGCGGAGTCATGGAACCTCTCCGTGCCAACGGGCCAAGGGGCCGTCGGGGAATGGGGTGTTCGGGCCGAAGTTGGCCCGAACCAGATTAGTTTAGCGCGATTATTCGACCGGACATGCGCCTTCGGACGGCGCGTCAGGTGCCCAACAGGGGGCGCCGGTCTTTTCCATGATGCCCGCCAGCGTGGACTTCTGATCATCCAGCACCGCGCGGATGTCCTGACCGCCCAAGATGATGCGCTCAAACGTGTCGACGAAGACGCGGTTGAAATCGCCGCCCATGTCGCCAAGCCCCGCAGGCAGGAGGCCGGGGTTCGCATCAGCCGCGCCGCTCATCTTGGCAATCGCATCGCCCGATGCCTTCACGGCGGGGGGCAGATCGTCCGGCAGATCAACCGGCACCACGGGGAAGAAGTTCGTGGCCTTCAGCGTCGCAATCTGGGTTTCCGGCTGCATCATGTATTGGACCAGCGCCTTGGATGCCTCCATGTCGGGCGCGGTCTTGGGGATGGCCAAACCTGCCAGCACCGGCATAAAGCCGCGCCCCGTGGGGCCTGCGGGCGCGGGGAAGGCAACGAAATCATCGGGACGTTCATTGAACGCCTGCGCCAGTCGCGAGGTATGGTCAAAGACGATCCACGCATCGCCCGACAGCAGCTGCTCTTGCAGGAACGAGAAGTTGGTCGAGGCCGGATTGGTGTGCGACCACAGCTCGCGGAACTTTTCCCACGCCTCAACCGCCGCGTCCGAGGCAAAGGTCCGCACCACACCATCCGTGTAGGACGGGTAGAGATAGCCTTGGAAGAAGCGGTGCTTCAGGCCCTTTTCCCCAGCGGGAAAGCCGAATTTCTTCTGGCCGGTGCCCTCTTCAACGGCGGCGGTCCATGCGATCAGCTGATCATAGGTCAGCGCGTTGATATCCGCGCCTTCGGGCAGATATTGCAGCGCCTCTTTATTGGCGGCCATGATGTAGCTGGCCTGCATCCACGGCAGGTACTGCATCTGGTCGGTTCCCAGCATCGCGAGGCTGTTGAATGTGGCGCTTTCCGCCGCAACACCCAGATCGCCAAGGTCCACCAGATCATCGGGATTCATGGCGGCAAAGTTGCCGTGCAGGGCGCCAAGCACCTCGATTGTACCTTTGCCCGCCTGCAATTCCGCCTGCAAACGGGTCAGCCACGGGCCGTCCTCATTCGGTTGATAATCAACGGCGCTGCCATAGCCCGCCAGAACCTGTTCGCGCATCGCCTGCGCCTCTTCCACGGGGCGGGCCTGCGTTGACCAGAACAGGGTTTCAGCCTGCGCCGCAGCCGCCGCGCACAGGATGGCAAGGCCAGAGGCCATACCGGAGAATTTGGAACGAAGCGTCATGGAGTCCTCCCTTTCATGACGGAACACACCAGCCTCCCCGCTGATGTGCGATGTCGTTCAGCCGTCTCCCTTTATCCGGCGGAGATCAGCGGAACCTTTAACCAGAGTCGCCCGCTTTTTGGGCAGGACGAGAATCCTCCGGCGTGAGGCTAAGCTTGATATAACGATATACCTTCCGTCAATCAGAATCTGTATGTGAATTGCATCAATTCATCTGACAGACTCCATATCCCTGCGGAAAATCTTGATCCTGACGGTGTTTTCCGCCACAAAAGATGCCTAATCGTTCTATCAAATGAGGCATGATGTCGGGCAAACCCACTCTGGCAACGGTCGCGAAAGAGGCGGGGGTTTCGATCCCGACCGTCAGCCAAGTGCTGCGAGGAACCGGCCGGATTTCAGAGCAGACCCGCGACAAGGTGATGGCTGCCGCCCGCAAGCTGCACTACGTCACCGACCAGCGCGCCGCCGCCATGCGGTCGGGTGAAAACCGCGAGATCGGCTTTGTCATCAACCAGTTGATGAACCCCTTCAACGCCGAGGTGGTCAGCGGCGTGGTCGATCTGCTGGAGGACGAAGGCTACATGGTCTCCATCGTTGACACCCGTGACGATGCTGCGCGGCAAGAACGGCAGTTGCAGGCCTTCATCCGGCACGGGCGCGGGGGCCTTTTGTGGGTTCCGGCGATGAACACGCCCGACAAGGCGTTCGATCTGCTGGCCGCCCACGGCATTCCCACGGTCACCTTTCTGCGGCACGTCCGCCGTGATCTGGACCACGTGGGCATCCGCAACGCCGAGGCCACCGGCGTGGCGACCAACTATCTGGCCGACCTTGGCCACCGGCACATCGCCTACTTGGGCGGGACCGATATGACCTTTGTGCGGCGCGACCGGATCGCGGGCTACAAGACTGCCATGGCCGAGCGCGGCTTGGGTTCCGGCCTGATCTGGGACTCTGAGGACAACAAGCGGGCGGGCCTTGATTCCATGACCGCCCTTATCCGCGCGCATCCCGAGATTACGGCGGTGGTCTGCAATGGCGACGTGGTCGCGATCGGGGCCAGTCTGGCGCTGACCCGTCTGGGGCTGAAACCCGGCAAGGATGTCTCGGTCATCGGGTTCGACGATATTCAGGACGCCGCTGTCGCGACGCCGCCGCTAACTACCATGTCAGTCTCGCCCCAGAAACTGGGCCACCGTCTGGCCCGTACCCTGCTGGACCGGATCGAGGATCCACAAATGCCGCCTACGGTGTCAGAACTGGCGGCCGAGCTGGTGGTGCGTGACACCACCGGCCCTGCCCCCACAGCTTAAGTGGTTTTGGCTTGGGCTTGGGCGACCGGAAAGCCACGTTGCTTGCCGGTCTGGATCAGTACCACGCCGCCCAAGATCATCACCAAAGCGATCAGTTCGACGGCAGTCACAGCCTCGCCCATCGCGGCCCCGATGATGACCGCAACCAGCGGCGCGAATAGGTCGCGCCCGCCGCCCGCACCGGCCCGTCATCGCTGCGCGTCCGCCACCAGCGCCGCAAGGCGGTAGAACCCGTGCGCCATTTTGGTGAAGGGGGCCAACAGGAAGAACGCAAGAACTGCCCCCAGATGCAACGCCAGCAGCGCGGGCATCAGCGCCGTTTGACCCAGCGCATAAAGCGCCAGACCACTAAGCCCAACAAAACCCAAGAGCCCCACGAAAGCCAACTCTGCCCCAAAGGCCGAAGGTGCACCAAAGGACCGATCCGATCGCAGCTTTAGCCGGATCATCGCGCCGCAGCCTGCGACCAGCAGCAGACCGCCCGAGTTTCCCAGAATTTTCGGCAAGGACAGCAATCCATAGGGCGCGGGCATCCCCAGCGCATAGTGCATCACAGTCGCCACGCTGGTCGCGGCAAAGCACAGCAAGAACCCGTACATCACAGCCTGATGGGCATGGCGGCGGGCGTGCGAGAACCGGTCCTGATCCTCAAAATTGCACCCGTCCCCATGTCCGCCCTTCAGGTTCTTCATCCGCGCGGCTTGCCCAAACGCCTGCACCAAATGAGACAGTTTCACGGGCCGACCACCGACCTGCCGCCAGTAGCGGCGCAGGCTGATCCCGATGCTAACCAGCGGGAACAGGAAGGCGGGCAGGAAGATCGCCACCATCGCGTTATGAGGCAGCGCGGCGTAGAAGCCCTCGCCACCAGCGGCGGGCAAGGCCCTTAGGGCAGCAAAAAGCAGGGCAAAGCCGATGACCGTCGCGACGGCGATCAGCATCCCGTTCTTTTGAAAGGCCCGGCCAGCGGCTTGGGGGAAGGCCAGCTCTTCCCAACTGCTCTGCCGCACATTCGCCAAGGCCTGAGGCAGGTTCAGATCAAACTCATGCGGGGCAGTGTATTGGCAAGCGTAATAGCAGCCCCGACAGTTGTGACACAGGTTTGCCAGTTGCGTCAGGTTCCCGTCGGCAAAGGCCCGTTCCGCGTGCAGGGCGGGGAACACGGAACAATAGCCCTCACAATAGCGGCAGGCGTTGCAAATCTCGGCCTGACGGCGAGCTTCCTCTAGAACCTCAGTGTGCGTTTGCATAAGCGGCGGCCTCCTTGCCTGCGATGCGTCCAAAGACGGTTCCGATGGTCATGCCGAAACCGGCCAGATAGCCCTGCCCCAAGATCGAACCGGCCATCGTCTCGCCTGCAGCCCAAAGGTTGCGCACAGGCCCCTGCCCGACCGAGCATTGCGCCCGTTCGTCAACCTTGAGCCCCAGATAGGTAAAGGTGACGCCGGTCCGCAGGGTGTAGCCGTAGAACGGCGGCTGGGTGATCGGGCGCGCCCAGTTGGTTTTCGGCGGGGTCAGCCCCGTGGTCGAGACCCCGTCCAGTTCGGTGGGATGGAACCCAGAGGTATCCCCGCAAGCGGCGTTGAATTCGCCCACTGTGCGCTCTAGCCCGTCGGCGGGCAGGCCCATCTTTTCGGCCAGTTCGCGCAGGCTGGCGGCTTTGATCGGCGGAAAGACCGAGGGCATGAAGAGATCAAGGGATTTCGCGTCAATGATCACATGCCCGACCTGATCGGGCTGCGCGGCCACCAACCTGCCCCAGATGGCATAGCGTTTGGGCCAGACGTCCTCGCCTTCGTCATAGAACCGCTCGGCGTTCTGGTTCACCACGATGGAAAAAGGCACACAGTCCAGCCGCGTCACAATCCCGCCGTCGAACTTTGGCGCGCGGCCATCGATGGCCACCGCATGGCATTGGGTCGGATCGCCCACTTGGGCGATGCCCTGATCCAGCAGGTCCGCCAGCACGACGCCGCGGTTATAGGGCGTGCCGCGGATCAGAAAGTTCTTGGCCGCAGGTCCCCATGCCCGGGCCAGCCAGTCGGTGTCCGCCTGAAACCCGCCCGAGGCCACCACCACCGATTTCGGTGTGATCCGGTGGGTTTCGCCCATATGCGTGTAGTCAATGTATTCGACCTGATCACCGGCCAGATGCACATGGGTCACAGCGGCCTCATACAGCACCTGAACCCCCAGCTGCTGCGCCGTCCGGTAATAGGCATTCACAAGGCTTTTGCCGCCCCCAAGGAAAAACGCATTCGTCCGCGCCAGCGACAGCGTGCCGGAGAGCGAGGGCTGGAACCGCACACCGTGGGCCTGCATCCACGGCAGGCATTCCTCTGACGTGCGGATCGCAAGACGCGCCAGCTGTTCGTCGGTCTTGCCGCCTGTGACCTTCATCAGATCGGCAAGGTATTCTTCTTCCGAATAGCTTTCGACCAGCGGCCCCAAAGGGCCTTGGTGCATACAGCGAAAGTTGCGTGTGTGGCGCGAATTGCCGCCCCGATAGGCTTTGGGCGCGGCCTCCAGAACAAGCACGCTTGCGCCCGCTTCAGCAGCGGTCATGGCGGCGCAAAGGGCCGCGTTCCCGCCCCCGATCACCACAATGTCGGGATTGGTCGGGGAATGACTTTGGGTCAAATCGGTCTCCGTCTTTTCAATAGGTTAGTCCCATGCGGGACGCTCAGCCTTGGCCAGAGAGGGCCTTGATCGCACGGCTGATGCGCTCATGCAGGATGGACAGATCGGCCTTGTCAGTCGGGTCGGTGCTGATGCGCTGGCACACCTCGGCGCGGATGGCCTCAAGGTCGCGGCGCATGTGGCTGAGTTTTTCGTAATAGGTCATCGTCGGCCCTTCGCTTTAATGGGACAGCAGAACCGGAATCGTGGTTCTGGACAGGATTTCCGAGGTCACGCCCCCCAGAAAATCCTCGCGGAATTTCGAGTGTTCAAAGGCCCCCAGCACCAAAAGCGAGGGATCATGCTTGGCGCACCACGTCAGCAATGTCGCGGCGACCGGATGGGTGTCGGGCCAGTCTTCGTGAACCGCCGAAACGCCATGCCGGTGCAGGTGGGTCATCAAATCATCGATGGGCCAGCCGCTGCGCGATCCCACCGTCAGCACGCTGACGCGGCCATCGGCCTCAAGCAGGCGCAGACTGTCGGACAAGGCCCGCGCGGCGGCCCGTCCCCCGTCCCACGCCAAGGCCGCATGGCTGTGGTTGGCCCCCGCGTCATAGCCCGCCGGAACCACAATCACCGGCCGGCCCGACAGCAATGCGATACGGTCAGGGTGCAGGGCCACATGTTCATCATCGGCCTCATCGCGGGTGCCGACGATCAGCATGTCATAGTGGCGTGCGGCCTCGGACAGAACCGTATCAACACGGCCCGCAACCGAACGCAGATGCAGGGTGCCGGTCAGGCCAAGGGCGGCGCGCTCGGCCTCGAATGTGGCCTCGATCTGGGTCAGGATGCTGGCGTTGGCAGCCTCTAGCAAGGCGCGGGCCTCTTTCGGGATCCAGCGCGAGCGGCGGTCGATGACCTCATGCCCGCTGTGGGCCAAAAGGGCCGTGACATGGGCGTCGAAACGCTTGGCCAAGGCCGCCGCATAACGCAAAGCGGCCACAGAGCCGGCGGATCCGTTGAAGGCCACCAACAGGTTCATCATGGGCATTTCAGTAACCTTTCCAGATGCTTGCAGGCACATAGACGCGGCCATCGGCCAGCTTGCGGGCGGTGCGCAGAATGCCTGCCGAGTTCAGGGTAAAGTGGTTGTTCATGCCGAAATCGATCAGCACATCGATAGTGCCCGAGGCATGTTCCAGCACCACATTCGCAGGGCTTTGGGTGGGACGTTGCAACAGCCCGTCAGCCACCGTGCCGGGGGTCAAGGCGCAGGCGGCCAGACATTGGGACCCCGTCACTGCCATCGACGGATGGGTGTTCCACGGCATGAAATAGCGCGTGCAGATGGTGCCGCCGTCCTTTGCGGGGGCCAGAAGGCCGAACTTTGGTGTGACGGATTTCGACACGTCTCCCATGCCCATGGCCGCGCCTGCTTGCAGGCGGATCGCCTCCATTCTGGCAAAGAAGGGCTTGTTGCTGTCCAGCTCTTGCACGGTTTCATAGCCGGTCAGGCCAAAGTCGGCGGCGCCGGCGATCACCATGGGCATGGCGACGTCCATGCAAGTGACCTCGATCCCGTCGAAGGTGTCCCGCAGCTTGCCTGTCGGCAGGAACGCCCCCGTGGATGATCCGACCACCCCCATAAAGTTCAGGGCAATCGGTGCGGCTGTACCGGGAACGCCTGCAATCTCAGACAGACCATCATAGCGGATCATACCGCCCGGCGTCTGAACCCGCGCCAGCACCCGCGCCCCTGTGTTGACGGCGCGAATTTTGACTTCGGTCTCATCGAAAGCGGGCGTGACCAGCCCCATTTCGATGGCGGCGGGACCGACGCCGGACAGGATATTGCCGCAGGTGGGTTTGAAATCGACCAAGCGATCCTCGACCGAGACCTGCGCAAAGAAATAGTCCACGTCGGCCCATTCATCATCGGACGGAGACAGGATGGCGACCTTGGTGGTGACCGCCACGCCGCCGCCGATCCCGTCGATGTTCGACGCGTGCCCCGCGCCGACCACCGCCATCAGAACCTCGGCCAAAGTCTCGCGGTCTTGCGGTAGGTCGGTCAGGTTGAAATACGGCCCGCGCGACGTGCCCCCGCGCATGAAGACATAGGGAATACCTATCTGTTTCATCTGCTCTGCTCCGGAGATCATGTCAGGGGCCACGGCAAGGTGGCGGCCTCTTGCAGCAAGCCGGGGGGGAAATCGCGGTTCAGCGCACCACCCATGACGCACATCAGGGCGATGCCCGATGCGGCCAGAACCAGCGTCTTGCCCCAAGGGGTCTGCGCCCGCACCCGCAGGAAGGTCACAAGGAAACCGGCCAGCGCCAGAATAAAGCCCACGAAATAGGTGGCGATGATCAGCCCCGCGAACCACGCCAGCGTACCCCAAAGGCCGTAAGGCGCATCTGCATCCTCGCCTGCGGATTCCTTGTCGGCGAACAGGGCGTCCGTCTCGGGGCGCAGGATCATCTGCACCAGCAGGATCAGCAGGGCGACCAAGGTGACGCCTCCGATGAACAGCGGCACGATCTTGTCGGTCAGGTTGTAATCGGGGATCGCGTTGGCATTGATCAAAGCGGCCACAACATAGGCCATGATCACCAGCAAAAAGACGATCGGCGCCCGCTTCGAGCCGGACTGAACTGCCCCTTCGGCCATGATTGATTTCGCCTGACGCAGGCCAAGCACCACCGAAATCACGGTCACAATCAGCAGCACGATCACAATGGGCGAGAACAGATAGTCGATGCCCTCTTCAAAGGATTTGCGGAACCGGAAGGACGCGATCTGGAACGCCTGGTTCGAGAATTTCTCGACCGGATTGGACAGCACAAAACCGATCAGAAAGGCAGGGCGCGACCAGTCAAAGCGGCGCAGGAAGATGCCGATCAGGCCGATGGCGAACAGAGCTAGGATGTCTTCGAAGTTCTGGCCCGACTGGAACGCGGCAAAGGCGATCAGCATGAACAGGAACGGTGCCAGATAGGTAAAGCGGATCGTCGTCAGCTTTGCGATGCCGCCCGAAACGGCGATACAAAGCAAGGTGCCCACCACATTCGCCAAGGCCAGCAGCCAGACGATAGAGTAGGTAATATCAAGGTTGTCGCGCAGCATGGCGGGGCCGACCTCGATATCGCCGGACCCCAAAAGGGCAATCGCGCCGATAAAGATCGCCATTGAGCCTGACCCGGGGATACCGAACAGCAGGGTCGGAACCAACCCGCCGCCCTCTTTCGCGTTGTTCGAGCTTTCCGGCCCGATCACGCCGCGGATCTCGCCCTTGCCAAAGCCGGATTTGTCCTTGGTGGTCTGCACTGCGTGGCCATAGGCGATCCAGTCCACGACCGATCCCCCCAGACCCGGAATAACGCCGACCAGAACGCCGATCAGCGAACAACGGATCGACAACCACTTGTGTTCGAACCAGTCGCGCACACCGTCCATCCAGCCCGCGCCAAGGCTGGCGTCCTTGGCGATAGACCGATCCTGCCGTAGCAGCGATACGATCTCAGGCACCGCAAAGATGCCAAGACCCACGATCACCAGTTGCAGCCCGTCGGTCAGGTAGGGAAAGTCATAGCTGGCCATCCGCAACGACCCGCCCGCATCCGCAATGCCGATGGTGCCGATCAACATGCCCAATCCGGCGGCTGCCAGCCCCTTCAGGGCCACGCGCCCCGCCAGCACCGCCACCATCGACAGCCCGAGGATCGAGATCATCAGCATCTCTGGCAGGCCGAAGGCCAGCACCAAGGGGCGTGCGATCACGATGAACAAGGTCAGGAACAGTGCGCCGACCAGCCCCCCGAAGAGCGAGGCCGTGAAGGCCGCCGATAGCGCCCGCGCCGCTTGGCCCTTGCGGGCTAGGGGAAAGCCGTCCAGCACCGTGGCCTGTGACGCCGATGATCCGGGAATACCCATGAGGACGGATGAAAACGTGTCTGAGGTCGGCACCACGGCCACCATGCCGATCATCAGGGCCAGACCCAGAACGGGCTCCATCCCGAACATGAAGGGCAGCAGCAGGGACAGGCCCGCAATGCCGCCCAAACCCGGGAAAATGCCCACGGCAAGGCCCATAACGACGCCCAAAACCAGATAACCCAGAACAATAGGTTGCAAAATAAGAGCCCATGCGTCGGCAAGCGCCGGCAGGGCGGTCGCGAAGAGATCCATCGCACCGTTCTTTCGGTTGAATTTTTAGGAGGTATGAGGGTGCGCGGGTCCGCTCAGGGACGGACCCGCAGACGCGCCGATTACTCGATCGTCACGCCGTAAGAGGTCTTGAGCCAGTCAATGACATAGGCTTTGGCCTCGGGGGTTACGGTGGTCGCCTCATGGGTGGCCTTGACGGCGCCCTCGCCCACGAACATCGGGTATTGGCCCACTTCGTTCGACGAGATTTCCTTGAAATCAGGACGGGCACGCACGGCCTCGAAGGCGGCGACATAGGTGTCGATCACCTCTTGCGGTGTCTCTTTGGGCAGGAAAGCGATTTTCTGGGACGGGTAGCCCGAGATAAAGAATGCCTTCCACGCATCCCACGCCACGCCTTCGGTTTCACAACCCTCTGTCGCGGCGCAGACCTCTTTGAAGGACGGCATATCGGGGAAGGTCGGATCACGCACGATCATGCCGTCTTCATCCAATGCGCCCCAGCTCATCATCGGGACGGCGGTGCCTGCGGCCACCAGATCAGCGGCCCCCGAAATGTAACCCGAAGAGGTCTGGTAATCGATGGTCGCCTCGCCCCGTTCGAACATCAACCGGCCATCACCACGGCCCTTGATGCCGAACACCGGCTCGACGTTCATACCCAGCAGCTTCCACGCCAGCAGTGGCACCAGATCAAGGCCCGTGGCCCCTTGCGAGCCGAAAATCAGGTCCACATCCTTCAACCCGTTCGCCGAGCCATCGAAGTTTGCGCCGTCTTCAGGGTTCAGATAGGCCACGCCCCCTGTGCCGGTTGCCATGACCGGAATCCAGTCATTGTATTCGTAGCGCACGCGCGGATCGCTCAGCAGGTAGGGGAACTGGGTTGATCCCGACGATCCGAACAGCAGCGTGCCATCCTTATGTTTTTGCTCCTGAAACCAGTTCGCCCCTTTGGTGGACCCGGCGCCCGGCATGAATTTGACCACAACCGTCGGCTGGCCAGGCAGTTCCTGCGCCAAGAGCGGCGCAAAGAAGTTTGCCCACTTGGCCGAACCGCCGGTTTCCGAAAACGGGATGACCCATTCAATGGTCTTGCCGCTGAAATCGACCTCGGCAAACGCAGGGGCCGCGGCAAAGGCAAGAGCAGCAACAGAGGCTGCAAGATGCTTGATGGTCATTGGTGTCCTCCCTAGACCTTAACAGTACCGAACGCGTGTCCGGTGCACTTGATGTTCTTTTCCCGAGGGATTGATTCCCTCCTCCAACGGCGTCACCATGACGTTCCAACCTTGCGCGAAACTTGCGCATCCTGACAAAGAAGTAATCATGCGCATCGCAGTCATCGAAGATAACGAGGCTTTGGCGAACGGGATCGCCTTTCGTCTGCGGGACCGTGGCCACGCGGTTGATCTGCTGCATGACGGACAAGAAGCCGACGCCTTTCTAGCGCAGGAAGGGGCCGATCTGGTGGTGCTGGATCTGAACCTGCCCTTGATGGACGGCATTGATGTGCTGCGTTCCTTGCGCCGACGCGGGGACAAC
Organism: Donghicola tyrosinivorans; assembly: GCF_003003355.1. GTDB lineage: Bacteria > Pseudomonadota > Alphaproteobacteria > Rhodobacterales > Rhodobacteraceae > Donghicola > Donghicola tyrosinivorans. The sequence goes on from NZ_PVTQ01000013.1 coordinate 103,820, forward strand.
ACGCCCGTCATCCTGCTAACCGCCCGTTCCGAGACCGCCGAGCGTGTGGCGGGTCTGGATGCCGGTGCCGATGACTACCTGACCAAACCCTTCGAGATGGACGAGCTTGAGGCCCGCCTGCGCGCGATGGCCCGCCGCAAGAACCTTGAGTTTTCCGCCTGCGATACCCTTGGCCCCTTGGTGTTTGACCGCAACGGGCGGCAGTTGCTTCAGGATGGTCAGCCCATCGACATCCCGCGCAAGGAAATCGCCACGCTGGAATGCCTGCTGGAACGGCGCGGGCGGATCGTGTCGAAATCGCAGTTGATTACCCATGTCTACGGAACCGGCTCTGACGCCGATGACAGCGCGATCGAGCCCCATGTCTCGCGTCTGCGCAAGCGGCTGGAACCCTTTGGCATCCGGATCAAAACCGCCCGCGGCCTTGGCTATATGCTGGAAATCGGCAGTGTCTGATAGACCGCAGGCAAAGCCGCAAAAAGCGATGTCATTGCGGATGCGCCTGTTTCTGGTGATCCTGCCGCCACTGTTGCTGGTCTCGGTCATGTTGGGTATCTGGCGGTTCAAGGCCGCGCAGGACACCTCGGAAGAGCTGTTCGACCGCAGCCTTCTGTCCGCCGCCCTTGCGATTTCCCGCGATGTTTCGATCTCTGACGGGGATGCCCTGTCCCCCAGCACGCGCAGCTTTATCTCGGACGCTGGCGGGGGCGAGATCTTTTACCACGTCACGGGGCCGGGGGGCTATTACGTGACCGGCTACGCCTATCCACCCCGCTCTGAGCAAGCCGTGAACAGCGATTTGCCAAGCTATTACCTTGCCGATTATCGGGGCGAGGAAATGCGGGTTCTGCGCATGACCGAAAGCAAGACCATCGGCAACCTCTCGGGCGAGATTGTCGTGACCGTCTGGCAAAGGGTCAGCGACAGGCAGGCCTTTGCCCGCGATCTGGCATTGCGGGCCATCGCGCTAATGGGCGGGTTGATCGGGGCGCTGACCTTTACGATCTGGTTCGGGGTGCAGGTCGGCTTGCGTCCACTGAATGACCTGCAACAGGCCATCCGCCGCCGCTCGCCCGATGATCTGGGGCGCATCCGGCGTCCGGTCCCGACCGAGGTGGCCGGTGTCGTGCAAACCTTGAACCGTCTGTTCGGACAGGTGCAGGACAGTATCGAATCCCATCAGGCTTTTATCTCTGACGCGGCCCATCAGTTGCGAAACCCCGCTGCTGCGCTGCTGGCGCTGGCCGAAACTTTGCCGGACGTGAAAGACCCCGCCGAACGCGCCCTGCGTGAGGCCGAGTTGATCGCCGCCGCCCGCGCCTCGGCGCGGCTGGCGGATCAGCTACTGTCGCTGGAACGGCTGCGCTACGGCTATGATGGCGCCATGACGCGGTGCGATCTGAACGTCGTGGTTCGCGATATCTGCCAGCGCCTTGCGCCGGTGGCCCTGTCCCGCGATCTGGATTTCTCGTTCGAACCGTGTCCCGAGCCGCTTTGGGTCAACGCCGATCACGTACTGATCGGTGAGGCAATTGCCAACCTGATCGAGAACGCCCTGCGGCACGGCGGCCCGTCACTGACGAAGATCGCCGTTCGCATCTTGCACGAACAAGACAGGGTTGTGGTGGTGGTTCAGGATGACGGCATCGGCATCCCCTTTGATCAGGCCGACGTTGCGTTCCGGCGGTTCTCACAGCTGCGCCACGGCGAGGGGACGGGCCTTGGTCTGGCGATTGTCGAGCAAGTCATGCGCACCCACGGCGGCAGCGCCCGTCTAGAGCAGACTGAAAAAGGCACCTGCGTGCGGTTGGAACTGCCCGCAGCCGCGTTGCCTCTTGCCGAAGAGCCCGCGCAAGCGGAGCCCGAATAGCTGCACTTTAAGTCCAAAGTTGGCTAACAGTTTGGTCATACTCCCTTAGGGCCGCCGCCGATAGAATCAAGTACCCTCGTCAAGTAAGGAATTCAGACGCCAACTCGGATCCGGTTAGAGTTTTCGCAGATATCTCAGGAAATTGTTGATGAACGGCACGTAAGAACGCCTAGTCACCTACCGAAATGACCTACCTAGCACCCCAAAGAGTAGGGCCTTTTTGCAAACCATGTCTCGTATACCGTTAGCCTAGATTTCACAAAAGTAGAAGGTCGGCATGCGTTTCAAATACAAACTGGGGCTGGCGCTTCTGGCGGCTGGTATGATCCCGATCGGGGTGGTCTCCAAGCTTAACCTTGATGACCTTGAAGCGTTTTCCAGAGCCGAGGCGATCCGAACTGCGGAATCCAGCCTGGTTCAAAAAGGGAAATTCGTTTCTTCCTACTTTGACAGCATGATCGACTTTGGCGAGGTGATCACCGCCAGAGATGAACTGCCAACAGAGATCAGAACCCTTATCAAGAACGCCGGCTACCTTTTCAAACGCGACGTCGAGACTGTCCCCAGCGAAGCCCTGAAAGCGCGCTACAAGCATCAGGCGGATAACACCAAATCCGCAACGCCCCAAGCCGCAGCGGAATGGCAAAAGAACCTGGATCCGCAGACGATCGCGCTGCAGGAACTATATATCGCGCAGAACACGCACCCGATTGGCCAGAAGCAGCTGCTGGATAACGCGAATGATGGCAGCAGCTATTCACGGCTACACGCCAAAATTCACCCCATGTACCGCCAATATCTGGAGAACTACGGCTTCTACGATATTTTTCCTGATCGAGCCGGAACAGGGACATATCGTCTATTCGGTGTTCAAAGAGGTTGATTTCGGAACCAGCCTGATTGACGGCCCCTTCGCTGATACGGCCTTTGGCCTTGCGGCGCAGCAGATGCTGAAAGACAAAGGTGCGCAGCCCCACATTGTTGTCGATTTCGAACCCTATGCGCCGTCCTATGGCGATCAGGCGGCCTTTATGCTGTTCGCGATTGGCTCGGGCGAGGATTTCGCAGGGATTTTCGCAGTCCAGCTGCCGTTGGAAATGATCGCGAAGATGGTCACGAAGTCAGAACCTACCAACGCAAAGAACAAGGCGTTTCTGGTGGCGGCCGATGGCGCGCTACGTTCGAACCACCCCTATCTTGAGGGTCGTTCCATCGGGGATCGGATCGAGCCCACGATTGAAAAGGCTGTTCTGTCTGGTGACGCTGGTTCCGAGGTCGTTCCGGATTCCGAGAACATCCTCCATCTGACCACATGGAACGAACTTGAACTGGACGGTCTCGATTGGAAGATCGTTTCCGAAATCGACTATGACGAGGTCATGTCATCGTCCAACCAGATACGCGATAAATCTCTAAAAACTATGGGGATTTTCGCCGTGCTCATCGCGGCCTTCGCGGCATTGCTGACCCGCTATCTACTGGCCCCCATCCGCAAGGTGACCGAGATCGCCTCGTCCGAGGCAACGCAATCGCTGGGAACCCTGTCACGCACATCCCGTGAGGCCAGAGATGCGTCCACGGAGCTGGCGGAAGCCTCGAAAGAGACGCAAAGACAGGTGAGCGAGGTCAATGACAGAACGTCGAAGGTGAATGCCGATGTGACCGACGTTGCCGTCGCCATCGAAGAGCTGTCCAGCGCCTTGGAAACCGTGTCGCGGTCGGTGGAAAAGACCACCTCTCTGACCGAGGTCTCGGCCTCGAAAGCAGAGATTGCGTCAATGGCAGGCGAGGACCTGAGCAAAGCGGCTGCGGACATCGCGGGCGTTGTCACCCTGATCGAAGAGATCGCGCGGCAGACCAAGCTGCTGTCGATCAACGCAGGGATCGAGGCCGCGAATGCGGGCCAATGGGGCACGGGCTTTAAGGTGCTCTCGGGCGAGATCGGCAAACTGGCGGCGCGGACCACCCAGTCCACAACCGAGATTGCCGCACAGATCGATGCGGTCACCTCGCTGATCCAGAAAAGTCTGGCGGCCAACCAGGAAATCTCGGGCTTGATCTCTGAGGTGAACGAGCAGACGCAGAATATTTCTTCGTCGGCCAATGAACAGAAAAAGGCCACCGAACAGATCGCCGAGCGTATGCGCCGCACGATGACCAACGTGGAAGTGTCGAACAACAATCTGCAAACGGTGAAAGCGGCCTCTGAACGCTCTGCCGCCTCGGCAGAGCAGCTGCTGGCAGGCGTGGGTGAAGTGGACAGCGCCACCAAATCCATGGGCGATACCATCGACCGCCTGTCGAAAGGTCTGCGTGCGATGTAAGCCTTGGGCTGATCGTCAGAAACAGACAAAGCGCGGTGGCGGGCAAAACCGGCCACCGCGCTTTGGCGTTTTAAGGGCGCAACGGGTCTGCGGCGCCAGTTAGCTGCCCTCGACGTGCGCTTTGAAGTTGTTCAATATCTGCTGCCAGCCAAAACGCTGCATCTCTAGCGGATTGGTGTTTTCCGGATCGAACGTAGTCTGAACCCGCGTGCCGCCATCCACAGGATCAAAGGTCGTTCTGGCCCTGCGGCCATCCCCCAGCAACAAGGTCACCGCCTTCTGCGGGTCCACGTCCTCATAGACGCCTTCGAAATCAAAGCCAAAGCTGCCGTCCTTCGCCTCCATCCGCGCGACATAGCGGCCCCCGACCCGCAGGTCGACCTCTGCGCCGGGGCAGCACCAGTCATCGGACGCAAAGTTCCATTTGGTGATGTCATCAGGTGTGGTGAAAGCCTGCCAAGCCCGCGCGGGCGGGGCGGCGACCATGGCCTCGATGGTGATGGTTTGATCGGTCATGGGGTGTCCTTTCGCTCAGGCGCCGCGCACCGCATCTTCCAATGCGGCGATGTCGATCTTGCACATGGTCATCATAGCCTCAAACGCGCGTTTCGCGATATCGCGGTCGGCATGGGTGGTCAGTTCCAGCAAGCGGCGCGGCGTGATCTGCCACGAATACCCCCAAGGGTCTTTGCACCAGCCACAGGCGTTTTCACTGCCACCATTGTCCACAATGGCGGACCAGTAACGGTCGGTTTCCGCCTGATCCTCTGTCACCACCACAAAGCTGACGGACTCGTTCGGAGTAAAGTTCGGCCCGCCGTTCAGCCCAAGGAACTGTCGGCCAAGCACGGTGAATTCCACCGTCAACTCAACACCTTCCTGCCCGCCGGGATAATCCCCCGGAGCCGCATTGATGCGCCCGACACTGCTGTCGGGAAAGGTCTTGGCGTAGAATTCCGCCGCGCGTCGTGCCTCGCCATGGTCATACCACAGGCAGGTAATCATTTCTGGCATTCTTCTCTCCTTAATGGAGCCGGCCAAAGCCGGATTACGGTAAAAAACGGTCTGTTCGCTTACCTGTCCAACGCGCCTTTTCCCGCTAGAATCTTGTCCCGAAACCCGATGATACGGGCTGTTCGAGTCTCGGGCTTTTTCGCATTGCGCAGGTTGATCACATAGCTTTTCTGGCGTCCGGGGGTCAGGGCATGAAAGGCCTCGGCCAGTTCCGCGTCCGCATCCAGCGCCTCGGTCAGTTCTTCGGGAAACTCTAGCACTACTTCGTCCCGTGGCGGTTTGCGGCCTTCTTGCGCATAGGCCATCGCCTCGGCCAGATAGGCGCGAATGACGGGTTCACGTGCGGCGACCTGATCGTTGCCCTTAAACCGCAGAATATCGGGATGGCGGCTGTTCGGACCCGATCGCTCTAGTACCCCTTCGGGGTCTGTCATGAGGGCCGCATTGAAGAAGGTCAGGCGAAAATCACCGCGAAACGCGCCCATGATGACGATGTTGCGCCCCGCGTGCATGTAGCAGGGGTGCCCCCATTTCACGGTCTCTTCCAGACCCGCGTCACGGCAAATCCGACGCAGATCGCCCAAGCCCCCTGCCCAAAGGCGCGTTGAGCAGTCCGGCGTTGCAAAGCGCGCGCAGCGATCGCAGCCCTTGTCGAAATAGTCTTCGATCTCAGTGATCATTTCAGAAATCTCTCCCCCACCTGATCGCCGGAATACCGTGTATCGTTGCCACAAAATGAAGGCTGAGTAAGCCGTAGAATAGGTTTGTCCATCGATGCGGCAGCGCGGGTGGTCAAACGGTTTGGTATGATCTTCGGAGGGGATATCGATTCCGAAGCAAGCATAGCACAGCCGCGCGCTTTTCCAGCTAGCTTCACTGCGCCGACCCTCAATTCCGACCCGCCCTCATAGCCCCCTACGCTTTGCCCCGCGAGGTCAAGGCTACGCCCACCATCGTGATGGCCAAGCCGATGATCATGACGCCCGAGATCGGCTCATCAAACAGGGCCCAAGCCCAGAGCATCGTGACCGGCGGGCAAAGATAGATCACCGCGCTGACCTGCGCCGCCGGATAAAGGCGCAGGCAGGTGTAATAGACCCAATACGCCAGATAGGTCCCAAGCAAGACCAGCCAGCCCATGCCAAAGGCAAAGGCCCCCGTCATCGGCGGGGCCAGCCCGTCACCGATCCATAGGGACGTCAGACCGAACAGCACCGCGCCGGTCAGGCAGTGGATGGTCATGCTTTGATGGACGGCCATCGCGCCTTCACGGCGGCTGCGGTGCAGGACCGAGGCGACGGCAAAGACCAGCATCGCCGCAATTGTCAGCCCATAGGCCCAAAGGGGCGCGTCACCCACGGACAGACTGTGCGAGCAGACAACCAACACGCCGATCACAGCCAGCCCAGTCCCAGCCCATTGGGCCTTGGACAAACGCTCGCCCAACACAGGTTGGGACATCACAGCAATCGCCAGCGGCAGAAGGTCAGCAATCAAAGCGACCAGCCCCGTGGGCACCCGCTGTTCAATCGCTAGGGCAAAGCCGCCAAGATAGATATAGACCGCACCGACGCCAAAACCCATCTGCGACAGCACTCCGCGCCTTGTCATCCGCGGCCCGATCAGCAACGCAAAGGGCAAAAGGATCACCCCTGAAAGCAGCGTGCGCCAGAACAGCAACAACGGCACACTGGCCTCTTGGTTGGCATACCGGACGCCAACGTAGCCGGAACTCCACCCGATCACCAAGAGCCCCGCCATGACGGGCCAAAGCAGCGATTGGGCGCGGGGAGCAATTCTTGTGGTATCAATATTGGTCATGGGAGCCTCATAAACAAGATGCTCTTTCGACATAGGGGCAGGCTCGGCACAATGTTGAATGACAAAAACTGATATGATGATGACAGTCATCTAAATCCGTCACGCATAGCTTGATGCAGATGGCGCGGACAGGCATGCTCAATGGGCAACAGAAAGGACACCCGATGGCTGATCTGAAATCGCGACGTTTGGAAATTGACGCCCTGCGCGTGCTGCGGGCCGTCAAGCAGCATGGCGGCGTCACCCGCGCGGCCGAGGCTCTTGGCCTGACGCAATCAGCGGTCAGTCACAAGATCAAGCGGCTAGAGGACAGTCTGGATTGCGCGCTGCTGACGCGGCGGCCCAAGGGGCCGATGTTCACCGCGCTGGGGCTGGACCTGCTGGACTACGCGGAAAAGATCTTGGCCATGCATGATGAAGCCCTGCTGAGTTTAGCGCAGAAAGACCTGTCAGGGCGCATCATGCTGGGACTGACCGAAGACACCACCCTGACAGACCTGTCCCGCATCTTGGGCCGTTTTCGCAGGTTACATCCCCAAGTCGCTGTGCGCACCCGCGTCCGCATGAGCCTGATCCTGCGCGAGCAGCTAGAAGCAGGCGAGCTGGACCTTGCCATCATGCAGATGTTTGACCACGAAGTGCGCCCCACCGATGAGGTGCTGTTTCAAGAGGACCTGCACTGGGTCGCCTCGCCCGAGTTCGAGATGCCAGCCCAAGGCCCCCTGCCGTTTCTGTCCTATGATCCCAACTGTTTTTACCGCAAATGGGCGATGGATTTCGGGCAGGACGCAGGCGATGTGCTGGAGACGGTCTTTGAATGCTCTAGCGCGGCGGGGATTTCGGCGGCGGTGAAGGCGGGCCTTGGGATCGCCCTGCTGAATGGGCGCTACGTCAGCCCCGATATCGCCATGATCGACAGCCGCCTGCCCCAGCCGCCCCGCCTAAGCTATGTGGTCAGGCGCGCACGCAAGACCCACAATCCAGCACTGGAAGGGCTGATCAACGAAATCCGCGCCGAAATTGGCCGCAAGGGCGGGCTGTCACTGGCTGGCTAGGGCGCGATAGCCTTTTCGGGCCTTCTGGCGGTGCAAGGTGTTTAGCGCCTCGGTCGCCTCATCTGCCTGCGCAAAGGTCTGGGTCAGTACCTGCCCCCGCGTCCCGATCCGGCCCCAGTTGCGCACCAGCATGACCTCTCCGAACAGGGTCGGCTCAAGGCTAAGAGCATAAAACCGCGCCATGTTGCGGGCAGGGTCATAACGGGTCATGCGAAGGGGCAAAGGCGTGTGGGTCATAGAGCGCAGTATGCGGCCCACCGCCCCAACCGGTCCAATGCATTTCCTGAATCAAAGGGGCCCGTCCGATTCAGCCCTGTGATGGGCGGTCAGGGTTTACCGCCTAAAACCTGCATTTCAGCACCCGGATACAGCTTGATCAGCGCGGGGTGCCTGCAACATGCTTAGCAGTAGGGAAACCCAGCCAAAGGACCAAGATGAAACGCCTCTTAGCGCCTGTCGCCGCCGTGCTGCTTGCACTAACCCTGCCAGCGCAGGCCGAGACCATTTTGATCCTGCACGACACCCACGATCTGCCCCCGCCCTATTTCCAGCAGTGGTTTGCCACGCCAACCGAAGGCCCTGGCCTTCTGCCCGGCGCCCAAGAGGTCTTTATCAGGGGCGACGGGAAACACGGTGACTTCTTTGGGGTGCTCCAACTGAACTGCGACACCCCCGAGCGGTCCTACTGGGTCCATGAAGGCGGTTTCCTGACCGGCAACCACGTTCCAGCCGAGGCCATCCGCAACCTGCGAAAGGCCCTTTGCTAGGGGGCGTCAAGTGCGGTTTGAAAGCTCGATCAGGTTCCCGTCGGGGTCGCGGATATAGAGGGACAGCAAAGGGCCGGTCGCGCCGGTGCGCGGGACGGGGCCTTCTTCGATGGGAACACCGGCGGCGTTCAATGCGGCCTCAACCTCATCCAGCGGGTTTTCAGTGATCAGACACAGATCGGCCGAGCCTGCACAGGCCACACGGGCGTTGGGAAGGAATTCATGGCCGACCTCATGCAGGTTGAACTTTTGCGTCCCGAAGGTCAGCGCCTTGCGCCCTTCGCCAAAGGTGATCACCTCACACCCCAGAACATCGCGGTAAAAGGCGCAGGTGGCCTCAATGCTGGCGACGGTCAGCACAAGGTGATCCAGTGCTTTCAGTTTAATCATGTGCATGGTCATTTTTGCTCTCCTTCGCGGGCATTGCGAAACGCGACATTCAACAGATTTTCGAAAACCTTGATCATGGCGCCTTTGTCCTGATCCCCCAGACCCTCCAACAGCGCCCGCTGGTAGGTGGCCGTGGCAGCCCCCAGTACGGGCATCGGCACCATCTGCCGCGCCCCCAGTTCTGCCCCTGAAATCAGGTCTTTATAAGCTTGGTTCATGGGATAGCCCTGATCAAAGACCCCGTTCAGGATGTTGGGCAGAAAGAACTCTGACGCAAAGCTGCGGCCCGAGCCAGAGTTGACCACCTCGGCCACCTGTTCGGGGTCCAGCCCCAGTTTGACCGAGACCGGCAGGATTTCCGCCAAAGCGGCCATGTTGATGTCAAAGAGCAGCTGGTTGATCAGCTTGGTCAACTGCCCCGCCCCGCGCGGCCCCATATAAAGGATCTTGTTGGCCATCGTGGCCAACAGCGGCTCTAGCACTGTGGCCAAATCGCGATCCCCGCCGATCATCATGGTCAGCGTCGCATCCTCGGCCCGTTTTTGCATTCCCGACACGGGCGCATCCAGAAACGGAAAGCCCGCCGCCTCTAAACGGTTCCCCATATCCACGGTCGCGTTGTATTCGGTGGTCGAGGTATCAACGATCACCGTTCCGGCCTTCAGAATGCCGGTCAGGCCTGTGGCGTGATCGAACAGAACGCTTTCCAGCACCTTGACCGAGGGCAGGCTGAGAAAAACATGCGTGCAGTCTGCGAATGCTCGCAGATCATTCACCTGTTTCGCCGCCACATCCGCGGGCAGCACGTCGGGGCGCAGGTCGTAGGCGATCACATCAAAGGCCTTGCCCAGATTGATCGCCATCGGTTTGCCCATCTGGCCCAACCCGATAAAACCGATTTTCATGTCTGCCCCGTCCCAATGTCCTTGGATGCTAGCGAAGGCTTATCTGGATGAAAAAGCAAAGAAAATAATGTTGTCCGGCGAGGAAAGCGCGCCCGTTTGAAGGGCGCGCTGTACAGTTCGCGCTTACTGCGCGGGTAGGGTCGTGGCGAAGATGTAGCGGGCGATCTGCCAGTTGCTGCCCTCTTCGCGGTGCAGGACGAACAGTTCCTGATTGGCGTTGGGGATCGTCACGGGGGCATCGGTGAACTGGGCCATCACACCGGCCAGATCGCCGTTGTTCAGCGCGGTTTCATAAGCCTCGATCGGCGCCCAAAGGCTGGCGTCCGGCCCCTCGGCATGGGCGGCAGAGCCCATTAAGGCCAAGGCTAGCAGAATGCGTTTCATACGATGCCCTCCTTAGGCCCATACCGGCGCGACCAAGGGGCCAAGCCCCTGAAACGCCCCAAGCTGGATGTTCAACATGCCTGTCGGCTCGATAAAGCGGGCGTTGCGCAGGGGGCCTGCGATAACGGGCGTCAAACCGATCAGCTTGGCGACCTCGGACACCTGCGCGACAGCGCTGGCATCATCGCCCGCCACAAAGGTCTGCACCGTTTTGCCAGCACGTACGGCAGGGGCGATCAGACTGGCGAAGAGGGTGTTGAACGCCTTGACCACATGGGCGGCGGGGACCAGCGCCTGCAATTCCTCGGCCGCCGAGGAGGTATGACCCACAACCAGATCCTTGAAATCCGCCGTGATGGGATTGCTGATATCCACCAGCACCTTGCCGGTCAGATCCCCTGCTTGCGCCAGAAATTCCTGCGCCTGCGCAAAGTACAGGGCAAGGATCACCACATCTGCCTGCGCGGCGGCTTCATTCGGGGTCAGCACAGTGGCGCCGGTGTCCTTTGCCAGCTGTGCGGCCTTGGCACCGTCGCGGGCTCCCAGCAGAACCTTGGCCCCCGTTCCGGCCAATGCTTGGGCAAACGCTCCGCCCATGTTGCCCACACCGATAATCGCGATTTTCATCTTCTTTCCTTTCGAAATCACTCTGGGCGGAACTATCTACCTGAAACAAAATTCGATAAATGGACCTGAATGCGGATCACTTGAAACCAAGAGGCGGCAATTGGACAAGCTAAGCGGGTTTGAAACTTTTGTGCGGGCGGTCGATCTGGGCTCTTTCACGGCGGCGGCGGACAGTCTGGATCTGTCGCCCCAGCAGGTGGGCAAGCAGATCCGCAATCTGGAACAGCACTTGGGCGTGCAGCTGTTGCACCGGACCACCCGCCGCCAAAGCCTGACGGACTTTGGCCTGCGCTTTTACGAACAGGCCAAGGTCATTCTGGCCGAGGTCGCCGAGGCCGAGGCGATGGCCGCCCAAACCAGCGCCGCGCCTCGGGGCAAGCTGCGGGTGAACGCGCCGGTCAGTTGGGGGATGCGGGCCCTGGCCCCCCGCCTGCCCGCCTTCATGATCGCCAATCCCGAGGTCGAGGTTGAACTGTCCCTGAGCAACCGCATGGTCGATCTGGTTGAGGGCGGCTTTGATGCGGTCTTCCGCGTGGGCCAGCTAGAGGATAGCGGGTTGATGGCCCGCAAGCTGGCGCCTTACCGGCTGATCCTATGTGCCGCCCCTGCCTATCTGGCCAGCCATCCGCCGATCACAACGCCCGCCGATCTGGTCGCGCACAATTGCCTTGGGTTCGTTCATTCTGAGCTACGGCGCACATGGCATCTGGACGGCCCCACAGGCGCGACAGACGTGCAGGTCAAGGGGCGGCTGTCCTCCGATCACGGCGAGCCTTTGGTCTATGCAGCCCTTGAGGGGGTAGGGCTGATCTTGCAACCGGAAGAGCTGGTGAACGACGCCCTGTCGCAGGGCGAGTTGGTGCAGGTATTGCCCGATCATCAGGCCCCGACGCGGCCCATGCATATCCTCTATGCCCCCGACCGCCGGATCACCCCTGCCTTGCGAGCCTTTATCGACTTTGCCGCAGAAACCTTTGCCGCGCCTTGATGCGCCAAAGCGCCTTAGGGCGCATTGGTCTGGCGCAGGGTGGATTCCCAGTTCCGCAGAAAGCCTTCGCGTTTGATCCCGTCCAGAAAGGTCAGCAGCCCCGCGCCAAGGCGGATGGGTAGAAAGCTTGTGTCACTGCGCGAGGCATGCAGGGCTGGCGTCGCCTCGGCATCCGCAGGGGGGCGGATCGCGATCAGGGGCGTGCTTTCCTGAATGGTGCGCTGACCGTCGTCGGATAGCAGAAAGGCCACAAACGCCTCGCCCATTTCAGGGTTCGCCGCATCCTTCGGCACAAAGACACTGCGGGTCATCACCAGATTATAGTCGTCAAAGAAATGCACCCCAATCGCGGGCTTGGCGGCGTTGCGGGCCATCGCGTATGAGCCGATTACATTCAGCGCCAGCACGATCTCGCCCTTGGCGACGGCCTCGGCCATGAGGGCGGTGGTCTCATAGGGGCGCATGGCGGCGCGGCCCAAAGTCTCCATCAGGCGTTGGGCCTGCACGCTCTGGATGGTGTCTTGGGTGGCGAACAGATACCCGATGCCCGAGCGGCGCAGATCATAGCCGCCGATCCGGCCATCCAGCGCCGCCTCATTGTCGCGGATATAGCTGGACAAATCGCGGTGGCTGCGCGGCAGATCACCGGCGCTGAGGGTGTTGGTGTTGTAAAGAACGGCGGCGGGCTCGAACGTAAAGCCGAACAGCTCGGACCGCCAACGGGCCCAATCGGGCGGAAGGATGGCGGTCAAAAGGTTCAGCCGCCGCGCCATCCCGCGATTGACCAGATCCACCTGAAAATCCATCGCGGATGAAATCACTACGTCCGGCACCGGCACGCTGTCATCCAGCATGTCATTGTACAGATCGACGGTCTGGTAATCGACGTAGGTGATCGTGGGCTGGGGCAGTTGTTCTGGGTACTGGTCCAGAAAGGCCGCGATCAGCGGGCGCATGGCCTGCGGGTCGGCGGCGGCGTGGATCACCAGTTCCTCGGCACGGGTCAGCGATGGCAGGGCCGCGAACGCCAGCAGCAGCGCCAGAAGGCGCGGAAAGAACAGCGCAATCCGTAGCCCCCCAAGGCGCGAGGTTCCAAGCTGCATCTTCCCATCATGCCCTTCTATCACCTGCCGCACGATGGCCAACCCAAGGCCCGAACCTGCGGTGACAGGATCAAGGGAGCGGAAGCGTTCCGTCGCCGCAGCGCGGTGTTCCGGCGCAATGCCCGGCCCCGCGTCCGAAACCACCAGCACCACGTCCTGATCTTCGCGCATCAGACGCACGGCGATGGTGTTCGCCGCGCCTCCATGACGCACGGCGTTGTCGATCAGGTTGCGCAGCGCCTCACGGATCGAGACCTCATCCCCGTTAATGCGGATGGCGTCTTCGGGCGCGGTTTGATCGTCAAAGGACAAGGAAACATCGCGCATCCGCCGTTCGCGCAGCAGATCGGCCAAGGTGTTACGGACCAGAAGGCGCAGGTCCAGCGGCATCAAGCGGTTGCTTTCCGAACGGTGGCTGACCATCGCGTTCGCCAGCAACTGGTTGGTCATATGGACGGTTGCGTCGGTCTGCTTTCGGGCGCGGGACAGGCGGTCGCGCAGGGCAGCATCGCTGGCCGCGTCCTGCCCCAAATCCAACTGCCCGCGCAGGGCCGACAGGGCAGTGCGGGTCTGATGGGCCACATCGGCGATGAACTGTTCCGACAGCTTCCGGCTGCGGGCCAGTTGGGCGATGAATGTGTTGATCGCCTCAAAAAGCCCCGCAATCTCATGGGGCGGCGTGCCGCTAAGGGGCGACAGGTCCGAGGCCGAGCGGTTGGCCAAGGCCCCCTCAATCGCCCGCAGGGGATGCAGTGAAGCGCGGATCGCCAGCCAGACGAACAGCAGCCCCAACAAGGACACCCCCGCCAGCCAGCCAATGCCGTAAAGGAACAGGGACATCTGCTGTTCGTTGCGCGCCCGTAGGGTCTGGCCCACCTGCACGATCACCCAATCGCGCCCCGTCGGACTGGTCATCTGGCGGCCTTGAACAGCGAAGCGAAAGGGCTCGGACAGGTCGGCGGTGTAGAACTGCATCTCGGTCGAAAGAGTCAGCCCATCCGGCAGGGGCAGATCGGGCGTTCCGGTGATCTCTCCGTGTTCGGGGGCAAAGATGCGGTAGACGATCCGGTCTTCGGGGGCCAGCGACAGGATATCCATCGCCGTTTGCGGCAGGTCCACGGTGGGGGCGTTGGCGTCAAAGGTCACACGCTCTAGAACCGATAGGGTCGCGCCGGCCAGCAGCAGATCGTAGGTCCGGTTCGCCGCCGTCCGCGCATAGGTCCACAGCAGCCAAGAGATGATCAGCAGCAGGACCGAGAACCCCACCGCCATCGAGATGAGCAGCCGCCGTTGCAGCGAATAGGGGCGCGGGTCAGTCATCGTCGGTGACATAGGCCATATACCCCAGCCCCCGCGCGGTCTTGATCGCCAAAGGTGTGCCCTCAAGGCGGCGGCGCAGGCGGGCGACCAGCTGTTCGATGGCGTTCAGACTGGGGGTTTCGTCAAAGGTATAAAGGCGGTCTGCGACCTCTTCCTTGGTCAGCATCCGGCCCAAGTTATCCAGCATGATCTCTAGCAGCTGGACCTCACGCGCCCGCATGTCCAAAGCCACACCGCCAACGCTGGCCTGTTTCGCGGCGCGGTCGAACCGGAACGCGCCTGCGCTAAAGACGTTGCTAGAGGCCCCTGCCCTACGGCGGGCCAACACGCGGCAACGGGCCGAGAGTTCACGGAAATCGAAGGGCTTGACCATATAGTCATCAGCCCCTGCATCCAGCCCGATGATACGGTCGTCAATTTCGCTGCGGGCGGTCAGAACGATCACAGGGGTCGCATCCCCCCGCGCCCGCATGTTGCGCAGGATGTCATAGCCCGACTGGCCGGGCAGGTTGATGTCCAACAGGACAATGTCAAATTGGGCGAACTGCAACAGGCCATCGGCGGCGGAGCCGTCGGCCTCGCGGTCAATGGAATGCCCTTCGGACCGCAGCCGTTCAATCACGGCATCGGCAAGGGCATCATTGTCTTCTACCAACAGCAGTCTCATGGCCGGACATTACTGCGCGTCCCACATCCGCGAAAGCAATTTGCGCCTGTTTCGCCGCAGGTCAGCGTCCTGTCAGTTTCGGGTCAGGAAATGCTCAGCAGGTTTCGCGCATGGTCCCGCGACGGCCCCATCGGGCCCGAGATTTCAGGGAGGACATCATGAAAATCGTTTATCTCGCCACTGCCATGGCGTGCGCCGTTGCAGCACCCGCCTTTGCCCAAAGCACCATCGACAAGCCCGAGTGCATCGCCCCCGCCAACCCCGGTGGCGGATTTGACCTGACCTGCCGCGTGGCGCAGACCGGCCTTGAGCCCCACCTGACCGCGCCGGTTCAGGTCACCTTCATGCCCGGCGGCATCGGCGCTGTGGCGTTCAACCAGTTCAACACCAACCGCACCGATGACGGCTCGGCGATTGTGGCGTTCTCGACCGGATCGCTGCTGAACATCATCGTGGGCAAATACGGCGCGTTTGACGAAAACGATGTGCGCTGGCTGGGGACCGCAGGCGCGGACTTTGGCGCGGTGGTCGTGCGGGCGGACAGCGAATATGCCTCGCTCAAGGACGTGATGGATGATCTGGCCGCTGACCCGCAAAGCGTGGTTGTGGGTGCGGGCGGCTCTGTCGGCTCGCAAGACTGGATGAAAGGCGCGCTGCTGATGCGCGAGGCAGGAGGCACGCCGATGCAGATGCGCTATGTGGCGTTCGATGGCGGCGGCGATGCGATTGCCGCGCTGCTTGGCGGCTCGATCGAGGTCTACACCGGCGATGTGGGCGAAATGGTTCCCTATCTGGAAAGCGGCGAGATGAAAGTACTGGCGACCCTGTCGCCCGACCGTCTGGCAGCGCCTTTTGACCAGATCCCAACCGCCAAAGAGCAGGGCTATGATGTGGAATGGACCATCATGCGCGGCTTCTACATGGGCAAGGATGTGTCGGATGCCGACTATCAGGCATGGGTAGACGCCTTTGAGGCCGCCTATGCCACCGACGCCTTCGCCAACGTTCAGGCCGAGCGTGGCCTCTTGCCGCTGAACCTCTCGGGCGAGGCGCTGACCGCCTCGATCAACGGTACAATGGACGAGCTGCGCGCCATCGCGACAGAAGCCGGTCTGATCAAGTAATCGGCCAGTTCCAAAAACGGGCTGCCCCTTGTCAAAGGGGGCGGCCCTTTCGGTGCATTCACGCATCTTTTTCTTTAGAAACATGAGGCTCTACATGACCGACCGCATCTTTGCGGCCGTCCTGTTGGCGGTGACCATCGGTTACGCGGTGATCGCCTTTACCGTCATCAGTGCGCCCTTCCAATATGATCCCCTTGGACCCGAAAGCTGGCCGCAGATCCTGTCCATCGTGGCCGTTCTGTGCCTGCTGTATATCCTGTGGCGGCCCGATGACGTGACAATGGACCTGACCCGCAGCGTATGGTTCCGCCTTGGCGCGGCGGTCGCGCTGCTGCTGGCCTACGGGCGCCTGTACGAGCCCTTGGGCTTTGTCATCGCCACTATTCTCTTCGGCACCATCATGGCCCTGATGCTTAGTGCGCCGCGTTGGGGCGCTGTCGCCTTTGGCGTGGCCGCAGGCGTTCTGGGCTGGCTGCTGTGTGTCACGGTCATGGACCTGAACCTGCCCGAAGGGGCGGTGGTCGAGGCCCTGCTGGAAACCTTCAACAAGGAGGGCAACTGATGGATACGGTTCTTTCCGGTCTGGCGACGGGCTTTGCCGTCGCGCTTGATCCTTTCAACCTGATGCTGGTGCTGGTCGGTTGCTTTCTGGGCACCCTTATTGGCGCTCTGCCCGGTCTTGGCCCGATCAACGGCGTCGCGATCCTGCTGCCCATCGCCTACGGTCTTGGCTTTCAGCCCGAAGCGGCGCTGATCCTGCTGGCGGGCATCTACTACGGCGCGGAATATGGCGGGCGGATTTCATCCATCCTGCTGAACGTGCCGGGGGACGCGGGGGCGGTGATGACCACCCTTGACGGCAACCCGATGGCCCGCAACGGCGAGGCTGGCCGCGCCTTGTCCCTATCGGCGGTCGCGTCCTTTGTGGGCGGCACCTTCGCGGTGATCCTGATGTCCCTGTTCGCCCCTGCACTGGCCAAATTCGCAGTCACCTTCGGGCCTGCGGATTATGTGGCGCTGATGGTTTTCGCATTCGCCTCGCTGGCCTCGCTGGTGGGCAAAAGCACGGTGAAGACCCTGCTGGGGGCCACAATCGGTCTGATGCTGGCGACAATCGGCATTGACGCCAACACCGGAGTTGCCCGTTATACCTTTGGAATTCCCGACATTCTGGCGGGCATCGACTTTCTGATCGTTGTGGTAGGACTCTTCGGCATGGCCGAGCTGCTTTCACTGGTGGAACACCAAGCGCGGGGCACGCTGAAGTCCCTGCCCGTGGACCGCAGCTTTGTGCGCATGGCCGATCTGGCACAGACCAAATGGACCATCGCCCGCGCCTCGGTCATCGGATTCTTTATCGGCATCCTGCCCGGCACCGGCGCCTCGGTCGCCTCGGCTGTGGCCTATGGCACGGAAAAGCGGATTTCGGACACCCACGGCACCTTTGGCACCGGCGATGTGCGCGGTCTTGCAGCGCCCGAGGCAGCGAATAACGCAGCAGCAGGCGGGTCCATGGTGCCGATGCTGACGCTGGGGATTCCCGGATCTGGGACCACGGCGATCCTGCTAGGCGCCTTGCTGATGTTCAACATCCAGCCCGGCCCGATGATGTTCGCGCAGCGCCCCGAAGTGGCGTGGGGTCTGGTGGCCTCGATGTATATCGGGAACGTGGCCCTGCTGGTGATCAACCTGCCGCTGGTGGGCCTTTTCGCCCGCATGCTGACGATCCCCCAGCACTATCTGACCCCGTTGATCGCGGTGCTGGCCTTCATCGGCATCTACACCATCGTCGGCAATCCCCATGACCTGTTCATGATCACGATGCTTGGCGTCTTTGGCTGGTTCCTGCGGAAACTGGACTTCAGTCTGGCCCCGATCATCCTTGGCTTTGTGCTGGGGGGTCTGTTCGAGGACAACCTGCGCCGCGCACTGTCGATCTCTGGCGGGGACTGGGGCATTCTGGTCCAGAACTGGAAGAGCGTTCTGCTTTACCTGCTGGCTCTGTTGGTGGTTCTGGTGCCCGTGGTGCTGGCCCGCCGCGCCCGAAAGGTCGCTGCTGCATGAACCAAACCATGCATACGGCTGCAACGCTGGTTGTAGCACTGGGAGGGGCGGCGGTTGCTGCCCTTTTCCACGTTCCCGCAGGCGCCCTGATCGGAGCGCTTCTGGCCGTGGCCGCCGCAGGCGCGTTCGGGCTGAAGGCCCGCGTGCCGATGCTGGCGCGGGATATGGCGTTCTTGCTGATCGGCCTGTCGCTTGGGGCGGGGATTGACGCCTCGGTCGTGGCGCGGCTGCCCGAATGGTCCCTAAGCCTTGGAGGGCTGGTGCTGTCGCTGGTCAGCACGATGGCGGTCAGCGTCTGGCTGCTGCGCCGTCTTTACGGGCTGGACCATGAGACCGCCGTTCTGGCCAGCGCCCCTGGCACTATGTCCAATGTAATCGCCTTGGCCAGCGAAGGGCGCGGCGATGTCACCACCGTCATGGTGCTGCAACTGATCCGTCTGGTGTTGCTGGTCACCTGCGTGCCGCCTGTGGCCGCGCTGATCGGCGTGCCAGAAGCTGCCGGTCTGACCCCTCATGCGGTGATGCCCCTCTGGGCGGTCGCCCTATTGATCGCCGTTGGCTTGCCGATGGGCCGCTGGTTAGCCGCGCTAAAAGTGCCGACCGCCTGCCTTATGACCGGCCTGTTTCTAAGCGCCACACTGCACGCCTTGGGCGCTATGAACGGCAGCGCCGCCCCGTGGCTGGTGTTCGGGGCCTTTAGCATCACCGGCGCGGTCATCGGCACCCGCCTGAACGCCATCCGCCTGCGCGACGTCCTGCGCCTGTTCAGCGCCGGTCTTGTGGTGGTGGGAACGGTCTCGGTGGTCTCATTGCTGTTTGCCCTTGGCACCCGCGCCCTGACCGGCCTGCCGTTGGGAGAGATCCTTGTCGCCTTCGCCCCCGGCGGGGTCGAGGCCATGGCCGCCATCGGCTTGGCCCTTGGCTATGATCCCGCCTATGTAGCCGCCCATCACTTCGCGCGGATCGTCATTCTGGTAGGGCTAGTCCCGCTGTTTCTGGGCCGCAAATCTGCTGTCAGCTAACAGCTGCTTCCAGTCAAGCGACAGCTCTGCCGTGTAAGAAGGCTAATCAATAATCACCATCGTCCAGAACGTCGTATCTGTCCACACCACCAGAAATGCCACGCTCTGCCAGCAGAACCACCTCTGCAGCGGCACGGGCGTCTTCACCGGCGTCGTGGTGTTCAAACCGCAACCCCAGATACGCCTTGAGCGAGGCCAAACCGTGGCCGCCGTTCCCGCTCAGCTCGGGCCATGCCCGACGCGCAACACTGACGCTGTTCAGCCAGTCCCATTCGGGCTCTAACCGGCCAAGACCTGCGCAGGCGGCGCGAATTGCGCTGCGGTCAAAACCCGAATGCTGATAGACCGTCTGCCCCGCCAGCAGCCTGTCCAGCCCGTCGATCACCACATCAATGGTTGGCGCACCCTGCACCATCGCGTTGGTAATGCCGTGCAGATCGCTAAAGCGCCAGCGTCCGGTCTGTGGGTCTACCAGCGTCACCCACGTCTCGATCTGCCGATCGTGCCGCACACAGGCGACCCCGACCTGACAAATGCTGCTGCGGTCGCTGTTGGCGGTCTCAACATCCAGCGCGAAAAAGCGGAAAGGGCCTTTGGGCAGTGGCGGCAACCCCGAGGCCAGCGCCGCGCCGCTAGGTTCTGTCGTGCGGGCGCGGTCCCGCTGGCGGCCAAGCGCAGCGCGTTCATAGGCGCCAAGCGCCAGCCGTTCGACCAGCGCGTCCACCAACTCTGTCGGCTCGTCATATTCGGTGGTCCCGCGACGGTTCCATGACACCATCTCTGCCGGAGCAAGCGCGACCACCTCGGCCTGAAGCGCTGCAATATCTGCATGATCAGGCAGCGGCACCCAGACTGCCGCGCAGTAGAAACCAATAAATTCGTCCCGCAGTCGCTTGGCGATGTCTCCGTCTGCCTTGGTCACAGGATCATCCGGTTGCCGCCACATGCGCCCAGTGTTGTAAGCCCGCGCGAAATAATGAGGGCCGGTCTCTGATCCTGTGCGATGCTGCTGATGGATACGCGTGTAAAACGTCTCGGCCCCCGAGGCCGTCGCACCGATGTAGCAGAAGGTTCCGGTGTGATCATACAGCCCGTAGATCCCGCACGCATCCTGCGGCGCCTCGGACGTCGGTCGCGGTGCCGCCTTCTTCAGCAGAGCAAAAATCTGGGCGGCGGTCGGGATGGTCATATCGTCTCTCGCTCTTTCTACGTACGTTTCTTGTTGCGACCAAAGACAATGCTTCGGCTGGTTGCCACGCTCAGACGCCCCGAACGCAGCATTGCGCATACCCTACTACACTTCACACCCCGGAAAACCGGCAGCTCGTTTTCTTACGCAGGGCCTCCCAAGACAACCTTCGTCAAATAACGCTCGTAAAGACCGGCAGCTTCTGCGAAGTCGGCTAAAGGAAAGAGCTTGTAGCTTGGGTCTGAAACCTCATCCGATCCCACAGGTCCCATCCCCACGCCACCCGTTGATTTTAGTCAAGGCGCTGGATCGTGGCGGACCCTAGCGTCAGCCAAAAGATGCGATCAGGAGTTCGCAAATGGCGCGCCGTCCCCTTCCTTTGCTGTTTTCCGCAGGCTACCGGATTTTCTTTTTCCTCGCGGGGCTGTTCGCCCTTTTCAGTATGGCCCTTTGGCTGGCGCATCTTTTGCTGCGTACAGGGGAAGGTGATCTGTTCACCTCGATAGCGATCAGTCCGTTTGAATGGCACGCCCACGAGTTTATCTTCGGCTACGGTTCGGCTGCGGTGGCTGGGTTTTTGCTGACGGCGGCGCCGAACTGGACCAAAAGCAAGGGCGCCTCGCAGATGTATTTCGCAGCGGTTTCGGGGTTATGGCTGGCGGGGCGCTTGGCGCTGTATCTATCGGGTGCCTTGCCTGTGTGGGTCGTTGCTCTGGTGGATCTGGCCCTGCTGCCTGCGGTCGGCTTGCGTATCCTGATGCTGTTGCTGCGCCGCCCGAAAGCCCCGCAGATGATCCTTTTGACCATGATCGCTTTGGTCTGGAGCGGGAACCTGATGATGCATCTGGAATGGCTTGGCTGGACCGAAGATACCTCCGTGCGGGGGATGCGTGTGGGCGTGCTGGCTCTGGCTGCGTTGATTGTCATCTTGGGCGGGCGGGTGACACCTGCCTTTACCCGCAATGCCATGCTACGCACCGGTCGGGAAACCGGACTGCCCGTCAATCCAGCGCCATTGGCGGCGGCCAGTATCATCAGCGCAATTGCCACTGTTCTGGCCTTGCTGACAGGTTTGGGCGATCACTATGCAGCGGTTCCGGCAATGCTGGCAGGCGTTCTGGTGATGATCCGTACCAGCCTTTGGCGGCCCCTTTGGACGCTGCCCTATCCAATCCTGTGGACGCTGCACCTGTCCTATCTGGCGACGGGTGCGGGTCTGTTGATGTGGGGTTTGGCAGCCTTGGGAACGGGGTCCGAGATCGCCGCCCTGCATGTGCTGTCCATCGGCGGGATCGCGGGCATGACATTGGCCGTGATGTCGCGGGCGGCCTTGGGCCATTCGGGAAGGCCGCTGATCGCGCCCAAGGCGCTAGCGATTGCCTATGGGTTGGTGCCGGTCACCGCATTCCTGCGCTACAGCGCCGAGATGTGGCCGCAGACCTATGACGCCAACATCCTGCTGTCGGGCTTGATGTGGATTGCGGTGTTTCTGCTGTATTCGGTTAGCCTCTATCCGGTCTTTACCGGCCCAAAACTGGCCACCCCTTCAGCCGAGTAACTTACCGTCTCAACGGGTCCATGCGTTTGCAGGATCTTCGGCCACGAAAGCGGCCAATGCGGTCATATCGGTGATCTCGGCACTGTTGTTGCGGATGGTGACGCCGTGTTCGCGCAGCTTGGCAAAGGCGCGGCTCAGGCTTTCGGGCTTCATCCCCAAGCGGCCTGCGATCAGCACTTTGTCGTAGGGTAGCTGCACCGTGCAGGTGCCCGATTGGCAATCGGCCAACTCTAGCAGAAACTCGGCCACGCGCTGGGGGCCGGTGCGGGCCTTCAGCCCCTCAACCTGCTGAACCAGCGCGTGCAGGTGGGTGAAGGTCGCCGCAAGGATCGAGACCGCGATCTCTGGCGTTTTCTGGATCTGCCCCAGAATGTGCCCTGCATCGATGCTGACAAGTCGGCAGGCGGTGACGGCCTCGGCAGAGACAGGGTAGAGGTCACCGCGAAAGGCCACCGCCTCGCCAAAGCTGTGGCCGCGGGTAAAGACGCCCACGACAGCCTCGGTCCCGGCGGGGGTCATGCGGTAGAGTTTAACCCAGCCGTCCAGTACGATGAAAATCCTGCGAGCCGGATCACCTTGAAGAAAGATCGTGCTGGCGCGGGCGGTGTCTTGCACCTGCGCGCCTGCAAGGATGTCATCTGTTACACCCGCGCCCAAGCCCGAAAGCAGCAGCGAAGACTGCGCGATCCGTCGATCTTGTAAAAGCATGGGTCACCTCGGAAACGGGTTACATTCTGTAAGCAGCAGTGTCTTTAAGGGACAATGCCTAAGTTCTAAGCTTTTTTATCAAGAATTTGACATAAGTTAAGTTCTTTGAACGGGCTTTCGGCCACACACGACGGGATAAACGTTGTGTCTGGTGCGTGAGGTTTCATGGGACAAGTTCTGGAAAAAGACCCCTGCGGTTGCGGGGTTGGCTCGGCTATGCCGCTAGAGCAGGCCATGATCGCCGCAAGCCAATTGGCCCGACCCGTCAGCGGTTTTGAAACCCTTCCTCTTGGTAAAAGCAGCGGACGCGTTCTGGCGCAGCCTGTGTTGGCGGCGGGCAACGTGCCGATCTTTGCGGCCTCGGCAATGGATGGGTTTGCGATCAGGTCGCATGGTTTGAAAGAGGTGGGCAGATGGCGTCTTGCGATCAGCCAGAGGATTGTTGCGGGGGCGGAAGCCGCGCCGCTTTTGCCCGGCACAGCCGCACGGATTTTCACGGGCGCACCCATTCCTATGGGGGCCGATACGGTGGTGATGCAAGAGAACGCCACCTATGACGACCAAACCGTGACCTTCCACAACTTGCCCCCTGTGGGCAGCAATATTCGCCATGCAGGTGAAGAGATCGCGGCAGGCCAAGAGGTGCTGGCGGCAGGCACGCAGATGACCGCGCGGGCGATTGCGGTGGCGGCCTCTGCTGGAATTGATCGGGTGTCCGTGCGCAGGCAAGTGCGCGTGGCGCTGCTGACCACGGGCGATGAGGTGCGGCCTGCGGGCAGCACCCTGAGAGCCGGTCAGATCAACGATGTGAACACACCTATGCTCAGTGCATTGCTGGCCCAACACGGCGCGCAACTGGTGATGCAAGAGCATGTGGCTGACACGCTGGCCGCCCATATGGCGGCTCTGACCACTGCCTTGGCTCATGCGGATTTGATTATCACCTCTGGCGGCGTGTCTGTGGGCGAAGAAGATCACATGCGGGCGGCAGTTCAGGCAATGGGCGCGCGGGTCACGGTGCCCTCGGTCGCGTTGAAACCGGTCAAGCCGGTGACTTTGGGCCATATCGGGGATGCTTGCTGGATCGGCCTGCCGGGCAATCCGATGTCGGCCTTTGTGACGTTCCTCCTTCTGGGATTGCCGGTGCTGGCGGGGCTTTCGGGCGCAGCCTCACAGGATTTTCGGCAGAACCTGCGGGCGGCGAACACCATCGTACGCTCGTCCGGTCGGGCCGAGGTCCGGCCTGCCAGTCTGGACCGCCGTTCTATGACTGTAACTATCGGTGGCACTGTGCATTCGGGGCGCATGTCGCCGTTGCTAGATGCCGGCGGATGCGTGATCATCCCTGCGGACGTCACAACCCTGCCAACCGGTGCACCAGTTGATTTTATCCCCTTCCCACAAGGAGCCTGACATGATCCGCTTTGGCTATATTCTTTCGACCCAGCGCGGCGCGGCAGATGCTGCCCTGTCGGACCTTGCGGCGCGGCTGCACGCGGACGGGCGGACTGTGGCGGGACTTATCCAGTGCCGTGCGCCCGATGACAGCGATCATCCTTGCGATATGGATCTGGCGGTTCTGCCTGTAGGCCCGCAGATCGCTATCGCGCAGCAATTAGGCAGCGGGTCGCGGGGATGCCGGTTGGACCCTGCCTCGCTTGAGGATGCCTCGGCTTGGGTGGTCCGTGCTTTGGATGACGGGGCGGACGCGCTGATCATCAACAAATTCGGGGCGCAGGAATGTCAGAGGCGCGGGATGTGCGATGCCTTTGCCAAAGCGATCGAGAGGGGCATTCCCGTTCTGACCGCAGTTAACCAACTGAACCATGACGACTTTCTGGCTTATGCGGGCGGTATGGCCACGCGGCTAGAGGCCGATACCGCGCTGCTTTACGACTGGATGACCGCGCCGGTTCCCGCCTAAGGTGGACATAGCTTCGGACAACGTAAAACGGGCCTCTGAAAAGAGGCCCGTTTTGCTTTTCGGCACAGTGCCGAAACCTGCGGGAAGCGGCGGTTAGACCGTCGCGCCCCGCCGCCGGATCACGCAGCCCACCTGCGCGGCCAGCACGCCGATCACCACCGAGATCGCCATCTCAAGCGTGGTTATCGGAACGTCGGTTGAATGAGAGCCTCCCAGCAGGACCGGCGCAAGAACCCCGACAGCGGCCCCCAGCACCAGCGCCACCAAGGGTTTGCGCGTCATCATTCCAAAAGCGATCCCCACCAGACCGGGCAGCCCCAGCACAGCACCGCCGATGGTGCCAACAAGATCCAATACACTAAGCATTCTTTGTCCCTTTCTATGTGGGCGGGGCATGGGAATGCCCGCGCCCCTTGGGCCTTAGTCAGCCGAAAGGCCGAGGTAGGTTTTGATCTGCGCCACATCGATGGAGCCGTCACGGGCCGGAGCGGTGCCAGCCAGCGTATCAACCACATGCTTGTATTCTTCCATGTAGCCGGGGGCCAAATCGTGGGCGATCCCTTGGTGACAATCGATACAGGTCATGTTGGTGTCGATGGCAAGCTGGTGATTGTCGGCAGCGCGGGTCTCTTGCATGGTGAAGTCCATGTATTCGAACGCGTGACAGTTGCGGCATTCGCGGCTGTCACTGGCCTTCATCTTCTTCCAGACTGCTGCCGCCATCTCCAAGCGACGCTCTTCGTATTTCTCGGGGGTCGAGATGGTGCCCGCTATCTCATGGTACACGTCTTTGACGGCCATGATTTTGGCCTTCATCTTGTACTGCCATTCATGGGGAACGTGGCAGTCAGAGCAGATCGCCCGCACGCCTGAATGGTTGTTGTAATGGACCGTCTCGCGGTATTCGCCAAGGTTGGTTTCCATCGTGTGACAGGACACGCAGAATTCCTCGGTGTTGGTCAGTTCCAGCGACCAGTTGAACCCGCCCCAGAACAGAACCCCGCCAATAAAGCCGGCGATCAGCAGAAAGCCGACGCTCATGACCGAGGTGGGACTCCAGATGATGTCCCAGAGCCGCGCGAGACCGCGTTTGCGCACCGGCCCGCCGTTGTTTGGATCAGCCATTGTCTGTCTCCTTGGATGGGTCAGCGGGTGCTGGACGGCTTGAAAACGTTATCCACCAGCGCGGGCGCATCGGCCTGCGGAACGTGGCACTGGTTGCAGAACCAGCGGGTGCCCGAAACCGTGTCCAGCTGGGTGCCGTTGCGGTCCAGATAGTGCGTCATCGACAGGGTCGGTGCGCCGCGCTCACCGGCGTTGCTCCAGTCGTGACAGGTCAGACACTGGTTGGTGCGCAGGTCGATCTGGTACTGCTCCATCGAGTGGGGAATGATCGGCGGTTGCTGCCGGTAGTTCCGCGCCGCGCGCCCTTCGTTCTGCTGGTAGATGTCCTCGATCGCGTTGGTCACGTCCAAGGGATCATTGCGCAGGCTCTTCACGTCTCCGGCTTGTTGGGCTGCTACGATGCCGACAAAGGCAAGTGTGGAGGCAAGGCCGGAGAGACCCGTTATCACCAGAAATTTCATCTAAATTCTCCGTGGTTGTCGTTCATGCGGCTTTGTCCGCGACGTTTGGCGTGGCCGTATCGCCGGGCTCTGACAGCCTGTCGTCGAAACGGTGGGTGAAGGTGAAAACGTCCACCGAACAAACGTCGATGCAGCGTCCACAATTGGTACAGTCGGGCGACAGGATCAGGGGCGTGTCGCCCTGTTTGCCCCGCAAGGCAGGGGAAATGACGTGGTTTTCAGGGCAGACCGCAAAGCAATCCATGCAGTCATCACAGGCAGACCGTTGCCGCGCCGAGACCCGCACCAGGGACTTGGCCCCCACCAGCCCGTAGAACGCGCCCACGGGACACAAATGTCCGCACCAGCCGCGACGGGCGACCAGCAGGTCGAACAGAAAGATCGCCGCAACCAGCCCCCATGTGGCGCCCATGCCAAAGACCAGACCCCGATGCAGCATGGTGATTGGGTTCACCACCTCCCACGCGATGACGCCGGTCAGGGCCGAGACCAGCAGCACCATCCCCAGCACCCACAGGCGGGTGTGGCGCTTGGGTTGCCAGCCTTTGGGCAGGCCCAGACGGTCATGCAGCCAGTGGGCCGCATCGGTGACCGGATTGATCGGGCAGACCCACGAACAATAGACCCGCCCGCCGATCAGCGCGTAGACCGCCAACACGATCACCGCGCCGGTCAGCGCTGTCAGTTCTGGCCTATGACCGGCTAGAAGGCTTTGGGCCATGACCAGCGGATCGGTCAGCGGCAGAACCCCGAAGGTGCGCGATCCGGCCAGTGTGCCGCTGACCCACCAGATCCCGAACCACGGACCCAGCAGGAAAAGCGCCAAGAAAAACACTTGAGAGGCACGGCGCAGCAGCAGCCACTTATGCGCGCCGATCCAGCCTTTGACGGCGATGGCCTCTTGTCCGGTGGGCAGTTTTGTTTTTGCGCTCATTGTCCGGACTCCGGCAGGGTGAACACAGGGGCAAAGCCGCCCGGCGTCGCCAGATTGTCAGTGCCGGGGCCGGGCAAACGGTCCGGCAGGTCAATGATCCCGTCAACCAGCGGGGCGCCGTTCTGCTCAAGCTCTTCCCAGCCCTTGCGGTAATGCTCGGCCGAGGCGCCACGGGCCAGCCGCACGGGCAGAACTTTGATCGCGGCTTCGGGCAGGACGCAGCTTTTTTCACACATGCCGCAGCCGGTGCAGCGGTCCGCATGGACCGTTGGCGCGAAGATCGCGTGATGGCCCGAACGGTCATTGTGTGACAGCTCAAGGGTGATCGCCTCATCAATGACGGGGCAGACCCGATAGCAAACATCGCAGCGCAGCCCCAGAAAGTTCAGGCAGTTTTCCTGATCGACCAGAACGGCGGTGCCCATCCTGGCATCGTCGATGTTGGTCAGCCCCTTATCCAGCGCCCCTGTAGGGCAGGCGGCAACACAAGGAATGTCATCGCACATCTCGCAGGGGACATCGCGGGCCGTGAAGAACGGCGTGCCGGTGGCAGGTCCGTCTGCCCCAAGTTCAGCAAGCGAAAGCGTGTCATAGGGACAATCTCGCACGCACAGGCCGCAGCGGATGCAGGCGGCCAGAAAGTCGGCCTCATCCAGTGCGCCGGGCGGGCGCAACGCCTGCGCTGGCAAAGCGCGGGCGTCATGAGCCAGCCAGGACAGCAAACCGCCCGCCACCGCGCAGCCACCCGCCATCCGCGCCGCATTCACCAGAAAGCGGCGGCGGTCAGCCTGTGTGGAAGGGTTGGCGGCGGGCATCGGTCACATCCTGATCAAAGCTGGCGTTGGATCGGGCGCGTCAGGCGCGCTCGACCTTGCAGGCGCATTTTTTGAAGTCCGTTTCCTTGGACAGCGGGCAGGTGGCATCCAGTGTCAGCTTGTTGATCAGCTGGCCCTCATCGAACCACGGCACAAAGACCAGACCGCGCGGCGGCTTGTTCCGGCCCCGTGTTTCCACGCGGCTCAGCATCTCGCCGCGGCGGGTCGAGATCATGATCTCTTGCCCGCGGCGCAGGCCGCGATCCTTGGCGTCATCGGGGTGCATAAAGACCACCGCCGAGGGGAAGGCACGGTGCAGTTCAGGCACCCGCCGTGTCATCGAGCCCGAGTGCCAATGTTCCAGCACGCGGCCCGTGCAGAGCCACAGATCAAATTCCTCATCGGGCGCCTCTGCGGCAGGCTCATAGGGGGCAAAGATGATGTTCGCCTTGCCATCGGGCTTGCCATAGAACTGCACGCCTGCGCCTTCGGCCACATAGGGATCGTAGCCTTCGCGGAAGCGGTAGAGGGTCTCTTTTCCATCGACCACGGGCCAGCGCAGACCGCGTGCCTGATGGTAGGTGTCAAAGGGTGCCAGATCGTGACCGTGGTGACGGCCAAAGTCGGCGTATTCCTCAAACAGGCCCTTCTGGACGTAATAGCCAAAGTGCGTGGATTCCTGATTGTTGAACCCTTCGGCGGTTTCCGCCAACGGGTAGGCGTTGACCTTGCCGTTCTCGAACAGCACTTCGTACAGGGTCTTGCCCGCCAGTTCAGGCTTTTGCGACAGCAGCTCTTCGCCCCACGCCTCTTCGACGGTGAAGCGTTTGGCGAATTCCATTACCTGCCACAGATCCGAGCGCGCCTCGCCGGGGGCATCCACCTGCTGACGCCAGAACTGGGTGCGGCGTTCGGCGTTGCCGTAGGCGCCCTCTTTTTCCACCCACATGGCCGTGGGCAGGATCAGGTCGGCGGCCATAGCCGTGACGGTGGGGTAGGGGTCCGACACGGCGATGAAGTTCTCGGGGTTGCGATAGCCGGGAAAGCCCTCTTCGTTCATGTTGGGGGCGGCTTGCATGTTGTTGTTGCACTGCACCCAATAGGCGTTCAGCACCCCGTCTTTCAGCATCCGGTTCTGCAAGACCGCGTGAAAACCCGGCTTGGGCGGGATGGTTCCTGCGGGAATGCCCCAAGCGGTTTCACAAATCTCGCGGTGCGCATCGTTGGCCACGACCATGTCGGCGGGCAAACGGTGGGCAAAGGTGCCAACCTCACGGGCCGTACCACAGGCCGAGGGCTGTCCGGTCAGCGAGAAGGGCGAGTTTCCGGGCTCGGAAATCTTACCCACCAGCAAGTGGACGTTGTACATCAGACCATTCACCCACGACCCGCGGGTGTGCTGGTTAAAGCCCATGGTCCACAGGGACATGACCTTGCGCTTGGGGTCAGCGTATTGCTGCGCCAGACGTTCCAGCTGCGCGACCGGCACGCCAGAGATTTCCGACGCTTTTTCAACGGTATATTCCGCGACCGAGGCGGCATATTCGTCAAAGGTCATCGGCGACAGCTTGCCCGAGTCCGGATTGGCGGCAGCTTGCTGCAATTCGTGTTCGGGGCGCAGGCCATAGCCGATATCGGTGTCGGTGCGGGTAAAGTTGACGTGCTTGTTCACGAAGTCCCAGTTCACCGCATCATTCTGGATGATGTAGTTGGCGATGTAGTTCAGGATCGCCAGATCGGACTGGGGATTGAACACCATGCCGTTGTCAGCCAGCTCGAACGAGCGGTGCTCATAGGTGGACAGCACATGCACCTCTGCGCCCGGTTTGGTCAGGCGGGTGTCGGTCAGACGCGACCACAGGATCGGGTGCATCTCCGCCATGTTCGATCCCCAAAGCACGAAGGTATCCGCGTGCTCTAGATCGTCATAACAGCCCATCGGCTCATCAATGCCGAAGGCCCGCATGAAGCCCACCACAGCAGAGGCCATACAGTGCCGCGCGTTGGGGTCGATGTTGTTGGACCGGAAGCCGGCCTTCATCAGCTTGGCGGCGGCATAGCCTTCCCAGACGGTCCACTGGCCACTGCCGAACATGCCGACACTGGTCGGGCCTTTCTTGGCCAGTGCCTCTTTCCACTTTTGCGCCATGACGTCGAAGGCTTCGTCCCACGACACGGGTTCGAACTCGCCGTTCTTGTCGTAAACGCCGTTGGTCTTGCGCAAGAGCGGCGTGGTCAGACGGTCCTGTCCGTACATGATCTTGGACAGGAAATAGCCTTTGATGCAGTTCAGACCGCGGTTCACAGGCGCTTCGGGATCGCCCTGCGTGGCGACGACGCGGCCCTCTTTGGTGCCGACCAGAACCGAACAGCCCGTCCCGCAAAAGCGGCAGGGCGCTTTGTCCCAGCGGATACCGGCATCACCGGCGGCTTGGGCGCTGACGGCAT
The DNA here is from genome assembly GCF_003003355.1 of Donghicola tyrosinivorans. Taxonomy (GTDB): domain Bacteria; phylum Pseudomonadota; class Alphaproteobacteria; order Rhodobacterales; family Rhodobacteraceae; genus Donghicola; species Donghicola tyrosinivorans. Next base: position 134,427 of record NZ_PVTQ01000013.1, read on the forward strand.
TGGGCAAGGTCAAGCCAGCGGCGGCTGCAGTGCTGGCCGCAGCCGAGGCTTTCAGGAAATTGCGGCGGGATTCCGAGATGGTCATGTCAAATCTCCGGCTGAGCGACCAGTTCCCGCGCGGAAGGCACGGCGAGGTCTTCGAAATGGTGGTAATTGAGCGATAGCGAGATCACGCCCGGTATCTGGTGAAGGTCCATGATGATGTCCGAGGCCCGCTTGTCCGGCGTATCCTCAACCACCACGACAAGGCGGCCTTGGTCGGTGGCGGCATGCACCTCGACCCCGTCGGTCACCTCCATTTGGGCGCGGGCGGCATAAAGCTTGTCCTGCGAAATATGGATCAGGCATCCACAGATGTTCATAGTGTTCTCTCCCTTTCCGCAGGGGCCGGACGTGTGAAACGGACGGCTTGGGTCGGACAAGTAAATGCGCACTCGCCGCAGCCCGAGCATTGACTTTCGTCAAGCACCGGAACCGCGCGGCCTTGCGGCAAGAGCGTGAAACGGATGGCGCGGGCCTCGCAGGCATCTTCGCAAGCGCGGCAGGCGGTGCCTTTCATCGACAGGCACGCGCCGGTGATCTCGGCGCGCCACGGCCAGTTCGCGATGTCGTCTTTCAGCAATGCGCCGGTCGGGCAGGCCGCCGCACAGTCACCGCAGAAATCACATGCGCCTTTGGTGAAATCGATCTGCGGCAAGTTTTGTTCATCCAGCCGGATGATGCCGGTGGGACAGGCGCGCGCGCATGCCCCGCAGCGGTCGCATAAATCTGCGAACGTCGGTTGCGCCCCAGGGGGGTGCATGAACGTAAGAGAGGCCTGTTTGAACTGCCCCCTCAGAAAATTTCGCCTTGCGACACTGACATCCATAGCTTGCACCGGCTTGCTGGAAACAATGCCTTCGTAAACTGCCTATTTTTTATGCAACTTGACTTAAATCATTTGCATAACACATAAATTTTCCAGAATATGAATGGTGAGAGCACACGCATAAACTGTGCTTTCACCCAAAGTCGCCATAATCCAGATTTCCGGTTTGACGCCGCCACTCTTGGCCCGATGATCAGCTTCAGGCGCAAGATAACAGCACGGTTTGCCAAAGCGGTCGATCAGTCCAAACAAAGAAGCGACTGTCCCCTTCTTTGCCCAAGACGGCCCGTTCCAAGGCAAGAATTACTTTGCATTACATTGCCTGTTTTTGGGCGTAAGCCCGACAGAAGCTGGCTAGGGTCAGGACCCATTGATTTGGTTCGTCGCGCATGATTCACCGTTCGAAAACGAGCGGTGAGCATGTCTGATCTTTTCTGGTTGAGTAATGCGCAAATGGCGCGTCTGGAGCCTTACTTCCCGAAGTCACACGGCAGACCCCGGGTCGACGACCGGCGGGTCCTGAGCGGCATTATCTTCATCAATCGCAACGGCTTGCGGTGGCGTGACGCGCCAAGAGAGTATGGCCCGCACAAGACGCTCTACAACCGTTGGAAGCGGTGGAGCGACCGGGGTGTCTTCGCTCGGATCATGGCGGGGCTGGCCGCTGAGCACGGCGAGGAGACGACTGTGATGATTGATGCAACTTATTTGAAAGCCCATCGTACTGCGTCCAGTTTGGGCGTCAAAAAGGGGGGCGTGGGCGCCTGATCGGCAGAACCAAGGGCGGTATGAACACTAAATTGCACGCCATCTGCGACAGCCAAGGCCGTCCGATCGACCTGTTCCTCACTACCGGTCCCGTCAGATGGAGTGGTTGCCGCCCTCCCTAGACGGCATCGCAATGTGCCAAGGTCGTGGTGTTCAACGCCACGCGCAAAGGAGGACGGCGAGATGAAGAATATGATGATCGGGGTCGATCTGGCAAAGGCAGTTTTTCAAGTTCATGGTGCCCTTCGTACGGGGGAGGTCCAGTTCCGCAAGAAACTGACGCGAAAGCAATTCCCCGCGTTCATGGCGCAGCAAGAGCCCAGCATGGTGATCTTCGAAGCGTGCGGCAGCGCACATTTTTGGGTCCATGAGATGGAAGCTCTTGGACACGAGGTTCAGCTGATTGAACCGCCCCGTCTTTACCGGAGGGCAAAACTCTCGGAGAATTGCCTGTTATGGAACATAGAAAGCAAAGAACCACGAAGCCTTATTCGCCCGA